>JAJFGR010000022.1 GCA_021776025.1 Alphaproteobacteria bacterium
GATTATCGTTCACAGGATTAACCGTGAGATTTACGGTAGCTGTATCGCTACCGCCGTTGCCGTCTTCAATGGTGTAAGTGAAGCTATCGGCGCCATTGAAGTTGGCATCAGGTGTATAGGTTACTGTGCCATCTGGATTAATAACGACCGATCCATAAACAGCTGCAGAGATTGATGCAACACTCAAAGTGTCATTGTCTAGGTCGCTATCATTCATAAGAAGGCCAACTGTGATAGCTCCATCTTCATCAACTGTTACATTGTCATCGGTTGCTATGGGGTTATCGTTTACAGGAGTGACTTGTACATTAACCGTTGCCGTTGCATATCCTCCAAGACCATCATGAACTTGATAGACGAAGCTGTCACTGCCATTGAAATTGTCGGTTGGCGTATAGGTGACCGTCTTGTCAGCGTTGACAGTAACAATGCCATTGGATGGGTCGGTGTTAATAGATACACTTAAAATTTGTCCATCAGCATCTGTATCATTGGACAAGACAGAAACCGTTACAGCTGTATCTTCATCAGTTGAAACATTGTCATCTGTCGCAACAGGAATTGTGTTTGGCAAAGCTTCGAATAATCCGTTCTCATATAGCCCATCTAGGAACCGTATTTTTTCTATCCCATAAAGTGTATCTGTGCCGTCTGTGCCAACCGTATCTTCAACGGTGAAATGGTTAGTATTATCGGTTACGGTGTAATTCGTATACAGCCCAGAGAATACCGCACTGTCTGCTCCCGTACCGCCATAGAGCACATCATCACCTTCGCCACCACGAAGAATGTCAGCGCCGATGCCGCCCCGCAGGGTATCGTTACCAGTGCCACCATCGAGATTATCATTGCCGGTTCCACCTTCGAGCACATCATCTCCGGCGTCACCGCTCAGCGTATCATTGCCACTATCGCCAAAGATCTGATCATTGCCATCACCACCGGCGAGCACATCATCTCCTGCGCCACCACTCAATACATCGTCTTCTGATCCCCCATCGATGTTATCAAGCCCTTCGCCACCTTCCAAAACGTCACTTCCAGCATCGCCTGTAATAACATCATCACCTTCATCGCCTGCGATTTTGTCGCGGCCATCGCCGCCAGAAAGGGTGTCGTTGCCGAGACCGCCTCTGATATCGTCATAACCACCTTCGCCGGCAATATTGTCATCACCTTCGTCGCCTTCGAGATAGTCATGGCCGTCTCCACCATTTATAGTGTCATCACCGTCACCACCTTTGATGTGGTTATGCTGGGTTGTTCCGTTTAGCTGTTCAGCCGCAGTCGTTCCATCCATATCCGCGTAGGAAATACCATTCAAAATACCGTCAACATAAACTTCCATAGCTTCGACATCAGTGACACCCATTGCAGCAAGGGCAAAAGCAAAAGCCAGAAACGCCGTTGTACTTGTGCTTTGATTGGATGTTAATTGCGCTCTAAAGCGGAGAATGTCTCTTTGCACAGTATTCAGCGCAAATTCAGCAGCCGTAAGGTTTATCACCAGCGTATCCGTACCGTCACCACCATTATATGTGTTGTCGTTGCCAGCGTTATCAGAGAGTGTGAAAACTAATCTATCATTGCCATCACCTCCGGATAACACGTTTTCGCCATTACCAAGAGCCGTTAATGTGTCATTGCCGCTACCGCCAAACATGGCGTTGTTGCCTGCGTAAGCTATAAGTTCGTCATTGCCGTCACCGCCATCAAGGGTATTGTTGCCGCCATAGACTCTGATAATGTCATCGCCTTCATCACCGTTGAGGGTGTCGTTACCGGTGCCAGTTTCAATCAGGGTGTCATTACCAAAGTTACCGTGCACAGTATCATTTCCAGCGGCGCCCTTAAGAGTATCATTTCCGTAGCCACCATCAATATTATCATTACCGGCGTCACCCCAAACAATATCATCACCAGATCCACCATAAAGATCGTCATCCCCGTTGTTACCTGAAAGAGTATCGTTCCCCATACCACCAACAAGAATGTCGGCAATAGTACTACCATATAATGTGTCATTACCACTATCGCCAAAAGTAGAGTTACCACTGTACCCATTTGAATACAGCATATCATCTTTAGCGCCGCCATACAGGACATAGGCACCACGAATGTTGGCGAGGTTGGCAGTGCTTGCGGCGTTAGCATTAGTATAACCTACAGCCGGTCCTGATACGTATGCTGCGTATGAGGCATTCTGATCTTCAACATTTATACGCCATTCCTCAATTGAGGTATGCCAAGAAGTCGGCCTAAATCTCCGGTATTCATCAACATCAAGTGCCTCCATATTTCCCAAAAAATAATCCGGCAAAATGCCTTCTTCCCCTGTAGGGGTGGTGTCGTGTCCGTCAGGAGAAAGCCACGCTCTATGACGATCATTCATATGACCAATCTGCATATACAAACCATGACCATTAGCCCATGATGTAAAGTAGTTCTTGATTGTCACACTTTGGTTTTCACCCAGAACAGTAAAAACCAAGTCTCTGTTTCCGTTGGCAGTATGGGTCCAAATCTCATTGACACCAATACTCTTATCAAACTGCAGGTAGTTTCTATCCGAAGTTGGAGCTTGGATGACATCATGTCCTTCGCCGCGAGTAATATGAATAGTGCTTTCGCTTGAAGTCAGAATGAAGGTGTCATTACCTTCACCACCTCTAAGGGTATCATATGGTCTTCCATACAAAATATCATCGCCTTCGCCGCCATAAACCATATCACGGCCGGTGCCACCATCTAGCGTGTCGTTACCCTTCCCGCCAAACAGTTCATCATTGCCGGCTAAACCGTACAGCGTATCGTCGCCAAAACCGCCATAGACCGCGTCACCATCTTCATCACCGAACAATGTGTCATTATCATCGCCACCGTAAATCAGATCGAGCCCACCATTGCCGTGGATAGTGTCGTCACCACTGCCGCCATTAATCCAGTCGTCACCGCCATTGCCATTAATGATATCATCGCCTTCACCACCAAGAATAATGTCGCGCTCATCACTACCCTCAACTGTGTCATCACCGGCGCCGGCATCAACGAAAGTAATTGATGGCCCGTCAACAATTACTTCGATAATGTCATTGCCGTCTGTTCCTTCGATCCGAATAATTTCATATCCCGGTCCAATAACATGTTGCATGATTGTTTCTTCACCGGTAACCGGATCTGTCAGAACAATACTGTCTCCCTGAAGGTCAGGAATAGAGCCGGGATCAAGATCACCACGCGCCAACAGCAATTCATTCCAGCCGCCGTCTATATCTTTCTCATGTGGAAGGTGCAGCTCAAGCTCTGTCGCACGTTGCAATATAACAGCCCATGCTTTTGCAGCATCAGTGTCAGGTTGCTCAGCCATTAACGCAATAATAGGCAAAGGATTCGTCAGATAAAGCTGGAAGGCTTCAGCAACTTCGATATCCTCTTGCCATTGCTGAAGGGTAGAAGCTTCGGAATTGTGCCAGGCGCGCATAACGACCGCATGACCACCAACCAAATCAAAGCCCTTCAGCGTACGCAGAACGGCATAACCTATAGCATCGCTGGCGCTACCGAACTCATGCTGAGCGCCATTTACGTTCGCGAAATAGGCACCTTCATCCCAACCAAGATAAACGCCAGGAGCCGAAGACGTGTGGCGTAGCGCTCCGCCCGTAGCCTCAATGACGTCGTTGACCCCCTGAACAAAAGCCGCTGCCATGCTTTCAGTAACACTCGCAGGGCCCCCGTCATGAGCATAAGTCTGCCCAACGGAATATCCATCGGTATCTCCATCGAACTTAGTCTTTGTCACGGCATATGGCTCCGGCGCATCACCACCGATAACATTGCCGATGGCCGTTCCCAAAACCTGGGTCACAAAAGCCGTAAGAGCAACGCCGATCGGTCCGGTAGGAGCCGCGATAACCGTACCAATAATCTGAAAAGCCTGAGAAACATAGGCTGCTGTTTCTGTCTCCGGTTGTATCACCTCGCTTGCCAGCCTGCTGCCGACGTAATTCGCTACAAAATTTAAAGCGGCCGCTTGCAGCTGATCAACATTTATGACGTCACCATCACCGCTAAAATTAAAAAGGCCTAGCGTTTGATCAACAGGAAGACTTAAGGAATCAAAGATAAAATTGACACCTTCATTAACGATGGCAAAGGAGACCTGTCCAGCTGCAAAATCAAAAACCTGCCCGGCTACACCTTCAAGGCCAAGCGCGTCTCCAACTTCATCGACGATAAGACCACTAACGACATTGCTTATATTCTTGTTCAAGTTATGAAAGAACGTATCGGAGAATTCGGGCGTGTCCATTTCCGTTCCCACAATAGCCTCGCCTAACGCGGCTCGGGAAAGTGCTTCAAAGGAATTACCCTCCACTGAAAGAAAAGCGCCAAAGGTTCCAAAATGCTCGCCAATGGTCTCAAGAAGCGTTGCATAGACAAGGCCCTTGTAAGCATTGCCGTCCGCAAGATGGTCAGCCAGAAGCCCTCCCAATTGAGATCCGGCACTTTGAAATGCCGTTAACAGTTCAACGTTAGGAACAACAAAAGTCGGACTATCATCGATAACCTGACCACCCACAACAATTTTTTGTTGAACATGCCAGTATCCGTCCGTGCCTTCTTTTTGTTGAATGGTTTCGTGGATGCGTCCGGCGGAATCGATAAAGCGTGTGTTCTCGCGAGAGTTTAGAAGATTTCCGTTTACATCAAACTTTTGAATAGATTGTTGTAATTCCACGCCATTGCTTGGCATAGGGCTACCATCAGCAAGCTTATTCTCTAAGGTCTCAAACCTGTTGCCCTCAGCATCCTCAATAACACGCGCCGTAATATTAGAAACGGACCCATCTGGGTTTGTAACCGTGTCAGTGATTGATGAAATAACCAGACCATTAATTTCGAGATCAGCAAATTCTTCGTTGAATTGTTCGATCTTGTATTCGGCCGGGTTAAGCGTAATGACTTCTGTTGTGCCGTCTTGGTTGTTGATTGTAACTTCGATATTGGTATCAGCTGTCGTGATAGAATTAGAGCCGTCACCTGAGCTCGTAGCCTCCGCGACCTGTGTTAAAATTTCCTCTTGCGTTAGGAGGCTGCCGGTGGTTACGGCTTGCGGTGCATTCGGATCATACGTACCACTTAACAAAGCAAAGACGTCATCTAGGGTTGCGGTATCTGGATCGAATTGCCCTGAAGGATCATCAGCGTAGGCAAAAATGTTTATAGCGAGGGCCCTGCTTAAAGGATGTCCTGCATCGACACTTGCCTGAATTATGCTTATAAACTCTTCACGTGCTTCGAGATATTTTGTACCTGGTCCCAGATGCTCCATGACCTGATCTGCAACTCTGCCAAACGCCTCAATTGTATACCCACGAGCGTTTCCACTAAAATGACCGACGTCGTCACCGTAATAGTTTCCATCTGCAAATACAGAGTACGTATCAGTATCGGTTATTCTAGCGAAAGACACCCCGCCCTGTGCTATCCCACTACCTGGTATAATATCCTTATAAACACCAACTGTTGTTTCAACAACGTTACCGTTCTCGTCAATTACAACGGCAACCTCTCCACCAATGAGCTTAAGGTCTAACTCGCCTTTTATCTCCAAATTATTCGTATCTAATCGCTGGCTAACAGTTAAATCCGCAATGGGCGTATTTATTATTTTTAATCCCGATTGTTCAACCTGGAAGTCTTTCAGCTTGACAACTATAGGACCGAGTTGACCTTCGACTTCGCCCCTAAAAAAATAACCATCCTTGCCATTCCAACCGATCACCCCCGTACCAACAACGCCACCATGCACCTCGTCAACAAAACCAATAGAACCTTTCACTGTCACTTCCGTATAGGTATAATTCGCTTGACTGCCTATGAAAACATTATCCGCTCCCATTTTAAGAGCAACATCGATCAAGCGATCGTTAATGATAATTGATGAAGATGTAGAATAATCTGGATTTAATAGCCTTACTCTTTCTTCTAATAATTGCGCGGTTACCTCTCTATCAGTAAGCATTGAATATTCCTTTCTCTTTAGTAAGCTGAATTAATGGATCATAGATTTCATGAAATGTGAGCTTAAGTTCGTCAAACGACATGCCACTACGAATACGATCTTGATAAACAAGAAGTATCAGTAGCAATTCGAGCTTGGTGTATGGGCCATCTGTCTGGTAATTTTCAAAGATTAAACTATTGGCTATACTGGACAGACCTAAGCCAACATAAATGGCCTCTTTTATACAAGATTGAATATCTGGGTGATCTTTCTGAATAAAGGAAAAATAACTATAAACTGCATTATTTAATCTCGGGTCTTGTAACAACACATAATGGCACTTATCACCGCGTTTTTTAGGTCCCGCTCGATAATGATCTAGGATACGGTCATCTCCGAATACGCCTTGAAATATTTTCCTATACGGCCCTTCTAATTCCGCTTCTATGTCATCAGTCAATAAAATCAAGAAGTTTTCGACTTCCTCAACTGATATTTTTTGAGTCGTAAAACGAGCCACACTTTTGTACCAGCCGTCAATTCGTTCGCCGTTAATACCATTTGTCGTTGCTTTCACTTTAAAGCGGATTGGTTCTTCCCATTTTCGTACGTTTAAGTTACCTGTTATTTCCTGCTTCATAGGTTCAGCTTGAACAGCGAGCAAAAGATGATACCAAACACATTCCTTCTCCTGGATACATTCATCGACGGTGATAGCTTTGTAGGGGAACGTGTCTTGCTCTGCATGGGCTGGAAAAAATCTGGCTATAAAGAATGCAACGAACAGCAATGACATCATCACCGTCACAGAGCGCAAGGCTGTGGTGTTGCTCAATGCTTTGTTTAACAGTTTTTCCAGCATGCTCTTTCCTTTGATAAAAGTCGTACTTTTATCATCCCTGCTATCGGCCTTTGCTTTTCAGACCACAATTAACAGTTCATTAATTTTGTATATTACACCTGCGTAAACCCCAAATCTTAACAAAACGTTAAGATCTTCCTTTCTTTTTTTGGGCTACCCAGACGTGGCTACCTTATGGGGGGTAAAGATATTATGTCGTACAAAAAGTCCGACAACCCCAAAACAATATAAAATCTATCGTTAGTAATCGCTTTTATATCGACCAAAAAGACCTGTCAATAATAATTTTATATTTTCCACTGTCTATGATATTTTTTTGATACTCGAACCCTGCCGTAAGGCCCGATTCCATTAGCAAACCCAAAACTATCAAGGATGGAAAGAATTTGTGAATAAGACTAAAATTTATTATTTTTTATATACTATGCATTATTTTTTTCGTATTGTACGGACAAAACGTATCATAGAAAGAAAACAATGATTACACCGGACCAAATCCGCGCGGCGCGCGGCCTCAAAGACTGGAGCCAGTCTGTTCTAGCTAAAAAAAGCGGTCTAGCCACGCCAACCATCGCCAATATTGAGGCTGGCAAGCAAGAACCGGGCCGGAGTACATTGGAAAAAATTGTAGCCGCCTTTGAGGCAGAGGATATTGAGTTTCTTGCATCCGATGGCATCAGAAAAAGAAGAAGTACAATAAGAACTTTCCATGGTCGTGACGAATGTTTAGAATTTTATAACTTCGTCTACGAATTTGCCCATGATGTTGGTGGACTAATTTGCGTAAAGAATGGAAATAATTATCATCAAGAAGACTGGTTCCCCGGTTTTTATCAAAGTGACTACGCAAAAAATATGATGAAGATATGTGATCGCTTTGACTCGCGTATTTTAATTCGAGAAGGAGATAACTATTTTCCGGCGCCTTACATGACCTACAGATGGGCCCCGGAGAGTAAGTACGCCACCATTCCGTTTCAGGTCTTTGGTGATTATCTGGCTATATTCCTGTTTCTGGATGAACCCATTATTATCCTGATCAAAAACAAGGAAAGCGCCGAACTATACAGAGGAAAATTCCTTCTCCAGTGGGACGACGCTACCATTCCACCGGGTACAAAAGGATAGGTAAGCACTTTGGTAAAGCTACAGTGAGATTAACGCCTTTTTTCATGCGGGTGTTATAACCCTAAAGGTATTTACGTACCGTATGTACAGAGGTAAAGCGCTCTTTGATAGCTTTCGTATTTTCGAACCTTGAGTTAAATGGCGGAAAGCTAGAGTACACGCTGCGTGAACCCTTCCATAGCTTCCAAAATGTAGGTGAATACAAAAAATGGCTGTGGATGTAGTCTGCTGATAAATTCTCTCAGACTATCGAGACCTTTACTTTGAGTCTTTCTGGATGATTTTGAATGCTGATAAAGGAGAAAATGGTGGGCGGTATAGGGATTGAACCTACGACCCCCTCGATGTCACCGAGGTGCTCTACCGCTGAGCTAACCGCCCACGAGAGGTTACTGACAGAGGCTCATTTTCTAACCAAATTAAAACTTTAAGTCAAGTAACGAGGGTGTTTTTCCTAGTGCGCTACTGATGTCAGGTTTTGCCATGGGGGTACAAAAGTTTTCCCAAAATTTTAATCTTGTCTACTCAGTTACTTAACCTCTCCGGTTCAATCCCACACTTACAAAGGCATTTAAGGCCATATCCCCACTTGCTAACCTTTGTTTATGCACCAATCCTAACAAAGGAGAAAATCATGAAATACCTTCTGAGCAATCTTGCTGAACTTTCAGAGCGCAGGGCCATGAATGTACGTGAGGAAGCACAGATGTGGGACATATTGTCACGAGATTTAAAGCGTGCCGCCAAGCAGCTTGAAGAGGAAAAACAAAAACACGCCACGCGTCCAAAGGTAACGCTGCCTGAAGAGGCCCCAACTTTAGAAGACAGGCTATATGTGCGCATAGCTGAAGCTAAAAAAATTATGGATATGGGCAGTACGTCCATTTATAAGGAAATTAAAGAAGGACGCCTGCCCATTAAGAAATCTGGCAAGAAAACTCTCATTGCAGTTAGAGATATTCATGCTTGGTTTGCAGCACTGCCGGATACTGAGCGATAACCCCCCTTACGGAAACTTTTTTGAAGTGCTCGTGAAGTAAATTTAAATATAGATCAGGGCGGTTTTGCCATAGCGTTTTGAGTATTTGAATCTGAGAGTATTTAAGGCACGTTGTGCCGAGAGGACTACTTGTAGATATACTCTGCTATCTGGCTAAAAAGCCCAAGGAGACAATACACTCTATTATAGAGGGAATAAAAAATTATTCTCTAGAGGTAACACGGGTTCGAATTCTGTACGATTATTTGATACAAAGAGAACATGCAGGGGCATTGAAGCATAGCATCGTAAATATCAGCTTGATATATCAGGCTCTAACACCTGAGATCCATATCTTTTGTAGAGAGGTCACGTATGCCAAATTTCTTTTGTAATGTAGTTAGCAATACAGTGTTACCAGCGTCATGCATTTCATTTGCAAAAGTGCGACCTTTAAAAACAGCTTCTGGATCAATAAATCTTAAGTCAGCACCATTGGATAGTAACTCATTCATACGCTTAACATCATTTCCGCCATCTTTAATCATGGCAAGCATCTCAATAGTTGCTCGGTAGCTACTTAAAGTAGCTTCCAAAGCTTCACTTCGCATCGCCAACAAACAAAGCCCATTATCAAAGTTAAGAACAGAGAAGTGATGCCCGGATAAGCCAAAATTACGCCGAACGACTTCACGTGTTTGATCTGCAATAGCAGCAGAATGTTCAGATTTAAACACTATATAGCTCCATTCACGTCCCCTATGATCTCTTGTGGTTTCTCCGTTACTCAAAAAGTGCAACATACTATGTGGAGCTGTTTGAGAGTTAATCATTTGTGTTGGATGTGACGACCCAGCCATAGCCGCTTTAAAAACACCGCTATGTGACAAAATGCGCTCTCTACTATCAAGATCAGTCATTAGATCAAAACCATCTTCGGTCTTCTCAAAAGAGAACTGCGTAGGTAAGGCAGCGTAATGTCCATTGAATTCTGTAGAATCTATCCAAGCTATTTCCAGTGGCGATAAATCAACAGTATCAATTTTCCTTTGCCATTGCCACGGTAGGTGAGCATCTTCTGGACGGTATTGGTTTTCTCCTAAACGAGATAAAAACACTTCAAGTCCATCACCCTCAGTATCTATCTCGTTAAACGTTTCAAGATCAGGCTCTATATCAAAGTCCTTTGCGACAACAAGTTTAATACCTGTCAGTAAATCATCCGTAGGCAACCCAAACCCATCAGTTGCAGATAAATTGAAAGATATAACGTGAAAGAAGCGACCTTGCTCCAAACTGTTTGATAGCTTTTTACTGGGTTTTGCTAAATCAATTCGAACACCTTCTTTTTCTAAGAAAAGAGATTTAGCTCCTGTATTAGAGAAACGAACAAATAAATCTAACTCTGATAGCTCCACAACACTTGCGTGGGAATTGTCTATACCAACTTCATCGGTTGAATATTTAGGGGTGTATTTCGCCTCCATATCGTCATCCGTTTTGAAATCATTCCCTTGAAACAATAAAACACGATCAGATTCGTCGGTAATAGATAGCCCTCCCTCTACTCGCTCAATAAGCAATGAAGAACCTGTATCTTGATGCACTAAATATGTCTTTGTTCCTGTATACTTACTATCCCGAGCAATATGAATATTTCTCTGAGTATGGCATGACCATTTACGACGATCATCCATAAAGAAACCCAAGTTAGAGCAATCACTCCAACGATTTGGGTCAGATAAATAATGAAGTATGTTTTGTTTGTCGCTGTAAGTAAAACTCATAAACGCTTAACACTACCCTTACTAATTACGCACATTCCCTCGATCTAGGTTCTCAAAATGCAGACCTACTTAGTTCTTGAAAAATGATCCTATAGCTTGACTGCGAGCAAAGTCAACCGTTATGGTAACCTATCGTTAGCTTTTTAAGTGGTAATCGGCTTTAAATTTAAAATATCAGGTAATTATGAGTATATTTAGTACAGTATTAGACACTTCAAAATTAATTAACCCCGCAGCAATACTAGAAGATAGCTATCAAAATCAAAATCCCTTTGGTGTTCCAACAATTGTATTTAGGTCGGAAGAATTCTTAGGTTTTTCTAAAAAGCAAGGAAGACTACACCGTTTTTCTCGTGCTGATATGGTTGATCATATAAGAGAGCGATTAAACGAATTTTTCAATCATCAAAGCGGTATATCATCTCCACAAAAAGATAATATTGTTGAACAATATGTTGCTGAAGCGTCTGAGCAAGTTTTAGTTCAAATCGTTAGCAATCTAGTTGTTCCTCAGCATATTCAATCGGGCTGCATACCTTTTCCTTTCAAAAGTATAAATGGACCGTTTGCTCACCAGTGCCCAGAAAATGATTTTGAAGAAGCGATGTCAGGATTAGTTTTTACTTTTCCTGAGTTTGTAAATGGAAAAGCATATGGTGAATCTATGATGTCTTTATCCGAAGGTGAGTTACCAGATATGCCTGGCTCTGTAGAAGAATGGCAATTTCTTTTACTATGGCACGAATTTGCTCATACAACAGGTGCGGGAGAACCCCAAGCTGATAAAATGGCAGCGATTGTAACAAGAAAAGCTTTTGCACGTAGTGATGTCATACGAGCTTTAGCTGATCAACGCATGGTGACAAGTGTTCTTAACCACCATCAAGATATAAATGTTAGGTATTATGGCCTTCCTCTTGTTGAAAATTTAGATGAAGTTGCTGCAATGTCACAGGAACAAGTGAGGGCATTTAATGAAGGCGATGTTAAAGATATTCGTTTTGAAAAACACGATTACAGAGAGCATAAGGTTAAAGGTTTTGGCCAAAAACTTGCTCGAGTGTTTCCTAGTGTATTCGAAGATATTAGAACAAAAAAAAGACCAACCTCAATGGATTGTTTGGTTGATTTCAAACAGGAAGCTGAGCGTTTAATAGGCGACGGGGAATTGCAAAACGATTCAGACGCAACTCTGATTGCAAATCGCTTTGTTTGTGCAATTGATCGTCTTTCAGTTGGTAAGTCCGCTTATGCCGAGCCTTCGTGATTACAACAATTTGCCTACTTATTTACCATCCCGTACGGGCCAATTTCCATACTGTGTGAAACCTGACGCTAGTCGCGTGATAACACACAGTATGGAAATAAGGCTGATTAATGTGAATTCAGCTCTATGATTTCACGAATTTCATCGTGCAGATGATTATGAATTAAAATCATATCTTTTAAGTAATCCGTTCGAAGTACGTCAATTATTGCCAGCCATTTTTTGTATTCACTCACATCTTGCATCATCGAGAACACTGGACACATTGTCCACTGTACGTTTCGAGCGTTTAATTCTAAGTTCGAAAACAGTGTTTTGAGCAGGACACGCTTTATGGCTGTTTTCGAACTTTTTATGACCAACAACGCTCTGTTCGACAGTGAAAGTAGTGTGATTAGAGCTTTTTCAATCGTGTCATTATCTTCGCATTGTTCGCTTATAAGCGTTGTGAGCTCATGATGTGATGATTGTAATTGAGTGTGTTTGGGAGAAAAAATGGCTGGGGTACCTGGATTCGAACCAGGGATACCGAGATCAAAACCCGGTGCCTTACCGCTTGGCTATACCCCAACATTTAAAAAAAATGGTGCCGCAACCAAGATTCGAACTCGGGACCTGATGATTACAAATCAACTGCTCTACCAACTGAGCTATTGCGGCGCACCAAAACAGCCTTTTTAAAGGCCGTGCATGGTCTTAGCAAAAAAAATCCCCTTTGCAAACAGATTTTAAATTTGATTTGGATTTTAGCCCCTCACAAGTGGTTTTTCTGCTAGTTTTGCGCTATATTAACGAGAGTACACACATTTAAGGGGTGAGCACCTTTGGCTGGCGGACAACAGGCTGAGAACACATTACATGAAAATGCAATTGGCTGGGCCATCATGCTGGTGGTGCTGGCTGTCATTGCATGGCTAATATGGAGCAAACAATCAGACGAAATCCGTAATGTCGTGCGCTGGATTCGCTATGGTGAAATGTGGCTGATTTCCTGGTTTATTGAGATTGGCAACATTTTAGGCTTATATGGCGATGGGGGCTATCAAGTCCTGCATAATGGCCAAATGGTCCCATGGGAAGCTTATTTCGAAGCCACACCGAAATGGCATAAAAGTCAGCTCAATTACGGGCATTTAAGCCTCTTTGTTTCCCTTGCCATGCAGCCTATGCGTCTTGTTCTCTTCACAATTGCCGCTCTGGGCGCACTCTGGTGCATTTTTTCCGGCCCCAAAACGCATTATCGCTCAAAATTAGGGCTGGAGGGGCTTATTCACCGCCAATCTAAAGTCTTTCCAATCATTGCTCCTTTTGCAGATTTTAACCCGGCAACACAGCCGCCGCGCCCGCCAGGCTCCCCCGTGCCTGCAGAATTACCCTCTTTTGCCGAAGCCTTAGGCCCGGAAGAATGGCTGGCCTACAACAATATTTCTGCGCCCGATGGGTCAATCGATGAAAAAAGTGCAACCAAAGCCTTCATGAAACAGCTTTACGGCCGCTGGAAAGGCCCCATGGCCCTTAAACCCTATCAGCAAGTGCTACTTGCGTGCTTTTGTTTGAAGGCCTCGCGCAAACGCGACGAATGTGATGCCCTGCTGGGGCGCCTCGCCCGATGCTGGACCCATAAAGGCAAACTAAAGCTTAGCCGTGACAAATCATTGTTACGAGAAGCCCGTAAAATCCTAAAAACCAAAGATCTAGCCGGTAAGGTTCTTTCAAATTGTAACCAGCACGCTTTTGTCACAACCGCTATGCTGCGCGCTTTAGCTACAGCCCGTGAAGAGGGTGGCGTTTTGGCCCCCGCCACTTTTGTCTGGTTACGAGGAGCCGATCGCACCCTTTGGTATCCGCTTAATAATCTGGGTCGCCAATCCTTCCATATGGAAGCCATCGGCGCGATGTCACATTATAAGGCCGAAAAAATGACCCAGCGCCCTATCCCAGTACCAAAACTCGAACACGCCGTTGAGACCATAACAGAATATATGGCTTCAAGCCGTGCACGGCCAATCCCGCAACTCGATTACAGCAAGTCAAAAAAACGTGGCGTTAAAAAAGCCATTTAAGGAGCAACTAAAACTATGATTATAAACTTTAAAGGCAAAAAGAAAGAAACCGAAGCCAGCGCCAATGTTGTTGATGGCAAGCTCGTCCTATCCCTTCCAGATGCATTATCTCCTGTTGTCTGGCAAATGGATTTGGCACAAGCCAAAGCCTCAGCTTTGGAAGTTGTTCACAATGAAGAAACAGGGCAGCACACCTTGAGCCTAAAAACACCAAAAGGTGAAAAAATCGAGGTCGCTGTTTTTGACCAGCGCAGCCACGCTGTAGAAGGCTTAATGGCCGCTTCAGGTGCACTGGAAAATGCACACGGACATATCCGCGCTGCGGACAGCGGAGCGCAAACGGCTGGTAAAAAACCACACAAGCCAGCTCATAACGCTGCGCATCATCGCCAAAAAAATACCCGTGGCAGATTAATGGGCACCGCTCTCGCGCTCGTAATTCTCTTCATCCTCTTTACGATCTGGTCATCGGTTGTACCACACCCTGTCGACACCGGTTTTAACACGGCAAGCAACGAGACAAGCTCAAGCCCGCAAAACTCATCAGGCGTACCAGTTTCAGCCGACGCCTTCTTAAGGGGACAATAGATGAAACAAAAAAACAAAACTTCAAAACTCAAAAATCGCTTGAATTTATGGCCTGACAAGGCGCAAGCGGCGACGAGTAGTTTTATCTACTTTAGACACGAAGCAACCCTGTCAGGACATAAGGGCAAGTGATTTAATGGCGTTAGACCAGAAGAAATACGAACATAAGCATACCGCCATCCTTCGGGATGTGCGCCCGCTTTGGACACGTGTTTCTGACTCCTTAACAACCAGCACATATTCAACGGCTGTTTTTGTCATGACGGGCGTCGCCATTCTCACCAATGACTGGGCTTTAGCTTTTGCCGATTTGATTTTCGTCTTTTTGTTCCTATATTTTATCTGGCTTAAAACGCGCGATAAATCTTTAGCCTTTAAACTACCGTTTGGCGCAAAATTCATGGACCCCAACAACGGGCGCGATGGGAAAGCAGGAAAGCCTGAAGGTATTCTTTATCTGGGCAATGTTAAGGACACCAACGAAGAAATCTGGTTTACCAACAACGACGCACGGACCCACATTCTGTATTTAGGGACCACAGGCTGCGGCAAAACCGAGGGTTTAATGTCTATCGTCACCAATGCCCTGACATGGGGTTCTGGATTTGTTTATGTTGATGGTAAAGCCGACACGGATTTATGGTCCTCACTCTCCTCGCTTGTCCGCCGTTTAGGGCGCGATGATGATCTGCTGGTCCTGAACTACATGACCGGAAACTCGGACGTCGCCGCCCCATCTAACACCATGAACCCGTTCTCATCAGGCTCGGCTTCCTACCTCGTCAACATGTTGGTCTCCTTGATGCCGGAATCCGAAGGCGACAACGCAATGTGGAAAGAACGTGCGGTTTCCTTGATTGGCGCAATGATGCCCATCCTTACCTGGAAACGCGATCATCAGGATATGCCGCTATCGGTCCGAACCATCCGTGATTACCTATCTCTTAATAATGTGATCAAACTCCAGCGTGATGAAACCGTGCCTGTCGAAATGCGCGAAGGGATTGTTGGCTATCTCGATACACTTCCGGGTTTTGTCGGCGATGCTTATGACGACGAAGGAAAAGTCAAACCGCCCGGCCCTGATACACAGCAATATGACACCAACACGGCTTCGCAGCAGCACGGTTATCTGGCCATGCAATTCACCCGATCACTACAATCTTTGGGTGATGATTATGGTTACATCTTTGATACCCAGGCCGCCGATGTCGACATGGTCGATATCGTCCTCAACCGCCGTATACTGATCGTGCTCATTCCCGCGCTGGAAAAATCCGGCGACGAAATTGCCAACCTTGGTAAAATTGTAGCAAGTACCATGAAGGGCATGATGGGCTCCGCCCTTGGCTCAACCGTGGAAGGCGATAGCGCCAGCGTTATCGAAAACAAACCCACGCACTCCAACACCCCGTTCGTAACCGTCTTTGACGAAGTCGGATATTATGTCGCGCAAGGTATGGCCGTGATGGCTGCCCAAGCCCGTTCTCTTGGCTTCTGCCTCATCTTTTCCGGACAAGATTTACCGGCCATGAAAAAACGTGTGCGTGAAGAAGCCAACTCGATCACGGCGAACTGTAACATTAAGATCTTCGGCAAACTCGAAGACCCAACCGAAACCAAAGAATTCTTCGAAAAAACTGTCGGCACCGCCATCGTCACCGAGGTCTCCGGCTTCCAAATGGCCGGAGGAACTGAAATGGGGTCGTATTTTGACACCCAGCAAGCCGGCGTGCAGATGCGTCCACGTGCAACCTATGATGAATTGCGCGGTTTTATTGAAGGTCAGGCCGTCATGACTTTCGGTGAAACCGTTGTTGATTGCGCCATATTCTACTCCAACCCCGGCTTTGCCAAAGCCATGCGCGTCACCCGTTATCTTGCGCTGCCGCCGCCGGATGAAGAACTGATGAAACACGCTGGCGCTATCACCAAGCTGCGCGACCTTATGGTCAATAAAAGCTGGACAGCCAAGCGCGCCGATGTCGACCTCCCCACACCACCCGAAATTGATGCCATCAAAGAAGGCTTCGGGAAAGTTAAGAAAAAAGATATCGGCCCGGTTGATCGCGCAATTATGGCGCTCGTTCAGGTCCATGCCATTGACAACAAAATTGAGGCCGCCCCGGCAAAGCCAGCAGAACCTACCGCACCGCCGCCCGCTGCTGCGCCACCACCAGCGCAACCTTCACAAGAGGTCAAAACTCCGGAAGCGCCCCCCGCGCCTGCAGCGCCACCACCTGTACAGGCAACGCCCCCCGCGCAAGCTCCACAAGAGGCGAAAGCGCCGGAAACAGAGAAACGCAAACTGCCAAAAGAAATTCAGGACATCATCGATGATGCCGCTGAAAAATCTCGCAAAGCCCTCTTTAAAGACGACACTGATGACGGAGGCGTAGATGCCGCAGAATAATCGCCAAAGCGAACAGGGGAACATATTTATCATTATTCTGATGGGTATTATTCTTTTCGCCGCCCTTTCTTTTTCCATCTCGCGCGGTATGCGCAGTGACACAACAAGCAACCTATCCAACCAGGAATCCGCTCTGGCAGCCTCCGATATTCTGGCCTACGCACAAAAAATCGAACGCGCCGTCAACCGCCTGCGCCGCAGAGGCATCTCTGAAAACGACATCAGCTTTGACCAAACTTTTGTTGCCGGATACACTCACGGACAACCTGACACAAACAAAATTTTTACCACCACTGGCGGCGCAGTAAGCTGGCAGTCGCCCCCCGCAGGCGCCAATGATGGCAGCGATTGGATATTCACCGGCGCAACGTGTATCGCCGATGTCGGAACAGGCGCCACGGGCTGTGACAGCGATGCGGACATCTCGAATGAGGAACTTATTGCAACGCTTGGCAATGTCGATACCGCGGTCTGCACAGAAATTAATGATCGTTTGAATATCTCCGGCATTGTAGCCGATACGGGCGGCGGTGCCTCAACAACAAAATACCAAGGTGCCTTTGCCGACGGGACTGAAATTATTATGGCCGGCGGACCATTCACAGCCGGCTGCTTCTCTCGCAGCGGCAACAATCACTTCTATTACGCTTTGATTGAGCGCTAAAAATTGCACAAGGCGCAAGCGACGACAGGTATAAAATATACCTTAGGAGCGTAGTAACGAAGTGCAAAGATAAAGAGCCAAGACTAAACTAAAGCGTACCACGTGCCGCGGCCTGCGCCATGGCGCATAAGGTATCCATTCTCGACCAACTCATGAAGCCGCAATTTAATCGTCGCACGGCGACCATAGGTCAACTTGATAATATCTTTCATCTGCAAACGTTTATGCGTTTTGAACAACCCCATAATTTTCGCCGACAATTCTGATAGCCCGCGCAGCTCGGTTTCCTTCGCATAAAGCCGCTGATGCAGCACCTCTTTTTGATCTTGCAGCAGCATCAAAAAACAGCGCAGCCATTCAGACCAATCCGGTTTGCCCTCTTCCAAACTATCTTGATTATGTTTCAGAGATTTGAAAAACACGCCCGCTTTTTCTTCCATGATCGGCGCCAGCGAGACGTACGGCGCATAGGTATAACCGCTTTTAAGCATCATCAGCATCACCAAAAACCGAATTGTACGCAGATTACCCGTATCAAAAGGACTGAGCTGTAAAAACACCGAGGCAAACACGGCTGTTACAAGCAATGGATGCAGCTCTGGCCCATTTAAATTTTCATTCGTCCATTCACACAATTTCGCGAGCAACGGCTCAACCTGATCCGGCTCGGCCGTATCCAGCGTGCCAAAAACCTTGTCACCATGGGAAATGGGAAGCTGATTAGGTTTGGTTTTAAGATCGCTCGGCCCGTCCTTTTTGCCAATTTGATTGGCATTGAGAATGCGGATCATATCAACGCTGATCGGATGATCTTCTAAAGGGCCGAGTACGCGTTTAAAATTCGCGCCATAATCGGCAACATCGCCGAGAAGCTGTAAACCGGTCGTATGCCGATCAAGGCCTTTCCATAGACCTTTGAATTCGTCAATTTCGGCAATCTGACGAAGAATTTCAGGGGTAATTATAACGGCATTTATTCCAAGCATTGGCCAATAATAGCCAATTAAATGCCCGCGTCAAGCCATAAAGAGAAATTACATGCGTTCAGGAATTTCTATACCCAAAACACCCAGCACCAACTTAAGCTGTCGATATGTAAGCAAACATAATGCCAAACGCGACGCACGTACAGCTTCGTCTTCTTCAGATAAAATATGACAGTTGCCATAGAAGGAACTAAATTCTTGCGCCAGCCTATACGCATATTCACAAAGCACATGCGGCGTGTAGTTTTTCAAAGCCATATCGAAATGATCGGGCAATTCTGCCAGCAGTAACACCAAAGACCGGTCTCCTTCTTGAAGCACAAACTCGTCTTCAGCAAAACCAATCCCCTGCACCTCCGCTTTCTTAAGCAAAGATTGAATCCGCACAGCCTGGTACAATAAATACGGACCCGTCTTGCCCTCAAACGTAATCATCCGGTCCAGATCAAAAATATAATCAACATGCGCCTGATTCGAAAGCTCGGTATATTTCAGCGCCGCCACAGCGATCTTCCGTGCCACTTCCGCGCGCTCTTCATCGCTCATATCCTGCGCCAGCTCCGCCTCATCCAAACGTGTGGTCGCCTTATCAATAGCGGCCCCAACCATTCCGCGGAACGTCATCGCCTTACCCTCACGGGTTTTAAACGGCTTGCCGTCATCCCCGTTCACCGTGCCATTACCGATATGCTTCAGCTCTATGCCATCAACGTAACCCGCGCGCTGCGCGCTGCGAAACACCTGCTCGAAATGCAAAGACTGGCGTTTATCGACAACATAAATAATTTTGAGCAAATTATCATACAGCTTCACACGATCATAAATTGTCGCCACATCAGTAGTGCCGTACGTCACCGCGCCATCAGATTTAAAGAACATCAACGGCGGCATATCTTTGTTGTCATCTTCGCGCTCAACATTCACAACCACTGCGCCCTCGCTATCCTCCGCAATGCCGCGCGATTTCAAATCTTCGGCAATCTCGGGAATAAACTGATCAACATCCGCTTCGCCTTTCCAGATATCAAACTCAATGCCAAGCGGCGCGAGATTGTCTTTAATATCGGCAATCGATAAATCCATGAAATGCTGCCACAGCGCTTTGTACCCCGGCTTACCTTCCTGCAACGCTTTGGTCGCGGCGCGAGCCAACTCCAAACGATCCGGATCGTCCTTACAAGCAGCCGAGGCCTGCGGATAAATCTCTTCCAGCTCCGCGTAATTAAACAGCGGCGCATCAGGATACGGGCCATCGCCAAAATATGCCCATTCGGGATGCGAGAGCTCAAACGCGCTGATGATCTGGCCCATCTGCAGACCCCAATCACCCATATGAATATCGCCCAGCGCATTATATCCAGCAAAGCTCATAATATTTTTCAAGCAATCACCAATCACGGACGGGCGTAAATGCCCGACATGCATGGCCTTGGCGACATTCATCCCACCATAATCCAAAATAATGGTTTGATCTTGGTTGCCTGTTTCCGCCACGCCGCGGCGCTCATCACTCGCAGTTTCCGTCAAATGCGCCGCGATAGTATCATCGCTCACATCGAGATTAATAAACCCCGGCCCGGCAATTTCAATTTTGAAAAAATGAGAACTTCCGTGGGAACCAGCTTTTTGTGATGGGCTAGTACGCTCTGTCGCTTGTGCGTATTCGGTTTCTAAGTAATCAGCCACGCCCTGCGCCACTTCCCGAGGGCGCTTCTTCGCCACCTTCGCCGCCGCCATCGCCCCGTTACACTGAAACTGGCACAAATCCGGCCGGTCCGACACACGTACAACGCCCAACTCCGCCGGAAGCCCCTGCGCTTCAAACGCCGCCCCAACAAGTTCCGTTAATTTTTGTGCGAGTGATGTCATGCAAGCCTTGTAACGAATTTGGATTATAAAGTCAGCGAAAATTTTTATTTTTGAGCACACGGAGCGGAGCGTACATTAAGTACGTGAGCACCGGGCGCGCAGAAAATCGAAATTTGCAGCGCTTTAGAATTCAAATTAAGCGTCCACCTCGGCTTTAAGCGCGTTGTCTTGGATGAATTCCCGCCGTGGTTCAACCACATCGCCCATCAGGGTCGAGAAAATCTCATCCGCTTTAATCGCATCAGCAACTTCGACCTGAAGCAATGTCCGTACATTCGGATCAAGCGTAGTTTCCCAAAGCTGCTCCGGGTTCATTTCACCAAGACCTTTATAGCGCGCAATCGCCATGCCTTTACGGCCCGCTTCCATCACACGGTCATACAAAGCCGCAGGGCCGTTAACTTTAGCCAGCTCCTTCTCACCTTGGGTAATTTCAACCGGATTATCAAACACTTCCGCCAACCAATCAGCCGCTCCATTCAAACGCACCGCATCACCGCTGCGCACACGCTCCGGTGTAATCCGCACGCTTTGCGTTACCCCGCGTAGCGTCCGCTCCAACGTATAACCCTTATCAAGAGAATATGTTCCCTCCCAGGTCTTCCCATTTTTTGCGGCGCGATCATTCAAACGATCGGCAATTTTCTTCGCGTAAGCGGCCCCCGCTTTTTCGTCCGTTTGCACTTTTTCATCAAATGCTCCGGCAATCGCCGCCTGTTCAATCACCCGGCGATTCCCCGCGCGCTGCGTCAACGCATTAATAGAATTACGAAGCTTGCGCGATTGCACCAGCAAATCCTGCACATCATTCCCGCTGCGCACTTGGCCAGAACCATCCTTAATCACCAGATCCCCCAGCGCGACATCGATCAGATAATCATCGAGGCTCCGCTCATCTTTCAAATATAGCTCGCCTGCATTCCCGCGCTTCACCTTAAAGAGCGGTGGCTGGGCGATATAGAGATAGCCTTTCTCAATCACCTCCGGCATGTAACGGAAGAAGAATGTTAGGAGCAACGTCCGAATATGCGATCCGTCGACGTCCGCATCGGTCATGATAATAATTTTATGATAGCGCGCTTTTTCGATATCAAATTCATCCGGGCCAATCGATGTACCTAGCGCTGTAATCAACGTGCCGATCTGTTCGGAGCCAAGCATCCGGTCAAACCGCGCCCGCTCGACATTGAGAATTTTCCCGCGCAAAGGCAAAATTGCTTGGTTATGACGATCACGCGCTTGCTTGGCTGAACCACCCGCCGAATCCCCCTCAACGATGAAAATTTCACTCACCGCCGGGTCTTTCGATTGGCAATCCGCCAGCTTCCCCGGCAAATTCGAAACATCCATCACACCTTTACGACGCGTCAGATCACGCGCTTTACGCGCGGCCTCCCGCGCCATCGCCGCTTCGGCAATTTTCCCGACAATAATTTTTCCTTCAGCTGGATTTTCCTCCAACCACTCAGACAGCTTCTCACCAATTGAGCTCTCCACAACCGGGCGCACCTCGGATGAAACCAGCTTATCTTTCGTCTGGGACGAGAATTTTGGATCCGGCACTTTGATCGACAGCACGCAGGTCATCCCCTCACGCATATCCTCACCAGTCAGCTTGATTTTATCTTTCTTCATCAAGCCTTTTTCTTCAGCATATTTACCAACCACGCGTGTCAAAGCGCCACGGAAACCCGCCAAATGCGTTCCACCATCGCGCTGCGGAATATTATTGGTAAAGCACAGCATCGTTTCGTGATACGCGTCCGTCCACTCCAACGCCGCTTCCACCGTCACATCGCTCTTATCATCATGCAAAATCAGCGAAATCGGCTTGGCGATGAGTGATTTTTTCGACCGGTCGAGATATTCAACAAAACTCTCAATCCCGCCTTCATAATGAAGATGGCTCACAAGCTTTTCTTCGTCATTTTCCGGGCGATCATCAGACAGATAAATATTCACGCCGGAATTCAAGAACGCCAGCTCGCGCAAACGATTCTCCAGCGTTTTAAAATCAAACTCCGTCATCGTGAAAGTTTCAGGCGTCGGCAGGAATGTCACCTGCGTGCCTGTGCGCTCGCCGTCTTCTAAATCACGAATAGCCACCAAATCTTCACCGGCGTCGCCCATTTTAAAGCGCATATGCCATTCTTTTCCCTCGCGCTTGATGTTCAAATCAAGATATTCGGACAGTGCATTCACAACCGAAACACCAACGCCGTGCAAACCGCCAGAAACTTTATAGGAATTCGAATCGAATTTACCCCCGGCATGAAGCTGGGTCATAATCACCTGCGCAGCAGAGCATTTTTCCTCCGAGTGCTCATCCACCGGAATCCCGCGCCCGTTATCCTTGACCGTACAAGAGCCATCTGCATTTAAAATCACATCAATCCGGTCACAATACCCCGCGAGAGATTCATCAATCGCGTTATCGACGACTTCGTAAACCATATGGTGCAGACCCGTCCCGTCATCGGTATCGCCAATATACATCCCCGGGCGCTTGCGAACCGCCTCAAGCCCGCGCAAAACCTTAATGGAATCTGCGCCATATTCGTCGTTATCACCGCCAGTTGGATTTAGATCTTCTGCTGCTTCACTCATAATGCTATTCTGTTCCTTAAAATTCTTTTGAAAGCCTTATTTTCTCTTGGTTTTAGGCAAGTATATGGTATAGCATACGCCCCAGTGGAAAGACAGTGTAAAACCGCATTTTTTTGCCGTTTTTTCACACCTTAAGATACTGAAATAATTAAGAAAATGAACAACATAATTTATAATTTAATCCGCCCCCATTATCGTGACCTGAAAGGCTACGTTTCCGCTGGTATGGAAGTCACAAAAGATGACTCAAAAACCTTCATGAACGCCAATGAAAACCCGTATGAATTGCCGGGCTTAGAAGGTTATAACCGCTATCCGCAGCCCCAACCGAAACTGCTAGCCGAAACCTATGCCTATACCTATGGCGTAAAGGCCGATCAAATCGTTATGACTCGCGGCGCCGATGAAGCGATTGCTATTCTAAACAAATTATTTTGCGAGCCAAACAAAGATAGCGTCCTAATCTGCCCACCAACATTTGGCATGTATGGCGTCAATGCCAATGCTATGCCCGCCAATCTCGTCGAGGTGCCGCTTAAAAAGCAGCACGGAACTTTTAATCTCGATAAAGCGGCCATCATTAAGGCCGCCTACAATCCGCAAAATTCTATTAAGCTGATCTATATCTGCTCACCCAATAACCCAACTGGCACCAGTTTTGAGCACGCCGAAATACAGGAAATCTGCAGTGAGACAGAAGGTCAAGCCATTGTCATTCTCGATGAAACCTATGCTGAATTTTCGGAAAGTGGCTCAATGGCCGGCATGCTGGAAAGCCTGCCCAACCTGATAATTCTGCGCACACTTTCAAAATCTTATGCATTTGCCGGCATGCGCATGGGCTGTTTCCTCAGCAGCGACCCTGAATTTGTAGAGTTTGTAAAAGCAAAAGGGCTCGATGCCTATCCCTTGCCGTGCGCTGGGGTAGAAGCCGCTCTGCACGTACTTTCACCAGAAATCAGCGCCACAGCCAAAGAAAACATCCGCACGATTTTGGATGAACGAAATCGGGTGAGAACAGAGCTGGAAAAATCCGATAAAATCGAACACATCTATCCAAGCGATGCCAATTTCTTATTACTTGAAATGGATAACGCTGCTGAATTTATAAAATTTGCCGCTGAAAATAATGTCATCCTGCGTGACTTCTCTGATAAGCCACACACTGAAAACTGCATCCGCATTTCTATCGGCACACCGGAACAAAATGATCTGGCACTTAAGCTGCTGAACGCTTTTGTGATGCCCGATGAAGCTGAGAATTCCGAACCTCAAAAAACTGCGCACGGGAACAAAGTGCGCTAAATAAATTTTCATCCGTGCCCGTCAGCCAAACCTGCCCACCAAGCTCTATCAATAAATCATACAGGGCCCCGCGGCGAGTTTTATCCAAATGCGCCGCCACCTCGTCAAGCAACAAAATCGGCGTCGATCCGCGCTCACCCGCAATCAGCTTCGCATGCGCCATAATGATGCCAATCAGTAAAGCCTTTTGCTCTCCGGTCGAACATTGATCCGCAGCCATATCCTTAGCTGCATACCGCACAGCAAGATCAGAACGATGCGGACCAGTAGACGCCCCGCCGCGCTCGCCATCATGCCCACGCGATTCTTTGAGCTGATACGCAAACATTTCTTCAGCTTCCAGCGCCGAAGACTTTTCCAAAAGCTCCTCAATCGTGCCAATCGCTTGCAAATGCGCGAGGGGGAAATATTCCGTTTCTGAAGAATTACACGCTGCTTGCAGTCGTGCAGTAAAGTCCAGCCGCGCGGCACTAATCGCGCAACCCGTCTCCGCCATTTGTGCCTCCAGCCCTTCCAGCCATACGAGATCCGCAGCCCCTTCTTGTAACAATTTCGAGCGCTGGCGCATCGCATTTTCATACCGGCTCACCCGCCCAGAATGCCCGGGATCAAACGCAAAGATCAACCGGTCTAAAAACCGCCGCCGATGCGAAGACGAATCGAGGAACAGCCGGTCCATCTGCGGCGTCAGCCAAACGCACGCCACATGTTCAGCCAGCGCATTTTGCCCGCGCGCATTCTCACCATTCACCCGCACCACACGTTTTTCCGTAGCCGCGTCCAGCCCCGTCCCCAATTGAACAGCGCCATAATCCGTTTGCACACTCGCCGCCACCGCCCAAGGCTGTCCGGCGCTTTGGCACTGAATTTCAAGGTTCTTCGCCCCGCGCAGGCCGCGCCCCGGCGACAATAATGACACCGCCTCCAGCACATTCGTCTTCCCTGCCCCGTTCGGCCCGTGCAGCACAATCAGCCCGGAAGATAAATCCTCCAGCGCCGCGCCCGGATAACAACGAAAGTTATGGAGTTTGAGAGTTTGAATAAATGTCATATAGTTTTAAAACCCAGTGAAAATGGCCCAGTGAAAAACAAAAAAGGCAGATTCGTCATGAACACAAAATTAATTATAGGACTTTTTATTCTTTTATGCGCGGCTTCTTCGGTTTTTAGCCAAGCGCACGCACAGAAAAAGGACAAAATCACCCCCGCCACGCATCTGTGGCTGCAAAACTACGAAAACTTATTGTTTGTGCCTGTACGCTCGCTCCAGCAATGCCAAATGCTGGTGAAGCAAGCCGCCCTGATCAACTCTTCACAGGGACATTGTTACCTGAACGATAATCTGATCAGAAAAATAGAATGCAAAAAGCCGTTAAAAAGAAACGCGGAGCCAAGCTGTTCTTAAGGCTCGCTACACCACAAGATTCATCGGCTGCTTGACTTTAAACGCTTCAATAATCGCCGCAATCTGCTCAAACATCCGCAGACGCGCTTCATCACTCGTCCATGCCGTATGCGGCGTGATGATGAGATTTGGAATAGAATTATCGAGCAGCACGTTACCCTCGCTCGGCGGCTCTTGCGAAAGCACATCCAGACCCGCACCGGACAAATGCCCATTTTTCAGCGCTTCCGCCAGCGCCGCTTCATCAACAATGCCCCCGCGCGAAACATTAATAATTTTCGCATCCTTCTTCATCATCGCAATCTGCTGCGCGCCAATCATCCCGCGCGTTTCATCATTCAGCGGACAATGAACGCTCACAATATCAGCCTGTCTCAAAACATCCTCAAAAGCGCTCCGGCCGTTCCCAGCTTCAGCGCCGCGCCGCGCAGAGATAAGAACCTTCATCCCAAACCCTTTGGCAATACGCTCCACCGCCTTGCCGATATCGCCATGTCCGAAAATGCCCAAAGTTTTGCCATCTAATTCGTGGAACGGTAAATTGCGCACGGAAAAACTTTTGCTGCTTTGCCATTCTCCCTCGCGCACCATATTTGAATAAGGAAAAAGCGATCCGCTGAGCGCCAAAATCAACATGAAGGTGTGCTGAGCAACCGATTCCGTGCTGTACCCACGCACATTACAAACCAGAATACTTAAATCACGCGCCGCTTCAACGTCAATATTATCAACACCTGTTGCCCCCGCCACAATAAGCTGCAATCCTTTTGCCTGTTCTAGAATTTCGCGGGTAATTTGAACTTTGTTGAGAACAATAACATCTGCACCAACAATGCGCTCAACCACCAATTCCGACGGAGTCGCATCATAAAATTCCCACTCTTCAAGCGTTGGCTTTAAAAGCGCAGGATGGCGTTCATCGGGGTTATAAGTCACGAGATCAAGATAAACACCGCGCATAAAAAAACACTATACCCGCAGCGGCATCAACACATACAGCGCACTAGGATCTGAGTTATCTTGAATAATCGTCGGCGAAGCCGCATCAGCCAGCGTAAAACGGCAGCCTTCACCTTCAATTTGTGAGGTAATATCCAACAGATATTTCGCATTGAAGCCAATTTCAATATCGGTTTCGCCGTTCACCTCAACCTCTTCGGTTGCACTGCCGGACTCCGCAGAGCTTGCAGAAACAGTCATCAGCTTGCCATTCAGCGCAATTTTAATCGCGCGGGATTTTCCATCAGAAATCGTTGAAACGCGGTCCACAGCAGAAGTCAGCATCTTCGCATCCACTTCAACAATCTTGTCATTTCCTTCCGGGATAACGCGTTGATAATCCGGGAACGTGCCATCGATCAATTTCGATGTCAGCACCACATGATCAAAAGCGAAACGAATTTTATTTTCCGACAGTGTAATCTCAATCGTATCAGCCGCTTCATCAACCAGCTTGCGCAGCTCACCAATGGTTTTACGCGGAATAATAATGCCCGGCATCCCGGCTGAACCTTCGGGCAGCGGCATTTCAAAACGCGCCAAACGGTGACCATCAGTCGCCACAGCGCGCAAAACTTTCACGCCTTCCTGCTCAGCTTCATGCAGATAAATACCGTTGAGATAATAACGGGTTTCTTCCGTGCTCATCGCAAATTTTGTCCGGTCGATCAACGCGCGCATATCCGCCGCAGGAATAGAAAAACTTGTTGGCAATTCGCCGGCACCAATTTCCGGGAAGTCTGTTATCGGCAAACAGGAAAGCTTAAATTTTGAACGCCCGGCCTTCACGGTCATCTGCGTACCTTCGCCATTCAGCGCCAGCTCAACATCGCTGCCTTCTGGCAATTTACGCACAATATCGTGCAGCGTATGAGCCGGCACTGTCGTCGCACCGCCATCTTTAACTTTAGCTGCAACTGATTCGTTAATTTCTAAATCCATATCCGTGGTCGCCAGTGACAGCATACCATCATCGGCCTTGATCATCACGTTTGAGAGAATAGGAATAGTATTCCGGCGCTCCACAACGCTTTGAACGTGATTAAGGGATCTTAAAAGGGATGCGCGTTCGATGCTCAGTTTCATGGCAAAATCTTCCGTTACGTACGTGATATGGGAATCGGATACTAGCATAGGGGTTTCTGGCGGCAAAGCCCTAAATCTATGCGGCTTTCGCGCTATCCACATGGGAAGAATAGGCCTCTTCCAACGCGCTCCAAAGCTTCACAAAAAGCCCAGTTTCATAACGCGATAACTCTTTGAGCAAATCATAATTCTCGCCGCACATTTCAAACATCTCCGCCAAGTGATGATCTTCCTCGGCCAGCAAACCTTTCAGCGGCAAATGCACACCCGCTTCTTCAACAACTTCGTTGTAAATCGCATAAAGCCAGCATGCCCGCAGTTCAATAATTAACGACACCCAGCCATAAGCATCGCGCTCACCAACCTGTTTGGAAATCCCTGCATCCATGCGCCCAAAATACATCAGCGCTGGCACGCGAGTCATGGTATTTTCGTCTACCCAGCCCTTCATGGCTGAGCCATTCACCCGCTCTGCATGACGCTTAAAAAAATAGGCATGACGCGCTTCTTCGGCCAAATGCTGAAGCGTGTCCTGATCCATCTCTTCCGGGCGTTTCATTTGGCTCACCATGATTTTACGGCTACCCATATGCTCGAGCATACTCAGCATATTCAAAAATTTTGCGTGGGTACGTGGATCGTGAACAAGAGCTTGAAGAAATGCGCGAACGCCAGCCTCATGCGGCTTGTTGAAATCCTTCATTCCGGAAGCTGTCCAAGGATCGCCAGAGGGTTTCATAAATACGCTCCAAATCTTCTTTTTCTATGCAGTATGGCGGCAATATATAAACCGTGTTGCCAATCGGGCGCAAGAGAATGTCATTCTCCAGCATAAAATCATAAATTTCGCTGCCGATGCCAGACAGATACCCACTGACATCATCGGCAATATCCATGGCAAAAATCGTGCCCTTCACCCGCACATCTAGCACATCCGGCCGCGCGGCATACCAACCTGCAGCTTTAACATGACATTCTTCAATGGCTTTAATCCGCTCCATCACCGGTTCTTCATCCCAGATCTCGAGGCTCGCCAACGCCGCTGCGCACGCCATCGGGTTCCCCGTGAAAGACGTCGAATGGAAGAACTGCTTGGCCTTATCGTCATGATAAAACGCTTTGTAAATTTCTTTGGTTGCCAGAGTCGCGCCCATCGGCAGGAACCCGCCGGTCAGCCCTTTGGACAGACATAGCAGATCAGGAATAATCCCGGCTTGCTCGCACGCGAACATTGTCCCCGTACGGCCGAAACCGGTCATTACCTCATCAGCAATCAAGAGAACGCCTGCCTCACGGCACATCAACGCCATTTTATTAAGCAGCTTCGACGAATAAATCCGCATGCCCGCCGCGCCCTGCACAATCGGCTCAAACACAAAGGCCGCTGTCTCGCTGCCATATTTCGCCAGCCATTTTTCAAGCCATTGTAAACTGCGAGCCTCACCGCCCTGCTTCGGAAACGGAATATGCTTCACATCAAACAGGAATGGCTCATAAAGTTCATTGAACACCCCGCGCGATCCGGCCGACATCGCCCCGAACGTATCGCCATGATACCCACCATCCAGTGCAATCACCTTATGGCGCTTTTCGCCCTTATTTTCATGGAAACCAATCGCCATTTTCAGCGCCACTTCAACCGCTGTCGATCCGCTATCGGAATAAAATACAAAATCCAGCTTCTTGCCGCCGCCATCTTTGAGCGCACCCTGAAACGAATGATTTACGCTGTTAAGCAATTTACGGGTCAGCTTCTCCGCCGGATCATGCGTAAAACCTGCAAAAATCACCTGCTCCAGCTTGCCGGCCTGCTCGCGCACCGCCTCAACAATTTTCGGATGACAATGCCCATGCGTATTCACCCACCAGCTTGAAATCCCGTCTAAAATCTTGCGCCCGCCGCGCAAATGCAGATAAGAGCCCTCGCCACGGTCGACATGCAGCGCAGACTGGGAAAGCTTGTGCTGGGTCATAGGATGCCAGATCGGTGAAACGCGATTGCTCATCTAAAAATCATCTAAACTAAAATTTTGATCGAAGGCGTTAGTCAAACTTTTTGCGTCCAAAGAGTCAAGCATTGGAAGCCGCCCAAGCACTTTTATTTCTGAAAAACCTGCAATGGTTTGCATATTGTCTTCGTTTTCATCACCCACAAAAACAATCCCATGCACCGGAATCTTGCGGCTCCATAACGCTTCCAGCGATAACAATGTATGATTAATCGTCCCCAAGCCCGTCCGTGCCACCAAAATCACCGGAACCCTCTCATCTTCATTCCATTTCTTGAACAAATTCACCAGCAGATTCCCCCGTGTTAGCGGCACCATCAACCCGCCTGCCCCTTCAATGATAAGCGGCCCATCAAGCTCTGATGTATGTTCAGGGATAATCAAACTATCAACATCCACCCGGCTATCATCAATCTCCGCCGCACGGTGCGGCGACAAAGCTTCACTAAAAACATATTTCTCCGGCAAAAACCTTTCATTCGGCAAGTCCGTCATTTTCTGCACGGCTTTGGTGTCCACCCCACCTTCAATGCCACATTGAATCGGCTTCCAATATGTCCCGCCCAATGCCAGCGTCAGCATCGCGGCAACAACCGTCTTGCCTACATCCGTATCCGTTCCTGTAATAATGCATGTGTTACTCATTTACGCAGCCCTTTCGTCCAGCAACGGCGTTAAATCCGCAGCAAATTGATCAAGTGTATTTTCATCCAAATCCGCGCCCAGAGAGAGCCGCAACCGCGCCGTACCTTCCGGCACGCTCGGCGGACGGATCGCGCGAATGTCATATCCTTTTTGCTGCAGCATACTCGCAATATCAACCGCATGCTCATCGCTGCCCAGCAATATCGGCACGATATGCGTTCCACTTCCGCCGAAAAATTGCTGCGCTTTTTTTGACAATGTAAAAAGTTTTTCGCGTCTTTCTTGTCCTTCTTGGGAAGCAATCAACTCCAAAGATTTTTGTACCAAATGCGCTTGCAATGGCAGCGGCGCTGTCGAATAAATAAACCCGCGCGCACCATTCACCATCATATCAATCACCTCTTCGGAGGCACAAACCAGCCCGCCAGCAACTCCAATAGCTTTCCCGCAAGTATGTAGCGTAATGATCCGTTCATACCCATGTGCCGTAATAATTTTTTCAGAAACACCTTTGCCGTTCAGTCCAAAAATACCCGTGCCGTGCGCTTCATCAATCACCAAAATCGCATCGTATTTTTTCGCCAGTGCATACAGCTCATTCAGCGGCGCGACATCCCCATCCATCGAATAAACCGACTCCACCGCAATCCATACCGCACCTTTTTGCTGCGCTTTTACACTCCGCAATGCGTCTTCATAAGCGCTTACCTTATTATGCGAGACTCGAATATGCTGCGCATAAGAATTCTGAATTCCCTCGCGCGCACTCGCATGAATATATTCATCAAAAATTATTGTGTCATGGCGCGAAGGAAGCGTTTGAAACAGGGCGCTATTGGCTTGAAACCCGCTCGAAAAATATAGCGTTTTCGGTGCAACAAAATACGTTGCTGCAAACTCTTCCAAAGAAGCATGAGCGTCTGTATGCCCCCGTAGAAGCCGCGAACCGCCCGCACCAATAGCTCCACCATCTTGCAAAAATGCGATCGCCGCTTCGCGTAATTGCGGATGCCCAGCCAGCCCCAAATAATCATTCGAGGTCAGATCAACACCAGCGGGAAGACTCATCGAACGAAATCGATTTTTGTCTTTAAGCTGCTTCAGCTTTTTCTGAAAGTTTTTCATCATATTTATACGGCTCGCGCGGTTTTATACCCAACGCGCCTAGTAACTCATAATCAAAATCAGATTCCGGGTTTGCTGTCGTGAGAAGCTTCTCCCCAGTAAAGATAGCATTCGCGCCGGCCATAAACGCCATGGCTTGCGCCTCTTTCGAAATCTCTAATCGCCCTGCCGATAACCGCACCATCGCTTTGGGCATCAAAATACGCGCCACGGCAATGCATCTAATCCATTCAAAAATATCCAGCGGCTCGAGCGTTCCCAAAGGCGTCCCTTCCACGGGCACCAGCATATTGATCGGCACGCTTTCTGGTTGCGGATCTAAATTCGACAAAGTATGGAGCAAACTAATACGGTCTTCTTCGCTCTCACCCAGGCCCAAAATTCCGCCACAACACGCGGAAATACCGGCCTTCGCCACATTAGCCAAAGTGTCTAGACGGTCTTGATAGGTGCGGGTCGTAATAATTTTATCGTAGAATTCTTCGGACGTATCAAGATTGTGATTATACGCGGTTAGCCCGGCTTCTTTTAATTTGTGGGCCTGGTCCTCGGTAAGCATACCAAGTGTGCAGCACGCCTCCATGCCCATATCAGAAACACCTTTAACCATGTCACAAACCCGGTCAAACGCTTTACCATCCATTACGCGCGGCCAGGCAGCCCCCATACAAAACCGTGTTGATCCAGCTTCCTTCGCCGCTTTCGCTTGCGCCAACACCTCTGCCGTTTTCATCAAAACTTCTTTTTCAAGATCCGCATTATTATGAATGGACTGGCTACAATATTTGCAGTCCTCCATGCACCCGCCGGTCTTAATCGACAGCAACGTGCACATTTGCATTTCATGATGATCATGGTTCTCGCGATGCGCACTCGCCGCATCATAAATCAGATCCAAAAGCGGACGATTATAGAGCGCCCGAACCTCTTCTATTGTGTGTGTCATAAGCTAAACAGTAATTACCCCACCCCTTTAAGTCAAAGGCTTTTGCCCATAAAAAAAGCGCGGAAAAAGGAGAAATTCCGCGCCCTTACTTTAAAATTTTGTCTTAAATGTCAACCTGTTAGAGCGCGACGCACCACATCTACGTCTTGTGCAATTTGCGCATCTTCTTCCATCAACTCCTCAACCTTGCGTACCGCATGCATAACCGTTGTATGGTCACGGCCACCGAATTTACGGCCAATTTCCGGCAAGCTCCGCGCAGTGAGCTGTTTTGCCAGATACATCGCTACTTGTCTTGGTCTTGCAACATTACGAGCCCGGCGCGCCGAGTGCATATCAGACATCCGCAAATTATAATGTTCGGCCACTTTACGTTGAATTTCATCAATCGTAATTCGGCGATCATGAGCACGCAGAAGGTCCTGCAATACTTCTTGTGTGCTTTCCAACGTTATGTCCTGACGAGACACATCAGCGTGCGCGACAATCCGGTTCAACGCCCCTTCAAGTTCACGAATATTGCTCGTCACTTTCAGCGCTAAAAACTCAAGCACACTGTCCGGCACATCGGCGCCAAGCTGCGCACGCTTTGTCTGCAAAATGCCAAGACGTAAATCATAAGTCGTTGGGTGAATATCAGCGACCAACCCCCAAGCCAAGCGTGAGCGCAGGCGTTCATCAAGCCCTGCCAAATCACTCGGTGATTTATCAGCAGAAATAATAATCTGTTTATTCTGATCAACCAGCGCATTAAACGTATGAAAAAATTCTTCCTGTGTAGATTCTTTACCGGCGATGAATTGAATATCATCCATCATCAACACATCAACACTGCGGAACATCTCCTTAAACGTCATTGTTGAATCGCTGCGCAAAGCTTTCACAAACTGATACATAAATTTCTCAGCCGAAAGATACATCACGGTCTTTTCCGGCGACTGTTCTTCAATGGCATGCGCAATCGCGTGCATTAAATGCGTCTTACCCAGACCAACGCCGCCATATATAAAGAGGGGATTAAACGGAATAGCCGCACTTTCAACAACCCGGCGCGCCGCCGCATGAGCCAATGCATTCGGCTTGCCAACAACAAACGTATCAAACGTAAAACGCTCATCTAAAGGAGAGGAAACTTCAGAAATATCAAGTTTCTTATTCTGGTTAGCTTTTGATGGCTGTTCAGCTTCTGGCTCATCATCAACAATCGCATTTTGTACAACAACGATCTGCAAACGCTTAATCTCTTCGTCACCACTACCACTTACTTCAACACACATAGCAAGAATACGCTCAGCATAGTGATTCTGAATCCAGTCGCGCATGAAACGAGTGGGAACAGACACCTCCATAGTACCGTGATAAAATGCCTGAAGTGTCAGGGGTTTTAACCAACTGCGGAAAATCGCTTCACCAAATTCAGATCGCATATCATTATGCACTTTTTTCCAAAGCTTCATTACTTCCGCACTCGGCTCTAATGATGCTTCCTGGTATTCAGCGTTGCCGCGTATAAGTGCGACGGATTTTCCACCCAAGTCTGACATTTTTTCTTCTCTCCACGATTAAAGGTTACACATATAAACTTCAGCTTCAGATCATCAATGCCTGACAATAGGCAAAGGAAAGGGGTTTGCGGAAATCAGTACTCACTGGCCGCATCGGTCTTTCAACTACGATCTTTTAAATTTTTTGAGTTTGTGAACCGAAAAAGCTGACCTACAAAATTCTATCTGTATTTAACTTAGCGGTTCTTAATCCCCAACCCCTCCATTAGGAGGTTTAGACACATTTTGACATACTCCGGCATTCAAACTGCCGTGCCCAAATGGCCCCTAAACGCAAACATTTTAAAAACGAAAAATGCCTCTCAATTGCTGCGATAAAAATAACCCTACACTAAAAAAATATGTGGACGCAATACGAACAAAACAAGAAAATGAAAAAAGAAATTTTCTTATATTTCTGATTTTTAAACACAATAAAGTCCTTCGGAATATGTTCCAAAGGACTAAATAAAATCATCTATATTCTTCAAGTAGATATTAGAAACGCTACTAAACTTTCGCGCTTTATTGGTTAACTTCAAGCAACTTTTTTAAGAGCTTTTATGCGAGAAGATAATCGAGAAATTTTTCTGGCAGCCGTATTTTTATGCAGAATACCTTTTGAAACATTTCTACTGACTTCAGGTTGAACATCTTTCAACGCTTCATCAGCAGCCTTAGCATCACCAGCCATAATCGCTGATTCGACTTTTTTAATAAATGTGCGCATGCGGCTTACGCGAGATTTATTAACCTCTGCGCGCTTCGCATTACGGCGAATTCTCTTCTTTGATGACTTATGATTTGCCATTTTTTAAACCTTTTTAATCGTCTCTAAAACTTAAATATTTGACCGAAAATTTCGGCTCAATCTCTTATATATCAGAGATCGAAGAGGTATACGCTGCGTAAGACTAACTTGTCAAGGAAATCATAGTTTTTTTAATATAAAGAGAATCTTGGCACATTTGCCCGCAAACATAATCTCATAGCCGTTTATAGGGTCCCGAATCACCGTGGCTGCACTAAAACTCTCAGCAAATTAACCCCCTCATCCGCTTCAAAGGCGAGTTCTAGTGATTCTCCCTGCCTAGAAAAGCTATTCGGGGCCGTATTTTTCCAACCAAATTGCGGCAGCGCCGATAGATAATATTCCTGCACCGCCTCTTGCGAAAAACCGTCCATATCCGCCACCAACTCCACAACCCGCCCGCCGGGCTTATCATAGAACAATGTATCGCCGGTATGTTCGGTCAAACCCGGCATCAGGGGAACATCCTGCAGGCCTTCAAAAAACTGCACGTCCTGCGCAAAACTCTCCATGCCCCCAAGAGCCAAAACCAAACCTGTTAAAATAAAAATACGCATAGCGCTTATCATGTTTGTTTTTCCGGACAATAAAATGTTGAGCGGCCCCCTTGAACAATTCTTTGCACGCCGCCCGTCTTTATTCTATCACAATCGCAGGTTCGGCAGGTTTCTCCCTCGCGGTCATACACAGCAAATTGATGCTGGAAATACCCAAGCTTCCCATCCGTATGCTTATAATCTCGCAAAGATGATCCCCCGGCCTCTATCGCCTTTAATAAAACCTGCTTGATTGCACGCACCAATTTTTCACACTCATCCGCGCTTAAATCACCGGCGCCGCGGCGCGGATCGATTGCCGCCATATATAGCGCCTCACACGCATAAATATTACCTATCCCGGCAACAATTTTCTGATCAAGAAGCGCCGCCTTAATCGCTGCCCGCCGTCCACTTATAGCCTGCGCCAATGCAGGGCCGTTAAAATCATTCCCTAAAGGTTCCGGCCCCATCGCGGCAAACGCCGGATAGTTTTTCCAGCTCTTTTCCTCCAATGCTTCCAAAAACCCAAAGCGCCGCGGGTCGTTCAATACAACGCGCGGGCCATCCTCCAGAAACAGCTCAACATGATCGTGTTTTTGCGCCTGCCTTTCTTCGGGTGAAGCCTCAATGCGGATAGCGCCCGACATGCCAAGATGCAAAACAAAGCCGTAGCCATTTTCAGCCATAACAACAATATACTTACCCCGCCGCATTACTGATTGAAAACACTGTCCCTTTAACTGCGCAGGCAGGCCTTGCGGCAAGGAGAAACGTAAATTTGGCCGATTAAAAACCAGCCGCTCCGTGCGCCGCCCAACCATGGCAGGCTCAAGTGCGCGGCAAACAATTTCAACTTCAGGTAATTCAGGCATAATTCAGAACATTAAGGGTATATATGAAATCTTCAAGACTCTTCGTACGAAAGAAAGGTCGACCGGATAAATCCGGCCGACAAAGTAGTTACGTGTGTGGGGATTCAAAAGCTGACCCATACAAAAGACAGGAGAGAAGCCATATTTCTCGTATAAATTGTCAGCTTTGTACCTCTTTTATAGCACTTAATATCTGACTGTCAAGCAAAAGGTATAGAAAATGCATAAAAAGAAGTATTTTATAACAAAAAATGTTTTCCATATGAAAAAAAAACTGGACAAATGGCGGAAAGGAGATTATAGATTTGGCATCATACATATACAGGCGTGGAATATACCGATTTAAAGGATTGAAATAAACAATGCCAACGATTGAACAAATCAGAGCAGCAAGAGCTCTATTGGGGTGGAACCAGCATGATCTGGCTAAAAAAGCTGATCTGTCACAGACCGGTATCGCCCGCATAGAAAATGGCACCAACCAGCCCAATTCTAAAACCCTGACAAAAATTGAAAGCGCATTTGATAAGGCAGGAATTGAATTCATTGATAAAACAGGACTACGAAAACGACCAGAAGGGAATGTCGTCACATTCGCTGGAGGAAGTCAATTCGCTGAGTTCTTAAATTATGTTTACGAAACACTTGCGACAACAAGCGACAAAACAGTTCTGGCCAATAATGTGAATGAAAGCGCATTCATAGAATGGGCAGGTGATTACGCACAAACACATTTGGAACGCATGTCACAGCTTCGCGTTTCATACAAAATCATAATTGAAGAGGGCGACCAAAACTTTGTTGCCGCTCAATATGCCGAATACAGATGGCTAGACCCTGAAAGTTTCAGCAGCATCTGTTACTACGTCTTTGCGGACCATACCGCTTTAATCAATTTTGAAGACAATGATGTTTATGTGTACGTAATCGAAAGCCCGGCAATAGCGGCCTTCTATAAAAATGAATTTGACAAAATCTGGAAAATATCAAAAACAACAACAAACTGAGTTTAAGCAATGGCCACCACAGGTGCAAATAACAAAGAAATAGCTGATAATATCATCGATTGGAATGAACTTTTCACCCATGATGTCATTGCAGTAAAAATGGGTAAACAGGCCGGCGGTTTGGGAAGATGGTTATACTCTGACCCAAAGACAGTGAATGACCCCGTAAAAGGCTCCTCTTTATGGACTAAGTTCCTAAAAGAGCACCCCGAATATTACATCTACAATGCCGAAGTCAACTTAGCAAAAGAAGCTGCCACAAAAGTAGCCGATATTGTAGATGAACCTGTTGTACTTGGATATTTAGGAGTTGGTGATACAGCTTCCTTTGAACAAAAAGATCTAATAGTGACGGGACTTTTTCAAAGCGTTATAAACTTGCATGTTATCGATATCAGTACACAATACAGCAATGACGCTCTGAAAATTCTCGAAGAAAAACGACCCAACATAACAAAATCGGCAACAGTTAAAGACGCCTTTGACGGCTTCAATATTTCATTAGAAGGCGCAACCGAAGCAAAAAGAGTTGTAACGATGTTTGGCGGAACATTTCTAAATGTAGCGATCGAACGAGATAAGAATTTAAGAATACTAAGACCAGAAAAACAAATAAGAGCCAACATAAAGTCAATTCGCAAATCTTTATCTAAGGGTGATTTTTTCATAGCGACCCACGATGGTAACACTGACCCTAAAAAAATAGAGCATGCTTATGCTGGACTGGCAAACATGTTTTGCAACTTCGCACACAGAATCAAAAGAGACACTACATATACGAATATAGACACTGAAAAAACGATCTTTCGCCAAGAATTTGATACGAACAGCAAAGTATTGTTGATGTATCTAACCCTCGATTTCAAGGACAATGGAGGGCCAAAGGAATATCTAATTCAAAGCTCTCCAAAAGTAGAGAAAGATACTTTTCTTCAATGGGCTAAAACGGATGGATTCACTGCAAGGCACAGCATAGAAGAAAATGGTGTACACCTACACTTACTCGAAGCCACTTAATATATACACAAAACACAAACAAAAAAGGCCGCTCATATGAACGGCCTTTTGTTTATTCTTTATAGGCTTTTATAAAGCGAAGGATTTTCTTCGTCTGGTTAGGCAAAGATGTTTTGAGGATCGAAATAAAACGACAGGCATTTTTTCATTTGATAAGAAAAGGGGCTTTCGAGGATCGTAAACTTAGAAACCTAAGCGCGACCCGCAGAAAGCCCCTTGACGAAATCAAAGGTAAAAAGGGCAGAGTTTTACATCATGCCGGGCATTCCGCCCATACCGCCCATACCGCCCATATCGCCCATGCCGCCACCAGCTGCGCCGCCTTTATCTTCAGACGGGGCTTCAGTGATAATCGCTTCGGTAGTGATCAACAGGCTTGATACAGATGCCGCATCTTGCAGAGCTGTACGCACAACCTTAACAGGATCGATAATACCGGCCTTCACAAGATCCGTGAACTCGCCTTTTTGAGCATCAAAACCAAAGTCAGTGTCTTCTTGCTCCAAAAGCTTGCCAACAACAACGGAGCCTTCACCGCCCGCATTTTCAACAATCTGACGGATCGGCGCTTGCAATGCGCGGCGAACAATTTCAACACCAACATTCTGGTCATCATTGTCACCTGTAAGGTCTTCAAGAACCTTCGTTGCATAAAGAAGCGCAGTCCCGCCACCGGCGATAATACCTTCTTCAACGGCGGCTCTCGTAGCGTGCAAAGCGTCATCAACGCGGTCTTTGCGTTCTTTCACTTCAACTTCGGTAACGCCGCCTACGCGTAGAACAGCAACACCGCCTGACAATTTAGCCAAACGCTCCTGCAATTTCTCTTTATCATAGTCAGAGTCAGTGTTTTCAACCTGCGTACGAATCTGCTCGCAGCGTGCTTCAATGTCTTTCTTGTCGCCAGCGCCGTCAACAACAACCGTATCGTCTTTGGTAATCGTCACTTTCTTGGCTGTACCCAACATATCCAGCGTTACGCTTTCCAGCTTGATACCAAGATCTTCAGAAATCACCTGACCACCGGTCAAAAGCGCAAGATCTTCCAGCATCGCTTTACGGCGATCACCAAATCCAGGCGCCTTAACAGCAGCAATCTTAAGACCGCCGCGCAATTTGTTCACAACCAAAGTCGCAAGGGCTTCGCCCTCAACATCTTCAGCAATGATCAAAAGTGGACGGGAAGATTGAACAACCGCTTCCAAAATCGGCACAAGAGCCTGAAGATTGGAAAGCTTGCCTTCATTGAGCAAGATATATGGATTTTCAAGATTAGCCTGCATCTTCTCTGCATCAGTGATGAAGTAAGGAGACAGATAACCACGGTCAAACTGCATGCCTTCAACAACTTCCAGCGAGTTTTCCAAAGACTTGGCTTCTTCAACAGTGATAACGCCCTCGTTACCAACCTTATCCATCGCCTCAGCCAACAACGCACCAATTGATTCTTCACCATTGGCAGAGATCGTACCAACTTGTTTGATCTCGTCATTGCCTTTGACGTTCTTACCGCGCTTGGCAAGATCTTCAACAACCTTAGTAACGGCCAAATCAATACCGCGTTTCAGATCCATGGGATTGCGACCCGCAGAAACCGCCTTCGCGCCTTCATTGGCAATACTTTGCGCAAGAACAGTCGCAGTCGTTGTACCGTCACCGGCATGATCATTGGCTTTAGAAGCCACTTCTTTGATCAGCTGCGCACCAGTATTCTGGCGCTTGTTTGAAAGTTCGATTTCTTTAGCAACAGTCACGCCGTCTTTCGTCGTGCGCGGCGCGCCAAAGCTTTTTTCGATTATAACGTTACGGCCTTTAGGGCCGAGCGTTACTTTAACAGCATTCGCAAGGATGTTGATCCCGGCGAGCATATCTTCACGGGCATCAGCGCCCAGTTTTACATCTTTTGCAGACATTATATTTTCCTTTTTAAATCTACGTTCTTTATAGTTTGTTTTCGATTTTTATTAGGGTGGGGGCTTATGCCGCAATCACACCAATAATATCGGATTCCTTCATGACCATGAGTTCCTCACCGTCAATCGTAACTTCCGTGCCAGCCCATTTAGAAAAGACAACTTTATCACCTGTCTTAACGTCTAATGGACGAACATCGCCATTATCGTTTACGTGACCGTTACCGGCGGCAACAATTTCACCTTCCATAGGCTTTTCAGACGCTGTATCAGGGATAATAATCCCCCCAGCAGTTTTGGTATCCGCTTCAACGCGGCGGACGAGAACGCGGTCATGTAGGGGGCGAAATTTGGTCTTAGCCATTTCGACTTTCTCCTTTTAGTTTGGTTGATAACAAGCAGGGTTTCTATCTGCCTCATACGAGGCCAGGTTCAAAACCCCCTCCAACGCCTTTGCTAGAGCCATTTTAACTCAATTTTACAAAGGCAGAGTAGATATAGGCGCTCTATAGGCTTTTTTCAAGTTTTTTCGGCAAAATATATAAATCTCCAAAACTGTTGATGATTAAGGCTTTCGCAAGAATTCCCATATATAATTAAACATGGATGAGATAAAATATCTCTGTGAAATGAGAGCATAAGAAGGCCTTAAGGCCCGCCGAACGCAAGAAAAAGCAGGAGGTTAAATGGCTGATTTAACAAAACAATTACAAGATTATCGCCTAACAACAGCGAAAATCATCTACCATCTACCGGATTATCAGGAAATCCTGCAAGAATTCATCTGGCAAGATTACGACATTGCCCCCAAATTCCCTCATCTTCATAATTTTTTGGATTTTTGGACCCGCGAGATCGAGGGTAAACTGCACTCAGTCTATGTCGCCAAGCGTAAAATCATCACCTCCAGCGACTACCGCAACGCTGATTGGATGGGAACGCTGCAGTAATTAACCTGACGAAACCAGCTTCACCTTAAACCCATCGAGCTCTTCATCCATAATAATCTGGCACGACAGCCGCGAATTATCCTGCAAATCAAATGCCTCATCCAACATCGCTTCCTCGTCTTCTCGCTTAGCTGATAATTTATTAACCCACGCCTCATCCACATAAACGTGACACGTCGCGCACGCACACGCTCCGCCGCATTCGGCCTTAATCGGCAACCCATGCTCACGGATAATCTCCATCACCCGCCAACCCTCAAGTGCCTCCAGCGCGTGCTCCTTACCTTTAAGGTCTGTCACATAAATTTTCATCGAAACCCTTTACCAGATGGCCGTCTTTTTATTCTCGCCCTTAAACACGGAATAAACGCCATAGGCTATGCCGATACTGGAAACCAGCGCCATCAGATAATCAATCAACGCCTGAATGGCGGCCATACCGCTGCCAAAAACAACCGATTTTTCATCAAATCCAAGCCCCCCTGCTATCATTCCAAAAGCTTGAGAGAGAATAAGGAGCAGCAAAACAAGCGGCACAAAACACATCACCCATACCCCTAAAAAATTAAACGAGGACATGAACGATTTGAACGTGTCCAAAAATTCAAACACACTGCGCCCCATAACCACAGGAATATAAATCCATAAAAACCGGAACGCCCAAATCGAAAAAGCAATCAACATCACAGCCATAAAAAATGTCTGCAAACTCGGGTCCGGCGGCGGCGCATCAGGAAGCTGTTGAACCCCGCCATAGGTCATCCCCGTGACAAACGACAAAATCAGCTTAATCAAAACATAAACAATCATGCTGGCTTTAATATGTTTTTCTAACGTCTCTGGCCCCGGCAATATGCTAGATTTCTGATCCGCATTAAGATCATCATGGTGCAGCGCCATGATCATCAAATGCGCAATCACCCAACCTTCGAGAAAATAAGACGGCAGCAAAAACAACCCCTGACGGAGCACATCTTCGTGCACATCAAACACAACAAAACTCACAAAAAGTAAAATTTTAACCGCCACCACCATGGCCGACAGCCGCAAAACATCCTCCCGCCGTTCCCAAACAAAACGGTAAGATTTGGCGGCACATTCAACAAAATCAAAACTGGCCATCATCAAATTTTCTTGTAATTACACTTCAACAAAGCATAGTACCTGCAGATAACGAAGCAATTGAAAAAGACATGCCCAGCCAAACCTCTCACACAAAATCCGTCAAAAATCCAAGAGCCATTGCGATCTGGTTGTTTTTTTCCGCCTTCATGGTGTTTGCTATGATGGTCATCGGCGCGATAACCCGGCTCAGTGAATCCGGCCTGTCGATGGTGGAATGGCGCCCCCTTATTGGAGCGCTGCCGCCTTTAAACGACGGCGAATGGGGCCGCGTTTTCGATCTGTATCGTGAAACACCCGAATATCAGAAAAAAAATTCATGGATGGAGATCACCGATTTCAAAACCATTTTCTTTTGGGAATGGTTGCACCGGCTTTGGGGACGCACAATCGGGTTGGTTTTTGCCCTCCCCCTTATCTTTTTCTGGACCCGTAAAATGATTCCCCATGGCTATCACCCCAAACTCTTCGCCCTTTTAATTTTAGGGGGGCTTCAGGGTTTAATGGGCTGGTATATGGTCAAAAGCGGCCTGATAGATCAACCGGCCGTCAGCCACTACCGCCTTGCCGCCCATCTCTCTCTGGCCTTCCTCATTTTTTCCGCACTAATCTGGCTAGGCCTCTCCCTCACAATCAAAACGCGTCGTTTCGGTAACCGCGCGCTCAATCTTCATGGCTGGCTCGCCCTGGCCTTTATTATAATGACCATGATTTGGGGTGCATTTACCGCCGGGCTCGATGCCGGGCTCGTCTACAATGACAGCTTCCCCAAAATGGGCGGCGGGTGGCTTCCCCCGGACTTTTGGAAATACGATACGGCATGGATGAACATGCTTGAAAACCACAGCGCCGTCCAATTCGCCCACCGTTGGCTCGCCGTAACCAGCGTCATTGTTGTCCTCAGTCTTTGGCTGCACGGCGCCCTTAAACAAAAAACATTCCGCGCGCTGCACGCTGCCGCGCTTATGGCTCTAGCTCAAATGGGATTGGGCATTGGCGCGCTGCTCTCTGGCGTTCACATCCATATTGCCGCGGCGCATCAGGCCGGCGCGGTGTTCCTTATTGGTCTCATTTTAATGTGTATTTATCAAACCCGGCCAGCGAAAAACTCTGCTTAAGATTGCCCCTGCCCATCCTCGGGCGGCGGTTCTTTGTCTTTATCAGCATCATCCTTCCCCTCTTTCCCCGGTACAAACGTCATTGGCGGAGAGCCTGGTGAGACCGTCGGCGAAGTAAGCGACGGCGTCGGACTTTCAACAGGTGCGGGCTGGTGTACTTGCGGCTCCTGATTCGGTGACGGTGGCTGCTGCCCTGCCGTAAGAATGATCTCCGGCCCCCCGCCGCCAGCTGGTGCCGATGGATCAAGAACCGGTGAGGAAGTCTCTACAGGCTGAGCAGCCGGTCCATCCGACGCTTCAAACGACGGAACCCGTGGCGCTGGCTCTTGTATTTGCGATGGTGAGTCTTGCGCTAACGGCTCCTCTCTGGGAGCAGTCAACGGAGGCACCTGCTGTGGTGGAGCCTCTGACTGTTGCATGTTTTGTATCTGCGGCGCCACCGGGGAAACTTCCGGCGACGGCGCTATATCCTGCACCTCTGGCTCCCGTGGCTCCGGCTCCGGTTGCTGCATATCCTCCACCTGCGGCGCCGTCGGTGGAGAACCGGGCGCCGGCATCATATCAATCGGCTTAATATCATCGAGAGAATCTAAAGATGCCCCATCAGGAACCCCCGCGTTTGGCAGCTTAGGGGCCTCCTGCGATAATGGCGATAGCGCTTCATCTGTCGATGGTGGAGCAGTCTCTATCGGTTTTACCTCAGGCGCAGAAGGTGTTTTTTCAACCTCATAAGCTGATCCGGCGGCTTGCGGCCCCGGCGCTGCGGCCCCTCCAGCTGCATCCCCTTCACCCGCCAAAGGCGGTATAAACCTATCAACAATCTTTTGCCCATAAATCAAAAGCGCAATCGGCCGGCCCATTTTTTCAATAGCCCCTTTTACAAAATCAACCTGCAGCGCACCCTGTTGAACGCTATCTTCTTCAACCGTCTCCATAAAAGACAACAGCTCCAGTCGCCGCTCCTCGGCCTCTTGTTCCAATTCTGTCCGCCGCTCTCTATCTGGCGCGCCCTCTTCATCATACCCAATCAGCTCAGCCCCCAGCACATGCTCGGCCGCCACCGGCCAAGCCTGCGTAAACTTCACACGGCCACTAATATTCGCCAGGATATAAAAAATCTCCAGCGCTTCTTTAAATTCTTCGAAATGCTCGCTTGTAAGCTTATTTTCAGCGGGTGGAGGCGGTAAATCTGACATGAGAATTGTTTAAACCTTCGTCATTAACACATATGAATTAACAATAGCGCGACCCAGCGCATTTATGAAGAAAGAAAGTAAAAGACGTATTTTAACACAGGCAAAAAAGCCCATCACAGTCCGTTTATTCCGGCTGCGGCTTAAGCTCGGCATTCAATCCCGGCGTTACCTCTTTGTCATCTTTCGGCTTATCCAGCGGTATTAGACGATTTGACAACTTACTGCCAATTGCATTTGAAGCGCCCTCAACTTGTATACGTGACCCATCACAAGACTTTCTCGCCGCGCGGTCAAAATCATTCTGCGCATTTTGCGTTGGCGTTGGCGTTGACGTTACCTCAGGGCCACACACCGTCGCACTATCAAACTCATCACTCACTGTTTGCGTAGCAAATTGATCACCACGATACGCCTTATCATCAATGCCCGCCGCGCCGGGTCTAAGGTCATACTCAACTTTATCAATAACCTGCCTCAACGCCGTCTTAAGCGCCCAAACATCATCATGAGTAAACGGTTCATCTTTGAGCCTAGCCCGTCCTCTTCCGGTGTTGATACGCTGGGCTTCAACAATACTCAACAACGCCGGGAGCGCCCGCAACCCCTCCTCAAATTTCATATTATCAGGGTTGGCCGCCAGCTCTCTCAGCTCTTTACGCCCTTTATACCCTTTACACCCTTCACGCCCTTCACGCCCCTCTGCCTCCGACAGTTCCTTCGGAACTTTAATCAACTTGATCTCCGCACTGTTAGGATTGAAGCCTCCGCCCCTATTGTAATAAGCCAGCATCTTCCCACTTGTCGCGGCGCTATCGACTTGCACCCCGCTTACTGGTGTTTTACTGCCAAGAAACGATCCAACAGGAAGTTTTTCGTTAGTATTTCTCTGAAGCAGCGCAATAACATTTTTATCTCCCGGGCGAATAACATCAGGACCATAAAAAAGGTCACCCGCCAATCTAAACAACGCTAGGGAATCAGCTCTGCTTATCGAAGAGGATGGCCGCACCGGCTTCGGCGCATTTGCACTCAGGGATTCCGCGCCGCTAACATATGTCACCCCCTTTGCTTTTTTCGCAGCGTCCGCTTGCTCAATTCCCGCCGCTTTATTACGAATTATGGCTGCTTCTTTCGCATAGCCTTCTGCAAATTCTTTCAACGGCGGAGCATAATCCGGTTCAATAAGCTCAAGAAAATTTTCCAGAGAACCCGTATGAATACGCGATGCCCCTTTTCCAAAGACTAAATTAAAACCCGGATCAGCAACGCGCATTTGCTCATACATTTGCTCCATAGTTTCACTGGCCGGACTATTCTTTTCAATCTCCCTCAACGCCGCAATATCAATTTTTTCAATTGAAAAAACCATCGAACGCTTATCAATCGCCATCACATAAACCTGATCATCATCATCTTTGAAAGCAACAAAGCCATGTTGATCAATCGGATTCGAAACACCCTTGTCTTTATATTCAGGCCGCGCGTTGAATAAATGCCAATCATCATACACTTGGGCAATCTGCTGCGCTCCAAAGGTGGCGCCGCCAGACCCGATTTGTAAATTTTGCAATCCCGGCTTCCATGTTGGAACATCGCGCTGAAAATAATGTTTATACTTCGGAAATCCGCCCGGTTGATCAGCACGCAGAGCAGCAGACCCTTCGCTCATTTTTTTTGCAAAATTCTCCGCCGCCTTATCCGGATCACTCTCCGCAGCCGCCGCAGAAACAGCCTCTTCCGCCATACGGTTAAATCTACGGCGATATTCTTTATCGCCATATGGCAATGTGACAACCGTATTGATCAAAATAAATACATTGTTAGCCAGTTCATCCGCTGTCTTGTCCTTCTTTTGGCTTTGCACTCGCGCCGCGGCTTTGTAAAAATCTTTCAACCGCTCTTTACTGGTCTTGCTACCATCGTCCGTATCTAGAATTCCAGACGGTATTACCAGCTCCGGCATCAACTCGGTAATCCCCATCCGCCCTGTATATTCCCGCGTCAAAGAATCCAAGAGCCGCAACATATCTGGGTTTGTGTTGGCCAGATCCATCATCCCCTCCATGCCCAGATCTTTCATCGCCTGGCCATGGCCGGCTTCAGCCGGTGTTAACAACTGCTGGAAAAGCCGCTGCGAATAAGGGGGAACCTCTACGGGGTTATTGTTCGGATCAATCAGCAGCTCTTTCGCAAGCAGTCCTTCTACATACAAATGATCAAGCGCATCAACAAGCTTCTGAACCTTCTCTTTCTCAAAAAGCGGTTTGATCTTGGCCAGATCTTCATCGCTCATAAAGCTTTTTAATTTTTTCTCCAGCTCAGGCAGGTTTTCAACAATATGCTTGCCAACCCCCGGGGTATAACGCCAATTCTGTCCGCCTGGAATGTTCATAACCATCGGATCACTCAGCACCATCAACAACCCTTGCAGCGAAGCTTGCGAGCGCAAATCAAAAATTCCGTCAACTTTGGTCACTTCGGGAATGCGGCGATTCAAAATTCTAGTATCTTGAAACCCTTTTAAAAAGCCCAGAAGATTCCGCGCCATCGGCGACATATCTTTCAGTGCGTCTTCAGTTTTTTGCGAAGCGTCCGCCAACTGCTTATTCAAAACTGGCACAAGACCTTGAATACCCATGGCAGAGTTTCCTCCCAAAGCCAGCTCAACAAAAGCCACAGATTCAGTGATCGTTGGAGGGGGAGGCTTTTCTTCTGGTGCTGGCGGCGGGGGAGGGGGGCTCCCCGGTGTTGGCGCCGCTACAGCAAGCACACCATCATCATAAGCTACATCTAAACTGGCAATAGTCTCTGACGATTTTTCAACAAGATCAAAAAACTTTGCCGGATCCGCTATCATCCGCGCCGGAACGCCGCCAATGCCTCTCAAAACTCCACGGGCCATATCAGTTCCAACAAGCGGAAGATCATAGGTATTCTTTAAGCCAGTAAATATGGCACTACTTTTAAGAGTTTCAATTTTTTTAGACAGAGCTTTACCAAACTCGGGCGTATAACCAACCGCCGGATTATATTCCAGCTTATCCGCGCTGGAAGCACCATTAATCAACCCAACAATCTTTTCCATACCAGCATTAACATCACGCGCAAGCGTAGATCGATCGCCCGGCTTTACGCCAACCGCTTTTAAAGCTTCATGAATAGAGTTGATTTGGTCTTGCGTGACCGCCATCTTGTTACACCCTCTAATTTTTCAAAAGCCCACCCAATTGTTTTTGGGTTATTTTTATGGGTCTTTTGTTGTCTATTACACCAGCTTAACCTTTTGATTTTATTGTTTAAATTTTGAACGCATTTATCGCGTTACGGCTAAGCTAAAAGCATTATGCCATATATAGGTGAATTTTACAAATTTTTTTCAATGATTTCAAATAGTTAACAAATAGTTAACAAACCGATTAAGCGGGCAGTGAACCTTCGGCAACCAGCATGTCGTGATAGAACTGCAGATAATTCTGCAAACACGCTTCTTTGGTGAATTCCGCTTCATAGCGTTTATGGCCATTCTGGATCAGCCTCTCAGCCAGATCTTTATCGTCAATCAAACGTTGGATGCAATTCCGAATGCCTTCAATATCATCTATTCCAGCCATCAACCCGTCTTCCTCATGACGAACAAATTGCCGCGGCCCATCAGCATCGCAAACCACCACCGGCGTTCCTTGCGCCCATGCCTGTACAAACACCGTTCCAAACCCCTCATCCCGTGAAATAAATGTACAAATATCGCAAGCTTGCAACAACGCCGCCCGGTCTGTCCGCCAACCCAAAAGCTTTACGCGGGCCCCAACATCAAGCTGCTCAATCAGCGCTTCTAATTTACCGCGATCCGGGCCTTCCCCGGCAATCCACACATGCACACTAGGCATCTGGGCCGCAACTTTAATCAGCGTATCAAAAGCCTTATCTTCATGAAGCCGCCCCAACCCAAGCAACAGCGGCGCGTCTTCCGGCGTGCCGTATTCTCCGCGGTAAATTTCCTTTTCAACATTCTCAACTTCAGCAAAATTATTGATATGGCGCACATGCTCAGACTCCACATTGTGATCCACAATATGCTGAACAATGTCCGGCGTAATCCCGACAAAATAATCAACACTTTTAAAATATTTGAGCTTATACGGCGTACCCATCCGCGTAACATGCAGGTAGCGCTTTATGCCCATAGATTTCTTCCAGCGCAGAACTTTTGACGCTGCGCGGCTCATCCAACTTTGCACAATATCAGGCTGAAATTTTTGAATGATTTTCTGAATTTTCCACGACGTAAAAACATCGATTTTTCCGCCAAACACCAGCGTATGAACCTTGATTCCCGCCTGCTCCAGCTGCGGCACGCGCACTTCATTGCCCCGCGTTATAACCTCGATATTCTCCCCGGATTCATGCAAAGCAATGCACATATCAACAAAGGCAGTTTCCGCCCCGCCATGCTCCGCCCCTGCCATCACTTGAAGGATTTTCATGTCTGAATTTCTCTTTGAAGAGCGCTTATAAAAAGCCTAATCATCGTCCTTTTCTTCGGCTTCTTTTGCAGCTTCTTCCTTCGCCTTAGCTTCAGCCTCTTCTTGCCCTTTTTTCTCAGCTTCTTTAGCCGCTTTCTTCTCCGCCTCAGCCTGTTCCTTCTCTGCCTGTTCGCGCGCTTTGGCATCCGCTTTCGCACGCTCCGCATCATCCATCATCTGCATAACTTGCGGCAGGGTTACCAATGTTGATTGCAGCAGCTTAACCATATTCTCCTGCGTTCCATTCATTTTTTCGAGCAAACTCTGACACGCCTCCGCGCTCACAACAGGATTTCTTTTTACCAACTTCCCTTGCTCCTTACGAACTTTATCAATCAGCTTGAGAAATTTTTGAATCTCTTTTGGCTTGGCATATTCCTGCGCCACAATCATATTATCTACATTCGCATCCGCTTCTTTTATCACGGGACTCACCGCCGCCTTCCACTCACCAAAACGCGTCTCAAGCGCATCTTCCATATCCGGGTTTGCATCCCCGCACGCATCCACTGCTTCATCAACACTCTCGCGTACAGTTTCAACAACCTTGATCATGTTGTAATTACTATGCAGCACTGAAAAATGCCGCTGGTTGGCTTCATTCAAATCCTTCATGAATTCTTCCGCCGCCGCCGCGACTTCGTTTTTCACCGGCTCCGCTTTGTCATCAGCCGCAAGCACGGGTGAACTAAAAATTATCAATGCAAAAAGAAGGGGCAGTTTTTTCATGATCATGAGCCTGTCTGTAAAATAATGTCCAAAAATGAAAATAGCCCCGATTGGGGCAAAAAAAAAGCCTGTATGATATTAGCTTAGGAAATTATGGGGCAACACGAAGTCCTAAACCCATCATACAGGCCAGTGCGCATGACATAAGAGATAAACCAAAACTATATAAAAACCTTGTATTCTTTAGCGTGAACCGCTTTTTTTGTTTAAATGAGCCTTCCCCTGCTCAATCCTTAAAGCCTTGTTTTTATGGCTTTTTCTGACCTGTCCCAATATCACTGGTCATTTTTCCTACAAAGGATAAGAAATCACACCCAAAACCGATCGCTTGTCCTTATATATTTAACATAACACATAAAAGCTGAATAAAAAGTAAATAAAATTCATTCTGTATTTTTTACGATTTTAATGTGAATTCAGCGGAATCAGTAAATTATGCTGGAAAAACCGCTTTGTTTGTGGCCTTTTAACCTCTTGCTGTAACAAGGGTAAAGAATGACAAACAAGCAAAATAACAACGATCTAGGCCCTGATGACGTAAATGTCACAAAAATCTCTGTCGATACGCATCCGCAATACATGGATCACGAAACTGTCTATAAAGTTCATGCACCTAAACATAATGTTACCGCCTTAATCGGCGTCCATAGCACCGCCCTCGGCCCGTCTTTAGGAGGCATTCGCTACGCCTTTTATAAAAGCGAACACGAAGCGCTTGGCGATGTACTTCGCTTATCCCAAGCCATGACGTGGAAAAATGCAGCGGCCGCCCTCGACCATGGCGGCGGTAAAGGTGTTGTCATGGCACCGGAAGATTCCCGCACACCTGATAAAACCACGCTGAATGTCTTGGCCCACGGTTTAAACATCATCAATGAAAATGACATTATTTATTACGGCGCCGAAGATATGAATATGGGCGAAGCTGCTCTTGATTACATCGCCGAAACTGCGCCATGGATTAAAGGCGTCACCTCTTCCGATCCCAATGTGGTCAGCGGTACCCCATCCCCGCTAACCGCCATCGGCGTCTTTGAATGTATGAAAATCGCTGCACAATTTAAACTGGGTAAAAACTCACTTAAAGACCTGCGCATTTCCATGCAGGGCCTCGGCGCTGTCGGCGGCGCACTCGCTGAACTGCTTCATAAAGAAGGTGCAATCGTTATCGGCTGCGACGTTGCCGATTTTGTGTTTGATGATCTGGGCGCCAAAAGCGTGGGTGTTGAACGCTCAGGCCTTGATGAAATTTACGATGTCCGCGCCGATATTTTCGCGCCCAACGCCATCGGCGGAACCTTGAGCGATGAAAATATCCAGCGTCTGCATAAAGCCGGCATCAAAATTGTGTGCGGCGCAGCCAATAACCAGCAGGAAGATCAAATCGGCGGCGTACAAAGCCGCCTCATGCACGAACTTGGTATGCTCTATTGCCCAGACTATATCGTCAATGCCGGCGGCGTCATCTGGGTTGCCATGGTTGGTAAGGACAAAAAAACAGTAACCGAAGATATTCGCAGCAATGTCCCAAAACGATTCGAAGAGGTGCTCAAACTGTATGAACAAAGCCCCGATAAAGACCTAGGCACGATCGCACTGGACTATGCGAAAAAACGCGTCCAGAATGCCAAGGAAAATACCAGCAGCCGAAAAACTGGATAACGAAAGCAAACAAATGACAAACCCTCAGAGCGGAAATGTATTGTGGTTTATCCTCATCGCGGTTGCGCTATTAGCAGCGCTGACCATGGTCATCAGCCGCTCCGGTTCAACCGTCGATCAAAGCGGCGATGTGGAGCAACAACGCGTCAAAATCAGCCAGATGCTTCGCTACGCCAAAAGCCTCGAAGCCGGTGTTCAGCAAACACGTCTGCGCGGAGTTTCCGAAAATGACATGTCATTCTGGCACGACAGCAATGGTGACAATATTGAAAACGCCACCGACACATATTTTAATGCGAACTGCACGGTCACCGATTGCCACCTCTTTGATGTTGGCGGCGCAGGCCTAACATACTCAGCCCCACCATCGGGCATAAGTTCCGCCACAGACTGGGTTTTTAACGGCACTAATGATATTTTGGATGTGGGGACAACAGCCCCCGACCTCATTCTCATCCTGCCGCAAATCAGTACGTCTATCTGCGCACAAATTAACCGTATGCTGGAAACCACCTATGGCGGCGTCGAAAGTAACGTCGACTTCACCGCTTTTGACGGCACCTTCACCGCCACCGAAACCATCGACCTCGCCATCGGTCAGCAAGCCGGCTGCATCGACTACCAAAACGGTCCCGATGTGGAACCCTTCTTCTATCAGGTCCTTATTAAACGCTAAAAAAAACGGCCCTTCGAAAAGGACCGCTTTTGCTTAAACAAAAAATATTTCAAATGTTTGCGAGCACAAACAGCGTTTTTCACTTGCTAGAAAAACGATGGCAGTGCTTTAAAAATACTTCAGATTTTTTGTAGCACTAGGCAGCCAAGGCAAGCTGCGCGGAATGTACGTAAGCACAGCGAGACCGCAGGATAACGCAGTGGTGCGGAAAATAAGGAGTATTTTATTTGGACCACCAGCCTTTTTTCTTCGAAGCCGGCGTCTCATTCACCTTCTCGTAATCCTTCAGTTTATCATCTTTTTTCGCCGCTTCTTTTTTCAAAGGCGTTGCTTTTGGCTCACCATCATCATTAGACGCTTTGGCTTTTTTAGCTGCCGGTTTTTTCTCATCTGCCTTTTTATCTGCAGTGTTTTTGGCCGCAGGCTTTTTCTCAACCTTGTCATCTTTGGTCTTCACCTCATCCTTATCAGATTTAGTTTCAGCCTTCGTCTCTGGCTTCTTGGCCGCAGGTTTTTTTGCCTCTGGCTTATTATCAGCAACTTCCGCGTCCTGTTTGCCCTGAACATCAGCCTTATTATCACCATCTTGAGCCGATTCACCCTGCTGCTGGTTATTGTCACTACGCCCACGTCCGCGGCCACGGCCACCTCTGCGGCCACGGCGCCGACCACCACGGTTGTTATCTGAACCCTCTCCATCCTCAGAGGACTTAGAGCCCTCAGAAGGCTTAGAAGACGTTTTAGCTTCCTCACCATCATCATCCGATTTATCGGAAGGTTTTGACACTTCAACACGAAAACCCGATGCGCCCATCTCTTCATCCACACGGATAAGAACGGTAAAGCCATAACGCGCTTCAATCTCCGCCACATGCTCACGCTTATTATTCAAGATATAAAGCGCCACAGCATTCGAAACCTGCACAATCACTTGCGCCGCGCGGCCTTTAATACCTTCCGCTTCAATCGCACGCAGCACCATAATACTCGCCGCATCGGCCGTGCGAATTCGCCCTGACCCCTGACATGATTCACAGGTTTCAAACTGGCTTTCCGTCAAAGACGCACTCATGCGCTGACGCGAAAGCTCCATCAAACCAAACGATGAAATCCGTCCCATCTGCAAACGCGCACGATCACCAGACAAAGAATCACGCATCTTCCGCTCAACCTTGCCGTTGTTGCGGCGATCTTCCATATCGATAAAGTCGATAACAACCAAACCGCCCAAATCACGCAGGCGAAGTTGCCGCGCCACTTCTTCGGCAGCTTCCAAATTGGTCTTTAATGCTGTTTCTTCGATATGGCGTTCTTTCGTCGCCTTGCCAGAGTTCACATCAATCGACACTAAAGCTTCGGTCGGGTTAATCACCAAATACCCGCCAGATTTCAATGTCACTGTTGTTTCACCAATATCGGCAATCTGTCCCTCAATCTTAAATTTGTTAAACAAAGGCACGCCGGTATCTTTATATTCAATCACTTTTTTAACGTGTGAGGGGATCATCATCTTCATGAAGTCTTTGGCGGTTTTATAGCCTTCATCGCCGGAAACATGAATTTCTTCAACATCGCGCGTATACAAATCCCGCACGGCGCGCTTGATCAAATTCGCTTCTTCATAAACAAGCGACGGCGCGCTCGATTCCAAAGTCTTGCCGCGAATCGTATCCCACAGCCTTAGCAAATAATCCAGATCGCGTTTCACTTCCGCCTTGGTGCGCGTCACACCTGCGGTGCGTAAAATCACGGACATACCCTTAGGCACTTCCAGATCTTTCATCATGTCGCGCATTTTCGCACGATCTTTGTAATTCGAAATCTTGCGCGATACGCCCCCAGCCCGTGGACTGTTTGGCATCAGCACACAATAACGTCCCGGCAATGAAAGATATGACCCTACGGCCGCGCCTTTATTCCCGCGCTCTTCTTTTGAAACCTGCACCAGCATAATTTGCCCGCGCTTTATCACTTCCTGAATTTTGTATTTCCGGCGCAGAGTAAAACGAAACTTTTGCTCGTCATTCATCTCATCGCCGCCAAAAGTCTCGACACGCTTCGTCCGGTGCTGCGCATTACGCCCACCACCTTGATTATTACGACCACGACCACGACCACCACGATTGCGACCACCACCACCACCACGACCACCACGACCACGACCACCGCCACGTTGACTGCCGGGTGCATTCCCATCAACATCTTGGCTGTCTTCAGCTATCGCATTGCCATCGGGATCATCATCAGGTTCTGCAATCTTATTCCCAATAGCGTCCTCAGGATTTTCTTCAACCTGCGGCTCTTCGGCTGCTTTTTCTTCAGCTGCTTTATCCTTTTTCGATTTAGAGCCTTTTTTCGGCTTCTCTTCTTTTTCTTTCGCCTCTACTGGCTCATCAGCTTCAACAGCTAAATCACCGCCAAGCTCGACAATCGCATCATCCTCGCCATCTTCGTCGCTATCCGTTTCAAGCGTATCTTCATCCACCCCTTCAACGTCCAGTTCCTCTTCTTCCTGATCATGGGCTTCAATCGCCGCTTCTTGTTCAGCAATCAACGCTTCACGATCCGAAACCGGAATACGGAAGTAATCAGGATGAATTTCCGAAAACGGCAAGAAGCCATGACGGTTTCCACCAAAATTCACAAACGCCGCCTGAAGCGATGGCTCCACGCGTGTGACCTTGGCCAGATAGATATTTCCTTTTAGGGGTTTACGGAACGCGCTCTCATAATCAAATTCATCCAGGCGTCCATTATCGACAACTGCAACCCGCGTTTCTTCCGAATGGGTCGCATCAATTAACATTTTCTTTGACATTTTTTATCTCCAAATGGCGCGCTGCTGCCCAGCCCTCCCACCGAATTCCATAAAAAATGGCACCTCGGGTGTTTACATAGGAAAAGCGGCGCCAAAGCGCGCATATTCTTTAAAAACTAAATTTTTGGATTGCAGTTCGCGAAACTTTGTAAAAACTCTAAGCGCTAAAACCGCAATACATTAAACACTGTCTGCACCTTATACCTCTCGCCCAGAATGTACAAGCATGAAAGTGATTCGTTTTGCCAATATATTGTTTTAAAAGGGTTTACATAGGTCGCAGCGTATATGATATATTAGGTAGAGATATGTCTAAATTTAAGAAAATGAGTAACGGCTTTGCTTTTCAAACACTTAAAATTTACCCTCCTGTTTTTTCTGCTCGCGGTTTTTTCACCGCTGCAGGCTTTCGCCCTCAACATTGAATCCGTACGTTTCGGGCTGTATCAGGAGAAAACCCGCCTTGTCCTCGACCTCGACCGCTCCAGCGATTTTCGTGCCTTTGTCCTATCCGACCCCTACCGTATGGTGATCGACCTCCCCAGATTCCAATGGAACGCCGGCGAAACGAAAGCCCCACAAAATGGCGGTGTTCTGGCTACACGCCACGGTAATCTCAAACCCGGCATTTCGCGCATTGTTTTTGATATGAACAGGCCCATCAGCATTCAAAAGGCTTTCACCCTGCCGCGCGGCGCAGGCAAACCTGACCGGCTTGTCATCGACTTCGCCAATGTCTCACCTAGTATTTTTCAGCAGGTCAAAAGCACAATCCATGGCTCGCTCGACACCAATAAAACCACGCAAACCGCCGGGTTAAATTTAGCCCCACCTCCAGCGCCAAAACCGCAGAAAGACCAAAACAAAAAACCACTGATCATTATCGATCCCGGCCACGGCGGCATCGATCCCGGCGCCGTGGGACCCAGCAACATCCACGAAAAAACCGTTGTGCTGGCCCTTGCCAAAGAACTCAAAAGACAACTTGAAGCCTCCGGAGGCTACCGCGTCATACTCAGCCGTGAAAATGACAACTTCATAAAACTCACCAACCGCGTCAAATTCGCGCGCAAACATGAAGGCGACCTCTTCATTTCTCTCCACGCTGACTCACTACAAAATAAAAATGTCAGCGGCGCATCGGTCTATACCTTGTCTGAGAAGGCATCAGACAAACAAACCGCGAAACTCGCCGCGCGTGAAAACAAAGCCGACCTCATCGCCGGTATCGATCTCAACGTCGAGGATAAAGACGTTGCCAATATCCTAGTTGATCTAGCGATGCGCGATACCATGAACCAGTCTAAATTTTTCGCCAATACGCTGGTAAACACAATGAAAAACAATAATGTCCGTGTACTGGAAAGTGCCCATCGCTATGCCGGATTCGCTGTCCTTAAAGCACCCGATATCCCATCCGTATTGGTCGAAGCAGGTTTCATGTCCAACAGAAAAGAAGCCAATTTGCTCAATTCTGATGCCCACCGTAAGAAACTGGCCGGCGCTTTGAAAAAAGGCATAGACCGTTATTTCGATCAAGTCCGCAAAAACCAACGGATATAGCGGATTTAAGCCAAGTTTTTAAAATATTGTTATTTTTTATAATACCTTAAGACTCCTCAAAAATTATCGACAAGCCATAAAAAAAGTAAAAAACTCTTGAAAAACAGTGTGCAATGCGTTTTCGATTGTGTATAAGAAAGGATATTGAAAAATCGCTCTGTTAAGGGGCATTAGTTTTTTCTTGGTTTAACTTAATTTTTGAAGAGGTCTAAAAATGAAAAAATTTGCAGCAACTCTTTGCATCGCCGGAACAGCTATTGCTCTTTCAGCATGTGAAACATCAGGCTCATACGATTCAGGCGCAAGCTACGCAACAGAGCGTACAGCCGGTGACGTTGATGCAGCGCCTGCTAAAGCAGCACCTGCAGAACGCGTATTCAGAGAATACCAAACTAAGTAATCTCTCGAACGTTATAAAGTTTCAAAAGGCTACCCTGACATTTCAGGGTAGCCTTTTGCTTTTGCCTAAAACAAGAACATGATAAACTTCTGACATGAAACCTGTCCGCGACACTTTACTATTTTTATTTGCGAACCTCGCTGGTTTTACGGGCGCGCCTCTCGCCTATAATGTTGCTGTTTTGAGCGGGTGGTTCTCCCCGGCGACAATCGAAACCGATCCAGCGGCGTTTCAGGCCAGCTTCTTTTCAGGCACAACAATCACATGGGCACTATGCGCCATATTCAGTCTCGGCTTTTTTATGATCCATTCAAAAATGCGAATGCTGTTCCTGCTGATCCCGGTGTTAGTACCGCTGGCTTATGGGTTAAGCGTTTTAAATGAGTTCGCTGTCTCTACTTCCTGAAATATCTCAACAGTTTCATCCTTAGCCAGCTTTATCTCCTCATCCGCCGCCGAGGACTTTGAGGCCTTATCAGTATCCTCTTCAGCCTTTGGCTCTTCATACCCCTCCAGCAAATCTTTCGCTTCCTCAGGTGTGCCAAAATCGACAGCCTCTTCATGTTCGACAACGGTGTCACCCTTTACTTCCATGGACGGACGGCGCGCAATCGCCACTGGAAAACCATTACGCTGCTTCAAAGCCTTGCGAATGGCCGGCCATCGTAAACGCTCCTGAAACTTACCGGCCGTCTTAATAATCAGCTTCATTTCATCATTGCTCAGCTTTTCTTCCGGCACTTCGCCCATTTCTTCCATCGCCACAGACTGCTCCAGTGAAGGGTTGGCCTCCAGATACAATTGATTATTAATCCATGCAACTTTGATCGGCTGGTTCACAACCGTTACTTTTGTTCCAACATCGATAAGCTCAAACAGCTCGGTAATTTTTTCGGGATATAGCCGAATGCAGCCTGAGCTGATTCGCCGTCCAATCCCAAACGGGCGGTTTGTACCGTGGAGAGCATAGGTCGGCCACCCCAAATACAGCGCATGTGTCCCTAACGGATTTTCCGGCCCCGGTGGATATACAGCATCCAATTCAGGATCTTCCCGCAACATCCGCGCCGTCGGGCGCCATGTCGGCCCATCTTTTTTACGGACAATTTTGGTGCTGCCTTCTGGCGTATTCAAACCATCTCGGCCGATTCCAATCGGTGTGTGATATGGCGCCGCGTCACCATTTATAAATGCGTACAAGCGCATATCCGCCAAATTAATCACGATCCCCTCACGCGGGGCCTCAGGAAGCAAATGCCGCGTCGGAATAATCAAATCCGTCCCGCGCCCCGGCAGCCAAGGATCAACATACGGGTTGGCCGCACGCAGCTCGGTAAAGCCAAGATTATAATCCCGCGCCAAATGGATAAATGTGTCTTCATAACGCGCGTCATATTCGACCATATCCCCAACATATGGCTTGTCATAGCCCGCCTGCGCATTGACGCTAAGCAGCGCAAACCCCAAGAAAACTGCTGCATTCAGAATAATTTTATGCATTTATTGCATCGCCTCTTCTAATCCGGCCACGACCTTATCCATAAATTCAGCTGTTGTCAGCCATTTTTGATCGCCGCCGACCAATAATGCCAGATCCTTGGTCATATGCCCAGCTTCCACGGTTTCAACGCAAACCCGCTCCAGCGTATTCGCAAATTCGACAACTTCGTTACTCCCGTCAAATTCCCCGCGATATTTTAAGGCCCGGCTCCACGCAAAAATGCTGGCAATCGGATTGGTTGATGTTGGGTTGCCCTTTTGATGCTCGCGGTAATGCCGCGTCACTGTTCCATGCGCTGCCTCCGCTTCAACCGTTTTTCCATCCGGTGTCAACAAAACCGAAGTCATCAAACCCAGCGACCCAAACCCTTGCGCGACAATATCGCTCTGTACGTCTCCATCATAATTTTTACACGCCCAGACAAACCCACCTTTGGATTTAATCGCTTGCGCCACCATGTCATCAATCAACCGGTGCTCATACCAAAGATCCAGCGCATTAAACTCTGCTTTAAACTCTTCATCAAAAATCCGCTGAAAAATCTCGATGAACTTGCCATCATATTGCTTGAGGATTGTATTTTTCGTCGACATATAAATTGGATATTTACGGCTAAGTGCGTAATTAAAAGAACTACGCGCAAACCCCTCAATACTTTCATCGAGGTTATACATCGCCATGCCAACACCAGCAGATTTGAACTCAAAAACTTCATGCTCTTCCGGCGCGCCGCCTTCCGGCGTGTAAACTAACGCCAGCTTCCCCGGTCCCGGAATTTTCAAATCCGTCGCTTTATACTGATCACCAAATGCATGACGACCAATCACAATCGGCTCTTCCCAGCCCGGCACATATTTCGGCACATTCTTCGTCGTAATCGGCTCGCGGAACACGGTCCCATTCAAAATATTGCGGATCGTTCCATTAGGCGAGCGCCACATTTTCTTCAGCCCGAACTCTTCAACCCGCGCCTCATCCGGCGTGATCGTAGCGCATTTAACGCCCACACCATGCTCTTTAATCGCCTCGGCGGCATCAATCGTCACCTGATCATCGGTCACATCGCGGTTTTGAATCGAAAGATCGTAATATTTCAAATCCACATCAAGATACGGCAAAATCAGGCGCTCTTTGATAAACGCCCAGATAATCCGCGTCATCTCATCGCCGTCAATTTCAACAATCGGGTTTTGTACTTTAATTTTACTCATGCTCTACCATTAACTTTCTATAAATTAAACTAATGAAGACAATATCTACTATTGCACAAAAATAATAAGCGAGAACCGCTGAAAAGTGGTGCGCATTAGTTAAGAATTCATACACTCTAGCATTATTTGAAATCCATCCATTCAACCATTCGGGGTTAAATGGGGAAAATATAATTAGAATATTATTTATAATGTAGTAGGGAACAAAAATAAGAAAACCAATGATAAGCACTCTCAACACATTTCCTTTAATATTTTTAACGCACTGATAAATATCCACTCGCCCTTTTACTGCAATATGAGCAAAAACAAGGATAAACACGGCATATAGTAAAAGTTCTAAAAGCTGCACAAAACGAAAAGCCAGAATATAAAAGTACAGCTGCATGTTTGAATAAACAGCGCCAAGTTCTAGCCCAAAATGATAAAAGCTCATCTGAACAGAATTTTCCAAAATCATTACCAAGAAAGTTACAAGCCCCACAAATGACGCATAAAGAAACTCCTTGGGACCAAAATAAAAATAATATGGCAATCTGAAAACAGTTTTTAGATTAGGAATACCTTTTTGATAAGACACTTCTGAAGTTTTTGGAATTTCATCAATAATAAGCCACCGCAAAAGCGCCACAAAAACAATCGATGCAATAAGCACCTCAACTAATATAAAAATAAAATCATGAGCAAAGTTTTTAAAAGAGGAAGCATACCCTGCCTCAGCAAAACTCGTCACAATATTAGGGTAGAACCAAAAAACTCCATCCCAGATCAAAATTAAAACCAATGACAGCCAAATAACCGGCAAAAACGATTTGAACTTTTCAAATGTTTGTAAATAAGCCTCTAGTACTGCAGGCCAAATTTGTATACGCACGTTCATATGGAAAGATTACAGGATTAATAAAAGATCACAACAGCTTTTCAACTTCGTCGGCCAGCCGCTCAAACGCTTTTTCAAACACACCGCTTTTTATAACGCGGCCCTTATTCTGCAAATATACCTCGTACATCGTGCTGCGCGGGCCGACTTTGCGAATAATAAACTCCAGATACGCCGCATGGCTTTCGCTCTTATAATAAGTATAACTCGCCACGCCTTCATCAAAATCACAACTCACGCTCCTGTAAGTCAGCACTTTCACCGCCGCTGCGCGTAAATAAAGCCCATCCAGCTTTTTGAACTGGGCATTTGTAAAACCCGATGCGTGACTTGAGCTTGAAAAAGGGATAATTTCAGACATGCTTTATTATAGCATTTTCAAAGCGGAGGATAAATATCATGTCTCTATTACATACACCGGAAAAAGATGCAGCCCTGTACGCCCCTGATTTCACACTCAAAAACATTGATAGCTCTATGCTTTCATATACGGATATCAAAGGTAAAAAAGCTACGGTCATCGCCTTTATCTGCAATCATTGCCCATACGTACAGGCCATCATCAAACGCTTTATCCATGACGCCAAAAACATGCAAAGCCATGGCATCAATGTTGTGGCCATCATGCCAAATGATACCGATAATTACCCCGAAGATTCCTTCGAAAACATGCAAAAATTTGCCGCAGAAAACGATTTCAACTTCCCCTATCTCATTGATGAGACCCAAGAAGTCGCGAAAAGCTATGGTGCCATCTGTACGCCTGATATATACGGCTTTAATGCTGATGGGCAGCTGCAATATCGCGGACGTCTCGACAGCGCTGGCGCCGGTGATGCTAATGAAACCATGGTCAAGGAACTTTTACCCGCCATGCTTCAAATCGCCGAAACCGGAACCGGCCCTTCAAACCAATCCCCCGCCATGGGCTGTTCTATAAAATGGAAATAGCATCACATGCAGCCTAAAAGCTTGAAAATATAGCCAGATGTTTCTAGTGTAATTTTTCGTCGTTCATTTATTCATCTGGCTAGGCATGAACGACGACGCGTATTCTCTATACGCAATAAGTGAAATAACAACGCCAGAGGGATAAAAGAACAAGAAATGGCTGACCTATTTAGAGAAGTTGACGATGTAATGCGCCAGGAGCGCATCACAAAATTCTGGACCGACAACAAACCCTATATTATCGCGTTTGTTGTCGGCACCATTTTGTTAACAGCCGCTATCTCCGGCTATCGCAGCTGGAATAACGCCGTCAAAGAAAAGCAAACAGCCAGCCTCATCACATTGCAAGAAGCCGCCGATTACCCGACCAATATCCTTGAAACCGAAAAACTGAAAATGCGCGCTGGCCTTCGCGGTGTAGCGCTGCTTCAGGCCGCCGGCGCTTTCCTCGATAAAGATAAACGCGATGAAGCCATCACGCTTTATGAGCGCGCCAGCGCAGACAAAGCCCTTCCCGATGATCTACAACATCTCGGTATTCTCATGGCCGTACGTCTTTTAATTGATGATGAAGCTCAAACCGGAGAGAGCCTCCTGAAAAAGCTCTCCCCGGTGCTCAAAGCCTCTAAAAGCCCGTGGAGCGCGCACGCCCGGCTCGAAGCCGCCGTCATAAACGCCCACAAACTCTCAAATTATGAAGCAGCGCTTACGCACTTAAACGCAGTGCAGGAAACAAAAGACCTGCCCGAAAGCGTTTACCAGCGCTCCCGCGCCCTTTCACATCTCTACAGTCTTAAACAAAAATCCATGCCCCAAAACACAAAAGAGAAAACGGAAGGCGCATCATGAAACACAGCCATATCGCTCTTATCAGCTTAGCCGCTGTCCTCCTTTCTAGTTGCGGCGTTTTTTCTGACAACGAAACCCCGCCCCTCGAAGGCGAACGCATCAGCGTCATGGAACTGCAAAAAACCTTGGAGCCTGATGACCCCGTTCTCGAAGCCCAAGGCCTGCTCACCCCGCCCGAATGGATGAACGAATTCTGGCCGCAAGTTGGCGGCTACCCCAACCATTCCATGCAAAATCTTGCCCTTAGTGCCAAGCTTGAACGCGTCTGGACTGCCGATATCGGCGATGGCGCCACCGATGAACTCCCCTTAATCACCCAGCCTATCGTCGTCGACGGCCGCATCTTTACGCTCGATACCGAAAGCAACCTCACCGCCTTTGATATCAAAGACGGCGATAAACTTTGGCGCACGGAAGTCATGGCTGAAAATGAGGACGATCCGGTCATCTCCGGCGGTATCGCCTCCAGCGGCGGCCTCCTGTACGTCACCAACGGCTTTAACGAAGTCCTCGCTGTAAAACCAACAAACGGCGCGATTGTCTGGCGTAAAGCCATTCCGGCGCCATCACGCGCCGCGCCAACGATCATGAATAACCGCGTGTTTGTCACCACGCTCGACAGCCGCCTGCTGGCACTGGATGCAGACGATGGCCACGTCCTTTGGGAATATAACGGCATTGCTGATGAAGCTGCCCTTGTCGGCGCCGCCAGCCCCGCCGCCAACCAGGATATCGTCATTCCCGTATTCTCAGCTGGAGAAATTACCGCTCTCCGCATTGAAAACGGCTCCGTCGCCTGGTCAGATAATCTCTCCAACATTCGCGGTCAGGGCGGCATTTCTGCCATCACCGATATCCGTGCCCTGCCTGTCATCGATAAAGGCATCGTTGTCGCCATCAGCTTTTCCGGCCGTCTCGTCGCCATTGACGAGCGCACCGGCACTCGCATTTGGCAACGAGAGATCGGCGGCTCCCAAACTCCGTGGATGGCCGGCAATCATCTCTTTGTCCTTTCATCCGAAAACCAGCTTATTGCCATGGGCAGGGACACCGGCTCCGTACGCTGGGTAACCGAACTCCCCCGCTTTGAAGATAATGAACCTTTGGTCTTTAATGGCCCTATTCTGGCTGGTGGCCGCCTGATTCTCGCCGGAACCGATGGCAAGGTCTTTGAAGTTTCCCCTGAAAACGGTAAAATTATCAATGAATGGGATGCAGGCGGCACCGTATCCATCCCGCCCATTGTCGCCGGAAACACTCTATATCTGCTGACCCGCGACGGCACTTTAAGCGCTTATCGCTAGACACTCACCCACAGACAGTATAAAAACGCCCAGAATAAATAGCCTTCTATGCGTTTCGCTTTGTTTTCTGACAAAGCATGAGACGCGCAGCGTGTAATAACACGTAAGCAACGAATAACGCTGTCAGAAGGCAAATGGAAACGTATAGACATGTTTACTTTAGCGCTTGTTGGAAGGCCCAACGTAGGAAAATCAACCCTCTTCAATCGTTTCGCTGGCAAAAAGCTGGCGATCGTTGATGACACGCCCGGCGTAACCCGCGACTGGCGCACCGCCGAAGGCTGGCTATTTGACCAAGCTGTGCGCATTATCGACACCGCTGGCCTCGAAGAAAGCTTCGATGACTCCATTCAAGGACGCATGCGCCAGCAAACCGAAGCCGCGCTCAAAACCTGTGACGCTGTGGTTTTCATTATCGATGGCCGCGCTGGCATAACCCCGCTCGATCAACATTTCGCCGGATGGCTTCGCAAACAAAAGAAGCCTGTCATCCTGGCCGTCAATAAAGCCGAAAACGACAAAGCAGTTCAAAGCGCCATTGGCGAAGGCTATAGCCTCGGCCTCGGCGAGCCCATCGCCGTATCGGCAGAACACAATATCGGCATGGAAGAACTCTACCACGCTTTGGCCCCACACTTTCCCGAAGAGGACGAGGAAGCCGAAAACGATAACGACCAGGCCGAAAATTTCGGTAATCTTGATGAACTCGAAGGCGCCGAAGATTTCGAATTTAAACAAGAAGAAGACAGCCCCGAAAAACCTCTCAAAATCGCTATCGTTGGCCGCCCTAATGTCGGCAAATCGACATTGCTCAATTCCATCGTCGATGATCAGCGCGTCATGACCGGCCCGGAAGCAGGCATCACCCGAGACGCCATCGCTGTCGATTGGGAATATGAGGGCCGCAAATTCAAACTCGTCGACACCGCCGGTATGCGCCGCAAATCAAAAGTTCAAAACAACATCGAAAAAATGAGCGTTGAAGATTCCATGCGCGCCATTCGCCTGGCGCAGCTTGTCATCCTCGTCATTGACGGCAGCGAAATCCTCGAAAAACAAGAATTGCAAATTGCTGAACATATTATCAGCGAAGGCCGCGCCCTGGTCATCGCTGTCAATAAATGGGACGCCGTCGAAGACCGCGAAGACGCCCTCGAAGAACTTGACCATAAAATGAAAACTTCACTGGCGCAGCTCAAAGACCTTCCCTACCAAACCGTTTCGGCGCTAAACGGCAAGAACATGAACAAGCTCCTCGACCGTTGCCTTTGGACCTATGAAATGTGGAACACACGTATTAAAACGGCCGGGCTAAACAAATGGCTAGGAAGAATGGAAAGCCAAAACCCCGCGCCCTTAATTTCGGGCCGTCAAAATCGCCTAAAATACATCACGCAAATTAAAACGCGCCCCCCTACATTCGCCATGTGGGTCTCGCGTCCAGAAAAACTACCAGAGTCTCATAAAAGATTTATCGTAAATGGCTTAAGACGAGACTACAAAATCCCCGGCGTGCCCATCCGCCTGCTGATCCGCAAATCCAAAAACCCTTACGCGGATAAAAAATAAATTGGGGAAACTACAAACCCTCGTGAACGTCGACCAGCTCACCACTCTCATGATGACCCTCATCGTCTTCCTGCGCGCGCTTAACGCTGTCACTGCGGTTTTTCTTGAGATGATCAAGATACGCTTCATCCACATCGTTGGTCACGTATTTTCCATCAAAGACTGAACAATCAAACTTGCGGCTTGGGTCCGGCTCATCACTTGGGATCACCGCTTGAATCAGCGCATCCAGATCCTGATACACCAACCAGTCGGCACCAATGTCTTCCTCTATTTCTTTATCCGTCTTACCGTGCGCAACCAACTCTGATTTCACCGGCATATCAATCCCGTAAACATTGGGATAACGAATTGGCGGCGCCGCAGAGGCAAAATACACCTTCTTCGCCCCGGCCTGTCGGGCCATATCAATAATCTGCTGCGAGGTTGTCCCGCGCACAATTGAATCATCGACCAGCAAAACATTGCGGTCTTTAAACTCCAGCCCAATCGGATTAAGCTTTTGCTTCACTGATTTTTTGCGCTCTTCTTGCCCTGGCATAATAAACGTACGGCCGATGTACCTGTTTTTGATAAATCCTTCACGAAATTTTATACCCAAACGCACGGCCAGCTCCATCGCAGCAGGGCGGCTGGATTCAGGAACCGCAATCACCACATCAATATCGTGATCGGGATGCTCACGCAAAATTTTATCCGCCAGATATTCGCCCATCCGTACGCGCGCTTTATAAACCGAACTCCCTTCAATAATCGAATCGGGGCGCGCAAAATACACATGCTCAAAAATACACGGCGTATGCTCTTTTGCCTTCTTCGGAACATGACTATGCAGCTCGCCTTTGGCATCAATATAAAGTATCTCGCCCGGAATTAAATCCCGCACGATCGTAAAGCCCAGCGCGTCCAGCGCCACACTTTCCGAGGCCATCATATATTCGACCCGGCCATCATCAAGCTTACGCTCACCATAAATCAACGGGCGAATGCCATGAGGGTCGCGAAAACCCATCAGACCGTTCCCCGACACGCTCGCCACAGCCGCGTAGGCCCCTTTGCAGCGTCGATGCAAATTATCAATCGCTGCAAAAATATCCTTTGCCGAAAGCTTCGGTTTGTCTTTGAGCTGCAACTCATGCGCAAGAATATTCAGCAAAACCTCTGAATCTGAATTGGTGTTCAAATGCCGATGATCAGATTTAAAAAGCTCCTCGCTAAGCTGCTCCTGATTGGTCAGATTGCCGTTATGCGCTAGTACAATCCCATACGGTGAATTCACGTACAGCGGCTGCGATTCCGCGCTGCTCGAACTTCCCGCGGTCGGATAACGAACATGACCAATCCCGACATTGCCCTTTAAATTTTGCATATGGCGCGTATGAAAAACATCGCGCACCAGTCCGTTACTTTTGCGTAAATAAAACTTGCCTTGATCTTCTGTGGCAATTCCCGCCGCATCTTGCCCGCGATGCTGCAAGACCGTCAGCGCATCATAAAGCGCCTGATTAACCGGGGAATACCCATATATTGCAACAATGCCACACATATTTTTTACTCGTTCAAATTATCGGTTTTCTCATCGAAAAGCTGGTCCATCTTATCACGAAACTCCGCGCTATACCCTTCGCTGTTCTGGTCCGGCGTAGCGCGCACAGGCTCATCTTCACCATCACGCCTAAGCAAATTAATCTCTTCCAGTTTTTTACGCGTCTGCGATGCTTCTTCCAAACTGCCCACGCCGTCTTCTATATCTTCAACTGTTGATTCCGGAATAAATTCAGCCAGCGCCTCCGACGTTTGTTCCAAATAAAAATGCGTCTTGCTGCCATCAAAAACGCCACCCTTGGTTTCATCATCAATAAACAGATGCACGGGCAAATATAAAAGCCCCAGTAAAACAATCCCGCGCAAGATCCCAAAAATGAAACCAAGCGTCCGGTCAACTGCTCCAAGCCCTATGGTTTTCGCCGTTTCCGCCAAAAAATGGCTCAAGATCGAAAGCAAAACCACAACAATTATAAAAATCAGACCGTAAGACAGCGCATCGGCGACAATGTCATAGGGTAAAATGTTAAACAGCCGCTCCGGCTCTATCCCATCTTCTACCCCAAACCAGCCGCGCATATACGGCGCCAGCAAAGGTCCGGCGAAATAGGCCGCTGCCAAACCGCCAACAACCCCGGTAATGGTCAGAACTTCACGAATAAAACCGCGTAAAAACGCTATAAGAGCAGAGATAAGAAGAACGACGAGAACAACAATATCAACGATCATGCTTGTGCCTTGGAAAGTTAAGCCCAATAAATAGGCAAAAGACCCCGTAAAATCAAGGTTTAAAAGCAAAACCGGCGATAAACCTCACAGCTAAGCCGCGCACACCTTAGGTGCTGAGTTCGTACTAAACAGGTCGGCAAGCATCTGTACGTGATCAATCTCGCTCACCCGCATTTCATTCGCCGCGGCCTTACGTGGCCCTGCGCTTTGGGCGCCTTTTTTCTTAATCGTTGGAATAATCGCCTCCTTAAAGCCAAGCTTCGTAGCCTCTTTTAGCCGTAAATCCGGCTGCGCCACTTGCCGCACTTCCCCGGCCAAGCCAACCTCACCAAAAAACACCGTCTCCGCCGGCAGCGGATTATTCTGCAAAGCGCTAATTAGCGCCGCCGCAACCGCTAAATCGGCCGCCGGTTCGCTAATCCGTATCCCCCCCGCAATATTGAGAAAAATGTCGCATGATGAAATCTGTACTCCTACCCGCGTTTCCAGCACCGCAACAATCATCGCCAGACGGTTCGGGTCCCAGCCAATCACCGAGCGCCGCGGGGAGGACAGCGAAGACGGCGCCACCAGCGCCTGCACCTCCACCAGCATCGGCCGCGATCCTTCCAAAGCCGCCAATACCGCGCTCCCCGCTACATCCTGATTACGCTGCGAAAGAAAAATCTCCGACGGGTTTTCAACTTCAACCAGCCCGCTCCCGGCCATTTCAAACACGCCAATCTCATCCGTCGGCCCAAAACGGTTTTTAACGCTGCGCAAAATGCGGAATTGGTGCGACCGGTCTCCTTCGAAATACAAAACTGTATCCACCATATGCTCCAGCACCCGCGGCCCCGCAATCTGCCCGTCTTTGGTCACATGCCCGACAAACAGCACCGCCATGTTTTTCGCCTTGGCATGGCGGATAATTTCCTGCGCGCTTGTACGCACCTGCGTTACTGTGCCCGGCGACGATTCAACATTGTCGATATACATCGTCTGGATGGAATCAATCACCAGCAATTCAACCGGCCTTTCGCCGCCCTCAACACTGGCCAGAATATCGCGTACATTCGTAGCAGACGCCAGCTCCACCGGCGCCTCGCCCAGCCCCAATCGCTGCGCCCGCATCCTAACCTGATCAACAGCTTCCTCGCCAGACACGTACACGCAGCGCACGCCTTTCTTAGAAAGCGCGCATACAGCCTGAAGTAACAACGTCGATTTCCCAATCCCCGGATCCCCACCAATCAGCGCCGCACTGCCCGGCACCAACCCGCCGCCCACCGTGCGATCAAATTCTTCAATCCCTGAAACATGGCGCGGATATTCAGTTCTGCTCGGATCATTCAAAGAGACAAAATCAATCCGCCGCCCCTTTTTGCTACCATTCATCCCCTTCGGAATAGAGGCCTCGCTCACCTCTTGCGTAATGGTATTCCATTCTTCACAAGACTCGCACTTCCCGGCCCAGCGGCTACTCACCGCGCCACAAGACTGACAGATATAAGATGTTTTCGACTTCGCCATAATTTGATTCCTTACAAGAATCACTATGACTCAAAAACAAGAACAAATAAAGAACAAAATATTTTAAGCTTACCCACCAGCTTTAGATTTTTCAGCAAGCGGCTCCTTCATATTTTCTGAAGCCCCCGGTGGGTGGACAGGCAAACGCTCGGCTTTCCGGTTTTTTGCTGTCGCTTCGGCGTTATAAAACCCCAGCTTAAATTCTTCCCGCTCACTCGTCAGGTAGAGCCCCTGTACATATAATATATCCGGATAGGCTTGTGAAATTTCATAGGCATGAATTTCATTTTTCACCCCCTCCGCCACGGCCACCGCATCCGGCATTAACGTGCCCATAAACGACATCACCTGATCCAGCGCGTTGGCTTCACCTTCGGGCGCGCACACCGCATGCCGGTCAATTTTTACAAACTCCGCCAGCCCTTCAAACTCCGCCAACCGCAAAACGTCATTCATGTTGAGACCCACATCATCAATCGCAAATCCCACGCCCAGCACTTTATATAGCTCCAGCACCTGCCGGCTCATCGCTAAATGCGGGGTGCTTTCATGAATCTCAATAATAATTTTCTCATCGCTAGCCAGCTCCAAGCTTTCAATTCGCTCGAGCGTAGATTTCACAAAATCTGCATCACGCAAAGACCGCGCGGAAATATTAATCGAAACCTGCTTTTCATCATTACGCGCAAATTGCCCCAGCGCCGCAAGAAACAAAATGCCATCAATCTGCGGAGTATAGCCGTTTTCGTAAAACGCCATAATCGCCGGGTACGGCGCCATATTCTCACCGTTAAAATCCTTAACCCTCAGCAGCATTTCCCCCGGGCAAGATAACGGAGCTTGTGTTGAAATAATATGCCAAGGCTCAATCCCGAACACATCGCGCTTTTGCAAAACCATATTAGCCAACGACACCAGAACGCGCAGCCCATAAACCATCGGCTCCTCGCGAGGACTGCCTTCGGCATCCTTTACCTGTGCCTGAAAACTGCGGATCAAATCCTCAATCCGGCTCAAAAGCTCCATATCATATTCACTGTGTTTATCACCCACACCGGCAACAGGTTTCGACATACTGCTCTATCCTTCCCGCTGCAACGCCCATTTAATTTGCGCTTGTTTTTCATGTGCTTGGCCATAAATAACCAATTGTTTTGTTTTGCGTGCATGCACGCCCTGCCCCATATAAACACTATCCTCAAGCGCCAGATGCCCGCTACTGTGATGAAACCTCCAACCCACACCGCCGGGCAGTCTGAGCAACGCCTCTTCCCCATCACGAATAAGCGAAACCATCACTTTCGGATGCAAATGAAACCGCACCGCCACATCCACAGGCTGCACCGGGTCAACCTGCGCGCTTAAAACATCTTCCCCGCGCAAATCATGCCCCTGCTCTGATAAATACAGCCGGCGCTTATGTGTAAAACCATTGAGCGCTTCATACCCGTCATGCGAGACATCCAGCAACGCCGCATTTTTAAGGTCTTCGCGCAGCGCTGTTGGGTTTTGCACTCTCCGGGCAAAATGTCCGCTAGCTTTAATTTCACAGGCATTACGAGCATCAAGGCTTAAGGCCGTGTGCGCTGGTGTATTGCGCAACGCCTCATGCCACGCCGGATCAACCGGATGCGATCCGCAATTCACAAACAATCGCTCGCGCCCGTAACTCATCTCAAACGAAAGTGGCGCCGCGTGTGCCCCCTTATCATAAGGCCAATCCGGCACTTGGCCGCAATCCACCATCAAACTTGTCCGCCCCAGCGTGAGCCGCTCAAACCCTGTGCACGGCAAACTGCTTAAGGTTTTCCCGCGCACACCAGCCTGACGGAGCACAGAGTCCACAATCTCACCGTCGCCTTCCTGCCCACCATTAAACAGCGCCAGATGCTTGTCGCTATAACGGAAGAACCGCAGCGCCGGGCCCATCCGATCAATCGCATGTTGAACTTTCTCCGGCAGCGAAGTATCCGCCGCGCGTAGCGCCATGCGTATATCCAGCAAAATCTGCAGCGCCTTCAGCAACGTTGCCGGGCTGCGTGAACGATGTGCCCCGTCCCCGGCAATCTGCCGGTCAATCTCGATATCCAGATGCTTAAGTGCCTGCTCGGTCCAGCTTTCACAACCTTCAAAAGCAATCCCCGCATACAGCAATCCTTTGATCGCCTGCAACCGCCCAATGCCCTGACATCCTTCGCGCGTATCATGCGCAAACGCCCGCGATAAATGCCGCGCTTGGCGCATTACGCTATCAAAAAACGTCTCATGAAAAATCTCTTCGTCTTCGGGCTCAATAAACTCAACAACGCTGAAAAACTCATACGCCGACAGCCACATCGCCAGCCGCTCGCCCATCACATCCATCCGCCAGCTCTGTGGATGCCAACTCATATAATAATCATTCCAGCTCTGAATCATCATCTTCGCATAGGTCCGCGCCACCGCGCTCATCCCGCGGCTCGCGCTTAGCGCCCGCAAATCACGCAGCCATGAAAACCCGTGCAAATGCGCATTCCACGCTGGTGTTTCATCTTCAAGCCCCCAGCAATGCGGACCAAACGGCATTTGCGCGCCTTCAAACATCAGCGCCCCATCACAAATCGCCTGCCCGGATTCCGCGCTCCCCGGCCACGCATCAACCGGACGCACCACCATCCGCTCCGGCGCCGGGCCCTTGAGGCTCCAGTTATAAAGCATACTATTGTATGCCATCTGGCTGGCACGATTACGAATATGTCTTAAAACCTGAACCGGCATAATTCCTCATATAATATAGATGCGCGCGAAAAGATTATCCGCGCAGCTTTTGAATATTCTCAGCGTATTTTTCCGGCCCGTCTTTGAACACGGCCGTCCCGGCCACCAAAACATCGGCGCCCGCTTCTATGCATTGCTTGGCCGTCTCCGGATTGATCCCGCCATCAACTTCCAAATCTATTGTCCGCCCGCTCGCATCAATCATGCCCCGCACCGCGCGGATTTTTTCGCTCATGTCCATAAATCCCTGCCCGCCAAATCCGGGCTCAACCGTCATAATCAAAATCATATCGAGGATATACAGATGCTCACTAACCACGGCAATATCCGTACCCGGCTTCACCGAAATTCCGCACTTCACGCCCGCCGCTTTAATCGCCTCTAATGTCGTACGTACATCTTCGGCAATTTCCGCATGCAGCGTAATAATATCCGCCCCCGCACCCACAAAATCCTTAACCAACGGCGCAACCGGGTCGATCATCAAATGCACATCAAAAATCTTTTTACTGTGCGGACGAATACACTTCACCACCGGCGCGCCAAACGTCAAATTCGGCACGAAATGCCCGTCCATCACATCAATATGGATGTATTCCGCACCTGCCTCATCAATCCGGCGCACTTCTTCCCCCAAAATCGAAAAATCAGCAGAGAGAATGGAGGGGGCAATACGAACGGGCTGTTGCGGCATTTTGAAAACCTTAATAACTGTGGGCAAAACTGTGGGCAGAACGCGAAAACGCTCTGCTTATATTAGTTTTAGCAGAATTGCATAGGGAAAACTAGGAGGGAAATGATAGAGCGCTTTTAGTGAGGCGCGCGATGTAGAAGCCGTCCATGCCGCCAAGGGCAGCTTGGTGGAAGGGGAGAATTCGCAGATCACCATCTTCGGTGAGCGCTTCATCAAACCCGCCCAGCTCCTTCGCCGTGATCGGCAAACGAGCTGCATCTTCATGCGCGGCCAAAAATCGCGCCACTTGCGCCTCGCCTTCAACCTTTTGCATGCTACACGTACAATAAACCAGCACGCCCCCCGGCATCAGCATCTCAAACGCATTTTCCAACAGTTTTTCCTGCAAACCGACCAGCCGGTCTACATCCGCTAGCGCCTTCAGCTGCGCCACATCCGGATGCCGCCTAATCGTTCCCGTCGCGCTACACGGCGCATCGAGCAAGATATAACCCGGAGCCTCTTGCGGCTTCCAACTCCCTGCATCCGCGGTCACAACCTCGACCATCTCGCTAAGGCTCATCCGCTCTAAATTCTCCGCGAGCCGCTTCAATCGGTTGGCACTCCGGTCCAATGCCGTCACCCGCGCGCCCATCGACGCCAGCTGCAATGTCTTGCCGCCCGGCGCCGCGCACAGATCATAAACATGCTGTCCATCGACATCACCGAACAGTTGCGCAGGAATTGCCGCGGCCGCATCTTGCACCCACCAATGGCCTTCATCAAATCCCTGCAGCTCATGCACAGCTCCGCCCGAAGTCTTGCGCAGCGTGCCTGTCGTCATCTCTGTCGCCTTAAAATTACTCGCCCAGAAATTGCGCGACTCGCGGTCCCGCACCGTAATATCCAGCGGCGCTTCCGATAAATTGGCCCGCGCAATCTCGGCGGCTGTCCCCAGCCCGTAATCTTCAATCCAGACTTTGAGCAACCATTCCGGCGTGTTGAGCCGCGCTTCATCCTGCTTCTCCCGCCACTCCACGCCGTTACGCGTGACATTGCGAAGCACCGCATTCACAAACGCCTTCTGCTTTTCCATCTTTTGATTTTCAGCCAGCCGCACCGCCGTATCCACCGCGGCATGATCGGCCACATCCATGAACAAAATCTGCACCACGCCAATGCGCAAAATATTTTGCAGCTTCATGTTGCCCGGCGCCTCACGCGGAGTCGCCTTATCGATAATGTCATCAACTTGCCCGCGCCGGCGCAGCACCGTTGAAACCAGCATCCGCGTAAACGCCCGGTCGCGCTGCGGCAAAGCCTTAAAAATCTCCTGGGTGTCCAGCGCCTGATCCAGCGCCTGCTTACGTGACAAAACATCTTCAAGCAGCGCCAAAGCCGCAACGCGCGCAGCCATACCATCACTGCTCGCATCTTCCGAGTTTTGAGATTTTTCTGACTGTACGTCCCCGCTCATTTATTCGCGGCCGGCTTTATCAAGAATATCCTGCTCGATATCATGCGCGTGATCTATCAGCACTTCGTACACGCGCCGCATAAAATCCGGATCAAGACCTTGGTCCTGGCCCATCCGCACCGCTGCATCTTTCACGGCCTGCGCCCGCGCTGGCTGAATAGCCTCCATGCTCGCATCAATTTTCATCTCGCCAACCTTGCGCACAATTCCGAAACGGCGCGCTAAAACCTCGATCAGCGCTTGGTCGCATTCATCAATCTCCTGGCGATAATGTTCAAGCTCCGGTGGAGCATCCGTATTCATCGTCTCAAAACCCTTTTCAAACGGCTGATAATGTCCTACATCATGAGATATGAACGACAAAAAACCAAGCCCTGAAATACATAAAGAAACCGCCAATAAACCTGAAAAACAGGAAAAAGAGTTCGGCGGGTTTAAGGATTCTGGATTAAAAGAACCAACCCGTTTCGGTGATTGGGAAGTCAAAGGCCGCTGTAGTGATTTTTAAGCTCGGCAAAAACGCCCACGAAATCATGGCACCAAAATTACAAAAACAACAAAAATTCATGATCCCAGAACGACAGAAACCTCTTAAAAATTCAAATAACCAAAACCCCAGAAAAACCGAGGAAAAGTGGGCCCGTTTAGCGGGTCAGATAGCCAACTACAGCCAATTAATAACCATCTGTTTTATCTTAATCTCCACCTTCATTTCCACCCCTGCAAAAGCGCAGTCAAACAGCCCTATAGTCGTTGAAATGTTCACCAGCAAATACTGCCCCGCTTGCCCAGCGAGCGATCGTAACTTTAATAAGCTCATTAATGAAAACCCGAATATCATTGGCCTGTCTTGCCACGTCACATATTTCAACGGCCGCTCTCGCAAAGATTTACTATCAAAAGCTTTTTGTGATGCCCGTCAGAATGTCTACCGCGGGCTTTTAAGAACCGGCGGTATCTTCACCCCCATGATGGTTGAAAACGGAAAAAGCTTTACCACAGGCATTAAGGTCAAAAACATACAAGACCTTAAAAACAAAGCACAAAAACATGAAAACCAACCAGTCGGTATAGAAAGGAACAGGCAGTATCTCGATATCAGCTTGCCCTCAATGGCACTGAACAAAGATGCGACAGTTTGGCTGATTGAAGTCGAAAAATCCCCGAAGCAAAGCGGTTATACTCATTACCGCAACAACATCAAGAACATCGCTAAGCTATTGAACTGGGATGGAAAAAAAATCAACATGGCCTTTCCCATTATCGCACCAAGCGCCAATATCGGCTACACCATCCTCGTCCACAACGCCAAAGGCAGAATCATAGCTGCAGGCAAAACAGGCTTCTAAAACTGAAAATCGACAATTACAGGAACATGATCAGAAGGTTTTTCCCAATCCCGCGTGTGAGTTAACACGTCATACGCGCTCAGATTATCCTTCAATGGAGGAGTAACCCAAACATGGTCTAACCGCCTACCACGATTAGATTTTTTCCAATCCCTGTTGCGGTACGACCACCATGTGTACGTCTTTTCGTCCTCTGGCACAAAATGCCGCGCAACATCCGTCCAATTTAAAGACGCCAGCATACCAGCCAGACGGTCTGTTTCGGGCGGTGTATGCGAAACCACCTTCAGTAGCTGCTTATGAGACCAGACATCATGCTCATAAGGGGCGATATTAAAATCTCCAACGGCCACCAACCTCTGATCATCGCTATAGCGATCCTTAAACCACGCGCTCATTTCATCAACAAAATCTAGCTTATGCGCGAATTTATCATTCGCCGCCACGTCTGGCTCATCCCCGCCTGCGGGAATATAAAGATTATGCACCTCAAACTTCCCAAGCTCATGAGCAACACGAGCAGCAATATGCCGGCAATCCTCACGCCCCACGCGGGTGTAAATCTCTTTAGATTCAAGAGGATACTTCGATAAAATCGCCACACCATTGTAGCTCTTCATCCCTTGGAAATGCTGATGCTCATACCCCAGCGCACGCAAATCATCGACAGGAAAATGCTCATCCGGTGTTTTGGTTTCCTGCAGACACAAAATATCCGGCGCCGCTTCCTCAGTAAGCTTCTTCACCAACGGCATCCGCAGGCGTACTGAGTTAATATTCCAAGTAATAATCCGCATAAAACTACCCGCCGCTTCGCGTTAAAAGAAAAATAGACAAGCACCCCAAAACAGCCCCAGCCAAACGCATCACATTGATGTCATCTTTAAATAATAAATATCCAAAAACCAAACCACCAATAACCACGCTAATATTCACTAAAGGCGTTGCAAAACTAAAATCAACGCCGCGCTGAAACGCCAATAAATACCCCAGACTTCCAATTGAAATCACAAAACCAGCAGCCATGGCAAACGCACTTCCCGGCAGTGTCGAAAAAGATTGCTGAGTATATTTGCCGAACAACAAAGACGCGACCCCGACAATAAAGGCCCCGCAAGACCAATAAAACAGCGCCATATAAGGGTCAATTTTGCCGGATGAATACTTCACAAAAACAGAATGCAAAACATAAGTCACAGCCGTCAAAACCACAAAAGCTCCCGCAGGAATTACCATACCGCCTCTAAACGCCAGGCAGCTGCGTACCGGGAGGCAAACCCATACCACCCATCATCTCTTCAGTTTCTTGCTTAATGCGCTCTTCCTTGGCTTCGTTAGCATTATTCAACGCCGCAACAACGAGATCCTCGAGTGTTTCTTTATCATCCGCAGAGATAACGGATGGATCGATGCTAATACCGCGCACAATCCCCGCGCAGGAAATCGTCGCTTTCACCATGCCGCCGCCCGCTTCGCCGTCAACATCAATGTCTTTCAACTTTTCCTGCATTTCCTGCAATTTAAATTGCATCTGCTGGGCCTGTTGCATCATGTCCTTGAAGTTCATCATCTATTCGCTTTCTCCGTTCACTACATGTTTTATAGCCTTAATTTCAGCTTCAGGAAAGACGCTCAAAACCTCTTTCATAATTGGCATTTGCAAAATTTCCGCCCGCTCCGCCTCAAGCAGCGCCTGCGCACTTTGCGCCAATGTTGGCTGACCGGGAGCGCCGGAAACAGAAACCATCCAGCGATCCTCCGCAATACGGCTTAAGGCTTGACCTAAATTCTGCGCCAAATTCGGCGGCGCTTCGGATTCGGGACGAATTTCCAAACGCCCCTCTTCTAATTTCACCAGATGCACATATTGATAAACCTGCGAGGCCAGCACAACTTCATTTTGAGCCTCAAGCGCACTGACAACATCTTCCAATGTTTTAATCGATGTAAGGGCTTGCGGCGGCGAATCTTGCGGAACAATTGCAAGCGCCACCATCTCTCCACCGCCTCTGGGGCCGCCGCGGGGCGCCTCGACCGTAGCAGGTGCACTCGCCGTTGGTTGTGGAGACGGCGACGAGGTAGGACCAGATGGCGTAGAGACAGGCATGCCAGCACCAGAATCGCCTTGCTCCTGTATTTTTTTGATCAGATCTGCGGGATCTGGCAGATCGGCCGCATAAGCCAAACGAATAATCACCATCTCCGCCGCGCTCTGTGGATTCGGCGCGGCTTGTACTTCCGCTAATCCTTTCAGCAAAATCTGCCACGTCTTACCCAATGTCGGCATGGTGAGCTTCCCGGCAAGTTCCGCGGCGCGTTTCACTTCATCCGCCGCCATAGCATGTTTCATATCTTTTGCCTCCGGCACGGCGCGAAGCTTGGTCAACGTATGGGTGAGATCGAGTAAATCCTGCATAACCACTACGGCGTCCGCCCCATTGCTGTACAAATCGTCCATAATCTCCAGCGCTTCAGGCATATCCCCGGTCAAAGCGCGTTCTAGCAGATCAAGCGACTTCGCTCGGTCCGCAAGACCCAGCATATCCTCAACGCCTTGGGCTGTAATTTTTTCACTATCCAGCGCCATCGCTTGATCAAGAATGCTCAAACCATCGCGTACAGAACCATCAGACGCACGCGCGATCATCCCAATCGCGGCTTCTTCACACTTCACCCCTTCCTTTTCACAAATTGAGATGAAATGGGTGGAAAGCGTGGGCACATCAACGCGGCGTAGATCAAAACGCTGACAGCGTGACAAAACGGTAATCGGCACCTTACGAATTTCAGTAGTCGCAAAAATAAATTTCACATGTTCCGGAGGCTCTTCCAGAGTTTTAAGCAGCGCGTTAAACGCGTTTTTCGACAGCATATGCACTTCGTCAATAATGTAAATTTTATAGCGCGCTTCACTCGGCGCATAACGAATGCCATCAAGGATTTCACGAATATCATCCACGCCAGTGCGCGAAGCAGCATCCATCTCAATCACATCCGGATGGCGATCCTCAGATATAGCTTTGCAGAGCGCACAATCATCTGTGTCGCCCGTCGTCGGCTCAGCTTTACCATCCGGTCCTACGTAATTCAGTGCTTTAGCAATGATCCTCGCGGTTGTGGTTTTCCCAACACCGCGCACACCGGTCAGCATGAAGGCATGGGCAATCCGGCCCGATTCAATCGCATTGGTGAGTGTACGTACTAAGGCGTCCTGACCGATTAATTCATCAAAATTTTGCGGACGGTATTTTCGCGCGAGAACGCGGTATGGAACTTGAACTTCAGACATATTGTATATGTAAGACGATTCCACGTCTCCAGCAAGCAGGAAGTCTATGTCACCATCATACAGCAAACAGTATTTTATTTTAGCTAGGAAAATAAGCCGACGCGTATAAACATACGCAATGTTTCTTACAGGCGGTCTTAACGGACTTTAGGAGCGTTAAATTTTTAAAAGAGAGTGGAAGGCCGGACGACCCGAAAAATCTTGTTACGGCTGCTGCCTTTCGGCCCTGACCGGGTTGGCAAGGGTTTCGCCCGCCGACCTTCCGCTGCTTTTATAATAAGCTCTTGTAAAAAGCGCAAGTGTGCATATTTTAAAACCCGATATGAACGCACCCACACCCAAAGCTTTATTATACCGCCTCGCCGAAGCCGATATGGTTTTTTGGCTGATGCCGCCGCTCATTGTGCTGTTAATCGCCGGAACACTAGCCCAGCGTTGGATAGGTCTGTGGCCAGCGATGGATATGTTTTTCGGCAGTTTTATCATCTGGGCCGGACCAATCCCTTTACCGGGCGCTTACATCCTACTCGGCATCCTCAGCCTCAACCTAACCCTCAAATTCTTGCTAAAAAGCGATTGGCGGCTGCAAAAATCCGGCATTGTCCTTTCACATCTCGGCGCACTCATTTTGTTAATAGGCGGGTTAATCACGGCGATAACAGCGCGAGAATCCTACATGCTCATCCCCGAAGGACAGGAAACGCCCTATATATATAGCTATACGCAGCGCGATCTGGTTGTTTTTGAAGATCAAAAACCAGTGCTCAAGCTACCATTCAATAATATCAAAAAATGGGATTTTTCTGCCCTGCCTTTCGAAATATCCCTGCAGCACGTTTGTAAAAATTGTGAAATTCTCAAACGGGTTGAAACGCCCGACTATGATGAAAACATAAACTATCAGGCCATGGCACGCTTTATGGCCCTACGGAGCAAGCCTTTAGAAGCCCAGCCGGAAAACGATCTCACAGGTCTGCAGTTTACGATCTCCGGCAGTGATCAGGACGGGATTTATATTGCGTTCGACGGCATGCCTAAACCTATTGAAATTACGGCCGGCGGAAAAAACTACACGCTTATTTTCGGTAAAACCCAGCGCGCCCTGCCCTTTTCCATCGCCCTTACGGATTTTGTAAAAGACAGCTATAGCGGCACCGATATGGCCCGTAACTATCATTCGGATATCATCGTTAAAGACGGCGACCTCGAATGGCCAGTGCGCATCAAAATGAATGAGCCGCTGCGCTATAAGGGATATACATTTTTCCAATCCTCTTTTGAACAGGGCCGCAATTTTGAAACCACTATTTTGGCCGTTGTAGAAAACAAGGGGCGCGTGCTGCCTTATATTGGCACATTGATTATTGGTATCGGCTTGCTGCTACATTTATTGCTTACAATTTATAACCGCCCGAAAGGAACAAAAACCTGATGCGCTATCTTACGGTTTTATTGACGATCTTCTTAATGATGTACGGCGGTGCAGCGCACGCTGAAAACACATTAGATATGCGCAGCTTCAAAAATATACCCATTCAGCATGAAGGGCGCTTAAAACCGCTCGATAGCTTCGCCCGCATTACATTGAAACAACTCTCCGGCCAAACACATATCAATGAACTCTCGGCCATTGACTGGTTGGCTTTAAGTGTTTTTGATCCGCAAACAGCGGTGCAAATTCCTGTTTTTAAAATTTCAAACAAAGCCCTGCAAAAAAAATTAGGTCTGCCAGATGACAAAGAGCTCTTAAGCTTCAACGCTTTAAAACCGGCGCTCGAGCAAACAAGCAGTGATCTCCAAGGCCTTATCGAAAAACAATCGTCCGCCCTAACGCGGGGCGAACAAGATCTGTTACAGCTCCACGAAAATGCCGCAACATTGACGATGTTGATGCGCAGCTTTTCGACCATTTTACCGCTCGATATAACACTGCCCAAGCATTATCGGGATAAGCTCGAGGATGAACTCACATTCACCCAGCTCGCCAAAATCGAGCAACAATTACAACAGGATTTAAAAATTATCATTGAGCAAAAGGGCCGTGACCCGGCTTCTTACTCGCCTGAAGACCTCAGCATCGCCAAAGCAAGCTTTCATATTCAGGCCCTCAGATCCGGGGGAGAAAACAACACTCTTCTGCGCATTATCCCTTCAAGCTGGGAAGACAACAAAGGAGAATGGTTCTCACCATGGGCAGTGCTGTTACAAGGCGAAGGCTCCCCGGCTTCCGCATTTCTACTATCACAATGGGGGGGATTGGCGAAAGCTTACCGCTCGCAAAACCAAGAGCTCTGGCGCTTAACATCTGCGGATATATTGAATGAAACAAGCGCGCAAAGCGAAGGTCAGATCAGCGTAAAACTATTTCAACTGGAGCGCATCTACGTCAGCGGGAAACCTTATCTATGGGTTTTAGGACTTTATAGCTTAAGCCTTTTTGCTGCGATATTCGCCCTGCTCAAACCCGGTTTTTTAACACTCAAAGCGCCCATCATTTTAACCCTCACAGGGATAATGCTGCACGCAGCAGCGCTCGCAGCGCGCAGCTATATTCTGGAGCGCGCTCCTGTTGGAACACTTTACGAATCCATTTTATTTGTAACGCTGATCTGCGCCTTTATCGCTGTAATAATAGCGCTGCGTCGGCAAAACCTTGTCCCGCTCATTGCCGGGTTAAGCGCGGCCATAGCGTTACTCTTCGCCGCTCCCGTCTTTGCACCCCCCGCCGACAGCCTCGAAGTTTTGGTCGCTGTTCTCAATACAAATTTTTGGCTCGCCACCCATGTGCTTTGTATAACCGCCGGATACGGCGTGTGTATCTTGGCCGGCTGCTTGGCGCATGGCGCGCTTTACATTCGCGGCTTTAAAGACGATAGCGCGGCATGGCTCAAACTGCAGCAAAGCATCTATCATATTTCTTTGGCCGCACTTTTTCTAACAACTGTAGGAACGGTTTTGGGTGGCATTTGGGCCGACCAATCATGGGGGCGTTTCTGGGGTTGGGACCCAAAGGAAAACGGCGCTCTACTCATTGTCCTATGGCTGATCTGGGCGCAGCATGGCCGCGCAAGCGCCAAACTTAAACCAGCAGCATTTACAGCGCTGATCGCCGGGCTCAATATCATTGTTGCCATTTCATGGTTCGGCGTGAATTTGCTCAATGTCGGGCTACATTCATATGGTTTTACCAACGGACTGGCCGGAAGCCTCCTCACCTTCTGCGGGATCGAAACAATCATTATCACCCGGCTGTATATTGCAGCAAAAAAGCAGGAGGCTAAGTAATGCGCAGCTCCTCATTCATTAATTTTGCTGTGCTCATTATCATCGGCGCTGCGGCATATTTCCTCACTCTCTATATGGATACGCGCAAACCGCTCATCATAAAGCAAAGCAAGCCTGAGATTATTATCCAGCCAGACGCGCCCATCGAGAATTTTAAAACCCGCCAACGCACGCCGGAGTTTTCATTTAAAAATATTGACGGAAAAACATATTCATCAAGCGATTTTAAAAACAAAATTATAATTTTAAACTTCTGGGCATCGTGGTGCCCCCCGTGTCTTAAGGAGTTTCCGCATTTTTTAACCGCAGCGAAAGAATTTGAAAACGAGATTGTGTTTATCGGCGTTTCCTCTGATTTAAATGAAGAGGCCATAAACAAATATTTAAGCACACTGGGCGATGATGTTAAAAATCCGAATATCTTTATAACTTTTGATAAAGACCAAAATATAACCAAAAATATCTTTCAAGTTTATGGCCTGCCCGAAACCATTCTCATTGATGAAAAACAGATCATGCGTACAAAAATAATTGGTGCGGATTGGGATTACAATGAGCTAAAAAGCAACATCAAAGCGCTTAAACGCCAACCTTAAGCCCAACCAACATATGCGCGTATGCTTAGCTAATCTTGATGAACTTGTATAGAAAGCAAAATGCATATCGACCGCAGATGAATTTCAAACGCGCCTAATTTTAAGTCTTATTTTTTTATAAGAAATAATGATTCTTGATTCCACACTCTTCGTGTATCATACGTAAGTTTGGTTCTAAAATATTAACATATAAAGTGATAAAAAACCTCATACCATGTCCACTGCACTTATCGAAAACGCTCTCAAGGCCCTCCCCGCTAAAGCCGCTAAAGGCCAAAAAGATCTTCTAAAGGAACTAGCCGAAAGCATGGCCGCAGAAGACTGGGAGCATTTTGACCCAGCCCTTCTCGCTGCCGTAACCAACACACACTGGTCGCTTGCACAAAAAAGAGGCGGAGGCGAACCGAAGCTAAAAATTTATTGCACAACCAAAAATGGCTCGGGACCACGAAAAACCATTATTGATATCGTCAGTGATGATCTAGCTTTTCTTATCGATTCTGTAGCGGCGGAAGTAAACAAACACAATTTTTTAATCGATCTTTTACTACACCCCACTTTATACGCAAAATACGATTCCAAGGGAAAATTACTTGAAACTTCAATGAGCGAAAAGAAGGGATTCATACGCCAATCGCACATTCATGTGCAGATTAAAGATATCCCGCCGGAAGACGCTTTAAAGTCTTTGGAAAAACAGCTTTATATCGCACTGGAAGACGTAGACATCGCCAATAAAGATTGGCGCAAAATGCTTAACCAACTGAAACAGGCGCGGCGCGATTTAGAAAATGCGAAAACACGGCGCCCCCTGAAAGAAGTGCAGCAATATTGTGCATTCATCGATTATCTGTATGACAACAACTTCACTATGCTCGGCTATAGAGAATACGAATTTATAGAAAAAGACGGTGCCATCAAAAGCCGTACGATTAAGAATTCTGGTCTTGGCCTGCTCAACAAAAGCGCGCGCCCAGCCTACATCAACGATCACGACGAAGGGCTGCCCCGCAACTTACAGGAAATGCGGCGTAATTTACCTCCGCTATCAATTTCCAAAACCAACCGTCTGGCCACCGTCCACCGCCGCGTCCCAATGGATGCCATTGCCATTAAAACCTATGACAAAGATGGCAATGTCAGCGGTGAAAAGCTCTTTATCGGTCTTTTCACCTCAGTAACCTATTCCCGCAGTGTAAGTGATGTTCCTTATCTACGAGAAAAAGTTATTGAAGTTTTGGAAATGTCAGAGTTTATGCCCGGGTCGCATGACCGCAAGGCCCTGCGCCATATTCTTGAGAAATACCCACGCGACGAGCTCTTTCAAATCACACCGAAGCAGCTTTTAAAAGTCGCAACAAACATCCTAAAACTTCAAGAGCGACAGCGCATTGCCCTATTCCTGCGCAAAGACCCGTTTCGCCGCTATGTATCATGTCTTGTTTATATTCCCAGAGATCGTTTTGGTACAGCGCTGCGCAAAGTCATGTGCTCTATTTTAGAAAAAGAACTTAACGGCACATGCGAAAATTTTTACACATCCCTCGATGATTCGGTTTTTGCGCGAGTCATGTTCACAATTAACATTCGTCAAGACGACGACCCTAATTTGGATGTGGACCGCTTGGAAGGGCTTCTTCAGGAAGCAGGGCAAACTTGGCAGGAACTTCTATCTCAAGCTTTAAGCGAAGCCTATGAGAATGAAGAAAACATTATGCTTCTCAGCCAAAAGTATGGCGAAGCTTTCCCGGTTGCTTACACGGAACGCTACCGTGCAAAACAATCTGTTTTTGATATTGAAAAAACCGAGCAGGCTTTAACAGACAATAAATTACAACTTGACCTTTACCGCCCCGAGAATGTCGACTTAAGGCAACTGCGCCTCAAAGTCTATAACCCCGGAAAACCTCTAAACCTCTCTGATGTTATGCCGATATTGCAAAACCTAGGTTTACGCGCAATTTCAGAGCTTCCTTTTGAGCTAAAGCCTCAAGACACAGAGCATTCCGTCTGGATTCACGATTTCTTGCTTGAAACGCCGGAAATGGAAGATGTAATTGCCATTGGTGATGTTAAGAAAAATTTTGAACGCGGCTTTTCAAAAATTTGGACAAGAGACATGGAGAGTGACGGACTAAACCGTCTTATTCTTTCGGCAAACATAAACTGGCATGAAATAACAATTCTGCGCACTTACGTGCGTTATATGAAACAGATCCGCTCCCCATTCAGCCGCCCTTACACAGAAAAAGCCCTCACAGAAAATCCTAAAATCAGCCGGATGCTTGTGGATTTATTCAAAAGCTATCACGACCCGGCTCATGGAAAACGTTCTGACAAGCTGGTTGCCGAGTGCACAAAAAACATCGCAAACGCACTTAATAAAGTGGAATCACTTGATCAAGACCGTATTCTTAGAACAATCACATCTCTTATCGAAGCAACACTGCGCACCAATTATTTCCAGCATCTGGAAGACGGCACGGCCAAACCATATCTTTCAATCAAACTCGACAGCGCTTTAGTTCCTGATATGCCCGAACCCCGGCCCTATCGTGAAGTTTTTGTTTATTCACCCAGAGTAGAGGCCATTCACTTGCGCGGTGACAAAATTGCCCGCGGCGGTCTGCGTTGGTCTGATCGCCATGAAGATTTTCGCACAGAAGTTTTGGGCCTGATGAAAGCCCAGATGGTCAAGAACGCTGTGATCGTACCTATGGGCTCCAAAGGCGGTTTTGTCGTCAAAACTCCCACGCACAGCCGTGAAGAATTCATGGAAGAAGGCATTGAATGTTACAAAATGCTGATCCGCGGTCTTCTCGACCTAACCGACAACCGCAAAGGCACTAAAGTCATTCCACCAAAAGGCATTGTTCGCCGCGACGGCGATGATCCTTACCTTGTTGTTGCCGCCGATAAAGGCACAGCCAGCTTTTCCGATATCGCCAACGGCATCGCCCGCGATTATGGGTTCTGGCTAGATGACGCCTTTGCTTCAGGCGGTAGTGCCGGCTACGACCATAAAAAAATGGGTATCACCGCGCGCGGCGCATGGGAATCCGTGAAACTTCTCTTCCGCCAGCTTAACCACGACACACAAACGCAGGCCTTTGATGTTGTTGGCGTTGGCGATATGGGCGGCGATGTTTTCGGCAATGGTATGCTACTCTCAAAACAGATCCAGCTCATCGGCGCCTTTAACCATCTTCATATTTTCTGCGATCCAGAGCCAGATGCAGCAACCTCATGGAAAGAGCGCAAACGGCTATTCGACGGCGTAAAAGGCTGGGGCGAGTACGATAAAAAACTGCTCTCCAAAGGCGGGCGTATCTATGACCGCAACGAAAAAACGCTAACGCTAACTCCTGAAATTCAAAAACGCTTTGATCTCGATAAAGACAAGGTCACGCCGAATGAATTGCTGCGCGCCATTTTAAAAGCCCGAACCGATCTTCTCTGGTTTGGCGGCATTGGCACTTATATTAAATCTTCCAGCGAAACTCATGCCGATGTCGGTGATAAAGCCAGCGATTCCATCCGCATCGACGCGACGGACATCCGCACCAAAGTAATCGGCGAAGGCGCCAATCTCGGCGTCACACAGCTTGGTCGTATAGAGTTCTCCGAACATGGCGGCATGCTGAACACAGACTTCGTGGACAATTCCGGCGGCGTAAACTCTTCCGACCTTGAAGTTAACATCAAAATCTTAATGACCGATATCATGAGTGGCAAAGACCACACGATGGATATAAAAGCGCGGAATAAATTGCTAGAAAAAATGACAAGCGAAGTTGCCAACCTCGTTCTTCGTAGTAATTATCAACAAGCTCAAGCTATTAGCCTGGCTGAACTACAGGCTAAAGAAAACTTACAGATCCAAGACGATTTCATGAAGGATCTGGAGCGTGAACAAGGATTAAACCGCAAACTCGAAGGCTTGCCGGACGAAGAAAAAATTGAACAACGCCTGCGCGTTGGTAAAGGCTTAACGCGCCCTGAGCTCGCTGTCCTCGTATCCTACGCAAAAATTGCTTTTACCAAAGATCTTTTGGCCTCCGATATTCCCGAAAGCCCGGACATGGAAGATTGGATGCTCAATTACTTCCCTAAAGATCTACAAAAGCAGTATGTGAAAGAGATTAAGCGCCACCGCTTGGGACGTGAAATTGTTGCAACATCGATGGCCAATTCATTGGTCAACCGTATGGGCCCGACCTTCTTGAAAGCTAAAATGAATAAAACCGGCGCCAACGCCGCACAAATTGCCAAAGCTTACATCATCGTCCGCGATGCCTATAATTTGCGTACACTTTGGGATCAGATTGAAGCGCTGGATAATAAAGTCCCCGCAGAAGTTCAGCTTAAAGCTATGCGTGAGATTGCCCTTCTATCTGAACATGCAATTACCTGGTTCTTAACCCGTCTAGGGCATGATCTAGATATAGGCCGAGAGATTGAAAATTTCGGAAACGGCATTGATAAATTAAGCAGTAATTTGGGCAAGCTCCTAACCAGCGACCAGAAAGACAGCGTCAATATGCGCACAATTTCCGGCGAGCGTGACGGCTTGCCGAAAAAACTGGCGGAGCAAATCGCCCTGATGCCTGTTTTGTCTTCGGCTTGCGACATTATCCGAATTTCTCTGGAACAAAACACCGATCTTCTCGACACAGCGCGAACCTATTTTGAAGTTGGCGAAGAATTTCATATGGACTGGCTCCGCCAGCAGGCACGTTATCTTCCATCCGATGATCAATGGCAGGCCGAAGCCACACATGGCCTCGTTGATCAGCTTTATGGCTGTCAGGCTGCTGTCACCGTGCGCATCCTCACCGACACAAAAGGAAAAGCCGCAAAAGATAAAACATTAGGTGAAACATGGATGAACAAACATAGCCATCAGGTCGAACAGCTTATGCCACTTTTCGTCGATCTGCGCCACGCCGGTACAATTGAATTACCAATGTTAATTATCGCTGAACAGCGCCTACGGAATTTAGCCGGCAGCTAATCAAAAACCACTAACCAAAATGACCCCTAAGATAAGAAAACCCAAATCGCGGTTGGACTTAAACACAGCCAATGAACTGACCGGGTCATCCATATCCCATTGACCTATTTGCCAAAAAAAATGTGCCGCAACCAAAGCCAGGCCCGGAAGCGCCAAAAGATTAACGTCCGACAGAGCAAAAGCCAAAGCCAGCGACACAAGCATCGCGCTATAAAACCCGCTCACCCATTTTTTACTGTCTTCGCCGAATTTAAGCGCCGTTGATTTCACCCCAATCAGCGCATCATCTTCCTTGTCCTGATGTGCATATATTGTGTCATAGCCCAGCGTCCAAAAACATGCCGCAATATAAAGCAAAAATGCCTGCAGGCTCATCGAATTCATAACAGCAGCCCACCCCATCAACGCGCCAAAATTAAAAGTAAGGCCCAAAACTCCTTGCGGCCAGAATGTAATGCGTTTCATAAACGGGTAAATCACAATGAGCGGTATCGTAAGAAGTCCGAGCAAGATCGTCGTACCATTCATCAAAATCAAAATACAAAAACCGATTGAAAGTAAAATTCCGAGAAACACCAGCGCTTGAGAAACGGAAATGTCGCCCGAAGCCAAAGGACGTACAGACGTACGCTCAACCTGAGAGTCCAGATTGCGATCCCAAAGATCATTGATCACACAGCCCGCAGCCCGCATAACAACTGCACCTACAGCAAAAAATACAAGTAATGCAACAACCTTAAAGCTCACCCCCGCGAGCTGCGATGATGCAAGAATAATCGACCAGCACGCTGGCAACAACAACAGCCATACACCAATAGGCCGATCCAGCCGCGCGAGATAAATATAAGAATGCCATTTTTCAGGAACCCTCTGGATCCAGTTCCATTTTTGTAAATCTGTGAACATACAAGCAATGATGCCCAAGCTAGGCGCAAGGTACAATCTCAAAAAACAAAAAACACTGTAATCCTCCTGCCGCCTATGCTTTAAAAACATCATGAAAGACATTCATAAAACCCCGCGGCTTTATATTGAGCAGGATTTAAATCCTCAAGCCCCCGTGACTTTAACTGGTGGGCAAGCCCATTATCTGAAATCAGTCTTGCGCAGCCAAACTGGCACACAAACCAGGCTATTCAATGGTCGCGATGGCGAATGGCTGGGCGTTATTGAAACCTTGGGCAAAAAGGCCGGAACGTTGACCTTGGAAAAACAGCTCATAGGGCAGCCAGCAGCCCCCGCGCCGCTTCATCTTTTATTCGCGCCCATAAAAAAGAATCGTATGGATTTCCTGATTGAAAAAGCTGTCGAACTAGGGGTCAGCAACCTCCACCCTGTTATCACAGCGCATACAGACGTACGAACATTAAAGATGCAGCGCATAGAAGCTCAAATTATTGAGTCCGCGGAACAATGCGAGCGGCTTGATCTACCAAAACTCCACAAGCCAGAATCTCTGGATAAAAAAATCGCAAGCTGGGATAGCCGGGTGAAGCTCCTATGGGCCGCCGAGAGACTAGACCAGGCAACAAAATTAGCTGAAACCAGCGCCCCTCAAGCCTTTATAATCGGCCCGGAAGGCGGATTTAATGAAAAAGAATGTGCTCTTTTGCAAAGCTGCGCCTTTATAGAACCCATATCACTGGGAACGCAGATTCTGCGCGCCGAAACTGCCTGTCTTTATTGCCTGTCACATGCACGATTATGCACTGAAAATTAAAAATAAAGCGTGGGAAACAAAAATTACCCCTTGCGCTGGAAAGAATATATTTTTATGTGTGAAGCAGTTTTATTTTAAGGCATAGTGTTATAGGTTTAGCTCCAACAATAACAACGAAAAAACCATGAAGACATTCAAACATTTAGCAATTCTTTTTTCCACTTTTCTAATGAGCGCGCCGCTTGCGGCTTTCGCTGCCGAAGGAGAGCCAACGCCTTGGCAATTAGGCTTTCAGGCCGCGGCATCGCCATCTGCACTGCGCATTGATGAATTCCATGACATGCTGCTATGGATTATCTTCGCAGTCGCAATTTTCGTAATGATACTCCTGCTTTGGGTAATTATCCGCTATAATTCCAAGGTTAATCCCATCCCTGCAAAATTCACACATAACGTCTTAATCGAAGTGATCTGGACAGTCATTCCCGTTGTAATTCTGATCATTATTGCCATCCCGTCCATGAAGCTTTTGTATTATAATGACCGCGTTGAAAACCCGGAGATGACCTTAAAGATCACTGGCCGCCAATGGTATTGGGACTACGAATATCCTGACCATGATGGCCTTGCCTTTTCATCTTACATGATTGCCGATGCAGACATCGACGAAAGCAAAGACCAGCGCCGCCTGCTTTCAACCGATACAACCGTTGTCTTGCCGATTGATACCAATATTCAGATTTTGGTTACCGCTGGGGATGTTATTCACGCATGGGCAGTACCCGCCTTTGGTGTCAAAATTGACGCTGTTCCGGGCCGTTTGAACGAAACTTGGGTACGGATTGAAAAACCGGGCGTCTATTACGGGCAATGCTCTGAGCTTTGCGGAAAAGACCACACCTATATGCCGATCGAAATTCGCGCGGTGACAAAAGAAGAATTTGAAAACTGGTTAAAAACTGCCAAGGAAGAATTTGCGTCGCTCGATACAGGTGCAAACCTCATACATCTGGCTGGGTTTCAAAATTAAAGACTTAATATAACAAGGACTTATGACTATGGGTGATCACAAACCTGGATTTTTTACACGCTGGTTCATGTCAACGAACCATAAAGACATTGGAACGCTTTATATTATTTTCTCGATATTCGCTGCCCTGATCGGTGGCGGGTTTTCCATGATCATGCGCATGGAATTGCAAGACCCCGGCGTTCAGCTCCTAACCGATGTCGCAGGCAACCCGGATGGACAGCTTTGGAATATGCTGATCACCGCGCACGGCCTTATCATGGTGTTCTTTGTTGTCATGCCAGGCATTATCGGCGGTTTTGGTAACTGGTTTGTTCCGCTTATGATCGGCGCGCCTGATATGGCTTTTCCGCGCCTAAACAATATCTCATTCTGGCTGCTTGTCCCGTCTTTTATGTTATTATTATGTTCGGCTTTGATCGGCGCCGAAATACTGGATATGTCTTACTGGACAGAAACGCTGAAAGATAGGTCCATGATAATTGGTGACTTATTCGGCCCCGGCGCAGGAACGGGCTGGACGGCCTATCCGCCGCTCTCGGGCATTCTCGGACATCCAAATCTTGCCGTTGATATGGCGATTTTCTCGCTCCACTTGGCAGGCGCTAGCTCAATTCTTGGTGCAGCGAACTTCATCACAACAATTTTTAATATGCGCGCACCGGGCATGACCCTCCATAAAATGCCACTCTTTATCTGGGGTGTACTCATCACAGCCTTCTTGCTGGTACTTTCGCTGCCTGTACTTGGCGGCGCGATCACCATGCTGCTGACCGATCGAAATTTCGGCACATCATTCTTTGTCCCTGAAGGCGGCGGCGATCCCCTCCTGTTCCAACATCTCTTCTGGTTCTTTGGTCACCCCGAAGTTTACATCATGATTCTGCCAGCGTTCGGCATTATCTCCCAAATCGTTTCAACCTTTTCCAAGAAAGCGATCTTCGGCTATCTCGGTATGGCCTATGCCATGATATCCATCGGCTTTGTCGGTTTCATCGTGTGGGCACACCACATGTATACCGTGGGTATGGATGTTGACGTACGGGCCTACTTTACCGCCGCCACACTCATAATCGCCGTCCCGACAGGGATCAAAATTTTCTCGTGGATCGCCACCATGTGGGGCGGCTCTATCGAATTTAAAACCCCCATGCTCTGGGCGGTTGGCTTTATCTTCCTTTTCACCATGGGCGGCGTCACAGGCGTTGTTTTGGCCAATGCCGGTATGGATATTGCCCTGCATGACACCTATTACGTCGTTGCGCACTTCCATTACGTGCTGAGCCTTGGCGCAGTCTTCGCCCTGTTCGCAGGGTTTTATTATTGGATTGGCAAAATGTCCGGCCGTCAATATCCCGAATGGATGGGCTGCGTGCATTTCTGGCTAACCTTTGTCGGCGTAAATCTGGTGTTCTTCCCACAACATTTCTTGGGTTTAGCCGGTATGCCGCGCCGCTATATCGACTACCCTGATGCTTATGCTGGCTGGAACTATGTTTCATCCATGGGTTCTTATTTAACCGGCCTCGCGACGCTATTCTTCATCTTCGTCGTGTTCTACACGCTGTTCTTTGGTCGCCGCGTTGGCGATAACTATTGGAACGCCGGGCCGGAATCCATGACGCTGGAATGGACGGTTTCTTCCCCGCCGCCTTTCCACCAATTCGATATCCAGCCCGCCGTAAAATAAGGCGTACAAGCAGATCAACAAAACCCCGGCACAAAACCGGGGTTTTTTGCTATGTTTAGCCAAATGATTTTGTTTTTTGGCAAGGCGCAAGGAGCGCTACGTAGATTTACCTACGTAAATGACGCAGCAACAAAGCCAAAAAAATAAAAGCAGACGGCTATAAATTCATGATTTGTAAGTTTTTTATGCTAAAATAGTAGAGTTAAGGGGATTTTTTACAGTGATAAAACGCTTAAACACTCTATTTTTCGTGTTTTCCATGCTTCTGATCGGCAGCATTACTCAGCTTGCCGCGCAGGAAACCTCCGCCGATTTTTCCGGTGGGTCGATGCTGGTCGGTGATGACAACCGAGCCTGCGTCGCCGGGCTTGCCGGCGCAATGCGCTATACCGGTTTTGAAGACATCACAACGGGGCTTGTTGGGCACTGGAAGATGGATGAGACATCGGGAACAACTGCAGCCGATTCCGCTAGCGGGCATACAGCGACATTTGCTAGCTCTCCCAGTGATCCGACATGGCATGCATCTGGCAAGGTAGATCGCGCGCTTGATTTCGACGGTACAGATGACTACGCAGAAACGGTCAGTGACGCCGATTATAGCATGACAAGTTTTACTTTGGCAGCATGGGTCTATATTCCGACCTCACTCCCGACAGACTACGCCACCATCCTAGAGCATAATCGCGGCGGAAATAACTGGTTCGGGATGTGGAAGAATCCTTCTGGTAGTAGCCATAGCTTCCAGTTTCGGTGGGCAAATACGGCTGGCCCGGATTTTTTATCAAGCTCTTCTGTTGCAACAACGGACACATGGATTCATGTTGCCGGAACATTTGATACAGCAACGACTACCGGCAGAATATACGTTAATGGTGTGCTGGAAGGTGAGGTTACGAACGGGGATGCGCCTACGGCAACGTTGGATGATATCAGGATCGGGTATAATCAGTCCAGTGGAGAACCTTGGAAAGGCCGTCTAGATGATGTACGGGTTTATAGCCGCGCTCTAACAGCGGCGGAGATAAATGCACTGCCCGGTATGACAACCGATATTACTTCAAACCTGCAAGGCCATTGGAAATTTGATGAGACATCAGGCACATCGACAGCGGATTCGTCGGCGAATACCAATACGGGAACTTTGAGGGATGCTTTTAGCACGATGAACGGCCCTCAGTGGAACTCAGGGGGGGTAATTAATGGGGCTATTGAATTTGAATCAGGTGCAGATATAGACAATGTTTTTCTGACCTATGATTCCTCCCTAGAGATAGCAGGAGATATGACTGTGGCGGGCTGGGTCAAAACAAGTGAAACAGGTTATATGGATGTTTTATTTCAGGCCGCGCCTCCTAATAACCGAAATTATGACCTGAATATAAATGCAGGAAAAATAAGATTTGGTCATGGGAATAATTCTTCCTACCCAATGTATGATTCTCTTGTAACTGTAAATGACAATGTCTGGCATCATGTTGCTTTTGTCGCTGATTACCCCAATGGGTATTTTTACGTTGATGGTGCAAATGTAGAAACAGTTACGATGAGTTTTGATATCACTTTGAGTAGCACCAATAATAGTTATAACTTTAGCAATAATAATGCGTCATGGAACTACGTTGGGCTGATGGATGATTTTCGGCTTTATGACCGCGCGCTGACCGCCGGGGATATAAACGCGTTGCCCGGTGTTGGCGGGGCTGTGCAGTTTTGCAACGGGACCACTTGGACGGATGTGGGGAATTAGGAAATGACACGGTGTTTCATAATTTTAGGAATTCTGGTTTCTTTTATCTTTGCGGTATCACAGCCGCAAGCGCAGGAAACATCGGGTAGTTTCCGGGGTGGATCGGTCTTGATGAGCTCTGACAACCGCGCCTGCAGCGGCGCCATTGAAGGCGTTATTCGTTATAACAACGGCGGCGGCACCAGTGCCCCCACGTCGGGCCTTATCGCGCACTGGAAGATGGACGAGACAAGCGGGGGTGTAGTGACGGACCACGCCGGCGCTAATGACGGTACGATGACAGGAGGGCTGGATGCCGATACTGACTCAGTGGCAGGTCAGGTTGCTACGGCGCTAAACATGAATGGAACATCTGATTATATAGAGGTCAATCAGGATTGGGGTGATGCGCTTCCAACATTTTCCTATGCTCTTTGGCTAAAGGCAGATAACGTGACTAACCAAGACCTTTTTTACCGCCTTAATGGAGACAGCTTATATCCCAGAGCATCTTTTACGCCGTCTGCCGGAGATATTAAATTTCAGTTTAGTAGAAGCGGTGGTGCTCAGACGCATTCTTCTACCTTCAACACCAATTTGACAACAGGGACCTGGTATCATGTCGCATTCACTTTTGATAATGCCGCTGGAAATATTTATAAACTCTACATCGATGGTACATTGTTTAACACGACCGATTTTACGGATGGAACCATTGATGGTGGCACGTATAACCTGTTAATCGGCCGCGACTTTGATCAAACCACTTACTTTGATGGCGCGATGGATGATATCCGTGTTTATAACCGGGTGTTGAGCGCCGCCGAAGTAAGTGATTTGTATAACTATACCGGCACTGCCGCAATGCAGTTTTGTGACGGAACAGACTGGACGGATTGGTAACATGAAGGATGTATCAATGGCACGGCATTTTGTAATTTTATGTTTTCTTTTTCCTCTGGTCTTTTGGGTATCCAATGCCGGGGCACAGGAAAGCTCGGCCAGTTTTGCCAATGGCGGTATCAAAATCGGCTATGATAACAGGGCTTGTAGCGCTGCCATTGAAGGCGCTATCCGTTATGACAGCTCTACGAAGTGCATGGGTTTTTGCAATGGGACAGCGTGGACACCAACATGTGAGCCTGATACCTGCAAGAAAATACTGGATGCCGGCGATAGTACGGGGAATGGGGTTTATTCGCTCCCTGACGGGAATGATGTTTATTGCGATATGACGACAGATAGTGGTGGCTGGACCCTAGTGGCATCAATCAAAACAAATGTGCTGGAGGATAAGGCGGGATCATATCATGCCGACTTACAGACATTGAACCCCACAGGCACAACGGCGAACCATATCTGGGACGGTTTGCGCAGAAAAACAGAAGGCGATATCCGGTTTGTCTGTAAGCTGGATGTGACCACCGGCACTTTGGATGTTGATTTATCGTTTTATAGCGTTAATTGGTATCAGACGCTAACGGAGTTCACGGATCAAACACAAGTGTGCTTTAATACAAGCGGGCAGCCTATTTCCCCGGCTCGCCGGGATAATGTAGCGGCAAGTTCTTTAGCCGTAGGCAATCTATGGAATCATGATGGAGAGTTTGAAGGGGAGGATAACTGTTCGGACAACGGTGATTTTACGGTTGATTTTGATGATCGTGGCATGGATGGCACCAGCGAGTCAGAAAGCACGGATTGGGGAGCTGATGATAACGTCAAAAAATGTGGTTCATCTGGACCTGGCGGTGCTTCTGCCGGATGGTTTATTTTCGTCAGATAATTAGAATTCAGAACATATATAGCCAACCAAAGCCCGCTTTAAAAACATAAAGTTTTTCAAAGACTTATGAACATAAAATTGTATTTTGTGACTATAAATGCTAATAAGATTACATGAGTATAACAGCGGCAATTGAGTATGATAAAAATCCCCACTCCATTAGCAAAAAGAGCCCTCAAGGGCCTTTCGACAATGCCGCTCGTCCTCACCACTTAACACTCTTAGTAAACAACGGAACTCAAACCGCCTCAGCAAATGACGGCGAAGCCCTTGAAACATTTGAATTCGTACCACCGTATGATCAAAAAACAGACTTTAATAAACTGCTCGATCAAATCGAGGATATGCGCTGGTCTGATCCGATAGGGGCTGCTAATCGCCTGCTTCAAATTGACACACAAAATCTACCCTCTGAATTTTATAATTCTTATAGAGAGCTAGCTCAAGATTTAAGTGCTCAACTTCAACATGTTGAAGGATCAATCGCGCAAATTACGCTCTGGGATCTTAGGCGCAGCACACAGGACCTTGAGAACCTGTTTGGCCGAGACCCCGATGAGGAGCTAACAGCGTTGCTTGGTGAAAACTCTATGCAGAGCTTACACGCCGATATAGCCGACTTCATAATTGAGCACACGGAAAATGACTCAGGCCTGCCGGACAATGCAGGTATAATTGCAAAAATGGCCACACTTCAATATAAAAAACTAGAAGCTGAGCGTTTAGACGCTTTGCCTAAGCCTCAAATGAACCGGGAAGCCTACATCGCAGATGAACGCCGCCGCCTTGTGCCCGCACTAGCCATGGCCGCTTAAATAACAGCTGGCTTTTCACGGGGTTTATGATAGTTAAACACTATGAATGAAGCTGCAATTTCACAAAATTTAACCACTGACTCTGAAGCCACCGTTTCGGATTTTTACGCGCTGCTCAAACCCAAAGTTATGAGCCTGGTGATTTTCACCGGCTTTGCAGGCATGTGGGTTGCGCCGGGTATGGCTGGGACCCATCCCTTTTTGCTGGCTGTGGCCATGCTCTGCCTCGCGGTAAATGCGGGCGCAGCCGGGGCCATCAATATGTGGTATGAACGCGATATTGATGCGCTAATGAAGCGCACGCAAAATCGTCCCCTACCATTGGGACACGTACAGCCCGATACCGCGCTCAGCTTTGGTATTATCCTTTCTGTATTTTCCGTCATGATGATGGGTATGGCTTTGAATTGGGTCGCTGCAGGGCTTTTGGCCAGCGCTAACTTATTCTACGTTTTTGTTTACACCATTTGGCTCAAAAGACGTACACCGCAAAACATTGTCATTGGCGGCGCGGCCGGAGCCTTCCCCCCAATGATTGGTTGGGCGGCTGTAACCGGGGACATAACGCTTTATCCGCTCATTCTCTTTGCTATCATCTTCATGTGGACCCCGCCGCATTTCTGGGCGCTATCTTTGTTTGCCAATGAGGATTACAAGCGCGCGAAGATCCCGATGATGAGCGTCACTGCCGGTGCGCGTTCAACCAAAATTCAAATGCTCGTTTATTGCCTACTTCTCGTGCCTTTAACGCTCAGCCCCACCATACTGGGCTTCGCCAGCATTGGGTATAGTGTCATTGCCGCTGTTTTAGGACTACTGTTTATTTTATCTTGTATCCGCGTTTTGCGTAGCGACGACCTCAAACACGCTAAAATCATGTTCGGCTATTCGGTTTTTTACCTCTTTGCCTTGTTCTTAGCTGTCATGTTGGGATAAAACATAGAGATGAAACCTTTACACAAAACTGAACTTCACCAAAAAAAAATAAAAAAGAACCTCGCCGTTCTCGCAATTATCTTTGGATTCTGCGCGCTCATATGGGCTGTCACCATAATCAGAATTTCTGGCGGATAACAACTCTTTGATCCGCGCAGCGCTTTCCTGTAAACTAAAAGGAGTGAACAAGGGATTTTTCATTATGCGCGCACTTTTGATCTTACCATTAACATTTATCACATTGGCCATTTTTCCAGCAAATGCGCAAGAATCGGCATTTTGCGGCGCCCCTAAAGAGGCTTCACTCGATACGAAGGCCGAAGGGCACTGTGACCTTTTCCAGCGGCAATTTGCTTACCGCGACGAATCTCTCAAACTCAATGAGCTTATGAAGGAACGGCAGGAGAATTTCGCCGCGCCGCGCCGCGCCGCCCTTGAACAATATGAAGAAGGTTTAAAAGATCTGAACGCCACACGCGGATCCCAGTAAAACAAAAACTAAAAAAGCTTGGCTTTAGGGCCAAAACCCTATTTATAAAGCCATGAACAACACTTCCAAAAAACCTGACCCCCATGCTGAAATGGCACGTAAAAACGCCCGTTTGGGTTTAACTGTGCTCGGCGTTGTACTCGGCATGGCCGCCCTCGCTTACGCCTCTGTCCCTCTCTATGACATGTTTTGCCGCGTGACAGGCTTTGGCGGGACTACGCAGGTTTCTTCCACCCTCCCGGGTGTAATACTCGAGCGGGTTATCACCGTAAAATTCAATGCGGACACCGGGCGCAATCTACCCTGGATATTTAAACCCGAAGAGCGCTCAATCGATATAAAAATTGGCCAAAAAGGGCTAACAGCTTTTTCAGCGCATAATAAAGCGAGGAAACCAACCACAGGTACAGCCATTTATAATGTTACACCGCTAAAAGCTGGAAAATATTTTCACAAAATTCAGTGTTTTTGCTTTGATGAACAAACCCTGCAAGCTGGGCAGAAAGTCGATATGCCTGTGATGTTCTATATCGATCCTAGCTTAAATGAAGACCCGAATATGAAGGATGTACAAAATATCACATTATCGTATACTTTTTTTAGAGCTGAATCCGAAGAGCTTGATCAAGCTTTAGAAGGCTTCTACAATCAATAAATAGAGTATATAAACGCCCTCACAATTATTCTAAAAACATCTGCAACGAAGAGAATTGAACCATGGCAGGAAATATCGAATACACAACAACCGGCAAGCCCCACCCTTATCATATAGTGCGCCCCAATATCTGGCCAATCATCGGCGCAGGCGCCGCCGGATTTTTCGCCACGATGATGGTCATGTATTTCCCGGGCTACCGTGAAGCTTTGCAAGCTGGCGGCACAGATTTGCCGATGCCTTGGGGCCCAATGCTGGGTGTTGCTTCGATCATGATTGTCATGTTTTTTTGGTGGAAAGATGTGATTTACGAATCAGTCGTTGAAAAGGCCCATACAAAAATCGCCGAAATAGGCTTTCGTTTTGGCATGACATTATTTATCGCTTCAGAAGTAATGTTCTTTGTCGCCTTCTTCTGGGCATTTTTCAGCGCCGCCCTGTTCCCGGTCGAAGCCATTGGCTTTGTCTGGCCACCGGCAAATATCCATACAATTCCCGCCTTTGAATTACCCTTCATGATGACCTTGATCCTGCTGCTTTCCGGCTGCACCGTCACATGGGCCCACCATGCCATTTTGGAAAATGATAACGAAACTTTCGTTAAAGCTTTGGGATTAACTGTTCTCCTTGGCGTCGCCTTCCTTGGCTTTCAAATCTACGAATACGCCCACGCGCATTTCGGCTTTACCGATGGCATCTTCCCCTCAACTTTCTTTATGGCCACTGGCTTCCATGGTTTTCACGTTTTTGTCGGCGCAGTCTTCCTGTTCGTCTGTTACAAACGCGCGAAAAAAGGGCATTTCACTGCTGACAAACATTTCGGCTTCGAAGCCGCCGCTTGGTACTGGCACTTCGTTGATGTTGTCTGGTTATTCTTGTTTATCGCCATATATTGGTGGGGCAGTGAAATCGGCATGGACCACACAAGCCTGCACCCGGCGATTGAAGGCGGCGCTGCGGCCGCTACGCATTAAACATGATCTTCCCGCTGGTGCTCTTAAACTCTGACGCCGTAAAAACTGGCTGGACCTGCAAATGTCCAAAATGCAAAACCGGCGACCTTTATAAAGCCGGCCTGACAATGGATCTGCGCGACACATGCAAGAGCTGTGGATTAGACCTCACCAAGAACGACAGCGCTGACGGCCCGGCTGTATTCCTGATCTTTATTCTCGGATTTCTGCTCGTGCCCATCGCCCTCATCCTTGATTCAATGTTCCATTGGCCGCTCTGGCTCCATGCCTGCATATGGACAGCCGTAGCGCTTATTATGACCGTGGGCGCACTGCGCCCACTTAAAGCCTATATCATCGCACTTCAGTTCAAACACCGCTCATCAGATTGGAATTAAGGCCAATGAAACTTCCTTTTTGGGCAACGCTACTAACCATCCTCGGCCTATGCGTCCTCTGCGTTTTCGGCACATGGCAGCTGCAGCGCCTAGCCTGGAAGAATGACATTATCTCCCAGCTTAACCAAGCCTATGATAGCCCGCAAAATGCGGCGCTTAAACTGGAAGAAATCACCGGCAATGAATTAATCTATGGCCGCGTCAACGGCATTTTTATGCCGGACAAAGCGCTGCTACTCGGGCCCCGTACATCGAACAAAGAAATCGGCAACGATCTGTTGGTCCCGCTTAAGATTGGAAAAAATACACTCATCATCAATATGGGCTGGACACCATACCCCCTTGATCAACAGCCCATTCACCATTTAAAAAGCAGAAAAGTTTGGTTTGAAGGTCTAATCCGTAAACCGAAATGGAACGCCTTCACACCGGAAAACCTCCCGGAAAAAGATATATGGTACAAAGCCGATATTGAAGAAATCGCAAAAACTAAAAGCTTGAAAGCGCCATACCCGTTCATATTGCGCGCGGAAAACGCATCACATAAATTCGATGCCGCCTTTCCCAACAATCATCGCCTGCTGCCCAATAACAACCATCTGCAATACGCCTTTTTCTGGTTTGCAATGGCCGCAGCCCTCGCCAGCGTTTATACGCTGCGTTTCCTCGTGAAACGCCCGCAATAAATCTTATGAAAGACTAATGAATATTGTTTGAAGAGGACTCTTCATCAGCAGATGCAAATTTAAGCCCATCGCTCAAAGACACATATTGCTGCTTGGTACGGCCCAGAAAACTTTTAAAGCGCTTAAGCTGCTTACCAGCAAGCTGTTCACCTGTCGGTAATTTTATACTGCGGGGATCCACCTGACCATTATGCACCATAACTTCATAATGCAAATGCGGCCCGGTTGAACGCCCGGTTGTCCCGACATATCCAATCACTTCACCTTGCTTCACGCGTCCACCAAGCTTCGCTTTTATTCTGTGCATATGGGCATAAGCAGTTTTGAGCTTTGAATTGTGACGAATGCGAACATAATTCCCATACCCGCCTTTGCGCCCTGCGTGTTCAACAACACCATCACCAGCCGCATAGATAGGCGTGCCTGTCGGCGCAGCAAAATCCATACCCTTATGCATTTTGTTATAACCAAGCACCGGATGCTTACGCATGCCAAAGCCGGAAGAAAGGCGCGCACCATCAATTGGTGTTTTCATCAGTGTCTTGCGAATGCTAATGCCATCAGGCTCAAAGAAGTCCACCCGGCCATCATCCATTTCAAAACGGTAAATCGGATAATCACGCCCGCGAACGCTTAAATTCGCATATAAAACATTCCCGTATTTTGCGAACTCACCATCTTCTGTTTCAAACGCTTCATAAAGCACTTCAATTTTATCGCCAGAACGAATGTCTCGCTGAAAATCTATGTTCCATGAATAAACCCGGATCATTTCGGCGATCACAGCCGATGGAATATTCGCCCGCGCGGCTGAGCCATACAAGGATGTTTGAATTTTGGCTTTTCTGGCATAGGTCCGTGGAAACAACTCTTTTTCACTAAGCTCGGCCTTGAAATCCTCAGGACCTGCACGTTGAACACTCACCTCTTTGATAGGGTTGAGTTTCATGGCCATCTTTGCAAATTCAAGCCCGCCTTCTTTGCCAGGCTTAAAATGCACATCTATTTTTTGCCCGGATTTAATTTTGCGCACATCATAATGCTCTTCCAAAGCTTTCACAGCGCGGTAAGCTTCCGGGCCGCTTAAACCGGCCTTCTGCAAAAGCCCGCCAACCGTGTCTCCGGGCTTGACCTCTAATTCTTTATAACGAGGGTGTTCAGGTTTTTTAATCGCCAGCGATGCTTTACGAATGCCGCTAGAAACACCCGATGCAATAAAACTATCCATCTTCTGGGCATTGCGCGCATATTGCTCCTCGCCAGCCTGATCCTCTGGGGACATGGTATAGGCTGCTTTAAAATCATCAGCAACGCGCAGCGCCATAGATGACGTAGAGGCACCCACAATCCCGTAAACAGCAATGATAGCAAAGACCGCAGAGCTCACCATATAACGCAAACGCACCCTGTTGCCGCGCGTAACCAAATAGCGCTGGCGCAACGGCAAAATACGATGAAATGCAAATTTAGATTTTAAGGCTGCAAAAAGCTGCATCCAAAGACGCTCCAGTGTTTTGTTGGGCCCGCGCCAGAAAGATACTTTCTGACAGCCTATAGCCGCAAACCAAAATTTATTCTTCAGTGCTTCGATTAGCATAGTACCCAATGAAAACCAACCTGTTGCTACGTGGGTTGTACAAAAGACTTCTGGATAAAAAGAGTCAAGTCAGAAATGCGAAAAATTGACCAATATTGAAGGCGCAAAGAACCTACGCCCATCCTTACATTATAAAATATAAATGTTAAAAAGATCAAGAAAACCCACAAGACAGCCCACATATGTCTCAAGAAATACAAAAATTGTTATTTTTCAGTGAGTTAACGGCACTCAGCATTCAGGCGCTCATACGCCTTACTGGAACCGCTCAGACTAAATGTGTCTGTCGTGAAGGTTCCGCGCGTCGATGTCCCCGTTACAACCATCTTGCTACCATCACGCATAGCCTGAGCAAGCTTTTTATCTGTTTCAACATCAGGCGCCCAAGCGGTCGCATCCTGCGTAAACAAAGCATAATCTGTGCCATCAATATTCACATTGGCTTCGCTACCGGCTTTATAAGTGTAGCCGGTTATGTAGCTGAATACATCGCGGGTGTTTTCCGCCGGCCGGTGCGTAATCAACGCGAACGGCTCATCACGTTTTGAATAGTTCCCTTCTTTGAGCTTGGGCTGACTGGCCATATAACAAACTTTATTGTTATCCTCAAAGAACACGTAGACCTCCCAATCACCGTGCGTTGCCATCAAACGTGGCTGACCGGCAGAAGCTTGCAAAGGGATGAACAAGACGCAGAGTGCTAGGATTGTTAAATATAATGTTTTCATGGCGCTTTCTTTGCGTATTGGTTAACAACGAAGCCCGAGTATAAGGCACATGCTTTTCATGCTCAACACTATTGTACAAAATCAGGCATGACACTCTAATTTTTTTTCGTGCGCACTTTGCGGCGTACAGTTGTCGCGGGCTTTGACGCCGCCCTTTCAGTTGGGCCACCAGCTTTTACAGGCCTATCAGCGAAACGCCCCATAGAAAGCAAACGGTCATACATGACCAAAGCTCCGGCTACCCCGACATTCACACAAAATTTCATCGGAATTTTAATGATATGATCGCATCGCTCTTGCAACTCTGGCGATAAATGCCCCATCTCGGGTCCCAATACATACGCCGCCCGCTGTGGATGACGAAAACTGGGAAGATCAATCGAATCGGCCATAAACTCTACCCCAACCAAGGAACATTTATCCGGCAGATCCATGCCTTCCACACTTTCATATTCGTAATAGGGCAGATGATCAAACGCATCGGAAGTATCGGAAATGCGCATCATGTTTACATCAACGCTTGGCGCAATCGTAAAAAAGAAATTCGCCCCAAAGGAGTGCGCTGTGCGGGCAATCGTACCCACATTTTGCTCTTTACTAATACCTTCGACGCCAATGCCGAAATAACCGCGCATATCGTTACTCATGCCCTTAAGTTTTAAGCACTTTCTCCATTCTGTCCAGTGCCTCAACCAAACGCCGCTCTGAAACAGCAAAACACATACGGATATAGCCCTTTGCCGTTTCACCGAATGCGCAGCCCGGAGACAATAAAACACCCGCCTCATCAATAAAGCGCTTGGTCAGTTCCTTGCAATCCGGCTGCCCATCAACCTTAAAAAAACCATAGAAAGTCGCTTCGGGGTAAGCCATGCGAACATTCCCAAGCCCGGCAAACCGCTCAACCAGCAAATCACGATTAGACCGCCACATATCAATTTGATTTTTCAAAAATGGCTCACCCTCCTCCAGCGCGGCAATCGCCCCATATTGGGTAAAGGTTGGCGGGCAAAGGTTATTATACAGCGCCACATCGCGAATCTTATCTTCCGCTGCCTGCGGCCCGACAATCCAGCCCAAACGCCAGCCTGTCATCGCCCAACTTTTAGAAAAGCTGTTGACCACCAGCAAAAGATCATCTTCCCGAGCGACATCAAGGAAACTATCCGCGCGCAAGTGCTCATGCGCGCTTGCATAAACAAGCCGCCCATAAACCTCATCAGCCAAAATCCAAATGCCGCGCTCCCGCGCAAATTCTAAAATTGCGCGCATTTCCTCTTGGCTAGCGCTCCAGCCTGTTGGGTTAGAAGGCGTAACAATCAAGATAACCTTGGTTTTATCGCTGCACGCACCAAAGAGTTTCTCCAAATCCAGCGTCCATCCTGCCTCGTCGCTATAATCGAGCGAAACTTGTTTGGTATCGGCTTGTGTCAACTCAACCGCACCCAGTAAATTTTTCCAGATCGGCGTAATCGCCACAACCTCATCTCCTTTATCCAGAAGGGCTGCCAGCGATAAATGCATCGCCGTTGAACCAGAAGCCGTAATAAAAAACCGGCTGGTTGGTATGCTTAGCTTGTAAATCCGCTGATAATACTCTGAAAGCGCCTCACGCAGCGGCACTTGCCCCAAAGTCGGCCCGTAACCTGTGTGGCCTTCCTGCATCGCTTTGTAAGCCGCGCTGGCTATAAAATCAGGCGTTGGGGAGTCGCCTTCGCCCTGCCCCAGCGTAATCATGTCATGCTTCCCGACCGCATAATTCATCATCTCTACGCCGGGATTGGACGTCAGCGCATGCAGCACCGGGCGAAATTTAGGACCGCCGCGGGTTTCATCAACGGTTTCATCACCTTTTAAATGTTCTGTATTGGTGTTTTTTACACTCATTGTTTTAACCTTTACCATCTTTACCAAACGCACAGCTGTGCGCTGGATATATTGTTCTTTTCTTTCTGGAAATCTTATTAGGTGTGCGCGACTGCACTATGGGCTTAAATATGTACGGGACTAGCCCGCCGCAATTACTGCGGCCGCTGCTGTTGCATTAGGTGCAAATCTGCGACTATCCATATTCATAAGACCATTAAAGCCATGAAATTTTGTGGGGCGCAAGCTTTTAATGCCCATTCGTAGGTTATGCCTATTCATCAACAAACCCGTAGACCGGCTTTTGCTGTAAATCTTTCCCGACCTGCTTAAACAACTCGGCTTTAAGTTCCCCACCACCCCCATATCCATACGTCTCGGCAGCCTTCACATTTTTTCCCGTAATCGCCTGTGCAGTCGGCTTTTCAGCTCTTTTTCCATTAGGGGTTTTGAGCACATAAGGAACCGGAATTACTTCATGTGGCGTTGAAAGGCGCCCAACAGAATCAGAAATAATGCCCTTAACCTGTTTTATAAAAGCTGCGTCAACGCCCTCCCCCGGCTGCCAGTCTTTTAACACCAAGAACAAGGCCGTATGATCCCCACCTTTCGCGTCTTTAAAACTCGCCGCCAGTGAATCCTCGATCAGTCCGTCCAAATCCGGATGCGACAGCGCATCATAAAGCTGCTGCGTGCCGATACGTACACCCCCCTGATTCAGCGTCGTATCGGAGCGCCCCTCAACAACCAGCTGCACACCTACACGTTTCACCGCATCACCGTGACGCCACACAGGCGGATCACATTTAAAATGCTCGAAATATTCCCCTCGAAAACGCGCACCATCTTCGTCATTCCAAAAATAAAGCGGGCGGGATGCAAAAGGGCCTTTAACAACAAGCTCCCCAACATCACCATCATTGACTTGCTTTCCCTCATCATCCCACACATCGACATCCATCCCCAGAACAGGGCCTTTAAGCTGCCCCGCAACCGTCGGGGAAAACGGATTGCCTGCCGCATAACAACCAACAAAGTCTGTACCGCCGCAAACACCATTAATGCTTAAGCCTTGCTTAATTGAATCATTCACATAGCGAAACCCATCATCCGAAAGTACCGAGCCCGTATACATAAGTGAACGAAAATGAGAGAGATCAAGTCCCTCACCTTTCACATCGCTCCGCGCCCAAACATCCTGAATAATCGCCGCCGCCGTTCCCAAATGCGTACACCCGTAATCAGCGGCAAATTGCAGCTGAGAATCTGCTGCCGGATAGGCCGGATTGCCATCATAAATCAGTATGGTTGCATCATTCGCTAGGCCGCTCGCCAGCCAGTTAAACATCATCCAACTGGTCGTGGAATGAAAGAAAACGCGGTCGCCGGACCGGACATCACTTTGCAGCTGATGTTCAATCGCATGCTTTACCAGCGTTCCGCCAACCCCATGAACAAAACATTTCGGCTGACCTGTCGAACCGGAAGAAAAGAGAATAGCCAGTGGTTGATTAAAATCCCGGCGAACAAAATCTATTTTGCTCGGCTGCACGTCTTTCAATAAATCCGTTGAAAGAATGCTAGCCCCGTTCAAACCAGACAAATCCGGCCCGTCCTGCAAATTCGGCACTACAACCGTCTGCTCTATACTCTTAACTTCGCTTTGTAGCTGGGCAACCAAACCCATCCGGTCCTCAAGCTTCCCCGGCTGCCCCTCGCGCGCCATATGTGCATAGCCGTCTGCGGCGATCAGAACTTTCGGTTTAATCTGTGCGAATCTCGCGGCTGTCGCTTGCGCCCCCATTTCGGTGCCGACAGAAGAAAAAATGCCTCCACGATTGGCTACCGCCATCATCAAGATATACGCTTCCGGCCCGTGCGGTAGATAAGTCGCGACCCGGTCTCCTTCACCAACACCGAGTTTTTCTAAGGCTTGATCCCAGCGGCTAACGTTATCATAAAGCTGTTTCCAGCTCAAAATACGGTCTTGCTCCACGCCCGCAACGCGGGAAATAATGGCCGGGTCGTCAGGATGCGTCTCCGCCCTTTTGAGCATATTCTCAGTAAAACTAATTTTAGAATCCGGGAAAAAGGAAGCATCCAAAATATTGTTAGAGTTTTGAATAGCGCTTTGCCCTTTGTCTCCAATAATTCCGCAAAAATTCCACACAGCGTCATGAAATTTTTCTGGCTGATTTACAGACCAAGCATGCAGTTTTTGATAGGCCTCAGGCCCAATTTCACCAAAATTCTGCCCTTCCCGCTCCTGTGCAAAACGGGTAAATGCCCCAAGCCGGGACTCGTTCATCTCTGGTAATGTTGGCTGGTGAAGGATTTCAGACATTTTCACTCAAAATTTAACTGTAACGCAAGCCTAAGATTAACCGAATAGATCTATAGAAATAAAGTTATAAATCATTATCATAGATATGTGACTTTGAATAAAAGGACCAGCCATTCATGCGCATTCCATTTTTGATTTTATCTCTCTTTTTAACGCTCACCTTGCCAATGATTGCAAACGCGCAGGAAAGCAGTGATCCCCTTGTAAAAATCCGCATATTGCCCGAAAAAGGTGAAATCCAGGCCGGCGAAGAAATCTGGATTGGGACGCAGCAATCAATCACCCCGGATTGGCATACCTATTGGACAAACCCCGGAGATTCAGGGGCCACACCTACAATTGAGTGGGCTTTACCTGAAGATTTTGAAATCAGTGAAATTCAATGGCCAGCCCCGCATAAACTCCCCTACGGCCCTTTGCTCAATTACGGCTATGAAGATAAAGTCATCCTGCTCCAAAAACTCAAAGCGCCCAAAACATTGCCTAAAGGGCCACTTGAGCTCAACGCAACAATCGAAATTTTAGTATGCAAAGAAGAATGCATCCCTGAATACGGCAACTACACCCTCACCCTCAATGGCCCTAATGCCGCAACAGAAAACAACAGCCCATATATAAACGTCGCACAACAACATTTACCAACAAAAACCGACTGGTTGGTTTCTTTTTATGAGGATGGCAATGACTTTGTACTCAAAACTGCCGCACCCGAAGCCCTTTTAAGCACAATCAACCTGGCCACCGTTGCCTTCTTTCCTGAAGAATGGGGCTTGCTCAGCAACCCTTCTCCTGTTCAAGCTTTAATTCAGGATGATGTTCTCGTCCTCAAACAAGTGCGCGGGCAGCGCGACATCACTTCGGTGCATGAGTTCTCGGGCGTCTTAAGTTTTGAGACCATGGAAGGTGAAAAGCGCAGCTACACCATCTCATCAACCTTTAAACCAGATACCTCCACCTCAAAATTTCAAGGATCGTCAAATTTAGGAATTTTCCAAGCGCTTATCTTTGCCTTACTGGGCGGCCTCATCCTCAACCTCATGCCCTGCGTGTTTCCCGTTCTTTCCATCAAAGCGCTAAGCCTTGTTAAAATTGCCGAAAAACATCCTGAAATAGCCCGCCGCCATGGCCTGTCATACACAGCCGGAGTAATCACCAGCTTCGTGCTGATCGCCGGAACATTAATCGCTCTACAAGCAGGAGGGGCGCAAATCGGCTGGGGATTCCAACTACAAAACCCCTGGATCGTCGGCGCATTGGGTTATTTGCTTTTTGTCATTGGCCTCAACCTTATTGGCTTTTTTGATTTCGTTAATCCATTTGCCAACGTCGGCGGCAAACTTGCCGGGAATGACGGTCTATCCGGCTCTTTCTTCACTGGCGTTCTCGCAACATTGGTCGCCACGCCTTGTACCGCACCGTTTATGGCCGGCGCTATTGGCTTTGCCTTTATCCAGCCACCACTCATTTCTCTTACCATTTTTGCCGCTTTGGGCCTTGGCTTAGCGCTACCCTACCTCGCATTATCCTTCGCCCCAGCCTTGCAAAAAATGCTGCCCAGACCCGGCCCATGGATGGAAATCTTCAAACAAGCCTTAGCCTTTCCAATGTTCATCGCCGCGCTTTGGTTGCTTTGGGTGCTAGCACAGCAGGTTGATTCGATGGACATTACAGCGGCGCTGTTTGGTGCGATCCTAATCACTTTCAGCATTTGGATGTTTAAGCACATCCCGGAAAGACCGCTCACACATAACATTACACGCGCCATCGCCGTTTTAGCCGTACTGAGCGCTTTGACTATTTTGCCAACAAAAACAATCACGCTAAATAACGCCGCGATAGAGGCGACTTATAGTTTTGGGCAACCCTTTTCTCAAAATCGTCTTGAAGAGGAACTGGCCGGCGATGCTCCCGTTTTTACCGAAATGACCGCCGCATGGTGCATTACCTGTAAAGTAAACCATAAGCTCGCAATCAATATTGCTGCCACAAAAACCCTGTTTGCAGAAAATAATGTGCGCTACCTCATCGGAGACTGGACCAACGAAGACCCGGCGATTACAAAATATCTGCAAGCCTATGGACGCAACGGCGTACCGCTCTATGTCTTTTATGGACCGCGGGATGTTGTAACCAAACAACGGCCAGAGCCGAAGATATTACCACAGGTCTTAACGCCTGATATTGTTAAGAAGTATATAGAAGGAAATTCATGATGCCGAAAATTATCGCTTACACTATGGCTGCTGCAATTTTGCTGTTCTCAGCATTGCCAGTGAACGCTGCCGTAGAAATTGGTAAACCTGCCCCGGAAATTGAAGCCACTGACACGGGCGGCAATCCATTTAAGCTCAGCGATCATAAAGGCAAGATTGTTGTCTTGGAATGGACCAACCATCAATGCCCGTTCGTCATCAAGCACTACGGCTCTGGCAATATGCAGGCCGTGCAAAAAACCGCCAAAGACCAGGGCGTTGAATGGGTTTCAATCGTCTCCTCCGCGCCCAGCCATCAGGGCCATGTCAGCGCAGATGAGGCTAACACCATCGTAAGCGAGCAGGGCGCAACTATTAGCGCTAAAATCCTCGATGAAAGCGGCGCCATTGGGAAGCTTTACGATGCCAAAACAACCCCGCATATGTTCATCATCAATGCGGAAGGCAACGTCGCCTACGCTGGCGCGATCGATAACAAATCCAGTCCCAATCCAAAGACAATCGAAGGCGCAACCAATTACGTGCTGGCCGCACTTGAAAGTTTAAAGGCCGGCAGTGCCATCGAAGTTTCACAAACACAGCCCTACGGCTGCTCAGTAAAATACTAGCCTCTCAACCTTTCTCTCCTAAAAAACGGTTCTGTGAAAACAGGATCGTTTTTTATACGCCGCCGCCAAGCTTGTCAGGTTTACGTATTTGCCGTATTCTAAGAACAACGATTCGTTATTTTTCAAAGTCCGCCATCTGCTCATGTCCGTAAAAGCCAAAAAAGCCAAAGCTCCGCTCGCTCCTCAGACTTCGTCTGAGATACGGCTTGATGCCTTTGATCAATCGGATTTCAAAACCTTTCTAGATATTTCTGATGACTCTCTTGTAATCCTCAATGACCACGGCCAAATCGTGAAATGCAATAACACGTTCCTGAGCTTGACTGCCCGTGATCTGGGTACACTGAAAACCATGCATTTCCTCGACTTATTTGATGATCAGGATAAACCCCTCATTCGCAGTGCCATTCAGTCTGGTAACCCGCAAAAAATGGATCAGGAAAAGCCATCCTTTGATTTTGAAGCGCGCCTTTTAACCAAAGACGGCGAAACCCGCTGGATAGAATGGCGCAAACAACTCTGCGGCGATCTACTTTATTGTATGGGCCGCGATATCACCGATATTAAAACCCAGGAAAAAGCACTAAACCGCCGTGAAAAACAACTTTCGCAAGCCGAAAGTATTGGCCGGATGGGCCATTGGAACTGGACAATCGGCGAAGAAACTATGAACTGGTCCGCCGAGATTTACCGCATTTTCGGCGTAGAGGAAAACGCTTTCAACCCGACACTGGAAAATATGGACGCCATGGTCCACCGCGAAGATATTGCCCGCGTAAACCAAGCCTTCCAGCGCGCCATTATTGCTGAAAATGACTATGACATGGAATTTCAAATCAACCGCCCTGATAATGAAACCCGCTATATCCGCTGCGAAGGGCGCTGCTCTTTTGATGCACATGGCGAGGTTATCGCGCTCTATGGCATTATGCAGGACATGACCGAGCGCATACTATACGAAAGCGACCTGCGCAAAGCCAAAGAGCAAGCTGAGCATGCCTACGCTTCACGCACACAGTTTCTCGCCAACATGAGCCATGAACTGCGTACGCCTCTCAATGCGATTATCGGTTTTTCTGAAATGGTTGAGCGTCAATTGCTCGGCCCCATCGGCACCGAAAAATATCTGGAATATATTTCAGGCATACGTGAAAGTGGCGAGCATTTGCTCGATCTCATCAGCGATATTCTCGACATGTCAAAAATTGAAGCTGGGAAATATGAACTGGCCTTAGAAGAAATCAATGTCGCTAAAATTTTACAGCTTGCTATGCACATGATGGAAGGTCGCGCCCTTGAATCGGACGTAAAAATGGGTTTTGATCAAAATTTTGCAGAAGACCTAAAAATTGTCACAGACCGCCGCGCAGTACTGCAGATCATGCTCAACCTACTGTCCAACGCTATCAAATTCACACCTGAAGGTGGCCGCGTCACAATTTCTGCATTAGAGCGCGATAATTACCTGTCCGTTAAGATCATTGATACTGGCATCGGCATCCCGGCGCATAAGCTAGCTAGCGTCACCAGACCTTTCGAGCAGGTATCCTCTTCCTATGCCCGTGATCATGAAGGCTCAGGGCTGGGCTTGGCAATCAGCAAAGAACTCGCAGAAATGCAAGGCGGAACCCTGTTCATTGAATCAACAGTCGGCGAAGGGACAACCGTCACATTACGCTTACCCTATGATGCGCATCAGGCAGCAAAAAACAAAAACTAGTCACCAATACCGCCGCTCAATTGAAAAATCGAAAGCGCATACTCTTCAGCATCAAGGCAGCCCTTAAGTCCTTCCCTGTACGTCTTATATTTCAACTCTCCGCCAAGCTCAACTTTCATCTTCTCATTACGTATGCGCTTATTATCGTTATAAAAACTGCGCGCCATGGGCGATAAGTCTGCCTCATCAATCGGCACAAGCGGCGGCACAGGCCGCCCCAAAAGCTCACAGGCGTGTGCAATCACATCATGGCTTGGTGCAGCTTCATCATCAGCTATATTGTAAATACCGCCAGGATTTGGAGCCGCCATCGAAGCCTGCAAAACGCGTACAATATCCTCGACATGGATCCGGCTAAACGCATGCCCCGGCTTTTCAATCCGCCGCGCCATCCCCGCGCGAATGGAATCCAGCGCGCTGCGCCCCGGGCCGTAAATCCCCGCAAGACGAAAAATATGTATCGGCAAGCCTTGCGTTTCGCATAATGACAGCCACTGGTCCTCAGCTTTTTTCCGCCGCGATCCACGCTTGCTTGTTGGTCGCCTCTCAGAGGTTTCATCAACCCAGCCACCATCGCGATCACCATAAACACTGGTCGTCGAAAGATAGCCGACCCACTGAAGATTAGGAAGTTTGAGAATATCTTTGGCATGGGCCAAAAAACTTGGATCGCCCTCATCTCCGGGCGGTGTAGATATGAGCAAATGTGTTGTGTTTTCCAAAGCAGCCGTGGGGTCAGCAAGCGGGCTTTCCCAGTCAAAAATATAAGCCGTTATCCCCCGTTCGGTTAAAAGAGCCCTTTTTTCAAGATCACGCGTTGTGCCATAAATATCCCAGCCACCAGCCTGCACCAATGCATGACCAAGATAGTCACAACAATAGCCATATCCAAAACAAAACAGCCTGTTTGATTCGCTCATTAAACCTAACCTGTACTCTTAATTATTGACGCTTCTTATCGGCTATGTGCCAACATCTTCATACACACCTTCAGGAGAAAAACCGGGAATGCGGTCCTCTAAAAGTGGCTGAAAACTAGGGCGTTCTTTGATTTTATCATACCAGGCCTTTGCCGCCTGATGCTCTTCCCACGGTACATCGCCGATATAATCAATCGATGACAAATGCGCCGCCGCTGCTATATCGGCCAAGGAAAAATTATCCCCCGCAAGCCATTTCCGCTTTTCCGTTAAAAACCCAATATAATCCAAATGATAATGGATATTGGCATGGCCTGCGCGTATAGCCGGTCCATGCGGCTCTCCCAGCTTTAAAAACCGTTTCATCAGCTTTTCACCAACAATATTTTCGGTAACTTCCCGGTTAAACTTTACATCGAACCAACTGGTGAGGCGCCGCGCTTCGGAGCGTTGCACCGGATCGTAGCCCAGCAAGTTCACCTCCGGGTATACTTCTTCAAGATATTCACAAATCACTTGAGAATTCGCCAGCGTCGTCCCGTCTTTTTCAATCAAAACCGGAACATCACCAGCCGGGTTAAGCGCCAGAAAATCAGTCCGGCGTTCCCATACTCTTTCAATCTGCGGTGTAAAGTCGAGATTCTTCTCAGCCAGAACCAGCCGGACCTTGCGCGAAAAAGGATGCAACCACAAATGAAACAATGTTCTCATAATAATAACTTAGCGCAGTTGTTTCGAAATGTGCAATCGCTATCCCAGTATAAAAATCAAGAATTATTGAAATTTAAAATTGCTAACATAAAAACATGCCGGTTTAAATTAGCTTTTCAGCCTGCAGCTTAATTTCAATATCCACGGCGTTTCCTATAGCATCCGTGGATTTCCACTGGCCCTGCCCAATACCAAAATCAAGCCGCTGCAATGTAAAATTCGCACTCATATCCGCTAGTTGCCCGCCGCCATCTTTTTCAGAAATCTCCAACAGAAACGGGAAAGACACCGGCAACTGAACGCCGCGCAGCGTTAAACGCCCTTTTACGCCGTATCGATTCGCACCCAGAGCTTCGAATGATTCGCTTTCAAAAACAGCCCTAGGGTGGTCTTGCGCCGCAAACCACTCCTGACTAACGGCTTGCTGGTCACGATCCGCACTGCCTGTACCAATGCCGGCAATATCAATTTCAATGCGCGCGGACGCTTCTTCCAAATTTTCAGAGTCAAAAACGATTGCCCCCGACCACACAGAAAACGTACCCGTTACATCCTGACCATACTGGCTAAACTGAAAACCAAGTGCGCTTTGTTCCGAGTCAATGACCCATGTATAGTCTTCAACTATAATCTTCTCATTTTTCACCTGAACCTGAACCGATTCATTCGAGTCATTTGCAGAGTTTTCAATTACGCGATCAAAACGATCCAAAACATGTTGGCCAGCGAAAAAGGCAGAAACAGATAACAGAAATAAACCAGAAACAACCACAATAATATTTCCGCCCATCCGGGCAAGCGTCTCATCACGATCAAGTAGATGATGCTTCAACACCCCGGCAATATGCAGCCCCAATGCACCGATTAAAGTGAACGCCAAGAGTTCATGAACCGTTTTCATGAACTTATAAACCGCCTCATTTTTTCCGGTTAATGCGGGAATATCAAATAGCCCAAAAAAATTGACTGCATACTCCCCCGCTGACGACATAAGCCAACCTGATAAAGGCATACCGATAATGGACATATACAAAACGAGATGGATCGTTTTTGACAAAAACCGCTCCCACTGCGCATGCGATGGTAACCTCTTCAGTTCTAATGTGATGAACCGCCACATTAAGCGCATGACCCCCAAAGTCAAAACCAGCAAACCAAATGATTTATGCCATCCATAAAGCTCAAACTTAAACGGACTAACCGGCATCGCCACCATCCAGAAACCAAGAATCAGCAGACCAAAAATGATCAGCGCCATGCTCCAATGAAAGCCTCTGGCGATACTGCCAAAAACTTCCTCCGTATTTTTCCAGTGCAACATGAAGCTGATCCTTATATGAACTTACGGATTATTTGCGCCTTCGCCTTCTTGTTCTTCGCGAATGCCTTCAACTTCGATCCGTATTTGCGCCTCATCGCCTACAAGCGGCAAACCATACTCCATACCGTATTCAGAGCGTTTAATGGTTGCCGTAGCTGAAAAACCAGCAACATACTTGCCACTAAAAGCATGTTTATCCGATTTATTATGGGTTACAGCTAAAACAGCAGGCTTAGTAACTCCCAAAATTGTTAAATCACCAGTAATATTGGCCGTGTTATCGCCCGTGACCTCAATGCCCGTGCTTTTGAAATGCATCGTCGGAAATTTCTCAACATCAAAGAAATCCGTATTTTTCATATGCGCGTCCCATTTTTCATCATCCATATCAATGCTGGCGGTTTGAATCGTCACATCAACGGAAGATTTATCCGGCTCCCCCCGATCAAACAGGAAATGCCCGTCATAATCATGAAATTCGCCTTGTGAATTTGAGAACCCAAGGTGGTTAACAAAAAACAAAATTTGTGTGTGGGCCTTATCGAAACTGTATTTTTCAATCTGTGCCTGCGCACCTGATGGAATAAACAGCAAAGCAGCGCTCACCGCCGCTAATAATGTATGTCTCATGACTCTCTCCTATGTCAAAAATAAAGTATAACGCAAAGTAAACTAGAAATACCCGCCCTTCTTTCAAGAAGAAACGAAATAATATTTATACATCTCCATAAATGAATACGCCCCCAGCGCCGCAAAGCCCCATCCCACGAGCCCGTATTTCAACTTTAACAAACAATCATTGAGAAGCTCTTCATTGCTCTTATGACGAAGCAAAAAATACAAAGCCATCTGCCCGAAGATAAACCCGCCGATAAACCCGGCTATGCCAAAACCATAAATCATAACCAACATTTTGCTTTATTGCGGCCAAAAATCAAGTTAAGCCTATAGGCATGACAATCTTCCCTTTGGTCATTCTAGCTCTGGTTCAGGGCATCACTGAATTTCTCCCGATAAGCTCCAGCGGCCATTTGGTGCTGGTGCATAGCATCTTTGGTGATAGCGCAGGCTGGCAGAACCATCTTGTTCTGGATGTCGCTGTGCATGTTGGCACCCTACTATCGGTCATAGTATATTTTCGCAAAGATGTTATGGCCATGCTCTGCGGCGCCCTCGGCTGGGCCAAAGGCGACTTTAAAAGTAGCGGATCAAGGCTCACCACTCATCTCCTAATCGCGTCCATACCGGTCATTGTCGTCGGTTTCATACTAAACATGTTTCAACCTGAATGGATATTGCTTCTAAATATTATGGCTGTGACAACACTCATTTTTGGAATTTTACTTTGGATTGCAGACCGAAGCCCTGAGCAAAACAAAACGCAAGAGGATATGAATATCAAAGATGTTCTGATTATTGGCTGCGCGCAAGCTCTGGCACTTATCCCCGGCACAAGCCGCTCAGGCATCACCATGACCGCCGCGCGGTTTTTAGGCTATACCCGCACGGAAAGCGCTCATTTTTCACTGCTGCTCGCCATCATCGCCATCGCCGGCGCCGGAACCATGGGTGGAGCAAAGCTTATGCAAGAAGGCAGCGCTACATTAGGTTTAGAAGCTTTGGTTGCCGGGACAATTGCGTTCATTGCTGGCTGGGTTTCAATAACCCTTATGATGAAATGGCTGGAAAAATGCAGTTTCGCACCATTTGCTATTTATCGGATCATCCTCGGGCTTGCCTTGCTGGTGATTATCAATTGGGAAATGATTTACGAATTTTTCGCGCCACTGTTCGTATAAGACACAAAAAGAACCTTGCTGTCCCCATAGATTTTCTCGGATTGAACCTCAAATGAACCATCCAGAATCGGGTCATGATCTTTTTCAATTTCTAATATACAAAACGCCCCGTCTTCAAGATAATTATTCTCTGATAACTCCTTTAAAACAGGAACTATAAGATCATTTCGATACGGCGGGTCTAGAAATACAAGCGTATATAATTCACCCTCTCTCTCCTTCGTGATCCGGTTTGCATCTTGCAATTTAAACTCACACTGACCCAGTGCACCCAAAACATCAGCATTAGCGCGTGTAAGGGCCAAAGACGTCTTATCATTATCCCAAAAGCTGCAAAAATCAGCGCCCCGCGAAAGCGCTTCCAACCCCAGCGCACCCGTCCCGCAAAAACAATCAAGCACCCTCGCGCCATCAACAGCCCCCCGCGCCTCTAAGGCATTAAAGATCGCACCGCGCACCTTATCGCTGGTCGGGCGTATATCCCTGTTCTTGGGAACATCCAAACGCCGTCCGCCATATTGACCCGCCACAATCCTCATGACTTGCCCTTAAAATAACCTTGAATCTGAGCCTTAAGAATTTTTTCATCAACTTCCTCTACGCCCCCGGCTTTAAGCTTACCCAGCTCAAACGGACCGTATCCAATGCGAATAAGCCGGTTCACGCTCAAACCCAGCGCCTCCATAACCCGGCGAATTTCACGGTTTTTACCCTCGTGCAAAATGATGCTGAGCCAGCGATTAGCACCTTCTTTGTCCGCCTCGAGCTTCGCATCAATCGATTTATAATCAACGCCCTCAACCGTAATGCCATTTTTAAGATTTTTCAGGCGAGCTTCATTCACATCCCCAAGCACGCGGACGCGATAACGCCGGCTCCAACCCGTTGCGGGAAGCTCAAGATACCGCGACAAGCCCCCATCATTGGTGAGAAGCAATAACCCTTCGGTGTTCAGGTCCAGCCGCCCCACACTGATAACCCGCGGCAAATCTTCCCGTAAATGCGCAAACACCGTATCGCGCCCCTGCTCATCCTTATGCGTTGTTACTAGCCCCGCGGGCTTGTGATAAAGAAACAGCCGCGTCTTTTCCGCATGTTCTAAAAGCTTACCATCAACCTCAACCTTGTCACCTGCCCCCACCTTAACCGCAGGGCTATCAAGCAACTCACCGTTCACGCTAACGCGCCCTTGCTCGATCCAGCGCTCCGCGTCACGCCGGGAACAAAGCCCCGCGCGCGCCATAACTTTTGCAATCCGTTCGTCTTTATGGTTTTCTGCGTTCATGGAAAAAGACCATATCTATATGCAGGCCGCTTTGGAAGAGGCAAATAAGGCGACTTCCCGTGATGAAGTGCCGATTGGCGCCGTGCTGATCAATAGAAAGACAGGCGAAATTATTGCAGCAAATGGCAACCGCACACGCGAAATGAACGACCCTACAGCGCACGCAGAAATTTTGTGCATCCGTGAAGCTTGCAGCAATGAACAGACCCAACGCATCCCCGGCCATGATCTCTATGTCACGCTGGAACCATGCGCCATGTGCACCGCCGCGATTTCATTTGCAAGAATAAACCGGGTTGTTTTTGCTGCGCACGATCCAAAAGGCGGCGGCGTCCTCCATGGCGGAAAGTTCTACGATCAGCCAACATGCCACCATAAACCTGCTATCGAACATGGAATAATGGCCGATGAATGCGGACAAATTCTCAAAGATTTTTTTAAAACAAAACGTTAAGCTGCTTTTTCGGCTTCTAAAGCCCGCCACCCAATATCGCGGCGGCAAAATCCTTCTGACCAGTCAATCATATCAACCGCCATATAGGCTCGGCGCTGCGCTTCTGCTATTGTCACACCCAACGCTGTCACGCCCAAAACGCGCCCACCAACGCTCACCAATTGGCCGTTCTCATCATGCGCAGTCCCTGCATGGAACACGGTGACATCCTTAACTTCCATCGTCAGATCAAGATTATTAATAGGTGTGTTTTTAGCATATGAACCAGGATACCCCTTGGCCGCCATAACAACGCAAAGCGCTGTTTTCTCGCTCCATGTCACCTTCCCGCTAAGCTCCTCAAGACGACCTTGCGCCCCGGCCTGTAATATCTCTAGCAAATCGCCCTGCAGGCGCATCATCATCGGCTGGCATTCAGGATCACCAAAACGCACATTATATTCAATCAGCTTTGGCTCACCATCAACAATCATTAATCCCGCATAAAGTACACCCGTAAACGGACAGCCTTCAGCCGCCATCGCTTTAACAGTCGGTTCAATAATGCGGTGAATAATTTTTTCCTCCAACTCAGCGCTCATCAAGTGCGCAGGGGAATATGCGCCCATTCCGCCTGTATTGGGGCCCGCGTCTCCATCAAATACGCGCTTATGGTCCTGCGCCGACGTAAGTGGCAAAATGGTCTTGCCATCAGCCAGCGCAAAGTAACTCAGCTCCTCACCATCCATAAATTCTTCAATCACCACTTCAGCCCCAGCCGCACCAAAAGCTTCTCCCGACAACATCTCTTCCGCTGCCTTTATCGCTTCTTCCTTGCTGTCACAGATAATTACACCCTTACCCGCCGCCAAGCCATCAGCCTTCACAACCACATTACCCGGCTGTTCATTGATAAATTTCGTCGCAGCTTCCAAATCGGTGAACCGGCCGTAAGCAGCCGTGGGAATATCATATTTCGCGCACAAATCCTTCATAAAGCCCTTAGAGCCTTCAAGCTGAGCGGCTTTAGCATCCGGACCAAACACATCGATATTCTCCGCTTTCAACGCATCCGCCAAACCCGCAACAAGCGGGCCTTCCGGCCCAACAACCACAAGATCAATAGATTTTTCTTTGGCAAAACCCACGAGCGCGTCTATCTCTTCCACGCCAATATCAACACATTCAGCGCAGGATTCTATGCCTGCATTCCCAGGCGCGCAATAAAGCGCGTTACAATTTTCCGATGCGGCCAAAGCCCAGGCCAAGGAATGTTCACGTCCACCAGAACCAACAAGCAAGATTTTCATACAGCAAAATACTCCCTATCTTTAGAGGTTCTAATGTAACTTATTCTGACAATGATACAAGAGACGCATTACCTCCAGCCGCCGTCGTATCAACGCTAATAACGCGCTCGGTTGCGAAGGCGCACAGATAGTGCGGCCCTCCGGCTTTTGGCCCAGTGCCCGAAAGCCCGTTACCGCCAAATGGTTGGCTGCCAACCACCGCGCCAATCATTGATCTGTTTACATACGTATTCCCCGCGGAAACTTTTGCGATAACATACTCATGAAAGCTTTCAATCCGGCTGTGAATACCAAGCGTCAACCCATAACCCGTAGCTTCGATGTCTTCCAAAAGATTATCCAGCTCCTCTTTTTCATAGCGAATAATGTGCAAGATCGGCCCGAACACTTCCTTTGTCAGGCCTTTCAAGTTCGGAATTTCATAGACGCACGGCCCAAAATAATATCCCCGCTTCTCCAATGCGCCGTTTAACGGCACTTCATAAATCAACTTGCCAAAACCGTTTAAATCTCCGCGGTGCCCCGCGAGCATCCCTTGCGCTTCTTCATCAATTACGGGGCCCAGATCTGATGACAATAATGCAGAGTCACCTATCTTCAATTCCTTCATCGCCCCTTGCAACATACGGATCATTTTATCGGCCATCTCGGACTGCAAACAAAGCACTCGCAAAGCGCTGCAACGCTGTCCGGCGCTGCCAAACGCGCTTAAAATTACATCATCAATCACTTGCTCCGGCAAAGCTGAACTATCGACAATCATTGCATTTTGCCCGCCTGTTTCCGCAATCAACGGCACAATCGGACCGTTTTTCGCCGCCAAAGCGCGGTTAATCTCACGCGCCACCTGCGTTGAACCTGTAAACGCAACCCCGGCAGTATCTCTATGCGCGACTAGCATAGCGCCAACACGGCCGCCGCCAGGAAGTAAATGCAGGGCTTCGGGGAGCGCGCCAGCTTCGTGCAACAATTGAACCATCTGCATCGCAATAAGCGGCGTTTGTTCCGCCGGTTTCGCAAGAACGCTATTGCCCGCCATTAATGCTGCAGCAATTTGCCCGGTGAAAATCGCCAGCGGAAAATTCCATGGGCTAATGCACACAAACACCCCGCGCCCTTGCTGCAAAATTCTGTTCGACTCGCCTGTAGGGCCTGGCAACTCTACGCCTTCTCGTGCAAAAATGCTGCGCCCTTGCCCCGCGTAATAACGCAAAAAATCCACCGCTTCACGAATTTCACTTAAAGCATCAGGAATCGTTTTCCCTGCCTCACGGATCAGCAGCGCCATAAACTCGTCGCGCCGCGCTTCCAACAAATCCGCAGCCCGTTCCAAAGCATCGCCGCGAACATCGCTGTCTGTACCGCTCCACTGGGTAAAACCTTCGCGGGCCATATCAAAAGCAGCATCAACTAGCCTTTGATCAGCGCTATAGGCTTTACCAACCCGGTCTTCTAAATTGGCCGGGTTAAATATCTCTTGCGCTACGCCGTGTTTGTGCAAATTTCCGCCAATCAACGGCCCGGCCATATACGGCTTGTTAAACGTGGAAATATCTTGAACCAGATACTCAACTACGCTCGATGCATGCAGGTCCAAACCGGCTGAATTGACGCGCCCGCCCGGTGGTTCATCCAAAAACAAATCTTCCGGCAAGGCAATTTTAGGGTGTGTATACGCATTCCGCTTTTTAGATTTATCCACAGGATCGCCCACAAGCTCTTCCACTGGCACATCCGGGTCCAAAATGCGGTTCACAAATGAACTATTTGCCCCATTTTCAAGTAAACGCCGCACCAGATATGGCAGTAAATCTTTATGCGGACCGACAGGAGCATAAATGCTAACGGGAGCATCCTCCCCAACAATGGCGTCAAACAGCGTCTCGCCCATCCCGAACAGCCGCTGAAATTCATAAGGAACCATCGCGGTATGTCCCATCTCCTGAATGGCCGCAACGCTATGCGCATTATGCGTGCCAAACATCGGATAGATCACGCCGTAATGCTTAAACATCCGCGCCGCGCACGCAATATAAGACGCATCACTATGCGCTTTACGGCTATAAACCGGAAAATCGCTTAAGCCCTCAACTTGCGCTTTCTTAATCTCACGATCCCAATACGCCCCCTTAACAAGGCGCATTTGCACGCGCTGACCTTGCATTTTGGCCAAATCATGAACGTGATCAATAACCGCCAGCGACGCTTTGTGATAAGCCTGCACCGCCAAACCAAACCCATCCCAGCCTTTTAACGACGTGTCCGCCAGCACACGATCAAAAATCTCTATAGAAAGATCGAGCCGCTCGCTTTCCTCCGCATCAACCGTCAACGCCAAATTATGCTGCGCCGCTTTTTGCGCCAGCGCCAAAAGTCTATCTGCCATTTCCGGAACGCATCTTTCTGCTTGCGCAAATTCATAGCGCGGATGCAGCGCCGACAGCTTAACCGAAATACCCGGCCTGCGTTCATACTTCTGAAGCCCGCGAGCGCCTACATAATCAATCGCATGTGCGTAAGAATCAAAATAGCTCTGCGCATCCACCGCTGTCCGCGCTCCCTCCCCCAAAATATCATAAGACATCCGGTAGCCTTTGTTTTGCAAGATTTGTGCGTTTTGCATCGCGTCTTCTATATCTACGCCCAGAACAAATTGCCGCCCCAAAATCCGCATCGCCTTAATCATCGCCTCGCGCACAAACGGCTCACCAATCTTACTAAGGGCACTATCCAGCGTCTTGCTGGTCATAAACAGCCCAACACCAGCCGCTTTCACCACCCAGTCTTTCGAACTGCCCGCACTTTCCAGCCAGTTCGCCGCGACCACCTTATCGCGAATAAGCTCTCTGGACGTGGCTTTGTCGGGAACGCGCAGCAGCGCTTCCGCCAAAGTCATGAGCGCCAGGCCTTCTTCAGTATCCAGCGCATAATCCTGTAGAAATGTTTCGAGCTGCCCGGCGCCGCGCTTTTCCCCGCGCACAATCTCAATCAGTTTCCTTGCCCGTTTCTGCGCGCCTTGAGAGGCTCTCGGCTCCCACGTCAAGCCTTTAAGCAAAGCCTTCACGGCTTCCTCTTCTGATACGGCAAAATAGGATGAAAAAGATTGGGACATCGAATCTCTAAACTTGTTTTTTGTGCCGCTCATCCTATCATGAAACCATGCCTGAGTCTGAAGCTACAGAAACAAAAACCCACAGATCAAATGTCCCGGAATTCTCGGTCAGTGATCTGTCAAATTCTCTCAAACGCACAATCGAAGAGAATTTTGGCCGTGTGCGTGTGCGCGGTGAACTCTCGCGTGTCTCTATTGCCGGCTCAGGGCATATGTATTCCTCACTCAAAGACGATGAGGCTGTCATTGACGCCGTATGCTGGAAAGGCTCCTTGAACAAGCTCTCTATCAAACCCGAAGAGGGCCTCGAAGTCATCTGCACCGGTCGCCTCACCACCTATCCCAAAAGCTCAAAATACCAGCTCGTCATTGAATCCATGGAACTGGCTGGCGAAGGGGCACTTTTGAAAATGCTCGAAGAGCGTAAAAAGAAGCTGGCAGCCGAAGGGCTTTTTGATCCGGAAAACAAACAGCCTGTGCCTTTCCTGCCCCAAACAATCGGCGTCGTCACATCCCCTACCGGCGCGGTGATCCGCGATATTCTCCACCGCCTCGCGGACCGCTTCCCCCGCCATGTTCTGGTCTGGCCCGTGTTAGTACAAGGTGACGGCGCGGCCAGCCAAATCGCCGCCGCTATCAACAGCTTCCAAACCATCGATAAACACGGCCACCCGAAACCCGATGTTATCATCGTCGCCCGCGGTGGCGGCTCACTCGAAGACCTGATGGCCTTTAACGAGGAAGAAGTCGTCCGCGCTATTGCTGAAAGTACGATTCCCATCATCTCCGCCGTCGGCCATGAAACCGATACAACGCTTGCCGATTTCGCCGCAGACCTGCGCGCACCAACACCAACCGGCGCGGCTGAAATGGCCGTGCCTGTACGGGCCAACCTGATGGCCCAAATTCTGGAAGATGAGCAGCGCTTACTTTCCAGCATGAACCGCCAAATAACCGAGCATCGTAGTAAAATAGAAACATTAAGCGCAAAACTGGGCGATCCTGTGCGCATGCTGGAAAACCATACCCAGCGCCTCGACCACCTGTCTGACAAACTCAGCCATATCTTCGGGCGTTATCTCGATAAAAAGAAACAAAGCTTAATCGAATCTGCGGCCAAGCTCCGCCACCCACGTGAGCAGCTAAACGAGCGAACAAAAATGCTCGAAAGATGGAGCGAACAGCTTGAAAAAATCGGCCCGATGCTCATAGAAAAACCCGAACAATCACTCAATCACTATGGCAAAATGCTAGAAGCATACAGCTATAAAAACGTTCTGCAGCGTGGATTTTCAGTCGTACGCGATCAAAAAGGCAGCGCCATCATGGATCCTGCAAAAGTTAAAAACGGCGCATCTTTGGATATCGAATTCCATGGTGAAAAACACTTGCAGGTTGTGGCATCGGCAAGCACAAAATCGAAAACGAAGAAGAAACCGCCAAACTCCTCTACTAACCAAACCAGCCTGTTTGATTAATATTCTTCTTCAGAAGAATGTCCACCTTGGGTAAACATATCAATAATCTGATCCGAAATTTTATTCAGCCGCTGCGCATTATTATAGGCTCTTTCAACAATCTCTCTGGCCTCTTCAACCGCCATGTCCGGCTCCAAATTTATATAATCAGGCTTATTTTTAACCCTTGCATAAAAATGCACCACATGGCTGGAAAGCTTATCGCCCAGAATGTCGAGCTTATCGGTATTCCGATCAAAGACAGAACGATCAAGCGCTGGCTGGGCCTGCACAATATCGCCAGCATTCTTAAATTTTGGTGTTTTATCGGAATCTTTAACATCCTTCAGCATTTCATCGTAAACAACCAAATATGCTTCAATTTTTGATTTGTTGGCTTTAATTTCAGAATCCAGCATCGATGCAAAAATTTCTCGCTCTTTATCACGCAGCTCACGCTCACGCGCCATCATATCCATGCTTTGATTTTGGGCATCGGTAACCTTTTGGAAACCTTTCATAATCGTCAGCGTCAACATGGAAAAAACGCCAAGAATAAACAGCAATAGCACCGCGCCAAGAATAAGCGTCAAATTACCATCGTCTTCTTTAGTAGATCCTCCGGAAGAATTACGCGCCCAAACGCCGAGCCTCTGGTTTTGCGCCTCCATTTCCGCTTGAATATAAGGGTCTTCAAAAGCGCTCCCATAAACGATCGCCCGATTGACTATCGCATACCCTTGCTGCAGCATATAAAGCCCGAGATCAAGATCAGCGCCGTTTGTACATTGTGCAAAAACCAAAACCTCGGTACGTTTTTTAAGCTCGCATCGCGCCTTTCCGCGACCCAGTGCATTATCCAAAGCACTACGGGACGATATATTAAATTGCGCGGGCATCCCTTCAATAGTTTGCACACCCCAAAGCTGAACCAATGTTTGACCCGCTACCATTCTTGTCGCATCCGCCGCACGGAACTGCGCTTCAAAAAAGCGCGAGGCCTGAGTCGAAGCTTGGTCTTGTGCATTCACCTTTACGGCAAACAACAACACTACAAAGACCAATAAAAAGGCGGAATGTTTTTTGAAGAAATAAAGCATCAACAGGCATAAACCTCAGGATTCAGTGTCATATCTATATTTTACCGATAAAATCATAGCACTCTTTATCTAAAGTTTTGAGCGCTTTATTTTAAGCGCCGCACCCTCATGCAAACGGCTTTCTCACAAGCAATTCTTGCAGAAGTCTGATAAAATTGCATAATGTGCAACCAATTACTTACAAACATGCTGGAGCCCTAGTTTTCTGATGCGTTTAGAGCTGGTCAAATTGTTGGAAAAATTAGGGGTTAACCATACATTATCACCGTATGAAACCCACCCATGGCTTGTTTATGATGAAGACAAGGGACTGAGCTGTAGTGCTGAGGTCCGCATGGGACCGAGCGGCGAAGATATTGAAACGGAAATACAATTTCTGCACGACAACCCCAAAGATGAAGACGACCAAGATGAAGATAACGGTGAAGAAGGAGAAACCGGAAGCTTGATTTCACCAGATGGTCGCGAACAAATTCTCTGGATGCGATGTGAACCTGTAATTGATAATCATTGGACAGTGAAACTTCTACGCATAAAAGGCAAAGACTACGTAGGCGAATTCCATGAGTGGGAAGAAAAAGGTTGCGAGTTTTTTCTATCCTGCGTTGAAGCCCTGCAAATGGGGGAAATTCCCGACATTGATATGCTGATCGAAGATAAAATGAAAGATGACAGCATGTGGGACGGCGGTCGTCGCGGTAAGATTGGCCGGAAATCACCAAAAATCAAACCGGCCTCCCTAATGGGCATGAAAAAACCATAAAGCTATAAAAAGCTGTCATTTTTTCAATTTATTTTTGCACAAGACATGAGGAACGAAGCATACAAATTAGTACGTGAATGACGAATAACGATATGAAAAATTAAATTGAAAAAATGACATTATTCTTGGTTGATGATCATGCCATATCTTCGGGCCATCTCACCAAGACCACCTTCAACAAATTCATCCATCGGCTTAAAGTGCCATTTTGGCCCTTCACGGTTAAGCGCACCAACAATCACGCCCGTTTCCATTTTATCATCCAAAACAGCATCAAGCTCATAGCGGCATAATTCATGGTTCGTATCTGCATTGACAACTCGCACATAAGCATTGCGCACCATGTCTAAATTCTGTTCTTTTTCAAAGCCTTTATAAATTGTCACCACAACGAGTATTTGCAAGATATCAAAAGGAACCGCCTGTACATCAATCAAAATATTCTCATCATCACCATCACCGGCCCCGGTCCGGCTATCACCGTTATGCTTGATACCACCATCTAGAGCCACGGGCTGATTATAAAAAATAAAATCAGCATCACCGCGAGTCGTATTGTCTTTCGTCAAAAGAAATAATGATAAATCTAGATCCAGCGCATCCGCATTAAAAGCATTCAAATCCCAGCCCGCGCCGATTAACACATTTCGCAAAGTAGGATCGGCGCCTGTCAGATTAAAATCAGCACCCAAAATGATGCGATTATCTTCAATCTCAACCTCTTTACCTTCAAACCGAGTGTCAAAAATGTCATCAGCCATAGTTCAGTTCCTTACGTCTTTCTACAAGTATAACATGGGTGTTGCTCAAGCCTAATATCCAAAATTAATCGCATAAATATAAATTGTGTATGCGCAGTATGCAGCTAAAAACACAACCCCAATCGGTTTTGTAATTTTTTTATAACCCACCACCAGCGCCACGAAAACAACACTGACCGCCAACATAAACCATATATCAAAACTAATCAGCTGCGCGGCATACGAGTCTTGCGCAATCGGCTTCACAATCGCAGTAATACCAATAATCATTAAAACATTAAAAACATTCGAACCAACGATATTGCCCAGTGCCATTTCGGAATGGCCTCTACGCGCACCAATAATGCTGGTTGAAAGTTCAGGAAGCGATGTTCCAAACGCAATAATGCTGAGCGCAATCACATCTTCAGGCACACCAATAATGATGGCCGACTGGCTGGCACCGCGCACAAGAACTTCAGCGCCAAACGCAACTCCAATCAAACCGAGCAGTAAAAACACATAAGGCTGCGCTGGGTGTTTAAACTCAGGAAGCTCCTCTTCCGGGGCTTCAATTTCACCTTTCAAAGCCATGCGGTATTGCAAGAACACATAGAGAAGAAGAAGCGTCACCATCGCCATACCGGCCACGCGGCTAATTTCTCCATAAAACATCAACCCCAAAAGCAAGAACGATGCGGAAAGCATCATCACAAGGTCTTTAACCAACCCTTTTGAAATTTTGACATGCATCGTCATTAATATGGCCGACGTTCCAATCACCATCAGGATATTGGCGATGTTGGAGCCAATCACATTCCCCATTGCTATCCCTTCCGAACCGCGCAATACAGCGAGAATAGAAACAATAAGCTCAGGAAGGGATGTTCCAAAGGCCAGCACAGTAAAACCAACCACCATCGGCGAAAGCCCAAAGCGCCGCGCGATAAACACAGCAGAATCAATCGTCGAATTCCCGCCTGTAATCAGCAGGAAAATACCAGCCGCCATCAAGACAAGCGGCATAAACAATGACTGAAGCGTCAAAAGATCCATCAATTTACTCTCTTTAAGTGCTGGCGAAATCGCCAAAGAAAATGCTCGGGGCCTGTTTTTTACTTCCGGCCTTCGCCCCATTCTAACCCGAAACCAAAGGCGCGGTCCATCTCTGCGTGACCGGGGAAATATTCGGTTTGGTTGGTAAGCCTCAATCCGCCGCGCACATTGTGAATCTCCGCCACCGCGCATAAATCAAGCTCATCATCATTAGCCGCCAATGTCACAACCAGATCATTCTCACCGGGGATATCAACAACAATCTGCGGTTTCACATCTTCAAAATCACCGGCACCTTCGTAAATATAAATATAAATCACGAATTTTTCGATCTCGTTCCATTTCTGGCCGTTAATCAGGATATATTCATCCTCACCTTCTGCATCACCCGTACGTTCATCACCGGATAAAGCGAGATAAGGCGCATCATCAAAATTTCCGAATTTTTCGCCAAACGCCTGAATAGCGCCGCGTGTCCCGTCTTTCAATTCGTAAAGACACCCCAAATCAAGATCCACGCCAACTTTTCTTGCCTTTTTAAACATTTTGCCAAAAAAGCCAGACTCTTGAAGATGAACATTATCCCAAGCTACTGAAATCTTAATCGGCTCATACCCACCTTCTTGCGGGTTGATGGCGATTGAATTCCCCGGTTCGGTTAAAAACTCGCACGTGCCTTCATAATTATTTTCATCCGGGTTACGATACCCCGCAGCGCCAAGCGCTCGGCCATGCCCGGAAAAATCAGCAATACTCTCGGTTGCTTCAGCCAGTGAATCTACAGAAGTTTTTGGTTTTTCAGTCATAACCAACGGAGCATAGCATTTTCAGGGCAAAAGCCAAGAAATTCCAACTATGGGCGCTTGAAAGCTTTACGTTTCTGTTCAACAATTTGGCTATACGTACATCCATCAAGATGATCATTGACCATCCCCATCGCCTGCATAAAAGCGTAAGCGGTTGTAGGCCCGACAAACTTCCACCCGCGCTTTTTCAAATCTTTCGACAACGCTTTCGAAATATCTGTTGTTGCCGGAATATCGGCCATAGATTGTACCCGCGACCCAACCTGCGGCTCCCATCCCCAGAAATACTTCGCCAGAGATCCATACTCATTGCGCATCTCTACGGCTCGCTCCGCATTGTTAATCGTCGCTTCTATTTTACCCCGGTGACGAATAATACCCGCATCTCCAAGCAAGCGTTCAATATGCGTTTCTGTGTAATGTTGAATTTTTGTGAAATCAAACTCGTCAAAGGCCTTTCGAAAATTTTCGCGTTTGCGTAAAATCGTGATCCAGCTTAAACCTGCCTGAAACCCTTCCAGACATATTTTTTCAAACAGCCGAATATCATTGGTAACCGGATCCCCCCACTCATCGTCATGATAAGACACGTACAGCGCATCATCTCCGCACCACGAGCAGCGGTTTTGACCATCCGCTCCTTGCACCAAATCATTCATAATTGCTAACCTTTGATAAGCCGCTCGATCAACTCGCCAAACGCTTGGAATTCGCGAGCAGCACGATTTTTATCTTTATGGACCTTGGTCGTCATCGTAATGCCCTGTAGCGTCGCAATCAAAAGCCTCGCAAATTGTCTCGGTTCCATCACCATTTCACCCCGTCGATCGGTATCTTTAAAATAGCTGGTAAGCTGGTTTTCGAAGGTCTGAAAAATCGAAGCCATTTCACAGCGCACCGCTTCATCCTCATCAGCAAGCTCCAGCGCTAAATTTCCAAGTAAACATCCGCCTTTATACCCTTCCTGCGCATACGCCTGATAAACCTCCATGCCCCAGCTCAATAACGCTTCTTTGGTATTTGGAGTCTGTGCAAAATGTTTATCTAGCGGCTCAAACAGCTGCTCGGCCGCATATTTCTGCAAAACTTGCGAGGTGATGTCTTTCTTATTGCGGAAATAATGAAACACCGCACCTTTACTTTGCCCCGCATCATTGGCAATTTTATCGAGCGAACTGGCGCGGTGGCCATGATGCCAAAACAGCTGCTCAGCGCTGTTTAAAATCTTTTTATCTGTCGCTTTTTTCATAGTAAATCCCCTTTGTTTCTATAAAGATACCGACTAGTCGGTTTATGAACAAGATCGAATTTATAAAACAAGACTTTAACCCACATAAACCAACCAAAACCCATTTCATATTGTCAGCGCCTATGCTATTAAAAGCGCTGATTTTAAACTTTTTAAGAGATAACCACGCATGTCCCAATATATTTATGTGATGAACGGACTTTCAAAGTCCTACGACAACAAAAAGATTTTAGAAAATGTCACACTCTCATTTCTCCCCGGCGCAAAAATAGGCGTGCTCGGACCAAACGGTGCGGGTAAATCGACACTGCTAAAAATCATGGGCGGCGTTGATAAAGATTTCATGGGCGAAGCCTGGGCCGCAGAAGGCGCGCGCGTGGGCTATCTCGAACAAGAACCGCATCTTGATGAATCCAAAACCGTTGAAGAAAACGTCATGGAAGCGCTGGCTGAAACAAAGGCAATGGTTGAACGCTACAATGAAGTCGCTGCTGCCATGGCCGAGCCGGATGCAGACTTTGAGGCCCTCACCGAAGAAATGGGCAATCTGCAAGAAAAAATCGACACCGCCGATGGCTGGGAACTGGAACGTACAATCCAAATCGCCATGGACGCACTCAGATGCCCACCGGGAGATTCAGCCGTTACAAATCTTTCCGGGGGAGAGCGCCGCCGCGTCGCGCTGTGCCGCTTGCTTTTGGAAAAACCAGATCTACTCCTCCTCGATGAGCCAACCAACCACCTCGACGCCGAAAGTGTCGCTTGGCTGCAACGCTTCCTTGGCGATTACACCGGCACCGTCGTCATGGTCACGCACGATCGCTATTTCCTCGATAACGTCACCGGCTGGATTCTCGAAGTCGACCGCGGAAGCGGTATCCCTTATGAAGGAAATTACTCCGCCTATCTCGAGGCCAAGCGCAAACGGATGGAACAAGAATCCCGCGAAGAAAACACACGCAAGAAAACCCTCGACCGTGAACAAGACTGGATGGGGCAATCTCCATCCGCCCGCCGTTCAAAATCCAAAGCGCGTATCAATGCCTATCAGGATCTCTTAGCCGAATCAGCCAAGCTCGATAAACGCGGCTGTCAAATTGTTATCCCAACCCCGCCGCGCCTTGGCGATCTAGTCATCGAAGCGCAAAACATCAAAAAAGGTTTCGGCGATCATCTGCTGATTGAAGATTTCTCCTTCAAACTCCCACCTGGTGGCATCGTCGGCGTTATTGGGCCGAACGGAGCGGGTAAAACCACACTCTTTAAAATGATTACCGGCAGCGAAACGCCCGACGAAGGCACGTTTAAAGTCGGCGATACCGTCAAGCTGGGCTATGTCGATCAAAGCCGAGATTCTCTCGATGGCTCCAAAACCGTCTGGGAGGAAATCTCCGGTGGCACCGATACAATCAAGCTTGGTAAAATTGAGATGCAATCACGCGCATACGTGTCTGCTTTCAACTTCCGCAAAACCGATCAACAGCAATTGGTTAAAGATCTTTCCGGCGGACAGCGCAACCGCGTCCATCTCGCAAAAATGCTTAAATCCGAATCCAATGTCATCCTGCTCGATGAGCCAACCAACGATCTTGATACCGAAACCCTCGCCGCCCTTGAAGAAGCCATCGAGCGTTTTCCGGGATGCGCTGTTATCATCTCCCACGATCGCTGGTTCCTTGACCGCCTTTGCACACATATTCTCGCCTTTGAAGGCGAATCCCAAGTCACATGGTTCGAAGGAAATTACGAAGATTACGAAGCCGATTATAAGCGTCGCATGGGCCATGATGCCGACCAACCGCACCGCATAAAATATAAACCTTTGCGCAAAGCAGGGTAATACCCAAAAATAGAGCGTTTTTGCCCAAAACCCACATTTTGGACATATGCACCTCTTGAACATAAATAAAATCACATTTTTACAATATCTTAATGCAATTGTGGCAGGATTAAGGCTACGAAAAATATATAAAAATCAATGGGTTCAACAACGAAATTGCGCGTAAATAGGGTACAAAGAGGAAAATACAAACAAATTAACTAAAATTTTAACTATTTTCGCGGTACAATATAAAGAGTGGTGAGTATTTAACGTGAGCGGTATACAAGCAAAAACAGTTATAAAATATGCAGTAATGCCGGGAATTATTCCCCGGCTGAAAGCGCTTTTTACGTCCGGCTTCGGCTATATAGCTTTCCTCATGGCCCAAATTTATGCAACAGTTCGGCTACTTCCAGCAGATCACCCCTACCTCAACCCACAAAATATTAATCGCTATGGCATCCGTCACGTTATCGCAGAGTCTGCCAACGCTCTCGTTATCAGCAAAAAGAATATCGATCAGATTATTATTTTCATTCTTATGCTAACGGGCGTTGTCATCCTCGGACTACAACTTGCAACATTGGCCTTTAGCTTGTTATTCGGCCCAGCCCTTGCAGGCGGGGGAGGATTTTCGCTTTTCATTACCCAAAATCCCAATTTTGACATTGCCTTCATGCTCCTCGATCAGGTTTTCGGTGTCGGCGATGGAACGGCTGCACGCAATTTCTTTAATTCCTGCGTTGCACAAAGTATAAATTGCGACCCGAATGCGCCGGCCGGGGCAACCGCACCCGCACCATTCCCTTGGCCGTTCCATATAGCCTTACGGAATTTATTCCGCTTTTATTCACTCGGAATTTTGCTGATCGGTACAATCATCTTTTTGTATTTTGTGCTCGTTATCGTTGTCGAAACGGCAACAACAGGAACACCGTTCGGCCAGCGTTTTAAAAATGTCTGGGTTCCAATACGCCTCGTTGTCGCAATCGGCTTATTAATTCCGTTATCATTTGGCTACAACTCCGGCCAGTATATTACATTTGCCGCCGCAAAATATGGATCAGGCTTGGCCACAAATGCATGGACTTCTTATAACGCCATGATTAATGCGGAGATGTCGGGCCAGGGCAATCCGATCGGTGAGCGGGAAAATTTAATCGCCATGCCAAAACCGCCGGACGCTGCCGTCATGGCGGAATTTATGTCAATTATACATGCTTGTAACTTTGCCCATTATCTCCATTCTGACAAATTCGTAAATGGAAGCCCCCCTTCAGCCGCACAAAGGAGAAAAGGCGCCATTCGCGTAGATTACCCTGAACTTGAATCAGCATTAAATGGCGGTACCCTAAGTGGTGGTCGTGGTACAAGACAAGGCTACTTGAGCAACAACTACGCCGTTAAACCCTATTTTGTCAAAACACCAACAGAATGGCAAACAAGAGCCGGTGGCCTAGCCGCCGATTCATTTCATGAAGTTACAGACGCTACAACCTATGATGAGGCTTACGAATTCTACACAGCGGGAGACATTATTATCCGCTTTGGCCGTCAGGGCCATAAAGATTTAGATGGTAATGGCAGCACAAGCGAGTATGAGGAAAAACTTTACGGCACCTATTCCGGTAGTGTCGAACCCACCTGCGGTGAAATTCGTATACCGGTTACAGACCGGCGCCCAACAACCGCCGATAGCATGCACAGCCCCGCTGGCGGCAGTACGAGTGATGGCTTTTTAGGCACGGTCGCCGTGCAGCGTATGTATTTCCTAATTGTGCGCGATCATTGGCACAATTTTTCCACCAGTGAAAATTATATCGATTTTGCCGGGCGCATAGTTTTACTGGCAGATAATAGTCGTCTCAAAAAACCAAAGCATAACGCTTGCGCGATGGGTTGTCGGCCGGCCGCGAACCAATATCTGCCCAACGGCGGCAGTTGCGGAAACCCACCAGCATCCGCAATTGCGCCGGACACGCGCGCCTGTGCAACCGCAGATATTTCGGCGCGCTGGAAACAAAATGCCATCAATGTCCTCCAAACAGAAATCAACGCCGGCGTAACAGGTATATGGCAAGCATATAACTTGCTAACCAACGAATTCCGCATGGATACGGATTTGCTTCAATATGGCTGGGGCGGCGCCGGCATTTGGTTCAATACACTCGCAAAGGTCAATGGCGCGTTTGTCACCGCGCTTATGGATTTTCCATCCATGACAACCTACCCAATGATTATGAAAACGGTAGCGGAGGATAAAGATAAAAAGGATAAAGACCCATCGGGCTTTGAACAATTTAACCCGATAGCAAATGAGGCAGGAGGGGAGATAGAATTGACAAAATACGGTTCCGGAGGAAAAGCCATCGCCATCGCTGAGTATGATGTGATCGCCTATTGGAACACTGATAACAAAAACATGGCAAAAATTGACAAAACCTTAACCTCCGGCGCTTTAGAAACCGGTATGAACTTGGTATTTGGAACATATGGCCTACTTGCCATGACCAGCGAAAACGCCAATATTCACCCCCTGTCACAGCTTGTTGCTCTGGGTAAAGGTTTAGTGGAATCGGCCATAAGAAATGTTGCCGGCTCTTCTATGGCTGCAGCAATGGGCGGTATGGCCTCAGCCGTCGATACATCCGCCGGCCCTCTTGTTAACGCCGCAAGTGGCTTCCTCATGGGCACAGCTTTTGTCGGATTAACCGCTGGCTTTGTCTTATTTTATGTCTTGCCATTTCTACCATTCGTCTACTTCTTCTTTGCGGTAGCCTCATGGATTAAAACAATTTTCGAAGCCATGGTCGGCGTTCCGCTTTGGGCATTGGCACATTTGCGTTTAGATGGAGATGGTCTCCCCGGCGAATCCGCAGCAAATGGGTACTTCCTGATTTTCGAAATTTTCATACGGCCCATCCTGTCCATAGCCGGGCTCGTTGCCGCTATGGTTATCTTTACGGCGCAAGTGCGTATACTGAACTTTACCTGGTCACTTGTAACAGAAAATGCCGGTGGGCATAACAGCGATTCAACCATTGGAATTATCGGCAATGTCAACTTCAAACGCTCAATCATTGATGAATTTTTCTACACAGTGCTCTATGCCATTATCGTCTATATGCTGGCAACGTCTTCTTTTAAATTGATTGATAAGATCCCGGACAACATTTTGCGTTGGATGGGCCAAGGTGTGTCCTCCTTTGGTGACATCAACCAAGATCCAACCGAAAGCCTTACACGATATGCGGCCCTTGGCGGCATGACCGCCGGACGACAGGCCGCGGGCGGTATAAAAGATCTGGCCGGCGGCATGGGCGGAGCATTTGGTAAAGAATTTTCCGGAGTGGGCAAAATGGGCGGGGGACCAAAATAATGTTTAGTTTGACACTAAAATCTTTTATGCACCACGCGGCCTTCCCGGGTTTCCGCCAGCGCTTTTCTGACCTGTTCGCATCAGGCTTTCAATATATTCCTTATTTTATTGCGCTGGTTTATGGCGTTGTACGGCTATTGCCCGCCAACCATCCTTATCTGCAACCTTCAAACATGGGCCGCTTTGGCGTGCGCCATGTCATTGCCGAAGCCGCCAATAACCTTGAGTTTTCGCGCCGAAATATCGACCAGATTTTACTATTTATATGCATTCTAATGGGTCTTGCCCTTGCCGTACTACAAATAGGTATGCTGAGCATAGCCGTATTTTTCCAACCGGTTATGGCTGCAATGCCAACTGATTGGGCAGGTTTTTTCTTTACAGCCGCCCCTCAGCAAGATCTCGCCCATATGATGTTGGATTTGGTTTTCGGCGTCCCTGACCTTTTCAATTCCTGCATTGGCCTTCCCGCTGTCCCATGTCTCAATGTAGAAGGCATCGCCATCGGCGCGCCGGCCGGCGGCGCAGGAACAACCTGGGCTTTTGAGGCATCGAGCCTACCTTTGCCCGTACATGCTGGCCTGCACGACCTATTCCGCATTTATAATACCGGATTAACGGTTGTCGGTGTTTTCATCGCAATTTATTTTATCATCACAATCCTTCTTGAAACCGCCGAAAGCGGTACACCTTTTGGCAAACGTTTTAATAAGGTTTGGGCGCCAATAAGATTTGCCGTAGCCTTTGGCCTGCTTATCCCCATTAACTTTGGCTACAACTCCTCACAATATATCGTATTATACGCCGCAAAATTTGGCTCAGGCTTTGCTACAAATGGTTGGAATCTCTTTAACCAGACGATCACCGGCACATATATGGGCCAAACGCGAGAATTAGTCGCGCAGCCCAATCTCCCAAATGTCGGCGGCCTGCTGCAATTTATGTTTGTTGCCAAAACCTGCGCTCAAGCACAAAGAATATCGAGCAATAGCACAGACCCAATAATTCGTCCTTATGTCGTCAGGGACACTTTGTCCACTCCGCCGCACGCGCTTCTAATTGATTTAAACACCACCTATACCCAGTTTATGACTTTCAACAACGGTAATACTCAGGCCGTTATTCGATTCGGTACGCAAGATCCGCAAAAAAACCAGCGCAATCTAGGCTTCGTGGCCCCGACCTGCGGCGAACTCATCTTCAAACTTGCCGACATGCGGGGTCCCGGCGTCGCCGAACCCGGCGTTGAGGTTATGCAGAGATATTATTGGTTTGTTTTCAAAGAGCTTTGGTACGACATCATGGAAGGCGGCAATGCCGGCACCTTTTTAAAAGGCGGCCCTTATTTCCCGTACCCCGAGGAGCTTGTCAATAAACATACGCAATTTAATGAATCACCGAATTCATTCCACGACCCCTTCCTCCCAGATCCTCCAAAAGACTGGCAAGTAAAAATACAGGATTTTTACACGGCCGATTTACGTGAAGTAATGTCAGGCGAAGTTGCGAATGGCGCAACCTCTTCCGGTATTTTGAATGCTGTTGGCGGAACCAATGCTTTAGAACGTATGCGGATCTCAGGCCGCTGGACTGTAGGGACGAATTTAACCGACAAAGGCTGGGCTGGAGCGGCCATCTGGTACAATCTAATCGCTGAAATGAATGGCGGCCTGTCCAGCGCTGCGCTAAATATCCCCATGCCTTCTCGCTATCCGAAGATCATGGAAACAATCTATACCAACAAGCGCGCTGCTGAGGAAAAAGTAAAATTTAAGGAACGCTTTAATCCAGTATCAAACATAAAAAAAGTTCTAGAAAACCTTAGCCCAACAGAAAAGAAAATTGCACCCGTTTTATGGATAGCATTTAATTACTGGCAACAAGGTGATGGCGCCCTTTCATCTCATGAAACCGCTACCGGAAACGCCGTTACCGATATTATCAATGCTCTGTTTGGCACTGAAGGTCTATTTAATATGCGCAAAAATTCCGATATACACCCGTTAGCGCAATTAACGGGCGTCGGGCGCTCCTTAATTGAAACCTCTATTCGCAACCTGACATATGCGTCTATTGGCGGTGCTGGCGGGGCATTACTCGCACAAATAGATAACTTCACAGGCGCATCTGCCGCACAATTTTCAAGCTTTCTGATTACATTTGCTATGCTGGGCTTAACGGCTGGATTTGTTCTATTTTATATCGTGCCATTTTTGCCCTTTATATATTTCTTCTTTGCCTTAGGCGGCTGGGTTAAGGGTATTTTCGAAGCTATGGTCGGCGCACCATTATGGGCACTTGCTCACCTGCGCATTGACGGTAACGGCCTTCCAGGACAAGCGGCAGTAAGCGGATACTTCCTGATTTTTGAAGTATTCTTACGCCCGATTTTAATGGTCTTCGGTCTCCTTGCCAGTATCTCAATTTTCGGAGCGTTGATTAGCGTTTTGAACCAGGTCTTTACCCTTGTCGTTGCCAATGTTGGCGGCTTTGATGTTCCTGCTGAAATAACCGGTGTTGGCGCTTCAAAAATTGGGTCAATGCGTGCGGGCATTGATGAATTCTTCTTCACAATCATTTACACGATCATTGTGTATCTGATGGGCATGTCCTCTTTTAAACTGGTGGATTTAATCCCAAACAACATTCTACGCTGGATGGGACAATCTGTCGCAACCTTCGGAGATCAACGCGAAGATTCGGGACAATCCCTTGTCGGAACCTCCACAATTGGCTCGCAGCAAACTTTGGGCGCGATGGGCGGCGGCCTTCAGGGGTTGGCCAAGCTTGGTCAAAAAGGCGGATAAGAGCACAAGAACTTAGAAAGATAAAATGATTATATGGCCACAAGAAATCAAATTCTAAAACATACGCTACTTCCGGGCCTTATCCCCCGGATCACAGCGTTGCTTGGATCTGGCTTCGTGCACTTAGCTTATATGATGGCCCTTATTTACGGCAATATACGACTTCTACCGCGAGGGCATCCTTATCTCTTGCCGGAAAATATCGGCCGCTATGGCATCCGTCACGTCATCGCCGAAGCTGCGAACAATCTTGTTTTCAGCCGCAAAAACATCGACCAGATTCTTATCTTTTTCACAATACTCGTCGGGCTCGTCTTGCTGGCACTTCAGTTCATCTTACTCGTCACCGCAGTAATCGCTGAACAACCCGCCTATGCCATCGGTGTTCTCTCAGCGCAGGATTTATTTAATAACCCTGTCGGCGGTAACGCTGCAACCGGTGCACTTGGGCCATCCCAAGACATCGCTTTTATTATTTTGGACCGCGTTTTCGGAATTGGGCCTGTTGGTGGCGTATTTTCCCCTGGGCTAGCTCCAGGTGGTGTACCAAATCTATTCAACTCCTGTATATCTGATACAGGCGTCCTTTGCGAAGATTTGGACGGAGACCCCACCGGCAACACACCCACTATCTACCCATTCCCATTTCATCTGGCACTCCATAGAATGCTGCAATTTTATTCGATGGGCATTTTTTGGGTCGGCGCTTCTGTCCTCATCTACTTCATGATCGCTGTGGTGGCAGAAACGGCGCAAACCGGAACCCCGTTTGGCCAACGTTTTAATAAAGCTTGGGTCCCGGTTCGTATTATCCTGTTCTTTGCTCTCATTCTACCCGTACATACAGGCACAAAATTTATTACAAGCACAGACTCAAATGCAGGGCTTAACGGCGCTCAGCTAATAACTTTTTACATTGTCAAAATGGGCTCAAACTTCGCGACAAACGGCTGGGCTTACTTCAACACTGGCGGCGTTGTAGCGCCGCCCGGCGCTCCTCCTATACCTTCGGCCAACTCCGCAAACTATTTGAGCCAGCAAAGAAGCATCGTCGCCCAACCAAATATTCCAGAGGTCAATGATCTTATCCAAGCCGTTCATGTCATCCAAACCTGTAAGCAAGCTTATATATTGCAGGGACATGCTGAGAGCAATATTCAAGCCTATCTGGTTCGCCCCCCGCTGCCACAAGGCATAACCACTCCTATAAATGGGCCGCCGCTAACACCCGATGCCATATTACTCAACACTGCAAACTACACCCAAGCAAAGGATTTTAATTATCAAGGCAATATCGTCATTCGTTTTGGCCGCCTTGCTACGCAAAGGCCAAACTTAAGTGGCGCACCAGAACTTCAAGAGCACTATGCGTTCCTTAAAGGCAATGTAAAACCATTATGCGGCGATATAACCATTCAAATTCAGGGCACCAGCCAACCCGGCGCGGATACAATTTTTCAAGGTTATTACAACATGCTAATAGTTCTCTTGAACGACCAGGGAATTATAGACCGCGCCGAATGCCGGGCGGCCCAAACTGTTGAAACTGCAAAGGCACCAGCGACCTGCACAATCCTGCCAGATAACGCTTGGTACATATCAAAAATTGATCAATATAAAAATATTGTACGGGGCGCGGTCATAAACGGCCTCGACGCCCAAACCGCGGGCGGCATATTCAACATGCCTAACAACATCATGGAACGCGGCTGGGCTGGCGCCTCGGTCTGGTATAACCGCATCGCCGATATGAACGGCGCGGTCACCACAGCCACATTGAATATTCCTAAAATATCGAAGATACCGCTTTTAATGGATATCGCTGCCAGCAGCAATTCAAGGGAAAATAAATATGTGAACGCAAAAAAACTTTACAACCAAAACATGGCCGAAGCGCTGGGTGTAAACGTCTTATTCGATATTGAGCCAAATGAACGTAAGATTCTCACAGCAATGGTCATAACGCATAAGGGTTGGACCGCAAACGGCAGCGCCCGCGCATCTAATTTTGATAAGCCAAGCGGCAATATCGTCATCGATTTCATTAATGGAGTATTAGGAACAAGCGGCCTGTTTGAGATGCGCAAAAACACCGATGTACATCCACTAGCCCAGCTCTCAACGCTCGGCAAAGGCATGATGGAAGCCACCATGCGCAATGCTGCTTATGGTGCGATACTGGGCGGTGTAGGGGGCATCGCAAACAAAGCAGATTTTGGTTTCACAGACGCCATGGCCAAATCCGCATCGAAATTCTTTTTCACAATGACGCTCGTATCAATGGGCATAGCGTCCGTACTTTACTACGTATTGCCATTCTTGCCCTTCATTTATTTCATGTTTGCGGTCAGCGGGTGGGTTAAAAGCATCTTCGAAGCCATCGTCGCTATGCCGCTATGGGCCTTGGCGCATTTACGCATTGACGGCGAAGGCATGCCCGGCCCCGGGGCATCAAATGGTTATTTCCTTTTATTGGAGATTTTCTTAAGACCAATCCTGATCATCTTTGGCTTCGTTGCCAGTATTTCAATTTTTTCAGCCCTCGTGGATGTTTTGAATCAGATTTTCGATCTGGTTGTTGCCAATGCTGGCGGTTACGATAACGAGTTTGAGGTCCAAGGCGGCACAATCCCGGGCGAACCCGGCATAGTAAACTTTATTTCTAAAATCTCATTCTCCCGCGGGCCGGTTGATCAATTCTTCTTCACCGCGATGTATGCCATTATTTGTTATTTAATAGGGCTTGCTTCTTTTAAACTTGTGGATCTCATACCGAATAACATTCTGCGCTGGATGGGCATATCTGTATCAACATTCCAAGAAAATGCAGGCGACCCAGCCAGCAAACTATCAAGTCAAGTCTTCAGAGGAACAACATTGGCCGGAAACCAAGTCAGTGGCAACATCCAAGGTGATCTAGCGCTTATGACCAAATTTGATTAGGAAATTAATTTTCGCGCAAATGCACCAGCAGCGCTTCCATATTACCGCCACCGCGCTGTACAACGGATGAAAAATCCGAACGCTGTGTTAAGGCCATACTGACCCCTTCAACAATAATATCGATAACTTTGTATCTTCCTTCACGCTTACGCACGCGCCAGTCAACCTTAACATCCGGGCCGCTTTCCTGCGTCAACTTAGAGTGAACCAAAATATCACGTTCACCTTCTTTGCGCGAACCTGTAACCTCGATCTGTTGGCCCTGATAATCTTTAAAACGCTCCGAATACACATCGATAATCATCGCCTTAAAAAGCTTCATATACTCATCGCGTTGCTGCTTTGTCGCTACGCGCCAATGACGACCCAGAGAAAACCGAGCAATCGTATTCATATCAAAATTTCTAGTAAGGAGCTTACGAAACTCAGCCCTTTGCTTGTCTTGAGTAATGGCTTGATCTCCGAGAAAACCAATACCGTCATCAGCCAGCTTGGTAATGAATTTCTCCGCACCCTGTGCAACCACATCGGCGTTAGCCGCTACACCATGATAAAGCGGCGCTGGCAATAAAAAATCCGGCGCAGTATTTAATGAAATCGCTTGAGAAGCATTGGGAAACACAACAGAACCAAACGCAACAAAGCATGACAGAAAAACTCTACGCCGCATTTTGAATATCCTTATAAAACTTTCGGTTTAATAATCATCATAATTAATGGCAGGAGCCGCATTCGCATCCTGATCATTAACCAAAGCCTCGCGGCGCTGATAATAAGCACTGCGCGTCGCGGCATAATAATCAATAGAGCTTCTTTCTAAATCTTCAAGCACATCAACAAGTGAAGCGCGCAAGGTCAGATAATCAGCACCAATTTTACCGTAATAAACATCTTCTTTATCAACATTGAAAAGATACCAGCGCAGCGGATCTGCAAAAGAATCGACCGCATACCCTAAATAATCACGCGTAGATGACGGGCCTAAAATCGGCACAACCAGATAAGGCCCGTGGCCCACACCCCATGTCGCCAATGTCTGACCGAAATCTTCAACTTCATATTCAATGCCTTCATGGCCTGCAAGATCAAATATACCGCCGATACCCAAAAGTGAATTCACAACGGCCCGGACAATAACAGTGCCCGCCCCATCAATATCACCTTGCAAAATTTGATTGGCAAAATTAACCGGACTACGTAGGTTTCTAAGAACATTGGTCACACCGGTCCGCGCAGGACTAGGCACAAAAGTATTATAGCCTTTGGCAATCGGATGAATAACCACATCATCAACCGCATTATTGAAAGAGAAAATAGCCCGGTTCGTGCCCTCAAACGGGTCACTCACAACAACATTGCCAGCCATAACCGGCCCGCTTGTTTCAGACGCACAGGCAGAAACCAACATAACAGCCGCAAAAAGCCCCGCTAGGAGTTTGAAATTCCACAATTTATCGCTCATAGCCACCGCTCTGGATTTAAACATTATATTCGACCTTTAATAAGTGATTGAAATGGATACAGAAGTCAAGATTGGAAGAGTTACTTTTTGCTATTTAACCACGTTAACCTTACTTAAAAGTTAACAGATTTCACTAATATATTCGCCTAAAAAGCAATTAAGTTACCTAATAAGGCTTATCCATCCTCAAAGTTAATAATGGCCGTCAAACCAAGTAAAAAACAAACAATAGCGGGGGACCATGCTGCCAGAGCCGGTGGAATTTGCTGAGAAGCCCCTAGAGCCTGCAAATAGCTGGACAGGAAAAAAACCACAAAGCCGACAAATACACCCATAATAAATAAAGCGAGCGTTCCCCCCATGCGCGGCGGACGAATCGATACGCTCGCGGCCAAGAGCACCATCGCCGCAAAAAATAATGGCTGCGAGAGCAAGGAATGATAATAAACCCGCAATCGGCTGGCATCAAAACCCGTTTGCTCCAAAGTCTGTATATGCCCCGGCAAAGACCAGAATGGAACACTTTCAGGTGAAGAAAAACTCTCCTCAATGTCTTGAATCGTCAAACTAGTCGGTAACAATATTTTTTCACGGGTAAGCGAAGCAGCGCCTTGTTTTTGAATATTCGTATCCTTAAACACCCATTGGCCTGGCTCAAGCTTGGCTTCTTTCGCATCCAGCCGCATTCTGAATGTATCGCCCTGCCCAAAATAAAATACAGTCACATTCTTTAAAACCCACCCCAGCGGCTGAATTTTACGGGCATGTACAATCACATATCCTTTCTCAACGTCATCATTTTCATCCAGAATCCGCCCATCCGTACTCTGGCGTAACCATAAGCCCCCCTTAAACAAAGCGACTTCACTGTCTTGGCTATCCAAATAATAATTTTCAAGCTGCTTATATTTCCCTACAAACAAAGATCCGATCGGATTGATAACAGCAACCTGCAAGGCTCCCGCAACAAGAGCCACAGCAATAACCGGCGCCAGAAACTGCCATACCGAAAACCCAGCTGACCGCAAGACAATGAGTTCGCTGCGCCGATTGAGCTGCCAAAATGTAAACATCGCACTAAACAACACGGCAAAGGGAAAGAGCAACTGCCCAACCTCAGGCAATTTCAACAAACTCATTTGCAAAATAAGCCCCAAAGGCACAGCATCATGCTTACTCGCCCGGCGAATCAGCTCAACCGTATCAAACAGATAAATCACACCCAGCAATGCAAACAGCAGAATCAGCATATTCAAAACATAGGTGCGCGCAAGATAACGGCTTAAGGTCAACGTAATATTCATGACACCTGCTCCTGTGCACTGCGCTCACAGTGATACAGAACGCGACGACGCAAACCTTCACTAAAACCGCTAAGAGCAAAAGCAGACAGACCAAGCGGAATCAAAACCAGTCCGTACATCAAAAACAAACCGGCATCACTTTGCCGTGCAAAATTATAAGCGGCGATATAAAGCCCTTGAATAACCACAACGACGCAAACAGCGCCCATGATTCTAAATACCTGGCCACGCCGCTCTACCGGACCAATCAGCAAAGACACACAAGCAATGAGTGTGAACACAACCGCCAAAAGCGGGCTGATAATTCGCCGGTGGATCTCAACTTTAAAATCACGCAAATTATCAACATCCCGGCGCTCTGTCGGGTCTGGATTAAGCAGCTCAAAAATTGTCCGCTCATCCGGCTCTGCCCAGCGCTGACGCACCGGATCGCTTTCGGGCAGATCAATCGTATAACGGTTAAAATCCAGACGCTTCAGCGCCCCTTGCTCGGCATCATATTCCTGGCGCGTTCCTTCGTAAACAATCACCTGATATCCTTCATCAACTGAAACCAACGTGCCATGTTTCGCCAAAATTGTTGCTGGAGATTGATCCTCGCCACCTTCTCCGCGGCTATCATGAATCATCAACCCGTAAAGCGAGCCTTCCTCGCCGCGTTCGCGCACATACACGGTCAAGCCTTTACCAACCTCGTTAAAAACACCTTCGCGAAACAGCAACGTTGAAAACTGCGCTTTAATCATCTGGCGCATTTCCTGCATCGTGCTGATTGATTTCGGCGCCACCCATAAGGTAATACCGAGCAAAAACACCGTGACAATCAGTGACAACAATAAGGCGGGCTTCGCTAATGTCGCCGGCGAATAACCAACCGAGCGCACAACAACCAATTCTGAATCATTGGTCATGCGGTTATAAAGAAACAGCGTGGCCGCCATTAACGAAAGCGGCAAAATCACCTCAAAAAATCGCGGCAACGCCAAAACGGTCAGCATCCAGAATGCGCCGCTGGAGGCGCCGGATTCAATCACCAGCTCCAAAAACCGCAAAGATTGCGTCAGAAAAATCACCACCGCCAGCGTTACCGCAATAAAGACAGTGGCAATAAGAAGATTTTTAAAAATATAACGATCAAAGATGTTCATAAAAACGCTTATAGGGTATGGAATATCAGCTTTAAAACTTTATAGTGTTTATGAACCTGAAAAGAAAGCTAGAAACACGATGAGCGTTAAAGTCACATTCCCGAAAACTGATGCAAAAATTACAGGCGCGGTCATTGTCGGCGTCTTTGATGACGGCGTTCTCAGCCCCCAGGCAGAAAAACAGGATAAAGCCCTGAATGGCCTCCTCTCCAGCGCCCTTGAAGAGAATAAGAGCTTTAAAGGCAAAAACGGCCAAGCTCTGCAGATCTTCACCCCAGCAGACTCAAATACTTCCCGCGTGATCCTTTTAGGCCTTGGTAAAGCCGAAGAACTTGATGCATTAAAGGCCGAAACAGCTGGTGGCAAGCTTTTTGCGGCCATTGGCAAAAGCGGTTTAAGCGAAGTGTCCTTGCTTGCCGACCGCAGTAAAAAGCTAAAAGCCGAAGCCTTAGCCGCGCATATTGCCAATGGCTTCAAACTCCGCAGCTACGATTTTGATCGTTATAAATCGAAAAAAGATAAAGACGACGAACCAGCAAAACTGAGCACGTTAAAAATTATAGCCACGCACCCGACCAATACCAAAATTGCTTTCGATGATCTCGACCATGTAAGCGCCGGAACATTCTGGGCTCGCGATCTTGTGAACACAGCGCCGAACGACCTTTATCCGGAAAGCTATGCCAAGCAGATCAGCAAAGAGCTCAAACCACTAGGTGTTGAAATTGAAATTTTCGATGACAAAAAGCTCGAAAAAATGGGCGCTGGCGGCATCACCGCTGTTGGTAAAGGCTCTGAGCGCAAACCGCGTATGGTCATCATGCGCTGGAACGGCGGCTCAAAAGCCAAGAACGCAAAGTCGATCGGCTTTGTCGGCAAAGGTGTAACGTTTGATACCGGCGGCATTTCGCTTAAACCCGGTGCCGGTATGGACGAAATGAAAATGGATATGGGCGGCTCGGCCGCTGTTGTCGGTCTCATGAAAACTCTGGCCTTGCGCAAGGCCAAGGCCAACGTCGTTGCCATAGTTGGGCTGGCCGAAAACATGCCGTCCTCAAACGCGTACAGACCGGGCGACATCCTCACATCTTATGCAGGAAAAACCATTGAAGTCCTCAACACAGATGCCGAAGGCCGCCTTGTTCTCGCTGACTGCCTGACATACATCCAGCGCGAATATAAACCCGAATTTATCATTGATCTCGCCACACTCACCGGCGCGATGATGGTAGCGCTGGGACATGAATATTGCGGTACATTTGTGAATGACAGCGCCCTGTGGAAGCAAATGGAAAAGGCCAGCGAAACCTCTGGTGAAAAACTCTGGCGTATGCCGCTTGATGAAGTCTGGAAAAAGGAAGTCGAAAGCGCGGTGGCCGACATTCAAAACTTAGGTAAAAGCCGTTATGCCGGTGCCAGCACCGCCGCCGCCTTCTTGGAACATTTTATCGAAGACGAAACCCCATGGGCACATATGGATATCGCTGGAACAGCTTGGCGCAAAAGCGACCAGCCCACCGTACCAAAACATGGCAGCGGTTTTGGTGTACGTGTCCTGAATGATCTGGTCGCAAAATATTATGAAGGCTGATTCCACCGATACCAGACAGCTTACAGTAGAGGACTGGAAACTACTTCGTGATCTACGGCTTCAGGCCCTCAAAGAATGTGAAGGCATGTATCTCGCGCGCTATGAAGAAAATAAAAACTTCACTGAAGATAAATGGAAAGACATGATATTTGGCTCTAACAAAGCCATCTTCGGACTTTTCGAGAACGAAAACCACATCGGAATCGGCGGCATCTATACATCCGAAGACGACTCTTCCGGGAAAACTGGTGTTCTTGTAATGGGCTTCATTATCCCCGAATACCGTAGACAAGGCCTCTCGCATAAACTATACGAAGCACGGATTAATTGGGCACAAAGCCATCCCCTAATTGAAAAACTTGAAGTCTCTCATCGCAAAAATAATGAGGCTTCTCGAAAATCTATGATAAAGCATGGTTTCAAACCCGATGGCGAACAGCGCCTTCGTTTTGGAGACGGACAAGAAGATACAGATTACCAATATGTTCTCGACCTTAAAAAATAAAACGCCGGAAACGGTTAGAAAAAACGACTATATCACCGATAAAGGCGGCGATAACACGCCCGTTCTGCTCAAAAAATATGCCTACCGCATAACCGATACCATCAAGGATGCCATTATCGGTGACCTGCACACAGATCCCGTCGCCAAGCAATATATCCCGCAAGCCAAAGAGCTAAAAATCCTACCCGAAGAAGATACCGATCCCATCGGTGATGAATCCCATACGCCTATCAAAGGTATTGTTCACCGCTATCCCGACCGAGTTTTATTCAAACCCGCAAATGTCTGCGCAGTCTATTGCCGTTATTGTTTCCGCCGCGAACATGTCGGCCCCGGCTCTGATATTTTAAGCAACAAAGAGCGCACCGCCGCGCTCGATTACATCCGCGCCCATCCTGAAATCTGGGAAGTCATTCTTACTGGCGGCGACCCGCTCGTTCTCTCCCCGCGTCAGCTAAGTGAGATCATGACTGAGCTCAATGAAATTAAGCACGTACAAATCATCCGCATCCACACACGCGTACCTATCGCCGACCCAAAACGCATGAACACAGCTCTCATCAATGCCCTAACCCAACAAACCAGCCAGTCGGTATACACGAATAAAGCCATCTATATGGCACTACATATTAACCACGCACAAGAAATCACCGATGATGTGCGTGCGTGTTTAAAGCAGCTCCACAGTGCTGGAGTAAACCTGCTCTCCCAATCGGTCCTGCTCAAAGGCGTCAATGATAATGCGACAGTCCTCGCGGATCTTTACCGCGCTCTCGTCGCCTTAAACGTCAAGCCTTACTATCTCCATCACCCTGACCTTGCACCAGGCACCAACCACTTCCGACTTTCCATAGAAGAAGGACAGAATATTGTTCGCCAGCTCCGCGGCCATCTCTCCGGCCTCTGCCAACCAACCTATATGCTCGACATCCCCGGCGGCCATGGCAAAGTCCCGCTTACGCCCTGCGCATTAGAACCCATGGAAGATGGCGGTTACGAAATCACCAATCACAATGATGAAAAACACCTTTACAAACCCGAAACGGAAAAATCGCATGAGTGAAGTACGTTTTTACCATCTGGAACGCCAAAGCCTCGATCAGATACTGCCGCAGCTCCTAGCCAAGGCCCTGCAAAATGGCCACCGCATTATCGTCAAAACCGCCAATGATCAGGAAGTTGAACGACTCAATGCACATTTGTGGACCTATAATCCAAACAGCTTCATCCCCCATGGCAGCGCCAAGGACGGTCATAATACCGACCAGCCGGTATGGATTACAGCAAACGACGAAAACCCCAATGAAGCCGACGTTATCATTCTCACCCAAGGCACCCCCACAAGCGCTTTAGAGAAATTCACACTTGTCTGCGACATGATCGATGGCCGTAATGACGAGGCCGTCAGCGAGGCCCGTAGCCGTTGGAAAACTTATAAAGATGATGGCCACGATGTGACGTACTGGCAGCAAACGCCGCAAGGCGGCTGGGACAAAAAAGAATAAGGGTAGGACCTATATTTTCAGCGTAAAAAACTGCTCTTCACCATCAGGCAAAACCAAACTATTCAACGGTTTAAACCCAATTTTTTTATGAAAGCTCAACCCCATATCATTATTAGTTTTGGTCGAACTTACGAGCTCCACATGCCCTTTCGATTTAATCTCTTCTATCACCGCTTTCAAAAGAGCTTCACCAACGCCGCGTCGCCGAAACTCTTCTTTAACCTTAAGATACTCAATAAACGGACAATCACCCCACCATATAGAGTAGATCAAAAACCCCAGATTTACATCATCACCCTGTGCCAAAAAAACACTATTTGTTTTGATTCTATCGTTTAGAAAGTCAGCTTTACCCACCGAAGAACCCGGGTAAACATCAAGTAAATCTGCTTGTGATACACTTTTTGTTACACGCACATGCATAATTAATGTGCGGCCTCTTCAACCGCCGCTTCTTCTTCAGGCGGAGCCAGTTCCGCCGCTTCCGCTGCAATTTCGCCAGCATTCGGCGCAGGGAATGAACCAGAGCCTTGAGCGCGCAACCACGCAATCAGCGCCGCACGATCTCCAGGTTTCTTCATACCCGCATAATTCATCTTCGTTCCAGGAACATAATTTTTCGGCTTCCAAAGGAAGAAATTCAAATCCTCATAACCCCATGCGCCGCTCGTCTCGGTAAGCGCTGAAGAATATCCGAATCCGCTTTTGCGCGCTTTTGCCGCGCCAACAACGCCATGCAAATTCGGCCCAACTTTATCCGGTCCGCCTTGGTCAAAGGAGTGACAAGCCGCACAAGCCTTGGAAAGTTTTTCGCCCTTGGCCATATCAGCTGTAGCAATCAGATGCATAATCGGATCTGGCATCTTAGCTTTAACAGGGCCGCCGACAGCGCCATCAACACCCTCAATCGCCACGGCATCGGCATCTGGCATATGCGGATGAACCAGTTGATCGGCAATAAAACCGGCAAGCATCGCCATAATTCCGGCGCAGAGCACCGCCGCGAAAATCTTATTTTTCTCCATACTATCCATGAAAAACTCGTGCGTTTGCGTGTTGTTCTTATAAAAACTATAGCAGTTTAAAACCGCTTGTCGACACACATATACGTATTGGGTATGCTCATTCAACCAAAAAATTCAACTATAGAGAAATAAAGCTTAAATATGGATTTAAAGAACATCAAAAAAATAGCCTTTCAAGGCGCCAAAGGAGCTTACTCAGACCTCGCCTGCCGTACGGTTTTCCCAACGTTAGAGACAGTCCCATGTGATTCTTTCGAAGACGCCTTCACCGCCGTAGCCGCTGGAGATGCCGACCTGGCCATGATCCCGATTGACAATACCATCGCAGGGCGCGTTGCGGATGTGCACCATTTGATGCCTGACGGTGAATTATTTATTATTGGTGAGCATTTTCAACCCATACGCCATGCACTTTTAGGGGTAAAGGGCGCGAAAATTGATGAACTCAAACACGTACACAGCCATGTTCATGCCATTCCGCAATGCCGGAAAATGATCAAGCGTCTAGGTTTGAACGCGCATATCCACGCCGATACCGCCGGCGCGGCAGAAGAAATTTCTCGCCTTAACGACCCGGAGCACGGCGCAATTGCCTCAGACCTTGCCGCCGAAATTTATGGTCTCGATATGCTTGAAAATGATGTGCAGGACAAACATCACAACACCACGCGGTTTCTGATTCTTGGCCCTGACGCAGAAACGCCCGACGAAGATGTACAGACAATCACCTCACTAATCTTCGGCGTACGCTCTATCCCTGGCTCCTTATATAAATCACTGGGTGGGTTCGCCACCAACGGCTTGAATTTCACAAAACTAGAATCCTATATAGATGAAAGCTTTCAGGCTGCGCATTTCTACTGTGATATTGATGGCCACCCGGAAAGTGACAGCTTTAAACTTGCTCTCGAAGAACTTGGCTTTTACGCAACGAATGTAAAATTTTTGGGCGCTTACCCAGCGCATCCATTTCGACAAAACACAAACAAAACCGGCAGCATTAATTAAAATAACGGATTCGTAAAATTAACCCTTGCGCCCACCGCCAGCTTTCATGTTAGGTTTGAAAAAATTAGTCGCTTGATTTTATTTTTGCAGTAGGCGCAAGCGACCGCGAAGCAAAACGTAGTTTTGTTCGCAAACCGAACAACGCCTTTGGCGTTGCTCCGGGAGTACAATTGCTACTTTAGGAGCGAAGCAACGCCCTGCATAATTAAAAGGAAGTGACTATGCCTACACACGCCGAACTCGCAACAAAACTACTGGTCGACGCTGCAGATTTTTTTGTAACGCTCGGTGAACAAAACGAACCATTAAAAGGCCAGATGGAAGAAAACGCTTCCGTCTTTCAGCAAATGGGCTCGCTCCTCTCACAAGAACCAGAAGGGGCTTTAAACGGAACGCCCCATGGTGAGCTCGCAGGAAAACTACTAATCGATGCCTCCACATTTTTTACAACACTGGCTGAGCAGAATGAGCCGATCAAGGAGCAAATGCTGGAAAATGCCAATGTTTATAAACAAATTGGTGAACTGGTTATGAAAGAACCCCTAGGAATTTTAGATTAGAAAAGCGCGGCTAAAAACCAGATCACACCCGCCGCCGCAAATAAAACCGCAAAACTGGCTAGCCAGACCTCTTGCGGTAATTTGTCTTTCTCAGATGCAAAAACTTTAAACGTGTAATCCTGCATAAGCGCAGTTTTGGGATCGATAATGCGATGTTTTACCTCAACCTTGCGATAGCCTTGGCTTTCATACAAAGATTCAGCCTTATCCAGCGCAACATTCAAATCCGGTGTACTTGTCCGCATTTCCCAATCATTTTGACCTTCATGCTGATTTTCCGGACGATGATAGATATAAACCAAATATTCGGGTTGTAAGAGTGTATCAGCTTTTGCAAGCGACTGAGCCATAAAGGGTTCTCCGAACATTAATTTTTGTTTGGTTTATAATCAGGACGCAAAATCTACATATATACATAACCGCAAAATAGTTAATGAAGTCTTAAGATTCCTGCTACAGCGGCATTTTTTATGCCCAGTGACCACTTTTTTCTTTGTGACATAACATCGCTTGTTTTTAACAATGAAACTCTGTAAACTGAAAGCTCATCAAGGGTTTCATGATTTCAAATCATCTTCAAAAAACCTTTAAATCAAGCCTTAAAACAACACTTTAATTTTTTACGAAAATATCATGGCAAGAACACGCACCATCCGGCGCTCACCAAAACGAAAGCGCGCAAAAAACAAAACGCCACTGCTCCTCAGATGGCTACCCAGCGGGCTGCAAGCCTTTGTGGCAAGGCGTTTCGTCGATGGTTTTGCGCTCACAAGCGCAATAACCGGCGTTTTCATCACCCTGTCTCTGCTTAGCTATGATTCAAGGGACCCCTCATGGAACACTGCCAGCAGTGAAAATGCAGACAATATCGCTAACTGGATGGGAACCAGCGGCGCATGGCTGAGTGATCTTCTGCTCCAAACCCTCGGCATTGGCGCCCTGCTCTTTGGCCTAGTTCTGCTCTCCTGGGGTGTGCGTGCCTTCAATCGCCAAGCTTTAAAACCTTTATGGCTGCGGATAATTGCTACATGTGCGGGGGCCATTTTCTGCTCAATTGCCTTCTCTCAAATCCCCTCAGGTGATTGGATTACCCATCCTTACATGGGCTCTACACTGGGAACAATGGTCTTAAGCACTCTCGGCCTAGCCGGTCAGGGAATCACACCATGGCTAGGCCCGGCTGCCCTAACTATTATTGCCGCTATTATAGCACTGCCATTGGCGATATATGCGTCTGCCACACAATTGGCTGAAATTGGCTATCTCATTCAAAAAACTTGGAATTTTATAGTGCGTACAGCGCTAACTATTGTGGGCGTAGTTTATGGTTTTCAGCAATGGATCAGCCACCATAATGATCCCGATTACCGCCCTGATATTTTGGCAGCTTTCAAAGCGTTCCCAAAGATAGAGCGCAGCGAAAAAGCACAGCGAAAAGCCCCCAGAATAAGTTCACCTGCGCCGACGCAAGCCGCGCCTCAGGCCGCCGCACCTGTTCCTGCTCCTACAAACACAGCTGCCAGCACAATTCCGGTGGTCACGCCGCAAACTGGGGCCACAACGGCCAGCGCCAGCCCGCAAAAACGTTTTAGCCTCGATGCCGCGGAAAACTGGGAACTGCCCGATCTAAACCTGCTTGAAGCCTCTCCGGCTGAGGAGGAAGGCATGCAGCTCAACGAGGATGCGCTGCGCCGCAACGCCGAGCTTTTGCAAAATGTCCTCGCTGATTTCAATATAGAAGGCGATATTACCTCCATCCACCCCGGCCCTGTTGTCACCCTGTATGAGCTTGAACCCGCACCGGGCACGAAATCCGCCAAAGTCATTTCTCTGGCCGATGATATTGCCCGCTCGATGTCGGCAATCTCCGTACGTGTCGCCGTCGTGCCAGGGCGCAATGTAATTGGCATCGAACTGCCCAATAAAAACCGCCGGATCGTTTATATGCAAGATATTCTGGCCACCTCGCTCTATGAGAAAAATAAAGCCGGCTTGCCCCTTGCGCTTGGTAAGGATATTGGCGGCCAGCCTATTCTCGCTGATCTTGCCAAAATGCCGCACTTACTGGTTGCCGGAACCACCGGCTCGGGTAAGTCCGTCGCCGTGAACACGATGATTCTCTCCCTGCTCTATCGTCTCTCACCCGACCAATGCCGCTTTATCATGATCGATCCGAAAATGCTGGAGCTTTCCGTTTATGACGGCATTCCGCATTTGCTCGCCCCTGTTGTGACGGAACCGGGCAAAGCCATTGTCGCGCTAAAATGGACTGTGCAGGAAATGGAAGAACGCTACCGCGCCATGTCAAAACTCGGCGTGCGCAATATCGACGGCTATAATGAGCGCGTCCGCGAAGCCGCCAAAAAAGACGAAACCATCATGCAAAAAGTGCAAACCGGTTTCGAAACGGATACCGGCAAACCGATTTTCGAAGACCAACCGATGGATCTGTCCGAATTGCCCTATATCGTCGTTATCGTCGATGAATTCGCCGACCTAATGCTAGTCGCCGGAAAAGACGTCGAAAACGCTATCCAGCGCCTTGCACAAATGGCCCGCGCCGCCGGAATTCATTTGATCATGGCCACCCAGCGCCCATCGGTCGATGTCATTACCGGCGTGATCAAAGCCAACTTCCCGACGCGAATTTCCTTTCAGGTCACCTCAAAAATTGATTCGCGCACCATTTTAGGCGAAGGCGGCGCCGAGCAACTTCTCGGTATGGGCGATATGCTGTATATGGCGCCAGGCGGACGCATCACCCGCGTCCATGGCCCGTTTGTATCCGATGAAGATGTTGAAAAAGTTGTGCTCAGCCTCAAAGCGCAGGCCGAGCCATCTTATATCGATTCCATCACCGCAGGCGATTTCTCAGACGCCAGTGAAGTCATGCAGGCGATTTTTGAGGACCGCAATGGAGCAGGCGACAAAGTCGACGAGCTGTATGACGAGGCCGTCGCCCTCGTCGCGCGTGAAGGCAAAGCCTCCACCAGTTTCGTCCAGCGTTATTTGCAAATCGGCTATAACCGCGCCGCGCGCATTATCGAAGAAATGGAACGCCAAGGCGTCATTTCCAAGGCCAACGCCACGGGTAAACGCGATGTGCTAATCACGGATTATTCCGACGCCGGTTAAAAACCGGGCCCACTTAGCCAAAACCGCTCCAATTAAGCTGTTGATTTAAAACATGTAGACCCGATAAGCGGACTAAGTCCATTTAATTTAAAATTAAATGACGAACGCCTGGTCCGGCCATAAATCAGGAATCCAGCGCGAAAACATGCAGTGCAACGGGACAAGAGGGAAAACCATGGTCGTTCTTAGAGTGCGAAAAGGTGGCACAAGCGTGAGCAAAATCAACAATGTATATCTTGGACGGCTTGGCCTGAGCCTCCGTAGACGACAACTGACAAGAAGCCTGAACAAACTCACTCTCCTCCGTTACAAATTGACCACCTTGCTCTGCAATTTTTTCTTTGCGTGAATACAAATTATCACGAACGGTAATAACATCAGAACCGATTTCACGGCCATCAACAATTTGTTTTGTGCCCATAAACAAATCTGTTGTAACACCCTGACTAGTGCGTAATACCTTTGCCCATACTTCTCTAAGCTGATCTGCGATTTCTTTTTCGATGGGGTTATCATGACCCTCTTCGTATTTGTCAAACACCTTCATGCCTGTAAGAGCCTGATCGTCAAAATGCAGACCATGAGTTTCATCGATACTGCGAATTGCTTGAACCTCTTCTAGCCACGTGCCTAGACCACGCTTAAAAATAGCTGCTGTGTCTTTAGGAGAAACCAGTAACTTTACTTTGGCTTTATCTGGAAGATTCGCCAAATACTGGCTAATTTTATTAAGATGTGCTTGTCCCACAAGTATCATGGCATTTTCAGAATTAAACGCTGATTTTATCAGGCTTGGTTGAATAATTTCTGATGTCTCACCACTTTCTTGTGCCATTTTTTCTAATCCTTACCTATTCTAAATACTCAAAAAAGTGTTTTACATCACATTTACGTAATGCACAAGTTTTTATTAAAGCGAAGGCTTTGCAAAGCGGCGCTCGTATACTATGTGTATGAGATAATAAATAAGGATCACCGATGAAACAGATTGCTCTTGCCCTTTTTGCGCTGGCCATATTGTTCGCGCCGCAATATAGCGCGGCTGAAAAAACCGAAAAATTCAACGAAGACATTTCCAAAGTTGAAAAATATCTGGGCGGGCTGTCCTCGGCGCGCGCGCGCTTTGTCCAAACCACGCATGATGGCACGCAGCTGGTTGGCACATTTTATTTACAGCGCCCAGGGAAATTAAAATTTGAATATGATGATCCGATCAAGGACTTCGTCGTCGCCGATGGATTCTTCATTTATTTTTATGATGCGGAATTGGGCGAGCAAACCAACGCACCCATCGGCCAGACATTGGCAGATTTTATCCTGCGGAAAAACTTATCGCTGAGTGAGGATGTGAAAGTTGAAAGCGTGAAACGCAAAGGTGGGTTTTTACAAGTGGAGCTGACGCAGCGCTCTGACCCGGAAGCCGGATCTCTTACGCTGGGGTTGAAGGAAGCAAAAGATGGGTTAACCTTAAGCAAATGGCGCGTAATGGATGCGCAGGGGCTGATCACCGAAGTCGAACTGTTCTATCTGAAAACCGATATTAAACACCCATCTGATCTGTTCGTTTATGCCGATCCTGATAAAAGCCAAGGCTTTAATGATTGAAAACACTTCTGGCATTAAAATTTTTAGCCGCTTTCTTTTAATCTTAAGTAAAAGCAAGCGGCGACGCACTTAAGATTAAAAGAAAGTGACTAAAATGCAGGACGGGCCCTTACAACATCTGATTAAAATGCTGGCCGGTTTGCCCGGTTTGGGCAATCGCTCCGCGCGGCGCATAGCGCTCAATATGCTGAATAACCGTGAACAAACAATGCTGCCGCTGGCCGAATTGCTGAAACGTACAGCTGAGGAAATTATAACTTGCGCCATTTGCGCCAATCTCGACATGGTTGATCCATGCTCAATTTGCCAAAACATCAAACGGACTAAATCGCAAATTTGTGTGGTTGCACAAGTCAGCGATCTCTGGGCGATTGAACGCACGGGCGCCTATAAAGGCCAGTATCACGTTCTGGGCGGCCTGCTTTCCGCGCTCGATGGCATTGGCCCGGACCAGCTAAATGCCGCAAGCTTGTTTGGGCGCGCACAAGCGCCAGAAATTACGGAAGTCATCTTGGCCTTAAGCGCCACTGTCGATGGGCAAAGCACCGCGCATTACATTGCCGACCATATTGGCCGGGAAGATTTAGAGGTCACCCATCTCGCCCACGGTGTGCCGGTAGGCGGCGAGCTGGATTATCTAGACGATGGCACCATCACCACCGCCCTGCGCTCGCGCAAAGCTGGTTAAATTTCGTTAAAAATTGGCGGAGGATTATCAGAAAAATTTAGCCCATTACCAAAAGAATTTGACCCATCAATAAAGCCATCAACCTTAGCCGCAGCATTATCCAGATCAGGCATAATAAAAACAAGCCCTTTATCGGGGTCACCCCTATACACAAATGGGCCTTTATAAGTGCCATCCGGCTGTCTTTTAAAACCGGCCACTTTTTTGCTATCCGCACTTACTCTTAAATACACTTCGATTTTGGATTTATCTATGAATATTTGACGAAGATTTTGAGGGTACTCACCCTTTTCACACAAGTCTTTTCCAATACGTTCGGCAGCTTTTTGATCAAATCCACCTTTAACCCAAGCTATCGTACTTTTATTTGCAGGAGTATCTGTATCACTTAATATAAATGTTCGAGCGCCATTATCACCATCAAATAAATAAGCAATTTTCGTTTTGTCAGCACTTTCACATATAACTTTAGAATCATCTTTATTACAGGCGGTAAGCGCGAACACAGCGGTTGTTAAAACAGCAAATAGTTTAGAATAGTCCATACTTACGCCTTAATTTCTTAATTAACCAAGGAGCTAGCCTATTTTCTATAATACGTCAAGAAAAATCTATTCCTTCTCAGAAATGTAAACCACGCCGTCCGTATAAATCCGCAACGCCGCAATATGCGTATTATGGCCCGTACCGTCACCGCCAATGGCAAAATCATAATATGTACCAGCGGGAAAGAAATGATCTGTAGCCGCCGCGCTTACCACGCTATCGCCAAAGGCCAGATAAGCATCTTGTGTAGCATAAACGCTAATAACGCGGGTATCCGCATCAAAACCTGCCGTATTTCTGACTGAGGTCAGGCCGGTAGAAAATGAATATGCGCCACTATCTTTAAGACGCAAAGCCGGAATTGGGTTGTCATTTGTGTCGAGAGAAAGTTTAGTTGTCATGAAAAGTCTCCTTAAAAGCTTTGTAAACAAGCGTTTCCATCAAATACCAACCAGTCAGTATTTAGATCTATAAACGCTAAATTCTATGTGAAGATACAATTGTGGTGTTGTGAGGCTTCAAGCCTGCCTCAATTTAACAGCCATGTCAAGGAATATTTTCCCATTATTGGGAGGCGGCCTCTGCAGCGCCATTGCCGGGCTGAAAGACGTGCTTGATAATTTCGCTACCAGCCGGGACATCAAGCAAAGATACGGTAATATCAACGGCGGTCTGGCCCGAGGCATCAATATCGCTAAATCCAGCGAGCTGCTCGGCAAAACGATTAGCCGCCTCAACGGGCTCCGTTTCATAGATCGGCCTTTGGAGAAGCAGGCTGTACTCATTCTTGCTTGTCTGGCCAATAATATCGCTTTGTCGGCGCAGCAGCACCAGATACTGACAAAGCTTAGCCACAGCAAACTCAGCTGCATATGCTCCATCCAGATCAAGAATTTCTTTATGATTGCTAAGTGAGATTTGCAGAATGAAGGTCCGCTCGCCATAGCGATCGGCCCGGTCCATCGCCGAAAGGAAGAGCTGGTTAAAGGCTGATTTTGCGATAACGCCCCCCGCAGAAGGGAAATCCTCGGAATCATCGCCAATACGTCGAACCAATTCGATAAGGCGCTGCGCATTATCAAGCTTTTCATTCAAAACCGTTGGATCAAAAGGCTTTGCCAAAAGATCATTGGCCCCGGCCTTAAGTGCCTCATCCTGAGAAATTGTTTCTGACATCAACAAAATATAGGGGTAATTCCGTACCGACCGGCGGGTATTTAAAATCAGGGAGCGTGGTTCCGTAAGCGGTGAGGGGTCAATACACACAATATCAAAATCACCAGCAGCCATCCGCTCAACGGCATTATTCTTAACCGGCTCCTCAACAATGGTGTGGCCTAAAGGTTCCATTTTTGAACGGAGCATCTGCGTCGCTAAAGCATCTTGATCGACCAACAGTATTTTCATGTCTTCCGTGTCCTTTAAAGCTACGAATTCAACCCCCCTTATGATCGTCGAAAAAGCGGCAAATGCAAAGGGTAAATTTATTGCCCTCTAAACGTAAAGCTAGGTTTGACTTCTCTACAAGAGTAATATAATAAATCAAACACTTAAGATGTGCCCCAGAAGGCCCAGGTGGCGGAATTGGTAGACGCGCTACGTTCAGGTCGTAGTTCTCGTAAGGGAGTGAAGGTTCAAATCCTTTCCTGGGCACCATTTTTTAGCACTGGGATTTATTGAAACACTGGATTGAAGAATTCTCATGAGCATCAAATTACATAAAGGCGACATTCCGGCCGACCTAGATTTTGGCAAAATACTGGCAATCGACACAGAGACGATGGGCCTCAACAATCATCGTGACCCACTTTGTCTCGTACAACTGTCTTCCGGTGATGGCAACGCGCATATTGTTCAACTTGATCGCAAAACTTATGACGCACCAAATTTAAAAGCCCTTTTAGCCGATGAAAAAGTTCTCAAAATTTTTCACTACGCCCGTTTTGATGTTGCTGTAATTAAAAAATATCTTAAGCTCGATTGCGGACCTGTTTATTGCACACGTACAGCTTCACGCCTTGCCCGCACTTACACAGACCGCCACGGCTTAAAACAATGCTGCCGGGAATTACTGGGCATAGAGCTTAATAAGCAACAACAATCTTCTGATTGGGGCGCTGCCGAACTTAAAGACGTACAGCTCGAATACGCCGCCAGCGATGTCTATCACCTACATGCACTCAAAGAAAAACTCGATATCATGTTAGAGCGTGAAGGCCGCGCGGAGCTCGCGCAAAAATGTTTTGAATTCCTGCCTGTCCGTGCGGAGCTGGATTTAACCGGCTGGCCGGATGAAGATATTTTTGCACATGTCTAAAACCGTATTGGCTTAACGCCACGAAGGACCATTTCTGATGAGCAAAGCCGAAAAGCGCACGCAAGGTCAAAGCGAACAACACAATGCGCGCGCTGTCCTCCAAACAGAAATTGACGGTTTAAACGCCCTGAAAGACTCAATCGATGGGAGCTTCGACGAAGCCATCAACGCTGTCGACCAGATGAAAAACGCAGACGGTCGTGGTCGCTTGATCGTTGCTGGAATTGGCAAAAGCGGCCATGTCGGCCGTAAAATTGCCGCCACACTCGCCTCCACGGGCACCCCAGCCTATTTTGTTCACCCCGGTGAAGCCAGCCATGGCGACATGGGAATGATTACCGAGCATGACGTTGTGCTCATGCTCTCAAACTCCGGTGAGAATTCTGAGCTTTCCGATCTCGTTCACTACACACGGCGCTATAATATTAAACTTATCGCCATGACCAGTAATGCTGAAAGCTCTCTGGGCAAACACGCTGATATCTGCCTCTTGCTCCCAAAGGCCCCGGAAGCCTGCCCCAACGGTCTTGCCCCAACCACATCAACGACGATGATGATGGCGCTCGGCGATGCTTTAGCGGTTTCCTTGTTACACCGCATGGGATTAACGCCTGAAGAATATAAAGTCTTTCACCCAGGCGGCAAGCTTGGCCAACGCTTAATGACCATTGGTGAATTGATGATCGATTATGACGACCTGCCGCTAGTTGATGAAAATGCAACGATGGACAAGGCGATCCTCATGCTCAGCGAAAAGAATTTAGGCTCCGTTCTTGTGATCGATAAAGCAGGCGACCTGAAAGGCATTATCACCGACGGGGATTTAAAACGCCACATGGCCGCAGATCTTTTACAAAAACCGGTCACTGATATCATGAGTACAAACCCCAAGTCGATTGAGGCTAGGGCGCTCGCTGTCGAAGCGGTAAGCGTCATGACACAAAAACCCGGCCACTATATCAGTAGCCTTATCGTCATGGACAATAACAAATTGGCAGGAATGATCCGCTTGCAGGATTGCATTCAAGCCGGTCTGCTTTAAGATCAGGCCATGAATGATTTTAATGCGGCCTCAAACCATGATCCCAAGCTCAAAAGCCTGAGCCGTGAGACCGGCGATGTTCGCCGCAAGGATGAAGGCTATTCAGCGTTTATTCGCTCGATGCGCATTACCCTGCCCCTGATAGCTTTAGCCATCATCACCATTTTATTTTCATGGAACATTTTTAAGACCGATGATATGGCCCCCGCCAAACCCGACGCAAAAACGGCCAGCGCCATCGGTAAAAACGAACTTTTAAATCCGAAATTTGACAGCGTTGATGATAAAAACCAGCCCTACACCATTACTGCTGAGCGCGCGCTGCAAGATACAGATGGCGAACTGATGGTGCTGGATGCGCCGATGGCCGATATTGTTTTAAATAGCGGAACCTGGCTCGCCATCAAATCGCGCCAAGGCGCGTTTCGTCAGGAAAGCCAGCGCTTGCTCTTAAAAGACGATGTACGCCTGTTTCACGACGACGGCTATAGCGCCAAAACCCAAGAACTTGATGTCGATTTGAAAGCCGGAACCGCGCGCACGAATGTAAAAATCACCGGCCATGGTCCGGCCGGAACATTAAATGCCAGCGGCATGTACGCTGATTCAAAAGCCGAAGTTTTGATCTTTACAGGTCCGGCAAAAATCGTACTTTATGACGCAGGTGGTTCTTCAAAAGGAGGGCTTTTAGCGCCATGACAACGCCGACCAAAAAGCTTTTATATATTTTCACTACCGCGCTTGCGCTGGTCTATTTCACCAACGATAACGCCAGCGCGCAAACGGATGGCCTGAGCTCAAACTCCAAACAGCCGCTGGAAGTGACTGCCGATGGCACATTAGAATGGCTGCGTGAAGACAAAAAATTTATCGCCACGAAAAACGCAATGGCCAAACAAGGTGAGTCTTCCGTTGCCGGAGAAAAGCTTATAGCCCTTTACCGCGAGGGTAAGGATGGTGGAGGCACCGATATTTATCAAGTCACCGCCGAGCAAAACGTTATTTTGCGTTCGCGCGACAGCACTGTCTATGGACAAAATGCGGTCTATAATCTTGACCAAGGCCTGGCCACCGTCACCGGCGATAATTTGAAAATGGTGTCACCGGATCAAACCGTCACGGCGCGCGATAAGTTTGAATATTGGGTAGCTGACGGCCGGGTCAATGCACTGGGCTATGCGAAAATTGTCCGCCCCAAACCTGGGGGCGGTGTTGATACGCTGCACGCCGATAAAATCTCAGTCCTGCTGAAAAAAAATGAGCAGGGTAAGCAGGTTCTGCATTCTTTAGAAGCCATCGGCAATGTTGTGATTGTCACCCCGGGCGAAACGGTTACGGGCGCGTACGGCATTTATAAAGCCGATACCAATAAGGCGGAGATCACCGGCGGCGTAAAAATCCTGCGCGGCCCGAATACGCTGGAAGGGGAGCGCGCTGTTGTCGACATGAACACCAATGTCAGCACCATTTTTGCCGATGGAAAACCCACAGCCCCAGGCACATCAGACGTCAAGCCCGGCGGACGCGTACGGGGCATTTTCTACCCCGGAAGCGAAGAAAAGCCTGACAACCCTTAGGTTTTTTGCTAATTTACCGCCATGGAATTTTTTCTCATTTGGACAGGCTTTGCAGCGATTATGTTTTTCGGCAGCGCATCGCCGGGGCCGGATCTGGTGATCACAGTGCGCAATGCTGTTTTACATTCCCAGCGCGCAGGAATTTTCACGGCAATCGGTATTGGTTTAGGAATCTGCGGACATCTGACATATTCAATACTCGGATTAGCCGCCCTCATCGCCCAATCAGTTTTGCTCTTTACCATCATTAAATATGTTGGAGCGGGCTATCTTGTTTATATCGGCTATAAAGCTCTGCGCTCCAAAGGGTACGAGAATGAAAAAATCATCGGGGAAAATGAACGTGAATCAGACATTCCTGTCCTAAAGGCAATGTGGCAGGGCTTTCTAACCAATCTCCTCAACCCTAAAGCAACTTTGTTCTTTCTGGCACTTTTGCCGCAATTTATGGGACCGGAAACACTGCTTTCTGAAAGAATTATTTTAGGGACAACGGCCGCATTTATTCCAACTTTATGGTTTACAAGCGTATCAATCGTACTAAATCAACGTAAAGTGCGTAGAGCTTTCATGCGCTCGGCCAGATGGATAGACCGCGTCTGTGGTGGACTTCTCATGGCTTTGGGTGTACGTTTAGCTTTAAGTAAAATGCATTAGATTAAGTACCGGAAAAGCTTGAATGAATTCCAGCCCAAAAAATAAGACACCGCGCCTGAAAGAAGTGCCTAAAGGCCTCAGCGTTCAACATCTCTCCAAAAGCTATAAAAAGCGCCCGGTCCTGCGCGACGTGTCTTTCACCGTCCAGCGCGGCGAAGCTGTAGCTTTATTGGGCCCCAACGGCGCGGGTAAAACCACCTGTTTTTATATCACCACCGGGCTGATCCCTGCCGATGGCGGTTATATCCTGCTTGATGGACAAGATATCGCCAGCCTGCCGATGTATCGTCGCGCGCGGCTCGGCATTGGCTATCTACCGCAGGAATCTTCAATTTTTCGAGGGCTTAGCGTTGAGGATAATTTAAAATCCGTCATTGAATCACAAGAAGAGCTCTCCGATGAAGAGCAGCATATTCTGCTCGACGACTTGCTCAGCGAATTTGGCATCGAGCATTTAAAACGTACACCCTCTCCCGCCCTGTCTGGTGGGGAGCGCCGCCGGGTTGAAATTGCCCGTGCGCTGGCTGCGCGGCCTGATTTCATCCTGCTTGATGAACCTTTAGCCGGCATCGACCCGATTGCCGTTAAAGAAATTCGCGAACTAATTTCACACCTGAAAGAACGCGGCATTGGCGTGCTGATTACCGACCATAATGTGCGCGATTGTCTGGGCATCGTTGACCGCGCCTATATCCTGCATGACGGCAAAGTCCTGATGGAAGGCAGCGCTGAAGAGATTATCAATGACAAAGACGTCCGCCGCGTCTATCTCGGTGAAGGCTTTAAGCTTTAAATTACCCATAAATTCTGACTACAAATTAACGCTGCTCATGGTACAATAATTGCATGAGCTCTTCATCTGGCAAATTCTCTCAGAATCTTGATCTACGGCAATCCCAGCAGCTGGTGATGACGCCGCAATTGCAGCAAGCCATCAGCATGCTGCAAATGAACAATGCCGAACTGAATGAGCTGGTCGAAGAAGAACTGGCGACCAACCCCTTGCTAGAAAAAGATGAGCGCAAGCCCGAAGACGCCGCGCCCGGTGAAGAGGCCGCAGAAACCGCGGAGACCGATACCGGCACCGATGCGGTTGATGCAGCCTTCGAAGGCTCAAACACCAATGATGATTTTGACCCCGGCTCGTCGATGGCCGAGCTTGGCGCCGGCGGCAATTCAAAATTCGAAGATGTCGAAAGCAGCTTTGAAAATAATATGAGCGCGGATAAATCTCTGCGCGAACATCTCATCGACCAGCTGCACATCGCCGTGGATGATAACCGCGACCGCATGATCGGCGCGATGCTCATCGACCGACTCGATGAAACTGGGTATCTGCGCGAAGGCCATGATGAGCTAGTTGAGCTTTTAGGCTGTTCAGAAGAACGATTAGAGCGGTTACTAAAGGCAATGAAAGGTTTCGACCCCACCGGAATTTTCGCCTGTGACCTCGCCGAATGTATGGCCCTGCAGCTTGAAGAGCGCGAACAGCTTGATAAGCCAATGCAAACATTACTCGATAATCTCAGCATGCTCGGCGATCACGACTTCAAAGGTCTGGCCGAAAAATGCGGGGTCAACGATACCTATCTGAAAGACATGGTCGAAGAAATTAAATCTCTTAACCCCAAACCGGCCGGAGAATTCGACCATCTGGTTGTCCAGACCGCTATCCCCGATGTATTAATGCGGCGCCTGCCGAAAAATGTCGGCGGCGGCTGGCGCGTCGAACTGAATTCCGAAACCCTGCCGCGCGTATTGATTAATCAGGAATATTATACCGAAGTTTCAAAAGGCGCGACGCAGAAAAAAGACAAGGAATACCTAACCACCCAAATGCAAAATGCCAACTGGCTGGTCCGTGCAATGGATCAACGCGCCCAGACAATTTTAAAAGTAGCCGCTGAAATTATTGAGCAGCAGGACGCCTTTTTCAATTACGGCATCGAATTCCTCGCACCCTTAAAGCTCACTGACATCGCCGAAGTGATTGAGATGCATGAAAGCACAGTCAGCCGGGTAACCACCAATAAATATATCGGCACGCCGCGCGGTATTTTCGAACTGAAATATTTCTTCTCCACCGCGCTGGTCAGCAATGACGGCACCGCCCATAGCTCTGAAGCCATTAAAGCGCGCATTAAAACCCTCATCGATGAAGAAGATCCAAAGAAAATTCTATCCGATGATAAAATCGTCGCCATCCTTAAGGAAGAAGGTATCGACCTCGCCCGCCGCACCGTCGCCAAATACCGTGAGGGAATGCATATCGGCTCAAGCGTACAACGAAGAAAAGAAAAAAAGCACCTTATTGCCTAATTTTCTACTCGATTTCCTCCCAAACTTGCGCGTTTTTGTGCTATAGTATTTAATATATCTATATCACTTCAAAAAAGAGGACATCCTTATGGAACTCAGCGTTCATGGTAAACAAATTGACGTTGGCGAGGCTCTGCGCACCCACGTTCAGGACAAACTTGAAGATTTAAACGAGAAGTATTTAAGCCATGCGGCCTTTGCCACAGTGACTTTTTCAAAAGAAGGACACGGCAAGCCCCGGACAAAAGCACATATTTCTATTCAATTGGGCAAAAATCTGATGGTGATTGCTGACGCCACCGATCCAGACCCTTATGCTTCTTTCGAAGCAGCAGCCGAAAAGGTGGGCAAGCAAATGCGCCGTTATAAGCGTAAAATGCGCGACCATCACGAGCGTCAAGAACAAAACCCAGAAACAGAAATTATTAAGGCCCGTGACTATGTTTTAGCCGCCGCGCCTGAACAGGATGATGATGCACCCGATGAGCCGTTGGTTGTCGCAGAAATGACCAAAGACATCGAAACCATGAGCGTTTCCGATGCCGTTATGCGGCTCGACCTATCCGGTGAGCCGTTTCTCGTATTTTTCAACGCGAAGAACCAATGTTTGAATATTGTTCATAAGCGCGAAGACGGAAATATCGGCTGGATCGATCCAGAAAATGAGGGCAGATAAACTTTTTTCGATTTTCCACAAACTTAAATCGAGTATTTTTTGGGGGCTGAAATGGCCCCCAAATGCATTTTTCATAGCTTAATTGCTATCAAAAATAAACTACATGTAAAAACCTCTTATATTCCCGCAAATATGCATGAACTCTAATGATGCAACGCGATACATTTTTTACTGGACCCCCCAAGTTTTTGGATGTAATCAACCTTCACGTAATGGTTGTCACGGACCTGTTACAGCATAAGAGAACGTGTTTTTCAAAGGGATTGAAAATGAACGACTACAGTAGCGATTTGCATTTTAACATCGTCTTGCCACGGTTGAAAATTATTGCTCAGAAACAAATTTTTATGGCCTTTGCTAAGGAAGCCTGTAAACATTTGAATGTTTCAGAAGAAAATGTTTTTGAACTTTTAATTGATCAGGAAGCGCAATCAAGCTCGGGCGTTGGATATGGCGTTGCCATTCCGCATCTGCAGGTCCGCGGCCCACAAAAACCATTCACGATTTTAGCCACACTTGAGCAGGCAATCGATTTCAATGCCGCCGATAGCCAGCCGGCCGATTTGGTCTGTCTTGTTCTTTCCCCGGAAAGTGATGGGCCATTGCATCTGCGCCGCCTTTCGCGCATTTCACGGCTTTTGATGAATGAAACGCTACATAGAAAATTATGCGAAGCCCGCGATGAACAATCAATCCGTGCGCTGCTGGTGGACCCTGAAGGCTGGCTCATGGCTGCTTAAACAACCCCAAGCATCCAACAATTACAAAAGCCGCCTGATTGCCGGGCGGCTTTTTCTTTGAACATTTTTAGAGGCTTTAATGAAGAATAGCGGTTTCCAGATCATTATGCTCAATGATATGCAGCGCCTCATTCAGGCTCTTCAAAACAGACAGCGGCGTTCCATCAGCCGCATGAACCGCATAGCTAGCTTTGCCATCGACGTCGATTTCACGCACATACGCAATATCATGGACACCAAGGGACAAAAAATCCTGCGGTGATAAATTTTTGAGAAGTTTTATTTCAGTATTATCTTTATGTATCATATTACCCTCGCTTACGTTCAGTATAGCGTTTTGAGATTTCAAAAACATTAAAAATCAGCTAGTACGTCGATTTATTTACCTTTTTTAGGCTTTTTATCTTGCAAATCAGCAGGTTCCAAATCAATCGCCTGTGGAAGATCCTGTGCTTTACCACTACCTTGAATCTTGATTTTTCGCGCAGCAGATTCCGGAACAACCCGCTCCAGCTCAATGTGCAAAAGCCCGTTATCTATTGAAGCCCCCCGCACCTCTATCCCGTCAGCCAAAACGAAACTGCGCTGAAACTGCCGCGCCGCAATGCCACGATGAAGATAAATCTTATCTTCATCCTCATCCTGCCGCCCGCGGATCACAAGCTGGTTATGCTCAATCTCTACATCGAGGTCATCCATCGTAAAACCAGCTACGGCCAGCGTAATGCGAAGCCCGCTCTCGCCAATTTGTTCAATATTATAAGGGGGATAACCTTCACCGCCGGATTTACGCATGCGATCGAAAGTTTTTTCAATTTCGTCAAACCCTAAGAAAAGTGGGCTGTCAAAGAGCGTCAAACGTCCTGTACTCATATCACTACCTCCTCAATTGAGCGAGTTAACTTAATCTACGTAGCCCATATGTGGCACCACGAAAGGTAATATAGAGCTTTTTAGAAAATGATCAAGATTTACGAAGCTGGAGCGCTTTTTGCCGACTCTTTAACAAACTGGCGATCGCAATACCCGCAATGGGCACTTTCAGCGTCATCAAAGCTGTACCAAACTTTCGGATGACCCAAAGCGCCGCCCCCACCATCGCACGATACGCCATCCGCGCTATCATCAAGAATAATAATTTCCGGGGTTTGTCCGGCTTTTGATTCAGACATGATTGGCAATCCTTTTAAGCTTTGTTAATCTTGATCAGAGTATAACCAATTCTAAAGCCAAACAATCCTCAAATGTGCAACATGGAAAACATCAAATTCATTAACAATAAAGCCGCGCTTTCAAATCCGGATAAATATGTCGGCATCACTATTGATGTAGCCAGAACGCTAGAAAGCTGGAAACAATCGCTCTACAGCTTTGAATGGCTGGATGAAAATGGACAAATCAAACGATTTGAAGACCTGAACGGCGCGGAAGCCGATAAACGCCGCGCGGTTGACGATGCTTTAAAAAATAACCAGCCTATAGAAAAACCGGTTCTGGGCATTGGTATGCTCGATAACGTTGAAATTGGCTCCGGCCGCGCTGTGTTTTTAACTCTGAGTACCAAAGGCTTAAAAACCATGCCGGTACATATCCCCGTATCGTGTGAAAGCGATTTCAAAGAGTTCCTCGCTGAGGTAAGCTGATTAAAAGCATAATTATCTGACCAACAGATAATCAAAGGAATTTATTGCCTGACAAGGCACGAGGAGCGTAGCATAGATGAACTATAATAGGGACGAAGTAACGATGTCAGGCGATAAATTACAAAGATTATCGGAAACCGGCAACGTTTTATTTTACATCCTGATTGCTGTGGCTCTCATCGCTGCCCTCACCTTTGCCGTCGCGCAAAGCAGCCGCGGCAACGTCCAGCAATTATCCTCTGAACGCGCGCGACTTTACGCCACTGAAATTATAGAGCACGCCAACATTATGGCCTCCGCCGTCAGCCAGATCCGCTTGCGCGGCAGCGCTCTTAACGAGTTGTGCTTTGATCACACCAGCTGGGGCGCCAGCGATTATGATCACTCCCCGGCCTGTACAGATGATTTCAACAAGATTTATCATCCCGACGGCGCCGGCATTACATGGAGTCAGGCCCCATCAGAGGCCATGGATGCAACATTTACACCGGATAATCTGTGGCATTTTTACGGCGATAACCAAATTGAAAATGTTGGCACCACTTGCGGCATAAATCCTGCAAATTGTTCAGAACTGATCATGGTCGTTGACGAATTACAACTGATTGTCTGCCAACAAATCAATGGACTTTTGGGTGTAACAGATGAGAATACAGCCCCACCGATTGATACAGGTTTTGGTGAAGCGCGCTATGTTGGCACGTTCGGCTACACTGCAACAATTGGCGATGAAGCCGCAAGCAGCGCATTGAAAGGGGAAACCGCCGGATGTTTTTCAGACCCTCCGGTCGGTGTGCCACTTGCCCCAACAAATTATATTTTTTATAAAGTGCTAGTCTCGCGTTAAGCTTTACGGGCGATTGGCCCCTCGGACGTATCTTCAATCTCGTAACCCAGCACTAAAATCTGATCACGAATTTCATCCGCCCGCGTGAAATTTTTTTCTGCTTTTGCTGCAGTTCGTTCTTCCAAAAGCGCAGCAATTTCGGAATTGGATTCTTCTTTTACTTCCTCAATTTCAACACCCAAAAGCTCTAGAGACTTGATCAGGCTATACTTATAAGAAGGGCGCAGATCTTCTAACCCTTCAGGCTTCTTAAAGATTGAAGATAACAGCGCATTCAATTTAGAAAATGCTTCGGGCACATTCAAATCATCGCACAATGCAAGCATGATATTATGATCGTTCAAAATAACTTTTTGCTGATTTTCATCAACATCTTTAAGCTCTTCCCAAGCACGCAAAATTTTATCGTACAACTTTTGCGCCTGATGCACGACTTGATCCGACCAATCCAGCGGCTGTCTGTAATGCGCGCCCAGCAAAGCAAGCCGAAGAACTGGACCGGGATATTTTTCAATGAGGTCATGAACGAGCAAAAAATTCCCGGCAGATTTCGCCATCTTTTCACCCTCGACGGTGACAAAACCGTTATGCACCCATACCGCAGCAAATGCTGCAAGATCTTCCTGCCCGTGTGCACAGCAAGACTGTGCAATTTCATTTTCATGATGTGGAAATTTCAGATCTGCCCCGCCGCCGTGAATATCAAACGGCAGACCGAGATGTTTTTCCGCCATGGCGCTACACTCAATATGCCAGCCCGGACGCCCGCGCCCCCATGGACTCTCCCAGCCCGGCTCATCATCACTTGAAGGTTTCCACAGCACAAAGTCCGCTGGATCTTTCTTATAAGAAGCCACTTCCACACGCGCGCCGGCCACCTGCTCATCGCGGCTACGAGCAGAGAGCCCACCATAATTTTCAAAGCTCGGCACGTTAAACAGCACATGCCCGTCAGCTTCATAGGCATGGCCACGCTCTATTAGCGCCCCAATCAACTGGATCATCTCGCCAATATGTTCGGTCGCGCGCGGCTGAATATCCGGCTCCGCAGCCCCGAGCGCAGCCATATCCTCATTATAGATCGCTTCATATTTGCGGGTAATAATATCAATAGTTTCACCCGTTTCTTGATGCGCAGCGATAATTTTATCATCAACATCCGTAATGTTGGAAACATACGTCACCTTGGGATACAGGGTTTTAAGTACACGCGTCAGCAAATCAAACACCACCGCCATACGCGCATTGCCGATATGCGCATAGCTGTAAACCGTTGGACCACAGGCATACAAGCGTACATGGGCCGGGTCGATCGGGATAAAAACCTGTTTTTCGCGTTTCAGGGTATTGAAAAGTTTAAGCTCTGACATATCTCTCTTAAGGTTTCTTGCGTTTTTTACTGGAAAATTCCAGCATAAGAGGCTAGAAAACCCCAAAAGAGAGGATTTTACAAATGGTTTCATCAAAAATTGTTAATATGTGTGATGGCAAGAAAGGCCCCAAGCCCACCCGTGAAGAAGCTGAGGAGGCTGTACGCACTTTGCTGAAATATATCGGTGAAAACCCGCAGCGCGAGGGATTAATAGAAACACCCGCTCGCGTTGTCCGCGCCTATGATGAATTTTTCGAAGGCTACAGCCAAGACCCAGCCAAAGAGCTTGGTAAAACATTCGAAGACATCGAAGGCTTTGACGATATCGTTCTGGTGAAAGACATTGAATTCACATCGCACTGCGAACACCACATGGTGCCGATTAACGGCGTTGCTCATGTCGCATATTGGCCGGATGAAGCCGTCGTCGGCATTTCCAAACTGGCCCGCATTGTTGATATTCTCTCCCACCGCCTAGTGTCCCAGGAAAACATGACCAAAGCGCTAACCGGTGTGATCGAAAAAACATTAAAACCCAAAGGCGTCGCCGTTTACATTGAAGCCGATCATCAATGCATGTCCATCCGCGGTGTAAAGAAACGCAGCTCTTCAACCGTCACCACATCCTTCACCGGTATCATGAAAGAATGCCAGAATGCACAAATGCGTTTCCTAAAAATGATTGGTGACCGATAAAGACTTAGTGGAACATCTGTTCTGTGCCAGCGCGGTCACTGGCAAGCAGTTTACGGACAAAAGGTGAGCTTTTCACCGCCTCGATCAACCGTTCCTTTGTGAACGGTTTTTTGATGAATTTACTTGCGCCCATTTCCGTCGCTTTCACAATATTATCACGAACGGTATCAACGCTCAGCATCACAACAAAAGCATCCTTATCCGCAGCGCGAATAGCTTCCAGAACCTCATGCCCGCTCATGCCTGGCAAATGGATATCGAGAAAAACAATATCCGGCGCGTTTTCAATATAAGACTGCACCGCCCCTTCCCCGTCTTTACAAACAATCAGATCAAATTCCGAGCTCAAAATGGTTGAAGCATAATGTGCGGTGAAGCGATCATCCTCGACAACCATTACCAGTGGCTCCTCACGACGTTTACGGCGCGCAGCAATACTTGAAACTTTGCGCGTATCGGCAAGCGCTTCATAAGCTTCATAACGCTTAGCACTGAGCAGTTTTTCGTCAGCAAGTTTTTGGTAAGATTTATATTGGTTGTTGACTGAATCCATATCGGAAACACCTTTAGGTAAACCCGAACCCAAGTCCTTAAACACCTCATCGAGAAGTTTTTTATCCATTTTGTCATGTGCATTCACAAACGCAAACACATCGTGGTCGGCAAAAACGCAGATAGAGCCTTTAAAATTCTCACCAAGCTTTTGATGCAAATTTTCAGCAAAATCCTTAGATTTACTGCGGGCAGCTTCTATTTTTTCAGAAATGACAGAGATGTCAGAAACCAGACGGGAACTTGAAATCTGTTTAGAAAATGAAAAATACAAGCCATGCCATTGGCCGGAATCTTTCTTAAGCTCGTCTAATTTTGTTAGAAAATAATGCTCAGCACTATCCTGTATGAGTTCCATTTCGCTTGATCCCTGCCCCACATTTACACGCTATAGTATAGTCTTTAACCTGCAACAATTCTAGAATGAAAACATTAATTTTTTGTATATTTTTTAAGGTCTTAAAGTCAGGGACCATGGCAAAAAGCGTCTTCCGCATTGATATTAGCGGCAAAACATTTGTCCGCGCCCATCCTGACGTAGATACGTGTGCAAATCATACCATTTCGGGAGTATTAATTTAATGTCTTATCACTTACCCTAAAATCCATGAATTGGCAAAGCCTGTTAAACCCTGACATCCAAAAATTCATCCATGGCCATGACGGCGAGGATGTCACAGCGCTGGCGCTGAAAAAACCGCCAAACCCAGATTGGGATTACCGTTTGATCCTCGATCAAATAAAAGCACGGCAAAAAGCGAAAGTAAAATTGCCGCTATGGTCCGGTCACCATCCAGATATAGTTTTTCCACCTGTAAACATTTTAGAGCAAGCCTCATCTGCCGCAACGGCGCGTTATAAAGCGGGATTAATCCACGGCAAAACCTTCTGCGACCTTACTGGCGGGGCGGGCGTTGATAGTTGCGCACTAACCGAACATTACGAGAGTGGCATCATCATTGACCGCGATGAAAATGCAGCCGCGCTCATTGCACATAATCTGCCCTTATTGTGTTTATCGGAAGCCAAACTGGACGTGCGCTGCGCTGCGGCAAAAGATTTTATCAAAGACATGCCAAATGTTGATTTGACTATAATCGATCCGCAGCGGCGCGATATACATACGAAAGGCAAGTTCAAACTGGAAAGCACCTCGCCCAATGTGATCGAATTGCTTCCCCAGCTGCTTGATAAAGCCCATAGCATTTTGATCAAAACCTCACCCATGCTCGATATTGCCCAAACCATTAAGGATCTGGAGTGCGTACAGGCCGTGCATGTTGTGGAATGGCGCGGTGATTGTAAGGAATTGCTGTTTATTTTAGGCCGCAGCGCCCCCGAAACGCCGCTGATCACCGCCGTTTCCATCAACGATATTGGCGAGGTTTTATCGCGTCTAGATTTCACATTAGAGGAGGAAAAAGAGACCAAAGCCGCACTTTCAATGCCGCTGCGCTATCTCTATGAACCCGGCCCGGCCTTTCAGAAAAGCGGTGGATTTCAGGTCATTACCAAACGTTTTGAGCTACAAAAACTCCATCAACACACACATTTATATACATCAGATACGTTACGCACAGATTTTCCGGGACGTTGCTTTGAAATTATAGACCAACACCCGGTCAGGGCAGAAAAAATACAGCTAAAACAAGCACATATAACCACGCGCAATTTTCCTATGAGCACAGCTGATTTACGTAAAAAGCTTAAGCTTAAAGATGGAGGAAAAGATTATCTTTTTGCCTGTACGCTTCTGAATGAAACGAAAACCCTTATTCACGCTCAAAAAACATAAAATACACTTCAAATTTAGTTTAAATATGTAAAATTAAACTCGTTATTAAGTTTTTATAGCTTAAAATAATTATTAGGCATGGAAAATTTTTGTCCTAGAATAAATGAAACACAAATTAGCTTTTGCATGCTGCGAAAGCCTATGTAGAATGTGTGGGTCTATAAATAATGCAATCCGATACAAAAACCATATCTTTTGAACCTCAGGTCGATACGAGCACACATATCGTGAACACAGACAGCCATAAACGAACAAATAACTTTAAAAGCGTGCTCTTATCTTCTCCGGGACAGATCTGGAAAAGCCGATTAAGCTGGCGCATTGCCGCCGCCGTCTTCATGACGATTTTGCTCGTGCAAACCTTGATCATGAACTTCGGAACCCTGCCTGCATTCAAACAGCGCCTACTTAATGACTTGCGTGAAACCGGTCGTAGCGCTGTATCATCCATTATCGACCCAAAGGCTTCATTTAACCAAACCCCCTTCACAAGCGATCAAGTAGCACGGATGGTCGACACCACAAAAATTCAGGGAATCGGCGTCTATTCTTACCAGACAGAATTTCTAAAATCTTACGGAGCCCCACCATCTATAAATAAAATCAACATAGACAACCTCAGCCAGATAAATTTTGTCCCTGAAGAAAATTTTTACGAGACCATTTTAAATGCCAGCGATCTAAAACGCCCTTATTACATTGTTGTGCGGATGAGCGCCGGACATATTCAGGACGAAATTGCATACTACATCCAAGACACCATCAAAATTATGTTGATCATGTCCTTATTTGTAACGACCGTTTTGATGATTGCATTAGGCCGCTGGCTTCTGGAACCCATGCTCTTCATGCGCAACAACTTACAAGCCGCTTTTAAAAACCCGGAAGATCCACAAATAGAGGATTCTCCGTTTGATACGCGTGATGAAATTGGCGTTGCGATTGACCTAGCCCAAAAACTCATTCACCAAAACGCAGATAACCTCACCCGCATTAAAAGCGCTGCAGAAGACAAAATTCACAAGCTGGCTTATTACGACACCCTGACAGGCCTGCCAAATCGAACCCTGTTCATTCAAAGCTTAAGCGAGGGTGCACGACAAAAGCAGGACGGAACCGCTGATCGTTTCGCCGTTATTACAATTGATCTGGATCACTTCAAAGATATCAACGATTCCATGGGCCATAATGTTGGTGATGCCATTTTGCGCGGCGTCGCCAAACGCCTACGCTCAGCCATGCCGGAGTCCGCAGTGGTTTCAAAATCCGGTGAGGATGAATACATGATTATGATGCCTCTATCCACCGACCTCAGCTCTTCACGCGAGGTCGCGGAAAAAGTTCATCATGTAATCCGCACAGAGCCCTTCAAAGTGTTCAATGAATCTTTTCAGGTGCGCGCCTCTATCGGTGTTGCCACCTTCCCTGACGATGCGGTTGACCCGGATCAGGTCCTGAAAAATGCAGACATCGCTCTCAACCGTGCCAAGGAAGAAGGCCGTGATACCATTAAGGAATATTCGGAAGATTTCGACCGCGCTGTGCAAGCGCGCTTTCAGATGCTGCGCGATTTGCGCGATGCGATGGAAAATAAACAGCTCGAGCTTTATTACCAGCCGCAGATGGATTTAAAGTCCGGCAAAGTCATCGGCGCCGAAGCGCTACTGCGCTGGTTCAAACCCGATAATTCAAAAGAAGGCGGCACTTTTATCTCCCCGGCTGATTTCATTCCGGTTGCCGAACAATCAGGCCTCATTGTCCCCATCGGCGAATGGGTTATGCGCACGGCTTGTGAAATGGCCAAAAGCTGGAAAGAAGAGCATGGCTATGACATCCGCATCGCCATCAACGTCTCAGCGCATCAATTCACCCAAAGTGATATTTGTGCCTTTACCCAAAAAGTCATTGAAGAAATTGGTATTGATGCGCACAAAGTTGAACTGGAAGTCACTGAAAGCGTCTTTATGGACGACATCCAGCACACGATCCAGACATTGCAGAACCTGCACGCCATCGGCGTTGAGCTGGCCATCGATGATTTCGGTACCGGCTATTCTTCACTGTCTTACCTGCGTCAATTCCCGATTGACCGCCTGAAAATTGACCAAAGCTTTATTCGCAACGCGTTGAACAATCCCGATGATGCTTCCATAGCGCGCACAATTATCGCCCTAGGCCGCGCGCTTAATCTAAAGGTTATTGCGGAGGGCGTAGAAACGATAGAACACGAAGCGTTTCTAGTTAAAGAAGGCTGTGATGAAGTTCAGGGCTTCCGCTATTCCCGCCCCGTTCCAGCCAATAATTTCTTAGAATTTGTCCAAAATTACAAGGACGATCTCAAGCCGCTTGAGAAATAGGGCAAGAAATAGCAATTGAATTTAAGCCACTGAGATTGTATCTCTAGCTCCCATGAGCATAGTTATTTCCAAAAAATGCGAAAGCCTTCACGGCCAAGCCAGAATTCCCGGTGATAAATCAATCTCCCACCGTGCATTGATGTTCGGCGCGCTCACCATTGGCGAAACGATGATCAGCGGCTTGCTTGAAGGCGAGGATGTCCTGCATACGGCTGAGGCCATGCGGGGGCTCGGCGCGAAAATTGAAAAAAGCGCCGATGGGCTATGGCGCACATGGGGCGTGGGCATTGGTGGATTACGCGAGCCTGATAACCCGTTGGAAATGGGCAATTCCGGCACCTCAACACGGCTGCTTATTGGCTTGGTTGGCGGACACAACATCAAAGCAACATTCACCGGCGATGCCTCGCTCTCTGGCCGCCCAATGAAACGTGTTATCACGCCGCTCGAAATGATGGGCGCAAACTTCGAAGCCACCGATGACGACAAACTCCCCCTTACCGTTACGGGGCCAGATGATCTACTGGCCATCGAATATGAAACTCCGGTCGCCAGCGCGCAAGTAAAGTCCGCGATCCTTTTAGCAGGATTAAACGCACGCGGCACCACCACCGTGATTGAAAGCAAACCTACGCGCGATCATACCGAAAAAATGCTGCAGCATTTCGGCGTCGAGGTCACAACAAAAGAATTAGAGGGCGGACGCTACGCTATCGCTCTGGTTGGACAACAAGAATTGCAACCCGGCGCCATTGACGTACCGGGCGACCCATCCTCCGCAGCCTTTCCGGCTGTCGCCGCCTTATTACATGAAGGATCAGAAATCACATTGCCGAACATTGCCGTGAGCGACCGCCGCAATGGAATTTACATCACGCTGCGCGAAATGGGTGCAGACATCACATTTGAAAATGAACGCATTCAGGCCGGTGAAGCGGTTGCGGATATTATTGTTAAAAACAGCGGACCGCTTAAAGGCATTGATGTTGATCCGGCGCGCGTCCCTTCCATGATTGACGAATTCCCCATCCTCGCCATGGCGGCGGCCTGCGCAAACGGCACAACCAAAATGACCGGCATTGCGGAGCTACGGGTGAAAGAAAGCGACCGCTTATTGATGGTCGCCGAAGGGTTAAAAGCCTGCGGCGTGGAATTAGAGATGGGTGAAGACTGGCTAACCATCCACAGCAACGGCAAAGCCCCCAAAGGTGGCACCACAGTAAAAACCGCACTCGATCACCGCATCGCCATGAGCTTTCTGGTACTGGGGACCGCGACAGATGAACCCATTTCAATTGACGACGGCGAGCCGATCAAAACCAGCTTCCCGAATTTTATCACCTTGATGAACGAACTGGGCTGCAATATTTCCGAAGACTAGCCCTTGAAAAGAGGTTTCCGCTTCGGCTTCGGCGGAATTACGCGCGGTCTTAAACCTTCAGGCCGCCACTCATCAAGCCACACCGATAAAGGCACAACGCTGACCGTCCCGCCATTATCGCTATAATAACTATCGATCGCAAAAATCTCACTTGTCTCATTATCCCGCACCGCGCCACTATTATGCGGCCACATCCCATCGATGAAATACCCACGGTGGATGGGCTCATAAACGCTGTTAAGGCGCAGCGATCCACCCACATCCAAAAACGCCAGCGTCCGCGAAGTATTGATCGTTTCATCAAGACAATCCATCTGGTGCTGATCTTTCTCAAACGTGGTGGCTTGCCCTAAATCCTTATTAAACCCTGCTTTTTTCTGCACCACGCGCTCCATCAGCGCTACAGATTTGGCAATCTTCTTTCGCTCCGCCGCCGCTGTTTTGGAGCGCTTTCTTAAAGGGGCCGTAACCTTCGACCATTCTCGCTTAGTCAAACCCACAGGCGTACGCGCCGAACACCCGAACCCATGGCACACCTTAAAATTCTGCGGCGTTTCACGCTCAATCCCATACGGCGCAAGACTAATCCCCTGCCCGTTTGCACAAGCAGCCAAAAACAAACATCCCCATAAGCACATGATATATTTCACACTATATTTCACACTATATTTCACAAAACGAGCCTTGCGTTCCTTAAAGTTCCTGTATGTAATGTGCGCGATGAACACGCAAAACAAAATGATTATCGCGATTGACGGTCCGGCAGCCAGTGGAAAAGGCACGCTAGCGCGCGCACTAGCCAAAAAACTAAACTTCGCCCATATGGATACGGGCGCGCTGTATCGCGCCACTGCTTTTGAGCTAATCGGCTCTGGCCTGAGCACCCGCGACAAAAAAGACGCGGTTGATGCCGCGCAAATTCTTGTCAAAAAAATCAACAATGCGCAGCAGCCAGCAGACATTTTAGACAATGCAAGCCTACGCGAAGACCGAATAGGCCTTGAAGCCTCAAAAATTGCCGCTTATCCGAGAGTACGTGAGGTCCTCAGAGCCCTACAACGAAGCTTCCTTGAAAACCCTGGGAAAGGCTTTGCAGGGGCCATTTTAGACGGACGCGACATCGGTACGGTAATTGCCCCGAGCGCCCCTTTAAAGCTATTCGTAACAGCCTCAGTTGAGGTGCGGGCGGAAAGACGCTTAAAAGAGTTGCAATCCAAGGGATTAGCCGTTACATATGGGGCCGTTTTGAAGGATATGCGTGAAAGAGACACGCGGGATACGGAAAGAAAAGCCGCCCCCATGAAGCCAGCAGATGACGCAGTCATTGTAGATTCTTCCGATCTGGATGCTGGCCAAATGCTTGAAAAAGCAATGTTTCTCGCCAAAGAGCGTCTAAAGCTCTAAAGCATTCATTCCTATCGTTTAAAACATGCCCACCGAAAATAATTTTGGTGTAAGGCATTTTTTACTCTAGACACTAAAAGGAACTAAAATATATGGCACATGCAGCCGCACGACTACAGGACAATGAAGATTCAAAAGAATTTGCATCACTCCTCGAAGACTCCCTAAAAGGACAAGAAAAATTCACAGGCTCCGTTGTCAACGGAACCGTTATCGCTGTTACATCCGATTTTGCAATCGTTGATGTCGGTTTGAAATCTGAGGGCCGCATTCCTTTGCAGGAATTCTCCCGCCCCGGCGAAGACCCTGAAATCAAAGCTGGCGACGTTGTTGAGGTTTTTGTTGAGCGTATGGAAAACCGCGAAGGTGAATCTGTACTCTCCCGCGAAAAAGCCCGCCGCGAAGAAAGCTGGACGGAACTTGAAAAATCACACGAAAAAGAAGAGCGCGTTACTGGCGTGATCTTTGGCCGCGTTAAAGGTGGCTTCACTGTTGATCTTGGCGGCGCTGTTGCGTTCTTACCGGGTTCACAAGTTGACATCCGCCCGGTGCGCGATATCTCCCCATTGATGGGCACACCGCAGCCATTTCACATTTTAAAAATGGACCGCGTTCGTGGAAACATTGTTGTGTCTCGCCGCGCCGTTCTTGAAGAAAGCCGCGATGAAGCGCGCACAGATTTGATGGACAACCTGAAAGAAGGCCAGGTCCTTCAGGGCGTTGTTAAAAACATCACTGATTACGGTGCATTTGTTGATCTCGGCGGTGTTGATGGACTTCTCCACGTCACCGATATTTCATGGAAGCGCGTTAATCACCCAACAGAAGCCCTGCAAATCGGCGAGACAATCGATGTACAGGTTATCCGCTTCAACGAAGAAAATCAGCGCATTTCACTAGGCATGAAACAACTTGAAGATGATCCATGGAAAGACATTGATGCACGCTTCTCAACAGGTACGAAACTCAAAGGCCGCATTACAAACATCGCTGATTATGGCGCATTTGTTGAACTTGAAGATGGTATTGAAGGTCTTGTTCACGTTTCTGAAATGTCATGGACCAAGAAAAACGTCCACCCGGGTAAAATCGTTTCTACTTCCGAAGAAGTGGAAGTGATGGTTCTGGAAGTTGACGAAGAAAAACGCCGTATCTCTCTAGGTCTGAAACAGTGTCAGGAAAACCCATGGGCTGACTTTGCCAAAACACGCAAACAAGGCGAAGAGTTCGAAGGCGAAATCCGCAACGTAACTGAATTCGGTCTGTTCGTTGCTCTGGATGATGACATTGACGGCATGGTTCACCTGTCTGACGTATCTTGGGAAGACGAAAGCGAAGAAGCGCTGAAAGCTTATAAAGCCGGAGATACCGTTAAGGTTAAGATCCTTGAAGTTGACCCTGACAAAGAGCGCGTTGCTCTGGGGATCAAGCAACTGACCAGCGATCCGCTGGAAGGTGCCATGGATGGTGTTAAGAAAGGCGCCGTTGTCACATGTACAGTCACTGAAATCACCTCTGGTGGTATCGAGGTGTCGGTCAATGACAACGTCAAAGGCTTCATCAAGAAGGGTGACCTATCACGTGAGCGCTCAGAACAGCGTCCTGACCGTTTCGCCGTTGGTGAAAAGGTTGATGCGAAAATCACCACCATGGACAAAAAATCCCGCAAAGTTAGCCTGTCGATCAAAGCCCGCGAAGTTGATGAAGACAAACAAGCCATGAAAGAATTCGGCTCTACCGAATCCGGTGCGTCTTTGGGTGATATTCTTGGTGCCGCTATGGAAGCCAACAAAAACGAAGAGGCAGAACCCAAGAAAGCAGCTGCGAAAAAAGAGCCCGCCAAGAAGGCAGCGGCAAAAAAAGAGCCCGCTAAGAAAGCGGCTGCAAAAAAAGAGCCCGCTAAGAAAGCAGCGGCAAAAAAACCGACTGCCAAGAAAAAAACTGAAGATAAGGCAAAGGATAAAACTGAAGACTAAGCCGGATCTTAGAATAGAATTGAAAAAGCTGGGCCTCAAACCCGGCTTTTTTGTGCCTTTTACCCTCTATCAGCAGCCCCGAATCAAAAAACCCTTTGCTTTCAATGGGTAAAACATAAAAATTTCCCTCTTTTTCTTGACGTGGGGCCGACTCTTCGGGCAATGTAGAATCATACAGACCATTGAATAGCCTAAACTTTTGAGCATTAGCTCTTGGAAGAGGACAAACAGGCCATGACAAAATCAGAACTTATTCAGCGTTTAGCCGAACAGAACCCCCATTTATATCTACGGGACGTCGAAAAGATTGTTGATACGCTTTTCGAAGAAATTACTGCGGCTCTTGCTGATGGTAACCGCGTTGAACTCCGCGGATTTGGTGCATTCTCCGTCAAGCACCGCGAAGCGCGCATGGGCCGTAACCCGCGCACAGGCGAATCCGTTCATGTTGAAGCCAAGCGCCTGCCATTCTTCAAGACAGGTAAGGGCCTACGTGAACGCCTCAACGGTGAAACAACCGATGCGCCACAAAAAGAAGATTCTTGGTATTAAAGGCGAACTAGCCTAGGGCAAGGCCTTAACCATGGCATTCTTTCGTACAATTTTCGGATTTATTATAGCCGTTTTGCTGATTGGCTTTGCTGTCTCTAATCGTCAGGGCACAACACTGGTCTATAGCCCTATCCATGACCCCCTCGAAGTCCCGCTTTACCTCATCGCGCTGATATTTTTGGCTTCAGGCTTTATTCTCGGCGCCGTGGTTGTCTGGATGAACAGCGCCGGAGTGCGTAAGGTTAAACGCCAACAACGCAAAACGATTAAAGCCCTTGAAAAGGAATTAGGCACGCTGCAAACCAAAAGCAGCAATGACCCCAAGCCTGATTCAGAATTCTTCCCGGCCTTGCCTAAGGCTGAAAATTCCTCCATAAAGTGAGGATGAACAACACATCCAAAATATTCTGCGCCCTTGATACTTCTGATTTAGAACAAGCCAAAAAATGGGCCAGTGCCGTTGGGCCCGTTACCGGGGCACTCAAAGTCGGAATGGAATTCGTTAACAGCTTTGGCCCGCAAGGGATTGAAGCCATCCAAAACGCCGCCCCGAACGCGGATCTCTTCATCGACCTGAAATTCCACGACATCCCTAACACTGTTGCCGGAGCCGTGCGTACCACCTGCGCAAATTTTGCACCTGCCTATATCAATGTTCACGCCGCCGGTGGTCAGGAAATGCTGGAAGCTGCGAAAGACGCGTGCGGCAACGATACAAAGCTTTTAGCTGTAACAATTCTCACCTCCCTCGATCAGGAAGCCATCGCCAAAGTCGGCTACCAAAATGAGCTATCCGGCCAGGTCATCCGCATGGCCAAGCTCGCAGAAAATAGTGGGCTTGATGGTGTTGTCTGCTCAGCCTTAGAGATTGAATTGGTCCGTAAAGCCTGCGCCTCAAATTTTGAACTGATTGTGCCGGGCATCCGCCCAAGCGGCAGCGACCATGGCGACCAAAAACGCGTAATAATGCCTTCCGAAGCTTTAGATAAAGGCGCAACCCATCTGGTTATCGGCCGCCCGATAACCGGCGCAAACGACCCAGCGAAGGCCGCACGAGAGATTTTAGAAAGTTTATAAAGGAGACAAGCATGCAACCTTTCAATGCAACGCTGGACACCAAAGAAACCGCCGCAAATGTCCGGGACTTTGTTAACAGAAACATGGACGTTTTTTGGGATATTTTTAAACCCTTAATCCCTTACATCGCCATTTTGACTGCAGTCGACCTTTTTATGACATTTTTTGTGATGGAACCTGATCCGGAAACAGGTGATCCTAGTGAATTTGAACTTGGCGGCGTAATCGCCAGCTATTTCTACACTTGCCTTGTTATCTCTTGGCACCGAGTCGTTCTCGACGGGCCAGATAAATATGTCCCCATGAATCCTTTTAAGCCCCAAAAAAGCGAATGGGCCTTTATCGGCATGGGTATTTGCGTGTTCCTAATCCCATTTATTTGCGGGCTTATCGGCGGCGTGATCCTTGCTCTTACTGGGCAAAAAATATTGTTTATTTTGCTCATCCCGCTGATGTTTTTTGCCATTTATTTAACGCTTAAGCTCATTTTCTACTTCCCCTCAAAGGCAACAGGAAACACGATTACTCTTAAGCAATCCTATGCCATGACAACAGGATATATTTGGAAGATGTTTGCCGCCAATATCCGCGCGGTTTTAAAAATACTTTTATCGGTGATCCTCTACCTAATCGCTGGATTCATCACAATTGCAGTCATTGGCGGGACAGCCGTGGCGATGGGCGCAGAAAACATGGGCGGTCTTGGCGGGGCCATGGGCGCACTAGTTATGCTCCCCGTTATATTTTATTTCCAGCCATTAATGACAATTATCGGCGTCACAGTGTTATCGAATTACTATCAGCATGCGCTGCAAAATAAGCCAATCCCACAAGTCGAAGAGAAACCGGGCGCTGATGACATGAACAAAACCCGCAAAGCGCTGGACGAAGAAAGTAAACCTTAATGGCCCCACCTGCCGTTAAAATATGCGGTCTGACTACACCCGACACCCTCACCGCTGCCATCAACGCCGGCGCGCGGTTTATAGGCTTTGTTTTTTATGAACCTAGCCCGCGCAACATCGCGCTGGACACCGCCAAAGAACTTGCGCTGCAAATTCCAACAGGCGTGCGCTCCGTTGGCTTGTTCGTTAACCCGACGGATGAACAACTGGGTGAAACACTCGGCAAAGTGCAAATTGACATGATCCAACTTCATGGTGATGAGAGCCCGGAGCGCGTGGCCGAGATTAAAGCGCGCTATAATCTAGAAGTGATGAAAGCCATCAATGTCCGCGAAGAAAGCGACCTTGAGGCCATTCCATCTTACGAAGCGGTTGTTGATTGGCTCCTCTTCGATTCCAAGCCAGAGCAAGCCACCCTCCCCGGCGGCACAGGCCAAAACTTTGACTGGAGCCTGCTCAAAGGTAAAAGCTTCTCCAAGCCGTGGATGCTTTCCGGCGGCCTCACTGCTAAAAATGTTGGTGAAGCGCTAGCGCAACTCTCTCCAGACGCAGTGGATGTCTCTTCCGGCGTTGAAAGCGCACCGGGCGCTAAGGATGCAGAAAAGATAAAAGCCTTTATTGCAGCCGTAAAAACCGCTATATAAGCGCCCATGACAGCAAATTCTTTAAAAAACCAACCTGACGAGCGCGGGCATTTCGGCCCCTATGGCGGGCGTTATGTCGCCGAAACGCTGATGCCGCTTATTCTTGAGGTTGAAAAAGCCTATAATGAAGCAAAAGCTGACCCGAAATTCTGGGAAGAAATCGAACTACTCCAGCGCGATTACGTTGGCCGCCCCTCTCCGCTTTATTTTGCTAAAAGCACCACAGAAAAGCTCGGCGGCGCGAAGATATATTTCAAGCGCGATGAGCTAAACCACCCCGGCGCGCACAAAATCAATCACTGTTTGGGACAAATTTTGGTAGCAAAGCGCATGGGCAAAACCCGCATCATCTGCGAAACTGGTGCAGGCCAGCACGGCGTCGCCACCGCAACTGTCTGCGCATTATTCGATTTACCCTGCACAGTGTTCATGGGCGCAACAGACGTAGAGCGCCAAGCCCCCAACGTCTTTCGTATGAAATTACTCGGCGCGGAAGTTATTCCCGTCACCAGCGGCGCAGGCACGCTGAAAGATGCGATGAACGAAGCCATGCGCGATTGGGTCACCAATGTGCATGACACATATTATTTGATCGGCACAGTGGCCGGGCCGCACCCTTTCCCGGCAATGGTCCGCGATTTCCAATCGATCATCGGCACCGAACTCAAAGAGCAAATGATGGAGCGTGAAGGCCGCCTGCCCGATACGCTTGTCGCCTGCATCGGCGGCGGCTCAAACGCCATGGGCCTGTTCTATCCTTTCCTCGATGATGCAGATGTGAACATGGTCGGCGTGGAAGCCGGCGGTCACGGCGTCGATACAGATCAACACGCGGCTTCGCTGACGGGCGGCAGCCCCGGCGTACTGCACGGCATGCAAAGCTATTTCCTGCAAAATGAAGATGGCCAAATACAAGAAGCGCACTCAATCTCTGCTGGCCTTGATTACCCCGGCATCGGCCCGGAGCATGCCTGGCTGTTTGACCAAAAACGCGTCGAGTATGTCTCCGTCACCGATGATGAAGCCCTAGACGCCTTTCAAAAACTCACAAAGCTCGAAGGCATTATCCCCGCGCTGGAGCCATCGCACGCCTTTGCTCATGTGATGAAAGTTGCGCCCACCCTACCAAAAGACCACATCCTCGTGATGAATTTGTGCGGGCGCGGCGATAAAGACATCTTCACGGTGGCCGAAAAATTGGGAGTGAAAATTGACGGGTAATTACGAAGTTAGAGCCGGATTAGCCGAAGTCGACGCCTTTGATGTGCTCGGCGTTTCAATTGTCACGGACAATGCCAAAGGTACCGATGACATCAACGCACTGTGGGAACGCTTTTTCAAAGATAGTATCGGCCAACAAATTTTGGATAAGGTCGATGACACAATCTACGCGGTCTATAGCGATTACGAAGGCGACCATGAAGCACCATACCGCCTCACCATCGGCTACCGCGTCAGCAATGACAATGTGCCCATCGATATGCACCGCGTTTCTGTTCAACCACAGGAATACGCCATGATGAGCGCCGCGGGTAAGCAGCCCAAAGCACTTCTAGAAACATGGGAAGCGATCTGGTCATCTGATATCGACCGTTCCTACGCTACTGATTTCGAAGTCTATGGTCCGCGTTTTTTCGAAGACGGCGTCAATGAAGTGCTGATTCATGTCGGAGTGAAAAAATGAGCCGTATCGAACAAACATTTAAAGCCCTAAACCGCCCCGCCCTCGTGACATTCATCATGGCTGGTGATCCTGATGCAGCGACGAGCCTTGAAGTGCTCAAAGCCCTGCCGGGTGCGGGCGCGGATATTATAGAACTCGGCATGCCCTTCACCGATCCGATGGCCGATGGCCCTACAATTGAACTCGCCGGAGGCCGCGCGTTAACAGCTGGGGCAAATATGAAGCAAACCCTACAAATGGTGCGTGATTTCCGTGAAGGGAATGGAGAAACCCCGATTGTCCTGATGGGCTATTTCAACCCTATAATGCAATATGGCACCAATAAATTTATGGACGATGCGGCGACAAGCGGCGTAGACGGCCTAATTATCGTCGATCTGCCCCCTGAAGAAGCCGATGAAGCTCTATCAGCAGCCAAAGCGAAGAATATCGACATCATCCGTCTGATTACCCCGACAACCACGATGGAGCGCCTGCCCAAGGTCCTCGAAGGCGCCAGCGGCTTCCTCTATTATGTCTCGATCACCGGGGTCACAGGCGCCGCCAGCGCTGATTTAAGCACTATTAAACCCCATATCAAAGAAATTAAGACCCATACCAACCTGCCCATAGCTATTGGTTTTGGTATAAAAACCCCCGAAGATGCTGCAAATATGGGAAAAATCGCCGACGGAGTGGTGGTGGGTTCCTCAATTGTCCAAACAATCGTCGAAAAACAAGATCCACAAAGCGTTTCCGAGCAAGTTAAGTCTCTTGCCAGTGCCCTGAAATAGTGGCTTTAACTTGACTTTTACCCCCTAAAAGACGATAAAGCGGGGTTATTTTAAGAGGAACCACGAGTATGAACTGGTTAAACGACATTATCCGTCCGCGCATCCGCTCCCTTGTTGGGGAACAAAAGGAAGTGCCCGATAATCTTTGGCAAAAATGCCCGTCTTGCGAAGGCATGCTGTTCCACCGTGACTTGGAGGATAATGACAATGTCTGTTATCACTGTAATCATCATTTGCGCATTACCGTTAAGCAGCGTCTTGAAATCATTTTCGATGACAGCAAGTACGAAACTATTGATCTGCCAAAAGTTGCGCACGACCCTCTCAAGTTTAAAGATCGCAAAAAATATGCCGATCGCCTGAAAGAATCGCAAAATAAAACCGGCCTGAAAGACGCCATCACGATTGCCAAAGGCACGGTTGGCGGCCAGAAAGCTGTGATTGCCGCTTTTAATTTCAGCTTCATGGGCGGCTCTATGGGCGCTGCCGTCGGTGAAGGCATTGTCCGCGCTGCCGAAGAAGCTGTGAAAGACAAAGCCGCCTTTATCGCTATCCCATCATCTGGCGGCGCGCGTATGCAAGAAGGAATGATTTCACTGATGCAAATGCCCAGATCCATTATCGCCGTTGAAATGGTCAAGGATGCGAAGCTTCCCTACATTGTGCTCCTGACGGATCCAACTACGGGCGGCGTCAGCGCGTCTTTCGCTATGGTTGGTGATATTCATCTGGCTGAACCCGGTTCGACAATTGGCTTTGCCGGACGGCGCGTCATTGAAGAAACCGTGCGTGAAACCCTGCCCGATGATTTCCAGACTGCAGAATATCTGCAGGAACATGGCATGGTCGATATGGTTGTCAGCCGTAAGGACCTGCGCGAAACATTAGGCCGCATTTTAGGCCTACTCATGGATCAAAAGCGCAAAACACCCAAAGCCAAAACCAACGGCAAGGCAGCATAGAGGTTGTACGCGAGCGATCTCAAACACCCCGATAAATCTCTCGAAAACAAATTGCACGAGCTTTACGAGTTAAGCCCGGACAAGAAAGTCGAGCTGTCTTTCCGGCCGCCTTTCATGAATCTCCTGCAAAAACTCGGCAACCCGCATCTAAACCTGCCCCCCATAATTCACGTCGCTGGCACTAACGGCAAAGGCTCAACCATTGCCATGCTCAAAACTATTCTGGAAGCCGCCGGATACAGCGTTCACGTCTGTACATCCCCGCATCTCATCCGTTTTAACGAACGCATTGTATTGGCCGGAGCGCCCATTGAAGATGCTCCGCTGGAAGCACTGATCGACGAAATCATGACAGCCAACGCAGGCAACAACCTCTCATTTTTCGAGGCAAAAACAGCCATAGCCTTTACAGCATTTTCACGAGAGCCCGCCGATATTTGTCTGTTAGAGGTCGGTATGGGCGGACGACTGGACTGCACCAACGTCATCGAAGCGCCGCTGGCCACGGTAATTTCACGCATCTCCATGGACCACGCCGAATTTCTTGGCAACAGCATTGAAGCCATCGCCGCTGAAAAAGCTGGCATTATAAAACCTCGGCGCCCCTGTATCACATCTCAACAAGAGCCCAAGGCCATGGCCGTCCTTCAAGAAAAAACGAAAGAACACGCTTGCGATTTACACGAAGCTAGTGCCATACAGCGCACACTGCGCCTCTCCCTCACCGGAGAACACCAATATGAAAACGCCGCACTGGCCGTCAAAACACTGGAGGTCATAAGCAAAGATTTTCCCGTTCAAAACACCCACATCACAACAGGCCTGCAAAATGCTTACTGGCCGGCGCGCCTACAAAACCTTCCTGCCAAAACATACGGCCTCAACGAACACTGGGAGCTATGGTTGGATGGCGGGCATAACGAAGATGCCGGGCGCGTTCTTGGCGCACAGGCCGAGCTTTGGCACGATAAACCACTACATATCATACTGGGCATGATGAAAACCAAAAACCCGCAAGCTTTTTTAAAATCGCTTTTGCCGCAAGCCGCCAGCATCCATGTCGTCAATATTGAAGGCGAACCCGCCAGCCTGCCTGCACAAGAACTCAGCACGCTTATACCCTCCGCACAATCCGCACAGAATTACGCCGCCGCCCTTCAGAATATTACAGCCAAATACACAAGCGGACGCATTCTCATCTGCGGCTCGCTTTATCTCGCCGGTCATGTCTTGCAAGAAACGGTAAATTAAGCGCATAATCTTCACCATGAGCGCAAAGATCACCCTCGTTGATGATGATAGAAACATCCTGACATCTGTCTCTATGGCCTTAGAGGCCGAAGGCTATGAGATCGCCACCTTCAATGATGGCGAAGCAGGCCTGAAGGGCATATCGGAAGGCGCGCCGGATCTGGTCGTTCTTGATATAAAGATGCCGCGCATGACCGGCATGGAAGTTCTTGAAAAACTGCGAGAAACCTCAAGCGTCCCTGTCATTTTTCTCACCTCAAAGGACGATGAAATTGATGAGGTTCTTGGCCTGCGTATGGGCGCAGATGATTATATCACCAAACCCTTTTCCCAGCGGCTACTGATTGAGCGCATCCGCTCACTTCTGCGTCGCCAAAGTCTTATGAACACTTCAGAAACATCGCAAAACGATGATGAAGCAGACGCAGAAAAATATAATTATGGCCCTTTAGAAATGGATGATGCGCGCCATTTGTGTTCATGGAATGAAAAACCACTCAGCCTCACCGTAACCGAATATCTTTTGCTCAAAACTCTAGCCACACGGCCCGGCATTGTGCGTAACCGCGATCAACTTATAGACATGGCTTATGGTGAAAACATCTATGTCGATGACCGCACCATTGATTCCCATATCAAACGCGTACGGAAAAAATTTAAAATAATAGACCCTGAATTTAACCAGATAGAAACGCTCTATGGTGTCGGATACCGATATAAAGAAAACTAAATCTAAAGATAGCAAAAAACCCCGCTGGTTTCGCCTTGCCCCGGCGCGCACGGACTTGCCTGAATTTGACCATATCATGGATCTTTACTGGGGCGGTCCTGAGCGCCGCATTACGGGCATTACCCTGCGCATTATTGGCGTCAACGCCATTGCGCTGTTGATATTGATGTTTGGCATTTTATATCTCAGCCAATATCAAAATAATCTGATTAATGCCCGACTTGAAACTTTTCAAACAGAATTAGAGCTAATTTCAGCAGCGCTTTCTGAAAATGCATTAGAACACGACAAACAAAATAATACCGCGCGTATCGTTTCAAATAACATGCACCAAATGGTGTCTAAACTCTCAAGCACCGCCCGTCAGCGCATTCAGGTTTTCAATACCGGCGGGACTCTTATGATCGATTCTCGCGATCTACCGGGTCTTGATGATCGGATTTGGGCCGAACAAGAGCGCAGACCCCATGATTTTCACAGCGTTGAAGTGTTAAGAAGCATGACCCGTTTTGTTCTGGAATTACTACCCGATCGCCGTACTCTGCCAAACTACCCGGAAACATCGAAAGACCAAGTTTTGAGCTTCCCGGATGTACCTGATGCTTTAAACAAAAATATCAGCCTATCTGTTTGGCAAAATGCCAAAGAACGTATTTTCTTGTCCGCTGCTGCGCCGCTTTTTGCAAACGATCAGCTTGGTGGGGCTGTGCTTTTAACCCGCGAAGGCACAGAAATTGAAAAAGATATTGGCCGGGTCTGGATTGATGTACTGAAAATATTTTTTGGAACGCTGGTGCTTACAACCCTGCTCTCAATCTACCTCTCCGGCGCCATTGCCAAACCTTTAAAAAGATTAGCTAAAGCCGCTGAAAAAGTAAGAAGAGGACAAGCCCGAGCCGACGACATTCCGGATTTATCACACCGTCATGACGAAATTGGCGAGCTCTCTGTTGTCCTCCGGCAAATGACCGAAGCTCTGTGGGAGCGCATGGATTCGATTGAGCGCTTCGCCGCCGACGTTTCGCATGAGCTTAAAAACCCGCTGACATCTTTAAAAAGCGCTGTTGAAACCGCCTCTATTGTTAAAAAATCCGGTGATCGTAAAAAACTCATGGATATCATCCAGCATGATGTGCAGCGCCTCGATCGCCTCATCACGGATATCTCAAATGCCTCGAGGATTGACACCGAACTTTCCCGCGAAGAATTTGAAAAAATAAACTTACGTGAACTCTTGAACAATCTTTTGGATGTCTACGCTGCCGACCCGCTCAAGAGAACATCAGAAGAAAAACAAGGCTGGAATAAGAGCGTCCAAACCCAAAACGCAACAATCACTCTGAACAACGCTTCTAAAGCAGAAATTACAATCTGGGGTCTGGAAAGCCGTCTGGCGCAGGTTTTTCAAAACCTACTCTCTAATGCTTTATCCTTCACGCCGGATGGCGGCACTATTTCTGTAACGGTTGCGCCATTAAATAAAAAAATCAGCATTACCGTTGAAAATGAAGGCCCAGGCATTCCCGCGGGTAAGCTCGATAATATTTTCGAACGGTTTTATTCAGAGCGCCCGGCGAATGAAGATTACGGCCAGCATTCCGGCCTCGGCCTATCAATCTGCAAACAAATTATCGAAGCGCATGGCGGTCAGATTTTCGCCGAAAACGTCAAAAATGAAAGCGGAAAAATCAGCGGTGCACGTCTAAGCGTGACATTGAATAAGGCATGACCAGCGAAAATGCTTATAAACCTGTAATTGTCACCGGCCTGTCAGGCGCGGGGTTATCTTCGGTGCTCAAAAGCCTTGAGGATCTGGGTTTTGAGGTCTTTGACAACTTCCCCATCAGCCTTGTGCCCTCACTGCTTGAAGAAAGCGAGAACAAAGGCGCGCTAGCAATCGGCATCGACACCCGCACGCGCGGCTTTTCCCCCAATGCTGTTTTGCAAACCGTAAAAGACATTGATGCTTTTCTGGTTTACATCACTTGCGATGATGAAGCCCTACAACAACGCTTCACCGAAACGCGGCGCAAGCATCCTTTGGCTGAAAACCAAACGATTAAAGCCGGAATCGAAAAAGAGCGCGAAATCCTGCGCCCGCTCAAAGCTAAAGCCAATTTAACAATCGATAGCACCGCTTTATCCGTGCATGATTTACGCCACATGCTCGAAGGCCACTTTGGCTCGCGGCTCGAAAATAATTTAAGCATCAGCGTTGTTTCGTTCGGCTTTCGCCATGGCCTGCCGCGTGAGGCTGATATTGTTATGGATGTACGCTTTCTCAAAAACCCGCACTGGGATGGAAAACTAAAATCCAAAACGGGCCTCGATAAAGATGTCGGAGCCTATATTGAAACAGATCCTGAGTTTAAAAATTTTATAAAGAGTTTTGAAAGTTTATTAGAGCCGCTTATTCCGCGCTACGCCCGTGAGGGAAAACACTATCTAACCATCGCCATTGGTTGCACCGGCGGCCAGCATCGATCAGTTTATTGCACGGAAATGATTGGGCAGTGGCTGAAAGCCAAAGAATATACGACGCACATCACGCATAGAGATATTAAGACTTAAATTTCATTTGTGTGTGCTTCAATTGGCAGACCAATGTCCAAACCATTTGTCACAAAACCAACATGTACATTTGGCACAACTGTTGAACCAGCATCATAATGTGCCGCTGATAATCCTGTTTTACCTGCGCGGCTTACTGGATCGCTAACAATATCGTTAAATTTCAATGACATTTTTCACACTTTCTATTTTCTGGTTCTACTTTTTTTATTATTTACGCAAAAACCCGCACCCGTTTGCCGGATACGAACACATTAAATTATGAAACTTGGGGTTCCGGAGGAGCTATAGTCGGCGCTGCAGAAACCTGCACACGCGGCTCACAGACACATTTACCAATCAATGACGCCCAATTATTACTCGTTTGATCTCGCTTTGACATAGATCACACCTTTCTCTATTTTTAACACCGCATTTTCTTTGGATACGCCCTTTTGATCGTGGGTTCGGAGCATGATTGTTATATAGTCGCTCTCTTCCGTATCTTTATTATCTACTATGTTAAACAAAAGCCGGTCTGAAGTCAAATTTTGGAGGTCAATCAGACGCTCAGAGCGCCCATTCAAGCCAGATACCAGATTCATCACTGTCTTTTCAGTAAGTTCCGGATCTTCTTCAAGATCAATCAACGTATAATCGCCCACAGGCTCATAATCCCCCTTCTCTTCTTTCCACTGAAAAATCTGAAAAGCGTGATCTGTCAAGGGGTTACGCTTATACGTAAAGGGTGGTTTTTCACTCTCGGTATTGAAATTCTGTTCCATAGCATCAGTTTAACATGAGATTCGTATAAAAAAACAGCTTTTCAGGCGTATTCAGGCCTGATTCTGCTTGATTCATAGTAGCAAAAAGTCAACAATTCGCCCGTAAACACCTAAAGAAAGAACATATTATGAGCGTCGCGCCACAAGCTGTAGATCAAGATTATCAAGTTAAAGACATTTCACTGGCTGAATGGGGCCGTAAGGAAATTTCTCTTGCCGAAACCGAAATGCCAGGCCTGATGTCCACACGCACAGAATATGCAAAGGAACAGCCTCTTAAAGGCGCGCGCATCGCTGGGTGCCTGCACATGACAATCCAGACCGCTGTGTTAATTGAAACACTCACCGCACTAGGCGCCGAAGTCCGCTGGAGCTCTTGCAATATCTTTTCAACCCAAGACCAAGCAGCAGCAGCCATTGCCGCCTCCGGCGTACCGGTTTTCGCATGGAAAGGCGAAACCGAGGAAGAAGCTGTTGAATGCATCCACAAAACAATTAAAGGCCCGAATGGCTGGGTCCCGAATATGATCCTCGATGATGGCGGCGATTTGACGCGCATCATGCATGAGGACTACCCGGAGCTAATGGCTGAAGTTAAAGGCCTATCGGAAGAAACCACCACCGGCGTCATGTTCCTCAATGACATGGAGAAAAAAAGCACATTGAAAGTGCCGGCAATTAACGTCAACGACTCAGTAACAAAATCAAAATTCGACAATAAATATGGCTGCCGCGAAAGCCTTGTTGATGGCATCAAACGCGCAACAGACGTTATGATGTCTGGTAAAGTTGCGATGGTTGCCGGTTTCGGCGATGTTGGTAAAGGCTCAGCCGAATCGCTTCGCTCTGCCGGTTGCCGGGTCATGGTTTCCGAAGTGGACCCGATTTGCGCCCTGCAGGCCGCAATGGAAGGCTTCGAAGTTGTCACAATGGAAGACGGTGCCACGCGCGCCGACATTTTTGTCACCACAACAGGGAACAAAGACATCATCACCGTCGATCACATGCGCGCCATGAAAGACCGCGCGATTGTGTGTAATATCGGTCACTTCGATAACGAAATTCAGGTTGAACCGCTGCGCAACATGAAATGGACCAACATAAAAGACCAGGTCGACGAGGTTGAATTCCCTGATGGTAAACGCATTATCCTGCTCGCCGAAGGCCGTCTTGTTAACCTTGGCTGCGGAACGGGCCACCCATCATTCGTCATGAGCGCCTCTTTCACCAATCAGACATTAGCGCAGATCGAACTGTGGAAAAACCACGCAAACTACGAAAGCAAAGTTTACGTTCTTCCGAAGCATCTCGATGAAAAAGTCGCGGCGTTACATCTGGAGAAAGTCGGCGCGGAGCTTTCGAAACTCTCCAAAGAGCAAGCTGAATATATCGGCGTGGACGTTAAAGGCCCGTTCAAAAACGACGCCTACCGCTACTAAGGAACGCCATGTCTGCAAAACTCATTTTCTTCTCCGGCAGCTGCCGTAAGGATTCAGCCAACAAAAAGCTGGCCAAAGCTGCTTCTGCCATGGCCGAAGATATGGGCGCGATGGCGACCTATATCGACTTGGCTGACTATGAAATGCCGCTTTTCAACGAAGATCTAGAAAGCGAGCATGGTCTACCCGATGCTGCCAAAGCCCTCAAAAAACTCTTTGCCGATCATGATGGCTTTTTGATTGCTTCGCCGGAATATAACAGCTCATTCTCACCGCTGTTGAAAAACACACTGGACTGGATGACGCGCCCTGGAAGCAAAGACGAACCAATCATGATGGCTTTTAAAGGCAAAGTCGCAGCCCTCACGGCAGCTTCCCCGGGTGGGTTAGGCGGTCTGCGCGGCCTTATACCATTGCGCATGTGGCTCAGCAACATCCATATCCACGTTATCCCGCAGCAATTCGCACTCGGCGGTTCCATGAAAGCCTTTGACGAAAACGGCGCTTTGACCGATGATAAACAAAAAGGTGCCTTAAGCGGCGTCTTGCAACAATTTATCGAGACCGCTGAAAATCTAAAGGGATAAGAACAACTTCCCATGTATGTCCTTCGTCTTCATTGTACTGACCAACCCGGTATTGTTGCCGCCGTCGCGACCAGCTTGCGCGATTGCGATTGTAACATCGAAGAATCGTCACAGTTTCATGACGCATTGTCGGGGCAATTTTTTATGCGCGTTGTCTTTTCCCCAATTAAAGACGATTCAGAAAAATCTTTTGAAACACACTTCAAAAAAATTGCCAATGAGTTTGGCATAAATTGGGAAATTCACGACCTCAGCGCCCCAGTCAAAACGCTCCTCTTGGTTTCTAAAGCCGATCATTGCCTCAATGATTTGCTTTATCGCTGGCGCACTAAGCATCTGAACATCGAAATTACCGGCATCGTTTCAAACCATGATACCCACCGAGCGCTCGTTGAGCAGCGCGGATTAACCTTTCATCATCTTCCCGTTAATCCGGATAACAAAGCGCAGAAGGAACAAGCCCTCGCCGATCTTATTGAAGAGCAGAATGCTGAGCTGATTATCCTTGCACGCTACATGCAAATCCTCTCAGGTGATCTTTGTGAGCAATATGCCGGACGAATCATCAATATCCACCATTCTTTCCTCCCCGGCTTTAAGGGGGCAAAACCCTATACCCAAGCCTATGAGCGCGGCGTAAAAATTATCGGCGCAACCGCGCATTTTGCTACTGGCGATCTGGATGAAGGGCCTATTATTGAACAAGAAACCGTGCGCATTACCCATAGCGACACCCCGGACAAACTCCAGCTCATTGGTCAGGACACCGAAAGTAAAGTGCTAGCCCGAGCTATTGGGCTTTATGCCCAGCGACGCATTTTCCTGCATGGGCCCAGAACAATCATTTTATAAGCCATTGTCCTTTAATTCGCTTTTCCCTAGAATTCACGGATTGTGACAAAAACGCTTCAAGACCATAAACGTAACTTTCTAGCAAAACTCCTGAGTCCGCTAGGCTTTTCCTGTGCGCATGAACAAGCGCGCTTAGAGGCCTTTCTTTCTGCTTTCCCAGGGGAATATTGTGGCTGGGCCAGCGGCGAAAATGGCGATATTGCTTATTCTCAAAGTTTTTGCGACATGCTGGACCTCAAGAGCATCAAGCGACTCACCGATATACAGAGCAAGCTCGCTCCAAGCGATGCCGCAGCTCTGGAAGGATTATTCGAACGCCTTGAGCACGGCGCCACCCCCTTCACAACCCATGCTAAAAATCATGACGGGGACAAAATTTTCAAAATATCCGGCTCACAAGGGCAAAGCCGTGAAGGCAAGGACCATTTCAATATCTTATGGATCGAAGATGTCAGCGAAACCCATAGAGCGCAAGAAATTTTCGAACAGGATGCCGAGGTTAAAGCTGAACTGCTGCGCCAGCTTCAGGCCGCCTTCAATGCCCTGCCCCAGCCGCGCTGGATGCGCGACAACAGCGGCGAAATTCTCTGGGTCAACAAGGCCTATAGTGATGCGCTCGGCCTGACAATTAATACGATTTTAAACGAACAAAAAGAACTCCCCGCCAGCGCCCGCAAAGGCAAAGGTAGCAAAGACAAAACCATGCTGGGGCCCGAACTAGCCGCGAAAGCCTTAAAAAGCAGCGAAAAACAACACACCGAAGCGCATATAAATATTGAAGGCAAGCGTTTGCTCATGAAGGTCATTGAAACGCCGCTACCGGAGCTGAAAATGACTCTGGGTCTTTGTGAAGATATTTCACGTGAGGAGGAACTGGAAACCCAGCTCCAACGCTACCAATCCTCGAATATCGAATTACTTGAACAGCTTCGCACCGCCATTGCCATTTACGGCGATGAACAACAGCTGGAGTTTTATAACTCCGCCTTTGCTCAGCTTTGGGGGTTAGAAGATGGCTGGCTCAACACCCGGCCGAAACTTGGCGACATCATGGAGAAACTGCGTGAAACACGCCGCTTGCCTGAACAAGCCGATTTTAGAAAATTCAAAAAAAGCTGGCTGGATATGTTCACAGCGCTGATTACACCGCATGATGAAATGCTGTATTTGCCCGACAGTACAGCGCTGCGCATGCTGGTGATTCCGCATTCCATGGGTGGATTGATGATGACATTTGAGGATGTCACTAGCCGATTAGAGCTTGAATCCTCTTATAACACCCTCATCGCCGTGCAGAAAGAAACACTGGATAATTTGGGCGAAGCTGTGGCCGTGTATGGCGGTGATGGCCGCATAAAACTCTGGAACCCGGCATTTGGCAGACTCTGGAACCTCAACCCCGAAGATCTGGATGGCGAGCCGCATATCAGCTCCATCGTTGAGAAAAAGGCCAGCTTTTTTACGAAAGAAGAATGGACAGAGCGCAAAGAAGAACTCACGGCCAAGGCGCTCGACCGGATGATGCATGAAGGACGCTTGAAACGCGCAGACAATACACTGGTTGATTTCACCACGGTTCCCTTGCCCGATGGCGGCGTGCTCATCACTTACATTGATGTGACAGATACAGTGCGCGTTGAAAACGCTCTGCGTGAAAAAAACGCAGCGCTGGAAGCCGCCGAGCAGCTCAAACTCGACTTCCTCGCCAATGTGTCCTATCAACTGCGCACACCGCTCAACGCCATTATGGGCTTTAATGAAATTCTCGATCAGGAATATTTCGGTCCGCTCAACACCCGGCAGAAGGAATACACCCGCGACACTCACAAAGCCAGTGAACACCTACTCGAACTCATCAATGACATCCTCGACCTAGCCACACTGGAAGCCGGCTATCTCACCTTGCAACGCGAAGACATCAGCGTTTATGAACTGATGTCGAGCGTAAAAGACCTGGTCAGTGACTGGGCCCGCAAAGCCGAAATTGAAGTGCACCTGAAATGCGCAAAAAATATCGGCAAAATTACCGCCGATAACAAACGCCTGAAACAAGCCATCATCAATGTCATTCGCAACGCCATTAATTTCACCCCCGCGCATGGCGAAATCACTTTGGCTGCGAATAAGCGTAAGGACGGCATTGAAATTTTAATTCAAGATACCGGCGTCGGCATTCGCAAAGAAGATAAACTGCGAGTGTTTGAACCGTTTGAGCGCGCACAAAGCGGCGCGCTGGATGCAAAAACCGCGCGCACAGGCGCTGGTCTGGGCCTTTCATTGGTAAAAAATATCATCATGCTCCATGGCGGTAGTGTTAATTTGGAAAGTGAACCGGGCATCGGCACAAAGGTAAGTCTGTTCATCCCCTTCACCTCGATCGAGACGCCTTTTAAAATTCCTAAGGTCACTAAAAATTTGGAAAAAACCAAATAGACTCTATTCGGTCGGCTTGGCTGTTTTCGAGCCATCGGCGTTAAAACATTCCGCCCAAGTATCCACGCCGCTATCATCGGCTTTACGTGCGCCTTTAATCACAATTTCCTGCCCTGTATCGACCCGGGTCTTACATTCAAAAACGGGAACAAGCGTACGAAGCGTGAGAATCAATTGCCGATCAGGCAAAAACGGACCATATGTACAATATTCTGAACGATCTGTTTTTTCACCGGTTTTTTCATCAACTGACCCAGCAGGTTCAAACCTAAAATTCGAACGATGACGCGTCGTTATCCCATCGGGCCGTGTGTATTTAGCCGTCGAGAACTTACCGTATACGCGGTAATCCGCCTCATTACGCAGTGCAAAACAAATTGGCTCCTCTACAATGTCGAGCGTTGAGTTATCGACCGGCTGCGCTGCAGCCATTTGTGGAAAGCTCAGAAATAAAAATATACTCAAAAATATCCATCTCATCCTTTCATTGTATCATAAGGCCGCCCATATGACCTACCCTTTAAGCTTGTGCAGCGCACATAAAAAACCTTGTAGTTTCAGCTTGTTAACCCTATACAAAAGATATGGAAGTCATAGCGCATTCGGAAAAGGAAACCGCAGCAATCGCTGCGCAGCTTGCCAGTTCACTAAAGACTGGTGACATTCTCTTACTTCATGGAACTTTGGGTATGGGCAAAAGTGTTTTTGCCAGAAGCCTTATCCGCACGCTCACGAGCCAGCCAGATCTCGATGTTCCTAGCCCAACCTTTACGCTTGTCCAAACCTATGAAAGTGAGCAAGGCTCAATCCACCACTATGATCTCTACCGCATCAAAGATCCGGAAGAAATTTTAGAATTGGGCTGGGAAGAATCTATCAGTGATGGAATCACCATCGTCGAATGGCCGGAAAGATTAGGGCCACATAAACCAACGGCCAGACTGGACATCACGCTTTCCACGATAGACAATGATCCCAATGCCCGTCAGATTCTAATTGAGAAAAGTGAATGAGCCCTAACAAAGCCTTTATTCTGGCCGCAGGTTTCGGCAAACGCCTGCGCCCACATACAAACGAGGTTCCCAAACCTCTTGTTAAAGTCGCCAGCATGCCGATGATTGATCAGGCCTTGGAAAGGCTTCAAGCCGTAGGCGTGCAAAGCTGCGTCGTCAATACACATTACAAAGCCGAAGCGCTCGAGGCGCACCTGCAAACCCGAAACGATCCGCATATTACTATTTCCCACGAACCGGAATTACTTGATACCGGCGGGGGTATTAAAAACGCGATTCATAATTTTGATGCGCCGTTTTTTGTCCTTAGTGGCGATTCTGTCTGGAAAGATGTGCCCGGTGAAAGTGCGCTCCAAATCCTTGGTGAGGCTTGGAATCCCGAAACTATGGATATCCTCATGCTGCTTCAACCCATCAGCTCTATGCATCTTACCCAAGGCATTGGCGACTATTATTTAGACAAAGATGGCCGGGCAGTGCGATCACTAGATAGAGCGGGAAACTATATGTTCACCTCGATCCGCATCAATGCCCCGCATATTTTTGACAGCGCCCCGGATGGTGCCTTTTCCTATTTACAGCTATTGGATCAAGCGCAAACAAACGGCCGCCTTTTCGGCCTTGTCCATCACAGTGACTGGCATCACATTTCAACGCCTAAAGATCTGGACGCTGTTAACAAAGCACTTGAGTAAAACCAATGAGTAGCCCGGCAAAAAATATTTATAATATCGAAGCAGGCAGACCGTTCGCGCGCGTACTGGCGCAAGCGCTGCTCGATGAAACGGCTCGGCAGGAAGAACACTTAAGCGGGTATCTTATCTTGTTACCAACGCGGCGAGCCTGCCGGGTTCTGCGCGAAACATTTCTGGATTTACATCAGCAAAAACCACTGCTGCTTCCGCGTATGCAGCCCATTGGCGATCTCGATGAAGAAGAGCTTTCACTCTCGATCATGAGCCAAACTAACAGCGATGACGAGTGGTCGCTCCCCCCGGCCTTACCACCGCTGCGCCGCCAGATATTGCTCGCGCAGCTCATCCGCAAACTGCACCCGGACAATGGACAGGAACAGGCACTTAAACTTGCTCAAGCCCTCGGCCATTTGATGGATCAAATCTACACCGAAAACCTCGACATGACCGATCTCGCCACCTTGGTCCCCGAAGATTTTGCCGAGCACTGGCAGATTACGCTTCAATTTCTTGAAATCTTGAGTGAGCATTGGCCAAAAATTCTCAATGAACATGGCGTTATAGACCAAGCAGATAGACGCAATCGGCTAATTTTAGCCTTGGCTGATTTTTGGGAGAATAGCCCTCCGGCCAATCCAGTAATTGCTGCGGGCTCAACCGGCTCCATTCCCTCAACGGCAACATTGTTGTCTGTAATTTCAGGCCTGCCACAGGGGCGCATAATTCTACCCGGACTAAATAAAGACATCGATAACGACAGCTGGGACATCTTAAGCGAATCCCATCCACAATTTGGCTTTAAACAGCTTTTGGAATCTATGGACGCGGGCCGCCAAGATGTACAACCCTTTGAACACGCAACGCCAGACAGCCAAGAGCAAAACCGCAAAATCCTAGCGCGCGAAATCATGCGCCCTGCCGAAACAACGAAGGAATGGGCCGCTCTTTCAGATCAACAAGATACTCTGCAACCCAGCCTTGATAATCTCTCTCTTATCGCGTGTGACCATATCGGCGAAGAGGCCGAGACCATCTCGATTTTAATGCGCGAAACCTTGAGCGTGCCGGATCAAACCGCCTGCCTGATTACCCCGGACCGCAATTTGGCCGCGCGCGTTGCGGCAAGCTGCGCGCGCTGGAATATCACGCTCGATGATTCGGCGGGACAAAGCCTGAAACAAACAAGGCGCGGAATTTTTATGCGCTTGGCTCTACAAACCGTAAACGAAAACATGGCGCCCTTACCCCTGCTCGCCCTGCTCAAGCACGGGCTTTGTCACTTGGAGTTAGAGCCGGGCGCTTATTCAGGCGCGCTACACGCGCTCGACTATGCCTTGCGCGGCCCTAAACCCGCAGCAGGATTTGATGGCCTTCGCCGCCATATTGACCAGCAAGACAGACTGGATGAGCGCATAAAAACCAGCGCACTGGAAATGCTGCAAAAACTTGAGGCTATTTTTAAACCTCTGCACGCGCTCAAGTCCGCCCAATCGCCTTTTACCAACATCCTCAAAACCCATCTACAGCTTTGCGAAACGCTCGCCGCTACCCAAGATAAAACTGGCGCGAAGATACTCTGGAGCGGGGAAGGCGGCGCCAGCACCAGCGAATTTTTTGCTGCACTTTTCGACCAGACAGAAATACTCGGCGCGCTGAGCTTTAACGATTATTGCGGCGCACTTGAACATTTTATGGATCAAGTGCAAATTCGCCCAGCCTTTGGCACCCACCCACGTTTGCAGATTTTAGGGCAGCTCGAAGCAAGGCTGATCGATGCTGACCTCGTGATATTAAGCGGCCTCAATGAGGGAAGCTGGCCGCCTGACCCCGCCGCCGACCCGTGGATGTCACGGCCCATGCGCAAAGACTTTGGCTTGCCCTCACCAGAGCGCAGCATCGGCTTGGCCGCCCATGATTTTGTGCAAGGACTGTGCGCGCCGCGCGTCATCCTCACGCGTTCATTAAAAGCTGAGGGCGCGCTCACCGTCCCATCGCGCTGGCTGCAAAGATTGGGCGCTGTCATGCAAGCGGCAAATCTGGAAGCCATTCAAACCCATGACGCGCTGGGTTGGACCAGAGCGCTGGATAAAGCCGATCAGGTAACCCCGGCTCTGCGCCCCGCCCCTTGCCCGCCTGTCGAAAACCGCCCGCGGCGACTATCGGCCACACAAATCGAAACATGGCTGCGCGATCCTTATTCTATCTATGCGCGCCATATTCTGGGGCTAGAGATGTTAGAGCCATTAGAAAAACCAATGGATGCCGCCCAACGCGGCAATGTACTGCACAATATTTTGGAAAAATTTGTGACTGAAACAAAAGCGCAGCTTCCGCAGCAAAGTGAAAAGCTGCTGATGAAAATCGCTCAGGAAGAAATTGAAAATCGCGCAGAAGACCCCCATATCTGGAGCTTCTGGTGGCCACGCTTTGCCAAAACAGCGCGCTTTATAGCAGACCATGAGCAGAGCTGGCGTGGGCAAACCGAGAACATAGCCGCAGAATCAAAAGGACAAATCGAGATCAAAACCGCCGGCGCGCCTTTTACGCTCGTGGCTGTGGCAGACCGCATCGACAAATTTCACGATGGCACAACCGCCTTAATCGATTATAAATCCGGCGGCAGCTTTTCAAAAAAAGCCATGCAAAGCGGCGCGTTGCCGCAGCTCCCCCTCGAAGCGCTTATTCTGGCCAAAGGCGGCTTCCCAGATCTAGGACAGCAGGAAACACGCAGTCTGCAATACTGGGTGTTAAGCGGCGGGCAAGGCGGCAAGATCACAGCGCTGGATACGGATGTTGATACGCTCATCACGCAAACAGGTGAAAGTCTAACCCAGCTCATTGAAATCTACGACGATCCGGCCATGCCCTATCTCAGCCTGCCCCGGGCAGATCAGGCCCCGCGCTTTAACAATTATGAGCATCTTGCCCGTATTAAAGAATGGAATGTCACCGCCGATGAAATAGAGAGCGAGGCCGCATGAGTAGCGAAAACACTCAAAAACGCGCGCTCCAAACTAGCCCATCAAACGATGCAAATGACGCAAATACGCATCAATCCAGCCGTAAAATTGACCCGAATGTCCTCCAGCGCCGAGCTTCCATGCCCGATAAGTCCGTTTGGGTGAGCGCATCGGCAGGAACCGGAAAGACCAAGGTTTTAACCGACCGCGTTTTGCGTCTCCTATTGCCGCGTGAAAATACCCAGCCCGGCAGCCCGGCTCACAAAATTCTTTGCCTGACCTTCACCAAAGCCGCCGCCAGTGAAATGGCGCTGCGAATATCTGAAACGCTCAGGCGCTGGGCCGTTATGCCGGAAACAGATCTTAAAGATACGCTCAAAACATTATTGGGCCGCGAGCCATCCGCGGAAGAAAAAGATCATGCGCGGCGCCTGTTCGCCGATGTCGTTGATGTGCCCGGCGGCCTTAAAATCATGACCATTCACGCTTTTTGCCAATCACTTTTGGGACGCTTTCCCCTTGAAGCACGCGTCAATCCGCAATTTACCGTTCTGGAAGATGATCAGGCCGGTGCTCTTATGAACGAAGCGCGCGCGCAAATACTCGCCGATGCGGAAAAAGACAAAACAGCGCCGGGAGCCCGCGCTTTAGACCATATCGCTAGGACAATTAATGAAGACCAGTTCCTCGCGCTTTTAGGCAATATCGCGCGCGAACGCAGCCAGTTTCAGCGCTTGATTGAAAAAAACTTTGATCTCGATGGGCTTTACACAGCGCTTTGCGCGCAGCTAAGCGTGCGCGCTAAACAAAACCCCGAAGATATATTGAAAGCCGCATGCGAAGACAGAGCATTTGAAAAAACAGCCCTGCTCAGCGCCGCTAAAATCATGAGCGAGATTGGATCATCGACAGATAAAACCAGCGGAAAGCTTATTTTGGATTGGCTGGAAATGCCTGAAAATGGGCGCTTAGAAGGCTTTTCAAATTATAAACTCGCATTCCTCAAAAAAGACGAACAGCCCAGAGCGAAGCTTGCCACCAAGAAAAGCACCGAGGCCAACCCTGAAATTCTGGACGTGCTGGAGCGTGAGGCTCTACGTTTAATCACCGCCACGGAAAGCTTCAATGCCGCCCGAACGGCCACCCTCACTCGCGACATTTTAATCTTAGGCAGCGCTGTTTTAGAGCAATATACGCAGCTGAAAAAAAACCAGAGCGCACTGGATTTTGACGATCTTATTCTCAAAACCTTGGGGCTATTAAGCGGCGCTAGCATGGGCATGGATGCAAAAACCATCAGCAGTTGGGTGCATTACAAACTTGATCAGGGCTTAGAGCACATTCTGGTTGATGAAGCGCAAGATACCAACCCCGAGCAATGGCAGATTATCGCCGCCCTTTGTGAGGAGTTTTTCCTCAACACTCCTGATAACAATACGGTCCGAACCGTATTTACAGTCGGTGATGAAAAACAATCGATCTATAGCTTCCAGCGTGCATCCCCCGAAGAATTCTCCCGCATGCAAAATGATTTTCGGGGAAAAACGCTGGGCGCGCAGCAGGACTGGGATTCCGTGCCCATGAACATCTCCTTTCGCGGGGCCCCCAGCGTTCTAAAAACCGTCGATGCGGTCTTTGCCGACATGGCGGCCAAAAAGGGTTTGGGCGAACTGCCAGTGGAGCACAGCGCCTTTCGTCGCGGACAAGCCGGCCTTGTCGAGCTGTGGCCGGCATTTGAGAGCGATAACGATGAGCAGCCCGACCTTTGGACACCCGTCAAAGACACGTTAGAAACGCAAAGCGGCCGTAAGAAACTCGCGCTTCATATTGCCCAAACGGTTAAAGACTGGCTAGATTCAGAAGATATTCTTGAATCGAAAAACCGCCCTGTGCGCCCCGGCGATATTATGATTTTGGTGCGTACGCGCGCAGCGCTTGTAGGTGAAATCGCCCGTGAGTTGAAAAATCTGAATATTCCTGTAAGTGGTTTGGACCGGATGGTCCTTAGCGAAGAACTCGCTGTGCAGGATTTGCTGGCGGGGGCGCAGTGGACGCTCCAGCCCCTCGACAATTTAACCTTGGCCTGCGTACTTAAATCCCCCTTGATAGGGCTGACCGAAGAAGAGCTTTATAGCCTGTCTGCAGGCCGTGAAGGTGAAAGCCTGTGGAGCCGCGTAGGGCAATCAGATTTTGAGGATGTCAAAAACTGGCTCAGCGATCTTCAAACCCGCGCAAAAACCTCCAGCCCCTTTGATTTTTTTACCCATCTCCTGCAAACCCCCTGCCCGGCAGATACTATAAGCGGACGCCGGGCGATGATGAGCCGTCTGGGCAAAGACGCCATGGATCCGCTGGATGAACTGCTCAATATCGCGCGCAATTTTGAACAAAACGAGCCCGCCGCGCTACAAAATTTCGTGCATCATCAAGCCAGCCAAACCCAGGAAATCAAGCGCCAGCAACATAGTGAAGCCAATGAAGTGCAAATCATGACCATTCATGGTGCCAAAGGTCTGCAAGCGCCCATCGTGATTTTACCCGATACAATATCTGGAGCTGCCAGCGCCCCGAACCGCGCAGAAAAACGCCTGTTATGGCCGGGGCAAACCGGCCTGAATGTTCCGCTATGGTCCCCGCGCAAGGATATGGACTGCGAAACATACAAAGAAGCAATGGCCGCGCTGGATGAGCGCTTAAGCGAGGAATATCGCCGCCTGCTCTACGTCGCCATGACCCGGGCCGAGGACCGCCTTTATATCGGCGGCGCGCTCAATAAAAAACAAACGCCGGGCGCGCTGCCCGAAGGATGCTGGTATCAATTGATCCAAAATGGATTAGAAAGCCTGCAAGACACTCAAAAAACCGAATCCGGTGGCCTGCAACTCTCCAACCCCCAGATCCATGAGCCCGATGGTCTTGCCAAACAAGATCACAAACCGGAAACAGACGTCGAAATACCCGGCTGGTTACATAAACTAGCGCCCCCCGAAGACACGGAAGCCAAGGTTTTCCGCCCTTCTCAATTGCTTGACACCACCCTTTCACCCCTCAAAAATGCTGGCACGCAGCGTTTCCTTCGTGGGAACCTCACACACAAGCTTTTACAGCTCCTACCTGAATTGCCTAAAGAAAATTGGACGCAGGCCTCTACGGGCTTTATAAAGCGCTACGGAAGTGAATTAGCGCCCGATATTCGGGCTGATATAGTGAAAGAAACGCTGAACGTGCTAAACCACCCGGATTTTGCCCCTATATTCAGCGCCGGTTCACTGGCCGAAGTACCGCTCACCGGGATGCTTGAAGGCAAAGGCCTGATCAGTGCTCAAATTGACCGACTATGCATCACAGACGATACAATCTGGATTATTGATTATAAAACCAACCGCCCGCCACCGGAAGCCCCGGGTAAAGTCCCCCAAATCTATCAGGAGCAAATGCAAACCTACGCCGCACTACTGCACCAGATTTACGAAGGACGAACAATCAAGGGTGCTTTATTGTGGACAGACGGGCCGTTTTTAATGCCCCTTGATCTACCCTCTTGATCTATGGACGCGCTAACCTATAGTTAATTAAATGCGTTGTTTGAAAGGAATATGAATATGTCCAGTGTTGCCGTTACAGATACAAATTTTGAAGATGAAGTTTTACAATCCGACAAACCCGTTGTCGTTGATTTTTGGGCCGAATGGTGCGGCCCATGTAAACAGCTCTCCCCTATCGTTGACGAGCTAGCCGATGAAATGAAAGACCAAATCAAAGTCGTAAAGGTTAATATTGAGGAAGCCCTCGAAGCACCGACAAAATACGGTGTACGCGGCATTCCGACATTAATGATTTTCAAAGATGGTCAGGTCGTCGATACCCGTGTCGGCGGTATGCCGAAGTCACAACTCCAAGAATGGATTGAAGGTCAGGTTTAAAGGCCACACCGCATAAGCATTTAAAAAGGGGCTTCGCAGCCCCTTTTGTGTAGTCACATTAATTTATTTTCTGACAAGGCACAAGCGAGCGATCCTAGATTACCTAGGTGACGAGCGAAGTAACAAAGTCAGAAAGTAAATTCAAAAGACTATTTAGCAATCTCGGAGGAGAGCACCATAATAATCTGACGCCCTTCCATTTTCGGATGAAGATCAACCTTACCAACATCCGATAACTCTTCAATCATACGTTTCAGCAAATCAAAACCGATATTCTGGTGCGCCATTTCCCGGCCGCGAAAACGCATCGTCACTTTCACCTTATCGCCATTTTCAAGAAATTTACGCGCATTGCGCATTTTGACCTGATAATCGTGATCTTCAATACCAGGGCGAATTTTAACTTCTTTAACATCAACAGTTTTTTGATTCTTGCGCGCTTCGGCGGCTTTTTTCTGCTGTTCGTATTTATACTTGCCGTAATCGAGAATTTTGCACACAGGCGGCGCGGCATTTGGAGAAATTTCAACCAGATCCAGACCTTCTTCATCCGCTGCTTTAATAGCAGCCTCAACACTCATAACACCGAGCATTTCACCATCGGCCCCAACAACACGGATCTCCTCAGCTACAATCATTTCATTCACGCGCGGGCCGGACGGCTTACGAGGCGGGCGGTTATTCATTGGTCTAGCGATCGGTTATTCTCCTTAAATTGTTAAAGCTTTTAAATCATAAACTGTAAAGGTTTGAAAAACATTAATAAGCGGGATTCTAGGCTCTGGCAAGGGTTTTAAGTCTCAGGCAAAGGAATAAATTCCGGGTCATCTTCTACTTTATCAAAACGCCCTTCGCGCCAATCTTCCTTGGCCTGTTCAATCCGGTCTTTCGACGAAGACACAAAGTTCCACCAGATATGACGGGGACCGTCCATCACCTCGCCGCCCAGCACCATCATACGTACGGGTTCAAGCGCCTTCACGACAATCTGCTCGCCAGGACGTAGCACCAAAAGCTGCATCGGGTCATAGGCAACGCCGCCAATCTCGATTTTCCCGTCCAACGCATAAATCGCGCGCTCTTCCGCTTCAACCGGCAATTCAAATGTTCCGCCCGCATCAAGCTGCACATCCAGATACAGCGTATCGGTAAAACTCTTTACGCTTGAAGTTTTTCCCCAAAGCGAACCCATAATCACGCGCGCCTTCATACCCTCATATTCCAGCTCAGGAAGTTCGGCTTTCGCCGTATGATCAAAAGCCGGTGCATCTTCCTCACGGTTTTTCGGCAAGGCGAGCCACGATTGTATGCCGTAAAGATTGGACGGCTGCTGACGCACATCCTGACCAGTTCGCTCAGAATGGACAATACCGCTGCCAGATGTCATCACGTTCACATCACCGGGCACAATGCGTTGCCCACACCCAAGTGAATCTTTATGGTCGAGGCTACCGGAAAAAAGATATGTCACGGTCGACAGACCAATATGCGGATGCGGACGCACATCGACGCCTTGGTTCGTCAGAAATTCCCCCGGCCCAGCTTGGTCCCAGAAAATAAACGGCCCGACCATCTGCCGTTCTTTCGACGGCAAAGCGCGGTGCACTTCGAAATTACCAATATCCGCGGTGCGTGGAACGATAATATGTTCAATACTGTCTGAAAGCGTGCTCATACGCTAAAACGGCGGTTTGGAAAATTCAACAAGAGCTGCGATAGCCGCGTCTGTACTTTCAACAGTTTGGTCTTTCGACCCCAAACGGCGAATAGCCACTGTTTTCTCTTCCGCTTCACGCGCGCCGACAACAAACAAATTCGGCACTTTTCCAACGGCTGAATGCTCACGCACCTTGTAATTAATTTTCTCGTTGCGAATATCCAGCTCCGCGCGAATGCCCGCTTCCTTCAAAGCTCCATAAACTTCTTTCGCGTAATCATCAGCGCTGCCGGTAATCGTCGCTACAACGCACTGCACAGGTGCCAGCCACAAGGGCAACTTCCCGGCATAATTCTCAATCATCACGCCAATAAAGCGCTCCAGAGAGCCCAAAATCGCTCTATGCAGCATCACCGGGCGGTGTTTCGCCCCATCTTCACCGATATAGCTCGCATCAAGCCGCTCGGGCAAGTTGAAATCAAGTTGCAACGTTCCGCATTGCCAGGTCCGGCCAATTGCATCGCGAATTTGGTAATCAATTTTAGGACCATAAAACGCGCCTTCACCTTCATCTTCACGGAACTCCAGCCCGGTTTTAACCAGCGCCTTGCGCAAACCTTCTTCGGCTTTATCCCACAGCGCGTCATCTCCAACGCGAGTTTCGGGTCGCAGCGACAGCGCCACCGCCACATCTTCAAAACCCAGATCGCTATAAATAGCTTTCAGCAAATCACAAAACATCACAGCTTCATCGGTGATCTGATCTTCACGGCAAAAAATATGTGCATCATCTTGTGTAAACTGACGTACACGCATCAATCCGTGCAAAGCGCCATGCGGCTCATTGCGGTGGCAACAGCCAAACTCCGCCAAGCGAATAGGCAAATCACGGTAAGATTTAATGCCTTGGTTAAACACCTGTACATGCGCCGGGCAGTTCATCGGCTTCAAAGCCATCAGCTTATCAAACGCCTTATCACTCACCACCGGGCCGTCATCATCGCCCGAAGGAATTTCATCCGGCACCACAAACATATTCTCGCGGTATTTACCCCAGTGCCCGGATTTTTCCCAAAGCTTGTTATCAATCAATTGCGGCGTTTTAATTTCATCATATCCGGCATGGTTCAAACGGCGGCGAATATAAGCCTCCATCTGGTTATAAACTGTAAAACCCTTTGGATGCCAAAACACAGACCCCTGCGCCTCGAGCTGAAAATGGAACAAATCCATTTCATTGCCGAGTTTACGGTGATCGCGTTTTTCCGCTTCTTCAAGCTGAAGCAGATACTCCTGCAGCTCTTTATCATTGCGCCACGCTGTACCGTAAATGCGTGTCAGCATGGCTTTAGAACTATCCCCGCGCCAATAAGCCCCGGCAATGCTCATAAGTTTAAACACGCCAACATGTTTCAACGATGGCAAATGTGGCCCGCGGCATAAATCAACAAAACCCGTATCGCCCTGAGTATAGAGCTGGAAATCATCTTCTTGATCCGCGCCCTCAACAATCTCAACCTTGTAATCTTCCCCGCGCTCTTTAAATGCAGAGACCGCATCTGACTTACTATTCAGGCTTTTCACGATTCGAGCATTTGTTTCGCTAATCTTGCGCATCTCTTTTTCGATTTTCTCAAGATCTTCAGATGAAAGCGCTTTCGAAAACTCCACGTCGTAATAAAAACCATTCTCGATAGTCGGCCCAATCGCCAGCTTCGCGTCCGGATACAAATTCTTAACCGCGCGCGCCAAAAGCTGCGCCGCGACAGTGTGGCGCATAATTTCAAGGCCTTCATCGCTATCGAGTTTGATAATCTCCAACCCCGCATCCTCAAAAATCGGATCGGATAAATCGCGCTGCACCCCATCAACCTTTACGGCAATCGAAGCCTTCGCCAGCGATTTAGCAATGCTCTCGGCAATTTCCATGCCCGTAACGCCAGCGCCATATTCGCGGCTAGCACCATCAGGAAAGGTAATCTGTATCTGTTGTTCTGCTTTTTGTTCCATAAGCCTTTTTAACGGCGCACAACACATAAGTCACGGGCGTTTTTAAATATTTACCTTATAAATATTTGACATATAAAAACATTTTCCTTATATACGCACTATGTTAAAAAAGCTCCTACTTAAAATACAATATTTCAACTGGGCAAATGATTACGACTCCACGCGCGTAAAAGAAATGAAATACCGTGCTCCTGAAATATTAGCACTGGCTATTAACAATAGTATAAAAGAACCAAAACTCGTCCCCATCATCGTAGATGCCGCAATCGGAACCGGATTATTATCACAAAAATTACAACGGCATTTTAAAAGTGCTGTCATACACGGTCTAGATTTCTCAGGGTCAATGCTAAAAAAGGCCCAAGAAAAAAAAGTGGCAACTTTTTTAAAAAAATGTGATTTGCAAAAAGAGTATTGGCCTGTTGAAAGCGGAACGGCTGACATTGTCGCCTGCTCTGGTGCTTTAGAGCATATCGATAATCTATCGCATTTTTTTGCAGAAGCCTCCAGAGCCCTTAAAAAAGGTGGAATACTCGGATTAACCCACGCGACAAGCGGGTATATAAGAGACTCTAAAGAAGTCAGAAATTACTCAAAAAAGTATATACAACAATTAACCAAAAATGCAGGCTTCAAAGTCAAAAGCCACGCAGAACACCATGGAGTCCGCCTAATTAAATCAAAGAAACAGATTCAATATGGGTTTCTCGTCGCAGAAAAAACCTAACGCTCGTTCATGGCGTTTTGAAGCGTTTTGCGGAACGGCTTGAGCAAATATTCCATCACCGTTTTCTTACCCGTCAAAATATCAACGCTAGCGACCATACCGACTGTGATCGGAAGCACCTCCCCTTTGCGGGTCAGCTCAGTCTTATCCGTGCGAAGTTTAACGCGGTAAAATGTGTTGCCCTCTTGGTCTTCAATCGTATCGGCAGAGATATCCACCAGCTGTCCGTCGAGCCCGCCATAGATGGAAAAATCATAGGCAGTAATCTTAATCACGGCTTTTTGTCCGGGGAAAATAAACGCCCGATCCGATGGTCGCACTTTCGCTTCAATAATCAATTGATCATCCTGCGGCACAATCTTGATGATATCCTCACCAGGGCGGACAACCCCGCCAATTGTATTGACGGCAATTTCCTGAATTGTCCCGTTCACCGGAGATTTAAGCTCAGTGCGGCCCTTGCGCTGCTCCAGTGCGCCGAGGCGCTCTTTAATCTCATTCATCTCAATCAGCTTCGCACCAAGCTCGGCCTGCGCTTGCGCTTTCATATTGGTTTCCAGCTCATCAATCCGCGCCTGCGCTTCACTGATAGAGGACTTAATACGCGGTACAGAAGAGGTATAGCTGTTCAATTCCGCGCGCTTTTCTTTAATGACCCGGTCAAGCTGCAGCAATTCCATTTTCGGCGCGCTGCCTTTTTCAACCAATGGCCGCACCATGTTAGCCTCTTGTTGCTGCATACCAATCACCCCGCGCGTATCCGCAATGCGTGTGCTCACCTCGCGCAGCTCAGACTCACGCTGGCTCATCTGTTGTTGCAAAACATTACGCTGCCCGTTCATCGATTGCTGGTTCGCGCGAAACGCATTAAGTTCTTCCGTTACGCTTTGCGGCGAACCTTTCATCACCTCGTCGGGAAACTCAACGGTGCCTTTACCCTCAGCTTCCGCAGAAAGCCGGGTAATAGAGGCCAAAAGCCCCAGATAACGCGATTGATTAGCGCCCAAATCCGATTCCGCTTGAATAGAATCAAGCTGCATCAAAGGCTGACCAGCCACAACCACATCACCTTCACGCACCAGTATTTTCTCAATAACGCCAGCATCAAGCGTTTGCATCGCTTGAATATCACTGGACGGAATAACCTTACCATCCCCGCGCGTCACTTCATCAAGCGAAGCAAAATTCGCCCAAACAATAAAAATCGCAATGAACGAGGCAATCGCAATGAGCAGCAAATGTTTTGATAGCGGCATATCATCGTCCGTATCAAAAACAGCCAGAGCCCGCGCATGCAGTTTATCGGCCTGTTCCTTCGCCCAGTTATCGCGCACCGCATTCCATTCATCAGTATCATTGATGGTTTTGTTATCATCATAGATAGCTTTAGGTTGGCCCTTTTGGTTTTCAGGGGGAATGCCCAGCTTCAATTCAGGTTTCTTTTGTGCGTCATCACTCATAATCTAAACACTCGTATTCTCGGCATCTGTGCCATATTGGCGTGCCTGTAATTTGCGGATAACATCATCTTTCGGGCCATAGGCTACAAGGCGGCCCCGATCAATCAGGATCAATTTATCAACCAGCTCCAACATCGCGCCTTTATGCGTAATCAGCATCACGGTCTTATCCTTGCAAACCTCCGCCAGACGTTTTTTCAAACGGTTTTCAGAAGCCGGATCCATCGAAGCAGTCGGCTCATCCAGCACAATAATCGGTGGATCATAAACCAGCGAGCGCGCAATCGCGACTGATTGGCGCTGTCCACCCGAAAGCGCTTCACCGCGCTCTCCAACTTGTGTATCAAGCCCCGCAGCAGACTCTTTCAAAAATTCTGTAACGCCCGCAAGCTCAGCCGCACGCAGTACAGCTTTATCCGGCGCTGTTTCATGGCCCATCGTGATATTTTGCCGGACGCTACCAAAAAACAGCTGCGGGCTTTGTTGTACAGATCCTACATTGCGGCGCAAATCACCCGGATCAATCTGGCGTACGTCTGTCCCATCGATCTGCACGGAGCCAGAAGCTGGCTCATAAAGATTAATCAATAAACGCTCCAGCGTGGTTTTCCCCGAACCCACCGCGCCGATAATCCCGACCTTGTCACCCGGTTCAATCATGAAGCTAATACCGTTCAGTGCGGGTGTTGTCTGACCCGGATAATTAAACACAACGTCGCGAAACTCAATGCGGCCCTGTACGTGCGGTAAGGTAATGAAATGCTTGCCTGTGGGGCGCTCGACCGGTTTCTTCATCATATCATCGAGCTGATCCAGTGCCTCACGCGATTGCGCCAACCTCGTCATAAGACCCGCAACTTGCGCCAAAGGACCCATCGCGCGTCCAGATAAAATAACGCACGCAATCAAGCCCCCCATCGACAAGGCACCATCAGCAATCAGATAAACCCCGACAATCACAATCACGGCGCTGACAGCTTGCTGAATAAGCATCGCCCAGTTCTGCGCAAAAGAGGCAATCTGGCGTGACTTAACAGAGGTACGAGAGGCCTTTTCGCTCAGCTCTTCCCAGCTACGCTGCGTATGGCCTTCCGCGGCCTGTACCTTGATTGTTTCCAACCCGATAATCGTTTCGAACAAAAGCGCATTCTTCAAAGCGCTCTCATGCAAGCTTTCTTTAATCACCTTTTGTAATGGTTTTTGCAGGAAAAATCCCATCCCGACAATCAACGGTATCGCCGCCAGCGGCACAAACGCAACCGGCCCGCCCAATACGGCAATAATCGCAATAAACAAAAACACAAACGGCAGATCAAGCAGCGCCACCATCGTCGCAGACGTAAAGAAATCACGCAGCGTCTCAAATTCTTTCATATTCGCCGCCAAAACCCCAGCGCTTGGCGGGCGGTGCGCCATGCTCATGCCCATCATCTGTTCAAACAGCGCAGCAGAAATCACCACATCGGCTTTCCGCCCGGCATAATCAAGAAAATGCGCCCGTAAATTCTTCAACATAAAATCAAAGAAATACACAATCATAATACCCGCAGCCAAGACCCACAGCGTAGGAAGTGCGGCTTCACCATTCGGCACCACACGATCATAAACATTCATGATGAACAGCGAACCGGCAATCCCGAACAGATTGATAATCACCGCCGCAACCACCACTTCCTTATACAGCGTTTTATTCTTCCAAAACGCCGACCAGAACCAATCACGGCCCGTATCAATCTCCGCCGGCCCAGCGCGGTCATCAACGCGGGCAACAGGGCGGATAAAAAACGCATAACCAGTATAAAGATTCTTAAGCTGCTCTAGCGTTAGCGTTTGCTTCTCATCCGGCGTTTCCGGGAACTGGACGATAAAGGATGTTTCAGGATGAAACTCAATATCGCCCTGCGTGCCGCCTTCACCAATCTGTTTCTTGGGTGGGTGTTTCTTTGGATATTTGATATCCCACAAAATGCAGGCTTGGCCCTCTTCGAGAGTCATAATACATGGTAAATTCGGCGCAATCGCCAGAGATTCAAGACTTCGATCCGCGATCGTGGCCTGCATGCCCGCGCGCTCTGCTGCGCGAATTAACAGTGAAGGCGTAATACCTTTATTGGGAATGGGCAGTCCGGCCACTAGGCCGTCATTGCTGGTGCGGCGGCCATAATGCCCAGCCATCATCCGCAAACAATCGACCAAAGGCATGCGAATAGCCATCCGGTCGGCCTGCAATGGCCAGGAATCGCCTTCTTTATCGACAGTTTCTGCTTGGGAAGTCTCAGCCTGATCTACAGGCTGATCCTGATTGGTACCCTGTTCGGGTTTAGAGGGCTTCGATTTCTTCGAGCTTTTTTCGGTCACCGGTTGAAAAGGCCTTTTCGGTTAGAGAAAAGAGGCCTTTTTACTGAGCCTCAAACTTTTCGTCTGTGCTCCAGCTATCTTCTGATGCCACAACACTCTCTCTAGGATACTCGATGCCAAGAGTTGGAAGCAAGCTGCCTTTTAACGCCATCAGACGGTAAACAGCAAACATTTCCAAGAATTCAGCATTAATTGTATTAGAGCGGGAAACGAAAAGCTCATTTTGTGAATCCAGAACATCAAGCAATGTCCGGCGGTCCAAATTAAACTGATCTTTATAAGCCTTTACAACTTCTGTGTTGGCATCGGCTTGCGCAGCAAATTCACGTGCACGCTCACCGGCTGAAACCATAGACGCCCAAGTTTGACGCACATCATTTTCAACCTGACGTGCGGCTTCACTGCGACCTTCTTTAGCTTGCTGATGGCGATGGATAAATTCACGAGAGCGGGCCATATCGGCACCACCGCGGTAAAGGTTCCAGTTCACAACAACCAGAGCAGATGCGCTGGTATCACGACCTTCAACACCGTTAATGTCATGACCGGTGCGGCCATTCAGCTGCAAATCAACCTGCGGATAAAATGTTGAGCGTGTCTGATGCGCTTCGGCATAAGCCACTTCAATGTCAGACGCAAAAATATCCAAAGTCGGGCTGTAAGCCAAAACTTTTTCAACTTCTTCATCAACCCCGGCTGTCAAAGTATCATAAGGAATAACCGGCATATTGAGCTGACCCGGTGCATCACCAACATCAGCGCGGTATTGGCTTTCAGCATTCCGCAAAGCCTGACGTGTACTGGACTCACCAGCTTTAGCAGCAGCCAAACGCGCTTTTGCTTGTTCTAAATCAGCTTGCGTTGAACGACCAGCATTCACACCATCTTGGATCTGATCCAAAATGGCAATGTGATCTGCAACATTTTGGCGGGCAATAACCAGCAATTGGCGCTGACGCAAAACTTCGAGGTAAGATTCAACAATTGAAAGACCAACAAGCTCAGACGTTTCACGAACCCGGTTGGCAGAGGATGCGACGCGCGCTTGCTGGCGAGCCACTTCATATTTTGAGTCCCAGCCATCAAACAGCATTTGTGTGAGAGTTAGAGAAACTTCTTTACGGAACAAATTCTCTTCGTCATCACCGTCAACGCCGCCGCGTGTAGCAGGGTCATCACTGTGCTCATACCCGGCATCTGCGCGCATATCGACAGATGGCAAAAACAAAGCGCGGCCTTGCTCAAGTTCTTCGTCTGTCGCCCGGCGGCTCGCCGCAACTACGCCATATTCAGGGTTGGTCGAAACGCCCGTCGAAACAGCATCTTTCAATGAAATACTTAAAGATTTGTGTAAGGCCTCATCTTGGGACATAGCGCTACCGCCCCCGATGCCAATCAACGCCACAGTCGAAACTGTAAGACACAATGTACGTAGTGTGTTTGTTTTAAAAATCACGGGCTTATTCCTCTCACTCAAAAAATCTTAAATTCTGTGCAGCTGGACAAAAGTTATCCACAGCTTGAAATCAACCCTACTTATGCCTCTTTTCTCATCAAGATGCAAGCGCTTTGCATAATTTTTATGGCCTTATTTCAAAGTATTAACGGACTTTAATGGCATTCTTGGCAAAGTTCAGCAAAAACCCGGCCTCCATTAAGAAAACCGGGCTTTTTAGAGAGAACCAAAAGCCCAAAAGGGCTTATTGGCTTCTGTTAAGACTTTAAACTGTTGTTTCACCGTTATTGGTCATCTGTTCAATATCCAGACCAGTAACAGATTCAAGCACAGCGATTTGCGTCGCATTGGCTATATTACCACTACCATTTTCATCAACAGCAACAATGGTGTCACCGGCAACTTCTGTGGTGAATACGAAATCGTTAATGCTGTCTTGCAAAGCGTTATAGCCAACAAGCAAGGCAGCAACATCGAGAACATCGCCTTCGCCAAGATCGAAATCTTTAACTGTATCAACGCCGTCACTGATGTTATCAAACGCGAATGAGTCAGCACCGCTACCGCCATAAAGCGTATCATCGCCCGCGCCACCAGTAATGCGATCGTCGCCTTCCTGACCAAAGATTGTGTCATTGCCAGCGCCGCCATCAATGATGTCATCGCCGCCAGTGCGGCCATCACCTTGAGCGTTTGTTGACTCACCGGCCAGATCTTCAGCATTCGCACGGATGTAATTGATTGTATCAGCGCGCGTCCAACCAGCATCGTTACCTTCGCCATTTTCAAGCTTGGCAAAAACTTCCCAGCCAGCACCATCATTTGTGGTAAGGCCTTGATCGCTCGCCAGATCATCAGTCATCAATACATCACCGAAAATCAGATCATCGCGGTCACCGCCCTGAATGTCATCGCCGCCAGTAGCAGCCAATTGATTCAGTGGATTTGCACCGTCAAGAACAGCCTGCAGATCATTGGCATCATCGATGTAAGTCGCTGTGGCATCTGAATCGATTGTATTCAGAACGTTATTGTCATTAATTGAGATACCAACACCAACAACTTCATCACTTAAACCTTGCAATGTACCAACTTCGTCTGTGTTGTCACCAAATGTGCCATCACTTGTCGTTGTATCGGTGCCTGTGATTTCAGCGATGATAATCGCTTCTTCCTCGGCATCATTACCTGGAGGATTCTGCGTCTGACCCTGATCATTCACGTAACGGTTTGGTTCACCATCAGAGATGAAATATGTCGTGGTAATAGCATTACCCAAAGGCTCGTTACCACCCAACCAATCATTCGCAGCCTGAAGCGGCGATTCATAGTTTGTCAGGCCATCACCATCTTGCGCATCAAGATAAGCAACAACTTGTGCCAGCGCATTCGCATCAGAGAAATCAACTGTGAATGTCGATTTTACGTTCGTAGAGAACGATACAAGGTGAACTTTAATCTGGCCATTTTGATAAGCATCAAACTGACTCATCTGACTTTTCACAGCATCAATCAAAATCTCAATGCGGCTTGTGTTCCCATCATTCGGATCATTCGCGCCCATAGAACCAGATGTATCGAGAATATAAACAAAGTTATAATCCTGGTCCTGATTAACAAGACGTGAACCGCCGGCATCACCAACGAGCAGATCATTGCCCGCGCCGCCAAGAATTTCTTCACTGCCGCCGCCAACGATCCATGGTGTTTGCTCACCTTCAGTATCATCAACATTGTCACCAACGATAAAGACATCTTCCGGTGCAAAAGCTTTGATTTTCAGCACCGCAGTATCCGTATCACCGTCAAAGTCACTCAAAACATACTCGAACTGGTCTTCAACACACTCAGGGTGTTCACCAGGATATTCAACCACAACATTATTCAGAACAAACGAAGAATTATAGAAAGGCATATCAACAGAATCTATAAGCTTCCCAGAGTAATCCGCAGAGTCGAATGAAACCGTTACAGTTTCATTCACTGGTGTAACTGTCGCGATATCAAAGATAACAGTTTCGCTTGTGCCATCTTGGAAATTCAGAACAAACTGCAAATCACTTGTCAGATTGTTTGATCCAATATCACCAATCGTAAATATCACTTTCTGTGCTGGCGCAAAATCAACTTCCAAAGCATCCGGGTTAGGATAAACTTTCAGATCGCCGCCAATACCGATACCTGAACCGGTACCGTTATACCAAGTCAGGTCAACGCCTGTCTTAGATGTCACAGTGATACCATTTTTAGTAAAGCTTGCAGCCGTCCCAGAAGTATCAGCAACAACAGGGTTCAACGTCGCCGTTGTACCTGCACCTGTACCAGCAAATGCGTTATCGAACAGATCATACGTATAGTCACCTGTATTATCGATCGTCAGTGCACCGAACTGGCCGTTAATCACTGTGTCGGTACCGTCAGTTGGCACATCAAATGTATCAGTACCAAACTTCACCTGCAGAACCGTTGCTGGTGTGTCCGGGCCTTGCTGATCGTTATCAACAACGTTGCCGTTCAACGCGCCATCGGCTGCATTAAACTCAACACAATCATCATGGGCAACAGGGCCGCCATCATGCAGATCAACACCGATAATTGCAGTATCTGTATCACCGTCAAAATCAACAATCTCAACTTCGAACTTCAACCAGATCACATCATCAGGGTCTGATCCATCAGGGTGATCAAC
>JAJFGR010000023.1 GCA_021776025.1 Alphaproteobacteria bacterium
CAAAACTTGCGCCACATTCAGGACATGTTACAATTTCCCCTTCAAGTGCATCACTTGGGATTGAAATATCTGCATCACATTCTTCACATTTTGACATGTTTTTCCTTCATTACTCCTCTTTATTTATCATTAATTATCTTATACCTCAGTATTTTGCTGCATATTTCATTACTTTTGAAAATTATTCCTAATTATCTGAAATACTTACATGAATATATGGTTTCTATTATTAATTATTTTGCAAAACACCTGTATTTTGAATTAAATAAGTTGGTTTTGCGAGCTTATTTTTTAGCGATCTCGATTAAAATTTGATAAATTCAATCAGGGCATTTCACATACCCTATAACACATAGATGGACAAATTGTTGGTTCATCTCCAGTATTATGTCTTGCACAATTTTCACATGGAAAGTAATCACCTCCAACAGAACTGCATTGAGATTCTGTAATTCCTGTGCACTCATTATACTGGCCATCCCAAGTACCATGATTAGTCTGGCAGTATTGTGCATCACTAGTACTGTTAAGAGAGTTTACCGCCCAACCTCTCTCAATTAGTTTTGAAACAGATTGCTCCCTTACACATACAGGTGCACTATCTGAATACTTGAAGACAAGAATATCTGCATGGCGACACACTATATGTTCTGCAGGTATGCCAACTCGTAACTGATTCATCAGAGAGGGATTTGTACCAGATGATGTTGCAGAAAATAAAGAGTCATCAGTTCCGACTGTAAACTCTGCAGTTTGAATTAGAGTTGGTCTAATAATATTATTGCTAAAAAGCTGCTTATGTTTTGTAACCATTGTAAAATAATTCCCTTGTTTATCCGGAGTCACAGACCACTGTACATTTTTCCAGCTGCAAGGATTGCCCTGATGTATTTTACGTTCCTTTAAAACTACTTCACCAGTATCTAAATTTTGTATAATTATTTCTAGATCTAATTGATCAGTTGGCTCAAACCGAAACTTGTCCGTCTGTATATTATATGATGTTCCAACATCCAGTGATGGAGAACGGTTTCCCTGCATGTCCAAGATTTCAGGAAACGTTCCAGTAGTTGCTGAACGTGGCCTACCTTGCCAGGGCAGATATGAAAGGCCTGAAAAAGACAGGTCTTTGCAGTTGGGATGTATTTTAAATGAATAAGGAGAAATCATATATTTTGCATCAGACTTGTTTAGATACAAAAATACAATATCATCAGCATCAAAAGAATTTTCCCCCTTTGGGGCAAAGACAGTTATCAGACTAGATGTTTGCTGAGATACGGATAGTCGTTCAATTATTTTAATATCATATCTCTGTAATTGCTCGTCTGCAGGGTCATCTTGCAAAGAAATCACAGTGCCCTTTACAACTAGTTCATTTTCATAATACAGGTCATAGAAGGATTTGGAATCTAAAGAAACAGAGCCGTCTGCACCATTTATTGAAAATATGCCAAATAACGATACTCCAATCACAATGATTATTGCCAACCTAGTTTTCATTTCCTAATTGTTTCTGTTGATGTATCTTGATAAAGAATTCTATTTAATCCACAAGTCATTACAAGTTGGGTAAAATCGAGATTTTATCAATCGTTATAAACAAAATATTTTTGATCATGGTGTTATGAAAGTATTTTTTTTGTTAATGTTTGGAATCATATTTTCAGGGGTATTTGTTATTGTTAATGCATATGCTGACTGTAAACTCAATACGGATTGGTCTGATGCACCATGTTTTGACATGTGGCCAGTATCCAAATCAGAAGTCAAAGCAGCATGGGATCAATATTATGAATACAAGGGAACTGAATGGATGGAGATTAAAAAAAGTGAAATGAACTATGCTGTAGATAAAGGAATACTCGATGAATGGATTTACTACGGGTCACAATTTGGAAATCAGCAAAACTATAATGTTTATTTTTACTATTTTATCCATGATGAGGCACCTGCAATTGGAGATTATCCTGAATCAATGTTCAAAAAAGAAGACAGAGTTCTAAATACAACAAAATACTCTGACTCTAACCAGGACAGTTTTGAGATAATTATAACATATTATTACATCAGTATTGGGGGATTGTTTGTGTTGATTTCTGTCATTGTATGTATTGGGATGATTGGATTTTTAATTTGGAGAAAAAGAAAATGAAGACTAGGCTTTTGATAATAATTGCTGTATTTACTCTTGCACTAATTCCAGTGGCAACAAATTCATTTGCCGAAGAATCATTTAATGGATATTCAAGTATTGATCCTCCATTATCTGAAATTGTTGCAGGCCAGTCAACTGTCATGACTATCAGATTTTTGTACACCTCTGGACCGTATGCGTTGAATAATTTTTCTCCTGTAATTGAGGTAAATCCATCAAGCGCTCAAAAGTTTATTCAAGTTGACGTTGATTCTATTGAAATCACACAAGGACAAATCAAAAGAATTCCTGTAACTCTTACTGTAGATCCTCATATTGAACATGAAAAAATATTTCTTAGTATCTCATATGTTGCAAATCATTTCAGGTCTGGTGAGCTGCAAAAAAGCTCATGGAATGATCAGATAGAACTTGATGTCAAAGACAGATTTGTTCCAGAACCAGAGCAAGAAGAACCAATCTTTGAGAATTGTGGACCTGGAACAACATATCAAGACGGTATCTGTGTAGTTGACAAAGTAAATAATTCTACAAAATCCTCTTCGGGTAAGTGGAGCGGATATCCATTCACTCATGATGTAGAATCACCATTAAAACAGTTCAAGTCAGGAATTAGAATTGATGAAATCCAATGCAAAGAATCTTTGATTCTTGT
>JAJFGR010000024.1 GCA_021776025.1 Alphaproteobacteria bacterium
AGGAATAACGTCGCCATCGGCTTCGATAATCAGAGCAATAATATCAAGATCCAGCAGTGCGGTGAAATCCATCACAATCGTATGAATAAAATCTTCAAAATCGCGCGCATCCATCAACATGAGAACGGCATTTTGAATCCGCGCCTGATTGCTCATATTCGCGCGGCTGGTCTCCACAATTTCGCGGGCCTCTTCAACAATGTCATCACGGTCTTCGCGCAAACGCTTAACCATGAATTGCTGAAAATCTACCACGCCTTTGCCGCTGACCGCTTTTGGCGGCGCCATCAGGTCGCAGGCTTGCGGATATTCATCCAAAAAATTCGGATTATCACGCAACCAGGCGATAATCTCTTCAGCGGTTATATTTTGTAAATCTTCGGTGTCGGTCATGGTATTAGACATTCCAGAAATCCTTTAAAAGAACTATACCATAACAATTATAACCACACCGACCATAAAGATCACGGGATTTTAGCGACAACAGCACTCTTTTTCTGTGATAATCAGGACAGCGCTGGTTTGCACTCTTCCACAACCTGCGCATAATCCTTCTGATATTGCGCGGTGGCCGCTTTACCGTTAAAAACCTGACCAATTCTTTCCCCCTGCGGCGAAGAAATATTATAGGCCAAGGCAGGGACGAAACCGAAAGATAGCGCCACCAATCTAAAATCATACCCCATCTTTTCCAGCTTTTCTTTCACTTCCGGAGCAGGACGGTAAGGACCATTAAAATTGGTCATGTCCTTCCATATCGCGCGCAATGTTTCTTTTAAAGGCATTTTTTGCTCCGGAGAATCTTTTGTCTCCCCGAGTTTACCATAGGATTGAGCAATGTTAATCCCTACCTTTGAAGACGTTCAACCAGATCTTTTGTTCTCTCCATACTATTCTTCCCCCTGCAAAGCGGCGAAGCGTCTGGGCTAACAGCACGACTATATCTATCCGATTTCTTATCACCATCGAGGGTCCAGTTTTCACCGAGAATATCTTTTGCCGCTTTACGAAAAGAAAGGCCAGCTTGAGTTATGCGCACAATCTCGAGCATCTCTTTAGGCAGCCCCCTCTGTTTGAGAGGCGAAGTGCCATAGAGAAAAGGCGCCGCACCAAACAGAGATTCGAAGTCTTTTTGCGTTTCATTCATATCCAGAGTTTTGCTGCCAGCTTGTCCATATATTGATAAGAAACTCTTTTTTATTTCCTCAAGTTGCGCGGCACTTACCTTGCTTAAATCCTTTGCAAAAATAGTGTCTGTCAAAGTTGTTGTAACAATATGACGGTTTTCATCACATGTTTTGAACACCCCCACCGACGTAATGTTCTCGTCCTTTTTTAAAGTGATAGCTTTATCCGCCATGGGGTTTGCTTGTTCACCGGCGAAGGCGGAAGTTGCGCCAAATCCAAGAATTGCCAGCCCGATGGCAAAGCCAGTAAATTTGTTTGAAAGTTTCATCTGTGCATTCCTTTATCGCTTGTCATTGTAATATGAAAAACTTATTAAAGGAGCGCTACAGATATGTCAACCTTTTTACAGAATACTTTGGCCGGTTTTTGCCCAGTCTTCAACAAAAGCGGCAAGGCCCTTATCGGTCAACGGATGGCTGTAGAGCTTGCGAATAACATCAGGCGGGCTTGTTATCACATGCGCGCCCATTTTAGCCGCTTCAACGATATGCATGGGCGAACGGATGGAAGCGACCAGAACCTCGGTGTCAAAATCCGGATAATTATCGTAGATCGTGCAAATTTCAGCGATCAAATGCATGCCATCCGCGCCAATATCATCAAGCCGCCCGACAAACGGGGAAATAAAAGCCGCGCCCGCTTTGGCGGCGAGGATGGCCTGTGCCGCGCTAAAACAAAGTGTCACATTAACCAGCGTGCCTTCATCGGACAGGGACTTACAGACTTTCAGACCGTCGGGCGTGAGCGGCACTTTGATCGCAACATTATCAGCAATATCGCGCAGCTTGTGCGCTTCTTTGAGCATTGTATCAAAATCAGTGGCGGCGACTTCGGCGCTCACCGGGCCACTGACAACCTCACAGATTTCAGCAATCAGGGGAATAAAGTCTTTGCCCGCTTTTTTAATCAGAGAAGGATTGGTCGTGACGCCATCCAAAAGACCGGTAGAGGCCAAATCTTTGATGTCATCAATGTCTGCGGTGTCGATAAAGAATTTCATAGGGTGTTGCGCCTTTCTTGTTTGTATCGCTTATTCCTAATGGGAAGACGCATTACACGCAAGGCTGTTTTTTTGAATTACGGATAAATCGTCATCACCTGAATTTATGAAATAAATTCTAGGGTAATCCATGTCGGGTAGGCTGCAAAAGATAGGTTGCCCTAGAATTCATTAAAAATGAATTCAGGCAATGACGGCGGAGAAAGACCAATCAAGGTGCGAGGTTTTGTGCCTGATACTCTTTAACGCGTTTGCACATAGAACCGTCATCTTTACGAATATCATTAAATTCTGTTTTAAATTTTACAGCACCGTATGTTCCGGCAGTAATGAGTGCACCTACTAAAAAAACGCCAATCACTGTAGAAATATTTGATGCAGGTAGGTTGTGTGAGGACTGTATCATAGCAAAGCTTAATCCTAGGATTGTGGCCCCCACACTGTGTATAGCTTCAGTCTTTTTCATACATCTTTCCCTTTCATGCCAAACCAAGAACTCTCTATCGTTCTTAAATACAGCCAATACATCATTTTTTGGAAACTTTTCCCGTCTAGAGAAAAAGCCTGCTCTCCAATTATATTCAGCCTGTATTTTTTCTTCTTTGGGTCTCGAATCCGTTCTGTATTTTAATATAAAATTATCTGTATATTCTTTTGCTACTTCTGTTGCTGTTCTGGACATTATGGTTTCCTTTTGTTCGATAAAACTAAACTTCGGTTTGCCTTGAATAATCAGGGCTTAAAGTCACCGGGTTTAAATGTTTGCGATGGCGAAACGAGATTTTGAATCCGGGCAACCTGTTCATCTGCGGCGTGCCTGACATCATCGTGACTGTTTTCCTGCAGCGGTACAATAAGCTCCAGCCCTATCCGAGCGAGTTCTTTTTCGGGGAAAGCTTCAATGATGTCACCGATACGCTTCGCGGCCTTAATTGAGAACTGAATATATCTCCCACTCCCCTCTACGAGAGGTTTTCTCGCCTCTTCTATAAGCGGTTTCATCGCCTTAATTGCGGCTTCACTGTATTCTCTAAATTCCTTGCCGTAGATGCCAATATAGTGACCGGCATGTTCCGCTTCCCCGGACATAATTTCATTGTCGATCAAAGGTTTTATCAAGTGAAAAACAGCATCCCTGTATTGTTCTTCTTCCAAGCCTAACTCTCCCAGCCAACCAATAGCAGAAGACTTGCCGCCGTGAGGAGGTTTCATCACAATCATTTCTTTTAAAGCGTTAAATAGAGCATGAACGTGTTTATGCTGCGTTTTATTGTCAAAAATCTTCCGGCACAGATCAATAATAACTCTCGTTGATACGCTATGAGCATTGGTTCTGACATGCACAAGCTCTGCCATTTCATTGAGAACCAGATTTGTCAGGTTTTCGTGCGCGGCAGCCATTTCAAGAAACATATCATGGTCACAAAACTCTTCCGGGTTTTGACACAGAGCGTCTTTGACGATTCTCAAGTATCTTTCTGCGTAAGAGCGCTGCGCTTTGGCGATCTCCCGCAAGCCATCAAGGGCAACGCAGGCCATCAGAGAGCTTCTTTTAGTCTTCTGATGGACAACTTCTCTTGGTGAGGCCGTAAAAGTAACCTTCACATTTCTTGAAAAAATGCGGGACAGCTTTCCAAACCCTTTTCGTGCTATTTTTTC
>JAJFGR010000004.1 GCA_021776025.1 Alphaproteobacteria bacterium
TTTCACTCCCCTTATCGGGGTTCTTTTCACCTTTCCCTCACGGTACTTGTTCACTATCGGTCAATCAGGAGTATTTAGCCTTAGAGGATGGTCCCCCTATATTCAGTCAAAATTTCACGTGTTCCGACCTACTCGAAGACATTTGTGCTTTTTACGTATACAGGGCTATCACCTACTTTGGCGTGGCTTTCCATCCACTTCTACTTTTTACACAAATGCCATTGGGCTGTTCCGCGTTCGCTCGCCGCTACTAGCAGAATCTCGGTTGATTTCTTTTCCTCCGGGTACTGAGATGTTTCACTTCCCCGGGTTTGCCTCATACAGCTATGTATTCACTGCATGATACCACATAAGTGGTGGGTTTCCCCATTCGGAAATCCCCGAGTCAAAGAGTGTTGACCTCTCATCGGGGCTTATCGCAGCCTGCCACGTCCTTCATCGCCTCTGATTGCCAAGGCATTCACCAGATGCCCTTCAAAACGCTTGAATTCATATCACGCGCAGGGGTAAAGCCGCAAAGCAAAGCACCGCTTTGTTTGCAAAATTAGCACTGCAAATTGGTCCAAATTTGGAACTAGGACCAAAACGTAATCTGAATGTTTTGAATTGATACTGTATTAATTAGTAATATCAACTCGTTCTCAGTTTTGTCAGACATTGGAAGCCATATCCGCTAGACCACCTCTCCTATGAAAAAGAAGCGACCCTACAAGCGCGAATATGACTAAAATCATTAAACATTCATAAGAATAAACTTACGAATATCAATGATGTCTTTTCATCTGTCATTGTTTTGTAACTAAACACATGTCCTTGGGGGTCATGCGTTCACAATGACAAATTTCAAACCTATTTACGATGTCTAAGAATAAGTACTGAAGAATAAATTCTTCATCGAAACATTCCGTAGAACATTTTGAAGAAAAATGGTGGATCCTAGCGGGATCGAACCGCTGACCCCCTGCTTGCAAAGCAGGTGCTCTCCCAGCTGAGCTAAGGACCCCCAGGATAATAAATGGTGGGCCCGGGAAGACTTGAACTTCCGACCTCACGCTTATCAAGCGTGCGCTCTAACCAGCTGAGCTACGAGCCCGTTACTAAAAACGGACCGCGTCACCAGATGGATTAGCCGATCCTGTACTTATAAAGGAAAGAAGAAATATGCGAGCAACAGTGCTTCATGTGCACCAAATACAACCTTAGAAAGGAGGTGATCCAGCCGCAGGTTCCCCTACGGCTACCTTGTTACGACTTCGTCCCAGTCGCTGACCCTACCGTGGTTGCCTGCCTCCGTAGTTAGCACGGCACCTTCGGGTAGAACCAACTCCCATGACGTGACGGGCGGTGTGTACAAGACCCGGGAACGTATTCACCGTAGCGTTCTGATCTACGATTACTAGCGATTCCAACTTCATGCTCTCGAGTTGCAGAGAACAATCCGAACTGAGATAGTTTTTGGAGATTAGCTCCTCCTCGCGGAGTGGCTGCCCACTGTCACTACCATTGTAGCACGTTTGTAGCCCTACACGTAAGGGCCATGATGACTTGACGTCGTCCCCGCCTTCCTCCGGCTTGTCACCGGCAGTCTCATTAGAGTGCCCAACTAAATGATGGCAACTAACAATAAGGGTTGCGCTCGTTGCGGGACTTAACCCAACATCTCACGACACGAGCTGACGACAGCCATGCAGCACCTATTCACTCCCCGGCCGAACCGAAAGCAATCATCTCTGAAAGCCCCAAGAGGATAGTTAAGTGTAGGTAAGGTTCTTCGCGTTGCTTCGAATTAAACAACATGCTCCACCGCTTGTGCGGGTCCCCGTCAATTCCTTTGAGTTTTAACCTTGCGGCCGTACTCCCCAGGCGGTGTGCTTAAAACTTTCGCTCCGTCACCGAAGGCTGAACCTCCGACAACTAGCACACATCGTTTACGGCGTGGACTACCAGGGTATCTAATCCTGTTTGCTCCCCACGCTTTCGTATCTGAGCGTCAATAACTGTCCAGTTGGGCGCCTACGCCACTGGTATTCCTCCTAATATCTGCGAATTTCACCTCTACACTAGGAATTCTCCCAACCTCTCCAGTATTCTAGACTACCAGTTTCGGAAGCAGTTCCAGGGTTGAGCCCTGGGATTTCACTCCCGACTTGGTAATCCGCCTACATACGCTTTAAGCCCAGTTATTCCGAACAACGCTTGCTCCATTCGTATTACCGCGGCTGCTGGCACGAATTTAGCCGGAGCTTCTTCTATAGCTACCGTCATTATCTTCACTATTGAAAGTACTTTACAACCCTAAGGCCTTCTTCATACACGCGGCATGGCTGGATCAGGGTTTCCCCCATTGTCCAATATTCCTCACTGCTGCCTCCCGTAGGAGTCTGGTCCGTGTCTCAGTACCAGTGTGGCTGATCATCCTCTCAGACCAGCTACGGATCGTCGCCTTGGTGAGCTTTTACCTCACCAACAAGCTAATCCGACGCGGGCTGATTTCTCGGCGATAAATCTTTGGACCGGAGTCATTATAAGGTATTAGCTACCGTTTCCAGCAGTTATTCCTTACCGAGATGTACATTCCCACGCGTTACGCACCCGTGCGCCACTCACCCCGAAGGGTTCGTTCGACTTGCATGTGTTAGGCCTGCCGCCAGCGTTCGTTCTGAGCCAGGATCAAACTCTTAAGTTTGAATCCATCAAATGCCCATAAAAAGAATTTTGGTTTATTTGAAGTAATAGTTACTTCAAGGACCTGCTTAATTTGCTGCGTCACATTTCCCGAAAGAAATATGACACTGTATTTTGTGACTAATAAATTAGTCACGTGCGTCATGAAAGACTACGCAAAAATATCTGACCGAAATCAGATATGCAGTACCTTGAATGTTTTTAGTGCATTCAATACACACTTCGTCCCTTTAATAAATTAAAGTTGGAAGCCAAAGCACTGCTGCCTGCGTATTCCTTCTTTCCTATTCACGATGTACAAGAACCGCTCAGTCATAAAACAACCGAGAAAAAAGAAGTCTTAATTTCCGACTTCTTGTTACTCGCGTTCTAAACCAAATAATCAATGATGACCCTTTTATAGTCCGTCGGACTAAGGTCGTCAACAAAGCACCAAAAAACCTAAGATTTTCAATGCCTCACAGTTTGTTTGAGTCGCCTCGTTTCAAGCTGTGGACGGATATATACGCAGAAGCGTACGCCTCGTCAAACCTTTTTTTCATGTTTTTTTATTTTTTTTGAAATACCCCGGAGATTCATATAGTTTAGTATAATCTAACCACGGTATTTTCAGATCCCTGATTTGCTTAAAACCCTCTGTAAACCTAGGAGACCATTATTCCAATATCCCTGATTCTTTTACACATCGCCGGTGCCGTATGTCTCCTTCTTTGGGGCACCCGCATGGTCAAGCTCGGCTTCACCCGCGCTTACGGAACCTCATTACGAAAATTTGTAGCGCGCGGAACGCAAAACCGTTTCCTCGCCTGCGCTTCAGGAATCGGCGTAACCGCCCTCCTACAAAGCTCAACAGCAACAGCGCTACTTCTTATATCCTTTGTAAAAACCAACAGAATCCCACTCACCGTCGCGCTCGCCGTCATCATTGGCTCTGATATCGCCACAACATTAGTGGCGCAGGTTCTTGTCTTTGACCTTTCATGGTTATCACCAGCCCTGCTTATTCTCGGCATCATCGGCCATATGCGCTACGAACATGGTGGCCGCAAACGCCACCTTTTCCGCGTCATGATTGGTCTCGGTCTGATGCTCCTGTCGCTGTCCCTTATCAAACAGGCCTCCGCACCGCTGAGCGCCTCTGAAACACTGCCTCTAATTCTTGGGCCGCTCCAAAGCGACCCGATTACCGCCATCGTCTTTTCGGCTATATTAACGTGGGTGCTGCACTCTTCATTGGCCGCCGTCCTGCTATTCGCAACCCTAGCCACCAACAACATCGTCGACCTCCAGCTCGGCGCGTTGCTCATACTTGGCGCCAATCTCGGCGGTGCCTTTATCGCCTTTGTCGCCACCTATAAAGATGGCACCACCGCACGGCGCATTACGACCGGCAACATTATTATGCGCTGTAGCATGGTTGTCTTGTTTTACATTTTCATGGGCGCGGCGCTCGAATTCCTGACTCAATATAATCTGAGCACAGCGCGTCATATGGTGAATCTCCACCTGCTCTTCAACATTGTCTTAGCACTTATTTTTCTACCGACGGTGCACTGGGTTGCCCAGCTCTGTGAAAAGCTTTTACCGGAGGCTAAAAACGCGCCAAAACCTGCGTATGAGCCGCTATACCTCGATGATAAAAACCTCGCCACTCCCGTGATTGCTCTGGCGAGCGCAGCGCGCGAAACCTTGCGCATGGCCGAAATGGTGCAGGAGATGCTGGAAAACACCATCGAAGCCTTCAAACAAAATGATAACCGCCTAGCCAATAAAATCAGCGAAGATGACGACACCATCGATCGCCTATATGGCAAAATTAAACTTTATATGACCCGCTTAACGCAAGAAGCGCTCGACCCGAAAGAATCGGATCGTTATTTGCAAATCATCACCTATGCCACCAATCTCGAACATATCGGCGATATCATCGATAAAAGCCTGATGAACTTAGCGAAGAAAAAAATCAAAAACAAAGAACGTTTTTCTGAAGAAGGCTGGAAAGAAATCAAAAACTTCCATGATCAGATCGCTGAGAACATGCGCACCGCGCAAAATATTTTTCTTTCGGAAGATCCTGCTTTGGCGCAACAACTTGTCGACCAGAAAAAAGATGTCAGCGCCGCTGAACGCGCCAGCTCCGCGCACCATTTCGACCGCCTCCGCGAGGGCCTGCCGGAAACCATCGCCACCAGCTCCCTGCATCTCGACATCATCCGCGATTACCGCCGTATCAACTCCTACATCACCTCGGTCGCCTATGCGATTTTAGAAAATGCGGAAAAGTACGGCAGAAGCAGTAAAGCTTAGCTCGGCTCAGTTTTTGAATATGTTTCTGCATATTCATCAGGTTGAATACCGTAAATATCCTTAACGCCACCATGCACTAAAACACCGCCACCCTTAATATACATGGGACTACCCCACGGCGCGGTAAAAGCAACATTCTCTTCAAGGCTAACAACTTTTCGTGGATCCGGTTTAGGTGTGAAAACACCATTCTCCGCCGCTGCATCATAAATGCTTTCAAATTTTGCTGTATCAACAAGATACCGCTCTCCAGTTGGATTAGTAACGCGATAGCCACCTTCCGGCCCTGCCATTTTGGACGTCTCAACACGTCCATCCGCCAAAACTGTTTCAACAACCGTTCCGGACTCAACCTTTTCAGCCATAACTTTCGCCGTTTTCTGAGAGATGAAAAACTCCGTCCAATCGATATCACCGGCTGGATCAATCACTCTGTACAAATTACCCTGATTATCTTCTGAGAATAAATTCTTTTCAAAATCTTCAGGTAAATCATGCGGCGTTGCGCGCTTACCTTCCAGCGTTTCACGAACAGCTCTTTCTGCCAGGTCATATTCATAATAGGCCTGCATATCCCCGGAATTACGGGCAGCTTCCTCACGAGTTTGAAGCTCTTCGAGCGAAAATAGTTCGTAATAATCTTTGCCAGATTCGGAAGCCGGAGCGGCTTGTCCTACCGTAGCGTGACCTGCCACTGCTGCAAAAGCAAAAGCAGCCATCCATTGTTTTGCAGATTTACTAAATTGAAAGCCAATACTCTGTATCATATGCATCCTTACGCAGTTTCTAATGTTAGAAGACACATAAGTTTTATGAAAAAAAAATTAACAAAACCTTAATTTATTAATAAAATCGAAAATTTTACACTTAAAAATAGGAATTTATGAGGAACAATAGTACAAAAACTATCAGAAACAGGTTCTAAACCAAGCCCGCAGCGCGAAGCTCTTCTTCCATCTCCGGCGGCGGCGCGTCCGTTTCCTGCCCCAAAACATACACCCCACGATCCTCCGGAGCCTTCGCTTCATCAAAATACCGCCAACCCTGAAACGGCCTGTGCGGTGCACTTACGGTTGTTATAATTTCCGGGTCCTGCAAAATCATGCACTTCTTGCCCTGCCCCTCAAGCTCAACCATCTCGAACCCGAGTATCCGCGAACGGCACTGAATCCGGCTTTTTAGCACCCGGTAAAGTGAGCCGCCAGAGCGTACAATTTCATCTGCGCGTTTGGCCTGAAACCGTGTCCAGCAAGGGACTGCCGGCTGTCCGTGATAATCAAACACCTCTTGCGATTGCCAACGCGCATAATCCTCCAGCGTCTCCGCTCCAACAATGAGTTTGATCATATGAATAGCCATAAGCTCTATATAGTACGATCCATAAACCATGCCAACCCGCATAACGTGTGGGTATAGCTCCATAAAAACGATTCACGCTGTGTATATATGTGTGTATAACTTTAATCTGATAATTGATTCAATTTCTTATGGGCTTATTCCAGCCACATGTCATTTCAGACGCAAATATTTTTAAGCATCCTTATTTTTTCGCTGGCCTTGTTTGGTCTGGCGTTAACGGCTCTTGCACAAAACCAGGCAGCTATAGCGCCCTGGAGCGTCGATAACACCGATACACAAAGCCGCATCCGCCAATATCAAAACTTCCGTTCTCTTCAGGCCGAAACGCCGCAGGTTCTCGCAAACAACAACGCTCAATATGAATATAATGCGCAAAATCAAACAACAGGCCAACAACAACAGCGCCTCTATAACCCGCTAACACAATCACTCCCTTCACAAGCGCCCGAAAACCCCTCCGCGCTTGAAACCATGTATTCAGGTCGCATCGTCGATGAACTGAAACAGTTCGGCTATGATATGTTCGGCGTGCCTAGCGATGCCTTGCGCCCTGTGCTGGAACAAGCCGCCCAAGCCAGCCCCTCTATCCCATCGGGCGCAGTGCAGGATCATTTTGTTTTGAACAGCGGCGATGAACTCGAAGTCCTCTTCACCGGCCAGCGCACAGACCGCGGACGCTATAACATCAACTCCGAAGGCCTTCTCCTCATCCCTGATTTCCCGCCCATCCCCGCGGCCGGACGCACCATAGGTCAGGTCCGCATCTCCATCGAAGCCGCTGCGGGCAACTGGCACAACACAAAACCTTATGTGTCTTTGGCCAGCGTCCGCCAAATCAATGTCCTTGTCGTTGGTCATGCCAAGCGTCCGGGCCGTCAAACCCTGACCGTCTTCCATACCGTCCTCGATGCCCTAATGAAATCCGGTGGCATTGATAAAACCGGAAGCTTGCGCCAAATCAAACTGGTGCGCGATGGCCGCTCCACCCAAATCGATCTCTATGCGCTTTTGTTACACGGCTCCACCCATATTGATATGCAGCTGCGCGATGGCGACCGCATCATCGTCCCGTCCATTGGGCCAACACTGGCGATCGCCGGTGAAGTTAAGCGCCCCGGCATATACGAAGTCCTCACTACTGTGCGCGGCATGCGCCACCAACAGGAAAAACGCAGCGAAAAACTCACGCTCAATGAAATGCTCGAGCTCGGCGGCGGCGTCCTTGCCCCCGGCAAAAACCGCTTCATCAAACTCGGTGTAACCCCGAACGGTCAGGAAATCGTCGAGGACATCAGCGACCCGTTCAAACCAACCTTCAGCGACGGCTCCATCCTGATGATCTCCAAAGGCAGCGCAAAACGCGCCGGAACAATTGAACTCACAGGCCACACGCTTCGCCCCGGCCTTCACCCCATCACCAAAAACTCAACCCTAAGCAAGTTCATCCCCAGCGGCGATATTTTAGGCGAAGACATCTACCCGCTCATCGGCATCATTGAACGCTGGGATAATGACCAGCTCACCCGCAAGCTGTTAGACTTTCCGCTTCGTCTCGTATTGAAAGGCGATTATGATCGTAAACTTAAGGACGGCGATGTTGTCCATCTCTTTTCCAACAAACAAATCCAAAAGCTCGACACCCCCATCGACGAAGAAAATCTTGAACCCATCCCCGTCGGCTCGCAAAATCAGGATGAAGAACCCGGCATTCTCGAAACCGACGAAACGCTCAAAGCCTATCTCAAAGAACGCTCAGCTTTCTTGCGCGGCGCCGTACGCAATGAAGGGCACTATCCGGTCTCCCAAGGTGTTTCCTTCGACTCTGTTTTGGCCGTTGCCGGCGGCCTCGCATTAGAGGCCGACCGCTCGAACATCGAAGTCACCTCCGCCAATAACGGCCCCCATGGTAAAACGAGCACCACCCGCACCCGCATCAATCTGCGCGATACAAACCCCACCGAAATCATCATCGGTGCCGGCGATTCCATGCCGTAAACCAGAAATTCAACAAAATTAAAGATAACTCTATCCTCATCATGGGCGAAGTTCACAACCCCGGCCGCTATGATCCCGTCCCCGGCGACAAAGTCTCTGACCTGCTGGGACGCGCAGGCGGCCTTACCGTGAGCCCGGAACTCGACATGCTGCTGGAATCCAGCGACCGCGTCTTCATCCCGCGCCGCAATCTCAACGTGCGTGTCAGCGGCGAAGTTCTTTCCGCCGCCTCCCTGCAATTCCGCGAACGTAAAAACTCGCTTGATTACATCCACGAAGCTGGCGGTTTTACCTTCAACGCCGATAAAGATCGCACCTTTGTCATCTACCCCGATGGCAGCGCCCAGCCCCTGCAAGTCTCCTCATGGAATTATAAACCGGTGATGATCCCGCCCGGCTCCACCGTCGTTGTCCCGCGCGATCCCGAACCGTTCGACTTCATCCAAAGCGCAAAAGACGTCAGCCAAATTCTTTCAAATCTGGCTGACACAGCTATCTTTATTGATGATGTCGCGGATGATAATTAATTAAACTTAAGGCACAACAGGCTGTTGTTCAATCAGACCTGTACCTGGCGCCGGGGATGTATTCGGCTTGGCCACATTCTCTTGCCCTGCGGCCTCCTTTTGCTTTGCTGCTAATTCTCCATTTGGAATCTTCGCCGCCGCCTTAGCATAGTTTGTCGCTTGCTCTTCATCATACCCAGCCCCAGATCCGCCAGCAGCAGCCGAAGGCCCACCAACCCTCGCACCAAGCGCATTGTTGTGCTTAAGCTTAATACCTTTATCTTCTAAATACTCTCTATATTTTTCTGCGAATTCTCGTCTACCCGACACAGGAACATAATGATCCGCAACATCCCAAATCGCGTTTTTAACCTCGTTATATGAAGCAACATTGCCCTTACTCTCCAGCGCTTTAAGAAGAGTTTCAGCTTCATATTCAACCCCACCAGCTATAACCTTCGCATCCACGCCAGCCGCTTTCATAGACCCTTCATGGACACTAGGAAAGTACACACCATTATTCTTTTCAACATACGCAATCACCGCATCCGCAATCCGGTCCTCATCCATCAGGCGCGGATTAACGCCCTCCATCGCTTTAATAAAATCTGTTCTAGCGTTCGGGTGATTAACATCATCAAACTTAATAATATTCTCTTTTTCGAGCGTGTCAGTGAATGAATTGTCATCTGGATTAGTAGAATTTCCCAATCGGTTAGCCCCGATCATAAGCTGCTTGGCGTATGCAATCGCTTGCACTTCCTGCTCCTGAGTAAGCTTAATCCCTTCCTCTTTCATCAACGGGTCAAGATACATACTTTTAAAACTGATCGATTTATATTCCTGCCTAAAATCTTCGCCGTCTAATTTGCCTTCTAATGTGTAGTGCATGGGCTTCTCGGTGCCGGGCTCAAAATTCCATTGCATTGTTGGCTTACCACCGAGGCCTTTTTGCCCGGATCGTAAACCCTCAGGAGAAATCGCTTTTTTAGGGTCAGCAGGATTATAATGAGGATTTTTTTTACCACCCTCATCGAGACGAACCTTATCATAGTCCGGGTTGGGAACCTTGTTACCATCCTCACCCTTAATGAATTCTCTCCTATCCTTGAGAAATTCATTTTCATCAATGCGCCTCAAACGATTTTCGTCCTTCATCCCTTCACCAAAAAACTGATCCCACTGCTTATAATTCAACGCTTGCGGCATATTCTTGAAAGGCAGCGACTTTCCATCAGCATCCAGATTTGGCTCCACACCATGAAATTTGGCAAGGGCCGCAGGTCCAAAATGCATACCGTCATACATCTGTTCCAAACGATCCTGCACCATCAATTCATTTTCGGTTTTTCCGCTTTGCCCGCCAGTAAAGCTATCAATTACGCGGGCAACCACATCGCCCAGACCTGGGGCAATCCCGTTCAACATCCGCTTCAACAGCTGCAGCTGCGCCTGTGTATAGGTAACCGCCATGTCAGAACCGCTTTCACCAAGCAGCAACCAGAATTTTTTAACCTCATCGGGATCTTTAAACTTGGCCGCAATCCCGTTGGCAACGTCATCTTCTTTCCCGCTAGGACCCTTAAATTTCTGACGAATAAAACCCTCGGTCTCAGCCCATTTGTCCTGCTGCTCAGAGTTCCGGCTATCTTTATTGCGATCCAGCTCCTTAAGGCTTTTAATAAGTTCTTCAGCCGCTTCTTTCCGCTCAGCCTCATCAATTATACCATCCTTATTACTATCTTTGAGAAGCCTCTTGATAAGCAGCGGCATGCTTTTGACATCATCCGCCAAGACCATGTCACCCGTCAGGCGCTTCAAAAACTGAACGCCGTCTTTAGTTAGATTATGATTAATTTTTGGAGCTGCCGTAGTGGCCATTAAATTACACCCTCATTTTTTCTATCTCTACCGCTTCAACCGCTGCGTTTCGCGCTTTTTATCCGGGCTTTTTCGCCGATTGCGCTTTTTCGCCCTTATATAATGCTTGGGAAAACTTAAATATTTGTTAATATTTAGCCTGAAATGACACAACACATTGAAAAACAAGCATTTTTTATAATTATTACGGTCACCCTGAACAATCTCGAGGGCCTGAAAAACACAGCAAAATCGCTAAATCAGCAAACTTTCCAGGATTTTGAATGGATTATCGTTGATGGCGGCTCGTCAGACGGCACCACAGAATACCTGAAAACCACCTCTGCCGATTGGTCCAGCGCGCCGATAACGGTATTTATGATGCCATGAACAAAGGCCTTGAACGCAGCCTTGGGCAATACATCCTTTTCCTCAATGCGGGCGACACTCTTCCCGAACCATATATTTTGCAAAAAATACAAACTGCGGCAAACAACAATCCTGATTTCATCTATGGTGATGCTCTGGAGGATAGCGCTTATAAACCCGCCCGCGCGGCAAATGATATAGCGGGCGGTATGTTCACCCACCATCAAACCGCTGCAAAGCATCCAAACACTTCGCAATACGCAACTCTTCATTTTTGGTGGTGACAATAACGCTGATGGGAGGGCAGCTCATAACCGGCAATTATTCCGCGGCTTCCGGCGGCGCAGTTTTCTTATGCTTCGGCGTTTTAGCAGGTTTTTTCTTGGCCTTTTTATCGGTAAGCGGCTTTGGCGCTTCTTCCGGCTTCTCATTGCTATTACCGCTTTCAGGGAAAAACCAGTCCTGCTGCTTGACCTTCATACTCGATAACCCGGCTAAAATATCTTCTTCGCTCATCTTCCGAACGCTAAAGGCTGCAAAACCCAAAAAGCCGCAGGCCATCATAAACGCAGAATAAACCAGCATCGCATCCGGCCACATGACTTTAATGCCAGCCGCCGCAGGAACAACCACGCTCGCTGCATAAGGCTGGTCAATCGACACCAGCATCTTCAGCCGTTCTTGCTCCATCAACAAATCGGTCATCGGCCGGCGGTGATCCAGGTTCATCGTTTCAGACAGCGCTTGGTTCAGATAAGCAATCCGCTCATTCACATTCTTGCGCAAACCATGACGAATTAAACCATCAGTAATATTGTGCAAACGTTGTAAAAACTTCACCGCAAACGCTTTATCCGGATGCAAATAGCTAAAAGCTCTCAATGATGTTTCCCCAACCGGGTCAACCTCAACCCGTTGAGCAATATACTCCGCCAGTTTTTCAGGGCTCCAATCATCTTGGGCTCTTGAAAATTTAAACGCCTTGTCTTTCACTAAACCTGCTGTAATTTCAGGATCGCGCAAGAGCAGCCCCGCAACCTCCGTGCCTTTATAACTCGCCTCAAACCGGGAAAAGCTCATATCATTTGTAACATTTTCGGAAAGAGCGCCCGCGCTTTTGCCATAGGCCTGATTTGCCGGCTTGTTCACTGCCATATTCATCGGACTAGCCGGCGCAAGCACCATCTGCGCACGGTTATGCGGCGTTGCGCAGGCAATAAAGACAACGGCCGCAAGCACGCCAAAAATAAGTCCGCCGACAACAAAAACCCGCGCCGCCCAAACTTCGGCCATGAAGTCCGCCAGCGTATAGTCCTTATTTAATGGTTCTGAACTCATGTTTCTAAATCCTGATCCACCACGCTCCATGCTCTTTGCATCCACGCGTTGATCGATTCCTGCGGCACAAAAACTTCCGATGCCGCCTTCGCCCCTTCATAGGCTGCAAACCATTTATCACTATTTTCACGTAATTGTCGAATCTCATCCGCCAAAATCTGCGCCTGCCCCTGCGCAATAACGCTGCCCGCTTTAAAATCTTCAATAACTTTCGCCGTTTCACATTGTGCCGGACCGATGAGAATGCACGGTCTATGGACAGCCAGCGCCGAATACAGCTTCACCGGCACAATCATTCCAGCCGCCCCTTCATCCATAGACACTAAATGCACATCGCCGCTTTCCATTAAATCTTTCAACCGGCTGGCCGGTTGATACGGCAACAAACGAATATTCTCAAGATGCCGCTTGGCCCGCTCATGGTTAATCAAATCATGGCCCGGCCCTTCGCCAACAAAGACAATTTCAATGTCCGGATTACTTTCATGCAAAATTTCCGCGGCCTCCAAAATCGTATCAACAGGATGCGCCCGGCCAATATTCCCCGCATAGAGCACCCTAAATTTCGGGCCATGCTTACGCTGCTCTTCATAGGCGCGGTAACCTTCAATCGCGCTCACCGCTAGCTGCACGTTACTATCCTCACTGGGCGGCTTCACCAACTCCATATCCGGCCAATTCGGAATCACTGTAATTTGTTTAGGGTCAAACCCGTCATAACTTAAATGCCGCGCCATACAGCGCCCAATAACAATCACCTTATCCGCCGCTTTCATCGCGGCGCGAACACGGTTTTTTAGAAAACGCATGACAAAATCTGGATATTTATAACCAAGCGCCGGAAACACATCTGGATACACATCATGACACCAATGAATATGATGGTTCTTTTTAAACCGGCTAAGTATCTGCCCGGCAACCGCCAAGAACGGCGGGTCGGTCAACGTCACAACCATATGTGTTTTCGGCAAACGCAGCGCCGCAAACAAAAGCTTCACAAAAACCAAGCCATAACCCAACTTCCCACGCGGCTTGGCCGAGCCTTTAACCCGAATAACCCGCACGCCGCCATCACGCTCTGTAAAAGCCTTCGCCCCCGTTGTAATCACCGTAACCTGCCATCCTTCACGAGCAAAGCTGCGCGCCAAATCGCGCAAAACACGCCCCGATGCCCCGCGAACAGGCGGGTACACACGGTTTATAAAAAGAATAGATGGCCTGCGCATGCGAACAGAAATGCCCTCAAAATTAAGATTTACAGCGGTTTGGTGTCTGTATCTGAATACAACACGCCGCTTTGCGTTTCAACGTTACGCACATTTCCATCCCCGTAAAAACTTAAAGCTGTGGTCACAAGCAGCATCAAACCAAAATCCCGATACCAAAAATTTTAACCACACCGAAATCCACCGCGCCTTTTTTCCAATGCGCGCGCGAAGACATAAGGCCATTAGGAAGTATCAACGCCAAGGATGTCCCAACACAAACGTGAATAAGGCTATCAGACCCAAAGCCCAGCGCTTGAAAAATAAACAGCAGCCCCGGCACCAAAATAATGCCGCCGCCAACGCCAAGCAGGCCCGCCATAAAACCAGCAACCACACCTAAAATTGTCAGGGAAAAAACGAGAACCGCCCAATCTTGAGCGTCTAATGTGCTAAATGCATCCATGCGATAAGCATTAGCAAAACATCATAAAAATGGAAATTCTAACGATAGCCCGTGAAAACTTTGGTCGACTTAGCTTTATTTTCTTTTGACTTTACGAAGAGCTTAGACTTCTTGCTCTTTTTCTTTTTTGGCGCACTTTCTTTTTCTGATGCACTCGGTTCTTCAAAACTCTCTGTAGCCGCGTCTTGTGCTTTAAAGGCGTTCATCTGCTGCTTGGCGATCCGGTATTCCTGATTCAGCCTTTGTTTTTGCAAATGCACCATCAGCGCTTCGCGGCGTTTGTATACTGCTTGCTGCGTCACCGCCCGACTGGCCTCCGCATAAAACATAACCTCTTTGATGTTTGTTGGAGTTAAACCCGACTCATGAATCTCTTTAAGCGATCCCGCCTTCGCCAAACTGGTAATCTTCTGCCGTTTAACCTTGAGCTTATCCTTATATTTAATCTTGCTGCTCGCCCCGCCACTGACCACACCTTGGCCTTTCGGCGGCAGCTTATTATAAAGGGTCCGCTTTTCACCGGCTTCCGTATTGTTCTTTTTAATGAAATAACCCTGCGCCAGCGCGGGGGTAAAACCAACGACAGCAACAAGGCCCAACATGATAAATAAATTACGAATCATTAAAAACTGCCCCTAAAAAAGCTCTATTATTAGTGTAGCAGAAAACACTTAAACCGCGCAAAAACAAAGATTCAGCCCTGTTTTTCTTATATTTTTGCGCCGCCAGCCCAATGATTCCATAACGTTTTAAGCGATTGTTAATTCCTTAAACCTTTTTTAACGATTTGAGGGCATTATTAACGTAATTCCAAAAGAAACGAATTGGCGAAAACAAGCCGATCTTTGGACAAACTGCGCTAATAGAGGAGTTGTGTAAATGCAGGTAAATGTAAAAGAATTTCTGGCAGAGTCAGGTATAACCGAGGCGTTTTACCCCGGTAAAAAACTGGTTCATACATGCCGTCAAGCAGGCGAGTACAGAAGCCATTGTGTGGTTTTTGACTGGCGTGATCCCGATAAAATCAGAATTGAAGTGAAAGCGGGCCTCAGCGGGCGTGATCTTGAGCCTAAAAAGCTGAAATACTACCCGGTTTCCTTCCAAACACCGACTTACGTCGATATCGAAGTTGTTAATGACAACGCCGATGACGACAAAGAAGACGAAGAAGGCAAAGGCAAAGGGACTTCAGGCAAAAGTGGCGGCGGCGGTAAACAGCCCGGTAAGAAACTCGATGACGTCAAGACAATGGCCTCTTCAGCATTCGAAAGCGTTGTTGAAGGAAAAGTGCCAGAGCTTGGTAAAATCGTCGAGATGGTTGTTTTAGGGACGCAAATCGCAACTGAAGCCTACGCAAATGTAATGGGCAATCTCGCTCACGGCATTGCCCACGCAAAAGTTTCAACAACCGATATGTTGGCTCAGGCCGGTAAATTCGTAACGAAATATATGCCGCCTTCATTCATGAAACCAACAGGTGATGAACAGGCAAATTACAGCTACGACCGGGAAAAGAACGCCGACATCGGCTATAAATCCGGCCTTGGTTAATATCGAAATTAAACAACTCCAATAAACTTTAAGCCGCGTTGTTGCAAAACAGCGCGGTTTTTACTTTGTCCCACAGGATATGAACTTTATAGTAATCCCTATGAGCACGAATGGTACAAACGGCAGCGGTAACGGGCATGATCCCAATCATAAAGGCGATAAGAAAATCGTCAAATTCCCATCATTGGGAGAACGTGACCGCATACGCCGCGAAGAACGCAAAGAGGAAGAACAAGCCAAAAAAAAATACCGCGCTGCCAATAACGAGCCCTTTTTCAAAGCTGGCAACATCCCGCCTTTCACAAAAGTTCTCATCGCCGCCTTCCTAATTGTCCACATCCCACTTTATCTAATCTTTGATGATGCTGTGCGGCTTCAGGCTTTTTACACATTCGGATTTGTTCCTGGCATCTATACTGGAACATATGAATGGAGCTGGTTCGCGCTCATCACGCCGCTGACCCATGCCTTCATCCACGGCAGCTGGATGCACTTAGCCTTTAATGCCGTTATGGGGTTGGTGCTCGGCATGTTTCTTGAAAAAATGTATGGCAGCCGGGCCGCAGCCATCTTCTTCATAGTCTGCACAATATCCGGCGCACTGCTTTATTTCGCCTTAAGTCCACTCAGCATAACCCCTGTTGTTGGTGCTTCCGGCGGGATTAGCGGCTTTTTCGGCGCGCTGATTTATATCACCATTACCCAAAACGCCCAGCACCCGATAACCCAGCGCTTGGGCAAGCGCGGCCCGTGGCCAATCTTAATTTTCTGGGGGCTATTTATCGTTGTGCCCGGCTTGCTACTGGGCGGCGGTTCTATGGCTTGGCAAGCGCACCTTGGCGGTTATATCGCGGGCATAGCCCTGCTCATCGCCATGCAAAAAGGCAAAATTAAGCTCTAAGCAGCATCAGAATCCGGCGCCTCGATCAAGGCTTCGCTCATCTCTGCTTTATCGTTGAGCAAAACCACCGGCCCGTTATGCGCGTAAGGTACATCCCAAGTAATCGTGTTAAAACTTCCATGTGGGGCGTCTATCGCGCTCCAGCGTTCATATATATTTCCGCTCTCCCCGCACACCCATACTTTATCAGCCGGAGCGCCTGCCGCCCGGTTAAGCCACTCTTTAATCGCCGCTTCATCATGCGTGGATTGCTCTTCAAGCTCGGCCCAGCTTTTATACAATGAGACACTTCCCCCATCTTTTGAAAGCTCTTCGCAGCGTTTAAAATACCCCCGCGCCTCCCCCCAAAGTCCGGCTTCCAGCGCAGCCTGCCCTGCCAATCTCTGCCCAACAGAAGAAACTTCATTGGCTTTCAACAACTTCTCAATCCAGCGCAATTGCACTAGCTTATCCTGCGCTTTATCCTCATCAAGCAAACCCATCCAAAACGCGGCCAGCGCGCCATGCGGTTCAACTTTCCAGACTTTTGAAATTGTGTTTTGCGCTTTACGCGGATGCCCCTCATCGCGTTGCATATCTGCCAGCATAATCGAAGCCGGAGCAAATGCCGGAGCAAGCTTCAGCGCTTTTTTAATCATCAGCACGCCATCAGCTTTATAACCATCTGTTAAATCTTTTTCAGCTTGCGCTAGATAAAGCGCCAATCGATCGCTTGCTGCTTTGTCCTTATCAAAAACCCCGCACTTTTCTGCCCGGCTCAAGGTCTTTTCCGCCTTGTGCCATTGCTGCAATTTTATCTGCAGATCATAAACTATTTTTAAAACCCACCCCTGCTTCGGATGCAGCGCTAAAGCTTTCTCGGCCAGCGACAACGCGCCTTCATCATCATCGCTATCCAGCGCTACCTGCAAAAGCCCGCGCACCCCCAAAAACGACGCATCCTTGTCTTCCAGTAAGGCCACAAAACTCTGGTTTGCATCCTCTTCACGCCCGTCCAGACGTGCTGCCTGCGCCTCTAACAAAAGCGGCAGGCCTGTATCATCTTTCAACAATTTACGTGCGCGCTTGGCCTGCAGCCCGGCCGCTCTTTTATCCCCGGCCGCCACAGCCGTCAAACCGCGCGTCAAAGCCTGATAGCCTTTTTCCCGCGTTTTAACCTCGTTATAGCGCGCCATACTTTTAGGGAAATCGACAAAAGTTTTGATGGTTTGGTAAATAAAAATGCTCAGTAATACAAAGGCAAGGGCAAGGAGCAAAAACAAACCAATATGAATACTCACAGCGATGTCGTTATTTTGAAGGTCCACCCATTCAAGCCGCATCGTGCCAGGACGCTCGGCAATCCAAACCGCCAGCGCAATGATTGCGCCAACTTTTACAGCAAACCATAACGCTTTGATCATGAGCTTATATCTCTTGCTTAACGACTTAGTTTATCGATAGGGGTTAGCGGCTTTAGGCATGCCCGGTAAAGTGTTACGCTGTAAAATATTAATCCCGGTCTCTTCATTTTGTATCAGCTGAGAAGACCCCGGCAAAACGCTGCCTGCAGTAATACCGCCCACGCCGCCATAGGCCTTCATCTTGATATTCTGGCCCATCATTTTTCCCAAATTCTGCGCCATCATGGTTACTTGCGCTTTATCAAGCCATCCAGCCATTTGCGCCGCCGCCGGGCCATCAAGTCCCTGCACAGCCGCAATCGCACCTTCAATATCGCCTTCATTAAGCATTTTTTCGGCTTCATTCAAACTGACCTGCGTTTCGGTGCCGGTAATCAGCTCGCCGTTCTTTTCAACCTGAAACACCTCATTAAAGCGTGCCTGCGCGCGCTCTGAAACCGAAACATCTTCACCGGACAAAGACGCAATAACGGCCTCACCGGCCAATGTTTTAAACTCATTATTCAAACCGGCAGGCGTTAAGACGCCGTCTTGCGCATGGGGGGCAAGACGTTCCAGCGCCGCACGCAGTTCAACATTATCTTCACCAGTTAGCCCCATCAAAATATTGAGATCTTGTGCAAAAGCTTCATTATCCCGGTTTAAAGATGAACGAAATTGTGTCATCACCAGCAACATCGCCGCCGCTTTCAGGTCCGTTGCAGGAACCCCTTCAAACGTTTGACCAAGCACATCGCTTTCCTCGCGCGCTGAATCCAGCGTGCTGGCAAACAGACCAGAACCCCCACCGAGTTGGCCGTCAAGCCCGCCCATCATCTTGCTTAGCTCATTCATCACCGTGTTAATTTGTGATTGACCTTCGGCCTGCCCAGAAAGCCCCTGCACTTTTTCAAGCATGCCGGCTAAAACAGGCGAACCGCCGTTTATATCCTGCAAATGCCCTTCTAGCTTAAGTGCGCGCTCTTCCATGGTGCCGGCATCTTCGGCCAAAACATCCGTCGAAACCTCTTTGGCTTTTTCTACCGCCTGCCCTAATTGTTCCTTCGCTTGCCCGGCTTGCTGCTGAATGCTCGTCAATTGCTGATCGAGATCTTCAGGGATTAAAGTGCCAAAGAAAGATTGCTGGTCTCTAACTTCGGCAACCTCTCCTTCAATTTCCTGTGTACGTGCTTCAAGCGCACTAAGCCGATCAAGCTCACCATTTTCACTAAGCTTGCTGGGCCACAAAACCACAGCCATCCCTATTAATATGGCCGCAATCAAAATACCGACAAAAATCGTATGTTTACTGACAACCGTTTTCTCAGCAGCCACCAACCGACCTTCCAAATCTTCAGTCTCTTCTCCAGCATCAAAAGCCGAAGCGGGCGCTGTCATATCACTGCTCGCCTCCGGCACAGCCAAGTTTTCAACCCTAGCTTCCGCGGGTTTTGAGGTGGGCGCATTCTCATTAGCCGCCGGTGCATCCGGCAGTATATCGGTGAGATCAACATTGTACGTTTCCGCGGCTTCCAAAATAACGCTGCGCCGCGCGGCCGGAATAACATCACGTTTTTTCCACCCCTGTACGGTCGTCACAGCGACATCTATTTTCTTCGCCATTGGACGAATGCCGCCAAAACGTTCAATCACTTCTGCCGCATTTTCAATCGGACCAGTAGCGGCTTGTGTATTTTCAGATTGGCTCATTTTAATCTCTCCAAAGTTATTATGCTTCCCGGCAATGTTGTGCCACCAGCTGCACCACACCATCTTGATCGGGCGTGTTCGCAGCGTACGCATCTTGCCAGTTATAATCCCGTACGCAATTTAGCACGCTTTCGCTGATGCACAAGGCTTTTATGCCAGCTAAAGCCGCGCTCAGCCCGCCTTTATCTACCGCGCCGATAAACGCTTCAGCCGTACGTTTTGAGAAAAACGTCACCGCCTGAACCTGCTCATTTTGTAAAGCGCTATGTGTTTCCTTACTAAACGTTTCACACTGAAAGGCCTCATAAACAATCAACTCATCAACGCTATAACCTTTCGATTGAAGCACCGGTGCAAGCGGATAAGCAACATGCTGCCCACGAATATGCAGCAGTTTCGAAATCTCTTTGAGAGCATGAGCTTGAATAAGCGCAGCGAGATCCTCTCCGACCCCTTCCGCGCAAAGAATATGGCTATAGTCTTCCGCTCGAGCGGCAGATTCTGTTTGTTTTCCCACCGTATAGGCAGGAATGGCTCGTTCATAGCTTTCAGCCGCAAAACCCCTGACCCCATTGGCACTGGTAAAAATCAGGCCCTGATACGCGCTTAAATCCGGCAGTTCAAACGAAACAGGCTGAATATCGAGCATAGGCTGAATAAGCGATGAAATGCCCTGCCCCTCAAGCACCTGTGCAAACACGGCGGCATCCTCTTCAGGGCGGGTGATCAGAACAAGCTTTTTACCCATCGCCCAGCGTTTCTGTAAGAATTTCAGGAGGAATGAGTTTTTTAAGCCTTTGGCCCACTTCATGGCCCAATTTAACAGCCTCCTCAATCGTCTCTACTGGCCCTCGAATTTCATCTTCAAAGCTCTGCTGCCCATCCAGAGAAACCACCCGCACACGCAGCCATATTTCACCCTGTTCAAACACCGCATAAGCGCCAATTGGCGTGTGGCAAGACCCGTCTAACACGCGCAAAACCTCCCGCTCCGCTTTCACACAAAGCACTGTATTTAAATCAGAAATGTGGCTAAAAATGGATATAATGTTATCATCACCCTTACGCAACTCAACCCCAACCGCGCCCTGGGCTGCCGCCGGCAACATGACCTCTGGTTCAAGAATAACATCAGCTTCATCAGCAATACCCAGACGGTTTAAACCCGCCATAGCCAGAAGCGTACAGGTAGGTGAATTTTCTGCATTTTGAGAATTCTCACCCCGCAATTTATCAATCCGTGTTTGCACATTGCCGCGAAACGGCACGATTTTAAGATCGGGTCGTTTTGAGAGCAAAAATGCCGCCCGCCGCACACTCGCAGTCCCCACCACAGTGTCTTTCGAAAGTGCTTCAAAATCATCATTTTTTAATTGGCTGAAATTGGCTAAGTCACACTCACTTAGTTCACATAGTGAACTAAGTCTATCCCGTAGTAAAAGCGCATCACGGGCATCTTCACGCTCCAGCATATGGTCAAGAATAAGCCCATCGGGCAAATGTGAATCCATGTCCTTCATCGAGTGCACCGCCGCATCAATTTCACCGACTAAAAGCGCCTGCTCAATTTCTTTCGCAAACTGCCCTTTGCCACCATCAGCTTCCGAGAGACGTACATCCCCCTCAGACGGATTCCAGTCCCCCGATGTCTTGATAATCACCAGTTCATTTTCGATGCTCGGATGCGCCTCAGCTAGCTTCGCCTGCACAGTTTTAGCCTGCGCCAATGCCAAGGGCGATCCCCGCGTCCCTATCCGTATTGTTCTCTGTGAAGCGCTCATGTATGGTGCTGCCTTAAATTTGAAAGCACATTATGAACATTTTAGGGATCGAAACAAGCTGTGATGAAACAGCGGCGGCGATAGTCAACGAGAAGGGAGAAATCCTCTCCAGCCTCGTGCTGTCACAGCTAGAAGAGCATAAGGCTTTTGGCGGCGTTGTGCCGGAAATTGCCGCGCGCGCGCACATCGACCACCTGCATAAACTGATTAAAGCCGCAATGGACGATGCGGACCTACATTTTGATGAGTTAGACGGGGTGGCGGCCACCAGCGGCCCGGGCCTGATTGGCGGGGTGATGATCGGTATGGTCGCCGGTAAAGCCATCGCCGCCAGCCAGAATATCCCATTTATCGCTGTTAATCACCTCGAAGGTCATGCGCTCACACCGCGCCTCACGGACAAAATTGAATTCCCTTATCTACTGCTACTGGTTTCGGGCGGCCACACCCAGCTCCTCGTCGCTGAAGGCGTCGGCCAATATAAACTCTGGGGCACAACGCTAGATGACGCCGCAGGGGAATGCTTTGATAAATCCGCCAAGCTTATGGGGCTGCCTTACCCCGGCGGGCCAGAGCTGCAAAAAATCGCCCGCGAATGCAAAGACCCGGCAAAAGCGCTTACACGCTTCCCTCTCCCCACACCCATGAAAGGACGCAAGGAACTAGACTTCAGCTTCTCCGGCTTAAAAACGGCCGTACGTCTATCCGTCGAAAAACTCCCCGAAGGCGATTTAAACCGCAAAGATGTCGCCGATCTTGCCTATGCCTTCCAAAGCACAATGGCTGAAATTATTGCTGACCGGGCCGCGCGCGCGATTGAAAAATTCAAGGAGGCCTATACCCCGAAAGAACCAACTCTGGTAGTTTCCGGCGGTGTGGCCGCCAACGAAGCCATTCGGGCAAAACTGGAAGAACTCTGCGCCAAACATGACATGCGCGCCTACGCACCCCCCATCGAGCTATGCGGAGATAACGCCGCCATGATTGCTTGGGCAGGACTGGAACGCCTGCAAAAAGGCCTCAGCGATAATTTAGACTTTAAAGCGCGCCCACGCTGGCCATTAGACGAGACAGCTTGACCAAAACGCTCAATCCGTGCATGGTCTGGGCACAAAAAGGAAGAAAAAATGCAGAGCATAGGTGTTATTGGAGCGGGCGCATGGGGCACAGCCCTGGCACAAATTTTAAGCGCCGGTGGCCGCGATGTTTTAATCTGGGCGCGTGAACCCGAAGTTGTTGAAAGCATCAATACACGCCATGAAAACACACTCTACCTGCCTTCCATTGAACTCGATGAAAATCTAAAAGCCACTGAAAGCTTAAGTGAAGTCGCAGGGCGCGATGTTTTGCTGCTGGTCACACCTGCGCAACATGTCCGCACTACCTTAAAATCTATTCGCGGCGAATTGTCCGAAGGTAAAACTTTAGTGATCTGCGCCAAAGGCATTGAACTGGAAAGCGGCATGCTGCTTTCACAGGTCTGTGAAGAGGTTGTCCCCGGCGCAAACATTGCCGTTTTGACCGGCCCGACTTTCGCGTCTGAAATTGCCGCCGGGCTGCCCGGCGCGGTAACCATTGGCGTAACAGACAAAGATGTCGGCGCGGAATTGCAAGACCTGCTCGGCGTCAAAGGCTTCCGCCCCTATCTCACTGAGGACATGATCGGTGTGCAACTTGGCGGGGCAATTAAAAACGTCATTGCCATTGCCTGCGGCGTTGTCTTTGGCCGCCAGCTAGGTGAAAGCGCGCGCGCAGCTTTACTTACACGCGGCGTTGCCGAAATCGCTCGCCTTGGCGTGGCCATGGGCGCAAAGAAAGACACGCTGCTCGGCATGTGCGGTATTGGCGATTTGATGCTGACTGCGTCATCGATGCAATCACGCAATTTTTCACTCGGCGCAGCCCTTGGTGAAGGCAAATCGATGGAGAGCATTTTATCCCAGCGCAGCGCTGTGACTGAAGGGGTCCATACCGCCCAGTCTACATTAGCGCTAGCCAAGAAATACGCGGTCGACATGCCGATCACTGAAGCGGTATACAGATGCTTGCATGAAGGGCTGCCCGTGGACGCGGCCATCGAAGAAATGCTGAACAGACCCTTTAAATATGATATGGCTGGTAAAGAGACTCGTAAAAAGTAAAGGAGAGTTGCTATGCATTGCCCTTGTACAAATATAAATATTCCACGTTTTGTAGCCATGGTTGTAGCAGGATACATTTTCCTGTTCGGCCTAGATTTCATTGTTCACCATAAACTACTGATGGATCTGTATACACAAACTGCCGACCTCTGGCGCCCCGAAGAAAGCATGATGGATTTCATGGCGCTCATGATAACGCGCAACATCGTGCTAATTGGTATTCTAGGTTATATCTTCACTCGTAACTTTGAAGGAAAAGGGATCGGCGAAGGCGTGCGTTTCGGCATACCGTTTGGCGCGCTTTTGGCTCTCATGATGGCCTCATCCTATATCTGGATGCCAATCCCGCTTGAGCTTGCACTCGGTTGGGCCGCTTCTGGATTTACTATGGGACTTGGCTTAGGGATTATTTTTTCCCTGATTTATAAGAAGTAAGCCGCCGCAAACTGGATTTTTATCGTTAGAACTCTACATTCTTTCCCGCAAACGAAGGAGAAAGCATCATGGCCTATTGGCTACTAAAATCAGAACCTTACAAATTTTCATGGAATGACCAAGTCAAAAAAGGCGAAGGGCGCTGGGAAAAACGCGTGCGCAATTACCAAGCGCGAAACAATCTGGCGGCTATGAAACCTGGCGATAAAGGTTTTTTCTATCACTCAAATGAAGGCAAAGAGATTATCGGCATTGTCGAAATCACACGTGAAGCCTATACCGACCCAGACCCCATAAAAAACGAAACCGGAAAATTCGTCACGGTCGATGTCAAACCGGTGCAACCGCTCAAACAATCAGTAACACTTGCCGATCTCAAAGCACACCCAATGCTCAGCCAAATGAAAGTCGTCAAGCAGGTCCGCCTCTCCGTCTCCCCCGTCGCGGATGAAGAATGGGCTGAAGTTTGTGCTATGGGCGGGGTATAAGAGAGAGCTTAATTTCCAAGCAACCTATGAATTTCGCTTATAAAAATTTCGAACTCTATTGGTTTTTGTAGTAATGCATCGGATAACCCATCAACAGCAGCGGTTAAATCATCCGGACTTGTTGTTTTTCCACCACCAGATACCACCAATGTCGGGATGTTGAGATTATGATCTTTCACAAATTGAAGAACATCAAAACCATCCTGTCCCGGCATAATCAAATCCGTAATCAATAAATCAAAATTAACACTAGAGTTTAACGCATGTATGGCTTCGCCCCCGTTAGATTTAATCACGACATCAAAACCTTCGCTCTCAAGAACTTTTCCAAACATTCCGGCAACCAAATCATCATCATCAACTAACAAAATGGTCTGCATTTACAGCTCCTTTTTAGTTTGGATGTGCAGATAGGATATAAGAAAGGCGCGAATAGCCGAGGTAAATGAAGAATCTTTCCCCTTACGGTTGTATATCTCTTCACACAATTCATTGACCTTACATCCATGTTGATCGGCAACTTCTTGCAAAATACGCCAAATTTGTGGCTCTAATCGCACAGATGTATTGCGATCACCAATTTTCAATTTTCTAAGCTTAAGAGTGTTTGTCCTAAGAAAAATTGTTGCTTCTGCTGTTTCTAAAAACTTATGGAATTTCTTTTTGGCCATTATCGCCTCCCCAAGCGGCCGCTTCAGAGTAAAAAAAAATCACATTATTATTACTACTATAAATTGAATGAATTAAGAAACCTTTCTTATTGAAAGCAAAACAAAACATAAATTTCATGGTCTTGACCACGGTCTAACATGCATTGTAAAAACTCTTTAAATTTGGCATAGTTACCCCATTCAAAACCAATGGGAGCCTGGCCATGAGCGAAACATTCAAACCATCTGCCGACATTCTAGATAACGTTCGGATATCCGAAGAGCAATATGATTCGATGTATCAAGGCTCGCTCGCGCAGCCCGATGTATTCTGGGCTGTCCAATCAAAACGTCTCGATTGGTTCAAAAAACCCAATATTATTAAGAATACAGATTTCACAGGCGACGTTTCCATCAAATGGTATGAAGACGGTGTTCTCAATGCTTGTTTCAATTGCGTTGATCGCCACCTCCCCGCTAAAAAAGACGATGTCGCGCTGATCTGGGAAAGTGATGAGCCAGAGATTGATAACAAGGTGACGTACGGCGAACTGCTCGGCGAAGTTTCGCGCCTTGGCAACGCGCTCAAAGAACTCGGCGTTGAAAAAGGCGACCGCGTTATAATTTATATGCCGATGGTTTTAGAAGCGGTGTACGCGATGCTGGCCTGCGCGCGCATTGGCGCTGTGCATTCCGTTGTTTTTGGCGGGTTCTCACCGCAGTCCTTAAAAGACCGCATCATTGATTGTGATGCAAAGGTGGTTATCACCGCCGATGAAGGCGTACGCGGCAGCAAAACTATTCCGCTTAAAAACAACTGTGATGAAGCGGTTAAAGACACTCCGGTTAAAAAAGTTCTCGTCCTCGAACACCGCGATGGCGAAATCAGCTGGGATGATAAGCGCGATATCTGGTGGCATGATTTGGTTGATGAGCAGTCCGATGACTGCCCGTGTGAAATGATGAACGCCGAAGACCCGCTGTTCATTCTCTATACCTCCGGCTCCACCGGAAAACCCAAAGGCGTTCTGCACACCACCGGCGGCTACATGGTCTACGCTGCCCTCTCCCACGAAGTAGTGTTCGATTATAAGCCGGGCGAGATTTACTGGTGCACTGCCGATGTCGGCTGGGTCACAGGGCATAGCTATATCGTTTACGGTCCATTGGCCAATGGCGCAACGAGCGTAGTGTTCGAAGGCGTGCCCAATTACCCCGACTGGTCCCGGTTTTGGAACGTGGTCGATAAGCATAAGGTCAATATTTTCTACACCGCGCCCACAGCCATCCGCGCGCTTCTGCGCGAAGGTGATGAGCCCGTCACACGTACAGACCGAAGCTCCCTTAGAATTCTCGGCACGGTGGGTGAGCCCATCAATCACGAAGCATGGATGTGGTATTACGATGTGGTGGGCGATAAACGCTGCCCGGTTGTTGATACGTGGTGGCAAACCGAAACCGGCGGCCATATGATTACGCCGCTGCCCTGCCATACATTAAAACCCGGCTCCGCGCAAAAGCCATTCTTCGGCGTACAGCCTGCCATCGTTGATGGTGAAGGCAACATTCAAGAGGGTGCATGCGAAGGCAACTTTGTTATGCTCGATAGCTGGCCCGGCCAAATGCGTACAATCCACGGCGACCACAAACGTTTTAAAGAAACCTACTTCTCCACCTTCCCCGGCATGTATTTCACCGGCGACGGCGCGAAGCGCGACGAAGACGGCGATTACCGCATCACAGGCCGCGTCGATGATGTGATTAATGTCTCCGGCCACCGCCTCGGCACAGCCGAAATTGAAAGCGCGATTAACGAACATAAAGACGTCGCCGAAAGCGCCGTCGTCGGATACCCGCACGACATAAAGGGTACAGGCATTTATGCCTATGTAACATTGAACGCAGGGCTAGAGCCAAGCGACGATATGAAGAAAAAAATCGTGAAAACTGTACGTGCCGAGATAGGCCCGATCGCCTCCCCCGACATTATTCAATGGGCACCCGGCCTGCCAAAAACCCGCAGCGGAAAAATTATGCGTAGAATTCTGCGCAAAATCGCCGCCAATGAGGAAGATCAAATCGGCGACACCTCAACCCTCGCCGATCCGGCTGTTGTAGATGATTTGGTTAAAGGGCGTACAGCATGACTGAAGAAACTTCAGCGCATTTCAAGGATTACATAGGACTATACCTTTCATCTTATTTTGGTTTTTTGATTTTAATAATGCTCATTAACGTCTTTATATATGAACTACCAAGCACAGCATCGGGAATGGCCACAGTAATGGGAAGTGTGAGTTTAGTAGCATCGAAATTCACAAACAAACACAAGCGCCTCTTTACAAAACAGGAAAAGCGTAACTTTGCCCTAGGAAGCTTTGCTACCTGTATGGCCGTTTCAACTATTATAGCTGCGATCATCTTATCAGCGATGTTTTTTGCAGACCCCCAAGATGAAATGCTTCAAAATTTAGAAAAAGTTAAATCATGGATATGGGCAATAGGAATCATTTTTATCGGCTCCATATACTATTTTGCTCATTTGTTTGCATACGGAACCATGAATAAGTCCATGTTGAAACAACTGCAAAAAGCGAAGCCTGCTAAAAACTAAAACATCCCAATCGCACTCTTGTAAAGATCAAGCAGCTCTTCAGCTTCGCGGCGTTTTTCGCCGTCCATTTTGCGCAAAGAAACAATCTTGCGCATCGTCTTCGCATCAAACCCAACGCCCTTAGCTTCGGCATATGTTTCTTTGATATCCTCGGCAATACTAGCTTTTTCTTCTTCAAGACGCTCAAGGCGTTCAATGAAAGAACGCAAACGCTCCCCGCCAACGCCACCAACATCACGTGCCTCACCAGCCTCGGTTTTCTTTGGCGCAATTTTTGGGGTTACTTCTTCTTCATAATCTACGGCAGCAGCATCGGACATGCGGGTTACTCCTTAAAAAAGTTTAATTGATTCGGATATATGAATTGTAAAAGACTGAGCTCCGGTGTGAAGCGCTTATTTATCTTTTTTCCGTTTTTTCTCGGCCTTACCCGACCAGAGCTCAACCTGAAGACCCAATTCATTATCAGCCTCCGCCGAGCGCCCAACTTGAATGCGCAGAGTCATATTCCGGCTCACTGGCTCTATCTCTTTATAATTTTTAACGCCGCGCGGAATGTAACTAGTCATCAGCGACACTTCATAAAGCCAGCGGTAGCGTCCCTGCACATCGCCCTCGTTCAAAAGCAGCGGCTTGTCACGAACATAACTGCGCACATCATATTGTCCAGACTCAACAACATTCATAATTTTGTTTTCTGTGAGAAACGCGTCATATTGTCCGCGGCCACCTTTATCAAAAAGGCTTTTTGAAGCCTCCATCTGCTCCTTGTAATCTTTTTCAAAGGTCATAACATCTGACACCGTCGTCACGGCCCATTGCGTAATTTCACCAGTAGCGCGATGCGGCAGCTTAAGAGGAACGTTTTGCTTCTTGGGGTTTTCCTCAACACCCTCGTCTACTTTCTTCTCCTCAGCAAACGGCGCCTGCAAGGTTTCAGACGGGTCATCCGTTGTATCGCGCAATGAGGGAAAGAAAAACTCAAGCACGCTTGCATGTGCAGGCTGCGACGGCACCGTAAATGCAAAACAAAATAATGTAAGGAGTGCAAAACGAAACATCATGAAGCTTTTTTGACCTTGTTTATTATCTTGCCCAATTGCATCACATTTTCAATGCGCCTGTCCAGAAAGGCTTTTGTATTGTCCATATCTTCTGACGTGTCGTTCAGCCAAGCTAATGTTGCCGAAACAATGATACCGCTAAGCAATCCACGCTTGGTATAGCGGTTATAATCAGTTGCATCATCACCTGCCCAGCTCCAAATGCGGTCCGCCGTGCGCCAGATAATCTTGACCCCACGGGGCTTGCGCGTCGGCACCATCCAGAATTGAATGCTCTGACGGAGCGCTTCTTTATGCGGGCCAAGCCAGACGAAACGCGTAAGCATCGCCGTGCGGATCCGATCACGAATGCGAAGATCTTCAATATTTGTATCTTTAAGTGCTTTCAGCATTTCCCGGTCCGCTAAATCTGCAAATCCATCCAGCACATCCTTCATCCGATCAGGAAACACGGCGCGCGCCATCGAGGCTTCATACCCAGCGTCTTGGGCCGCTTGTTCTACCGTGCCCCAAACCCAGCCGTCAAAAGCCACCTGCGGCAAAGCAGCCAGAATAATCTTATCGCGGATCGCGCTGACATCCTCTTTATTCATACACCCAGTATTGTCATTTTCTTCTAGACTTTCCAGTGAAAACCGCCATGTTACTGGCATGAGTGAAAATGCGGCCTTTAAAGAAAACACCGTTGGCAAGCGTATGGCACGTTATGGCCGGGTTTCAGGCACCATGGCCGGCCTTGCCACAAAACTCGCCGGTGAGAAATTTTTAGGGCTCAAGATCGAGCGGGAAGAGCATGCCAAAGCGCTCACATTAGCCCTTGGCAACCTCAAAGGCCCGCTCATGAAGGTTGGTCAAATCCTCGCCACCATCCCAGAAGCGCTCCCCACAGAATACGCCGAAGAACTTCGCCAGCTCCAATCCGATGCCCCGCCAATGGGCTGGCCATTTGTCCGCCGCAGAATGAAAACAGAGCTCGGCCCCGACTGGGAAAACCGCTTTGAATCTTTCGAAAAAGAGGCCACAGCCGCTGCCAGTTTAGGTCAAGTTCACAAGGCTTTAGCCAATAATAGCCAATTACTAGCCTGCAAATTACAATACCCCGACATGCAAAGCGCCATCGATGCTGACCTCAACCAACTCAAGATCATTTTTAGCATTTATGAACGTTATGATAAGGCCATCCGCACCGAGCATATTCACGCTGAATTATCGGAACGCCTACGCGAAGAATTAGATTATTCCCGTGAAGCCAAAGCCACAAAAATGTATAGGCATATGCTCCGTGATGAAAAAGGCGTGCATGTGCCCGAGATTATCGACGAGCTTTCAACCGACCGCCTACTTACCTCCACATGGTTGGAGGGCGAGAAAATCCTCAATTTTAAAGAATCTTCGGCTGAAACCCGCAATCAAATTGCGCTAAACATGTTCCGCGCTTGGTATGTCCCACTCTATTATAACGGCATCATCCATGGTGATCCGCACCTAGGCAACTATACCGTTCGTAAAGATCTCAGCATCAATTTGCTCGATTTTGGCTGTATCCGGGTGTTCCCCCCCAGCTTCGTGCGGGGCGTCATCGACCTGTATAAAGCCTTGATGACAAACGATAATGCTCTAGCTGTACACGCCTATGAAACTTGGGGTTTTACGAACTTAAGCAAAGAACAGGTCGAAACGCTCAACATCTGGGCCAGCTTCCTTTACGGCCCTATCATGGAGGATAAAGTCCGCCCTATTGGCCATGCCGACGGCGCAATCTACGGTCGTGACACGGCGGAAAAAGTACATACGCGCCTACGAGATTTAAGCAAAGAACGAGGGGGAATAAGTGTCCCTCGCGAATTTGTTTTCATGGATCGCGCCGCATTAGGCCTAGGGTCCGTTTTTATTCATTTAAACGCCGAAGTGAATTGGTACCGGCTCTTTAATGAGCTCATTGAAGACTTCGATGAAAATGAATTGGCCGCCCGTCAAACCGCTGTGTTGCAGCAATTCGAGCTTATTTCCACAGAATCATAAGATTTCCGATTCGCAAGCACCTATAGCAATTGACAAAATCTTCGATGCACGTACATCTCCGAGTCGTTCATCCCGTTATGGAATAAATTATGCCTATCCCCAACATTCCCTCTCATTTTTAAGAAAGTGATAAGGATTTAGTAACTTCTTTCCCTCATACTTATAGGTGGACAACTTTAAATTGTTAGCATTTTTACTCTGGGGCTTGGGGGCTTTTGCAGGTGAGCAAACACACAGAACATGGAATTTATTCGCGTAGAAGACGCGGAGAGCTCGGAAACGTATTTTTCACATTATTCGGCGCAGTCGCAGTTGTCGGTGTTTTAGGCGCCGGCATAATGGCAACAATGCGCGGACCCCTTTCAACCATGGTCGAGGTCAACAGACGCGAGCAAGCCAAAGCTGAGCTTCGCGTTGCCGCAAGTTTAGTTCTTGTAAATTCCGGTGACACCTGTGCAGACGTCGACAGCTATACGGAAGGTCCGGATCCCGCGGGAGCAGGACCAACAGGCGGCGGTGTCTTACCAGCCGTCGGCGCATCGCAAAATGACCCCTGGGGAAATCCTTACGGCTATTGTGCATGGGACCACGGCGACATTGCTGCAAATTTTGATGGTTGTGGAACCAATATTCTCGCCGGTAACACATCCACCAACAACATTGCAATCGCGGTTGTATCCGCCGGTCCAGACGGAGCCTTTAATACCACTTGTGCCGCTGACAATGCCGGCACTAATGACTATGTAGAGCCCGATGGTGGTGGCGGCGATGATATCGTTGTCTCTATGACCTATGACCAAGCGGTCAGCGGCGGCGGCGGCCTTTGGACCCCCGTCGGGATAACAGGCGCAACCATTGCCCGGGATGTCGCCATTACAGGGGGTAATACATTAGATGTGTCGGGCACGAGTACATTTCAGGATGTTCTAAGTTTGACAGGTGCGACTGCACAACTTCAACTTGGCGCACGATCCATGCTACTTCCAGATGAAACCTTAGCTGTAGATGGCGAATGTGCGGTCGGCGCAGATGCAGGGATGCTTCGATATAATACAGGCTCCGGCTTTGTCGAAGTTTGTGACGGCGCAAACTTTGTAAACAGCGGTAGCCCATGGGGTTCAAACGCAAACGGTATTGATTATGCTGGAGGCAACATCGGAATCGGTGTCGCGCTTCCCAATGATGCCCTCGATGTTTCCGGCAGCGCGCAAATAACAGGCGCGGTTGATTTTGACACCACGCTAAATGTTGATGGCATCTTAACCGTCAACGCCGCATCACAGCTCTATGGCGATACGATTATTAGAGGCTCCACCACCGGCGTGACAACTGTTGATGCCTTGACAGTTCAGGACAGCGCCTCTTCGGTTATTTTCACCGTTCAAAATGACGGCATGGTCGGCATTAATAGCGCCGACCCCAACGACCAACTTGATGTCAACGGCGCGATTGATGCGACCGATTTTTATAAACTCAACAACGTCGCCATTCTTGATGATGGCGGCGCTGCGGCCACTGTTCTTCTCGGGCAAAATGCAGGCGCAGCCGTAACAGGCGATAACAACACGCTTCTCGGTGCCGGTACAGGTGCGACACTTACAACAGGAACAAATAACACTCTGATCGGCCAAGGCGTTGATACACCGCTGGCCGCAACGGCGGATTACCTCAATATAGCCAATGTTGTCCAAAGTTCTTTGGCGAATTTAACAGCCCCCGTTGCTACGACAGCGCCGGTAACTGCAATTGGATATACAACCGCCTATGATTTTGTGGCCAACGCAGATCTTCTAAACGATGCTCTTGAAGTGCGCGGCAGCGCCGATATATCCGACGATCTTAATGTCACAGACGCATTGACCGTTGGCGGTATCTCGGATTTAGGCGACAACGTCACCATCACCGGCGACACAGCAGACGGGACAACTGATCCTCTAACCATTAAAGATAGTGGCAGCACAACGGTCTTAACCGTTGATTCAGATGGCGACATCACAACAAACAGCACGATCTATATTAATGACACTGAAAATCTCGACCCTGGCGCAACCTGCTCAGCCGGAAGCTTCAACCGCTGGACCGGAAGCGCTTGGACATGTTCTGCTGATACCGGTGGATCTGGTAGCGGAACACAAGATTTCGAAGATGTTCTGAGCAATGACAACAACGCAAACACCCTCACAGCCCTCAATCTCGGCGGGGTAGCCATTGGCGCAGCCGCGCTGACAGCAGGCATTGAACTCGATGTCACTGGTGAAGCGGCTGTAAGCGGCGGCCTCGCCATCGGCTCGACAACATTAACGGTCGGCGCGGAGGAAACACTTGAACTCGATGTCACCGGCGATGTCGGTGCAGACAACTATTGTGATGCAGCCGGTGCAAACTGTTTCACCGCTGCAAGCGTTGCAAACGCCTCCCAAGATCGCATCGAAGATACTGGCGATCAGAACACCTATATAGATGTCGACACTGCAGATGATGACTCCCTTAACACCATTTCCATGTTCACGGCTGGAACAGAGCGCATTCTCATTGGCGCAACCGGCACCGTGGCCGTTACAAACGCTGCAACAGTCGGCGGTACATTGGGCGTAACAGGCGCCGCAACATTGGACGACGATCTCATCGTCGATACAGACACATTATTTGTCGATGATTCCGCCGATAATGTGGGTATCGGCACCGCCGCGCCAAATGCATCGGCATCGTTAGACATTACATCAACAACAACAGGTTTTCTCGGCCCCCGCATGACCATCGCCCAGCGCGATCTCATCGGCACACCAGCAACAGGTTTGATGATCTTTGCCACCGACGCCGGAACAAGCGGTATTTTGCAATTCTATGACGGCACTGCTTGGGTTGATGTCGGCGCGGGCGGTGCATCCGGCGCAGGAATTTGGCAAGAAGACGGCACTAATGATTACATCGAATATGATGACACACTCGGCGGCGTACGCATTGGTAAAGTCACCGGCCAACCCGCCCCCGAAACAGATTGGCTGCTCGACGTTGCCGGAAATGTTGTCTACACAACCGCCAACACGGTCGCCATCGGCTCCGGTACGGTGAGCGATGATGCAGGCGGCAATCTGGATGTACAGCTTGACCTGACCGGCGATATCGCCGCAACAGAATATTGTGATGAAAATGGCGCAAACTGTTTCACCGCAGCCACCGTTTCTGGCGGCGGCGGCTCTACAGCACTTTCAAATATCACAGCCGCCATTGCAGACAATACAATTACCAACGCCGCTTGGAACCAGCTCTGGCAATGGCAACTGACAACAACTGAAGCCGGTATATCCTTTGGCGAAAGCGTCGCTTCAGCCGGCGGCGGTGCAAATGACCAATCCATCGTTTACATGGGGACATTAGCGTCCTCAACAGCGATCCCTCTAACTATTGAAAACCTCGGTGACGGATTCTCTTTCCTTGTCACCGACTCCGCTGCAGACACCACACCGTTTGTAATTGACGAAGCCGGCCTTGTCGGAATTAACAGCCTAGCCCCAAGAGCCCTACTCGATGTTGATGGCGGTGATTTCCTTGTTACGGGTACTTTTACCGCTTTCACGCCTTCGGTTCCGGTCACAGGAGCTGGAGCACGCATGTTCTTTGATCCGGATAGTGCCTCTTTTCGGGCCGGTAGTGTGGCAGGAACAGAATGGGATAATGCTCAGATAGGTGATTATAGTGTAGCGATGGGTCGGGAAACGCAAGCTACTAATAGTAATAGTGTTGCACTCGGATATACTGCAAACGCTACAGGTTTAAGTAGTGTTGCGCTAGGTCAACAAGTCGATGCGGATGGGAATTTTAGTATCGCGATGGGGCATGATGCCACAGTGACTGGAGCTGGAGTAAATTCCATGGCTATTGGGCTTGGTGATGCGACGGGAACATTTCCACAGGTTTCAGCGGCGCGCTCTTTCGGTATCTTTATGGGAGATCAAAATAATGTGGATTTAAACACGACCAACACCTTGCTTCTGGCCGGTGGCCAGTTGCTCATTGATCCGGCAGTTCCGGCAACGCAGCTTACCGCGCGCTCGGTCATCGATGTTGGCGCAGCAACGGACTCAATCGTTATGCCACGCGGCACAAATGCGCAGCGCCCAACCGGCATTGACGGCATGATCCGCTTTAACAGTGAAAACGACGCCTATGAGGTTTATTCAACAACAGCTGTCGACTGGATTGAAATTGTCTCCGCAGGCGCAGTCTCAGGCGGCGTTGCTGGCGCAGACACGCAAGTGCAGTTTAATGACGGCGGCGCACCCGGCGCCGATGCGGGGCTGACTTATAATAAGACAACCGACACCCTAACAATCGGCACCGCGCTCAATGTTGGTGAAGTCATCAACATTACCGGCCAAGCGGGCAACGCCCCAATCTTCGCCGCGCTGAATGATCTTTCTGATACATCCGTCGCCGGCCCAACAGATGGCGACCTGCTTTATTACAACAACGGCACAGGAAATTGGGAAACCATCGCCCAATCCGCGATCTCTGCTTCACCTGAACTCTCCAATATCATCGCCGCCACAGCCGACAATGTAGTCGACAGCGCCGCTTGGAACCAGGCTTGGCAATGGCAACTCACCGGGGCAGAAATCGGTATGCAGTTCAGCGAAAGCGTAGCCTCAACCGGCGGATCAAGTAACCAGATTATTTTAGCTGCAACAACCTTAGCGGGCTCGACAGCCATACCATTCGTCATTCAAAACCGAGGAAACGATCTTTCTTTTGTCGTTGAAGATGTAGCCACCGACACCACACCGTTTGTAATTGACGAAGCCGGCCTTGTCGGAATTGGCCGTCTGGCTCCAAGAGCCCTACTCGATGTTGATGGCGGTGATTTCATCGTCAGCGGCACGCATTCAGGCATTGCTTCAGTTCCCGTCAGTGGTACCGGAACCCGTATGTTCTTTGACAACGAAATGTCCGCGTTCCGGGCTGGGTGGGTGAACGGAACACAATGGGACAATGGGAATATCGGTCAATACAGTTTTGCAACTGGAGAAAGCACTATAGCCAGCGGTAGTTGGAGTGTCGCAATGGGTGATGCTGCCACGGCAAGTGGCGGACAGGCTTTCTCTATGGGTTTCCTCACAAATGCAGCCGGCGACAGCAGCGCGGCTATGGGGCAAGAAGTCGCCACGACAGCGGCAGCCGATTACTCATTTGCCTTTGGCCTTGGTAATGCAGCCGGTGTTGCTCCGCAGGTTTCAGCACCAAATTCCTTCGGTATTTTCATGGGCGATCAAAGCGCTGTTGACCTAGCCACCGCCAATACATTTGGCATCTTCGGCGGCTCTATAGTCATCGACCCAACTGTACCCGCAACAAACCTTATCGCCGATGTCGCACTCGAAATTGACGGCACGATTAAAATTGACGATGGCGGTGAGGCCTGTGACGCCAACCGCGAAGGCTCGATCAAATATGTCCCCGGCTCTGACACCTTCTTCTTCTGTGCAGCCGTTGCCAATGACTGGGAAGCAGTTTCCCTCGGCTCCGGCGTTACCGAAATCAACGACCTCACCGATGCGATCACGACTTACGGCGGAACCACCAGCATGTATCTGGGTGAAGATGGTTCCAGCAATGTTAACGGTGCGAGCGCCGGTACGACCCCAAACAATCTGGCGATTGGTGTCGCTGCGGGTAAATCTATAGCAACTGGCGGCGTCGGTTATCTAACGTTAGTCGGAAAGAATGCCGGTACTGCCATGACGACAGGCGACTCAACTGTTGCTGTCGGCGCAAACGCCTTAATGACGAACATTATCGGTACCGATATTGTCGCCATAGGAACGCAAGCTCTAGAGGATAGCACCAGTGGCTTCAACGTGGCTGTCGGTGACGGAGCCTTACAGAAACATACGACCGGTAATTCTAATGTCGCCATAGGTTATGCCGCCGGACGAGAGGGAGCCATTGCGGGCAGGGCTGACAACGTCTTTGTCGGTTCTCAGTCGGGCTTTGAGAATACAGGATCCAATAACGTCATGATTGGACGTCAGGCAGGACTGGCCACGGCGTCAGTTGATAAAACCGTTTCCAATTCCATCTTCATCGGTTTCGAAGCCGGGCTGGTCATGGAAGGCACCGTCGATAACGGCACCTTCATCGGTCACCAGGCCGGTAAAGCCAATACCTCGGGTGCAAATAACACCTTCCTCGGCCATACGGCTGGCGGGGCCAACGTAATAGGATCCGATAATGCCTACTTTGGTAACAACGCGGGTTCGAGTGAAACAAACAGCAACAACGCCTTCTTTGGTGCCAATGCCGGGACAGCCAGTGCAGGTGGTGACGATAATGCTTTTTTTGGTACAAACGCCGGTGCTAACAGCGGTGCTGGCGATGACAATCTTTATATGGGCTACCAAGCAGGAACCAATGCATCAGGAAATCGCAACACGGCCCTTGGATCAGCGGCCTATGATGGTGCAGCTCGAACCGGTGATGATAATATCCTGATAGGTTATGGTGTCGATACACCACTGGCAGGAACAAGCGATTACCTCAGTATCGGCGACACGCTTTACGGCGATCTTGCAACGGGTCGGATCGGAATTGGCGACGCAACACCCGACCAGACACTGGATGTAGTCGGCGCAGCGGCCAGCACCAATTACATTTTAAAAGTTCAAAACACAACAGCCAGCGGTGAGCTGATCCTTGGCACAAACCATAACGATAATTCTGTGTTTGAGGTCCTAACGGACGCGACGGGCAATGGCTATCTCCGTATGCGGAACAATGCCCAAGCAGATGCCAATACGTTCTTCTGGGATAGCGCGCAAGGCCGCCTCGGGATTGGCGACATTACCCCCGACCACACGCTGGATGTGAATGGAAATATCGGTCTTTCTACCTCCTCCTACATCAATTGGGGCAATACAGATGGTAGCGGCGGTTACGGTATTCGTGACAATGGCGGCGCCATCGAATGTAAAGACAGCGGCGGTGGCTGGGCAGCCTGTGCTGGCGGCGGTGCCAGCGCGATCAACGACCTCACCGATGCGTACACGAATTACACAACACTCAATAACTTCATCATGGGCCGCGCGGGCGCAACAGCTCTAACAGCTGGAGCACAATTCAACACCTTTATCGGTGAACTCGCGGGCGCAACCAGCGCCAACAGCACAGCCACAACCGACAGTAACACCGCCGTCGGGTATAGTTCTGGCGCAGCATTGACAACCGGCGCTAGCAACGTGTTCCTTGGCTATCAAGCCGGTCTAGGAGTAACAGCGGCAAGCGACAACGTGATTATCGGGACCAATGCTGGTGATGCGGCGCTAACTTCGACAAAAAATGTTCTCATCGGTAACGATTCTGGAACAGCTCTTACCTCCGGTGGTAATGGTACATTTATTGGGGAGCAGGCTGGTTTCAAAACAGACACGGGAGCTGACAATACCTTTGTGGGTAAGGATGCAGGTTGGAGCAACACAGGATCTGGCCTAAACACCTATGTCGGTTATAGAGCCGGACGATCAGCAACGGGAGCTAACAACACTCTTATTGGTACTCGCTCCGGTGAAGACATCATAGGCGGAGCGTCAAATATTACTTTGGGTCAAAATGCTGGTGCCACTCTCACAACAGGAAGTTCAAATATTCTTATTGGTTCGGCTTCTCCGCCCAGCGCGCCCGGTGCCAGCAGCGAACTCAATATCGGCAGCACAATTTACGGTAACCTGACAAACGATCAAATCGGTCTGGGCGTTGCCGATGCCTCGGCCATTAACGCCGATGCAATACTGGAACTTGATTCCACAACCCGCGGACTTTTACTGCCGCGCATGACGACAGCGCAGAGAGATTTAATCAATGCCGGAACGCCAACCGCGGCCGGTCTAACCGTTTATAACACCACAACCAACACCACAGATTACTGGAACGGCAGCGCGTGGGTTTCCTTCGCCACTGGCGGCGGCTCTGTTTCAGAAATCGACGACCTCTCCGATGCTGCGGCAAATTACACCCTTAATAACGTTTACCTTGGTCAAGGATCTGGGGCCGCCACCACCACCGGGGCAGCTAACGTTGCCCTTGGTAAAAATACTTTAACGACCAACACGGTAGGCGGTGGTAACACAGCTATCGGTAATTCTGCTCTTCAACTAACCGATAATGGATGGGGTAACACGGCGGTAGGTGAAGACGCTATGCTGGCCAATACGATCGGGAATGGCAATGTAGGGCTTGGTCAGATCGCGCTTTACAAAAATACGACCGGGCAGTGGAACACGGTCACTGGAGCCAGTGCGCTGCTCAACAACACAACAGGGGAAGGCAACACGGCGAGCGGGTATGAAGCCGGCGGTAATGATGCACTCGCGGATGGCGATATGGACTATAATTCACTGTTCGGCTACCGCGCTGGTTATAACCTAACCGGCGGCGCTTCGGGCGCAGGTGCAAATAACAACATCCTAATGGGTTATCAGGCCGGGGATGTTCTTACGCTCGGTGATAGCAATATCATCATCGGGCATGATGTTGATCCAAGCGGTGCCACAGTCAGTAACGAACTGAATATCGGCGATACGATCTACGGTGATCTGGCCAATGATTATGTCGGGATCGGAACAAACGCGCCGGGTGCGACGCTTGAGCTTTACAAACCGACCGGCTCATACCCGAATTTATGGTTTACCGCGGCGGATGTCACAATGCCTGTCCTCAGCGCTTCCTCATCGCTGGGGGATGTTAGTGGCAAAAACACCTTTGGCCAGATAAGGCACAACAAGGGTCAGGCTAATAATATTGTAAAAGGCGGGATGGCGGTTTATGGCTTTACAGAGACTGGCGTGAATGACTGGCATCCATTACATATGGTTGGAATGCATGGCGGAGCTACACCTACAACGGCCTCCATAGTGCTGACTGGCCAGAAATGGAATGGAAGCACGAATAGAAGCGCTCTGGCTGATGGCGAGATCGTTCTTGATGTTGAAAACAAATACGACCAGAGCTCTGCCGGTAACACCGTATTAATGAGAATAATGGGCAGTGGTTTTGTCGGGATTGATGGTGTTACGCCGGGCACAGCTCTGGATGTTAACGGTGCTTTCTCAATGCGCGAGATGGCAGCCCCGGCCTTATCCCCTGCGGATGAAGGGCGCATCTATTTTGATACCACATCTAACACGTTTAAAGTTTCCGAAAATAACGGCGCCTATGTTGACCTTGTCGGCGGCGGCAGCAGCCTGTGGACGGCAGGTGCAGGCGATGACATTTATTACAATACCGGCACGCCAGAAGTTGGTATCGGCACAACAACGCCAGTTGCGGCGCTAAATATAGAAGGCGGCGACATCCTGATACAGGGAACGTTTGCAGCGGGCGTGCCGAGCGTTCCTATTACCGGCACCAGCGGCACAAATTCACGCCTGTTTTTTGATACCGCCAGCGCAGCATTCAGAGCCGGTCAAGTGGACGGCACGCAATGGGATGATGTCAATGTCGGCGATTACAGTTTTGCGATGGGCGACAAGGTCATAGCAAGCGGTGATTACAGTTTTGCGATGGGCGACAATACCAATGCCGTTACCTTTACACAAGCCACAGGCAATCACAGCCTTGCGTTTGGCCCCGGCGCACTCTCCACCGGTCTGAACAGTATTGCCATGGGCTCCAATGTCAGTACCACCGGTGTAACACAAGCCATCGCTGATCATGCTGTTGCGATTGGGCTGGGCTCAATCTCCAGTGGCGCTGCTAGTTTTGCCATGGGCACCCATGCAAACAACACTAATGTAACGAAAGCCACCGCTAATAACGCCTTTGCCTTCGGTGTCGGCTCAGCTGCCAGTGGCGTTGGTAGTTTTGCCATGGGCACAAACACCAGCACCGTTGTTTTCACGCAGGCCACCGCTAATAACGCCTTTGCCTTCGGGGCATCCTCAAACGCCGCTGGCGTTGGTAGTGTTGCCATGGGCGTCAGTAACGGTATTAGTGACCGGACAGAGGCCCTCGCGGATTACGCCGTTGCGTTTGGCCGAGGATCAAGCGCCGGAACGGCACCCGGGACCGGTGATTACAGCTACGTGCAAGGAAACGACATAGACGCCACCGCAAACTACGCGTTTGCCCGCGGCAGCGGCGCAACAAATGCCAGTGGTCTTTACAGCTTTGCCAATGGTCTGGATACCCTTGCCGACGGTGATTACAGCTATGCTCTTGGGCGAGATATCAATGTTTCAGCGACCGGTGATTATTCAGTCGGCTTCGGTCTTGGTAATGCCGCAGGTGGCACGGATCCGATTATTTCTGGCGCGAATTCCTTTGGTATCTTTATGGGCGATCAGAACGGTTACAACCTCACCGCCACCAATAAAATGGCCCTGATCGGCGGAGAATTCCAGATCGATGATGTCGGTTCATCAGCTAATAAAGGTTGCGTGCGGTATAATTCCGCCACCACGAAACTCCAGTTCTCCCACGATTGTGCGGCCTACTCCGACATGGGCACTGGCACAGTCGGCGGCGCAGATACGCAAGTGCACTTTAATAATTCCGGCGTAGAAGATGGCGATGCCGGCCTCACCTACGTTCCAGGCACAGACACATTAAACATCGGCAGCACGCTGAACGTAACCGATCTTATCAATATCGGCTCCACCACAGGTGCAGCAGCGCCAACCGGCGGCGTAACAGTTTCCACAAGCTTTGCCCTCAATGATCTAACTGACGCCATAATTACAACACCCGCCAATACCGAGGTCCTGACCTATAACGGTACGAACTGGGTCAACTCAGCCTCCGGCGGCGGCGGCGCAATCAACGACCTCTCCGATGCCTCAACAGAATACACCACAGATTTCACCCTGTCGTTGGGATCAGGTGCCGGTGCGAGCCTAGCCGCTACTGGGTTTTTCAACACATTCGTAGGAATCAATGCCGGAAACGCCATGACAACCGGTGACAACAACGTCTTTATTGGCCTGAATGCCGGTCTAGTCTCGACCGCGGATAATGGCATATTCCTAGGTTCGGAAGCCGGTAAAGCCAACACAACAGGTGATAATAATACGTTCATCGGAACAAACGCCGGTCTTGCTAGTGATACCGGTGAAGGAAACACATATATCGGCACGAGTGCAGGCTCTAAGGCCGTTGGCACTGCCGCCGACAACAATACCTTCGTAGGTGCTTTCAGTGGACAAGAAAACACATCAGGTGACAGCAACACCTATTTCGGTACAAGCGCAGGTATGAACAACACCGCAGGTCGCTACAACACGATCCTTGGTCATGGGTCAGGTTCTACACTCAACGGAACAATTGCTGGCCAAGGGGACGGCAATATTCTTATCGGCTATATTGTTGATGTTCCAACCGCAACGACGAGTGATTACCTAAATATCGGCAATTTGATCTACGGTGATATTGCCGCTGGCGAAGTCTTCCTCGATGCACCGGCAACGGCTCCGGGAAATGCCGACCTCGCCAACGGACAAGTGACATTCTGGGTTGATGCCACGAATAATGAAATTGAAATGAAAGCCAAAGACTCCGCAGGCGATGTAATTAACGCCACTATCGGCGGCGGACTGTGGAGTGACAGCGGATCGGGCTACATCGACTACACCTCCACGCTGGGCGGCGTAAAAATCGCCGGCATCACGGGCGCAGCAGCCCCAAGCGGCGCAATCGGCGCAGGCGGCGCAGGCGGCGGCGCAGGCGCGATCAACGATCTCTCCGATGGGATTACGGGTACCACCAGTGTTTTCCTCGGGAATAATGCGGGGGCCAGTGACGACTTAACATCAAATAACAATACGGCTGTCGGTATTAGCGCCCTCACCAATACTACGTCGGGGGCTGGTAACACGGCGATCGGAAAATCCGCCCTTCCTACTAACGTAACAGGAACCAATAACACGGCAATGGGCTATAACTCACTTTTTGTTAATACAGGAAATGAAAATACGGCGATCGGGGTTAACACACTTATAAATAACACAACAGGGTACAGAAACACGGCCGTTGGTTACTATGCCGGCGGGGTTGGCGCACCTGCGGATGGTGATATGGACGGGAATGCCCTGTTTGGTTATTACGCCGGAGCCAATCTTACAGGCGGTGCGGCTGGTGCAGGGGCGAACTTTAACACCATAATGGGCTATTCTGCCGGAGATACGATCACGACCGGTGATAACAACACAGTTATAGGCAGGGACGCTGGTGGAACAACCCTAACAACGGGATCAGACAACATCCTGATCGGCCGGAATGCGGATACCGCTGGTGCGGCAGACAGCAACAAGCTTAACATTGGCGGTACGATTTACGGTGATCTCTCAAGTGATCTTGTCGGCATCGGTCAAGTGCCAGCCGCGGGCGTTGAACTCGACGTTCTGGGTGACATTGAATATACCGGTACCATCACTGACGTATCTGACCGTCGCCTCAAAAAAGACATTGTACCGCTTTCGAAATACGGCGCGCTGCTCGAAAAAATCGATCAAATCGACACGTATAGTTTTGTTATGAAAGACGAAAAAGATGCCCGCACAGAATTTGGTGTGATGGCCCAAGAGCTGGAAAAAATCTTCCCTGAGCTGGTCCACACAGCCCAAGATGAAATGGGAACGAAGTCTGTGAACTATGTTGGTCTCATCGCGCCAATGATTGAGGCAACAAAAGCGCTCAGCGCAGAAAACAAAATGTTGAAAGCTGATCTAGCAAGCGTAAAAGACGGCCAGGATGACATCAAAGCAACACTGGCTTCACTCAGCTCACAAGTTGAACTGCTCAACAAAACCGCCGGACAAAAAGTCGGCAAAGCATCCATAGCCCCACTTTCAAACGGCTGGATGTATCTATTGCTGGGCATACTCAGCACACTGTGTATTGTATTAGTGGTCACACGCAAACCTGCAAAAGCAAACTAGGGGGGCACTCAGAATGGCGCGGCCCACCTTACATATTCGCAAAAGAATAGGAGGCTCTATCCGGGCTTTAGCTACGGTTCTCATCCTGAGCTTTCTTCCCTCCTCTAGCTATGCCGCGTGTTCAGCGCTGGGCACAGAAGGCCTCGTCGGGCATTGGAAACTGGATGAAACCAGCGGCACCGTTGTTGATTCCGCCGGGTCAAATGACGGGACGGCAACCAACACCCCAACCTATAATGTAACGGGCCAGGTTGACGCAGGAATGCAGTTTGACGGCGTGAGCGACGAACATGTTCTGATCACCGATCCGGCTGGCGGCGATCTGGATTTTGGTACGACAGATTTTAGTTATGGCGGTTGGTTTTATCCGGAAGCCTTTCCTGAGTTGTATACCATTCCCTTCTATAAAGGCGGATCGAGCGCGGGCACAGACGGCTATGATATAGAGTTCAGCCGTCCTGCTCAGAACGATACTGCTGACGCTTGTCTTGCTGATGGTGCCACCTCTGTGTGTACGGCCTTTATGGCAAGCGCACCATCATTAAACACTTGGCATCATTTGTTTGTAACAGTTGACAGAACAGCTGATCTGGTCAAGACATATCATAATGGCATTTATTATACGAGCGGAGATACTTCTGGATTAGTAGATATTAGCACTGCGAATGACCTGCAGATCGGAGTAGGAACTGGCGGCACCTCGTACGATTTTCAAGGAACAGCCGATGATGTGCGGATTTATGACCGCACGCTGTCCGCTACGGAAGTTGCCGGAATTTACAACCAGCGTTCAAACGCCGCCGGCGTGGCCGGGGAAATGATTTATAACGCAACCAACGCCAACCTTGTTTATTGCAACGACACCGATTGGGTCCACGCGGGCACCGGCTCCTATAACCCAACGGCGGTGCATTTTGAAGATTCAGATCCGGATTACCTAAAGCTCAACACAGCCACAGGCCCTTCATCAACAACCCAGTGGAGCGGAAGTTTTTGGGTGAAACTCGATACTTTAGGCTCGTATGATATCATCTTTGATAGCAGAACGGGCACCAATACGCTGGATGTCAATCTTGATGTTCTTAATGACGGCAGAATTCAGTTTTTGGCGACAAACACGGCAGATACAACCGTTCTGAATCTTCACTCTAGTGCTTTGGCTGACACTAACTGGCATCATGTCATGTGGTCTTTTGATTTGAGCAACACAGCAAAACGGCACGTCTATATAGACGGCGCAACCGCCATCAACACCGTAACAACTTATAACACAGCAGAAACCATGGATTTCTCCGGTGCCATATGGACCATAGGAGCGTATGCTGCAGGCTCACTCCCGATTGATGCTGACCTTGCTGATTTCTGGATTGATTTCGGCAGCTATATCGATCTCTCTATCGAAGAAAACCGCCAGAGATTTGTCAGCGCGAGTGGCATGCCGAAATATCTCGGGCAAGACGGCTCGATCCCGACGGGCAGCGCACCCTATATTTTCCTGACCGGCGATACGGCAAACTGGCATACGAATAAAGGCACCGGCGGCGGCTTCACCGAAAACGGCGCCCTCACCACCCCTTCGTCTCAGCCAGGGGATTCTTTGATCCAATCAGGCGACCTTGCTTCTGGCCTCGTCGGCCATTGGAAACTGGATGAAACCAGCGGCACCACCGCCACAGATTCCAGCGCCGGCGGCAATAACGGCACCATGGCTGGCGGATTGGACGCCGGAACGGACAGCGCCGCCGGGAAAGTATCTACCGCCCTCGATTTTGACGGCACGGATGATTATGTGGAAACGGCGGCGGATGCCGCTTACAGCCTGACGAGCATGACGCTTGCTGCATGGGTCTATATACCGAGCACACTTCCGGCAGGCTTTGCCACCATTTTAGAACACGACCGCGGCGGCAATAATATGTTCGCACTGGCGAAAAGACCATCTGGAGATAACCATGATTTTAATTTTCAATGGGCTGGTTGGGGTGGAAATCCTAGTTTGAGGAGCACAACTGCCGCGACAACCGACACATGGATTCACGTCGTAGGAACGTTTGATTATGCAACAGCCGACGCCCATTTTTATATTAACGGTGTGCTGGAAAGTACAGATCTTAACGGAAAACTGCCCATAGTAGGATCGAACTTTGATATCAGGATTGGACGGACGAATAACGACATAGAACCCTGGAAAGGCCGCATAGACGATGTGCGCATATACGACCGTGCATTGAGTGCGGCAGATGTCGACAATCTTTATCGCAATGGCGTACCGGGTAAACTCCAATACAACACTGAATTCAACGTCATGGAATATTTTAACGGCGCGGAATGGGTGGCCATGGGCCCGACCGGCGGCACCCCGCCAACCACCAACCTCGTCGGCCATTGGAAACTGGATGAAACAAGCGGTACCACCGCCACAGATTCCAGCGCCGGCGGCAATAACGGCACCATGGCTGGCGGATTGGACGCCGGAACGGACAGCGCCGCCGGGAAAGTATCTACCGCCCTCGATTTTGACGGCACGGATGATCGCATCACCCACGGGCTTGCCTTACCGAAAACCGAGGGAACCATTGCACATTGGGTAAGACCAGCTCAGATAAGAGACATGGTAGCTTATTATGAAGCAGATTGCATAACAAGCGACTGTGATGGTAAAGGATCTGCAATGAGTAATCTAGAGATACACACGGGGATTTCAAGCAATAAAGCCTACTTAGTGTACCAAGATGGCGCTCCGGCAGCCCAAATAAAAGTCGAAAATCTGGGCCCCAATTTAACCGCCGGTGAGTGGGTCCATATGGCTGCAACCTGGGATACAAGCGGCAATGCGCATCTTTATCTCAATGGCGCCCGCCTTGGATCGCAAGACATGTCAGCTTTAACATTCGCCGGCCTCACACAAAGCGTTACACAATTGGGTCGCGTTGGTGATGGTCAGACAAACCGTCACTGGGACGGCGAGATGGATGATGTTCGCGTCTATAGCCGCGCTTTATCAGCGCAGGAAATATCACAGCTTTATTATTACGGCCTCTCCGGCGGTGTTGGCGATGTCAGCAACACCTGCACCAATGCGGGATCAATCACCGGCAGCACGGCTGAGGGAATTATGTTCTACAACATCGATGAAGACGTCATGCAATATTGCAACGGAGAAGAATGGATCGGCATAGGGCAATAAGGATGGGAATGAAGCATAAAACGACCACAGCTTTAAAAACGATGCGTTGCATTTCGGTGCTTGCGCTTGCGTTGGCTGTGCTGTGCACCCTGCCCTCTTCCGCTCACCACGCACAAGACATTTCAACCGGCCTCTCCGGCGGTGCTGGAGATGTCAGCAATACCTGCACCAACGCCGGATCGATAACCGGAAGCACAGCCGAAGGCATAATGTTTTACAACATCGATGAAGACGTCATGCAATATTGTAATGGCGAAGAATGGATCGGGATCGGGCAATAAGGATAGATATGAGTAAAAACGCAGCAAACAGATTGGCCCTTCGCAGCATTCTTGCAATGCTGACGCTGTTTGGCGCGCTGTTTGTGCTCCCCTCCTCCGCAAATGCACAAGACATTTCAACCGGCCTCGTCGGCCACTGGAAACTCGATGAAACCAGTGGAAGCTCAATCGCTGATTCCGCCGGAACAAACACCGGCACATGGAGTGATAACACAGGCGATGACGTCGCCGAAGAAACGACAGCCGGGCAAGTTGGCACCGGCCTCGATTTTGATGGCGTAAATGATATTATTTCCGCCGGATCTGCCACTAGCGTTGATAATGTTTTCGTCGGAGGAGGGACACTCTCAGCCTGGATTTATCCAAAATCTGCCGGGGAAGCCAATTATGGGCGTATATTTAACAAGGCATCAAGTACCGGTTCTGATAATGGTTGGGCATTGCGTATGGACAGCACACAAGCTGTGCGTCTTGAACATGATTGTGCAAGTAGTAATAGTTCTTGGATTACACCAGCGTCTTCCGTGTCTTATAATCAATGGTACCACATTGCTGCTGTCTTTGATAAAGACAACGTTGCAAATGATGCGACAATTTATATCGATGGAATTGCCGTATCAACAACAAATGGAGGGAGTTGTTCGGGTAGCCTTGATGATGACAGCGCCCAAACCCTTACCATAGGAAATTATCAAGCAACCAGCCGTACATTTGATGGTATAATTGACGATGCCCGTATATATGACCGCGCACTCACCGCCGAAGACGTCGCCGAGCTGGCATCAGGCACCGCGCCGGGCTCCCTCCGCTATAACGATGAAAGCGAAGGCGTGGAATATCACGACGGTGTTGAGTGGGTCCACACAGGAACAGGCTCCTATTCCCCCAATGCGGTGCATTTTGAAGACTCAGATCCGGATTACCTAAATCTCAGCACAGCCACAGGCCCTTCATCAACAACGCAGTGGAGCGGTAGCTTTTGGGTAAGGCGCGATACTTTAGGTGGGACCGATATTATTTTTGATAGCAGAACAGGCACCAATACGCTTGATGTTGATCTTGATTTTGGCGGCGGAGACAGAATTTATATTGGGGCCAAAAACTCTGCGGACACCACCGTTCTTACATTGAACACGGGAGCGCTGGCTGGTAATGGCTGGCATCATGTCATGTTTTCTTTTGATTTGAGCGACGCAGCAAAGCGTCATGTCTATATAGACGACGTCAGCGCCATCAACACCGTAACAACTTATAACACAGCAGAAACCATGGATTTCTCCGGTGAGCTATGGACCATAGGATCGTATGGTGCGGGCTTACAACCGATTGATGGTGACCTTGCCGATTTCTGGATGGATTTTGGCACCTATATCGACCTGTCCGTCGCCGCGAACCGCCGCAAATTCATCTCCGCGGGCGGCGTGCCGATGTTTTTGGGGCTCGATGGTTCAATGATCACAGGCATCCCGCCTGACATTTTCCTCTCCGGCGATACCGCCGATTGGCACACCAACAAAGGCACCGGCGGCGGCCTCACCGAAAACGGCGCACTCACAGATGCAGCGACCCAGCCCGGCAAAATATTCGTAAACCCAACCATCGCCAATGCGGGCAATGCATGGGTAACAAATGTCACCAAGCTCAATGGTGCTTTTGGCATTGCGATTTCTGGGACCTACGCCTATGTCGCAGCACAGAACAACAATAGCCTGACGGTTGTGGATATATCAGATCCGCTGAACCCTGCGATTGCCAATGCCGGTGCTGCATTGGTGAGCGACGCCACCAAGCTCAATGGTGCTATTGGCGTCGCGATTTCTGGAAGCTATGCCTACGTCACATCATATGCTGGCGATAGCCTAACCGTGGTGGATATATCAGATCCGCTGAACCCTGTGATTGCCAATAGCGGCAATGCATGGGTGACAGATGCAACGAAGTTGAATGGTGCTCTTGGCGTTACAATTTCAGGGAACTATGCCTATGTCGCATCACAGAACAGCAATAGCCTGACGGTTGTGGATATATCAGATCCGCTGAACCCTGTGATTGCCAATTCCGGCAATGCATGGGTAACCGACGCCACCAAACTCAATTTTTCTACTGACGTTACGATTTCCGGGAACTATGCCTATGTCACAGGAAATGCTGGCGATAGCCTGACGGTTGTGGATATATCAGATCCGCTGAACCCTGTGATTGCCAATGCCAGTGCTGCTTGGGTAACAGACGCCACCAAACTTAATTCTGCTTTTGGCATTACGGTTTCTGGGGACTATGCCTATGTCGCATCACATGCCGGCCATAGCCTAACCGTGGTGGATATTTCTGACCCTCTCAACCCTGTGATTGCCAATGCCGGTGCTGCATGGGTGACAGACGCCACCAAACTCAATGGTGCTTTTTACGTTGCGCTTTCGGGGGATTATGCCTATGTCACATCATTTTCCAGCGATAGCCTGACGGTTGTGGATATATCAGATCCGCTGAACCCTGCGATTGCCAATGCCGGCAATGCATGGGTAACAGACGCCACCAAACTCAATGGTGCTCATGGCGTTGCGCTTTCAGGGAGATATGCCTATGTCGCATCATTTGCCAGTGACAGCCTAACGGTAGTGGATATTGAGGAGCGTGGACGCTGCGCGTCGCCCGTCGAACCTAAAGGCTCCATTCTCTACAACACCGATGACAAGGTCATGCAATATTGCAACGGCATTGATTGGGTCGCGATGGGCCCGGTTGGCGGCACCGGCGGCGGCGGCTGCGCATCCCCCGTCGGCGCGGCAGGTGATATAATCTTCAACGAAGATTACAGTTTGCTGCAATATTGTAATGCCGAAGATTGGGTCGCGATAGGCCGTGACGCCGACCCGTGCTCATGGTCCAATATTCCCGTTGGCACTGCCTGTACAGATGGCAGCTATTATGTCGGCTTAACGCCCGATGGCAACGTGCCTATGTATATGGCTGATGTTACGACTGAACCCTCTTCTCCCGATGACTATTGGAATGACGGTAACACAACCTATTCAACAACGAGTGTAACCAGCACCACCGACGGTGACGGCAACACAGCAACACTGATTGTGACAGACTCGGATAGCGGCACTGGTGGCACACAGCCCCATAATGCTGCAGCCTATTGCGATGCGCTTTCCGCGCATGGCCAAACAGACTGGTATCTACCGGCTCAAGATGAGCTAAATTTGCTCTATAACATTGCGCCGATCGGCGGCCTATTGACGGATGCCACCTATTACTGGTCATCTACGGAGACTTCAGCCTCTACTGCGCGGGCACAGCGGTTCATTGACGGTGCCACGGACACCGACAATAAGAACTTTTCAAGGGTCGTCCGCTGCGTCCGTAAGTAATTAAAAAGGAATGAATTTGAAACGTAAAATGACAGCAACGATAAAACAAGTTTTCGCCATGATGGTCATGCTGACGGCTTTCGCTGCGCCATCCGTTTCATATGCCCAAGACACCACCACCGGCCTCGTCGGCCATTGGACATTCGATGAAACCAGCGGAACGACAACGACTGACAGTGTTGGAGGCTATGACGGTACCATGCAAAATGGTCAGGATGCCTCTACCGACTCTGTCGCAGGTCAAGTCGGCACGGCGCTAGATTTCGATCTTCCGTCCAGTGAGCATATTGTTGTCACCGACAATGATGCTTTTGATCAAACAACATACACAATAGCGGCATGGGTAAAGGGAGATGACGCATCAAATGGTTCATCATTCCAAAAAATATTCGATAAATATCATAACTTTACTCTGAATTGGGACCATTCAAGTATCGGCGGTGTATCCTGCGAACATTGGGACGGAGGGGCATGGGTTAATAGCACTTCCGGCCCGGCTCTTAGTGCCTCAACATGGTATCACCTAGCGTGTGTATATGACGGTTCGTCAAATTTTACACTCTATGTTGATGGCGTCGAAGCAGCAACGAATACTGGTATTTCAGCACCAGTGACATCGGGGACACAAGATGTGCGTATTGGCGCACATTCCCAATCCGGTAATACTCCTACAAATTATTTTAATGGTGTTATAGATGATGTGCGTTTTTATAGCCGCGCCCTCACCATCGAAGACATCGCCGTACTAGCCATGGGCGCAGGCCCGGGCTCCATCATCTACAACGACGCCGACAACGTCATGCAATACAATAACGGCACTGAGTGGATCGCGATGGGCCATGAACGCTATGTCCCGCGTGCGGTGACATTTGACGGCACGAATGACACCATCAACCTGACAACATCAACTGGACCCACAAATGCAACACAATGGAGCGGGAGCTTCTGGATCAATCACGATGGATCAGGTGGAACGCAGGTTGTATACGACAAACGCCAAAGCGGAGCCGATGATCTGCGCGTTGATATAGATCTTATCAGTAACGAACTAAGGTTTTTGGCACAAAATTCTGCAAGTACAACCGTATTAGATATGAGATCAAACACCCTAACCTCAGATACATGGCACCATGTCATGTATAGCTTTGATTTAACCAATGCTGCTAATCGCCATATTTATATTGATAACGTCTCAGATATACAAACTGTAACAACATACAACACCGCAGAAACCATAGATTTTTCAGCGGTGAATGAGGGCTTAGGTGGCGATGCCATTGGAGGAACTGCTAAATACACAGGCCTCTTCTCTGATTTCTGGATGGATTTCGGAACCTACATCGACCTGTCCGATGCGCAAAATCGCAAGAAATTCTACAACGCAGGCCCGGTTGATCTGGGCGCCGCAGGCACAGGCCCGACAGGCACCGCGCCCGATATTTTCCTGACCGGCGATACGGCCACATGGCACACCAACAAAGGAAACGGCGGCGGCTTCACGGAAAACGGAGCGCTCACCGATGCACCGACAAAACCGACGGAGATTTTCACCAACCCTGTGATTGCCAATAGCGGCAATGCGTGGGTTACCGATGCCACAAAACTCAATAATGCTTTTGGCATTACGGTTTCTGGGAACTATGCCTATATCACATCAATTACCGGCAATAGCCTAACCGTGGTGGATATATCGGATCCGCTGAACCCTGTGATTGCCAATGCCGGCAATGCATGGATAACCGACGCCACCAAACTTAATCGTGCTCATGGCGTTGCGATTTCGGGGAGCTATGCCTACGTCACAGCACAAACCGGCGACAGCCTAACCGTAGTGGATATATCAGATCCGCTGAACCCTGTGATTGCCAATAGCGGCAATGCATGGGTAACGGACGCCACCAAACTCAATGGTGCTTTTGACGTTGCGATTTCGGGGAGCTATGCCTACGTCACAGCAAATACCGGCGATAGCCTGACCGTAGTGGATATATCAGATCCGCTGAACCCTGTGATTGCCAATTCCGGCAATGCATGGGTAACGGACGCCACCAAACTCAATAATGCTCATAACCTTACGATTTCTGGTGACTATGCCTATATCGTATCATTTGATGGCGATAGCCTGACCGTGATGGATATATCAGATCCGCTGAACCCTGTGATTGCCAATGCCGGCAGCGCATGGGTAACCGACGCCACCAAACTCAATGGTGCTTTTAGCATTACAGTTTCTGGGGACTATGCCTACGTCGCATCATATAACGGCGATAGCCTAACCGTGGTGGATATTTCTGACCCTCTCAACCCTGTGATTGCCAATGCCGGCAATGCATGGATAACGGACGCCACTAAACTCAATGGTGCTTATGGCATTACGATTTCTGGGAGCTATGCCTACGTCACATCACTATTCGGCGATAGCCTAACCATAGTGGATATATCGGACCCGCTGAACCCTGTAATTGCCAATGCCGGCAATGCATGGATAACCGACGCCACCAAACTCAACGATGCTTATGGCATTGCGCTTTCGGGAAGCTATGCCTACGTTACATCACAAGTCAGCGACAGCCTAACCGTCGTTGATATCGATGAAAGAGGACGCTGCGCTAATCCCACAGAGGTCGCAGGCTCCCTCACCTACAACACCACTTTCGATCAAATGCAGTTTTGCAACGGCGCCGATTGGATTGCCATGGGCCCGACCGGCGATGGCGGGGCCGGATGTTTAAACCCAGCAGGCACAGCAGGCTCCCTCACCTACAACACCAATTTCAACCGCATGCAATATTGCGAAGGCGATACTTGGATCGGCATCGGCGGCGACGGCGTGGCCTCCTCTCTTGCTTCCGGCCTTGTCGGCCACTGGAAATTGGATGAATCCGGCAATATCTCAACAGCCGCAGATGCTGCCGGATCAAATAACGGCACATTGACCAGTTTTCCAGCAGATCCTAGCGCGAACTGGGTTTCTGGATCCATAAATGGCTCCCTAAGTTTTGATGGGGCCAATGACAGGGTTATTATTGGCGACCCGGCTGGCGGAGAACTTGATTTCGGCACCACGCAAAGCTTCACCTTATCGGCATGGATCAACACTAACGATGCGGCCGCTTTATCACGTCCTTTCTCCAAAGGTCATTGGGCATGGAGCGGCGGTGGTTATTCTCTATGGGTCGACAACGGTGTATTGGAAGCTGGCGCAACAGGAACTTCACAAGCAACATCCACAGTCGCCGACACCAGCACAAGCGTTATCAGCAACGGAACGTGGTATCATGTAGCCGCAGTATTTGACCAAACCGCAAAAACAATCCAGCTTTACGTCGATGGCACGGCCCAGAATTTAGTGAAAGCTGCTGGAACTTGTGGAACCGCCACTGGAACTGTTCTTGATTACTCAGCTTGTACTACAGCGACAGCCTCCAGCACGTATGATTTTGTTATTGGGGCATCGCACACCAACAATGAACATTTCGATGGTGAAGTTGACGATGTCCGCGTTTATAACCGCGCGCTCAGCGACGCAGAAGTCACCGCGCTTTATAATCTATAATCAAGTCGATTGTCTGAATGTCTGAGACATATATGCTACCACAGACGATTCAACTGGAATTTCTAGGAGTATAGAGCAAGTAAATACCGGAGCTGATAGCGGAAGTTATGGCGCACTTCGAAGGAGAAACTTCGAACCGCCTTTTCCAAACTTTAGAGGAATGGAATGAGTTTCTCAAGAAGTATGCGCCATTCTTCAAGGAGGTGGCGTAATGAGCACACCTCCTATAAATTCAAGCAAAAACAGTACATTACCTACCCCCTTTTCCCTCCGACTGACCTTTGAGGAGCGTGCAGCCCTAGAAAATGCGGCTGGAAACAGCCCATTGGGGGCATATATCCGCTCGAAGCTGTTTGAAGGCAGTGAAGCTCCCCGCAAAGTAAGAACACGCACCAGACAGCCTCTAAAAGACGATAAAGCACTTGGGGCTCTACTTGGCGAACTCGGCAAGGCTAGGATCGCTAACAACCTCAACCAACTCGCCAAAGCGGCCAATACGGGTTCTTTGCCTGTTACGCCCGATACGGAGAAAGCGCTTCAAGATGCCTGTGGTGCAGTGCAGAATATGCGGGGTTTGCTTATGCAAGCACTTGGCTACCCCTCTTCGGGGGTGTAACCATGATTTTAAAGGGAAGCCAGCGATCTGGCGGAAGACAGTTGGCCGCACACCTACTCAAAGCCGATAAGAATGAGCATGTAGAAGTGCATGAGCTACGAGGATTCATGGCCGAAGACCTACATTCGGCATTCAATGAAATACATGCCGTTAGCAAGGGCACTCGCGCCAAGCAACCGTTTTTCTCATTAAGCCTAAGCCCTCCACCAAGTGAACGAGTTCCGACTGAGGTATTTGAAACCGCCATCGAGCAGATAGAGCAAAAGCTCGGCCTGGAGGATCAACCCCGCGCGATAGTCTTCCATGAGAAAGAAGGCCGTCGCCATGCCCATGTCGTTTGGTCGAGGATCGATACAGACGAGATGAAAGCAATCAACCTGCCGTATTACAAAATGAAGCTAAAAGACGTGTCCAGGGAGCTGTATTTGGAACACGGCTGGAAAATACCTGCGGGACTAATAGACCGTAAAGACCGAAACCCGCTGAACTTCAGTCGGCAAGAATGGCAACAAGCACGACGAGCTGGCATGAACCCCAAAGAAATCAAACGAGCGTTTCAGGAAAGTTGGGCCATCTCTGATAACCGCAACGCATTTGCACAAGCGTTATTGAGCCAGGGCTTCGTCTTGGCTCGCGGCGACCGCCGAGGGTACGTCGCCCTGGATTATCAGGGAGAAGTCTATGCCGTTGCCAAATATACAGGCGTCAAAACAAAAGCTGTACGTGAGCGGCTTGGCGATCCAAAGGAACTGCCTTCCATCGAGCAAGCCAAGGCGCAAATTTCTTCAGATATGTCGAAAAAGCTTCATAAACATATTGCCCAGGCCGAGGAAGCCAAACACCGCCGCTCGACGGCATTCGAATTTAAGCGTCAGCGCCTGGTGCAAGATCAACGACAAGAACGCAGTGCACTTGAGGTAGCTCATCGCGAGCGATGGGAAGCAGAAACAAAAGATCGTTCTCAGCGCCTATCAAAGGGTCTTTTGGGTATCTGGCATCGACTAACGGGAAAGTATGAGAAAACCATGCGCCAAAACGAGCTGGATGCGCTTCTTGCCTGCCAGCGTGACCGTGCAGAAAAAGATGAACTGATCTTTAAACACATTCAGCAACGCCAGCAGCTTAGCTTGCGCCAGCGTAGTGAAATCCACACCCACAAAACTGAAATCGAGCTGCTTCGCCAGGATATTCAAGTTTATAGAAACCTAAAAACCGAGAACCCTAGCAATCTTCGCGAGGAATACCGGAAGAAGTCGGAGCACCATGAGAAAGTACAAAAACCCAAGCGTAAGCGGGATAAAAACCAGGATCATGGCCATGAGCCGGAAATTTAGTGTCCTTTAAATGCGCGTTGCCCCCAGCTTTAAAGGACAAAAATGGGCCTTAAGGACACTTTAAGGGACACAAAACAAGGTTAAAGGACACATAGAACGGCAGTGACTATATTAGTTGGCGCTTTATTCCTGCATATAGTGAAGATCGTGCATTCTGTTATAGTGTCAGCCGTGATCCGTATATAGACCACAACAGAGCTTTGTGATTTATATACAAACCATTTTTTCCTTGTTGAAACAACCAAAGACTGATACCTTGATTCATATATAGATCATATCAAAGCCATATGATTCACATGTAACCCAAAGGTAAGCCATGTCCAAAGTATCGGCACGCACATATTCCCGCTATAGCCTTGAGGCCATCACCCTGCTTGGCAATCTAATCCGTGCGGCAAGAAAGGAGCGCAAGATGACCGCGCAAGAGGTTGCCGACCGCGCCGGAATCTCGCGTGGGCTGTTGCAGCGTATAGAGAAAGGCGATCCCAAGTGCGAGCTGGGGGCAACCATTGAAGTTGCCACCATCGTTGGCGTTAAACTCTTTGATGCGGAAGCAACCACCCTCACCAAACATATTCGCCAGACAGAAGACAAGCTCGCACTTCTTCCAAAGTCCGTGCGCAAGAAAGTAAAGGTTGCTGATGATGACTTCTAACGCCACTGATAAAGAAGCCTATGTTTGGATATGGCTGCCCAATGCAATTGATCCCATTGTTGCAGGAAAGCTCGAAGCCGACGATCAAGGTAACGTGCAGCTCAACTACGGTAAAAGCTATCTGGAGCGTATCAAAGACACCCCTCCAGCTATTTCCATTTATGAGCCGGAATTACCTTTAAAAAAAGGCGTATTGCCCCTGCTTGAGGGGCTAACTATGCCTGGTTGCATCCGAGATTCCGCCCCGGATGCCTGGGGGCGGCGCGTTATCATCAATAAAAAGCTCGGGCGCAAAGGCAAAGATACGGATACCGATGCGCTTGGCGAACTAACCTATTTGCTGGAATCCGGCTCTGATCGTATCGGCGCACTGGATTTCCAGCGTTCGCCCAGTGAATATATTCCGCGCTGCGCGAACAATGTCCCGCTGGAAGAACTGATTCAATCCGCTGCGCGGGTCGAGCAAGGCGTACCGCTCACGCCTGAGCTGGATCAAGCCCTCTTCCATGGCAGCTCTATTGGCGGCGCACGCCCCAAAGCCTTGATCGAAGATCAGGGCACAAAATACGTTGCGAAGTTTTCTTCAAGCACTGACCTTTACAGTGTGGTAAAAGCCGAATTTATCGCCATGCGACTGGCAGCGCTTGCCGGAATAAATGCAGCTTCTGTAAAGCTGGTTCAAGCTGCGCAAAAAGACATTCTGTTGATTGAGCGATTTGATCGTAAAAAAGCCGCTAAGGGTTGGACGCGCAAAGCCATGGTCTCTGCGCTAACGCTCTTTGGCCTCGATGATATGATGGCGCGGTATGCGAGCTATGAAACTTTCGCCGAAATTATCCGCCATCGTTTCGATAATCCGAAAGAAACACTCGAAGAACTGTTTTCTCGTATTGTCTTCAACATTCTTTGCGGCAATACCGATGACCATGCACGCAATCATGCGGCATTCTGGAATGGTAAAACGCTGCGCCTAACCCCGGCTTACGATATTTGCCCTCAAGGCCGTGCAGGCAACGAAGCAACACAAGCCATGCTCATTTCTGGTGAAAACAGACTGAGTAATCTCAAATCCTGCCTTGATGCTGCGCCTCATTTCCTGCTCTCAGAAGAGGAAGCGAGAGCTATTTTTGCAAATCAGCTAGAAGCGATTGAAGCCAATTGGGAGAAGGTCTGTGATGAGGCAAACTTAAGTGCGGTTGATCGAAAGCTGTTTTGGAAAAGACAATTCCTCAATCCTTCCGCATTTGAGGACTAATGTAGCCGCCAGAAAAGCTGGCGGCTTTTTGCTTTCGCGCTTGCCAAAGGATGAAGGCATCTTTCGCTTAAAGCCTCGATGGCTTTAAGCGAAAGCCCGCGAAAATCACGAGTCTAAAATTTAACCAGAGAAAGGAGCAACGTTAACGGCTCCAGAATATATGCACCTCTCCATGCCCCAGCTCGATAGTATAAATATCGCCGCTCAGTTCCATATCTCGCCCCATGCGTTCATAGTCGATATAGTAAGCGAGGTTTTCAGGAATCTGGCTGGTGTCTTCGGTCAGTTCCTCGGCGTAGTCAGTAAGGGACTTGTAGCAACCAGAATAATTCTCTTCCATGGCCTTTCTGGCATCTTCAAGATGTCCGCCGAAATGGCTTAACAATTCGCCTGCAAGGCCGGGATACTCCTCAATGAAACAGGCGATTTCATGCACCGACTGAATCCCCTCATATTCACTAACGGAATACCCGCCAAAGCCTTCGTAATCGTGAATAGCGTACTCTTCCGCGAAGCCCTCGGGGCTTTCTGCCAGCATGTTGTTAATCTGGCCTTGAATCTCGTCTGGATCTAAGGTCGCATCAATCCAAACCCCGTATAATTTGCCATTGTTATAGGCTGCCAGGTCTGCCACATAAATTCTGATTTCTTCACACATAGTCTTTGCTCCTTAAATTCGCTGTTGAGGTTTTTGAACAAGCACCGCTTGCGGGTGCGCTGCTCATGAACCTCTGGCGACTAGGCCGACTAGGCGGGGGTGAAAAAATCCAGAAAAATTGCGGAGGGTCTATCCAGC
>JAJFGR010000005.1 GCA_021776025.1 Alphaproteobacteria bacterium
ATCGCCCTTTTGCCAGCGACCCCACATCTCTTTCTTCTGTTCAGCCGTATATTTTATTCTGCTTCTGTAAGTCATATTAAACACTCCCTCTATTCCTATATTAGAGTAAAGTGTTGCGTTGACCACTTGAGACCGCCGTCGAAAACGGACGTTTTGTATTTTAATACTTCGGTAGTTTATAGGGATATATTCACACGCACCAGTAGAGTCTGGTATTTTACACAATCAATCTTATCGCTCCGTCAGTTTATACCGCGTTGCCCTGCCTTGCCCTAGTTTTTTAAGCTTTTTAAGCTCTAATAGTCTTTTTATTGAAGCCTCGACAGTTCTAGAAGGCATTTCTAGAGCATCAATGGCATCTTTTCTACTGAACTCGTTCTTAGAAAGCCCCCTACTCCACTGTAATATTTGCAGCTGTTTTCCTGATAAAAGATAATCCGTATTGTCTCCTTCTATAATACTCAGAGCGTTTTCGGATTGTTTCTCGACGATTTTAAGAAAAAATAACAGCCAATCAGAAATATCCTCTTTATCGGTTTTCCAACTTCTTTGCGTTTTGTTGAGAGCTAAATAGTAATCAGCCTTATTTTCTTCAATGAGTTTTTCATGTGATACGAGAGAAACAAACTCATATTCGTTTTGAAGCATGATCATGTTTGTCAAAAGCCTGCTTGTGCGCCCGTTACCATCTTGGAATGGGTGAATAGCTAAATATTCAAATATAAAATTGGCTATTAATATTAGAGGGTGTTTGAAGTCCCCTGCCCTAGCCCATTCATACCATGCTAAGAGCTCTTGCATTTCTTTTTGGACAAGGTGCGGCGGTGTTGGATCAAAAACGACCCCGACTACATTTCCATCTTGATCTTTAGCTTCAACCCGGTTCGATCCAAATTTATAAACGCCTCGATGCCGTTCATCATGATTGCTGTGTTTGAGCATATCTTTGTGAAACTGCAAGATAGTGTTCTCGCGTAGCGGTATCTCTGCATAATGCTCAAAAACATGTTCGAGCATCTCAAGGTACCCGGCTACTTCTTGTTCATCGCGCGTCTTGAATTTCTTGATACGTAGATTTCTATATAAATCTTCTACTTGTTCATCTGTAAGAAGGTTTCCTTCAATCCTGTTAGAAGCACCAGTCGATGTAACTATAACGCTGTGTGTGAGGCGTTCTATAGATTGGGGTAAAAGTTTTCCTGTTATTTTCCAACTATTTTTTACAGCGTCAATTTTAGAAAGAAGTTCGTAGACTTCTTCTATTATTTCTGGCTGCAGAGCTAGCCTTTTAGATAAACGGAAGGATTCCCAATCCATACAAACCTCTCATTAATGGATGTGACATTATGTGACATTATGTGAGTTTTGTAAACAAGGATTTAATTGTGCATTGCACAAAATTTTTGTTTAATGTATGTTGCGAACAACTGGCAATTTTATTTTATTCATTTTTAACTCATTAGTAGCTTGGTGGCCTTTTGGCCTTCAAGTTTTCCTTGTGTACGCAGTATATTTCAGAAATGAGGTGTGTCATGGATAAGCATGAGATATATAACGCGCCTGCTGCGAACATTCGACCTTGGAACCGAAGCCTTTGTGGCGTTTTAGAAGAAATGCGTGAATGTTATAAAACTCGTAACTTTGCAGCTCTTCCCGGATTGATCGAGGAGGCACAGACTTACGGTAATCGCATGGAATCAAAACTCTCAGATGTAAAAGATTATACCAAGATAAAGGAGCGTTATAAGGAACTAAAACAAAAAGTGGAGGAATTAGAAAAACAAACAGGAGAAGAAAAAAGAACCCGTTCTGCTAGAGAGGTTTTACAGTTGGATTGAATTTAGTCTTCTTCCCCACCCTACCCGAATAATTTTTGAAAGAAACCCTTATTTTTTTCTTCTTGGAGCGCCTTTTTAAAGTGCCGCGCCTGTTTCAGGAGCTTTTCTTCGCGCTCTTGGTGCTCTTTCTCTTTTGCTTCTTGGTTGGCAATTCGTTGCTCAAGAATTTTTAAAGATTTCTCCCACTCCCCTGCCCCGCTCTCTTTTGTTCGCTGATCTTCCAGCAGCCGCGTTTCCAATGTATTGTGCCCGTCTTGTGAGCGCTTTAGAGCATCCTTCAGCGTTTCAATTGTATCGGTGGACTGCTCTTCAATTTGTCTAACCTTCTCTTTAAGGTATTTAATTTCAATAGCCGTGCTTGAACCATCGGTATTTGCAGGCTTGGACAGTTCAGGTTTGTCCGATTGTACAGAGCTGGACTGTTTTATATTTGTGTTCAGGTCACCATAAACGCGCTGTAATTCAGCAACATCGATAACAGTTCTGCCCTTGGCGTTCTTCTTTACACTAAAGGTACCGGCCTTTTTGTCATTATAAAGCGTGGTTCTTGAAACAGGTACAAGCTTCTCAGCTTCTTTCATTGTGACTTCCATGGAATTCCCTCTTTTGTATTGAACTGCGCAGAGCTGCACAATTCAATACTAACAGAACACTATAGAGAACAAAATGTATTTTGGACTATTTTGAACCAGTTCTGGATAATTTTTAGGTACAACTTTATACAGTTGTACTATATTTTGGACTATTCTGGATTAGTTCAGAATAGTCCAATCTGATATACGAGCCAATAAAAAATACAGAAAATAGCAGTCAGAAACGGTTACAGGCGAGGTTCAACTCTGTACATGTTTGGACTGAAATGCACTATCTTAAGGTTCAATTGTATACAGTTGAATTAAAACGAATTTTTTGATACCTTTGAGTCATCAACGATTCCTTTCTGGAGTCGAATTTCTTACTAAACCAACCATTTTCAAGGAGAAGCGCCAGCTTTAAACCAGACATAAAAAAACCACCTCGGCAAAGGCGGTTTTTTAAAACAGGAGAAGAACTCCCTAACTACAATTCAAGGATACTTTTCCGTACAAGGTAATGCAAGTCAATAATGATTCTGCAATGGATTTTTGCACCCTTGTTCACAGGTTTTGAAGCTAAGCTTATGATACTATGCAACAGACACATCAAAACTTTTCACCACAAAAGCAGGGCAGGGGAGGGCGCATAAGTTCCCCCCGCTTAAGAGAAACAATTCAGCAAAGCGAAGATTTCGCAGGACTTGAGGAAGGCGTTGGCCGTTATGATCTCATGCTCTTGGTTAAGCGCGCGGGGAAATCAGCCGGATTTAGTTCTCGGATGATTGAATTGCTCGATTATTATATGGCGTTCACGAATGATTTTGACTGGGAGGAGGGCGCCACGCCAATTGTTTATAAGAGCCTTACCAGTACAGCCATGGATTTGGGCGTAACAGAGCGCCAAATCCGCAAAATCGAAAAACAACTCTTTGAGGTCGGGGCGATCACTTGGAATGATAGCGGCAATCATAAACGATATGGACAGCGCGACCCTGAAACCAAGCGCCTTCTCTATGCGTTCGGCGTAGATTTAACGCCTCTGGCGTATCTGAAGGCCGAGCTGCAAGCCAAACTCCATGAAAAACAGCTCTATGATGAGGCGTGGAAAGAAACCAAACGCCAAATCTCTTGGTATCGCCGCCAGATTCAGGCGCTTTTAAGCGAAATGATAGCGCTAGAAGAAGAGGGCAGGGGAGAGTTCGATGCTGAGCTGCTTAATTTTAATGCTGAGTATGAGGCAATAGCGCTGCGCATTCGGGCAGGGCTTGAACTTAAAACGCTCCGTGAGTGGCTTGGTAAGCATAAGGCGCTACATGATTCAGTGTTGAGCCATTTGAGCGGCGCAAGTGAAGACCAGAAGATTCAAAAACGGGTCGATAATGAATCAAGTGAACCTCAAATAACAAGTAAAAGTTCCCCCAAGGAGGATTCAAATGACCCACACTACAAATATACCAATCAAGGATCATTTAATAAATTAAATACACGTAGCTCTTCGCGCAATGGCTTTCAAGAAAGCAGTAGTCGAGTTTCAGTAGATGAAACCGATGTTTCAGAGCGTGAGGAGGGATCAGTTGAGCCTAAAAGGATAGAACAAAGCTCTGAGGCTCCAAAACATCCAGCAATTCAGGCAGGGTTAGAGCAAATCACAAGCAAACAGCTGTTAAATGCGGCATCTGAGCGCTTGAGGGATCATATTCCAATGCGAAAAGGGCCAATGAGCATGGATGATATCGTTGAGGCCGCCTACACCCTTCGCTCAGATCTTCATATCTCTCAGAAATCTTGGGGGCGCGCGTGTCACCACCTTACCCGCTATGGCGCAGCTGTGTGTGTATTGCTGCTCGATCAGGGAACCATCCGTGAAGAAAACCGCGTGATGAAACCTGCCGCGTACTTCAACGCTATGATTAACCGCGCTTTGAGCGGTGATCTTCATCTGCAAAAATCAGTGATGGGGCTCCTCAAGCGTGAGGAAGAGCAGATTGATCCGGCAAACGTAAATGGTGCAGAATATGTTGACAAAAAAGCAACTATGTTATAACATGTATTATAATCAAATATTAAGGATATGGACATGCATACGTTAAAATTAACAACAATTGGTTCATCAACGGGCGCGGTTTTTCCAAAAGACTTACTTGCGCAGTTAAAACTTAAAAAAGGCGATCAAATCTATGCGATTGAAACGCCTGATGGGTTGTTGCTTACGCCTTATGATCCAACGATTAAAGAGCAATTAGAGATAGGGCGTGATTTTATGCGCGAATATCGTGACACATTCAAGGTGCTCGCTGAATAATGCCAAAATATAGCTGGATTGATCCTAAGACATTGAAAATGCTTCATGAAGAGAGCTTATCGGATCATGGCGGAAGTCGCGGCGTACGCGATATTGGCCTATTTGAATCTGCGATGTCACGCCCCGAAAACTTGGCACATTACAATGAAGAAGCAGATATTGCGGATTTAGCTGCCAGCTATGCTTATGGCCTGGCTAAGAACCACCCTTTTGTGGATGGGAACAAACGCGCCGCCTTTTTATCTATTGGTTTATTCTTGGGAATAAATGGCTATCGTTTAACGGCAACGCCTGTTGATGCGATTAAGACCATTCTTGCAATGGCTTCTAGCAATATGTCAGAAGAAGAACTTGGCTCTTGGATCAGAGAGAATATGAAGCCCCAGTAATTATATTGTGAATGACTTATGAACCCTGAGATCAAAGGTTTAAATTATAGAGATATAGCCCCGTTAAAGGACTACGGGTTTGATGCTCCTGAAGGAAGCTGGGAGGGCATTCTTGATGATCATGCCTGGGGTAAATCCACCAATATTTTTCTGTATTTCACGAATGTTGCCACCGGAGAAAAACACCGCCTGAGTGTTTTTAGCCGCAATCAGTACCAACCCTACGAGGAGGGGCCCAATTTTAAGCTTGAGGAATTGGGCGGCAGATATGCGATTACCACGGCAAAAAGCGCAAAGGGTTTGCCTAAATTCTTAAAAGCGCAGCGTTTAGATCAAAACTCAAAAAGCGTTAAAAAGCATAGGGTCTTGGAGCTTGTTAATACCTTTGTAAGCAAAACGCGATAAACTGTAAGAGTAGGGTATTTTTTTGCTCTAAGACTAAGGACGCACTTATGCAAACGCAGAACGTATAAAGAACGTTCTTCCCGATCTGATCGATGCTCGCTCTTGTTTGCAGCGCGCGGCGGCGGGTTTTAGCCGCCGTAAAAAGCAGCAGCGTTGTTTTTGGTAAAAACAAATAAACATTGATAATCGCCAATTACACACTGCTTCATTATTTAGGCCCAAGCTCTGGGGGCCGTAAATCCGGAGCAGGTGTGTGTTTTTACTGCGTAAAGGAGGGCGTTTCCCTCATGGCGATTTATCATTGTTCATTGCGGACATTTTCTAGGGGAGCCGGCCAAAGCGCTGTGGCTGCTGCTGCGTATCGCAGCGCCTGCGATCTCTTTGATGAGCGCGCAAAGAAAACACACCGCTATAGCCGCAAATCAGGCGTAAAGCAGAGCTTTATCCTGCTTCCTGTTAATGCCCCTGAAGAAATGTCCAATAGGGAAGCCCTGTGGAACGCGGCAGAATTTTCAGAAACCCGTAAGAATTCCCGCGTGGCCAGAGAAATTGTTCTGGCCTTACCGCATGAGTTGACCGATGCCGGTCGGGCGGAACTCACGCGAGATATGAGCATGTGGCTGGTTGAGCGCTACGGCGTGGCCGTGGACGGCGCCATTCATGATCCTGTGCATGGGGATGATGCAAGAAACCACCATGCCCACCTTCTCTTTACCACCAGAGAAGTGAGCTCCGATGGTCTTGGAGCCAAGACAAGGGTGCTTGATAACAAAGTTACAGGGCCGGAAGAAACGGAAGTAATCCGTGAGGTTTGGGAGACATTAGCCAATGAGGCGCTTAAAGATGCTGGTTTTTCGGATATACAGATTGATCGCCGGACATTGGAGGATCAAGGCATTGACCGCATCCCTCAAACCCACATAGGACCGCAAGCCAGCCATGCGGCTGAGGCTTTAAATGATACATCCCCTCCATCTGAAACCAGTGATGATGCAGATGATGGTGAGCAAGATAGCGGCTCTTCAAAATCTGGCAGTGGTGGGTCCGGTGGCGGGCACGCGCCTGCGGGCGCAAATGAAGATAAATCTGAAGAGGAGGGGACAGATGAAGGCAAAGGCGAGCAGGGCGGTAGCGGCGATCCTGTGTCTTTGAAACTGCAAAGCAAGCCAAAGCTCGATGATAAGGGCCGGATCATTGATTATAAGGCGATAGATCAGGGAAAAAGCCGCCTTGCCTTTGTTGCAGAGATTAAGAAGCTCAACGAACAAAGAGCTGCCTTTGGTGAGAAGCCTCTAAAAGATCAAATTCGCGCACTTGATAAATTAATGGACCGTCTGGATACACGGCTTGCGCATTTAGAAGCGCTTAAAGATAAAACATCTCTTTCAAACAGAGTAGTTTCCTTGCTTAAGGATGCGGCTAAAAGCGCCGCTGAACTTTTTACAGCGCGCGAGCAGGGTAGGGCGGCTTTAAAGCTTTCTGAAACCGAAGTACAAGCCAGGGCCCTGCGCCAGCACACTCGCTACGGCCGAAGCTACCGCCAAGGGCTTCATGCTCAGATTACGAATATGAAATCTAGCATGGAGCTTCTGCAAACTAAGCAAGATCAACATGCGCGCTACCGCGCTTTTGTAGAAAAGTTAGAGAAAGAAATTGTAAAGCTCACCCCCTCTATTACCGATAAGAAAAGTAAAAAGACGAGAGGTAAGCCCGCCTCAAAAACGACCAACGCAGAATCCAGTTTGAAATTAAAACTCAAGGCTTCTGCTATGAGGGAAGGGATAACAGATAAGTTCAAACCTGAACCTCCACTTAAAGCACTGCTTGAACTTAAGGCGCCATATCAACAGCATGTTCAGGTGAAAAGACCTGCCCTTATTGATATAAAAGCGCCCTCAAAAGAGATGGACAATAACGATACGCACCGACCCATAAAAAACCACCCCATTGAAAACAATAACTTAGAGGTTAAGGTTAAAGCACAAAATTCAATGCCGTCAAAAACGGATAGATCCGCGCTTAAATCCGGGCTTCAAAATAGTTTCACCGTACAGGCTGATAGGGCTGAACGTTTAAGGCAGGACCAAGATTTTAAAACCAAAAATGTAGCGACCTTTAAAGGCATAACGAAAGCCGCAAAGAGCAGGGAGCCGATTAAAGAAGGGCCGCTATCAGATCCGGCTACTTACAGGCAGCCGTTTAAGAAGCAGTTCAGCGGCCTCAAAGCAGAGGCCAATAGGCGGGGCAGGGACTTTGTGCCGTCGCAAGAGCGTATAAACGCTGAGCGCGGCGCGGCAAGGGTAAGCCCGAAAGGCCAGTTTAATACCCCTGAAAAGAGCTGGAGTGGGCCAAAGCAAGCCAAGACGCAAGATGTTATTGCCAGATCGAAGGGCCGCGCCAGTGAAGCAAGAGCAGGCGTGCCTCCCAAATACAGGGCCGCGCCTTATAATGCTGATGCCAAAGGCCTGCAGGATAAGAAAATCAATGAGCGCTCCAACATGTCCTCAGCATGGAAGGGGCAGAAGCCACATGAAGCTTCTGCGTCAGCAGAGGAGGGAGCGGTCAAACCAGCAAGAAACCCTCTGCATAGCGGTTTTAATACCCGCTCAAAGCATCCTAATCCACAGCGCCAGACAATCGCAGAACAAGAAGCACAAAGCGCTCCAGAGCGCTCAGAACCGGAGAACGATTAAAGAATATTTTATCACTGAAGAAGAAACGGGGCTTAATTGCCCCGCTTTTTTTGTGTCTAGAATTTGGGTAGTATAATCAGATGACCAGAAACATAGATGGTAGAATCCCAGCAGACGATATTATTCCAGAGATAAAGTCTCTTATTAAAAAGACGGGCTGGGGACTTACTGCTTTATTCAGGTATGGTGAACGTGAAGGCCTATTAAAAAGAACCAAAAGCTTTTCTCCAGAAGCTTTAAACTGCGTTCTTTACAGCCAGACAAAAACTATCATAGAAGATGATTATATAAAGCTCATCGAAGCTTATAAATCGATCACCCCTGATATGTATGGGAAACAGCACGCTTTAAGCCGTAGGAAAGCGCGTATACCCATTACAGAGGAGTTTAAGGCTAGATTAGAGAAAATGCTTTCAGAGTCCTCTATGAGCCGCGCTCACCTCTTAAAAAACTACGGCGCTCCTACCGAACTAACCAATGCTAAACTAGGCTTAATTCTAAAGCGTGAAAACTCCACAATCATGAGAACTCATGCAGATTTCCTTGAGAGACTTATCCAAGCTAGAAATTGCAAAAAATAAGCTCTTTTTTGAAACTTTTTTAGAAAAATAAGTATTAAGATTTTGGCTTATTTTCCACACCCATAGACTGCATAATCCCCAATAGTTGAATTATATTCAACTGTTCTCATATTTCTTATTGAAAAAGTTAATGCATACAATTTTATATGCATTTTATCTATTTCCATAATTAATATTATATTCATAAATTTTCTATATTTTAGACAATAAGTAATTACAAAAGCTCAAAAAATTGAGCATTGGACAAACGGCAAAAAAGACCTGAAAAGCGGTGTGTAAACCAAGACTTCAGGCGCGTGTGAACGAAAAAGAGAGTGTAACAGGGGAATTCAACGATGGTTTCAAACCCATTAAATTTCAAAGAAGCAGCAGGAGAGCTTCTTCCTGCAATGGAAGCTCTTGGCCTTTTTAAAGAAAATGCGCTTCTCATGGGCATCACTAGTGGCTCGACTGAAAGTGTATACCGGACCACCAGCGCCGGAAAATATGCGGAAATCGTCAAAAAAGCACAGGAAGAAGAGAAGCAGCGACGCGATCAAACGGTGTGGCTCGACCTGTTAGAACAGATGAGAGCACGTCTTGACGAACTTGATAAAAATATAGCAGACCGCCTTGAGCGCCTTAAAGCCAAGTATGGCGATGATCCTATTCAGGGAATGGGGAATACTTACTTAACACCGGATGAGATGAAAGGTTTGGATACCCCAGATGATATCATGGCCGCGTTGGCTAAGAAGTATCTTGATGAGAATGGTAATCTTAAACCTGAGTTTAAAGGGGTTTTAGGGCCAGATGAGCTTGCTGTTATACAGGAATGGCAAGAACGGCAGGAGTTAAAACCTATAGTGCAAGCATCTGATGAAGCGACTGCCAAAAATAATGGTGTAACGCCTGATGAAAATGGAAAAGCGTTGGAAGAAAGCGCTAAAAAGTATGGAATTGCAGGAAGCAAGGACATGATAAAAGCTAGCGAAAATGATGCCGTTGCTGATAAAATTGTACATGCAAATACTAAAGACGCGACAACTCATCACGCAGGTGGTGTTAGCTTGAATGATATAGGTTAATTGTTCACTGTAAATATTGGTTGCTCATTATTTTTAGCATTCGCTAAAAGTTTTGCAGTAGTTGCTCTCTTATCAAGAACGTCATCCAGAACTTTATCAGTGACAGCCTCTCTTATTTCTTTTGTAACTCCTGCTCCTCCCATCAGAAAACCTACTGATATACCCTCCGGACCGTTAGGATCCGTATGCTGGACGAAATAGGCCGCGTCAACGGTTGACGGATTGAAAGAAGAATCTTCTTGTGTGCGCGTTTCCAAGCGTTTGTGTAATTTTTCTACTACCCAGTTCCCAACTTGGTCAGGCGTTGGTTCATTACCCGGTCCGTAATATATTATAATGCCAATATTATTACTGTCGGTATCTGCAAATTGTCCGGCCTTACCCAGCGCACTGTTTTGCGCGGCTTCGGTACTATATCCGGCAGTTACGGTATTAGCTAGCGGTGCTGCCGCTGCCGCAAGTGTTATATTTTGGCCTAGCTGTGCCGTTTGGCCTAGCTGTGCCGTTTGGGCTGTCGGTGTAGTTTGCGGCGGCATGACTTGCTTATCCGCAGCAGCAGCAGGAAAGGGCATAAAGCTAAGGCCAAGCGCCAGCACACCGATGCCAAGCTTCTTAGCAATACTATTATCTTTAAAAGATTTGCTCATATTTGGTAGCATATCATACCTCATGTTCACTTAAAGAACATACACCTGCACATATAGAACGAAACGTATCATTAATTGCCTATAAAAAGCAAGAAAATCCGTTCCGACTTCCTATAATCCTAAAATAATGAGTCTTTTGATGAGAGTCACGCGTAATTTTATGCTGCGAACAGGGGATGTGTTGGATATATCACACAATGTCAATTATTATAGCATTAAGTACATTAATTGTATCTTATGTGCGGTTATTGACACGTAAAAATGTATGCTGGTAAAGAGTTTGATGGCTTTAAAAAACGTATCGTTTTAGCAAGTTTGTATGCTGTTAAGCATATTTATAAAAAAAGTTCCCACAAGGGGACTCTATAGGGACGGAGGTAAGTTTAGTCTCCTCATACCTAGTGAGCTTAAAAAGCTGGAAAAATTGGGGCAGGGTAGGGCAACACGGTATAAACTGACAGTGCGATAAGATTGATTGTGTAAAATGCCAGACTCTACTGGTGCGTGTGAATATATCCCTATACACTACGGAAATACTAAAATAAGAAAATGTCCGTTTCCGACGGCGGTCTCAAGTGGTCAACGCAACACTTTACTCTAATATAGGAATAGAGGGAGTGTTTAATATGACTTACAGAAGCAGAATAAAATATACGGCTGAACAGAAGAAAGAGATGTGGGGTCGCTGGCAAAAGGGCGAT
>JAJFGR010000006.1 GCA_021776025.1 Alphaproteobacteria bacterium
CGCTGTTTGGCACCTCGATGTCGGCTCATCTCATCCTGGGGCTGTAGCAGGTCCCAAGGGTATGGCTGTTCGCCATTTAAAGAGGTACGTGAGCTGGGTTCAGAACGTCGTGAGACAGTTCGGTCCCTATCTGCCGTGGGAGTTGGAGTCTTGAGAAGAGTTGCCCTTAGTACGAGAGGACCGGGGTGAACGAACCTCTGGTGTATCTGTTGTTCCGCCAGGAGCACCGCAGAGTAGCTATGTTCGGACAGGATAACCGCTGAAAGCATCTAAGCGGGAAGCCCCCTTCGATACCAGGACTCCCTATCAGAGCCGTCCAAGACCAGGACGTTGATAGGAAGGATGTGGAAGCACCGTAAGGTGTGAAGCTAACCTTTACTAATTGCTCGATTGGCTTGAATTCTATCCGCAAAGGCTTGTTCTTTGCAGATATATTATTGCGCGCAGCGGTAAATCCGTTGTTGTGATTTTGAATGTAAGCTTAGTTTTTAATGACTTTGGATTTAGTCTTTTCATCATTTTAAGTGAGTTCGAATGATCTGGTGGTTACAGCGAGAGTGAAACACCCCTTCCCATCCCGAACAGGGCCGTGAAACCTCTTTGCGACGATGGTACTTCGTCTTAAGGCGCGGGAGAGTAGTTCGCTGCCAGATCTTTTGAACTCATTTAAAATTTTCAAACCTGTTTATGATTACTTTCCACTAACCGCCTTCGGGCGGTTTTTTGTTGGCTCTTTTCAAGGTGACTCTTGTGCAATATAATCCCCTAAATGAAACATGCTCTTTATAAAATTTATGCCCTCACAGGCTATGCAGCATCTATGGCGGCGCTGACATATTATTTTGGTTGGCTGAGCGGTTTGTTTGTGCTGGTGAGCGTGAACGGCCCGGCGTTGATTGATCTTTCCTATGGCAGCGCTATTGCGCCATTAGTTGCAAACATGCTTTTGATGGCGTTGTTTATGGTGCCGCATAGCGGCATGGCGCGCCCGGGTTTTAAGAAGAGATGGCTGAGCATTGTGCCGAAGCCTATAGAGCGTGCGACCTATTGTTGGTATTCGGCGTTGACGATGTTTGCCATGATGCTGCTCTGGCAGCCGATTGCCGGAGAGCTCTGGACGTTACCGGGGACGATGGGCAGTAACGCCGTTTATGGTTTATATATTTTGGGCATTCTTATATTGGTTGGCGCAACATTTTGCATTGATCATTTTGAGCTGTTTGGTTTGAAGCAGGCGTTTGTGAAGCCCGGTCAAAAAGTTCCTGCGCCGGAATTTATGACGCGCGGACTTTATAAGCTGGTGCGGCATCCAATTGCGCTGGGGCATATTATTATTGTCTGGTCAGCGCCGGTGATGACGTTTTCACATCTTCTCTATGCGACAGTTTCTTCTGTCTATGTTTTATATGTGACGTTTAAGCTAGAAGAGCCGGATTTGATTTATTTTATCGGTGAAGATTACAAAACGTACAAAAAAGCTACACCAGCGATATTTCCTTTTAAATTAAAGCGTTAAGAATTTTAAGTTTGTTCGCGATTCTCCTTTTTTGTGGCATATGTCCTAATAGGTTGAAAGTGATGAAGGTATTGATATGAAGACAAATTTTGCAACGTTGTAAGTTTCCCTTTTACTCTTGCACTTTATCCACAAGTGGAGTTTAATGTTTCTAATCTTTGGACTATTTCGCGCTTTGACACCAAGAATTAGCTCGAACCACAATACCAAAGAGCTATTTTTAACTTAACGCGAAGGAGTATCGCACAATGGCAACTGGAACCGTAAAATGGTTTAACCCTGATAAAGGCTTCGGCTTTATCATTCCTGATGATGGTGGAAAAGATGTGTTTGTTCACATTTCTGCTGTTGAACAAGCCGGTATGCAGACTTTAAACGAAGGCCAAAAGGTCGAGTATGAGTTGCAGGAAAACCGTGGAAAAGAAGCTGCTGGTAATCTAAAAGCTGCTTAAATCAAAGGTGTTTGAATTGATGAAAAATCCATCATACAAAGGCACCTTGTTAAAATTATTAATAGCGCCACTCATATTTATGGGGGGCGCTGTTTGCTTTGAGGCGAGCGCGGAAGAAGCGCCATCTAAAAAGCTGAATACGGTGAGTATGAATGTTACAGGCGATACGCGTTATATCAGTGCGTACGGCGTTCCGCGTCATGCAGCATCTGCATTAAAAAAGTCAGGGATTAAAGCGCAGCCTTATGCTTTTAAGATGAGCGCAAAACCGAAAGCTGCCGCGGGGCCGATGAGCTGGAAACCGGGTATGTTTTTTGGCGTTTCTTTGGATGGTGTACCGATTGGCCAAAATGTAAAAGGTTTGTGGAATGACAAACCTTTCTGGGTAACCAGAGGGAAAGATGCGGATCGGCATGGGGGCGTTAAAAGATCTGACGGGGTTTATGTTTATGTCTCTATTCCCAAGGCGCTTATCAGCAAGGATTTGAGCCATGTTGGCTATGCTGCTGATGGTTTTCCTATTTTTGTTAGCAAAAAGAATAAGTTTTCATCAAGTTATCGTCTGAAGGAAGGGCGGCGTGATGACCCGCCTAACGCGCCCGGCGGCATGCATGACGGAGCTTATATTTCAGATTATACATATATTGCGGGGGCCGGCGCTTTGGATCGTTGTAGTGGTCTGAAGGTCAAAAATAAATATTACATTTATATTATTACGCCGGAGTTTCCGCAGGTTCCGCTTTGTTGGGCCGGTCAGGCGGATCCTAGTTTTAGAGATGGTTCTGACGCCTTGGCCGCTCAAAGCGGTGGGCAAGAAGATGAGGGTTTGGGCAGAAGTAGGAGAAGGATGCGTTAGGGCGGCTAACTAAAGTTCTCTCGGTTCGTCTAAGGGCAGTGCGCTAAGGGGGTATTTACGATTTATTGTGCACTGCGAGACTAAAATTTGTCACATTATGCAGAAAAATATACACTCTTGGCTGTTGTTGATTTTCATCAGTTAGAGGAGAGCGGTTATGAAGGCATGTGCATCATCAAGCGGCGGGGTTATGTTTATTCCGGACGAGATTGAGCGTAAAGAGGTTAAGCCAACGCAGTATTCGGAGTTTGTTGAAAAAGAAGGTGCGGCGAAAAAAATAGGCATTTTTGGCAAAATGAAGGCCATGGGTAAAAAGGCCAAGAAAAAGGCGGCCTGATTTTTCAGAGTTTAAGAATTTGAACAAAGCCGGGGCGATATGTTCCGGCTTTTGTTGTAAGGGCCTGTATAGGGGGCTTTTACAATAAAAACTTGCGCTTTAAGGCCTGCCCCGTTAAGACTTCAGGCGAAAATTGTAACAAGAGGATAAGATGGATATTTCTAAGATTTCGATTGGTGATGACGCGCCGAGGGTTGTGAATGCGATTATCGAGAACCCGTTGGGCGGGGTTCCGGTGAAGTATGAGCTGGATAAGGATTCAGGGGCGATGGTTGTTGACCGGTTTTTGCATACTTCGATGTCGTATCCGGGAAATTATGGCTTTGTTCCTCATACGCTGTCGGGGGATGGCGACCCGGTGGATATTCTGGCTGTGGGACGTACGCCGGTGATGCCGGGCGCGATTATGCCCATCCGCCCGGTTGGCGTTTTGATGATGGAAGATGAGGCGGGGATGGATGAGAAGATTGTCGGTGTGCCCGCGCCGCATATTCATCCGTTTCATGATAAAATTCAAAACTATACGGATTTGCCGGAGATTGTGCGCCTGCAGATTGAGCATTTTTTCGAGCATTACAAGGATTTGGAAAAAGGTAAATGGGTTAAAGGGCTGCGTTGGGGTGATAAAGACGAAGCGCATAAGATGATTTTGCAGGGCATTGATAGGGCTAAGTCTGAGAAAGCGGCCTGATAAGTAACGTTTTGAGAAAATTCCCGAACTCTATAAGGTAAAATGATACTTTTTAGAGATATAGGGGGTTTTCCATGGTTATGTTACCGGACTTTGTTGCACAGGGTTTAGAGCTGCTGGCGACGTTTTTTATTGTTGCGATTGGGCTAGGCGCTTTGGTTGTGGTCGTTCTTTTTATATTGGATGTGACGCAAACCAAGGATGCGGTGCGCAAGAATTACCCGGTCTTGGGGCGTTTTCGTTCTTTATTTTCAACACTAGGTGAATTTTTTCGGCAATATTTTTTCGCGATGGACCGCGAGGAAATGCCGTTTAACCGCGCCGAGCGGGAATGGATACACCGCGCAGCCAAGGGACATGACAATACGATTGCTTTTGGTTCGACCAAGAATCTTACACCGCCGGGTACAGCGATTTTTGTGAATTGTCCGTTTCCGACTTTGGATGAGGATGGGGTGGAAATGCAGCCGGTTGAAATTGGGCCGTATTGCAAAACACCTTATAATGCGCCTTCGTTTTTTAATATTTCCGGGATGAGTTATGGCGCGCTTTCCACGCCTGCCGTGCGCGCTTTATCGAACGGGGCAAAAACAGCCGGATGCTGGATGAATACTGGCGAGGGCGGTTTGTCTCCTTATCATCTTGAGGGTGGCTGCGATATCGTGATGCAGATCGGCACGGCGAAGTATGGTGTGCGTGACGCAGAGGGCAATTTGTCTGATAAGAAACTCAAGGAAGTGGCGGCTCATGAGCAGGTTCGGATGTTTGAGCTGAAGATGAGTCAGGGTGCAAAGCCCGGCAAAGGCGGAATTTTGCCTGCGGTGAAGGTTACGCCGGAGATTGCGCAAATTCGCGGTATTCCAGAAGGACAGGATTCAATTTCTCCGAACCGTCATCCGGAAATTAATGGTCCCGGTGAAATGCTTGATGTGATTAACCGCATTCGTGAGGTTACAGGCAAGCCGGTTGGGTTTAAAGCGGTGGTCGGATCTTTCGGTTGGCTAGAGAGTTTGTGTGAAGAAATTCATAAGCGCGGGATTGAGAGTGCACCTGACTTTATTACCGTGGATAGCGGTGATGGCGGAACGGGCGCGGCGCCGATGCCGCTGATGGATAATGTTGGGTTGGTGGTGAAGGAGTCTTTGCCGCTGGTTTCGGATATTCTGCATAAATATGGTTTGCGGGATCGGGTTAAGCTGATTGTTTCGGGTAAGCTGGTGACGCCTTCGGAAGTGGCGTGGGCGATTGCGACGGGGGCAGATTTTGTGACCTCTGCGCGCGGGTTTATGTTCTCACTGGGCTGCATTCAAGCACTAAAATGTAACAAAAACACATGTCCGACGGGGATTACGACGCATAATAAGCATTTGCAAAAGGGTTTGAACCCGGAAGATAAGGCGGTGAAGGTTGCCAATTTCTGCCTTAATATGATTCATGAAGTGCAGGTTATTTCTCATTCTTGTGGTGTGAGCAGGCCGCGTCTGATGGGGCGCAAGCATGTGCGCGTTGTGCAGAATAATGGGCGCTCTGTGCCTATGGATGAGCTATACCCGCGCCCGGATGTTTTGCCGGAATATAAGGATGTTGCGGCTTCTTTAGCGCCGCCGCCTGAGGAAAAGACAGGAAGCTATTGCGGTTAAGCTTCCATCGTTTCCCTTTGGCGTTGTTGCTTCGTTGCTCGCGTATTGATAATACGCGTCGCGCGTTGTGCCTAGCCAAATGAAAACGCTGTTTGCTTAGTGGCGGGGCTATTGAAAGCGTTTAATTGTTATTTTTGATGCCAGATGGGTTTATCGATGAGCGGGGTGGAGGCACTTGCGCTTTCTTGCGGAGCGATGATGCCGGATAGATAGGCTTCGCGCCCTGCAGCGATTGATTTGGCGAAAGCACCGGCCATAGCGGCGGGATCGCCGGATTTAGCCACGGCGGTATTGAGGAGCACAGCGTTATAGCCCATTTCCATGACGGCGGCCGCGTGTGATGGTGCGCCGATACCGGCATCGACGACCAATGTTTTACCCGGAAAGCGATCACGCAAGAGTTTGAGCGCGTAGGGGTTGTTGAGCCCGCGGCCGGAGCCGATGGGCGCACCCCACGGCATAAGGATATTACAGCCCAGAGCGGTGAGCTTTTCAGCCAGCACCAGATCATCAGTCATGTAGGGGAAGACTTCGAAGCCCTTACTTATGAGTTTTTCGGTGGCGTCTAGAAGGCTGTAGGGGTCAGGTTGGAGGGTGTAATCATCGCCGATTATTTCGAGCTTGATCCAGTTGGTTTCGAAAATCGCACGCGCCATTTCGGCGGTGGTGATTGCTTCGTTTGGGGAATGGCATCCGGCGGTGTTGGGGAGGACGGGGACGCCGAGGCCCTTGAGGATGTTCCAGAAGTCCTGCCCTTTGCCGGCTTTGCTTTCGCGGCGTAGCGAAACGGTGATGAGGCCGGGTTGGGCGGTTTCGATGGATTGTTTGAGCGCGTCGGGCGAGGGGTAGCCCGCCGTGCCGAGGAATAGGCGCGATTGAAGTATGCGATCGCCGATGTTTAAACTCTGGCTCATGGTTTAACCTCCCTGCATTGGTGCGACGATTTCAATGGCGTCACCGTCGGTGATAAAAATTTGAGTATAGTCGCCTTTGGGGATGACGTTGCCGTTATGGGCCACGGCGATCATCATGCCGATGAGTTCTTCTTGGGCGAGGACGTCGTATAAATTAAGCGGTGCGTCAAATATTTTAGGCTGCCCGTTGATTGTGACTTTCATGGTCAGCTCCTTTGTTGAACAGAGACATATGTTTATTTTCAACGCCAGCAAGGTGGTCTGTAACGCACTGCGCCATGACAGGGGCGAGCAGATAGCCGTGGCGGAAGAGGCCGCCTGCGCTGATCACGTTGTTGTTGATAGAGATGCGCGGGAGATTGTCAGAGTAGGCGGGGCGGATGCCGGCTTTAATTTCGATGATTTCTGCATCGCCGAAGCTGGGGGATAGGGCGTAGAGCGCGCTCATTAGCTCCATAGAGGAGCGTAAGGTTACGTTTTGATTGTCCGAGGTTTCAATCACGGTGGCGCCGATCATAAAGGTGTGGTCGGGGCGCGGGACGATATAGAGCGGGTAGCGCGGGTGCATAAGGCGCACAGGGCGTACGAGCGTAAATTCTGGGTTGCGGACGATGATGATTTCACCTTTGACGCCGCGCAGTTCAGGATCATCAGAAGCCATGCCGCGACAATCGAGTATCCAATTGGCGCTGCAATCTTCGGGCGTTATTGAAGATGTTTTGAATTCAATTTTATTTTCTAAGAATGTGCATAGTGCGTTCATTGTTGTTTCAGGATTTACGTGTGCCTCTTCGTTTAAAAACAAACCGTTTTGAAATTTATTATCGAGAGCGGGTTCAATATCTTTTGGGTTGTGCGGGGTTTGCAATTTTGATGGCAGATGGTTTTTGAACCGCTCCAGAATATAATTGTCTTCGGGGTGGGCGATGAGTAGGCTACCTTTTTGTGAAAAGCTGGTATCCATATCCATGCCGCGCCAGATGTCTATTCCCGCCAGTCCAGCTTCTATCCAGTGCAGATCCATATGCTCGATTTCGGAATACGGGGCGAGCATGCCACCGGCCATGAAGCTAGCGTTATCGGCGGGAAATCCTTTGGGGTCGTATATGGTGATGGCGTGGCCGGATTTAAACAGCGTATAAGCGCTCATCAGGCCCATAATGCCGGCGCCGAGGATGGTGATGTTTTGTGGTGTGTTCATTGCCTTCTCACGCTTCCTCCGGCGGCATTACCCGCTTCAGGTGTTTGGGAGTATAATCTCAGCCATACTCTTTATTGAGCGGGCACCTCCGGTGAAATATGGACATAGATTATGCCCATTTGGGAAAAAGTCAATTGATGCGCTTGATTTTAAGGGGATGGGGGGCTATAACTCACAAACCATTCACCAAGGCAGGGTTTTTCCCTGTTTTTCTTCGGTATCGCGGGATGGAGCAGTCCGGTAGCTCGTCAGGCTCATAACCTGAAGGTCGTAGGTTCAAATCCTACTCCCGCAACCAATGATTTCAGTGAAAATTGCAGTGATACTCTGTCTGCTATCGTATATATAGTCTCGCACAAAACCCTTACAATATCGTGAAGAAATAGGCGGGACTTGCGGGAGGTGGCCATCCTATTATTGGTGCGCCGTTTGAATAAAGTGCTTTTTGGTTTTATTAGCAATGGCCACTAGAGATAGCATCACAGGCACTTCAACCAACACTCCTACTACTGTTGCCAGTGCTGCGCCGGAATGTAGGCCAAACAAACTGATTGCTACAGCCACAGCTAATTCAAAGAAATTAGATGTGCCAATGAGAGCAGCAGGGGCGGCTGTTTTAAATGGAACGCGCCAAAAATAAGCCCAACCATAAGCAATCGCGAAGATACCGTAACTTTGGATTAACAAAGGCACAGCAATGAGAACGATAACCAGAGGCTTATCAATGATTGTCTGCGCTTGAAAGCCAAACAGCAGTACAACCGTTGCCAGCAAACCCATAATTGAGAAGGGTTTAATTTTCGCGGTAAATTTTGCAATGCGTTCGTGATTGTCTGAGCTATCTAGCTTCTTCCGTGTAACGTACCCAGCAGCAAGCGGGATAACAACATAGAGAACAATCGAAAGCAGGAGCGTTTCCCACGGCACAATAATATCGGTTACACCGAGTAAAAGAGCCGCAATAGGCGCAAAAGCAAACACCATAATAATATCGTTAATAGACACTTGCACGAGCGTATAATTTTCATCGCCACGTACTAGCTGGCTCCATACAAACACCATTGCAGTACATGGAGCAACGCCGAGCAGGATCATCCCAGCGATATATTCCTTGGCAGCTTCTGGCTCTATAAGCCCTGCAAAGATATGCTCAAAAAATAGGATACCCAGTGCCGCCATCGTAAACGGCTTGATAAGCCAATTTACAACAAGTGTAATGCACAACCCTTTGGGCTTTTCCCCCACATCCTTGAGTGAGGCAAAATCAACATTGACCATCATGGGATAGATCATTATCCAGATGAGTACAGCTACAACAAGATTTACGCTGGCATATTCAATGTTGGCTATGGTCTGAAATAAGTCAGGTAATACAATTCCTAAACCCACACCAGCAGCAATACATAAACCTACCCACAGCGAGAGATAACGTTCAAAAATTCCTAAAGGAGAGGAAGAGGATGATTGTTCACTCATGATAACAGTTCTTTCATAATGCGGTTTTTAAGCAAGTTGAACGCCCCATCAAAGGCTGCGTTGATTTTTTCTTCTGTGCCTGTGGCCTTGGCCGGGTCTGGCGTGCTCCAATGTAGCTTTTGTGGACTACCCGGAAAGATAGGGCAGGTTTCACCTGCGGCTTGATCGCAAACTGTAATGACAGAATCAAAATGTGTATTGGTAAACTCGTCCCATGATTTACTGCGGGGATTACCGGGATTTATTCCATGACGTTTAAGCGTTTCTATGGAGTGAGGATGAACTTCTCCGGTTGGAAAGCTACCAGCACTCATTGCTTGATAACGTCCTTGACCAAGGTCATTTATCAAAGATTCAGCCATGACTGACCGGCAGGAATTTCCTGTACAGAGAACGAGAATTTTCTTAACCAAATTTACCACCAATATAATCTTTGGTTTTTTGGTGCTCCGGATCGTTAAAGATTTTCTGTGTATCTCCGGCTTCAATAATGTGCCCCATGTGAAAGAAGGCCGTATGATGCGATACGCGTTCCGCTTGTTGCATAGAGTGCGTAATAATAACGATCGTAAATTTTTTCTCTAATTCAGCGATCAGCTCTTCAATACGCGCCGTAGCGATTGGATCTAGAGCTGAGCAGGGCTCATCCATAAGAACCACTTCCGGCTTGGTTGCAATTGCGCGCGCAATGCACAGACGTTGCTGTTGTCCACCGGAAAGTGATGTGCCAGGCGCAGCGAGCCGATCAGCAACCTCATCCCAAAGGCCTACGCGTCTCAAGGTTTTTTCAACAAGCGCGTCCAGCTCGTCTTTGTTATCAATTAGATGATGAATTTTTGGGCCGTAGGCGACGTTCTCGTAAATAGATTTCGGGAAAGGGTTGGGTTTTTGGAAGACCATGCCGACTTTTTGACGCAATAAAATTGTATCAACATTATCTTTGTAGATATTGAAACCATCAAGCCGCACCTTACCCGTAACGCGGCAGTTTTCTACATAGTCATTCATACGGTTCAAACAGCGCATGAATGTCGATTTGCCGCAACCGGACGGGCCGATAAGGGCGGTGACCTTGTTGCAGGCTATATCCAGATTTATATCATGCAAGGCCTGATCGTTATTGTAGAAAACGCTTAAGTTTTGCGTTTTCATACGAATATTTTCCGGGCCGCATTCGGCTATGTCTTCGGTTTTCTTTTTCTCTGCATTCATATTTTTCACCATTTTATTTCAAAGCGACGACGGATATAGATCGCCAATAAGTTGATTAACACCATAAATGTCAGCAGCACCATGATGGCTGCTGCCGTCTTTTCTACAAAGCCAAGTTCGGGATTATTGGCCCATAGATAAACTTGCACGGGGAGCGTTGTTGCCGGATCTGTGAATGTTTTTGGCACATCTGCGATAAAAGCCACCATGCCAATCATAAGCAGCGGGGCGGTTTCACCAAATGCGCGGGCAATACTCAGAATAACGCCGGTCATAATGCCGGGGAGGGCATAGATCAGAGTGTGATGGAACACGACTTGCGTTGGTGTGGCGCCAAGGGCTGCGGCGGCATAGCGGATAGACGGCGGCACAGCTTGCAATGCGTTGCGCGTGGCAATCACAATGACTGGTAGAATAAGGAGCGCGAGCACCATACCGCCAACCAATGACGAGGACCGCGGTAGCCCAAAGATGTTTAGGTAAATGGATAATCCCAATAAGCCAAAAATAATGGAAGGGACGGCAGCGAGATTATTAATGTTGATCTCAATGAAATCGGTAAACCAGCTCTTGCGCGCAAATTCTTCCAGATAGATGGCCGTCGCGACTCCCAAAGGAAAGGCCATGAGGACGCAAATAAGAATGGTCATGAATGAGCCCATCGTGCTGGCCAAAACGCCAGCCTGCTCAGCCTCCCTTGAATCTCCGTTTTTAAAGAAAGCCCAGTTGAATTTGAGCCGCATGTTTTTTGTTCTTGCGAGATCTGTAACCCACGCTACTTGAGATGGCGATATTTTACCGCTTCTTTTTGCTTGCTCATGAACATGCTGTTTGTAAAAAATGCTGATAGCGCTGGATGCGGGAATCCAGACCATGGCTTTCCTGTCGATGGCTTCCGGGTTTTCTTCTATAATATCTTTGAGGATATGGGGGGCATTGCGGCTTACCAATGAGAATAAGTCCCTTTTTTCTTTTCTGTCTTCAATGCCCGGAAAAAGCTCTAAAAGAGAGTTTTGAATGATTGTCCTGTAAGCATCTTTTTCAATAAGTTCGGCTTCAAACGTTACAGGTAGCTGTATTTGCGTCTCTGTAAAAGCGGAATAGCCATTTGAAAAAATATTCCAAACCAGGCTTGCAAGAAACAGAAACGCAATCAGGATAGCGATAAATCCTGTGCGCTTGAAACGACGCTCCTGCGCATTTCGTTTCCTCAGCCATCTGTGTTTGGGTTTTTTACTATAAGATTTATAGATAAAAGGACTCTTTTTCCTTTTAACCCGGTGCATGGCAATGCGAGTGCGTCTTTCAAAAAGCTTAATCATATTGCTCTCTATATCTCTTGACGATTATTAGGGCCGCTATATTCAAAAGTAGCGTCATGAAAAAGAGAGAAAACCCGAGAGCGAATGCGGCAAGCGTTTTGTCACTATCAAATTCATGATCGCCGACGAGCAATGTTACAATTTGCACTGTGGCTGTTGTCACGGACTCTAATGGGTTTAGCGTCAGGTTGGCGGCCAATCCTGCGGCCATCACCACGACCATGGTTTCGCCGACGCCGCGGGAAACACCGAGAAGAAGAGCGCTGACGATGCCGGGGAGAGCGGCAGGGAGGATGACTTTTTTAATAGTCTCTGATTGTGTAGCTCCTATGGCTAGGGAGCCGAAGCTTAGGGATTTAGGAACGGAGCTTATGACATCTTCCGACAGGGACATGACATAGGGTGTAATCATAATCCCCATTACCGTTCCGGCTGTTAAAGCGCTCTCTGAAGCAATGGACAATCCGATCATATCGCCACCAGCCCGTAGGATTGGCGCCAGCGTGATAACAGCAAAATACCCGTAAACAACCGAAGGCACGCCAGCCAAAATTTCCAAAACAGGCTTGGCCCAGGCTCTAAATCCTGCGCTGGCATAGACAGATAGAAAAATGGCAGCGTAGAGACCCAGCGGCGCGGCGACAGCCATAGCAATCAATGTCACCAAAAATGTACCCATAAAGATAGGCACAGCGCCAAATGTTCCTGAGCTGCCGGCTTGATCAGTTCTCATCGCTGTTTGCGGGCTCCATTCGGTGCCGAAGAAAAAATCTGCCAAGGGAACATGAGAAAAGAAACGCAAGGTTTCAGAAAAAACGGACAGAACAATAAGTCCGGTTACAAGAACCGAAAGCATTGTACAGGCCAGCAAGCTTGCTTTTATTAGTTCTTCAAATTTTGCCATCGTTCTTTCGTTTTATTCTTAATCAAGATGGTTATAAGAAATAGCCGCCTTACATTGAGCGGCTATTTCTATTGGAGAATAAAATACTCTAGAAATCCCACTGCGCGCGAACGTTGTAGACCGTTGGGTCATCGTTTGCTGCTGTGGCCGCATTGCTGTTTGTATCAACATCAATAACGTTAGCCATCAGGCGAATATGATCTGTGAGGTGCCAATTTACACCGACACTGGTTGTGTCCATTTCTCCGCCAGTAATTCCTGCGCTGACATCGTTCAAGTCAGTGTTGTCATAGCGAGCAAGAACTTCCCATGCGCCCCATCCACCTTCTTTTAGGCTAAATGGGCTTTTAGGTTTTACGCGGCTGAAATTACCTGTTTTCCCTTTGTAGGGGCGGCTTTCACCAGTGATAAGCCAGCCTGCTTGAGCATAGTAGCCATCAAATTCGGCGTCCATGCTGCCGCCGCTACGGTTTACATCCGTCATGAAATATTCACCTTGAAAGCTGAGCGGGCCGGCAACAGCGGCCAATTCGGCATTGTAAACGCCAACATTATCAACCGCGCCGAAACTTCCCGTGTCGATCTGCCGTGCGCCATCTCCCGTGCCGGGCCTTGCTCTGAAACGAACAGTGCCTGTAGGTTTGCGGTGAGAATAACCTGCACCAAGGTGCAGCACATTGTCGCCGACATTGTTGCCAGCCAGTCCCAGAACATTAACAGAGCCGCGAACATCGAATGTAACATCTTCGTCTTCTCCTGTGCCTGCGTTGCCGCCATCTTCGTTGAAGACACCCGCGCCTAATGACCAGTTGCTACCACCAGCCAAGACATTGATGCCGATTTCTTCATCGCGTGTGAAGGCGTTTGTGGGGGCAGAGCGTTCGGTGAACAGCAGGTAGTTGGAGCTTGTGTTTTGCTCCATACCGAATGCTGGTTTTTGATGTCCAACTTTGATGTCTGCATTTTCAAGGCCGGTATAAGTCAGCGTAACTTCTTTGAACGCAACAGCTTCACCGGCGAAATCAATTTCGGATTTATATTTGAAATCTTCGCCAAGATTTCCTTTAAACCCAAGACGGGCGCGGCGGAAATTGGAGTTATTGGCATGATCGAATTTATCATCATGGATTTGTGTTGAATCAAGATGCACGCGGCCAAAGGGTTGGAAGGAATATTTTCCGTCTGCCGATTCAATTTTTGGTGAAGGTTTCATGGAGATTTTAACATCGCTTAGACCCCCAGCAGAGGGCTGTATATTGGCTATAGACTCGGCAGATACGTGCTTTTGCTTCTCAAGCTCGGTGGCCTGCTTTTTGATCGTCTTGTTTTGTTGTTCAACGACTTTTGACAGGCTTTGAACTTGAGAAGCAAGCTGCTGGAGCTGTGCCTGGATTTCGTCCATCGACATTTGATCCGCTGCCATTGCGGGGCTGGTTGCTGCTATTAAGGCTAGGGCAGAGGAGAGGAGTAGGGTTTTCTTAAACATCGTTTTTTCCTTTCTGATGTGTAGAGGTGTTTGTTGGTTTCTCATTAGTTAGACGCACTTTCTGTCAAGGCACTTACGCGGCCTTGCATGGTTTCGAGCTCTTTTGCGGGTAGGGGGATTAAGCCTTTTTCCGTTAGGTAGCCGAATTCGCCTGCGGCTTCATCGCCGATCAGCTCTGTTGAGAATTCTCTAAGGCCTGCGGTTTTGCCGATATGCGCATTCTTCAGGTACACATAGAGTGAGCGTGAGATGCCGTATGAGCCGTCTGAGATATTGTCGAAAGTCGGCTCTTTGCCGCCGATAAGGCTGCCTTGAACGATGTCGCCGCTTTGATCGAGGAAGCTAAAACCGAAGATACCCAGCGCTTGAGGGTTGCTTTGGAGTTTTTGTACGATCAAATTGTCATTCTCACCGGCTTCGATGTAGCGGCCATCTTCACGCAGGAGGTGACAGGTTTTCTTGCGGGTTTTTTTGTCAGGGAAGGCTGCTTTAAACTCAGGAAGATCTTTACAAGATGTTTCCATGACCAGTTCAGAAAAAGCATCGCGCGTGCCCGATGTTGTTGGCGGTCCGTAAACTTCAATTTTTACATTGGGCAGTGATGCGTCAATATCGCTCCAGTTTTGATGTGGGTTGTCTATAAGCTTTCCATCTGATGGGATTTGCTTGGCTAGGGCCAGAAAGATTTGCTGTTTAGACAAGCTATAGCGCTCGGCTTTTTTGGAATTGGCCAAAACGATGCCGTCATAACCCAACTTGACCTCTGTGATGTCTTTTACACCGTTTTTCGCGCAAAGCTCTTCTTCACTTTTTTTGATTGCGCGAGACGCATTCGAGATATCAGGGTGTTTTTCTCCGGCTCCTGCGCAGAAAAGTTTAAATCCACCGCCAGTGCCGGTTGATTCAACAATCGGTGTGTTGAAATCTGTGTTGTTGCCGAATTCCTCGGCAGCGACAGTTACGAAAGGGTAGACTGTCGATGAGCCGACAATTTGGATGTTGGTTCCGGCGTGTGCCTGTAAAGGCAAAGTCAGTGTCACTAGTGCGGTAAATGTATATAAAGTTTTCTTCATAATGTTCTCCTTTGGTTTAAAACTATGAATGGGTTTAAAATTGTTAATCCTGTTTTTAGGTACAAAAAAAGCGGTTTGAATAACCGCTGGAATCAGACTCAATGTTTTCATTACCCCTAACGGGTTAGGGTCCACGGCGAACCGCTTGTTTAGCCTCTGTAAATAAGGCGGGCTTGTTAGAGCACTGGTGTTTATTAACGCCATCTTTTGCTCCGTCTTTCGATTTCTGAGAGTTCTATCACTGTTGAAAAACCGTCCGTTTTGCTGTCGCGTGTATTTGCGACATTTTTAGTGCAACAATCATCGACCATGAAACGGAGTAAATCCTGATAAAATACAAAATCGACAGTGTAGATAACGGAGCGCCCTTCTTTTCTGGATAAAACCAGTCCGGCATTATTCATATGGGACAAATGGAATGAAAGCGTGTTGTGAGGAATTTCTAATTTGTCACTGAGCACGCCAGCAGGTGCGCCGTCTCTTCCGTGCTCTACCAACAAACGGAATACCTTCAGGCGGGTTTCCTGAGAAAGAGCATCGAAAGCTATAAGTGCGTCTTGTATGTCCATAGGTCTAGAGTTATAGACATATATTTGCAGCAGTCAAGAACTTTTTTAAAAGTTTTTTGAGTTGTGCATTTTGATTGTATTTATTGTGACATAAGAGGGGGGTGAGAAATGGTGGCCTGGCCGGACTTGAACGCCTGCGTCCATACGGACAACAGATTTTAAGTCAGATGACATCTCCGTATCCTCTTGATTTAATTGGATAAAATTTCACGCTTTATGAAAGTGTGTAAGGAAATGTGTAAGCTTTCAAGTCAACGTTTGCTGTAGCCACTAGTTGGATGATTTTGAAACGGTGATGGTGTTACCCTAGTAGAGAAAAGAATATTGGTGTTTTTACTTCTGTGAGTTATCACAACTCTTCTTCTTGTAAATATTCAGGGATTTCAACATTCCAGCCTAAATGCTCCTCAATTTTAAATTTGAGAGACGAAGCTGCTTCGGGCTCTCCGTGTGTAATAAAAACTATGCGCGGAGGTTCACGGAAGTTTTCCAACCAGTCCATAATTTCTTGGTAATCACCATGCGCGGACATATTGTCCAGCATTTCGATCTCTGCGCGCACGGGATGTAAGTGCCCGTGAATTTTAAGCTCTGTTTCGCCGTGCATCAAACGCGCACCGCGCGTACCCGCAGCTTGAAATCCGGCCAGTAAAATCGTATTCCGCGGATCACCGATATAATGCTTCAAATGATGCAAAATACGCCCACCCGTAGCCATACCGCTGGCGGAAATGATAATCGTCGGCAGACCATTATTTTTGCTGTAAATCTCTTTGGATTGCTCAACGCTCTGTGTGTAAATCACGCTATTGCAAACATCGGCGCATTGCTCATGTGATAAACGATGCTCTGCGTCATGCTGCTGCAAAAGTTTTGTGACGTTAATCGCCATCGGGCTGTCGAGATAAACAGGAATATCGGGAATGCGTTTAGATTTTTTAAGCGCGTGAATGTAATAGATCAGACTCTGCGCCCGCCCAACGGCAAAGGCCGGAATAACAACCGTGCCGCCTCTTGCCGCTGTCTTTCTGATAATTTTGCCGAGTTGATCCTGAGGATCAGTGTCTTCATGCAACCTGTCGCCATAGGTAGACTCAAGGATGAGATAATCGGCTTCTTGAATTTGCGCAGGCGCTTTAATCACAGGGTCGTTGGGACGTCCCAAATCGCCGGAAAAAACAATGGAGTTTTGTCCGTCACTGATTGTCACACAGGCTGCACCAAGAATATGCCCTGCACGGGTCATGTGAAAAGACAGGATATCGCTCAAAGCATGTTCATCGCCAAAAGAAACAGGTTTTATCTGTTCAAGGGCAGCATACGCATCTTCCTGCGTGTAGAGCGGCAGAGCAGGGTTATGCTTCGTATAGCCATAGCGATTGGCGCGGCGCGCGTCTTCTTCATGCAGATATCCACTATCGGGCAACAGAATGTCGCATAAATTCGCCGTCGCATTGGAACAGTAGACAGGGCCAGTGAAACCATTTTTGATAAACAGGGGCAGATAGCCGCTATGGTCGATATGTGCATGGGTAAGGATAACAGCATCAATGCTGGCGGGATCAATCGGAAGATCGGCCCAATTGCGCAGACGCAACTCTTTCAAACCCTGAAACAAGCCACAATCAATCAAGATTTTTTTGTCACTATCCTCTAGTAGATATTTGGAGCCGGTCACCGTGCCCGTTGCCCCTAAAAATGTAAGTTTCATCTAAAACTCTCTTCCTGTTGTCACCGCAAACCAGATAGCAACGCCCACCAAGAGTAATGACAATGATCGTCTTACAACTTGCCGCTTTTCGCGGTTTTCAAGAAAGGGGCGCAGTGTCCCTGCTAATGTGACAATGAACACGTGAACAGCTGTGGCGATGATAACAAATACAACCGTCAGAAAAATGATTTGGGTCAAGATTGAGCCGGTTGGATCAGTAAAACCGGGCAGAATTGCGATATAAAAAATAGCCGCTTTAGGATTGAGGAGATTGGTGATCAATCCGCGGCGAAAAAATTTAGCGTGTTTAATCGGGCCATCGGGTTTTGCAGGGGAGATTTCACCTTCGGCGCGCCAGCCATCCCATGCCAGCCAAAATAGATAACCTACACCAGCAATACGAAGACCCTGATAGGCAACCTCAGAATTGGTAATCAGCGCGCCTACCCCCAGCGCACAGGCTATCCCAATAATCAAAAGCCCTAGCGCTACACCTGCCGTAACGGCATATCCAGCTTTGCGCCCGTCACTGAGGCTGACAATCGCAAGATAGGCCATATTCGGCCCCGGTGTAGATTCAATGATCACACTGGCGGTGATAAATGGTAACAAGGTTGTAAGTGGTAAAATATCCAATATCTTATGCTTTCTGTTCCGCACAAGCGGGAATTATTTTATAGTCACGGTTATAACACGAAGGAAAGATAAAATGCTGCGCAATAACGCTGATTATCATCTGTTTCGAGGAACGCGGAGTTATAGCCGTGATCTTTGGCGTTCCTTTCGCATATGGCGGGAATTCCGTAAAGGGTTTACCAAGCTTAGTGATGTTAAAAATTGCGTGACGTTTTTTGGCTCCGCACGATTTGATGAAAATCATGAATATTACAAGCTGGCCTACGATACGGCGTATGCAGTGGGTAAAGCTGGCTATGCGGTGATGACGGGTGGCGGCCCCGGCGTCATGGAAGCGGCGAATAGAGGGGCAAGAGACGCGGGCGCCTTGTCTATTGGTTGCAACATCATGTTGCCAGAAGAGCAAGAACCTAATTCCTACACGGATATTACCCTTCAATTTCATTATTTCTTTGTCCGTAAAGTTATGCTTCTGAAATATTCCAGTGCCTTTGTGATGCTGCCCGGTGGCTTTGGAACGATGGATGAAATTTTTGAAACCGCGACCCTCATGCAGACCGGAAAAATCTGTGATTTCCCGGTTGTGTTGATGGGTAGTAAATATTGGCAAAATTTGACACCTTTCCTGCAAAAAACCATGCTCGATCACGGTACGATTGACGAGCGGGATTCCCATATCGCGCGAATGACGGATGACCCACAGGAAACACTGGATATTGTACGCATTCGATGTCTCGGGCAAAAAGTTTAAGACATCCGCAAATCGTAAAGCAATATTGCGGCAATCAGCACGACAACGAGCCCAGCCATTTTCAGCAAACCATTAAAGCGCGGCATTAAACGCGCCAGCATCGTTGGCAGAAAGCTGAGACAGAATAGCAGCGATTGAGATTTTGACCATATTCTGGATATGGGGGAAGATGGTGGGCCTGGCTGGACTTGAACCGGCACGTCCATACGGACAACAGATTTTAAATCAGAGGACACTTGGGAACGTAAGCATTTCTATGATTTTTGTAATTTTGTGCCTAAAAATCGCTTGAAAAGTTACACAAATAGTCACACACTTTCTTGCGCACTGTTAAAAAGTGATGTAATTACAGAGTGTTAAGTGCCATAATGTAAGGCTTATAATCTGAAGGTCGTAGGTTCAAATTCTACTCCCGCAACCAATGATTTCAATGAAAATCGCAGTGATACTCTGCCCGTGCTCATTCCTGTAGTTTCGCATAAAACCTTTATGATATCATGAAGAAATAGACGCGACTTTAGAAGACAGTTAGCTTTAGTCTGACAAGACCCTAGCAAGCTAAGGCCTGAATTGCAGAGCTAATTTTGCTACCTTCCCCCTCAGCAAAAACTTCGTTAGGTTGTGCTGCGTATGCCTCGGCATATGCGCTTGGTATGTAGGCTTTGTGTGTATCGATAGCATGAAAATACGCGGCTTCTTGATATAGGGGATGAGACGGGGATATTTGGTTTTTATGAAAAGCCACTGATAGGTGGTGCTGTATCAAATGCGTTGCTTCGTGATGAGCGGTAGTAAATGCTTCGAGAGGGTTGCGCTGCAACTCACCATATAGTTGATATTGCCTTATTCTGCAGTGTCCAGTTTTCAAATCACCGCTGAAACTTCCAAATATCAGGGTAAGGTTTTTACCTTTCTGGCTTAAGCCTCCCTCAAGAAACTCATGATTAAAGGGAAGTTTCTCTGTTAAGCCTTGCACATAAGTGTCTCTATGAAGCCTAACGGATTGCTTCAGTGCAGATTTTTTGTCATCGAGTGAAATGCTGTGCCAGTTTCTAAATCCATCTAGTATTGATAAATTTTCCAACTTTGTTGTAGCCCTTATAAGGCTTTGTCTCCTTTGCCTTTGCCACTCATGGAAATCTTCGGAAATTTCAAATGTTTTGCTAAGTCTTAGAAGCGATGTGGCGGACGTGCGGTTTGAAACTCCATTGTCTGCATCAATCATTCGTCTAATAAGCGCACACCTTGATGATAATGATAAGGTATGAATATCTTCGATTTCAATGGTGCCAGTTCGGGCCCTTTCCAAGACTTCTCTTAAGTCCAAGCGCTCCTTAGCTCTTCTGTCCGCCATAAATACTTACTCAGTTATTATTGTAAAAAAGAAACAATAAGCAAAAAGCAAATCCTCTTCAAGCGGTATTATGGAATTTTCCCAAATAAAACTAATGTTTTCTTTGGGCGGGTGCAGTCGTGAAGGGGCGGTATAGCTTCGCAAAAAATCTCTTAAGTGTTTGATGAGTATGGCGTTATTGGCCCGAATCAGTCGCACAAAAACTCGCACAGCATTATGGCAGGCATTGATTTATCGTTTATTTTCAGTTGGTTACTGGATGCCCATTTAAGCTCATAACCTGAAGGTCGTAGGTTCAAATCCTACTCCCGCAACCATCGATTCCTGCACATTATCTCCAGCAGGTAGATTATCTGCATTAAGCAGAGAACCAGCCTGTTTCAGGAGAGTTTCTTTATATTCTGGTGCTGCTTTTTCCTCAGCAGACATAGCCAGAATTCCCGCCAGATCGCCGTAGAGATCGACAATCAGCTTTTCACGCTCGGTATTGGGCGTAAGCGTAATCTTATCAATCAGGGAGCGTAAAATCTCCGCTGCTTCCATGCGCCGCTCACTAGAATTAAGTGAACCAACAAGATTTTGAACTTCTTCTTTGTATCGAAGTGCCAGATTCGGGTGCAGAAGAACTTTTTCTTCTTCCGTATTCTCCAAAATGGCTTTCAATTCTTTTTGCCGCGCTTCATTGGCATGCATTTTTTCTTTCAGGGCATCATTGGCAAATCCATCACAGATAGCTTGAATCATCTTTTCTTCGTCACGCACGAGTTTCTCAAGTGCCTTCTCGTTATTTCGGCGCTGGACATTGCGATTTTTCCTCAACTCATTTATACGGCGCGTATAAGCCTCGCAGAAGTGCTTACATAGCTCTTCATTCATGAGGTGATGCTGTAGTGCATCTAGAATTGAGGATTCAAGGCCATCTTGCCGCATCGTAAGGCGGTTATTACATGTGCCTTTATTCCGTGCGCTGGAGCAGCCGTAATGATGCTGGGATACTTTGCTGAAGCCGCCGCCACATTCGCCGCATTTCAGCAGATAAGAAAATAGGTTCGGCGGACGACGGTGCTTATGAAATGGCTTGTTCTTTTTGATTGCGCCTTGTTTTGCTTTGACCGCATCCCAAACATCTTGTTCCAGAATACGCAAGTCTGGCACATCTTTTCTGATCCATTCCTCTTGAGGGTTTAGCCGTGAAACGCGCTTGCCCGTATCAGGGTTTTTGATATAACGCAGTCTGTTCCAAATGAGTTTGCCAACATAAAGATCATTATTCAAAATTCCTGTCCCGCGACTTCTGTTTCCAGCAATCGTTGATGCTCCCCATGCTTTGCCAGAAGGACAAGGGATATTTTCTTTGTTCAGGCGCGATGCAATATTTTTAGCTGAATAGCCCTTGGTATATTCAACGAAAATACGATTTACGATTTCTGCTTCTTCAGGGATAATCTCACGCTCACCGTTGACCACCTCACCATCATCACCAATTCGACGTGTAACTTTATAACCATAGGTTAGGCCGCCGCCAGATTTGCCTTTTTCAACACGGCCTCGCAGACCACGGCGGGTTTTGTCGGCAAGGTCTTTAAGAAATAGCGCAGACATTGTGCCTTTCAGGCCAATATGCATTTCATTGATTTCACCTTCGGACAATGTGACAACTTTAATTCCCATGAAGGTCATGCGTTTATAGATTGCCGCAATGTCCTCCTGATCCCTAGACAGTCTGTCCATCGCTTCTGCTACTAGCACATCAAATTTCCCAGCTAGGCCATCTTGAATGAGTTGTTGCACACCGGGACGTAAAATTACGCTTGCGCCTGAAATACCGTGATCGGTATAGCAGTTAATGACTTCGCCGCCCTGCGCCTTTACGCGCTCTTCGCATAAACGAATTTGATCTTCAATGGATGCTGCGCTTTGCATATCTGTGCTGTAACGGGCATATATGGCGACTCTATTCATGGTGGCCTTCCTCTCTAATCGATTCATTTTTAAGCTGTATTTGCTTATTGTAATCGATCTCGGCAGCACGTTCACCAAGAAATTCGGCTAATTTCAAAATTGCAGGATGGACTGAGGATAAGTCATTATCTTCAGAAGGGTGTATACGTATTTCAAATATATTTCGCTTATTCGCCACACTCTTTCCTTATGCGATATGGCATCCATAGCGGATGCGGGTTGAATGCTCTCAACCACTAGAATATCTGTTTCGCGTTAGAGTGATGGGAAAGTCGGAAGGGCAAGGCGTGCACAAGGCCTCAGTTTGAGGCGAACTTTCCTTACGTTAAGCTATTCCCATATTACAATTATGGGTTTTAATATTTAGTAAAGATCAACTAAATAGTGATTTGAGGTAAAAGCTCTGCTTTTATCTATTCTGGATCAAAAGGAGGGTGTAAAGGTACAACTCGTGAGTTGTTTCCGTATGGATCAACTTCTTTACCAACAAATTCTGGATATAACTTTCTAAAAAACAGGTCGATGGTTTTCTGACTGGCTGAGCTTAGTGCATGCTGCATAGGCTCTAAACCACGAACATCTTTTTCATACTGGATATTTTGTATTGGTTTTTGCTGAAATAGTATCTCGGCAATTTTGTATTTACCTGTAGCTGCTGCCCAATGGAGGGCAGACATTTCAGCATCATCGACTACTAAGACAGCATTTGGGTCGTAAGTTAAAGCTTCTACGACATCTTCCATTATACCTTGTTTCGTCGCCTCGATAATATCGGGAGGCTCGTACTTCAACTCGTCACCATGCTGGGTATGCACCCGTTTTTTATATGCTTTTTTCATAATTGCACATATGTAAACTGTTTGTCAAAAAATTCTAAAGCTTTTGTATTTTCTACTTCAAAGAAATGCTTGGCGCAGGGATTTTCATTAAATATTTCAGAACTATGGTTGGAATAAAATTCAGGCTGAATGGATAAAAATACGTTTATTGATGCATTAGGATTTGTTGGAATCCACATATTCAATGAAATAGGAAAAACTGGATGATTTCCATTTTTACTATCTTCGTTAACAGTCATTTTAATTTCTAAATAGTCTTGGTCTAAGCTTTTGGTTATTCCAGAAAATATTGCTTTTGCGCGTTCATTATTAATATCAAAGAGAGTAAATGCTGTATATTCTTCTATTCCTTCGGTAGATAAGTCGGATGTTAGTAGACCGACATATTTGCCATAGATTGTATTTTGTTCTTCAAAGCTATGTATTATTTTGTCTAATTCCTGATTTCCCAAATCCGTGTCATACATCCAACGTTCATTTATATACTCAGAGCCACCTGCTTTATCTTTTTGTTCCATCTTTGTTTTTATGTCCTCAGCCATTTTTCCCGTAAGGTTTTCAATAGGGTTGGTGGCAATAAGGTATAAGAATACGTGATTTGATCCCGGAACTTTTCTAAAATTTAAAATTAAGCAGCGTGAATCCATTTGGACTGTTAAAAAAGTTTTCACTTGTATCTTTTCAACTACTTCATTGTGCAATTGATGGAATTTTTCACTTGCAACGTTGTCATACAAAAACTTTGATTTAGTATCGCCGTAAGCTCTCGCCAATTCTACTTGGTTAGATATATCTGCGTGTTCTGGCATAACTATATCAAGGTAAGCTTTGAGTATTTCTATCTCTTTTGGAGTGGGGTCGTAAGGGGTGATCTTTATATCAGCTTTAATTTTAGGCTGTTTTGCAGGAAATGACCAAAATTGACGGATCATCCTCTCATTGACATGAAGCTCACCATCTTTTTCAACATCAATGTTTTTCTCTTTTAATAGGGTATTTATTTCTGTTTCCATGGCAATGCTGCTTTTATTACTACGGCGGGCATAGATGATCAGCTTCCACCTGATAATTTCGCGCAGAGTGGTTCCATATGGATCAAAAGGTTGTCGAGTGCCGGGCTTTTTTCTAGCCATATAATTCCAAGTTTCCGTTCATACGTCAGGTTTCTGTTCACAAAATATGCTGAAATCAACTTAACTTGTTAGGAAGCGATACAGCCAGCTACGACAATAGCATGATTGGATAATTTCTCAATGAGTTAGGGCTTCGAGTGAAGTCTGTGGCCATTTTTAGAACTCGAGTTCTCCACTTTTCCAAATGGAGAATGATCATGGGTAAAGACTACATAGAAAGCAGCTTTATGGCTGCGTTTACGGACTTAATTGCATTGCCAAATCGATATTTTGATGATGAGGAAAGCTTTCTGATTTTTTGGAGAGCACTGAAAGATTATGCATCTTCTAGTCGCTCATTACCAGAACAGGTGATGGAATCTTTGCAGGATGCCGCCGATAGTGGTGTGCCGCTTGGATATGCAGTTACAGACTGGCACTTTGTACTAAAAGATGATGGATGCAAAACTGTTAGAAATTTGCTGAAATCTTCAGACTTAAATGGGTTGTGCCCTAAACAGAGTAAAAGCAAAACCTACGATATGGTGCGCTTAATTTCTCTGGCTGTGCAATATGAAGATTATAAATATGCTCAGCACGTCAAGGAATGGTGTAACAGCCATATTGATACAGACGCAGTATAAATATGCTATAACTCAGAAAAACACCGGATGAGAAATCATCCGGTGTTTTTTAATGCGAGGACATTCGCTGTTCGTGATTAAAATCATGTTCCAGTGTTTTCTTAGGCGCAACACCGTGGCGTTCAAAGGCTCTGTATATTTCATTTTCCTTGGCCTTTCTTACCCGATAGAGACGATATTCAAATTTGTCATTGATAATTCTATCTCTTTCGGGGCTGCGTAACCGTCTGACTTGAGCAATCTCCATCCATTTTCGACTATCGCGCTCAAAAAATTTCTTGGCCATATTTTCTACACGGCTAGCACGATGATTAATTTTCTTTATCTCCTGCAAGAGATGCTTTTTGTTTTTCTTCGGACGGTAATAATCAAGAAGCTGTTTTTGCATACTGATACCTGTATTTTTCAAAGCTTTCTCGCGTGCTTTCATGCGCAAATCCACCCTTTGAGAAGCCTCATCACGACATCTTAAAGAATATGTATTGTAGCCTTTGGGAGGGGTAGGTTTAGGGTAGTTGTCTTCTCGCCGTTTTTTCCAAATTTTTGTGGCTTCCAAATTGACCCAATGTGATCTATTAGCAAGAAAATGGATGGTCTGTTTCTCCTTGGTTTTGGCAATGCTATCATTCAGCTTGCGTAGCTCTTCTAATGCTTGTGGCTGACCAATAAATTTATGAATAACGGTAGGATTTTTACGGTTGAAGCGGTCTGTCAGTTTCATTTTTATGTCCTTTCTATTTCACGTATTTGCAATGGTGGTAAAATCTCTGATAGGCTGTCCGCATGAGCGATAAAGCAGCTAATCAAAATATATCCTTTACCGATTTGATGAATGACCCAGCCAACCAGTTGGCGGAGTCCATGA
>JAJFGR010000007.1 GCA_021776025.1 Alphaproteobacteria bacterium
GAACGGATTTATCGGTATACTCACAAGCGCAGCTCAACAAAGTAGCTCGCCTGTTAAATGAACGACCAAGAAAGACGCTGGACTTTGAAACACCAGCAGAACGATTTAACCAATGTGTTGCAGCGACCGGTTGAGATCACCACCCAAAGCGGACATCTGAACAAACCTTATTTTGCATTTAAAAAGCCCAAATTACCCTGAGGGTGTGCAAATTTATCAAATTGGTTGACATAATATTTTATGTGTTGTAGTATCCTTCGGGATTAATATTTATTGTGCCTTGCAGCAAAATAAAGAAAACGCCAAGTCATTAGCCATAAAAAGGCAAAAACAACACAGGGACTGTTATGGGTAGCGAAATTTATGATGCGAAAGCCTATATGGCGCGCATGAAAGCGCAACAGAAATATCTGTCCGAAGAACGCCAGCCTCATATCAATAGTTTTCTGGAAGGTACATTTGATGGGCCTGGGCTTACTCGTGAACTTAGTAGGGTGGCTGACGCCTATGTTATAGAGGCACTAGAGGGAAATCTTGCCGGCTTTGAAGACCAGGTTTCAGTTCTGGCCCTCGGTGCTAATGGCCGAGATGAAACCTGTATACACTCTGACCTTGATATTTTGCTACTTGTTCCACCAGGTGCTCTTGATCCAAAGCTTGAGCAGGCTCTGGAAAATCTATTTTATGCTCTACCAGAAAGAGACATCCCACTTATACGCTCCGTTGATCAGTGTCTAAATAAAGTGGAGCGTAAACACCATGAGGTACATACATCCCTACTAGACAGACGCCACCTCTGGGGAAGTACAAAACTTTTTGAGCAACTAGATGAGACCGTTAATGCATTTAATAAAAACAATGCTGAAGATTACGTTCTCGAAAGACTTGCATACCGAAGAAAAACCCAGGAACAAAAAGACAAGCAATTTCATAACCTTGAACCCGATATCAAAGGGGGTTCTGGCGGACTGCGCGAAATTCAGAGCCTATTATGGATTGGTAAGGTACTTCACGGCTGTGAAACTCTTTCCGATCTTACAGAACATGTTCCTCTTACCAAGGAGGATTCCGGATATCTCCAAAAATCCTATGAGTATCTTTTAACCGTAAGATGCCATTTGCACGATCTGGATGAAAAAAAGGACCGGTTCCTATCAAAATACCAAAAAGACACCGCACAACGCATGGCTCCCACTATCAATCCTGACAAATTCATGCAAGATCACTTCAAGACGACCCGCAATGTTGGTCTTATCGCTGACCTCATAAGCGCCGCCTTTGAAGAAAAAATTCAGAAAACATCTCCAAAAGAAGAAAAAGATTCTGGTTTTATCATAGCCGAAAATAAAATCCGCTTTGATGGTGAGCTAAAAGACCCTCTCAATATGCTGAACATTTATCATTTTGCGCAAGGTAGAGACCTTAAACTTCACCATAGTGCAATCCAAACCATACGAAAAAAACTAAACCTTGTTGATGAAGCTTTCAGAACGAGCCTAGAAGCCAACACAATTTTTATGCAGATACTAACCCACAAGAAAAATGGCGGACAAACTTTGCGAGAAATGCAAAAAATCGGCCTTTTACAGAAATTCTTACCGCCTTTTGAGGAAATTGATTCCTGGCGACAATTCAATCTCTACCACACCAATATGATTGACGAGCATCTTTTCCAGTGCATCGAAAAGCTGGATGAGCTTAAAAACAGGCCCATAGAACCAGATGATCCTCTTGCCTATTCCTTGTCAAAAACATTATCGGAACAGGAACGCCGTGTCCTTAATACGGCCACACTCCTGCACGATATCTGCAAGAGGCAGGGTGACAATCACTCAGAACTCGGAGCCAAGCTGGCGCAAGAAATCTGCCCGCGTCTTCGCCTGTCGATAGAAGAAACAAACGAAGTGGCCTGGCTTATTGCCAATCATGTCCTGCTTAGGCACAAAGTATCGCGCCGCGATGTTGAAGATACTGGAACCACCGAAACCTTCAGTCAAAAAGTTAGCACAATAAGCAGGATTAACCTGCTAACGATTTTAACTGCTGCTGATACCATGGGCATAAAAGACAAAGAAGACCCTCTGCGCTGCCAATTGATTAAAGCGCTCTACGGAAAAACAAAACATTATTTTGGGACAGGAAAGCTTCAAGAACCTTCCAAACTCGATCTTCCTGAAGGATATAAAGCTGGCAAAACATACATAGACGTCACAACCAATGAAGATGCTCAGGTCAATGAAATTACCATCGTAGCCCCCGACAGGCCTGGCCTCTTTAATGACCTGGTAAATATTCTGAGTGAAGAATGCAATATCATGGACGTAACCGTCGACACATTTAAAAAAGACGGGAAGACCATTGCTTTTGATCGCATGACAGTTCATAAAAATTCATCACGCCACCCCTTCAGTGAAGCTGGTGCAAAACGTCTCAAAAAAAAAATAGAAGATGCTCTCAACTTTGTCGGCCCAAAGAAAGCTGAAGAGAGAAAGTCCAAAAATTTAAATATCATCACCCATTCTCCATTTTCTTTTACGCAAGCGGTTAAATACAGCAACGAAGAAAGCTCTCTTTGTACAATCTTTGAAATCACCTCTATCAATAAACCCGGCATTCTCAAAAGTCTGACGGGGGCTTTTAATGATTCAGAGGTGGACATACGCGGTGTCCGCAGTGCTTATCACGGCGAAAAAGCCATTAATGCTTTTTATATCTGTGACAATAAAGGCCAAAAAATTACTGATAAGAAAAAGCTGTATAATATTACCAATATTATAACGCAAAATCTTAAAAAACATGGCTCGGTTAAGGACATACCCGTCAATATGGACACTGAAATTACTCACATGCCATAAATACGAGTAACTTAAAGAGAGAAAAAATGACGACCGCTGAGGGATTCTAACCTTCGGCCTCTGATTACAAATCGGCTGCCCTAAAAAAGAAGAAATCACATTAAGGAAACATTATCCGATTTGTAAGTTGAATGTCCGCTATTGGCCGTGAAGGACATATCTTCCATGGACGGCTTTCCAGCTGCGCGCTCATCCCACTTTTGCTCAATCTCCTCAATAACTCTTTTTATTGAAGGGTCCTTAGTTTTTTAAGCTAGGTCCTGAGCGGATTTTATCTGCTCCATAGTCAACGCCACAAATTCAGGGCGTCCGTCTTTGGCTGTAGCCTTTTTAGGCTTAACTTTCTCGATCTTAACGTCCGTTTTTTGATGTTTATTTTTTGCTTGCATAACGTCTTAGCCATCACTTGTTTTTACAGAATACAAGTAACCAGGGCAAGCCTGACGTTATGTTAATTTTATTTTAGGTTTAAAGACTGTATCTGTACCCCGTCAGCACAAACCGGATGATTGCCTTATGGGAAATGACGGAATTTTCTAGGCTGCTAAATCCCACTTTAGTACTTCTTCTCGCGTTGGCGCTTTAAAGTTTTTAGCTTTGAGTCTTGTCTCTACATGTTCTGCAAATGTTAATAGAGTCATATCTTTGGGAATATTATTGACCATGCCTGCTTGCATGAGCTTGTCGAGATCACCATAGCTTCTTTTAGAGTTTTGAGAAAATTTATTGGTAAGAGCTGTAACAGTTGCATCCTTATACTCAGAAAGTAGCAGAGTTTGTTGTGATAAATGTCCGTGGTTTATCGGCGTATCATTAGCTGGTGGGAGCGCCTGCTCCTTTAAAATATGCCAAGCCACGCTATTAAACGTTGAGGCAAGGCTCAACGTTTTTTTAGGGCTCTTCAATTCAGTGCCAAACTCTTCATGAGCAAACTCTCCCATAGTTGTGCCTTCCGGCACACCTTCTACGCGGCTTGCGTCAAAGGCCTGATAAACACTGTTCCATGCTCGTTTATCATTAGCGAGCGCGCATGGCCCTTTTATTACACCAGAGAGTACCCTCGGTTCTATGCCATCAGGATTATTCTTAATGTAAAGCTCCATCGCCTCGCGCACATTTTCCCGCGTGTAGGTAGAGGTGTAGGCCCGTTTGTCGGCCAAAAAGGTAATGCTATCATTAGACTTGGGTGTAACAACTTTAGATTTTCGTGCGCTTGAAGACCGCGCCTTACGTCTATTGATACATTCAGGTACGGCAATAGCAGGGTCGGTACTTGTTTCTGCCTTTTTAAGCATTTTTTTTAAAGCTTGTTTCTCAAAACTGGAAATGGACTCAGAGGTCACATTCATCATCTCCCCGACTTCTGCTAAGGTTCTTATTTCTTCAGCGTTAGGTTCTAAGTAACGCTTTTTAATAGCCCCTCTTTGCTTATCAGTTAGCTCAGTAGCATCTAACAGCCGATTAAGATAACAAGCATAAGATGTCTTTGCGGCAGCAGCAAAGACATCAGGAGTGTTAGTTTCTAACATATCAAGATGTGTTGGACCGTATGCATTATTCTTACTGAAAGGGGCATCTAAAGATAATGTGCCTGTGTAGTGCATTGTAAGGATTTTTTTTACGTGGCTAATCGGTACGCCGAGCTTTTCCTCTATGGTGTCTTCGGCGTCAGATGGTGATTTATGGGGGTTATTATCTTTGTACTCTTTCATAAGAGTGTCGTAACTATTCAAAATATTTTGAGAACTTAGAGATAATTTTGCAGGGTTTGTTTGTGTTGTTTTTTGTTCGGCCGCATATTTTTGCACATACTTGTATATCCACCACCCTGCATAAGTGAGTACGCTATTCTTAGAGGATGTTTGGAATCTTTTAATGCCTTCTATCAAACCTATGCGAGCTTCTTGATGAAGATCATCAACATCAATCCCTGTTTTCTTAGCAAAATAATCGGCTTTCTTTTTACAAAAGCCATCATAGGCAGTTAAAAGCTTAACCAATGCGTCTTCACTTTTTTCTTCTTGATACTGCCGTACCAACTTATACGTATCTTCTTTAGAAAGCTGTTGATTGCTTGTTTCAGAGTCTGGATCAGGTTCTTTGCTAAGGGCTAAAATTTCTTCCTCTGAGGGGTTTTCAATCCCATCACTAGTGTCAGGGGGTGTTTCCAGTGTTGCTGACGTTGTTTTTTCCACGAGGCATATCTACTTTTTTAAACAAGAAAGATGTAATATTATAAAATTATGAAAACGTCAAGCATTTTACATACTGAGGCGCATCAGATTTCATCATTATCCGGCTCGAGATAATCTGGAGCATTCTCCGCTTCTTTCTTTATGTTCGTATGGTGCTGCGGATCTGGGGGCTTTGAACGAGCGTTAAAACCGCTACGCAGAGGTTTTCTTACTGGTTTAGCTATATTTTCCTCTGTCTGAGTTAAAGGCTCTTTCCGGCGGTGGTCTCAAGCGGACATTCAAAAGCTTAAAAGTTTAACAGAATCCACGAAGTTTAGGGCGCTTCTAAGTCATGCCGTTTTTGTCCATATCGTCATAGTATGTGTTACGGAACTCTTCCAAAAGCTGTGTTACCTCTTCCTTAGGAATATCGTTTACTTCCAGTACAGCGCCGCTGAGCATTATGCTGGCCTCTAATGTTTCCGACACAGGAAGGGTTGCGCCAGCCTTACGCAATTTCTCACAATGCTCTTTGTCACGACCGCGGGCATAGATCGGTGTATCCGGGTAGTGCTGACGCATAATATGAACGAGTCGTTCGGCGATTGCGGCTTCGTCTATTGTAATGACAAAGACGTTGGCATTTTCTGCGCCCATCCGGTTTAGCACATCATAACGACCGGCATCTCCATAAATCACCGAAAAGCCTTCTTTGCGGGCTTTGGTAACGCAATCGGGATCATTATCCAGAGCCAGATAAGGCACGCCGCCAGCATCTAGAATTTTTGCAATGCGTTTTCCCATCCGGCCAAACCCAGCCAAAATCACGAATTCCTCATTATCCAAGGCCATAGCATCGATGGAATCTTGTGCCTTCTTCCCACCTAGCAGACTCTCAATTTTCTCTCCCGCTATCGCCATGAGCGGTGTTGTGGCCATGCTTAAGGCAATAACCAGCGTAAGCATCTGGAACATCTCCATCTCCATGAGGCCCGTTGTCATTGCCAGCCCAAATAGAACAAACCCAAACTCTCCACTTTGCGACAACAACAGCGCAGCGCGAACAGATGAACCATTATTTGTGCCCGCAATCCTGCACAGCGCCCATGTCATGATGGCTTTAATAAAGAGCAATCCGCCAACCAGACCCAAAATTAAAGGCGCTTTTTGCATGAGAAGACCAAAATCGACAGACATCCCCACAGACATAAAGAATAGCCCAAGAAGAATGCCGCGAAACGGATGAATGTCGGCAATAATTTGATGACGGTATTGTGAATCCGCCAGCATCAGTCCGGCCAGAAAAGCGCCAAGCGCCATGGATAACCCTACGGTTTCCATCAGCCATGCTGTGCCGAGTACGGCAAGAACAGCCGCGGCAACAAAAACCTCCGCGTTGTGACTATGGGCTATCAGTCGCAAAACAGGCGTTAAAACAAACCGGCCTGCCAAAATAACAGCACCGATCACAAAAAGCGTGTTCAACAGGGCAAACTCAACGCCCTGAACCAGCGGCGTGTCATGCGCCAGAAAGGATACAAGCGCGAGCAGCGGGACAACGGATAAATCCTGGAGCAGTAAAATAGAAAAAGATGTGCGCCCCGCTACAGTTTTTAACCCGCCGCGCTCAGTTAATATTTGAAGGCCGAAAGCGGTCGAAGATAAAGCAAGGCCAAACCCTATGATGATTGCTGTTTCCTTCGATGCGCCTAGAAACAAAGCCAGTCCACCCAGAACAAGCCCCGTCAAAATGACTTGCGCCGTTCCAAGACCAAAGACAAGGCGTTTCATCGACCATAATCTGGCAAGATTGAGCTCAATGCCGATGACAAACAACAAAAAGACAACGCCAAATTCGGCAATATGTTGAATTTCCTGAACCTGATGGATCACGCCAAAGCCCCATGGCCCAACAATCGCTCCGGCAACAAGAAACCCAAGAACAGAGCCAAGCCCAAGCCGGTGAAAGACCGGAACAGCCAAAACGGCTGCGGCCAGAAGAATGAGGATGTGCGTTAGGTCAATGGTTTCTGGCATGGTCCTCTTTCGGTGTTTTAATTCTCATAAAGAACAACCAAACTATATAATTTTAGCCATAAAAATGGTATCTAAATATCTGATTTTTCCATGATTTAGCTATACAAAAAACTAATGTTTCCAGTATGGAAAATGGGCTCTGGTAGGTGGGAATTATTGGGATTAATTAAGGGATGCAAAGATTCCGTTTCCGGCCAAAAACGGACATCTTCTTATTTTAGTATTTAGGTAGTTTATAGGGATATCTTCGCAAGGACCAGTAGAGACCGGTATTTTCCACAATAACGCTTATCACATTTAGCTTAATAGGTACGAAGTATGATGAAAAATGCCAGCATGGGAACAGGCTTCATTAAACTTTGCGATAGAACCGGAAGACTTGCTATTGTGGCCGAAGTTGGAAATCTTTAGCGATGTCAGGAGTAAGTTGTTTTCTCTGGATTTTGGCTCTTACATAATCGTGTATTTCTTTGTGTCTATGGGCGTCATTTAGGGCGTTATGATCTCCGTTGCCTGCAAATTCTATAGGCAAACGCGGATTTCCAAATTTATCGCACAGGTGAACGATGTCACGCGCCAGAATTTTTTCTATTTGGGCTTCTTGTAAAACGTCTCTCAGGTTTTCACTGTTTTTACTCAGAATATTGAAGAGCAAATATCGGTCATGATCGTCGTGAAACGACCAAAAATCAACAAGGTTGGCTGGTCCGACAAAATTCAAGATTTCCGGTCCGACTTGCTCCAAGCTTTTCCATTCGGATTTTTCGATGTCTAAATGGGGTAAAACATTTTTTTGCAGCCAGTGATCGGGAGGAATTAAATCGATATAGTCTTTGATCACGGCATAATATTCACGTGATTTGTCATGAGAGACCATGCCAATGCTAATGGGGTAACAGGTGAATTTGTTGGGATTGTAGAATTCGAGATCATAAAAGAATAGTTTGTCACCTTCTTTTAGTGTTGGATCCTCAGGGACCATTGGAGGCATATTTTCTGTTTTATGCGCCAGTTTTCTTAGGTGGTTAAAATGTCCTCTATATGCTGCGGCAAAACCAGGTACTGCAGTTTTTTCTACAGATTCTATTAATTCAGGATCATTAAGGCGATGACGTAAATGAACAAGATCACGCGGTAAAAACTTTTCTATGCCTGTTCCATTGAAGATAGAGTAGGGGTTGCCTGCGGTACCACCAAACATAGAGGTAAGGAGGTGCCTGTTGGCACGGTCTTTGAACGTCCAGAATTCAACCTTTTTAGCCGGTGCGGAGGATACCATGTTCATGACTTTATGCTTTAGGTTATCAGCCGTGATTGGCGTTGCACCCGAAGCAATAAGGTTCTCGATTTCTCGTCCCGTCTTCGCGCTGTTTTCTTTTATTTCTTCAATGTAATCTGTAATGACAAAACGGTTAACATCCTGACTGTCTTCTGGGTTCATTTCAAAATAGTAAGGCTTCTCTTCAAACTTTTTGCTTTGGTGTGATCGAAAGCCATAGAACCAGCGCCGGAGTTCTGGAAATTCAAGTAGTCGAGTTTCTTGATTAGAAGCGGAAGCGTGAATGGACGAAATTCCTAGTTCTTCTTGCCTCTCTCCTGCGCCTTGTGTTAGCCCCTTAGTCATATCTGGTCGTTCATTTTATTGTGAGTAGGAGAACCATACATCGATAATTGAATTATGTCAATTATTATGCCTTTTAACCTCCAAAATCGCTTAAAAACTTACACACTTTTAATTTCAAGGAATAATTATTTAATAACTTCAAGGGCTTATCTCTGCCCTTGACCGATTCAAAATCTGTTGTCCGTATGGACGTGCCGGTTCAAGTCCGGCTAGGCCCACCACCTTTTACAAATATTCACAAAAAATGTCATCAACCCCATGCCCAGTAGAAGAATCTTGTGAATGCAGCAGATTATATGACTATAGCCGGTATCTGAGATAGATAAATCTTTTCGATTTATAAGCCCTCATGTGCGCGGACATGACCGTTTCTCCACCCGGGAGGAGGGCGTAAACGCTAGTAGTAGCGCCCCTGTTTAGTCTTGGCGCTCTTAATAATCCTTAAAGACCTTCTGTGAGATCATAAGCGTGATCTATCATATTTATCAATTTTTGAAAAACCGTAATTGTCGTAATGTAAACCGTTAGAGGTTAACTATTACTTCTACTTTTTTGTTGTTCTGTTGTATCTGAACGCTATTAGGATGCGGATTATTTAAATTATTATAATGTCTTATTTTTAAATATGATTCCTGTACTTTAAGATGCTCTAAATTAAAGTTTTTGTCATTTTTTTGAGATGCACATATCAAAGTGAAATGAAGGCTTTTTTTATTAGAAGATTTGAGCGTAATAAATATTTGGTACTTCACACCCTTAAGCATTAGTGATTTGCAATATTCACTTATGTTATCAATAACCTTACACATAGCTCGTTCATAACCTGTTATAAACCATTCTAAGCCTGCCTCTGATATCATGATAGGTACACGACAGTTTGCTAAGTTTTCAAATGAATTTTTTACCATGCTCTCGATTTCTGTGTCCGTAATGGAGGTTTTCTGTTCATATCGAAGGATATGTGCTCCATCATTGTAAGCCTCGTAAAACCATTCTATGAACCTTTGAGTTTCCTTATTCAGAACAGTTTGAATTCCAAGGACATATTCTGCCATTTGAATATCATTATTTTGATAAAAATCTGCTGAAATGCTTTCATAGATTTCATCTTTGGTTTTAAGACGCTTATCCAAAGTATCTAAGAAATTTTTATAATTTACTAAGACAGATTCTGTAGCTTCAATGTTTTCAAAATAACTCCCTGCGATGCTTTTGATGTTTGTTAAAATCTCTAAAATCAAAATAATTTCGTCAGAAGTATCAGTCTTCTCAGTCGTCACAGTTTTAAGCTCAGGGAGTGTCCATATAGATCTGCTTGTTTCCAAAAGATCATTAACAGGTTTGGAAATGCTCTTTTGAATCATGTTAGCTAAAGGAAAGCTGATCAAGACTAGAACGAACAAAAGACATCCAAACACAAAAAACATCTGAGTGCGCATTAATTCCGATACTCTTTCTAAATGGGTATAGACAAAAAGAGTGCCTAAATTCTGTAGATGCTTTTCTTGAATTGTGCTGCTAAAGACTTCAAAATTTGAACTTCGATCCGGGGAACCGTCTTGAGCTGTTTGGCAACTTTGTTCTGGCAATTCTGATCCGAAAAAACTTGCAAACAGTTTGCCTTCCACATCATAAAGGCAGGCTTGTTTTATAGATTTATCGTGTTGAAAAGCTGATAGAATTTTATTCGCATTCTCTAAATCTCTAAATGCTAGTGATGCGGATAAGTGATCGCCGGTGATATTTGTCGTGATCTGAAAATTAATTCTCAGTTCCTGGCGTGTTTGTGAAATATCATAATAACTTACAGCAGATAAACAAACCAGTGTAGAGGGTATACAGACAGAGAAAATAATAAATATTATTTTCCATTTTATTGAAAGTTTTGAAAATAACTTTAATGGAGCCATCATCTATAGAACCCTTCTTGCAATTTCAAGTAACTCAGAGTTAACGAAAATGCCTTTTTCTTTAAGAAGGCTATTATTGATTTCAATTTTTATGGTGTTGTCTATGGATACAAATCCAATCGTGCCCTTTTGATAAATGAAGTCCTTCACATCGCTCACAGTAACAATCGAACGATGTGAGGATGTTTTATAAAGTATCTGCTGCATTTCAAATTCTGCTGTTTCAGATATGTAGAGGATATTGCAGCTATCAAATGTAGATGACAGGTTTTTGGATTGAATATTCAGCGCACCGCTTAAACCAGAGTTTTCTGTAATTTGAACGAGTTTTGCGCCTAATGCATCGTCGCCCACAACACAAATTTTTAGAGCGTCCTCTGAATTTTCCCACGAGATAAACTGGGAAAGATTAACAAGATAAAGAGCTTTAATATATTCCGGATCATGGGAAGGGGGTTTGTCGCCTTCCGCCACGCAAACTGAAACATTATGTAGAATCGTGATGCAAAAAAATAAAAGCACCAGAAAATATTTCATGTTTTGAGTTCTCTCAAACTTTGACATTTATAAAGCCAAAGGGAAGATATTTGATACCTACCCTTTGGCTATTATAGATAAAATTTATGCGACTTTTTGAAGCTTTTGGTAGCCATCGTCAGTGACATCAAGCATCATGGTGCTCCAAAGTGCGCTTGCTTGTTTCGCTGCAGCAACAGCCATAGTTGGATTATCTTCAATATGTTTTCTTAACATACCCATCAAGATTTTGCCATGCGCAAGGTCTTCTTTCGCATGAGCGCAGATCCATCTTTTTTCTTTAGATCCAAGACACAATCTCTCAACAAAACCCGCAACGTCATCCTGAAGGTATTTGGCAACGTTTTCAAATACATAAAGCATTGCCAGATAACCGTTATCATGCCGGCCTTGCAACGAAATCCAAAAATCGTTAATCGCTACCACAGTTTCCGGTGTCTCGTTAGAAGGGGTGACACCAAAAGCCTCGAGATCTTTCAACGCGAGTCTATAGTGCAAGGCTTCGGCAGTATCAAACTCCATGAAAAGCTTTTTTATGTCTTCTCCTTGGACATGTTTAGCGGCGGTCGCACATTTCTGTCCGGATTCAAGTGTGTAGTGATACATCACATCCAAAAAGTAAATGTAAGCCTTCTCATCGGCGTATTTTAAAAACTCTCTTGCCACTTCAGCTGCTGATTTCGCACAAGACTCGACCTCAGTTATTGCTTGCAATGCTCTTTTAGAGAGATTTTCTGTTGGTGTTGCTTTAGTAGTCATGGTATTACTCCTTTTCAAAGTACTAGTGTTGAGGCTGGGTTTAAGGAATGCTTTTCTGGCGCCTCTGTCAGAAAATGCACTGTAAGACTGGAAGTGTGGACGTGATAGGTCCGAAAGGTCTTGCTGATTTAAACTCACCTCAACCATTTTTATATGTTTCCAGCCTGTTCTTATTAAAAAAGTTAACAAACATCCAAATGTTCCCAAAATAACCATTGGTTTTTGCTTTCTTTATTACCCCCTTCTTTCTTGATTGCCCAGCCGCCGATCAGAAACTTTGGCTTCGATTTTCTCTGGTGTTTTTTTGCGGCCGCGCTCCTTGAGTCTTATATCCAGGTGAATCTGACTGGGAGCTTCGGTGTATTGGAGATCATCCAAAAAACTAAAATTCATATCGATATCTAAATCGAAACGTTTTATGGAATTTCTTATTTTATTAAACCCAATTTCGATGGTTTTTTCTATTTCGTTCAAGGTAGATAATTGATCTTTCTGACTATTTTTTAACAACTCAGTATTCATAATATTTTCCTCAGTGTACTAAAAGTTAAGGTCGAGTTTTACAAACATACTTCTGTCGACTTCGGCAGGAGAACCGTAAAGGAAAGGTTTAAACTCTGGATGTGACGGTTTCAGAAGGTTTAGCCCGACTAGACTAACTTCAATACCTTCTCGTGGTTTCCAGCCCAATCTCGTGTCAAACCTTGTATAGCTGGGTATATCAAATGCCTCTAATTCATCGACAAAAGAAAAATTGGTGTCCAGTTCGAAGTTATTTGGAAGATTAACTCGCGATAAGAGCGAGAATTGTTGCTCAGGTGTTTTGAGCTCTTCATCTGGGATGGATGTGTCATTACTTTTCTTATCTGCATGAAGAGCAAGATCTATATAGCTGTAATTTGCCGTAAGGCTCCAGTTTTTAAGGGGTACATATTTTGCTTCAATTTCAAATCCGTAAGCTTCACCAGAACCAAAATTTTCTGTAATTAGCGCTGCAATCGTACCGGTACTAGGAAAAGGTGAAACTCCCGGCTCAAAAGTTCTGAGATTATCGTAAATATTCAAAAAAACCGAAGTGTCAAAAGCCAGTTTCTGCGTTGCTTTATATCTATGACCCAATTCAAAAGCTGTCAGATCTTCTGATTTGTAATCTGAGTTTCCTGCCAGTCTTACAAAGCCACCAGGCGTACTTGCCGCAATGAGTGATATGCTTTGCTCGGCTATAGTGGGCGTGCGCACCGCTCTTGATACAGCGCCCCAAACAGTTTGTTTATTGGATGGATACCATGCAAATCGCGCATTAGGTTGAAATTCAAAATCTGTAAAATAGTGATGTTCAATCTTTGCTCCGACAATAAAGTGTAATACATCCGGTATTGCTTTGTATTCATTTTGTACAAAACCGCTATAAATATTTCCTGAAATATCGTCAGGAAAATACTCTAAATAGCTTTGGCCGTTTGAGAGCGTTCTGCTTTCTAAGCTATCTCGTATATGACGATAACCCAGACCCCATATCAATTCGTTTTTAGAGTTAAGTTTTCTTGTGTTGTGATAATTGATATCGAATGTGAGGGCCTGTAACTTAAGTAAGTTATCAGAATCTCTTTCATGGTAATCAATATAAGATTGTATTTTTTGATGTGTTTCGAATCCTTGTTTTTCCCAATTTCCAAGCAAGTGAAAACCCTGTGTCTTTTCGCTCTCCGATACTGAAGCTGTAACTGCTGGGGTTATTAACCCCGGAAAATTCTGGGTTTGATCAAGATCGCCGGAATAAAGCTCTCCAGATAAATTCCACTCAGTGTTTGAAGGCAGGTCGGAATCCACTCGAAAACCTACCTTGTATTGCTTCCATTGATCATCATTACCTGTTTGATCGGCGAGATTGGTTAATTCATCTTTTCCCAATGCTTTTGAATATACCCTATAAAATGTTTCATTATTAATCTGTCCACCATGTCTTAATTCAAGTGTGCCATCTTCTTGGTTACCATAAAGGAGAGAGGCGTACGTACCTTGGGTATTTTGCGCTTTTTTAGTGATAATATTTATCACACCATTAACGGCATTAGAGCCCCATATGGTTGCGCCAGGACCTCTGATCACTTCAATTCTGTCTACATCAGCTAAAACAGTGTCTTGAATATCCCAGAATACTCCTGAGAATACGGGCGTATAAATAGACCTGCCATCAATAAGGACCAAAAGCTTATTTGAATACTGCCTGTTAAAACCTCTTGAAGATATTGCCCATCTGTTTGAGTCGATCTGAGCTACGTTAATACCTGGGGTATATCTCAATGCCTCAGGAATAGATGTTGCGCCAGATCTTCTTATATCTTCTTGTGTTACGACGCTTATGGAGGATGCCGTTTTAAATTGTATCTCCGGCTTTTTCGTAACTGTAGTGACATAAGTTTCTGAGAGCTCTGCAAAGCTTGGTAACTGAGCATTGTAATTTGTTTCAGCATAAGCTGAAGTAGAAATAAGAATTAAAAATAACAACGCAGAAGCTTTTTTTATCATTTGCATTTTTTTTCTCCAAGAAAAGAAACTGGTTTATCCAAAATGTTTCCATGGTTTCTTATGCCTTTCCAATGATCAGGCAATTCTAAACTTGATATGCAGACTTTGAGCTCACCATATTTTCCTTTTTTATCAGGGATTTCTATATCTTTATGGATCTTATATTCAAAAGGTAATCCAATTGCTTTTGCCGCCTGCTTATTGCATCTGGCTTGAGCTAAAGAAGAAATGGAAAATAAATACTTGTAACCCTTAGCTATGGAATACGAGACCATTTCAGTGAAAATGTAATGAAGCAAATCTAAGCTTCTAAAGCTTTTCACAACAGCAAGCCGTGTAAATTCACAATACGGCACATCTTTTAGTTGAAACTCAGGAAACAAATCCTCAAGGGATAACTCATCGCTATCCATAGGAATGCCTTTTGAATCTTCTGGAAACTTTCCGACAATTCTGGCACCCCCAATTACTATATCCTTGTATGTAACAAGTAAAGTGTCAGAAACGGGATCATAAGCATGCTCGCTTCTATCAAAAACTCTTGGTAGGCCCTTTATTTCTCCATAACACGCGGCTCTCACGTCATCAAATTCAGTGAGCATATTCTGGTTTTTTGTGAAAAATGGAAAAATATCGCTTTGCAATCGGCAAAACTCATCTCCTGTACTGGTAAATTCTTTTCTCATTACTATAATACCCACGCAGTTACACAGTGCTGTCTCAGCTTGGTAAACAAAGCCGGAACATCTTTAATTCAGAATTACAACCATAAGTTTATTGCTGTCAACAAAAAAAGAACAGGCCACGAACAAATCTAGGATCTGCATACATATGTAGTCAATACAAGGAGGGGGTATAATGATTGTAATTTTTTTATTTTACAGAATATTTAATGGGATATAATGAGATTTATGACGAGCGAAGTAAAAACTAAAGGCAAGCCTAATGAGATGGATGTTCATGTCGGACAGCGCCTTAGAGTACAACGTGTCCTTTTCGGTCTTAGCCAAGAAAAACTGGCTGAGGCAATCGGGATTACTTTTCAACAAATTCAAAAATACGAATGCGGAAAAAACCGCATCAGTGCAGGACGTTTATTTGATATAAGTAAAATACTCGATGTTCCGGTGAGTTATTTCTTTGAACATTTTGGGAGATTCCCTTCGAGTGCTCACGTGGCGCAAGGACTTTTAGACAATGATCAGGATGAAGACATTATGAGTAGTAAAGAGACCCTCAATCTTGTTAGCGCCTATTATTCCATAGAAGACCTGGAAGCGCGAAAAGATATATTGAAGATCATCAAGTCATTTTCAAAAAAAAATGTATAGGTCAGCTCCATAAAACTAATTAAGCGCTTCATTTTTAGATCTCAGCTTATATACAGATTCATAAAAATTTTTACAAACCCAATCAAAACAATAGAATATACAGATGTCATCTGACTTAAAATCACTTTACATAGACCAAAATCACAAAAAATTTCAATTAAATCAATATGATAAAAGTTTTAACTTTTACATATTATACTTACACATGTCTTACACACTTTTTATATTCCAGATGTCATCTGATTTTTTGTCAGATGACATCTGCAAAATCTGCTGGAGTTAAGAAGATGCAACAAGAAACACACTCTTTCATGGATGGAAAAGTTCACGTTTATAAACGTGACAACTCCCGCTTCTGGCAATGTGCCACCTATATGAACGGACGCAATCACCGCGTTTCAACAAAAGAAGAAAGCCTTACTCTTGCAAGAGAGTTCGCGCGCGAATGGTATATGGCGGTTTACGTAGACTTTAAACGCCAAACCCATAGCAGCCGAACCACCCAACTGCTCGAAAAGTTTGATCCTTTGGATACATCCAAACCCGAGCCAATAACAAAGCCTCAGAAATCCTCCGGCTATACATTCGCTCAAGCCGCCGAGAAATTTATCGGCGAATATGAATTGAGCGTAGCCGGACAACGCAACGAACGTTACGCCAAATCTCATGAACGGCGTTTGCTGCTTCACTTAATCCCATTCTTTGGCGATATGCCTATAAAAGACATTAACGCTGGCTTGATGCAGGAACATCGTATCAGACGAACTCAGAACGGATTTAATGGTAAAATTCCTACACGCAGCACACTGCATCACGAAACGGTTACTATGCGTTTAGTGCTTAAAACAGCGCACCGTTACGGCTGGATAGATGCCGTGCCGGACATTTCCCCACCCTACAAAACATCAGGGAAAGTTGCACACCGAGCATGGTTTGCACCAGAAGAATACAAAACGCTTTACGAAGGAACGCGAGAACTCGCAAAAAATCCGACATTAGAACGTTACAGAACGGTCTACGAGGATTTACACGACTACGTGCTATTCATGGCGAACACTGGGTTACGGCCTGACGAGGCCGGACGCCTTGAATACAGGGATGTCACACCCGTGACAGACCAAGATACTGGCGAACGCCTTTTAGAAATTGAGGTGCGCGGTAAGCGCGGCATTGGACACTGTAAAAGCATGACGGGGGCTATTCTGCCGTTTCAGCGGATGCAAGAACGCCATAACGGCCAACCGATGGATAAAATCTTCGGCAAGACCCCATGTCTTTTAAACAAGGTTCTGGAAGATCTAGATCTCAAAACAGACCGCGATGGAAATATACGAACGGCTTACAGCCTTCGTCACACCTACATCTGCTTACGCTTGATGGAAGGTGCGGACATTTACCAAGTGGCCAAGAATTGCCGCACCAGCGTTGAGATGATTGAGAAATACTATGCTGTTCATCTCAAAAACACGCTGGACGCTTCGGCGATCAATGTCAGGAAGCCCAAGAGAAAGCCGCGAAAATCAGACGAATAAAAGATTTAGTGGCTTGAATAAACAGCAACATCCCCTTATCAATAACCTTGGATGGGCCTGTGGCGGAATGGTAGACGCTGCAGACTTAAAAAATTGAGTGCACACCGGGAAACCGGAGATGTAGAACTGCTCAAATTCGGGGAAACCTTTCAAATGGCAATCCCGAGCCAAGCCTTTTGGAAACGAAAGGAAGGTGTAGAGACTAGACGGGCAGCACCTAAAGCTTTTTAGCAACGGTGAAGGGATAGTCCAGACCACAAACCTCATTTAGAGGGCAGTGAAGACTGTAGCGGGTAAGAAAATCTGTTGTCCGTATGGACGTGCCGGTTCAAGTCCGGCCAGGCCCACCACTTCCTTAGAATTTCGAATACGGCCAAAAGCGGACATTTAGAAAAAGAAGATCATCTTAGCAATATTTTTTCCGATACCGATAAATCAATTATTGTCCGAGATATAGAATCGCATTATAATAGCTCCGTTTCCCACCTGCCAGATTATCTGGAAACAAGTTGGTGACTGTTCATCGCAGCCCGTGTTGTGGTTGGAATGTAGCAAACCAATGAGGCGCCCCTTGGGGTTACTCATTAAGGCTTTTGTGAAATTCAACTTCAGAGCCTCTGCCTTTATCACGCTCAAAACAACAAGGAAAAATGCAATGAATGAAAAGCTCTTAACGTTTAACTTCCATATAGGAGCTAGCGGACATGTTTCAGGGACCGGCGGGGCGCTCGGGTGGCGCGCGATGGCGCTCTTAGGGGCAAAAGTCGCAGATATTTTACATAACGTAAAGTGGGCGGGAGGCAAAATTGCGGAAGTTGCGGTAAAACACATAGTTCCCACCTGCCAGATTATCTGGAAACAAGTTGGTGACTGTTCATCGCAGCCCGTGTTACAGTTGGAATGTAGCAAACCAATGAGGCGCCCCTTGGGGTTACTCATTAAGGCTTTTGTGAAATTCAACTTCAGAGCCTCTAGCTTGGTTGAAATGGATGTTTTAGTATGGATTTCAACCAAGCGGACAGGGTTTTTCCTAAACCACAACAAATAGCCTCCATCAAAAAAATTGAAGAAGCTTGGAGAGATTCTAATGATTCCAAGGGCACCGGCAGCGCGCGTGGTGTAGATGGAGAAACGGCCTATAAATTTAAAGGTCGGTTGCAAACAAATTTTCATGAAATAAGACAAGATTTAATCGATGGAACATATGATTTCAGTAAATTGAAAGCGTTTCCGATTGAGAAAAAACCAGGGAAATACAGAATAATCTGTATTCCCACCATCAGAGATAGGCTTGTTCAGAGGCTAATATTGAGAAGCCTTACATGGGATTCAAAAACCGGTCGGGAACGCGACCGTCTAAAAACTCAAACTACAGTTAGTTTTGGCGTTAGAAAAGGTAAGGAGCAGAGTGTTCATGGAGCTATTAAGGCAGCTCTAAAATATCGCAATAAATGTGGCTGGGTGGTTAAAACAGACATTTCTAAGTTTTTTGACCAGATACCTCGTAAAGAATTAAAGAAACTTGTGAGAAACAGACTGGGGTCTTCAAGTATTGTTCCTTTAATTGAAAAGGCTATTGATTGTGAGTTGGAAATTCCAAGAGATAAAGAGCTGCAAGAAATTATAAAAGATAATGGAATAAAAGCGAATGTAGGACTTCGACAGGGAATGCCTTTGTCACCTCTTCTGTCTAATTTGGTGCTCAACAAGTTTGATAGAAAGGCAGAGCGCAAGGGACTGAAATTAATTCGTTACGCTGATGACATTATTGCCTTCGCTTCTGATGAAGATGAAGCGAAACAAATTTTTTCTTTTATTGATTCAGAGTTGAGAAAGATAAAATTGAAAATACCAGCGCTTGGCGCAGGCGATAAGTCTGACATTTTTTTGCCTGATAAGCCTGTGATTTTTCTTGGAATAGAAATTTATAAAAATAAAAAAGGTGAATATGATCGTAGAATACCAAAAGCAACCTTTGAAAAAGCTAGAACTAAAGTTCAGCAACATAAAGACCTGAATTGGAATCTTGAAAACAACTATTCATATGCTGATGTGATTAGAAGATTGAAAGATATTCCAGAAGGGTACAGTTCTGCTTTTGGCGATTGCACAAATCTTGGCTCGCTTCTTGATTTGCTTAAAAAGGAAGGGGGTGATGTTAAGCAGCATCTGATCTCCGAAATATTTGGTGAAGAGGTTTATGCTCGCCTTACACCAGAAGAGAAAGACTTTTTAGGGTTTTAGTTTTGAAGTGTTTTTCATACTTAGAGCTATCACTTTTGTCGAACATTCCCTGAATTGCGACCTCTTCTATGTCCGCTTTGGGTCGACAGCCGCTATTTTCTCTTTTTAGTGTTCGGATAGTTTATAGGAATTGCCTCGTACGCACCAGTAGAGTCCTATTTCCGCAATCAATAGCTTCAATGGCTTAGACTTTATTTAACTGCAATTGCATTGGGCAGTAGTACATTTAGGTTTCCGCTTTCTATTAAGCGCGGTGTACCATGTTCGGTGGTTCTGACCAGCATTCCTGCAGTATTTCCGCCAGTTAAGGCAATAGCATCCTTGCACCCCAAACCATTTTCGTTCTTGGGCTTTGATAAGAAGCTAGCCAAAGTGAATAAATCTATTTCAGAAGTTATGCCCATAAAAACTTGGTTGTCTTGTGCTAAACAGATAAAAGAACGCTTGTGTTTCCCATTAACAAACTTGGGATCATTTGTATTGTTGAGCGTAGCTTTAGAATTATTTTGAACAAGAAGAGGCCCACTTTGCAAACAGTCTGGCCAAGGCTCAAATTGAGCTTCATTTTTATATGCATCAATTACGATCTTTTTGCCATCCGTACATATAAATCCATCAGTAATCCAAGTTTTATGAGGTTTGTTTAAAGTAACTGTTCGTACCTTAATGTAACCTAGTGGATAGGCGGGCTGTATAGAGCTTAAATAGCCGCCAGAGTGAACAGCGGCAAAATTAGCTGATTGAATAAATTCATTTAAATTATTTCCAGAGCCGTAGGTGAATACGGCTTCTCCTGAATCGGAGGTTATTGGTTCACCAGATTCAGTGGTTAAAAAAGCCTGAGAAGAAATTAAACTTAAGGAGCGCTTTGTTAAATCTACCTCGGTTAAGGTTATATCAAAAGGTTTTGCTTCTGTATTTATTGATAATTTTTTTGTTTCTATTCCATCAAGTTCGCTGTGGAAATCATTGGAAAAATCTTTTGCTAAAAAATCGTGTGCTTCTTCTTTAGGTTGTTGGTTTGATGTTTTCATCCATAAGGAACCAACAAGAACTAATAAGCCAAGGCCAGCTAACAAAATTATCTTGGGTTGATGGTTCATTTGGACACTCCGTAAATATTTACAAGTGCCTTAATCGAAACCGCTTCATCAGAGAATTGTGCGGGACTTCTAAAGGCAAGGGTGTGAATATTTTCTCCAAGTGGATAAAGTCCCTGGGCCTTAGAACGTTTGATGTATTCAGTTAAGTTTATAGTATTGAGCTGATTCTCAGAATTTATGGGTAAAAGCTCTTGATCTAGGTGTACTTCTACTTTTCTTGGAGGCGCTCCCGATCCCACACGCACCATTTCAACGGTGAGAATTGTTTTTTTATAACCGTTTATGTATATGGGAATATATTTGACTTGGTCTGTTGGTGTTCCGTCAGAGGAAAATGTCTGATTAAAGGTAAAATGATCTTTATAAGAAATTCCTATATATTCTTCTTTGAGAACTTCTTCAATTTTAGACTCTACATATGAGTCAATGCCAAGGGCGCATATGTACAAAACGCTGCCGATTACGCCTGCTCCACAAATAGTCCAGAGCGGGTGTCCTAAGAGCAGTTGAAGAAAGTTCTTAAATGTTGGTCTTCCTGACATGCTCTATAGTTACAGCTATAGGCTCGTATCCTCAAGTTTTTTGATTTCAGCATTTTCAGCTTTATATTTTCCATACTCACCGTTATCAGATTTTTATTTTATTTAGGTTAAAGAAAAGCTTAAATGTCTTAGGTGGTATATAGGTGAACGCAAAGCGGATGATTTTCTACTATGGCTGTAATTGAAGGACAGATTGAGCCGCTCAAAAAAATAAAGGGCATACTGCATGACAATGGAATTACACGATTTAGTTCCATTGGCGAGATTAATTCTTTTAAAAAAAACTATCAGATAGAAAAAAATATAATATCTAAGGAAATTGAAGTTGAAGTAACTTGCCAAATAAAGCAGCTAGAATGTGACCTCGTCAAATATCAGCAAGAATATGAAGATTTTAAAAATGAAATAATTGGCGACATACATAGTGAAATCAAAAGCCTGGATATAGAATTAAAAATCATTAAAGAAAAAAGCAGTAAAAGCTTTATTTACAAAATCCTCTGCTATCCAAAAACAAAATCTCTAACAAATAAGAATGCGCACTTAGAAACAAATTTTGACAATGTCGTAAGCAACAGAACGCACCACTACGAAAAACAAGCTGTCGAAACCAGAGATAAATTAAACGATTATACGACCAATAAAGACAAAATAATATCAGAGCGCACCCTAGATTCATCGCGAGAGTTAGAGAATACAAAGGAGGTTGTTGACGGACTTTACCCTTTAATTGCTGGAGCAATAGGGGAGAATTCCGTCACAAAAGAAGTCCAAAAGCTGCCTGATAACTTTCATTTGTTTAATGATTTTTCAGTGGAGTTTGATCCACCTATCTACAACAAAAAAGAAGATGACAGGATATACAGTATTCAAATAGATCATCTATTAGTCTGTGAGGCGGGAATTTTTGTTTTAGAGACAAAAAACTGGGGCAAACAATCAGTTAATAGCCTTGATCTGAGGTCTCCTATAAAACAGATACGAAGATCAAGTTTTGCTCTGTTTGTGATGCTAAATAGCCGATCAAACCACAATATCAATTTGGAGCGCCACCACTGGGGCAGCAAACAGATACCTGTTAGAAACCTAATCGTTATGACTGGCGCGAAACCAAAAGAAGAATTCAAGCATGTAAAAGTCTTATCGCTTAAGGAACTGAACGGATACATAACCTATTTTGACCCTATTTTTAGCACTGCAGAAGTCGAGAGCCTTTGTGATTATTTAAAAATGAAAACATCCTAAATCAACCAAATGGATGGCCCAAAACAGCAAAGTATTGGAATACTAGCCTTGTACCTAAGCCTCAAACCCAGTAAAACGGCTTTATGCCGTAGCCCTCATAGGCATGACCCCTTCCCCGCCCGGGTGGGTGGTGAGCCCTTCGTTTAGCTCCGGCGCTCTTAAATATTCCTAAAGACATTCTGTGAGATCATAAAAGTGTAATAGCGCACTTACGCAAACTATGTTTGCAGAGCGCTTATGGCACAACTTTTACTGCGTAAAAAAACAATGGCGATCTACCATTGCTCAGTTCGAACCTTTTCGAGGGCTAGCGGCCACTCCGCCGTTGCCGCCGCAGCCTATCGCGCTGGAGCATCTCTGCGATGCGAGCGCTCCGGGCGTACTCATCACTACGAAAACCGCCATGGTGTACATAGCGCTTTTATACTCGCTCCAAGCTCAGCCCCCTCAAAGTTCCACTCTCGTGCCATCCTATGGAATGCAGCAGAGGCCAGTGAGAACCGCAAAAACTCAAGGCTAGCGCGTGAAGTTATTCTTGCTCTCCCCCATGAGCTATCAGATGCACATCGCGAGGCTTTAGCCCGTGACATGGCGCTATATCTGATAGAGCGCTACCGCGTGGCCGTAGATGTTGCAATCCATAGCCCTGTTGCTGGGGATGGTCATGATCCCCGCAACCACCACGCCCATCTGCTCTTCACCACCCGTGAAATCACATCTGAGGGCTTTGGCGTAAAAACCCGCATTCTTGATGACAAGAAAGCAGGCCCGCAAGAGATTGAACTCTTGCGCGAGGTTTGGGAGGTATTGGCCAATGATACTTTGGCCAAAGCCGGGCATTCCGATGTTCAGATTGACCGCAGGACGTTAGATGACCAAGGCATCGACCGTATCCCCCAAACCCATATAGGGCCGAAAGGCCAAGAAATAGCAGCCCAAGAGGCCCAAGATGATGAAGAGGAAGAAAGCGGCAAAGGAGAAACCGGCAAGAAGGGTTCCGGCGGCGGGAGTGGGCAAGCGCCCACAGGCGATAATAAGAATAAAGATGATGAGGGCGATAAAAGCGGCGATAGCGGATCTGGTGATCCGGTAGCTTTGAAGCTGCAAAGCAAGCGTAAAACTGACGATGGGCGCATCATCAACTACCCCGCCATCGATAAGAACAAGTCTAGATCCGCATTCGTTGCTGAGATTAAGAAGCTCAACGCCCAAAGAGCCGCCTTTGGTGAAAAGCCGCTCAAAGAGCAAATCAAAGACATAGATAAGCTCATGGAGCGTTTGGATACCCGCCTTGCGCATATGGAAGAGCTATCTGGTAAGACAGCTTTGCCCAGCCGCATCATGGTCGCGCTTGAAAAAGCGGTTTCTACGGCTACTAAGCTTATTGGATTGCGCGAGGTTGCTAAGGATAGCTTTAAACTTTCACAAAGCGAGCAGCGCGTGAGGGTAGAGCGCCAGCAAGGCCGCTATGGCAAAACCTACCGGCGCGGACTTCACTCACAAATCCGCGAGATGAAGACAAACATCGAGAGCTTGCAAACCAAGCAAGAGCAGCATGCTCGCTACTCAGCTTTCGTAGAAAAATTAGAAAAAGAAATTGTAAGGCACACTCCCTCTATTACCCCTAGGAAAGAAACGTTTAAGTCTGTTTCTAAGACAACGCGGCAAGAGTCCTCCCTTAAAGTTCAGCTTAAGGCGAGTGCAGCGCGTGAAAACTTACCACTCCGTTATCAACAGCAGGTTCAGGTGAAAAGACCTGCGTCCGTTGATACCCCAAAACTAAATGAAATTGCGGCGAAGAAGTTTGAGCTTCCCGTTAAACCCCAAGAGCCTAAAAGCGAAGCGCGCGTTGAAACAAAAACACTACAGCAACGCTTCACCGCTAAAGCAGAAAAGCCGCCCTCTGAGACCAAAGAGCCAACCTACAAAACAAAGAACGTCGTTTCGTTTAAAGCGCTCACTGAGGAAAGAAAAACCCACCGGGTCATTAAGGCGGAGACCCTTACTGATTCGAGCGCCTATAAGCAGCCCCTCAAAACTGAAATCAAAGGCTTAAAAGTAGAGGCTGCAAAACGAGGGCGAAACTTTGTGCGCACTCAAAAAACAATCAATAGTGAGCGCGCCGCAGCCAAAACCGAAGTAAAGGGTAAGTTCAACAAGCCCGAAGATCACGGCCCGAAACAAGTGCGAACTAGGGATGTTTTAGAGCGCTTAAAAGAAACCGCTTCTAAAGCGAGAGAGAAAATTCCGCTGCGGTACAGGGCCACAGCTCATGAAGAAAAGGTAGATAAACCAGCTAGGCAAAGCACAAAGGGAAGTTTTACAGCAGCCCAAGGGCAAGCTTCCGACACAGAGAACCCCACCGCTAAAATGAACGCAGGGTTTAACAATGCTTCAAACCTCAACACAAAACAACCATCAGAAAAAAGAACCAGTACACAGCCAAAAGAAGAGCCTGACGCTGAACTCATATAAATTCTGCAATATTTTTTTAATTACTGATCTAAATCATCACTTTCTGAGACATCTTCATCAATATACCCGTCATCTGAAGGGGTTGTTTCCCAACTGGAATCCTCAACGATTTGATCATGCTCTGCCACGCAGTCATCAAAAACATCATTCCATTCATTGTCACTGGTATCCTCGTTAGCGAAATTTTCGCAGATTTCCTGAACGGATGGTATGTCCACGTTATCATTTGCAACGACATATTTAGGAGCAAGGCTGAATGTAAATAATGCCACTGCGATAAAAACTGATTTTTTCATGTAAAATTCCTTCGTGTTTTATATCATTCCGGAGGCTTTAGAACCTCCGGAATGCCTTTGAGTTGGGGTTAACAGCAACCGGATTTGCCGGCCTTGTCTTTTTTCTTATCTGTCGTGCAAGCCGTTTTTTGTTGAGGGCCTTGGGCGGGCTTGCTGGCAGGTTTCTTTGTTGGTTTTGATTTATTAGCAGCCATTATGAATGACCTCCATTTTGGGTTGCAGCCCTTATCGCGTGCTGCGAGCGGATGACTCAGTCACTGGATCATGAAAAAACTATATGCTTTTTTCGGTGTAAAAACTTGACGGCGGTCAAGTTTTATAAGCGCAATTACACGCATCATTAAAGTAGGTTTAAACCCAAGGAAAGCGCCCACTTGAAGGAGGTTTTATGTCTGAAAATTTAGATATGCTCTGGAGCAAAGTTAAAGATTTAAAGCATGATGCCCAACGCATGACTGACAACAAAAACATCCATGGATTGATCAATGATTTGATTGATGAAATCGAGGTGGCGCTGTCGGAAGAAGAATACGACGATTATGAGGACAACGACAATATTTACGATAGCCATGACGGCGATGACAACGTTGTCGATTTCATGATGGAAGATGATTAAAAAACCGGAAAAACGGTGAAAATAGAGACTGTGCAATGATGGAAACAATATTTATCACGTTATATCCGTTGGCTGCTTTTTGCCATGTTGCAGCCTATTTACCGCAAATTAAGGCGTTAGCTGTTAACAAATCAGATGTCACGGTTATGCCTCTTCTGCCATGGATTGTTTGGTTGGTCGGGAATTTTGTTACCTTAGGGTACGCAGTTTTCCATCTGAAAGATTTGATGCTGAGTATGACAGTCAGCCTTACAGCGGTTTTTATCAGCGCCATCATTGCTCTTATTGTATATAATCGCTCCAAATATTCCGCGCCAAAAAACACTGAAGATGATATTTGGAATGCTGCGGTATGATTACATCATCTTAAGCATACGTGATACGTCACACGCGGCTTCATTGCAGAGCAGTTTTTGTTCGCGTGAACATTCCTCGTCGCGGCAACAATAAACTTCGCAATAACTCTGCAAGGCATCCAAGTCTTTGATTGTTACGGTGCGTCCTTCAAAGCTCATGTCCAAATCCTCTTTCAAACGTCGCATAGCGCGAGATAAGGTTTCGGGTTGCATCTCAAGGCGTCCTGCAATTAAGAGCTTGTTATAAGGCAGCAGGATGGTTTGGACGCCGCCCCTGTCCATTGATAATTTTAACAAGAACGCGGCTAAGCGTTGGGCAGATGTCAATTTGCTGTGAAGCTCGAGAAAATAGCTCGTTTTATTGAGTTGATCGGCTAAAGCAGAGATAATTTTTAAGGCCACAACAGGCCGATCAGTAAAACGTTCTCGCAAGACATCGCCGGGAATTGTAAGGCATTTGGCATTGCGGCCTACAATTTGTGCACTACAAGGATGGATTCGCCCTTCAACAACGCATTCCTCGCCAAATGTATCACCGCGCGTTGCGATGAGCTGTACAAGCTGTTCACCTTCTTGATTATCCCGATATATTTTTACCCACCCTTCGATAACGATGTATAAAAAACCAGCGGGGTCACCATGCTGGAACAGGAAGTTATTCTTGAAATATTCGATGGTTTTGGCGCGTCTAAGGAACCAATTGACATCGGCTTCCGGCAACTCGGCAAAAAGCGGCACCGATTTTAAAAGCAGGAGGTTATCCGAGGCACTGATTTCCTGTATGGATTCATCTTGGATCATAAAACCAGTGTCAGGAAAACTTGACCACCGTCAAACTTTTTTTTCAGTATTCAGGGAGAATGAAACTCTGATTCTTATAAAGAATGGAGATTAAAATGACATACAAACATGCCCTATCTCTTCAAGACATTATTGAAAAACGCCCATTATTGGTTGCCAAACCAACAGATCTAATCAGGAGCATTGCTTGCCTTATGCCTGCACATAAAACTGGGGCAGCAGCCGTTATTGATGAGGGCGGAAAACTGATTGGCATTTTGACTGAACGGGATATCGTTCAAAAAGCTGTTGGTGTGTTCCGCAATGTAGATGAAACGACAGTGGAGGCTATTATGTCGCGTAATCCGGTAACGATTCCAGTTGAAGGCTCTGTTAGTCTTGCTTTGTCTATTATGGCCAGCAAAGGCTTCCGGCATTTACCCGTTATGTCTGGTAACAAGGTCCTGGGTATTCTCGATATCCGTGATCTTTATGATGTGATGGCGGATAATTTAAGCGCTACCATTAAAAAGAACGAGGAAATGCTGGCCTTTGCCTATGGCTCGCCATATTCCGCAAGTTTTTCTGAAAATGGAATAACGCACATATCGGGGATCAAACAATAATTTTCCAGTGTTAGCCAACAAGCTATTATTCTCTTTCTTTTTTATAAAAAAAGCGTATTTAGAATAATGAATTTTTTCTGGTCGGGCCTTTATACGAAGGTGCGGCCATTTTTTACGAAAGCTATAGTATTTGATAAACACTATTGTTCAAAAAACCGCAGAATACCTCGCTGTTCCGTCTGTCGTTGGCCATGAACAGTTTTTCATGGATTTTCTGTATGAAGACTTCAAAAATGAAGGGCTTTCGGTTTTCAAAAATGATGGCTTGCTTGAAGTTCACGGCAAATCACCCAAAGATGCAATTATATGCGCTCATATTGACCGCCACGGCCTTATCAGTCTTGGTGATGATGAATATGTTTATGCGGCGCAATATATGAAAGAAATTAAATACGGCGAAAACAATCTGTCCTCACAGAAACAGGTTGAGAGCATTGCCAAACGTTTTGAAGGCGAAAAAGTTTACGCTTACCATCCTGACAGCGGTGAACATCTTGGTGAGGGCCGTATAGAAGCCTGCTATCCGCACATGAAAAATAATGACGCGTTGTTTTTTGTCGAGGGCATTGCGCAGCTTGAACAAAACATTCCGCTTGCCTATACCCGTCAGGCGAGCTTTGAGGGCGGCATGCTCAAAGGACAAATCGATAATGTCATTTCGATTGCCGTAGTTTACGCCTTGTTTAAAGGTGGTTATGAAGGCACAGCCCTTTTAACCTGTGAAGAAGAAATCGGCAAAAGCTGGATGCATATTGCCGAATACCTTGATGGAATGCAGATAAACACAGATCGCCTGCTTGTTCTCGATACTAGCCCTTACAGCGAACAAAAAGTAATTGACGAAGGCCCTGTCATTTTTAGAAATCGCGATAAAAGTGAAGTCTTTAACAAGGTATTTGTTGACCAACTGAAAATGCGTTGTGAAGAGATTAAACGGCCTTTCCAAGTCAAGGATGAGGTATTATTAGCCAGCGGTAAAGATATAGACGATTTAGGCTCAACAGAACTAGGGCGTTTGGTGCAAAGCACCGAAGGTAAGTGGAGCGGCGCAACCGTACAAATTCCAACGCTGATGTATCACACCAGTAATGAGACCACGAGCGTAAAAGCTATCGAAAATTACTACGGATTTCTACATAATATTTTGATTGAAGACAGGATTTAACGATATGCCAAAAATCAAAACCATGATCGGTTGGGAGGAATGGTGCGCATTTCCCGATTTGGACTTACCGGCCATTAAAGCCAAGGTCGATACGGGGGCAACAACCTCTTCAATTCATGCCTATGATATTGAGCCTTTCACGAAAGGTGGGGCAGAGTTTGTGCGCTTTAAAATCCATCCTTTGCAGAAAAATAAAACACTGGAAATTGAGTGTTTTGCCCCGCTATCCGATTACCGCAATGTTACGAGCTCCAATGGAGAGCGGGAAAAACGATACGTCATAAAAACGCCTTTAATTATTGGTGAGAAAACGATAGAAGCCGAAGTGACCTTGTCCTCACGACACAAAATGACATTCCGCATGCTGCTCGGACGTGATGCTATGCGCAGAGCAAAGCTTGCTGTTGACCCTGCGAAGTCTTTCTTGTTGGGCAAAGTCAAAGATGCTGAAAATTTATATAAAGATGTTTCAGGAGAACAAAAAAAATGAGAATAGCCATACTCGCAACGAACCCAGATTTGTATTCCAACAAGCGTCTTATGGAGGCAGGAAAAGAACGCGGACATGAAATGCGTTTTATCTCCATTCGTAACTGTTACATGGATATTACGGCGCGCAAGCCCGAGATTCATTATCGTGGTGGGGAAATACTCAAGAAATTTGATGCGGTTATTCCGCGCATTCGTCCAAGTCTATCTTTCTACGGAAATGCCGTATTGCGACAATTTGAAATGCAGAAATCCTATATGCTCAACGGGCCGATTGCGATTGGCCGCGCGCAGGATAAGCTCCGCACGATGCAGCTTTTATGCAGCAAAGATATTGATATTCCACGTACAGGATTTGCGAATTCACCGCTGGATACCAAAGATATGATTAAAACCGTTGGCGGCGCACCTGTTGTCATTAAGCTGCTTGAGGGAACACAAGGCAAAGGCGTTGTTTTGGCTGAAACAGCCAAGGCTGCTGAATCTGTTATTAATGCTTTCAAGAGCCTTAAAGGGAACGTTCTTATTCAGGAATTTATCGAAGAATCCGCCGGAACGGATTTAAGGTGCTTTGTCGTTGGCGACAAAGTTGTTGCTGCTATGGAGCGCCGCGCTGCCGAAGGCGAGTTTCGGGCGAATATTCATTTGGGCGGGACAGGACACAAAGTTAAAATCACTCCGCAAGAACGTAAAATATCTGTTGCTGCTGCCAAAGTTGTTGGCCTCAAGGTATGTGGCGTTGATATTATCCGTTCCAATGATGGGCCGAAGGTTTTAGAGGTTAATGCATCGCCAGGCCTCGAAGGTGTTGAAGGCGCAACAGGTAAGGACATTGCAGGCTTGATGATTGAACACATTGAAAAGCAAGTGACCAAAAGAAAATAGACTTAAATACAGCATATTTAACTTGAAAACTTACACACTTTCTTACACACTTTAAAAAAGTACCAAATTTTATTCAATTAAAACAATAGGATATACAGATGTCATCTGACTTAAAATCTGTTGGTTTGTACATACTTTATAGCCTTACAGCTTTCCAACATCATAGGCGATTTTATTGAGCCAATGCAGTTTCGTTTCTAGCGTGTGGCCTCTCCCGTATTTGGGGCCGCTTTTTTTGTGTCCCATAAGTTCGTCAATAATTTCTTCGGGGGCTTGTATGTCGCGAAGACGATCTTTGAATGTATGCCTCAAAGAGTAAAGCGTGTGGCGCTTTGTTGGCTTTAAGTCATTCTCTCTCAAGTATTTATTTACCGTTCCAGAAAAATAATCTGGATTTTTCCATCTGTTGAATCCATTTTGCTGTAGTTTTAGTGCGGCAAGGGCATAGCCAACTAATGGAATTTTTCTTTCTGAGGTTCGGGTTTTTAGATTGTTTCGTATCCAAACATAAGGGATTGGTTCATCAAGTTTAATGTCTGCGCGTGTAAGCCCCAGCACTTCACAATCGCGCAATCCTATTTCTGCCATCACAAAAACGGCGCGACGTGCTTCCTCGTTCAATGTTTCCAAAGTTTTTAGAAGCGTATTTTGAACGTAGTTTTCTTCAAAGGGTGGGCGAGGGTTGTCAATGACCGTGAAGCGCGTCTTTGTAAACATACCATCAAAATTAGAGTCAATTTCACAGTGAAGCGCAACATCTTGCAGCATGTCTTTTACGAAGCGTAATTGTTTGTTGCCGGTATCTGAGCTGTGGCCGCTATTGATTTTTTCGAGCCACCACTCCCTGAAAGATAGCACCTCTTTGCGGGTTATATCTTGGAGAGGCTTGTCGCCAACAACATCTATAAAATTCAACATTGCGGCATTTCGAGGATTTTTCCATTTTTTAATTTGATGTTCTGATTTTCCTGTCAGCCGATCAACGCATAAAGGCCAAAACTTATCGATACAGGCGCTGAGTTTGATTTGGGGCTCTTCTGCGCCGCCAAGTATGGCCGTGGCCATTGGGGCGTTTTCTATGGGCGTTTCTATGCGCTCTATGATCCTATCAAGAGGGCGTTGCGCTATTTCTGCAGCCGTTCGATAGGTGAAACCTTTCGATTTAGCTAGGTTGACGGCAGATATGTATTTTTCTTCTATGTTATGAGCGTTGCCAGAGCTAATTAAGGCTTTCCAAAACACATCCATTTCATGATTGTAGATGTCTGCTTTTATACGCGCTTCTTTAATGTCTTTGGTTTTTAGGGAGATTCGGACTTCTTGACGTTTGTCCAAATGCTTCACTTCCTCAGGAACTCTTCTGCGGTAATAGTATGTTTTTTTGACTTTGAGTAGGTAGTCCATATGATGATGGTGCCCTATTGTGTATCAATATGTGTATTGATTTGTGTATCAATACGTGTATCACTTTAGGTAACATGAGGCGATTGCTAAGTCAATGAATTCGCTGTATGTATTGAGTTTGCTTGTGTGTGGGGGTTTTTACTGGGGGAGAAATGGTGCCCGGGGAGAGAATTGAACTTTCGACACGGGGATTTTCAGTCCCCTGCTCTACCACTGAGCTACCCGGGCACGCGCCGTCTACAACACGATAAAGCGTTATAGGAAAAAGGGGGGGCAATGTCTAGAGGGATTTTCGGCGTTATTCAGACAAAATCCCCTGAAAACGGTCAATTAGAGGCGGTGTGCGGCGTTTGCGGGTGATTTCAATGAGCCCAAGTGCGGTTATGCCGTGGATTTGCACGGTGCAGGGGTCGGTGTTCATAACGTCTTCCAGCGCGGCAATAAGCTTGCCCTGATCCTTCTTGTTCTGGGATTTGAGGAAATCGATAACAACAATACCGCCGCAATTGCGCAGGCGTAGCTGCCGGGCTATTTCTTTTGCGGCCTCAATATTTACCCCTAAATTGGAATCCTTGCACCCGCCCTTGTTAATGTCGATGGCGGTGAGTGCCGCGGTGCCCTGAATGATGATATTGCCGCCGCTGGGCAAAATGGCATACGGGCTAAACAGATCTTCAATCTGGCCAATGATGTCGCGTTCATTAAACAAAGCGAGGTCTTCGGAGGCGTTATCCAGCTCTACAGGTTCGATTTTTGTCACCAGATCGGGGGCGAAGATGGAGCACCATTCTTCAACATACTTGTAATGATCCATAGTGACAATTTCGATGCGGTCAATTGTTTGGTCGGCCTGATCGCTGAGTGTACGTTGGATTGCGTCCGGTCCAAGGGCGATAAGCTGCGGCTTATTGCCTTCAAAATATGTTTGAATTTCTTCCCAAGCGCCTTTGAGTATCTTACCTTCGCGAATGAGCATGTCGCTTTGGGTGTCTGCTGCTGCCATGCGTAGGATGCAGCCTTGCATATCTTCAAGGTTATCCATCATTTTATGTAACAGTTTGCGGAGTTTTTTATCGCGGATGCGCTGAGATATGCGGTTGCAATCCATGTTTGCGCAATAAATTAAATAGCGCCCCGGTAGGGTGATATCCATGCTCATTTGCGGAGTTTTGTTTTCGGGCGAGGTCATGTCATCATGATCCATCGGTAGATAAGCGGTTTTAGCCTGGACGGCGATCATGTCGCCGGCCTTGAAACGTTTACCAATGGCCTCGCTGCCGCCCTTATGGACTTTGCCTTTTGCGTCGGTCCAGCGCACATCACTGTTATAAAGAATGCCGGTGTTGTCACCATCCAGATCAACGAAAAGGGCATCCATGGCTTTGTCGATAGTTTTGACTTTGGCCCAATAGATGGAACCCCAGCGGACTTCTTCATGGATAGGGTCGACTTCAAGACCTTCCAACCGCCCACTTTGTAAGGCGGCGGCCCATAAACTGCCCTCTAATTCTTCAATCAGAATATCCAAAACGTCTTAAACCTCGCTGCCCTTTGCTGCTTTTAGGCGCTTTGTTTAAAACCGGCGCCGTCCAATATTTTCATTGTATCATAAAGAGATAGGCCAACGACATTGGAATACGATCCGCGGATATATTTTATGTAAGACTCTGCGAGTCCTTGTATGGCGTAACCGCCCGCTTTGCCTTGCCATTCGCTGGATTTGATATAGGTTTCGATATCCTGATGGCTGAGGTGTTTGAATTGTACCAGCGTATCGATACAGCGCTCTATAACTTTGCCATCTGGTGTGACGAGCGCGATTCCGCCATAAACATGGTGACGACGTCCGGATAAGGCTTTGAGGCAGTGCCGAGCATAGGCTTTATCTTCGGCTTTATCGAGAATTTTACGGCCTGCGCCGACGACCGTATCAGCAGCGAGAATAAAGGAATCAGGATGCTGTTCGGCGATTTTTTGCGCTTTGGCGATGGCCAAACGCTGTGCTAAATCTTTCGGCAATTCACTTTTTAAAGGCGTTTCATCAATATCAGCGGGGATGATTTCATCGGGCGTAATGCCGATTTGTTTGAGGAGCTCACTGCGGCGCGGCGAGGCCGAGGCCAGGATAAGCTTACTTTTCACGGTAAATAATACGGCCCTTGCTCAGATCATAAGGTGTCATTTCAACAACAACCGTATCACCTTGCAGCACGCGAATACGGTTTTTGCGCATTTTACCGGCAGTGTGGGCCAGAATGACGTGGTCGTTTTCCAGTGTCACCCGGAACATCGCGTTGGGGAGGATCTCGGAAACGACCCCTTTGAATTCCATTAAATCTTCTTTAGGCATAAGCTCACTTATTCATAATTTATCAAAGACTAACGGTATACACCGCGCAAGCACAAGAATGCAATGGATTTTGTCCACATTAGCCCTTAGTGCAAACCGTGGGCTTTACCGCTATGCAGGACACAAATCAGGGTGAAGAGACGGCGTGCGGTTTTGTGGTCCATCTCGATTTTGTCTTCGAGCCGTTCTATGAGCATGTCGGCCCCTTCGTTGTGCAAACCGCGGCGGCCCATATCAATGGCTTCGATGCGTGATGGTTTTCCTTCTTTTACGGCTTCGTCGTAGCTGCGCACAATGATGAAGTAATCTTTGACGAGACGTCTATAGGGTTTGAGTGAGAGTACCAGTATTGGCAATTTTTCGTTTTTAGCGTTTTGGATACGGAAGACTAAGCGGTTTTCCTCAAGGCTCAGTGATACAGTGTAGGGACCGTTTTCATCCTTAAAAGGAACGAAATGATTTTCGGCAGTCAGATCGCGCAGGGCGATTTCACGGTCGCGAGCGATCATATTTCCTTCTGGCGTTTCGGCCATATTTTGAATGGATATATATTTTATGCTCTTAAGCATGATCCACGGCGGCTTGGAAAGCGCTGACCCAGTGTTCAATGCCCCCCGGGTTTGTTTTCATCGCTGTGCGACCTACAACTAATTTTGAAGAAATTTCGAGGATGGTTTCGGTTTCGGTGAGGCCGTTGGCTTTGAGCGTTCCGCCCGTTGAAACCAAATCAACGATGCGTCGGCACAGGCCTAGAGCCGGGGCAATTTCCATCGCGCCGTTGAGCTTAATACATTCAGCTTGAATGCCCGCTTTGGCATAGTGGCGCGCTGTCAGATTTGGATATTTTGTGGCAATGCGGATATGACTTTGGCGCTCAGTGTGCGCGTCAGCAACTTCATCGTTAGGCATAGCGACAGACAAACGGCATTTTCCGATACCTAAATCAACGGGTGCATAAAGTTCGTCATAACCGAATTCCTCAATCGCATCGGAGCCAACGATACCAAGGTCCGCGCCGCCATAGGCGACAAAGGTGGCCACATCAAAAGCGCGCACGCGAATGATGTCGAGGTTTTCATGATTGGTGGTGAATTGCAGTTTGCGGCTGCTTTCATTGGTGAAGTCATCTTCCGGCACGATATCGCATGCCGAAAGGATTGGTATCAGCTCCTCGAGGATGCGGCCTTTTGGCAGCGCTAGTATGAGTTTTTGTGTAGTCATAAGAAGGAGATACAGGGATTGGTGCGGCGCGGCAAGATGTTTATGTTTGAAATTACGGCGCTTACGTTTACAATTGTATTATCTGAACATCTTTTACGGGTGAGAAAGTTTGTATAATGAGAATTCTTATTGTTGATGATAATCAGTTTATCCTCGAGGTAATCCAGAAGATGCTTAGTGATGAGCCTCATGAGCTTTTTACTGAAAATAATGTTGATGATGCTATCAGTTTTATCGAGAGCAATGAGAACTGCGATCTGGTGATTACCGATATTGTTATGCCGGAAAAGGATGGAACCAAGTTGGCGCAGTATGTGAAAAAACATAGCCCGAGTATTCCGGTTTTAGCGATTACTGGCGGCGTTGAAAACGCGGTTGAAGATTACGCCATTTACGCGGAAATGTTTGCTGATGAGGTTCTTAAAAAACCACTGAAAAAAGACGAATTGATTGAGACGATTAACCGTTTGGGGGTGTAGTTTAGGCTTTTTGGATGTTTGCGCCGCAGGCAGAAAGCTTACCGACAATATCTTCATAACCGCGCTCCAAGTGGTAGATGCGGTTGATGGTGGTTTCGCCTTCGGCAACAAGACCGGCAAGGACAAGTGCCACGGAAGCGCGCAGATCGGTCGCCATGACTTCAGCGCCTTTAAGACCCTTCACACCGCGCACGATGGCGGAATTCCCCTGCACAGTAATGTTTGCGCCCATGCGGTTGAGTTCCGGCACATGCATAAATCTGTTTTCAAAAATCGTTTCGGTGACCAGCCCTGCGCCTTCGGCCATGGTCAGCATTGCCATGAATTGTGCTTGTAGGTCTGTCGGGAAGCCGGGATGCGGTTCGGTCATAATATCGATAGCTTTGAGCGGCACGTTCGGGTCGCGACTGACAATAATGTCATTGCCGTCTTTGTCGATCTCGATACCTGTTTGAGAGAGGTGGCCGATGGCGGCGCTTAAGTCTCTCAGCCGTGTGTTTTGCAAGCGTACTGTACCGCCGGTCATCGCGGCGGCGACCATATAAGTTCCGGTTTCAATGCGGTCGGGGATGATGGAGTGATTAGCGCCGCTCATGTGGGGTACACCTTCGATGCGGATTGTATCTGTGCCCAATCCCTCAATCTTCGCACCCATTTTGATAAGACATTCGCCAAGGTCAGCAATTTCCGGTTCGCGCGCGGCATTGGCCAGTACAGTTTCACCCTTGGCAAGGACGGCGGCCATCATCAAATTCTCTGTTGCGCCTACGGAGACTTTTGGGAAAATAATCTTGGCACCTTGCAAGCCGCCCTTTGGGGCCTTCGCATTAATATACCCTTCATCCAGAATAATCTCTGCGCCCATTTCCTCTAATGCTTTGATGTGCATATCAACAGGGCGCGTACCGATGGCACATCCGCCGGGCAGGGAAACTTTAGCTTCACCGAAACGTGCAAGCAACGGGCCAAGAACCAAAATGGAACCGCGCATTTTGCGGACAATATCGTATGGCGCGGTTTGTGTGTGGATAGGGCCGGTATTAATTGCCAGCAAGTTGCCTTGGCGTTTTACGGCGCAGCCCAGATATTCCAGAAGCTCTGTTTGTGATTGCATATCGCGCAGGGAATTCGGGCTGTTTTCAAAATAGATGGTTTGATCGGTGAGCAGCGCCGCGCACATGAGTTTCAACGCGCAGTTCTTTGCGCCGCTAATGGGAATATTACCGTTTAGCGCTTGACCACCAATGACCTTAATCTTATCGAGGGAAGAAGATGCAGGCTCTTTATGGGAGGTGTCGTCAGCGCTAAAGCCGCGGGAGCGTAACGCCTCGCTGTCCCATATATTTTCCTGATCTGTCTGCGTAACTGGTTTCACAGGGCTTACTTCCTTTAAAAAACAAAAATTGCGCAATGCCTTCATTGGCGTAAACGCGTGCTGGAAGCGGCGTGGTGTTGGATATTTCCAACGTGACATGACCTTCCCAGCCGGGCTCCAAAGGCGTTACGTTCACGATAAGACCGCAGCGCGCATATGTGCTCTTACCTAGACAGATCACCAGTACATCTTTAGGGATGCGAAAGTACTCCACCGTATGGGTGAGAACAAAGCTGTTGGGAGGTATTACGCAAATATCGGTGTTTCTGTCAACAAAACTCTGTTCCGAGAAGTGCTTAGGATCAACTAAGGCATTGTCAACATTGGTGAAAATTTTAAAGTCTGGCGCGCAGCGGGCATCGTATCCGTAGGAAGAAAGCCCGTATGAGATTATGCCATCGCGTTTTTGTTTTTCAACAAAAGGCTCAATCATGCTTTGGCTTTCGGCAAGATCGCGGATTTGATGATCGGCAAGCAGGCCGGGCAGCGTTGCGAGGTCCTGAAAATCCTGAGCATCTTTTTTGTCTTTATCCTTGAGGGTTTCCATCTTTTGCATCCTGTGAAGTGTCTTTACGCTTATTCTTGTCGGCTTTTTTGAGTTCTTTGCGTTTTCGCAGATTATCACGCAGCGCTTTGCTACGCTTATCCAGCTTGTCTTGATTCTGTTTTGCCGACATAATTCCAGAGTACGCAAAAACACTCGTGACAGGCTAGAGAATTTGGTGTAGTTTCCCGCTCGTCTTGGGGATAAACTCCTAAGGGTGCGCTGCTGTAGCTCAGTGGTAGAGCGCGTCATTGGTAATGACGAGGTCGGGAGTTCAATTCTCCCCAGCAGCACCAGTTCTTCCTTCGTCCACATTCATAAACGATCGCTACTAGCCCCGTAAACCTTAGCTTATGGGTTGTTCAGTTACATGGTTATTCACATACATCCGCTATCGATCGTTTACAATGTGCCCCCAAATGGGGCATAATTGGGGGCATAAGTTAAATTGACATATTTAGATGCCCCCAAATGAAGCTTAAAGACATACAATGCAAGAACGCAAAACCCAAGGAAAAGCCTTATAAGCTGGGGGATGGCGCGGGTATGTATCTAGAAATAATGCCCAATGGCTCTAAGTATTGGAGACTTAAATACAGAGCTTTGGGCAAAGAGAAGCGTTTAGCGTTAGGGGTGTACCCTTCTGTTTCATTGTCCGAAGCAAGGGAGAAAAGAGATGAAGCCAAGAAGTTAATCAGAGAAGGTATTGACCCCGTTCAATCTAAGCGGAAATCGCGCAAGGAAGCGATGCTGCAATCTGAAAACACTTTTAAAGCCGTAGCGCTGGAATGGCATGAACTGAATAAAGATCGCTGGAGCGAAGGGTATGCGCAAAAGATGATGCGCATCCTCACAATGAACCTTTTTCCCTACCTAGGCGATGAACCAATCTCACAAATTAAGCCGCCTGATCTTTTAGATGTTTTGCGCAAGGTAGAGAAACGTGGAGCGCTTGAGATTGCATCCAAAACCAAACAGATAGCCGGTAGGGTGTTTTGCTACGGCATTCAAACGGGAAAATGTGAATGGAACGCTGCTGATAATCTTACGGGTGCATTGAAGGTTAATAAAACAGAGCATTTCAGAACGCTGGACGTGAAGCAGGTGCCAGACTTTCTTAAAGCCCTAGAGCGTAACGAAGCGAGATTATTTGAGCGGACCCGCCGCGCTTTATGGCTTTCTCTGTATACGTTTTGTAGACCTGTAGAAATAAGAAAAGCACGTTTTGAAAACATAAATTTTGAAGAAGGCATCTGGATAATTCCGGCAGAGATTATGAAGGCGCGTCGTGACCACATCGTGCCATTATCCCGCCAAGCTATGGAAGTCTTGGAGGCCCAAAGGCTGGAGGTTGAGGTGTTAAACACGCCTTGGGTGTTTCCGTCGCAGCATAAGCCCATAAACCCTATGAGCGATGGCACGGTGAATAAAGCCATACAAAGGTTGGGTTACGGTAAGGAAATCGTAGCCCACGGCTTTAGAGCCTTGGCCCGAACTACCATTAGAGAGAAGTTAGGGTATGACAGTGAAGTTATTGAACGCCAGCTTGCCCATAAAGCTTCAGGTCCATTAGGTGAAGCCTATGACCGCACACAGTTCCTCGATGAAAGGAAAAGAATGATGGATAACTGGGCGAGTTACATTGACGCACTGGCCAGTGACGGCAAAGTTGTACATGCGAAGTTTGAGAAGAAAGTATCATGAGTGAGACCATACGTCCCGCAAGTTGGGTGCAAGCGGATACTGCAAAAAGCCTTTTGAGTTTATATGAAAGTTTGTCTTTAAGTGAGGCTCATATCCGCGAAGAGCGTAAGCAGGGGAGAGACACTTTTATGATATTCAATCCTAGTAAAAAGCAGGGCAGCATCCTCACTCTTTATGAAAGACAAAAAAATGCGGTTCAAGAACTCTTAACATCATCGAAGTTAAAATCTTTTTGGGAAGCCGCAACTCCCGAGCAACGTAAAAATTTAGAAGAGGTGTGTAAAAAGGCTTTTAACGATTGGAATACAAAGCCCAATATTACAGTTACGGAGAAAAAGAAAAAGCTTAAACAAGCTAAGGGACATGTAGAAAAAATTATCAGCATTATGGGGAGTGACCCCAGTCTTCAAAGAGAGATCTCGATTGCCCTAACGGAAGCCGTTAATGCTCAATGGAAATGCACTGAAAATGTAGGTGGTGACGGGGAAGCGCTTGAAATTATTCACGCAGGAAAGTTTATCAGGGGGTTGGCAGAAGAAATTGAAAATATTCGTTCCTCTGATAATTGGCAGTCCACACATCGGGGTTACCCTACCCAAATAAAAGCAACCTCTGCCGAAAAGCAGTTTTTTATAAGGCGTTTTAGCCCGATATTTTACCAAGTCCTCGGAGAAAACAATCATGCGGCTATAGTGAAAATTCTTAGTACGCTGTTTCCCCATTTTAGCGTCACTCCAGACATGGTCAGGAAGGCTAACGCGGAGTAAACCGATCTTTTTTTAGCGCACTTTAGTCCGCAAAAGCTGTTTACTATCAATTGCTTATGTTTCGTTTCGTCTGTTACCGTTAATGTAATTTCAACCATTAACGGAGTAAGAAATGCTTTATACAATTCCCGAAACTAAAAAGCTTATAGGACTGGGCACGACCCGAATATACGAAGAAATATCTGCTGGTCGCTTAAGAGCAAAAAAGTGTGGCCGTAGAACCCTAGTGCCCGTTGAGGCCATTCACGATTTCATCGCTAACCTTGAAGATTATCCTTCTAAAAATCAGGAGGTGTAATCATGGCAAATCAAAAGAAAACCCCCAGCGGCGACAACCGCGAAGGGGCTAATAAATATCATTCAAGAAAGCCTACCAAGCCTACTCCGTTCCCGCAACATGTTCTTGACTGGCAAGCACACATCCAAGCCATTGAGGACTACAGCGCAGACCCGTCTCCAGTGCGGAGGCGAATAGCTGAGGCTATAGCGGCACGCTGGCACAGATCTGTAACGCACGAGGTGTTCAATGCGTGACCTTATAAGGTTCTGGCTCGACCACTGCCAATCAAGTAGAGCTTACTCTCTGTTAGAAGAGCATGGCTACATACACAATAGCTATATGCATGGTGACATCGGCGGCTTAAACGCCCGTATGTCGGGTAGGTTCTTTGAGCTTGATGAAAACGGCGAGTTTATGATTGCGCAGGCGGTTTGGCGCGATACCCCATCCCCATCCAATCCTGTTGGTGACCCAATCCTTTACGATATTATCGCATTTCATCCCGGGAGGCCGAACAAGTGGTATTTTCTACGCGGTGAGCCCGGATTGATACTTGGCGAAAAAGCACATCACAGAGCAAGTTTGTTCGATGAACCTCTGATCATTCACTCAAATCCGTTTTCTTGGTTGACGTCTGGGTGTGTGGGCAGCGTTCTTCTGGATCATCACGGCTTAAACCAGCTTTACGGCCTTCACGAAATCATCTGTGAAAACGTTGAACACGGCACACGCATCGAGACGGGCTTGAGTATTTATTACAAAACAAACATGCCCCGCTTCAGCGTGCCCGCATTAACGGAGAATAGAGTATGAGTACAATTCCTTTAGACGTAGCGCGTAACAACGCGTGGTCATCTGATGTCGTTATCCGGCGCATATCAGATGTAAAAGCAGAGCCCATTAACTGGCTTTGGAAGGATAGAATAGCCCGAGGTAAAGTTTCGATGATTGCGGGCGATCCTGGCCTTGGTAAATCACAACTAACGGCTCTGATGGCTTCTATCGTTTCAAGAGGCGGAACATGGCCCGTAGACAAGACACCATGCCCCAAGGGAAGCGTTATCTTTCTATCTGCCGAAGATGATGCCGCCGATACTATCAGACCACGTCTCGAGGCCGTAGAAGCGGATATATACAAAGTTTGGGTGCTGGATGCTATTAAAGAGCAGGATAGTGATGGGAAGCCTATACAACGCTGTTTTAACCTCAAAAGCGATTTGGAGCGCTTAGGGCAGCTATTAGAAAAACTTGATGATGTGGCACTGGTTATTATTGATCCTATATCAGCGTATTTAGGAGGCACTGACAGCCATAAGAACTCGGACATCAGAGCCTTACTTTCTCCCCTTTCTGATTTGGCATCCAAATACCAAACAGCCTTCATATGTGTTACGCACCTCAATAAAGGGCAATCCAAACAAGCCCTCCAGCGCGTAACAGGCTCAGGTGCTTTTGTTGCTGCTGCGCGGGCTGCTTATGTCGTGGCAAAGGATCAAGACACACCAGAGCGGCGTTTGTTTCTGCCCATCAAAAATAACATTGGCGATGACTTAAGCGGCTTTGCGTTTTCAATACAGAGTGTGCAGTTAGATAGCCGCATAGAAACCTCCAAGATTGTATTTGAAGACATGCTTATCACCGCAAGTGCAGACGAGATGCTTTCGCCTGAAATTGATGATGGTGAGAAGACCGCTATTGATGAAGCGATGGAGTTTTTGGAAGACACGCTTGGCCACCTTGGTTTGAGTTATAAAAACGTCGAAAAGCTAGCAAGAAATGCCGGGGTCTCCGTTCGAACTCTGCGCAGAGCAAAGGATAGGCTCGGAGTTCAATCTATAAAAGAAGGCCCATCATGGATTTGGAAGTTCCCGGAAAACAAGGAAGATGTCCAAGATGGCCGTGCAAATGAGATGGACACCTTGGCCACCTTGAATAAAAACACCGATGCGGAAGACGACGAAGAGCGTCTAGCAATTCAACAATTCGATGGAGGTCAACATGACTAAAGAACCTGATAATACAGGCCGAAAACAGGACGGTAAATTCCGACAAGGACAATCAGGAAACCCTGCCGGCAAGCCCGTGGGAACGCGCCACAAGGCCACGCAAGCAGCCTTAATGTTATTAGATGGAGAAACTGAGGCCCTCACACGTAAGGCCGTTGATCTGGCTTTAGAAGGCGACACAACAGCGCTAAAGATGTGTTTGGATCGCATAGTGCCATCCCTCAAATCAACTGCCCCGACAGTAAAGCTGAACGTGCCAATGCCCGAAAGTCTTACCGACGCTGCAAAAGCATTTATTAGTGCGGCCGCAAACGGAGAAATCCCCCCTGATATTGCCGCACAAATGGTTTCAGCCTTAGCGGGCGCTTCGCGTGTCGAGGAGATGGAAAGTGTGAAACAACGGCTAGAAGGCCTTGAGCGAGCTATAAAGGAACAAATAAAATGAAAAGTATAAAACCTGTAATCTATGAAAACCTGACAAACCGCCAACGTATGATCGCCAGTGTTGAAGCCTTAGCTAGAGATGATTATGATGAAAGAGTAAAGCTAGTAAAGTCTTGCCCTAAGAAGACCTATAAACAAGCAGATGCTGCATACGTCGACATGATGGAAACTCTATTAGATTTATCACTGGCTATTGAATGTGATTTAAGGGGTCAAATGATTAACTTTCTGATTGCAAAAGTTACTGAACACGAAGCAATGATGGTTTTCTTGCAAAGTATTTCAGATATGAAAGAAGGCTGGAAGCTTGCCATTGAAGAGTTAGGAGTAAATCCTGATAGCCTCGCCAAAGCTTGTCAGCCTATTATGCACCATTCTTTTGATATTTACTGCACCTTACCTAAGCCGAACCCTGATAAGGCGGAAGAAAGCAGGGTAATATTTAGCGGGTATTTTGAGAAGGTAATGGAATAACCGGCTTCCTGTTCTTTAGTGGATACACGGGCCAATATAACAGCCTTCATTTCTTTATATCTATCCCTTGTTATATTTTTGAACATTTTCCAATCTCTAGATGCGGGGTGCTATCTCCTTCTTTCAATTCCGTACCCAGCGCCTTAATTGTAGGCCTTACGTAACCATCTTCATCCACAACTTGAAACCGTAGAGTGTTTGAATTAAACCACAGGCTATGGTTTCCAAAACCACGACAGTCCATGTTTTTATGCTCATTGAAACCACGGCAGAAGAAAATTGGAAAGCTTTCTCCAAGCTGATGAACAATGTAGTTCGCACCTTTATACATATCTGCAATAATGACATCGTCTTTTGTAGTAGTACGGATTACGTATTTATTATCAGTACTAAACACTGTGGCACTCCATTCTTTACTTTGTTTAGAATATTTAAAGCCAGTAGACTGTTCTGCTATACATAGATAGCTCTCAGCAAGCGCCGGAAACGATAGGGTGCATAAAAATAGCATAAGTGTTGCTAGGGCTAGCGCTTTCATTCTAGCTTCTCCAGTGCAGGTCGCAGAATTTGATCGAAAACTGGCATTTTTATATCAAGGAAATTGCCCACGTCTATACACATGGCAGCTTGGGTTTTATTTTCACATGAGTATAATGAGAGCTGATTTAAGGTAATAACATCTTCAGTAATCAAGCGTTGAAGATTTTCTCCTTGAAAACCCATTGTATTTCTAAACAATGATGCCCAGTTCAGGATCTCAATTTCATATGGTAGATCGCCTTTAGATAATGCTTTGGTTATACCTTCATTGGCAGATAAATATTCTTTTGAACGATCAATGTTAAATTCCAAGGAAAACAAAGCCTTTCCAGCTCTGTTTGTCTCACCAGATTTCATTTCACTTTCTAGCCACTGTTTTTCTTTAGGGGAGAGCAAGGGTATTGCTTTGTTCATAGCGTGAAAATGCTTATTGAGATATTTTGCATAGGCAACACGACAGGGCTTTTCTAATGGCTGTGCCAATGATGCAGTATCCCATCCTACCCCACACTCATCACGCCAATTCTCTTCAGCAACACACACAGGCGGGTTCAATAGAAAGATTAGAATAGTAACAAATAAACAGTACCAATACTTCATAACAGTAGCTCTCTTTGTATTATCCTCGCAACGATCCAATCATACGGAGTGACAAGCATCTATGATATTTTTCAGCTTATCAGATGTTACAATGACGTTTGTATTATAGAATAATTTTACTGTTGTTTTTGTTTTTCTAGTAAAATCAATAATGGCTGCGTTTGGTGCCTTTCCAAAAGATAAATAAATAGTACCTACTGTAGAGTTAGGAAGATACTTTACACTTTGTGAAATGGGTTCAAAAATTCCAACATCTAAACTGTCTATTCCCCCTGAAACACATTCGATAGCGCTCACAATGGGCCGGTTTAGCTCCGTCTGATAATAAGGTTCTTTTGCCCTCATAGTTTGAGGAGAAGAGGCACAAGCTGATATAAGCAAGATGCTGAATAAACCCAAAAATGACCGAGTGAAGCGCATAGTATTATCCTTAATTGTCATCATCCCCTAATCTTTCTCTTTCATTTTTACTCAGTTGCAAATGTCTTCGTATTTTGGCTGCGGGTAGATCCTGCAATCATACTGCCCTTTGATACTGCCGTTGTAATAGCGCCCCTTGGAGCCAGCGCCTAGCAAGCTTTCAACAACGCTTGGCGGTATAGAGCAGTAGTGGTAATAAATGCCATTGAGATTAATCAGCATATATTCGTTGCTCTCATCGTAACAAACACGATGTATAAAACTACTATCTGTAATCTTATTACATTCCATAGATTTTGTGGGTACTGATCCGCGATATTTCACGTAGACACATTCAGAAGCAAAACTAGGTGAAGACAGCAAAAATAAAAAAATTGAGATGATTAGTTTTGGTAACATCTATTTCTCTCCAAATTAGTTTTATTGGTGCTGATCTTTTACGTCTGATGCTTCACAGCTAGCGTAATTTGAAGCGTCATTTGCGAAGTTTATGGTACTATTCGCAAAATCAGCGGCTTCATCTGCATAGTCAGATAGTTTCCGGATATAATCATTAACTTCAGAAATATAACTGTCGATTTCCCACTGATCGCAGCCTCCACCAGAGTATGAATTCATACAATAAGGCACATTTGGCTTTGAATACGATCCTGGTGGGCTAGGAGGGCTTCCATAAAAGCTAGGCTCAGAGCAATATGCATAGGCCTGAGCTGGCATCATACTTAAAAAAAACAGAGCTGTTAAAAGCTGCCTATCCCTCATAATGGGAGCTCCCTTTGCAAAAGTTTAGCTACAACCCAATCATAAGGCGCAACCTTTAATTTACCTGATATAGCCGTTTTACACTTTGGGCAGGCAATAATCAAATCATCTACGCGAGAGTGGTTTTGCTAAAGTAGTGAAGAACATTTGCATATTAGCGGTCTATTCTATAATCTCGCCTCATACATTACTATTTTTGGAGCAGACGAATGACCAGATTATTTTTGGCTATATTTGCAATTGCCTTCCTGACACCCATCGTGGCTGATGCGCATGGAGGGGGATGCCGTAAGTCATCTCCTGCAGGCCAATGCTGCCACATGGATAACAGTACGGGCATAGTGCATTGTCATTAGTGCCACTAATCAGGATTAATTAGCATGAGGCTAGCACGTATAATATTTATGTTGATTATGCCGTTTTTTATGACGGCTTGTGCTGGCTCTGCCTACCAGTTGCCAAAAGTGGATCATGCTGAAATGATGCTGGTCGAGAATGAGATAAAAGCCGATGAAAAACCTCTAAAAGTTTACAAAAGAAGTAGCGCACATTACAAAAACAGAGTGGCAAAAATCGCAAAGCGGCTACAAAAAAGTGCGAAGTCATTATGCGATATATCTGAATACAATCCTTGTAATTTTGAGGTAAACTATAGCAACGAGGATACGGTAAACGCGTACGCGCATGAAAATAATAAAATCACGGTATTCAAGGGCTTTCTGCAGTATTTAAAAAATGACGAAGAAATGGCGGCGCTGATTGGTCATGAGATGGGCCACCATCTTGCGAACCATAACGAAGAGCAGCTGCAAAATGCACAGACAGGGGCGGCCGTATCGGGAATTGTCACTGCATTACTAATAGGGGCGGCAAACGCCAACAATCCTTACTATAATTCTTATCAGCAGCAGCAAGACCAACAAGCTCTAGAGGATATGATGGTTGCAGGGTTTGAACTAGGAAAAATGAGTTATTCTAAGGAGCAAGAAAAAGAAGCAGATTTGCTTGCTGCTTATTTGCTTAGGCACGCGCGCTACGATCTCAAAAAGGCACAAAATTTAATGTACGTAATGTCAAAAATTGATGCTGATGAGGTTCCTGGAAAAGCCGCACTGCTAAGCAGTCACCCTCCAAGCTCAGCAAGGGTAGTCGCTTGGGAAAAAACTATAGATGAAATAAAAAGCAATGAAACAAAACTTCCCTATCTTAAAAATCAAAACTAAAGCAAGGATTGTACTATGAAATACTCCGCGTTTTTTATTTCAATACTAATTTTTTTAACTCCTCTAAATACATACGCCCAAGACTGCTACGATGCTTACAGTAGTGCTGATGATGCATATACATATGCAAGAAGAGGGTATAACTCTGATAATCTTGATGATTTGCAATATTATGCACGCAAAGCTAAAAACTCTGCCGAGGAAGCTATGAGTGCTGCCGAGGATTGTTATTGCGACGATGCTTACAGTAGTGCTGATGATGCATATACATATGCAAAAAGGGCTTACCGCGAAACTGATTTTGATAGCGCTCAGTACCAGATAAGAAGAGCTAAAAACGCAGCTGATGAAGCAATGTCAAATGCAGACGACTGCGGTACATGACACTAAAACCAAGGCGAACAAATTGAGTTTAGCAGAAAATGAAATAGAAGAACTTTTTGACGCTTCAATACCATTTATTGACACAATCAAAAAATTAATAAGTCCACACATAGGCCCATTCAAAGTTTCAAATGCCCATATTTTAAAATTGGATGGAAACAAAACAGAAGATCAATATCTCGTAATTCACAACTCTGACGAAGAAGAGATAGTCCCGATAGATGCAGTTGCTGTTTTTATAGACCTTCACGAAGAGCTAACACCAGACAGTCTAGAGGTTGCATACAAGCGCTCCCAAGAAATAAAGGCCATACCAAAATCTGATGTGCAAGGCCCTCCAGATGGGGATATCGCAATGACGGTTTGTATTGTTCTAGCGCGAAGCAGCCTTTTAGCGTTGGAGGCAATTTCAGAGCAAATGGGCGAGATAAACAACACAATACCTTCGCATAAGTGGCCTGATGCTGTAGCTGTACTGTCTAGCGGAATTCTTAATTACACAGCAAATATTCCCGCCCATGATAGCTCAGGTGATTTTTATTTACCGACGCAGGATTACGCAGAAAGCGCACCCGCGCCATCAGTTTTTGTTCACAAAACCATCAGAGCTGGCGGCAAAAGCACAATAAACAAGGTTTTAGCTCTCATTATTCCTCGCTTAGCTATTTTCTTACCTAGCGCATCAGCATCATTGCCGAACTATAATGACTTCTTGGAAGACTTTCCCTCCCACGGAATAACCACCCAAACATATCAATTTAATTTATCGAACGATCTTATTCCCATGACACATGAGCAAGCTTTAGCTGCTCAACTGCCAACTGACAGCTTTAATATTGTTTCAGAGAAACAGAAATTGGGTTCTGTACAATTTCAGAAGTGGCAGGACGGAGGGGTTTTTGTAGTTCGAGGCGCTTTTCCCATGGATTTATTTCTAGTTTTCCTGAGAGAAGTCGTTCCTAATATAGATGCGTCAGGTTTGCAGTTTTTTAGAAATTCTGAAACCCAAGTGTCGTATGTTTTACCCATGGGCGAAAAAGAGTTTTTTCAAACTCTTGACATTTTCCAACAACGCTCTAGCAATATCAGAATTGAGCGAGAAACAGCTAAAATTCTACTGCAAAAAACAGAAGATGAAGGCACAAGTTCACCTTTCTCAGCTCGCCTTATGTTCGGCATTATTAAAACACGAGATATAGCCTTTTACGATAAAGAAGGGCGCAATAAATTTGACGATTTATATGAACCCGTAATCTCAAACTTTCGTAATGCTCGTGAAACTGCCCAAGATATACGCCAAAAGTGGGAAGACCATAAAGAGAAGCTGGCATCTGGCGATATAGTTGATATCCAAGGTAGAACAGTAAAGATAAGTGAGAGCTTAGATAGGCCAATCAAACGAGATTTGGAAAGCTTTATAAATCTATCTGTGAGAACAATAAAACAGTCCATGCAAAATCTAACTAAAGAGCTTGAGGTTGATATTGGGTTTTTATTTAAAAAAGAGACAACCTTTCAAGATGGCCTCAAGAAACTTCAAACAAGTGATCCAGCTTTAGCAGACTATATTACTGGCGTGAGGCAATGGTCTGAACCATTAATTTTAATTCGTAATAATGACCTCGAACATGGAGACTTTCCGCCTCCAAGAGTAACTTACAATCTAGATGCTTTACCCGTAACAGCTGAGGAGCCTGAAATAAATGGTAAGCCTATTACCGAGTTTACAGATGAAATCATTGATTGTATCTCCTGCTTTGTTGAGGAAGTTACCACACATTGCTTGCAAAGAAAGTTTCCTAAAGGCGTTGATATCAAAGAAACCACATTAGCGGAGAGAAGCCCTGAAAATCCTCTTCGCTTTGTCGTGACAGTGGTGACCGATCAAACAACGCCATGGAAGCTAACAGCACACACTTCAAAGTTTGAAGATGTCTAAAGTAATGCTAATGTCCGCTATTGGCCGAAGACAGACAAAAAGCCGGCTTAAAAATCAATTTGTTGGTACAAATGTTGGTATATGCAAAGTTAGCACCGGAAAGTCGGTTCACATATTAGTTAGAGAATGTGAACTTGGGGGCATAAAAGGGGGCATATAAGAACAATGAGCAGTAAATGTTGTTTTATATCAATGTTTTAATTGTCTATTTCAATTCTCCCCAGCAGCACCATTTTTTCTTCCCTAAAAATCCCACTGTGCGCGGGTGTTATAGACGATGGGGTCATCGTTGGCGACGACGGCGTTGCTGTCCGTATCAACAATCACGACATTGCTCATCAAGCGGATGCGATCGGTGAGATACCAGTTGATCCCGGCTGTGACATTATCAAGCTCACCGCCTGTTATGCCTGCGCCTGCGTCATTGAGGTCGGCATTCTCAAAGCGTCCGGCAAGTTCCCATGTGCCCCAGTCACCATTTGATGGGTTAAAGGGTTTATTGGGTTTGACGCGGCCGAATTTACCAGTCTTGCCTGTATAGGGGCGCGTTTCACCGGTGAGAAAGACGCTGGCTTGTGCGTAGTAGCCATGAAATTCTGCATCGGCATTGCCGCCGTTTCGATTAACTTGGGTGTTGAAATATTCTCCCTGAATATTCACCGGGCCGAAAATGCCGGCTGCTTCAGCAACAAAAACATTCACGTCATCAACGGCTGCGAAAGAGCCTGTGTCGATAATATTATCGCCTTCTCCGGCCGGTTTGGCGGCAAAGCGCACAGAGCCGGTTGGGCGACGGTGGCTGAAGCCTGCACCGAGATGCAGGACGTTATCTTTTCCTGTGTTGGGGGAAAAGCCGAGGACGTTGATCGATCCGCGGACATCGATGTTGATGTCTTCATCATCGCCGGTTGCGTCATTGCCTGCATCTTCGTTGAATACACCTGCGGCGAGGGAGAAGTTTTCACCGCCACCTTTAACATTCACACCCAATTCTTCATCGCGTGTGAAAATGTTTGTGGGCGCAGAGCGTTCCAGAAACTGGATGTAGTTCGCGCTGGTATTTTGTTGGAGGCCGACGCTGGGTTTGGTGTTCCCTAATGTGATGTCGGCGGCATCAAGGCCGGAGTAGGTGAGGGAGACTTCTTTTAAGCTTACGCCTTCATCGGCGAAGTCCACTTGAGTTTTGTAGCTAAAATCTTTGCCGAGCTTTCCTTTAAGTCCTAAACGCGCACGGCGCAAGTCGGCGCCGGATGCGTGATCTTTTTTATCATCCTGAAAGGCTGTTATATCGGCATGAACGCGGCCAAAAACTTGCGTCGAGTAGTTACCATCGGCGGATTCAATTTTGAGGGATGGGGCCATGCTGATTTTAACGTTGCTATTTGAGCCGCCTGCTGCCGGTTGAATGGCTGCAATTTGCTGGGCGGTTGTGTCCTGTATATTTTGCACTTGTTTTTGCAATTTGATTTGCTGTTGTTTTTCTGCAGAACGTTCAGATTTTAGCGATTGAATTTCCTGCATCATGATGCGCATCTGCGCTTCCATCGCGGCAATGCGGTCGTCTTTATCATCGGCAAAGGCTGCCGTTGATAAAACAACACAAGACACGGTTACTGTTAAAAATCCAAGAACAGTATTTTTGGTTAAAAGCATTTTTTTCTCCAGATTAAAAATGTTTGTATTAATTAATTCACAGCTTGCGGCATGAAGATGTAGTGAACTGATAGTACAATTGCGACAGAAACACTCAGCCCAATGATCATTTTCATGAAGTCTCTACCGATAATCGGGAAGACATAGCCGAATTTGTAATTCTCCCGATGCACAGTTGCAATGGCCAGTTCTCGTCCTGTGAGGATACCAACAAAGACCCATGTTGTAGACATGGGGATGGAGTTGAGCTCTTTGAAGTACCAAAGGATCAATGCGTAGACACAATCGATAATCGTAGCGGAGCGAATAAAGCGCGAGCCGGTTTTTTCCAGTACGATGTTTTGGATTTTTCCGCCGTGAGTATAGAAAATAAAGCCAAGCCAAAAAACTAAAATGGCGAGCACGCCAGCGAGAATGTCAACGGGAACCTGACGTGGCAGATACACTGCAATGTTGGCCATATCGTGGGATAGCCATGTGAACCAGAGGAAGCCGGTTGATAACCATTGGGCGGTGCGCCAAAACGCGCGCGTGCCTTTTTTAACCGTATTGAATTTTTCGTTGATGAAGTGCCCCATTATCATCCAGAGGCCATAAGCGGCCATTGCGGCGACGCCGTAACCGACTACACTTTTAACGAGGACTTTTTCAAGGATGACGGTGGAGGCGAAGACTGATAGGACAAGGAAAGTTGTCGAAACCGGTATGCCGATCCTGGTTAAGAGCACCAACACGGCTGGCGCAGCAGCGTGATACCATTGGAATGTCACAGGGGGGATTTTTTCTAAACGTCCGTAAGAAATATCACCGTCATTTATGTGCCATCCGTAAACCAGTGTGAAGACTAAAACCAAGCTGGTTGCGGCCCAAAGCCAGTACCATTTAAAAACACGTGTGTTTGAGGCAATGAATGTTCCGAGTGTTTGGACCGAATCATTTCCGATAACCGAATACGCTGCCAGCAAAAAGCCAATCGCAGCGTAAATTGTCTGTAAATCCATCTTCTAAACCTTTTCTCAGTGGGCGTTAAAGTTCTCTCGTGAGAAAATGCTTAGCACTGAGATAATTTAAAAAACAGTCTTGTTCTTAAGTTTGTTTTGGTTAAAGTTGTTATTTTTTGCTGCCACCCATGCGCGGAATATAAATGGGTTCCGGTTTTACTATCGGCACAAATTCTGGCTTAGGCGCTATGAAACACAGTGGCACCTTAGCTTTCAACAGTTCCGGCCATTTATTAACCCACCCTTTTTCATGCTCGGCTTCTTGAATCAATGTGTGATTAACACACTCCGAATCGCCAAGTGCTTGCAAATATCCATGGAGTTCTGCCGGGGGAACAGTTTTGTCTTGGCCACCGATGAAGTGATGTTGCGGAACGCCGCGTAAGGCAAGTAGTCTTGGGCCCAAAGCGTCGAGATCGAAACGTCCGGCGACGGTTCTTAAAGATAAAACATCTTTACGGTCCACCGACAAGGCTGCTGCAAGCGTGGCACCGCCGTCATAGCCGACGAGGTTAAAGCTGGTTACGCCGTAACGCGCTTTGATGCCGTCAAGAGTAGCATTGTAAGCGCTGAGTGTTTCGGCGCTATATTGTGCATCGCCCCAATAGGTTTGATCGCAAGGGGCGTCTTTGTCTTGTAGGCCGCTATATTGGCAGGGGCGAGCCAGATAGGCCAAATTTTTTGATTTATCCATTGAGGCTAAATGGAGGCCAACGGGATTATGCGGCGTTGGGTCGAATAACGTGGTGTCCCCTAAGAAATCGACTTCGCCATTTCCTTCTATATAAAGTGTGGCTGTTTTCCCGCGCTCATGCATACGCTCAAACGCTGTCAAAATAAACGGACCGGCTTCGACAGGGCGTTTGACCATCCATGCGGGGCGCGCCACGCGGTCTGCGACTTCCCCGCGTAAAACGTCATTGATGCCGCAGGCGCTTATGCCAAGGGAAGTGAAGGCTGCGATGGCCAGTGCGCTATATTTGAAAAATTTATTCATGTGTTTATCCCGTTTTTTACCACCTTATCACAGGCTTTCGTCGGTTTCATCTGCTCTATCGGGTTTCCATCCCTCTTTCCACTGTTTTAGATCGACAATCTCTGCTGGCTCCCCATTATCGTGGAACCATGAATCAACGACATAGAAATCTCCGCCCTCTAATTCACTGATCACGGCTGTTTGATGCGGCCAGCGCCCGGCATGAATAATCGGGAAGCGTGCATTCGGGCTTTCTACGCGGTGATGGCGCAGCAGGCCTTTTTGCTTGAGCAGGGAAAGATAGATTGTTGTATTCGTGCTTTCGTCGACGCAATCGAGCTGATAATGCCCGATTTTTCTGAATGTTCCGTAGTGATCGACGTGAGTTCCTGTTTGGTTGCCGACTTTTTGTTCAAAAACGGCGATGGCTTGTTTGATGGCTTCGCGTTCGGCTTCCGGGTTTTTAACGTGTTTGAAAAGCTTATCCATATCTTTCCAGTCTTTTTCGGAGAACTGCGCGTCCGCTATATATTTACAGCCATAGCCGTGACAGTGCTGAAAATTTTGTGGGGTTTGTTGTCCTAGACCTTTTTTAGTCAAATAGAGCTGGTAGGAAGGTGCTTGCGCGCTTGCGCAGCCCGTTACTAAAATCAATGTAAATAAGCCGATGATATTTTTCATGATTCAATCTCAATCATAATCGGTGTGTGGTCCGATGGTTTATCGAGGGCACGCGGGTTTTTATCGATCGTGCAGTTGATAAGCTTGTCAGCAATTTCGGGGGAGAGCAGAAAGTGGTCGATGCGGATACCTTCATCTTTTTGCCATCGTCCGGCTTGATAATCCCAGAATGTATATTGGCCGCTTGCGTTATTTAGTGCGCGGAATGCTTCGTATAGCCCGAGATTGATGAGCTTGCGGAATGCGGCGCGGCTTTGTGGCTGCGCTAGTGCATCTTCAGTCCATGCTTTGGGGTCGTAACAATCTTTATCTTCGGGAATAACGTTGAAGTCACCGCCAATGGCGAAAGGGATGTTTTCTTCGCGCAGGTGCTTTAATCGTTCATATAATCGTTCCATCCACCCGAGCTTATAGGGGAACTTCTCTGTATCAATTGGGTTGCCGTTGGGCAGGTATATATTGATCAGGCGTAGGCCATGCGTTTCAAATTCTATATAGCGGGCTTGTTCATCTGTCTCATCACCGGGGAGGTGATTGAGGATTACTTCAATGGGCTCTTTCGAAAATACCGCTACGCCGTTATAGGTTTTTTGGCTGACAGCAGCTGTTTCCCAGCCCAGTGCCTTAAAAGCATCGGCCGGAAACTCCTCGCCTTTAAGTTCCTGTACCATCAAGATGTTAACGCCGGAATCCGCGAGATATTTCTCGACGTGTTCCCGACGGGCTTTAATTGAATTAACGTTCCATGAGACAATTTTCATGGAAGATGAGAATAGCGATATCGTCTAAAGATTCAATACATCATCATGGGTGCTGGCGGCAATCGCCATGACTTCACCAATAAGGTCTTCCGCTACGCCCAGCTCTTCCAGTGTTCCTTGAAGGTGCTCAGCGATTGCGCCGAAATGCTCTTCTGTTAGGTCTAAGTGCGCATGTGCTTCACGCATGTTTTTGCCAGGATAGCTTGGGATTCCACCAAACGCATAGGTCATGAAGATCTTTTGTTTGCGGGCTTGGGCTTCCATATCGACATTTTCGAAAAAATGATTGACGCGTGGGTCGGCCATGACCTTGGTGTAAAAAATATCGATGGCTGCGTCGACCGCGTCCTTACCGCCAAGTTTTTCGTATAATGCTGTGCTCATGGAATACCTCTTTGTTTGGTTTTGAACTACCAAAACAATCTGCTTTTTTTGCACTGAAATCAAGTCTGCATATAAATAAAAACAACAGGAAAAGCGATGAAATCTGCACTGTTTAGGTCCTAGTTAATATCTAAACCGCGAAGCTCGTTCCGCAACCGCAACCAGATTCGGCGTTGGGGTTGTCGATGACAAATTCGGAGCCTATCAAGTTATCTTTGAACTTGATGGTTGAACCTTTTAGGAAAGGCATCGAGATATCGTCGGTTATAACGGCGTCTGCGAATTTCAAATCTTTATCTTTCACGTCTTCTGTAAGCTCCAGAATATATTGAAAGCCGCTGCATCCGCCGCCTTCAACCGTTACGCGCAGCACCAGGGCCTCTTGGCCTTTGCTTTCGCGTAATTCTTCAATGCGCTTTACGGCGCTGTCATCTATAGTTAGGCTCATATCTCTATTATATAGAACAGAGAGCCAAATGAGCAACCTTGCAGAACAGCCACCAGCCTATAATTATTGCGCGCTTCCGTTAGCCGCCTACGCTTGCGTGCCGGAACAAAGCCGTGGGCGGGTGCACGAAGAGAGCGAAAGCAAGAACCGCACAGCGTTTCAGCGAGATCGCGACCGGATTATTCATGCCTCTGCTTTTCGCCGTTTAAAATATAAAACGCAGGTGTTTGTCTATGATGAAGGCGATCATTACCGCACGCGGCTTACTCATACTTTGGAAGTGGCGCAGGTAACACGCTCGATTGCGCGCGCGCTGATGGTCAATGAAGATTTGGCCGAAGGTATAGCGCTGGCGCATGATTTAGGGCACACGCCGTTTGCGCATATTGGTGAGGAGTACTTAAATAAATGTATGGAGCCTTATGGCGGGTTTGATCATAATGATCAATCTCTGCGCGTTTTGACGCGGCTTGAGCGGAAATATCCAAACTGGAATGGGCTCAATTTGACATGGGAAACTTTGGAAGGAGTGGTGAAGCATAATGGGCCACTCAAGATTAAAAAGAACGATTCTCATATCGCCGTACGGGAGTTGCAGGCCAAAATTGAATTGGAGTTGAAAGGGCATGCTTCGATAGAGGCGCAGGTGGCTGCGCTGTCCGATGATGTTGCCTATAACAATCATGATGTTGAAGATGGTCTGCGTGCGCATCTGTTTACGCTCAAAGATCTTGAAGAGGTTCGTTTGCTGGGCGAGGTGATTGGCGATGTCAAAGCCGAGCATGGGGAGCTTGCTAATCGCTATCTTGTGCAGGAAATGATTCGTGAAATGATTGGGGCGATGGTTGAGGATGTCCTCAGTGAAACTGGATCACGTCTCAAAGATTTGAATCCGGGAAGCCCCGATGATATTCGCGGAGCGGGGCGGCAGATGGTCGCATTCTCTGATGATATGCGTGAAAAGGTGGACGAGCTGCGCGCCTTTTTGTTCGAACGCATGTATCGCCATTACACGATTAATCGTTTGCATTTAAAGGTTGAGCGGATCGTTGGTGACTTATTCACAGCTTTTACGAAAAACTATTCCGTGTTGCCGGATAATTGGCAGGCCCGCGTGAAAGAGGCGGGGGGTGCGGAGAATGAGCAAATTAGAGCGCGCATCGTTGCCGACTATATCGCCGGAATGACCGACCGTTATGCTATACGTGAACATGAACGTCTGTTTGATCTCTATTGGGATCTGAAATAAACTTAAGCCATCATTTTTAACGAATCACTGCGTGAGGGGACTTCACATGAATCAAGATCCAAACTATCCGCGTTATGGCACTCAGCAGCCGCATTCTTATGGTCAGCCGAGTTTTGATGCGCCGCCGTCAAAAAGAGGTTTCATTGAAAAATTTTTTGGACCGAGCGTTGCTCATAAATTTTCTAGTCCGCTTTTTGCGACGGGCGCGTTGCTTTTATGCGGCGTGGCGTTTGCCGGCGTGATTATGGCTGTATATCCGGGTGAGGAAACTGAAATACCTGTCGTGAAGGCTGACACTCTTGCTTACAAGGAAGTTCCGACAGATCCCGGCGGCATGAGAATCCCCAACCGTGATAGCACAATCTTTACAGCGATGAGTGGTGAAGAGGCGGGTGAGTCTGCACCGATAGAGAATCTTTTGGAAGAAGAGCCGGTTGATAAGCTGGCGGCGTTTGCGCGTCAGGTTGAGGAATCAATAGAAGAGCCAGGAGAGGCTGCCGGTGAGGTTAAAGAAGAGCCTGCGCAGGATCTTTCCACGTTGGTGGCAGCGGAGACGGAAGAGACCGAGCCTGTGATGCTGCAGAAAATTGAGAAAAAAGTTGAAGAAAGAATGGAAGCGAAGAATTCACAGCAAGTCGCAGTGGCGGAGCCTGCTCCGATTGTTGTGGAAGAGGCGCCATCGCGTCCGATTATTGTTCACAAGCCGGGCGAAAATCCGGAAACGCTTGAATTTGTGAAGTCTGTTTTGGACAGGAAAGATAGCAATGTGGCCTCAGCTGGTAGTGCCAGTGATGTGGCGACCGGGGCGGCCTCTATTCAACCCGCCGCTGGTGATGCGACGCGCGGGTTTGATATCACCCCGGGCCAGCATTACGTGCAGCTTGGGAGTGTAAAATCTCTGGATGGTGCAGAAGGTGAATGGGGCAAGATCCAGAAAGCGTTTTCAGAAGAGCTTGGAAGTGTTCCTCATCGCGTTAAGGCTGCAGATTTAGGCGATCGCGGGACGTTTTACCGGATTCAAGCTGGCCCGATGAGCAAAGAGAGCGCATCGCAGATTTGCGATTCTATTAAGATTCAAAAACCCGGGGGGTGCCTTGTCATCCAATAACTTTTCCGAAGGCGCTGATGATGCTGGCGCTGTTATATTCTCTTTAAAAAGCTGCGCTGTTTCTAACGAAGAGCGCAGCTTTTTTAAGGACTCCAATCCGCTGGGCTTTATCTTGTTTGCCCGGAATTGTGAAAATCCGGCGCAGCTTAAAGCTCTCACGAATGATCTGCGCGAAACGCTTGGGCGGAATTGCCCGATCCTGATAGATCAGGAGGGTGGGCGCGTGCAGCGACTGAAGCCGCCGGTTTGGCGGCAATATCCGCCGATGAAGTCATTTGGGGATAAGGCGGCCTCCGACATGGACGGCGCGCTGGAAGAGTTACGCTTCACAATATTGCAGATGGCTGAAGAGCTTTCCGAATGCGGGGTGAATGTGAATTGCGCACCGGTGCTGGATGTGCTCACGGAAGCCACTCATGATGCGATTGGTGACCGGGCGTTTTCAGAAAATCCTGAAATTGTGGCTCGGCTCGGCCTTTCTGTATGTCGACATTTCCTAGCTGCCGGACTTACTCCTGTGATTAAACATTTGCCCGGGCATGGGCGTGGAAAAGTGGATAGCCACAAAGGCTTACCTCATGTTCTTGCATCGTTGGAAGAATTAAAAAGCCAAGATTTTGAGCCGTTGCGTATCGTATCGAAATCTGATGTTGGATCGTCTGTTTGGGGGATGGCGGCGCATATTGTTTATGATCAGATTGATCCCGATCATCCGGCTTCGGTGTCTCCAAAAATCATCAATGACATCATTCGCGGTGAAATTGGTTTTGAAGGGTTTTTGGTGAGTGATGATCTCGATATGGAGGCTTTGGCGGCCTATGGTAATCCCGCTGCACGCGCGCTGGCTTCAATCGAAGCAGGCTGTGACGCCGCGCTATATTGCTCCGGCGAACTCTCAGAGATGGAAAAAATTGCCAAAACTGTGCCTAACTTAAGCGCTAAGGCGCGCAAATGCTTGCAAAAAGCGGCTGAAAATTCCAATATGGCGGCATGAATACAGCCCAAGCCGAGCTTTCCGAGTTTCAGGAAGACCCGCCGCGCACGGAAAAAGTGAGCGAAGCGGACCCTTTGCTATTGAATATTGACGGGTTTGAAGGCCCGATCGATGTGTTGCTGGAGCTTGCACGCAATCAAAAAGTTGACCTAATGCAGGTCTCAATCCTGCAGCTGGTGCGGCAATATCTTGATTTTATGGAGCGTGCTAAGGAGATGAACCTTGATTTGGCCGCGGAATATCTGGTGATGGCGGCGTGGCTGGCTTATCTCAAATCCCGCCTGCTGCTCCCCCGCGATGAAGAAAGCGTTGATGCGAGCGCTGAGGAAATGGCCGAAGCCCTGCAATTCCAGCTTCGCCGGTTGGAAGCGATGCAGGATGCGGCGGAAAAGCTGATGGGGCTGCCGCAACTGGGGCAAGAGGTGTTCGTCCGTGGCCAGCCTGAAGGGGTGCAGATTAAAACGACGACTACATGGAATGTGAAATTTTACGATCTGATCAAGGCCTATGGCGATATCAAAAAACGGATTGAAGGCTCTCATTATGACTTGCCGGAATATAATTTGATGTCGACGGAAAATGCGATGTCACGCTTGACCCGCATGCTCGGCCAATTGCCGAAAAAAGGGATGAGCTCTGTTTGGAGCACTTTGGAAAGCTTTATGCCTGAAGGGGTGAAAGACCGCCTGTTTGGCCGCAGCGCAATGGCATCCACCTTTACCGCCGGGCTGGAATTGGCGAAACAGGGCAAGTTGGAGATTAAGCAAGACGGCCTGTTCCGCCCAATTTATATGCGCGCGCTGGCTGGAGGGGATGAAAAATGAATGAACTGACCCGCATTATTGAAGCGTTGCTCTTTGCGAGCGCAGAGCCGCTTAGCACATCCGATCTACATGAACATATGCCGGAAGGGGCCGATGTTGGTGGGGCGCTGATGGAGCTTAAGGCTCATTACGAAGGGCGCGGGGTGAACCTCGTTGATCTGGATGGTAAATGGGCGTTTCGCACGTCTACGGATTTAGTGGATGCTCTTGCGCTGGAAAAGCAAGTGACGCGTAAGCTTTCGCGCGCTGCGCTCGAAACACTGGCAATTATTGGGTATCATCAACCGGTGACCCGCGCCGAAGTTGAAAATATCCGCGGTGTGGCGACGCATCGGGGGACGCTGGATGCGTTGATCGAGGCGGGATGGGTGAAACCGGGGCGCCGCCGTGAAACACCGGGCCGTCCGCTGACTTGGGTTACAACGACCGAATTCCTCGACCAATTCAGTCTTGAATCAATACTGGATCTGCCGGGGCTGGATGATTTGAAGGCCTCGGGCATGCTGGATCGCCGTCCGGCGATTGAAGCCATTCCCGGTGCCCGCGATCTGTTCGCTGGACAAGAAGATGGTGAAGGCGTAGAAGAAGCGGATGAGGCTGGCGAAATTGAACAAGAAGCGCTTGAAAAAGCAGAAGCTGATCGCCAGCAAGATGCCCGTGAAAACAAATTTGAAGAAGAATTAGAGGAGCTTTAAGCCCATGGCCCCCGGACCGTTACAGATACTGATTGTTGTTTTGTTGATTTTGGTCGTGTTTGGCGCCTCGCGCCTGCCGTTTATCGCGGAAAATTTGGCCAAAGGTATTAACAGCTTCAAAAAAGGCCTCAAAGATGATGAGCCTGCTAAAACGCTCGACGACAATTCCGATAAAGAATCCTAAAAGAGAGGTCCCATGCTAGATTTCGGCTGGGCAGAATTATTCCTGATTATGGCTGTGGCCGTTTTGGTGATTGGCCCGAAGGAAATTCCTGGGCTGATGCGCGGGATTGGCCGCCTATTTCGCCGTTTTCAATATATGAAACATTCAATATCCCAGCAATTTGACGATTTTATGGATGAAGAGGGGCTCAATGAGGCGGTGAATTTTGAGGCCAAGCACACGGGCGACGAAGATTTCGATGAGGCGGCCGAGGATGAAGATATCATGGTGCCTTTGAAGAAGGAGGCGAGCAAAGATGAGTGAAACAATAGCCGCGCCTCTAACAACCCATCTGATTGAATTGCGTCAAAGACTTCTTTGGGTGATTGGCGCGATGATCGTCGGCACGGGCGTGTGTTTTGGTTTTGTTGAGCAGATTTACAGCTTTCTTGTTGCGCCTTTGGCGGGGGCGATGGAGCCGGGAGATTCTCAGCGCCTGATCTATACGGGCCTTACCGAAGCATTTTTTACTTACGTTAAGGTGGCGTTTTTCGCCGGGATATTCCTGACCTTTCCAATCCTGCTTCTCCAGATTTGGGGCTTTATTGCCCCGGGGCTGTATGCAAAAGAAAAGAAAGCCTTCCTGCCGTTTATCATTGCCACGCCGATCCTGTTTTTTGCCGGGGGCGCGGTGGTCTATTACGTTGTGCTTCCCATGGCTTGGCCATTTTTCCTTTCGTTCCAAACTACGGGGGCGGAAACCGCGCTGCCGATCCAGCTTGAAGCGCGGGTGAGTGAATATCTTGATCTGATCATGACGCTGATTTTTGCGTTTGGCCTGTGCTTTCAGCTTCCTGTGGCACTCACACTCATGGGCAAGGCGGGGATTGTTACTGCCGACTGGCTGGCTTCGAAACGTAAATATGCGCTGATCATTACCTTTATTGTGGCTGCCTTTATCACACCGCCAGATGTGATTAGCCAAATCCTGCTGGCTGTGCCAATATTGGGGTTGTATGAACTCTCTATAATCTTGATCCGTAATGTCTCAAATAAGCCCAAAGAGCCTTTATCAAAAACGTCTGCATGATGGTGCGTTAAAGCCGGACCCTATTCAGGAAAAAGCTGCGCTTTCGCTCGAGCGGCTTTATCAGAATGTGCTCAGCGGCAAGCCAAAAAAGCGCTGGTTTTCAAAAAATGACAAACCGATTAAAGGTGTTTATTTTTACGGCGGCGTTGGGCGCGGTAAATCGATGCTGATGGATTTATTCTATGAATGCCTGCCTGAAGAGATGCCCAAAACCCGCGTGCATTTTCATGCTTTCATGATTGATGTGCATGATTACATTCATACCCGCCGGGAAAATGATGGCATCCGCGAAGGGGTTGATGCGACGTTGCCGCTGCTTGCTGCGCGGATTGCCGATAAATCGCATGTGTTGTGTTTTGATGAATTTCACGTGACCGATGTTGCCGATGCGATGATTTTAGGGCGGCTGTTTCGCGAGCTGTTTGATCGCGGCGTTGTTGTGGTTTCCACAAGTAACTGGGAACCTGACAGGCTTTATGAAGGTGGCTTGCAGCGCGACCGTTTCTTGCCATTTATTGCGCTCTTGAAAGAACATCAGGAGGTTTTTTATCTCGACAGCCCGCATGATTACCGCACGCAATTTCTTACGCAAGAGGGCACGTATTTCACGCCGCTTGGCGCGGAAACAACCCGCCATGCGAATACGGTGTTTAATGCGCTGAGCGATAACGCTTGTCCACAGGAAGAAGAGCTTGAGGTGAAGGGCCGTACAATTCCGGTTCTTGCAGCGGCGAAAGGTGTGGCCCGTTTTAGTTTTGCCGAGCTATGCGAAAGGCCGCACGGCGCGGAAGATTATCTCGAAATCACGCGTAACTATCACACCGTTTTCCTCGAAAATATTCCCAAGCTGGGTTATGACCGGCGTAATGAAGCCAAGCGTTTGATGACGCTGATTGATACGCTGTATGAAGCGCATACGAAGCTGGTGGTTACGGCCGATGCGCCGCCGGATCAGCTTTATCGCGGCCATGACCATGAATTTGAATTTGAGCGGACAATCAGCCGTTTGTTAGAGATGCAGTCTGCGGCGTATCTGTTTGATTGATTTGGCATAATACATGCAACAATAGTAACGAATTTTAAGGATTTTTAGGTACTCTAGATAAGCTATGGTGAATTTAATCGAAAAATTCTTCGTGAAGAAGAAAAAAACCTATCAAGAACAACGGGATGCGCTGGCTTCGGCCAATGTGAGGCAGCGTATGTCATTGGCTAGTGATTCCAAGACAAATAGGGAAATTTTGTACTATCTGGCGGAAAAAGACCCGGAACCCAAGGTTCGTAAGGCTGTCGCGCAGAATAAATCGATGCCGGTGCAGGTTTCAACCGTTTTGGCCGGTGATAACGATGAGGATGTGCGTTTGGCTTTGGCGGCGCGTTTGGTTGATCTCTTGCCCGATGTTTGCGAAGACAAGCAAAGCCAGCTTTATGCCTTTGCCGTGCAGGCGCTCGGGACGCTGGCGCTTGATGAGGTTTTGAAAATTCGTGTGGCGTTATCTTCAACATTGAAAGACCATGCCCACACGCCGCCGAAAATTGCCGGGCAGCTGGCGCGGGATGTAGAGCAACAGGTTTCCGAGCCGATCTTGCGGTTTTGTTCGGCGCTTTCCAGCAAAGATTTACTCGATATTTTGAAATCCCATCCGGCGAGCTGGGTGATTGAAGCGATTGCTAGCCGCGAAGAGGTTAGCGAGGAAGTTTCCGAAGCTGTGATTGAAACGCGCGATACATATGGCGGCGGCGCGCTGATTGGCAATGATAGTGCGATGATCACCGTTAGCTTGCTGCACAAAATTGTCGAGATTGCACGCAGCCTGCCGGAATGGCAAAAACCGATGGCGGTGCGCAAGTCTTTGCCCACATCCATTGCGAAAGATCTGGCGGAATTCGTCGATGCGTCTGTGCGTGAGCTGCTCATCAGCCGTGCGGATTTTGATGAAAATACGACAGAGGAAATTGCCGCTGTGTTTCGCCGCCGCGTCGATTTTGTTGATGAAAGTTCAGAAGAGACAACGCGGGAAAAACTCAAGCGTCTTATTAAAGAAGGTAATTTAACCGAAGAAACAATCTCCGATGCGCTGGCGATGCGTGACCGGGAATTTGTGGCGGCGGCGATTGCCCATATGGCTAAAACAACGCCGGAGAACGTCACCAAGATTTTTGATATGCAGGCGGCCAAACCCATTGTGGCGCTATCCTGGCATGCCGGGCTGTCTATGCGCATGGCGATGCAGCTGCAAAAAGACGCAGGGCGGGTGAACCCAACAGAAATTATCTATCCCAAAGGCGGCACCGATTACCCGCTGGATGAAGAGGCGCTGAACTGGCAGCTTGAGTTTTTGGGGCTGAAGAAAGCTTAATCCAGCCCTGTATTTCCAATAATCGTATGTTTTTGCTTGCCTTCTGTTGGGGAGGAGGGTATTTATGGCAATCAAATTTATTAATGACTGTGTTTAAGGAGAGTTTTCTATGAGTATATTGCGTCGTCCAAAAATTGGGGTCGTGGGTGGAGGTCAGATTGGCGGCATAATTGCTTTGTTGGCGGCTCAAGACGGTATTGATGTAGGTCTAGTGGATATTAAGGGTGGGCTTGCTCAGGCTAAAGGACTGGATATAGAGCAGGCTGGTTATGCTGGTTCTTTCGGTTCTGCTGTAGAGGGTGGCGATTCTTATGAAAATTTGGAAGGTAGTGATATTGTTATCATTACATCTGGTTTGCCGCGTAAGCCAGGCCAGAACCGTGATGACTTGCTGCTTATAAATGCAGAGATCATTAAAGCTGTTACTGAGCAAGTAATGAAACATACAAAGAATCCTGTTCTGATTTACGTGGCCAATCCTGTTGACGCCATAACTAGATTGGGGAAAGAAATTTCCGGTTTAGACTCAAATAAAGTCATTGGTATGGCCCCTTTTCTTGATAGCTCAAGGTTTGCAAAGCTTCTTAGTGAGAAGCTTGAGGTTAGTATGAAAGACATTGTGGCTCCGGTTTTGGGTGGTCACGGCGATACGATGGTGCCTCTTGTCCGTTATACGACGGTAGGTGGTTTACCTCTTTTAGAATGGGTGAGACAAGGAAAAATTTCACAAGATGAAGTGGATGATATTGTTCAAGAAACCCGTGTTGGTGGTGGTTCGCTTGTAAAGCTATTTGGCAAAGATGCTCCCAAAGGGCATGGAGGGTCTGCTTTTAATGCGCCAGCTATGTGTGCTTATGAGATGGCGAAGGCCATTATTAAGGATGAAAACCGTGTAATTTCTGTTTGCACCTCTTTTGACGGGCTGTATGGCGGCGGCGACGGACATGGCGTGAATATTAAAAGAGGTACTTATGTAGGCCTTCCTGTTATTTTGGGTGCAGGAGGTGTGAAGCGTGTGATTGATTATCCTCTTATTCATGAAGAGCAAACAGAGTTAGAGGCTTCTGTAGGTGCTGTTTTGAATGAACAGAATGGGCTTTACGAGATTGAAAGTCTTGGCCTTAAAATGTAGGCGACCTTCTGCTAATTAGAGAGATCAAAATCGCCCCACGCAAACGGGGCGGTTTTTTGTTGAGTGCATTTCTTCATGGCCTTCATGGCCTTCGTCGTTTAAAATCTGTTCTCTAGAATGATTCACAAAGAAGGACACCATCATGAAAGCTCCCAAACGCGTTGTTATTACCGGGGCCGCTGGCCAAATTGGTTATGCATTGTTATTCCGCATTGCATCAGGTTCGATGTTAGGTGCCGATCAGCCGGTTATTCTGCAGCTTTTGGAAATCACCCCGGCGCTAGGCGCACTCGATGGTGTGGTGATGGAGCTGAATGATTGTGCGTTCCCATTGCTTCAAGGCATCGTGACGACGGATGATCCGAATGTGGCCTTCAAAGATGCGGATTACGCGCTGCTGGTTGGTTCTATGCCGCGTAAAGAGGGGATGGAACGCGCCGATCTTCTGACAGCGAATGGCGGGATTTTTGGACCGCAGGGCAAAGCGCTGAATGATCATGCATCTCGCGATGTGAAAGTTCTTGTTGTGGGTAACCCGGCAAACACCAATGCGCTGATTGCGCAGGCCAATGCACCTGATCTTGATCCAAAATGTTTTACGGCGATGGTTCGCCTCGATCATAATCGGGCGATTTCCGGGCTTGCTGAACAAACAGAGTCTCATTCAACTGATATCAAGAAAATGACTATTTGGGGGAATCACAGCGCGACGCAATATCCTGATCTGCATCAAACAACAGTGTGTGACGCGCCGGCGATGGGGTTGATTGAACAAGGCTGGTATGAAAATGAATTTATTCCGACTGTGCAGCAGCGCGGTGCGGCGATTATTAAAGCGCGCGGAGCGTCTTCTGCGGCCTCTGCAGCGTCTGCGGCGATTGATCATATGCGTGATTGGACACTGGGTACGCCCGAAGGAGACTGGGTGTCGATGGGGATACCGTCTGATGGTTCATACGGCATCGAGGAGGGCGTGATTTACGGTTATCCCGTGACATGCAGCGGCGGAAAATATGAAATCGTTCAAGGGCTGGAGATTAATGAGTTCTCACGTGCGCGCATGGATGCAACTGATAAAGAGTTGCGTGAAGAGAGACAGGCTGTAGAAGACCTTCTCGGTAGCCAGAGCAAAGCGGCGTAATTGAATCCAGTTTTGCCAATTGAGGCGCCGGCTCGCTTTTTGCGCAGGCCGGCGTTTTGTTTTTATAAGCAACTTGATGAATGGTTTTGAATTCCTTGTGCACGCGGCTTTCAAATTTTGCGTAAGCTTCGCGCGCGGTGAGGGGGCGCTTTCCACTATAGAAAAAGGCACGGTTCATTCTGGCGGCTTCACGCATCGCCGGATTATTAAGTCCGGCAACAGCAATCACTGATCCCCTGCGTTTCATCGTATAAAATTCCTTGGCTAGCGGTAGGCCCAGCATATGGGCAATGTAATGGTCGGTCGCTGTAACTCGCCCGCCGCGCTTGTAACTGCGGATGACATCGGTTTCCTCGCGGACCTGATACGCTTTAATCAGTGCGGAGATTTCAGGGTCATGGCGCAGCGCGAGAATTTCGGCCTTCAGATAAGGGTTGCCGTTTTTGATATAAGGCACGCCTGGGTATTTAGCGCGGGCAATGGCTTCGCCATAATGCGCGTAGCCTATTTCATGGCCGTAGCGGCGGATGAGGGTGAGCCATGTTGGTTCGATATATTGAAACGCGCCGCGCGCGCTTGTGTACTGGGCTGCTGTTAAACGTCCTAAATCACTTTCCATTTTGGCCTTCAGCACCATCAATTTAAAATCAACGCCAGTTTTGAGCGAGGCTTTATAAATCGCGGTGGCTAGCTGTCCGTTTTGATTTTGTGAGAGCAGATATTCTTTTAATGAACGCGCAAGTTCGAGGCGCTTTTCATCTTTATTTTGCAACAGCATTACACTGGCGGGTTTCACACAGCTTTCGGCCTGCGCGATGGCAGGCATAGAAATCATCACAAATAAAAGAATAAAAAATCGGGTCATATACTGTTTCTATAACTTTAGGGAAGTAAAGGGCAGGGGGCCATACAGGCGAATGTGGCCAACAAAAATATGCTGCCTAATCTTAAGTTTAAATTTTTGAGGTAAATTGTTTGATAAGTTTAGATTGGATTTAAGTGAAATGTGCTCAAGGTTAAGGCCCCTGTATAATGGCTTTAAGGTTTGCAGGGCTATCAAGCACGGTTTTGGGGTGGTTTTTGAGAGTGGTGTCTCGCATCTCTTTCAATGCATCGATTAAATTGGAAGGTGAACCGTTTGGTCCTGCTAATCCAAGCCATACCTTACCAATGCTATCAGCGATTTCGTTATAATCTTTGTCTTGGATGTTGTCTTTGAGCAGTCTTTTAAAACCGCCATTTATCCTGATCATGCGGAAAAGAGCAAAATTTGTTTGGTTCTCAAGCGTGAATTTATCGGTGCCCTTAATGTCACCTTGCTTAACCATGCCGTCGAGTGTTGTCATTGTAAATTGATACGCTCCGGTGGCGGATGATCCTGTTCCGTTTGGAATAAGGGTGTCCCCATGCACATCTTTTGCCGTATATTGCTCATCCAGATATTGTCTTTGCCATTGAATGACTTCATTCACTGTCATGTTTGTAAATGTTGGCACTGTCAGGCCACCTGGCGTTTTTTGGCCGGGTTCGAACCCTTTTGTTTCTTTGCCTAAATTATGTTGTTTAAGGTCTGGCTTGTTTCTGTAATCGAAAACAATATTTGGCTTGCCATAGTCAGATTCTGTTTTTGTGATTAAGCCGATTAACTTTCCTACGCCCAGACTTTTGATTAAAGGATCATTTGTTGCAAGTTTGCCGATGGCTTTTGTCTTTTCCGCTGTCGTAGTCTTAGTGTCGTCGATAATGTCTTTTGCTTTGACAAGAACTTTATCTACTTTATTTTTTAGGCCCTGCACCGCGGGGTCGACTTTTACATCTTTCGTGAAACGTTCTGAATATTGGGAGAAGCCTTCCCAATCGCCGCGCATCAGCATGGCGACCATCTCAAGGAACATGTCGAACATGCCGCCCATTGACACGTTGTCAAGAAGGAGACCATGGGTTTTGGTGTTATCTTCGTCGTGTGTCACGCCTTCTGTTGCTAGTGTTTTTCCTTCTGGGATGAAATGTCGACCGGCTTTGTCTTTGAGGGTCTTCTCTTCAGGAGGAGTGTTGTCGTCTGGATTTTTAGCAGGTTTTTCACGCGGTGTTTCTGCTTCACCCGCTTTTTTGTGTTCAGGTGTAAGCGCGCCGCCTGTGGCTGCGCTATCTGTTTTTTTTGTAATACCGGGAGTTGCTGAATCTTTTTCAGCCATGTCGCACCCTCTTTTTTAATTACCGCATTGTTTTTATTATTATTTTTTAATTTTATAATTGTTCCCCCTATTATGAAGAAACAGGGTTAATTTTTTGTTAATATTTGGATGAAACTGGGTGTTAAAGGGGCTTAAGGTATGCCCGGAGCGTTTGTTAGCTGTACAGACTCATTTGGAGCCGAGTTTGATTTCGGAGCCGTTTCCGTAACGGTTTCGAGTTTGTTTTGAGGATTTACAACAAAATCCTCTACAATTTTAAAATCAGGCGCGTTGGCCTTAACCTCAGCGAGGAATGTCTCCTTGTCTGCGGGTGACATGCCGTCAACTTTCATGTCGAAATCAGACTGTGCGATGCTTGGATAGTGATGGATCTGGTCGGCATAAGCTTGAGCTTTGTTGATGATGTCAGCTTTCTGTTGTTCAGCTGTGAAATTTCTGTTGAGTTCTGGTTTGCCTGTTTCGGTTGTTTTGCCGGTGCGTGCGGTTGCTGTTTCCCCTTTGAGTGTGTCTAGTTTTTCTTTAGTAGCAGCCACGTTCTCTTTTGCCTTCTCTTTAATATTTCTTTGCTCGATTGCTTCGTCAAGATTTTCAAATAAGGCATCAACCGCGTTGTCGCTTCTAATCTTGTTCTCTGTCCCAACACGTACGTTGCGTTCTACATTCTTAGCTCCAGCCAAATCTTCATTACCAAAATTGTAGGCAAATCTACCGTCATTGATGGTTTTTAAAAGATCGGAATCTGTAAGTTGGATTTTCCCTGTTCCATCATTTAGGCCAATAGAATCGAGTGTTTTATCTTCGGGGTTAGAGCCAAGTGTTCCTAAGTTAAAGCCAAGATTAACACCTGTTAGATGTGCCGTGTCAGAGTTTATGTCGTCTGAGCTTGTATCGTTTGTGCTTAAGCTATCTAGATTGAAGTTATCCTCGAGCTTACCAAAACTTGAGGTGTTGAAGGCGCCGCCTAAACCAACATAATGGCTGGATCCATTTCCGTTTTTGTAAATGAAATAAGAGCCGTTTTCTTCATAAACGACGTAATCTTTTCCTTCAATATCCACGGTATGAATATTGTGATTTGTTATGTCGTCTATTTCCCCAAATGAGTTGTCTGCTGTAGTGCTTAAGCCGTCTATGGCTATATCTGTGTTTTTTGAATGAGCATCTAATGCTGCGGCTTCTGCCTGTGCCGCGGTTTCTGCTTCTTCTGTGTATTTGGCTAGCTGGTTTTCTAGTTCAGCTTTGAATTCTTCAGCGTTAGATGTCAAAAGTTCCTTTCCAATGCCGCCGTGAAAGCCGTTAATTTTCTCCATTAAAAGAGCGTGTTCTTGTTCAAGTTTAGCAAGTTCTTGTTCGTAAAATTGTGTCGCATGAGGGCCTTGCATGTTCGCATCTGAAAATAATGTTTGGTCCGTTTTCATTCCTGCTTCATAATCTGCCTTGAGTTGTTTCATTTCTTCGAGACGGTCATTTAGGGCTCCATGAGCCATATAAGCTTCCATAGCTTCGGGATTTTTATTGTAATATTCCATCGCACTGTCATATGTGCCTTCGGCCATCTTTTTGGCTGCTTCTGGAGTGAGGCCTTCCGTTTTTTCATACATTTTAGCCAAGTTATCGAGGAGGTTTTCCTTAACAAGAGGTCTTGCTTGTTCGTCTGTTAAGCCCTCTTTATCCATAAGTTTTTTGGTTAAATCATTTTCCAATTTTTTCAAAGTTGCAGCTTGTTCTTCTTGAGTGCCAGCGTTTATGCAGTCTGCCAAGCCTGCGTGAATAGCAGGGTATTGTGTTGCTAGAAAATCCAATGCCGCTTCACGCTGTGCAATATTCATGTTTATGTGGTGGATTTGGTCGGCAAATATTTGACCTTTTGTTTTCCCGTTTATGCTGCCGCCTGTTGCTCCAGAGTATGCGGTATGGGCATTTTGGAAGGGGGAGTTCGGTCCCATCTGCGCGGCAATTTGCTGCATGGCGAATTGTGCGGCAGGGTTGTCGGTGCCAAAAATGCTTTCAAGAGTTCTGGCATCGTTTGCCGGGTTTTCGTCCAGCAAATCCTCAATCAGATCATCAAGGTCGGCGGGTTCTGTTTCGCTAATGGTTTTGAAGGCTGCGGCTGTTTGTTCGGGGCTGTAATCTTCATGCGCCAGCGTTGTTTCGTAGACGTTGTTAATCACATTTTCGAGGGCCGCGTTCATGTCGGCAATGTGCATGTTCAGAACATTGCTGGGATCACCTGTAGGTATTGTTTTGTCTTCGACTTCAGCGAGGCGTCTGCCTTCTACACCTGAGAGACCTTTGGTGTCTGCACGCGGCAAAATCACCTCGTCTTCCGGAGATGAATCTTTTCTCTTTGTCTTTGGTGGGTTTCCGTTAAGCCCGCCCATATTTATACACCCTTATCAAATAGTTAGACTGTTCAAGCAGTCCTTACGCGTGCGTTTATTATGATATGTAAAACTTTAGATTTTATTAACGTAATGCCGATTTTGCTAAGTTTTGGCTTTTTATTGTTTTATTTCAACGGGTTGGTCAATTTAAAAGTCATGATCGTGTCGTCACTCGTGCCTGCGGTTAACACGCTGTTTTCTAGGGCCTTTGGTTGTGTATCGGTAAAGGGGCTATCTGCCTGTGGTGTTCCTACGGCAGGTTTGAAGGTGTTTTCTGAGAGTTTTCCGTGATCAGGGTGCCGTGCGGCTAAGCCTGTGGGGTTTGTTGTTTCCGCTGTTGCTGTGACTATGAGATTTGTTGTCTGTCCTGCTATATTGCTGACAAGTGCGCTGACGGCGCTTAAACCGCTGTGAAGTGTAGATGGGAGTTCATTTTTCAGTGATTGCGTTTTTTTTAGGATTTCCCCAACTTTTGTTTCTTCGTCTTCAACATCGTGATCAGAATCTCTGGCGATTTTATGGGCGTTGTCGGTAATGTGTTTTCCTGTCATGTGTAGCGATTTGAATGTGTCGGCATATGTGTTGTTCGGGTCTTTTGAACTGCGTGTTTCGTTTTTAAAGAGTTTGACTTCTTTCCCGTATGCTTGTTCGTTGAGTTCAGCGATTGCTTTTGTGTCTACAGCATCAATATCTTTCAGGTAAATCCGTTCCTTATTTTTTTCATCCCAGATATATAGCTTCAAGTTTTTGTCTGAGCCATCGTTAACTCTATAAACATCGTGGGCTACCTCTTTAATTTTAACCTGTATGCTTTCGTCAGGTGTTAAAGATTGCGCGATATAAGACGATCCCAGTATGGTGCTTAATGTTTCTGATCCCCAAAAACCATATTTATCGTGTAATTGCTCGTCACGGTTGGCAAAGCCATTTTTAACGTCAAATTTTTCAGCAATCTCTTCTGTGGCTGCGTGTACATCTGTTTGATCTTCTTTTAGGACATTCAGCACTTTTGTTGCCTCTTGATATTCTGCAAGCTGTACTTCCATTGTCTCGGCCTGTGTACTCAACTCTTTGATTTTAATCTCTATGAAAGGCATGGTGGACCAATGGTGAGAACCATTTTTTAGAGTTTCAATTCTTGCTTCTAGAGCATTTATTGAATCTTGTTGTGCCCGAATGATATCTGCGGGATTATTGTCTATATCCTGTTGCCAATTACGGGCATTTTCTAGGCGTTTCATTAACTTGGGGTCGTTTGCAAAGAGCTGACCATCGGCAATCTCTGCCTCAATTTTGGTGCGCATTGCGTATGCGCCAACGATCTTCACAAAACCTTCTTTGTCAGCCATGAGGCTGTTTACAATCCAGGTTGAAAACTCTTGCGTTTTTAATTCGCGGAATAAATCTTCTAAGTTCGAAATATTATGGTCTGCGCGCAAGAATTCCTGCACATCTTTGTGGAGGTCTGAAAATTTTAATCCAGATTCTTGAATTTCTTTTGCGAGCTGCGCGCCATGTTCGGGGCTTGCTGTAATCGCATGTTGTAATGGGATCAGATAAAAATTGCCGTTGCCATCGACGGAGTAATATTTTTGGTCACTTTCACCGTTATTGATAAGGCTTTTGAGGTCTTTCGACATTGAAGTAGCAGAGTAGACTGCAGTATAGCTTGTTTTGTTGTTTTTGTATTCAAAGCTAATTACTTGGGTCTCCTTCATCTCATCGGTAAGGCTGACAGCGTTAAATTGCCCTATGGCGGCCTTATAGTCTTTGTTGGCGCCGACTATTACGCTTATAAATTCATTAATTCCACCATCGCTTTCGTCTGCATAATCTAATACCCCCTTTATGATGGCCTCTGCTTCTGCTTCTGTAGACGCTTTTCCGTTAGCAATTAATTTTTCTTTGAGTTTTTCTGGCGTGACACGTTTTAGATAAGATTTCTTTTCTTCGGGTGTCATAGCATCGTAAGCGGGAGAATTTTTTAATATCTCATGTAAAGCTTTGGCCATATCTTTATATGAATCCAGCTTCTGCTTGTCCGTGGATTCTGGGTCTGCCAAGACTTTTATTGCGTTACCGAATGCTCTTTCCGCTTCGGGTGTCCAATTTTCATTTATGAAATCAAGAAGATTTTTTTCTGTCTCTGATATCGTGTCGATCAGTGTGCGCGTGGCAGCTGCGGAGTATCGGCGCTCGCGTTCCTCGTGCTGTTCCAATGTTTTGTTGTCGCTACCGGTGACGCCGCCGAAAGAACCGCCTGCACCAGTTTGTAGCATTTGTAGCAAAATGTCGTTTGTTCCAGAGATGCTTGCAAGGTTAATGCGGCCAATATTAAAGCCGACATATTCTGCACTTTGTGCTGTAATTTTGGTATCTAATGCCATACACGAAACCTCTTATTCTTTGCCGTTTTAGCTGGAATGCGTTGGTTCGCACGCCTTTTTTCATACCTCGCATAATAATCTGTAAAATTTAATATATCGTTAATAACTCCTTAATCTTTTACGGATTCTGGCGGGAAATCGTGCATGCGGACATGTTTACGGGTTGCAAAGATTGGGTTGCGTCGTTAAATCTTATGCTAAGATTCTTTTTCAACCTGCGGGAGCAATCATCCATGAATATCCATGAATACCAAGCTAAAGAGCTGTTAGAGAAATATGATGTTGCTGTGCCAAAGGGCATTGCCGCAATGAGCGTTGATGACGCGGTGAAAGCTGCCGAAGAGCTGGAGAGTGGTGGATCAACATTATTCGTTATTAAAGCGCAAATTCATGCTGGTGGGCGCGGGGCAGGGCATTTTAAAGATGCGTCCGATGATAAAGGCGGCGTTCGTCTTTGCAAAACCGTTGATGAAGTTCGCACGGCGGCTGAAGCGATGATGGGTAAAACTTTGGTGACCAAACAAACTGGCCCGGATGGCAAAGAGGTTCAGCGCCTTTATGTGACTGACGGTGTGGACATCGAGAAGGAGTATTACTGCTCCGTTGTTCTTGATCGTGGACAGAGCAAAGTGGCGTTTATGGTTTCGACCGAAGGCGGTATGGACATTGAAGAGGTTGCGGAAAGCAACCCCGAGAAAATCATCAATGTTGCAATTGACCCTGAAGCAGGCTTTACGAGGGCCGATGGTGAAAAGCTTGCCACTGGGCTTGAACTTAGTGGTGCGAAGGCTGAGAGCGCGATTACGCTTTTTGGTAATTTGTACAAATGTTACATGGAACTCGACGCTGAAGTCGTTGAGATTAACCCGCTGATCACAGTGGGCGATGAGGTTATGGCGCTGGATGCGAAGATGAGCTTTGATGGAAATGCGCTTTATCGCCACCCTGAAATTAAAGAGCTTCGTGATGAAAGCGAAGAAGATGCGAACGAGAAATTGGCCGCAGATAATGAGCTTTCTTATGTGCGTCTTGACGGCAATATTGGCTGTATGGTCAACGGCGCTGGCTTGGCGATGTCGACTATGGATATTATTAAGCTTTATGGCGGCGAGCCTGCGAACTTCTTGGATGTTGGTGGCGGCGCGACAGCGGAGCGTGTGACAATCGCGTTCAAAATCATTCTCTCTGACCCGGCTGTAAAAGGCATTTTGGTCAATATCTTTGGCGGCATCATGAAATGTGATGTGATCGCAGAGGGCGTGGTTGCCGCGGCGAAGGAAGTGAATTTGAGTGTGCCACTCGTTGTGCGCCTTGAAGGCACTAATGTTAAGGAGGGTAAGAGAATTATGGCGGCTTCCGGCCTTCCGATTATCTCTGCTGACAATCTCGACGATGCGGCTCGCAAGGTTGTAGACGCGACGAAGAAGGCACAGGCGGCGGCTTAGGCTGAATTTCCAGATATAGGTAGGTTGTATAAGGCATTATTAGGACTTGTGCTGCTGTTGAGGCCTATTCTTAGCTGTGGGTTGCTGCTTTCTATTGTTATTTCGCTTTTATATTGATCAAGATCGGCGGGGATTGTTTTGGCTGTCTTCCCGTCAGGTTCTTCCAGTGTTTTTTCTCTCAAAACTTGCCGCATTTTCTCGAATGTTTCCCCGACAGTCAGGGGTTTACCATTGGCTGAAAAAAAGTTTTTGTTATTTTCGTATGTTGTTATTGATAGGTGGTCTTCGACACTGTCATTTAGTTTTCCATTGTCTTTCGCTTTGATTAATTTTGCTCCATCTTTGCCGCCGCACATATAAATAAATTTTAATTCGAGAAGGTTAAATTCTTTGTTTTCGTATCCCGGGCCAAGATAATAGTGCGCTTCCGAGAGTGCAGTTTTTATATATTCTCTGGTTAATGTCAGGTTTGTTCTTGGGTCAAGAACGATTTCTTTTGCCTCTTGTTCTGAAAATCCTGATTTTAATGAATATTTGTTATCGCCAGTTTTTGTGATGTTAGCGGCTAATTTTTCCAGCAGAGGATTGGCGGTTTCATGATCCAGGTCTATAGCATCCTTGTAATCCTGACTGTTCACATATTTATAGGCGGTGCTCCACGCGGTTTTAGGTTTTAACTGCCCTAGACCCATAGCACCTGTGGAGCTTATTGCATTAGGATCTCCGCCGCTTTCGCTGAAAATTAATCCGCGGAATGGTCCTTCTGGGACATGAGAGCGTCGCATGATTTCTGTGATGAGAGTATCAATGTTTTTATCTAAGTTATGTCCATTATCTACAGGAGTATAGTTTTGTTTTGGGGCATGGTTTTGAAAACGTTTGTGTGACAGGTTGGGAATATTAATTTTTTGTTTTGGTTGTAGGTTTGCTCCATTTGATTGTTTAGTTTTAGCTATTAATTGATGTTCTATTTTGTGTCTTTCATATGCGCTCAGGTGCCCTATTTTTCCTGAAAGATGCTTTTGTACTATTCTCGTGTAATTATCATTTTTTTTGACCGTGTATATTGTTCCCGAAATTTCTGTTGTTCTAAAGGCTTGAGACGAAGAAGCTCGGCTGAATTGTTGTTTGGGCGCTTCCTCTGTCTTTTCTGCTGTTTTCTGTTTGGGTGAAGTCGGTTGCTCTTTTTCTGTTTCTAGGGGGGTGGTTTCAGGGAGGTGTTTGTAAAGAATGTCTACGGAGATTTCGAAGACGTCGCCTTTTTGTAATGGACGGTTATTATATATTTCATTTAATTCCAAAATCTCTGGCAGAGCCGCATGGGTTGCTTCATTGATCAGGCTTTTATCTTTTATCGGATCTAGAGGGGAACGTGCGGCTATTGCATTGAAGACGAAGCGGTATGGGTTATCGCCCGATTTTACCGTTTTCAGTATGGTTCCGTGAGATGTATTTTGGTTGTCAGCCATAGATAAAAATCCTCTCGTGAAAAGGATAAAGGGAAATTATGAATAACACCTTAAAATATAGAAGGTATTTTGTGTTTCCGGGGTATTCACAGGTTGCTTTTGCGCTGGGCAAAGCGTTAAATAATTGCAGGATTCTTAATTTTACACCAAGCGGAGACATCAATGTCAGTACTCGTTAACAAAGATACAAAAGTCATTTGCCAAGGTTTCACAGGTTCTCAAGGGACATTTCACAGTGAGCAGGCGATTGCCTATGGCACCAATATGGTTGGCGGCGTGACCCCGAAAAAGGGTGGGCAGCAGCATCTCGACCTTCCTGTGTTTGACACTGTGGCTGAAGCCAAAGACCGCACTGGCGCAAATGCGACCGTGATCTATGTGCCGCCGCCATACGCTGCGGCTGCGATTGTCGAAGCGATTGATGCGGAGATGGAACTGGCGATTTGCATTACCGAAGGTATTCCGGTGCTCGACATGGTCAAGGTCAAAGCCAAGCTGAAAAATTCCAAAACCCGTTTAATTGGTCCCAACTGTCCTGGCATTATCACGCCGGATGAGTGCAAGATTGGCATTATGCCCGGTCATATTCATACGCGCGGGAAGGTGGGAATTGTTTCCCGCTCTGGCACGCTGACATACGAAGCCGTGGCGCAGACGGGCGCAGTTGGCCTTGGTCAAACAACATGTATCGGCATAGGCGGCGACCCGGTCAATGGCACGGACTTTATCGATTGTATTGATCTGTTCATGAATGATCCGGAAACTGAAGCGATTTTGATGATTGGTGAGATCGGCGGGACAGCAGAAATTGAAGCGGCCGAATATTATAAAGGCCTCAAAACTAAAAAGCCGATTGCCGGATTTATTGCCGGGGCGACAGCTCCTCCGGGGAAACGTATGGGCCATGCGGGCGCTCTGATTTCCGGGGCGGATGATACCGCTCCTGCGAAAATGGACGCTATGCGCGCGGCCGGTTTTGCAGTCTCTGAAAGTCCTGCGGGCCTTGGCGACGCTGTTTTGGAAGCGATTGCCGCCTGATATTATGAGCCTTTCTACAGCTGATATCGAGAATCTTTCCCGTCTGCTGCACAGAATTGGTCTGTTTGTTAGCAGTTCGGATGACAGGGGTTTTTGGGCTAATAAGGTTGAAGAAAAAGTTTTTAGGCAGTCTTTAGAGAAATGTTCCCAAGATAAAGCTTATCCTGATGTGGTCAGGCAGATTGCCGAAGCAGCTCTGACCTATAAGGCAGATGATGATTTAGCCGCGGGATTGGACAATGTCCCGGCTGAGTGTGAAGGGGCTGTCAAAAAACTGAATGCCGCGCTCGATCAGGATAGTGTGACCGGCTTTAAAGATACGGTTATGAACATCGCTTTTGCTGTGTCTGATGCGAATTGGGAAGTTGAAAAGGGCGAGGTTACGGCGTTTGATTTTTTGTGGAATATTCTTCCGCTTGGACGGGTTTTAATTGTTTTTGATGGCCTTAAAGATTTTGTAAATGATTTGCTCAGAAATAGTAATGTTCTATCCAGAAAATTGAATGCAAGTTATCAACGCATTAGTTTTGATGAAGATTCAGCGATTGCAAAAATTGTGGTGGCGTTAAGGAAAGACGTTGAAGAGCAGAGCGTCCCTGAATTTCTGAATAAAGAAGCGTCATAGCGGCTTAAGCGGCTTCGGCGGCTGGGTGCCAGTTTGGTATCTTTGAGATTATGCCGTGTTTGCGCATGGAGAGAACTTGATTCTTGGCGCGGTTTGATGTGTTGGCGCTGGCGGAATTGAACTCCTGTTCTAGGTGTTCCAGCACTTTGGTCTGAATTTGTGTTTTATTTCGTCCGGTGCCTTTGTAGAAATGGGATATCCCACTGCTGAAATTGTTTTGCCGCGCGTGAACGATGCGCAGAGTCGTGTTTTTGGTTGAAAGTGTTAAGACAATCGGACATTCCAAAATAGATTCCATTATATCGTCGCTGGTGATAAGTTTGGTTTTGTGTGCGGCTTTTATGAATTGAAAATTTAGCGCGATTGTTTTCGGCGAGGAGCAAAAGAGCGGTGGTTGTTTGAGGGCGGCTTGTTCGATATAGGCGGTTTTTTGAGCGCGGAACGTTTTGCTGGTCTTGAAGGTTTCGAATTGATCATCACTGATCTGTGGAAACCAGAGGAGGCGCACGGCACCTTCGATATTGGCGTTGAGTGTTTCCGGTGATTGGTAAAAGAGCTGTGGGTTTTTGAGGGCGGCTTTTTCAATGTAGTGAGCTTTGGCGTCGCGGAATTCTTCGCCGGTTTTAAATTTTTCGAATTGATCATCGCTGAGATCCGGGAACCAGAAGAGGCGTACGGCACCTTCGATATTGGCGTTGAGTGTTTTCGGTGATTGGCCAAAGAGCTCTGGTCGTATGAGTGCGGCGAGGATAAAGTCGGCCTGAGAAATCCCTAAAATTTCTGCAGCGCGCGCGGTTTTTTCATCATAATTAAAAAGGGGCGAACGCTCATCCAGAAGTGGTTTTTGCAGGAACAATATTCTATCAATTAAGTTCTCAATGGCATTATCGAGTTTTTTCTCGAATTTTGCGCGCGCGGCGGCTTTTTCAGGGGGCATATCGAGCTTATCGATCAGGGCGTTGAGATGCGGCGCAATAATCGCGCGGTAATAGGCACGACTATCTTCAGCGCTTTGCTCTTCTGGGGGCGGGGAATCTGTTGTTGTCGCTTTACTCATGCGGGGAAACTATAAGAGTGTGGCGCACTTGTCAATCATTACGGAAAATACTGTCGATTGGCAAAGGGGGTTTAGTGCCGTTTCTGGATGTTTTTATACCTGCAGACTAGCTGGCTTTAGCACATTATCCATATCGACTTCTTGATCTTGTCCCATGGCCTGTGTTGGCGCTTCGGCCAGTCCCAAATGAACTAGCATTTGATCGCATAGTGGATCCATTTTGTTCTTAAGCTCTTGTGAAATTTCTATTCCTTCAGGCTTGTCTAATATAGTAAATCCGGCTCTTTCAGCAGCATAGAGCATGATGGCCATTTGCTCGTCGTTGTAGTCGTAGTGGCCGCCTAACATTCCAGCATCACCTTCGAAGGTGGCTTTTGCAGCTATTATTACTTCAAGGGCTGCATTAATGTTTTCTGGACTATCATCGGGGCCCTTTTGAAAAATGTTGCCACTTACGCCACCAGCAGAGACGGAAATATTGTTGTCATGTTGGGATTTGAAATTAAGGGAACCTTCATTGTCACCGTTCTGACCAAGATTTTTTATCAATGAGAGTAATAGCTGCATATCTGCTTCTTGTTCAGCAGCGTTATCGTAATGGTCTCTATTATAGTGCTCTTCTTTAAGTTTGGCTATTAATGCCTGATTTTCAGCTTCAGTCCTTGGCTTTTCGTTCATTCCTTCAAGTTTGGCCATTATTAATGCGACATTTTTAGCTTCAGCGTCAGGATTGTTGTTCATAAAGTAGATAGAAGGCATATTATTTTCCCTATTCCCGTGTTTTTTATTAAAGATACAGGCTATAGGTTAATAATTTATTACGGAAAATATTGCCGATGGGCAAAGGAGGGTGGTTGTTTTTGCCGCCCTTTATTTTGGTTGAGATTGGCTAAGTATCTGAAATTTAAGAATATTCATTTTTTAAACATATCATAAATCCACATGTTTGTTATGTAAATAACTGGCATGGGAGTTGCAACGCTCTTCTCAGATAGAAACGATCAGCGGGTAGCTGAGATAGCTAAAATGTAGGGAGAAAAGTTATGTCGAATTATATGTTTGGAATTATTACGAGTACATATGTTTATGCAATGGCGTGGGCGATTGATGACACGATGTTTGGCCGTCTGGCTGACAATTTTCAATCTGCGCTGCCATTTTAAGAAAGGTTTTACGCAAGCACTGTAACAAGGAAACATAAAGGGATTTACCGGGTAAGCCGTGCGTTATGCCGCCCCATACCCACCCCCCATAACCGCACCCACCCCTCAGGCTTGGTGCATGGTTCCGGGCTTCTCTATCCTTTGTAATTCCTTGTTTGTTACTCCCCGGTTTTCATTGTAGACTTAAGAAATAAGTCAGTTGGAAGCCGGGGAGCTTTTTTATGAGTGTGCTGGATAAGCTAAGTGCAGATCAAAAAACGTTAATTGTTAGCCTGCCATACCGGGTTGGGCTTTGGGTTAGCCAAAGTGACGATACGGGCGGTGATGAAGCGTCAGAAAAAGAACACACGGCGCTGTCTAATATTCTTGACGGTTTTTCCCAGCAGGTTTTTGGCTCTGAATTATTGCAATATATTATGAATGAAACGGTTACGCGCAAACATGAATGGCCGCAATGGGAACAACGGCTCGATGATGTGCCGAAAGACAGCATGGCGGCACTGGATGTGCTGCGCGATTATGTCGATGGTAAAGAAGTGAATGCCTACGTCATACGGCTGATGGAGATTGGTGAAGCGGTCGCGATGGCATTTAGTGAATATGAGGATTCCTCGCTTGGTGAAAAATTCAGCATTTATAGCTCTTACATCTTGTACAGGCTTAAAGCTCGTTTTAAGAAGCAACCTTCGAAAAGTTTTGATCAGTTTTTGAATGTCAGTGCGAGCGAAAGAAAAGCGCTTAACGCGTTGGCGCGGTCTTTGGGTACAACATACAACGTATAGAGAGAATAACGATGGCCTCCATTTCAGATTTTTCAGGTTCCGAGCTCGAGCTTCTCGCCTGCTTGCCTTATAAGGTTGGCGTTTTTGTCAGCCATGCGGATGATGCCGATGGTGAAGTTGATGATGATAAGGAAATTGCCGCGCTGGAAACTTGCATTAAGGTGATTGCCCGTTTGCATGAGGGCAAGCCGTTTACATCCGAAGTGATGAAGCAAACGCTGGCGATGAAAACGGAATGGCCGCGCTGGGCGGCGCAGAGTTTTAACGCGGCGGAGGATGCGCGGAATGCTTCGAGCTTGTTACAGGGCCGCGTTTCGGAAGCTGAATGTAAAAATTACCGCGGCGCGCTGATGGAGATTGCGAGTACGGTCGCGCAAGCTTACGGCGAGTTTGGTGAATTTGATGAAGAGGATAGCTCCGGCGGGATTTTTGGTGGGCTGGTTGGTAAAATTGCAGGCACACTTTCTTCGCTGAGTGCAGACGATGCTAACCACCCTATGAATGTCAGCGCTGCGGAAGACAGCGCTTTGGCGGAATTAAAATCTGCGCTTACATCTTGATCTTGGCTGCGTAACTAATTAAGTCCATAATGCGAATTAACTTTACGACTAAGTTGTAGCTTAACGGCTTGGAGGCCGACACTTCATGACACAGCCATCCGAAAATCTTACATTTCTTTCTGGTCCGAACGCGGAATATATCGCGCAGCTTTATGGCGAGTTTCTTTCTGACCCGGGCAAGGTTGATGAGAGTTGGAAGGATTTTTTTACAGGTTTAAATGATGATGAAGCCGCGCTTTTGCAGGATTTAAGTGGGGCCAGCTGGACACCGCCTGAGAACTCAAGGGCCGCTCGCCGGTTTGGGGTGGAGTTCGATGATCCGGCGAATGACGCGGCTCAACCGCTAAGGCGTTCAGAGGGTAAACCGTCTGGCGAAGATCTGAAACAGGCCGCCAGAGATTCAATTGGGGCTTTAATGTTGGTTCGTGCCTATCGGGTGCGAGGGCATATGCTCGCTGACCTTGATCCACTGGGGATGAAGGAAAAGGGCGCGCATCCTGAGCTGGAGGCTTCCCACTATGGCTTTACTCCTGTGGATATGAACCGTCCAATTTATATTGGCGGCTTTTTGGGACTGGAATATGCTAGCGCGAATGAGCTTATAGCAGCGCTTAAGAAAATTTATTGCAGCACAGTTGGCGTTGAGTTTATGCATCTCACAGACCCGGAAGAAAAAACATGGATCCAAGAGCGCATTGAACTGCCGCACAACAAAACCGAATTTACAGTGAACGGCAAGCGCGCGATTTTGGAGCGCATGATTGCCGGTGAAGGTTTTGAGCAATTCTTGCATAAGAAATATCCGGGAACGAAGCGTTTCGGTATCGATGGGGGGGAGGCTTTGATCCCGCTTATGGAACAAATTATGAAGCGCGGCGGGCAGCTTGGGCTTGAAGAAATCATTGTTGGGATGGCGCACCGTGGGCGCTTGAACGTGCTTACGAATGTGATGGGTAAACCTTTCTCGGCCGTGTTTGCGGAGTTTATGGGTAAGGCTTCTACGCCGGATGATGTGGCCGGATCCGGTGATGTGAAATATCACCTTGGGACATCCAGTGATCGTGATTTTGATGGCAATACCATTCACCTTTCTTTGACGGCCAACCCGTCTCACCTTGAATTTGTAAACCCGGTTGTGATTGGTAAAGTGCGGGCGAAGCAGGTGCAGCGCGGTGACATTCAGTCAGGCGCGGTGTTGCCACTTGTTCTGCATGGGGATGCGGCTTTTGCGGGGCAGGGAATTACAGCCGAAACGCTTATGATTTCAGAGCTTCCCGGCTATCGCGTTGGCGGGACTATTCATATCGTTATCAATAACCAGATTGGTTTTACAACGATGCCGAAATTCTCGCGCTCTGGTCCGTATTCTACGGATGTTGCGAAGACGCTGTCCTCGCCGATCTTCCATGTGAATGGTGATGACCCGGAAGCGGTTGTTCACGTTGCGCGGATTGCGACAGAATTCCGTCAAAAATTTAAACGGGACGTTGTGATCGATATGTTCTGTTACCGTCGCTTTGGTCACAATGAAGGGGATGAGCCTGCCTTTACGCAGCCTCTCATGTACAAAAAAATTGCGGAGCAATCCACTGCGCGGGAGAAATATTCAGCGCAGCTTGTCTCTGAAAAAGTGATAACGGCTGAAGAAGCTCAGGAGATGGTTGATGCGTTTCATGCGCATCTGGAAGAGGCGTTTCAGGCGTCTGAAAATTATGAACCCGGCGATGCTGATTTCCTTGAAGGCGCGTGGGATGGCATGAAAGTGGCTTCTGGCGATGCGCGCCGCGGCGAAACTGATATTACAACGGCAGATTTACAGAGCCTTGGTGAAACGCTTACAGCTGTGCCGGATGGTTTTGCCATCAATAAAAAATTGCAACGTGTTCTGGATGCCAAAACCAAAATGCTGGAGACCGGTGAAGGTTTTGACTGGGCGATGGGTGAAGCGCTCGCCTTTGGTTCACTTTTGAAAAAGGGTTTTGCTGTGCGCCTTTCTGGTCAGGATGTTGGCCGTGGAACATTCTCGCACCGTCATGCCATTTGGTATGACCAAGAAAACGAAGACAAGCACATTCCACTGCAACATGTTGCCGACGAACAACCCAAATTCGAAGCGCATGATAGCCCGCTATCCGAAATGGCGGTGCTCGGTTTTGAATACGGATATTCGATGGCTGATCCAAAGACATTGACGCTTTGGGAGGCGCAGTTTGGTGATTTTGCCAACGGAGCGCAGGTGATGTTTGATCAGTTTATTTCTTCTGGAGAATCAAAGTGGCTGCGGATGTCGGGGCTTGTTATGCTTTTGCCGCATGGCTATGAAGGGCAGGGGCCGGAGCACTCTTCGGCGCGGCCTGAACGCTTCTTGCAAAATTGCGCTGAAGATAACTGGCAGATTTGTAACTGTACAACGCCGGCGAACTATTTCCACGCGCTGCGTCGTCAAATGTTGCGGGACTTCCGCAAGCCTTTGGTGGTGATGACGCCGAAATCTTTGCTTCGTCATAAGCTTGCCGTATCGCCGGCAGATATGTTTACCGAAGGTAGCACGTTCCACCGTTTCTTGTGGGATGATGATCACGATAGTCTTGCCAAGGCCGATAAAATAAAACGCATCGTTTTGTGCAGCGGTAAAGTTTATTACGATCTTTTGGCTGAGCGCCGCGAGCGCAAAATTGATGATGTGATGATTCTCCGTTTAGAACAGCTTTATCCGTTTGCGCATAATGCACTGGTTACAGAACTCAAACCTTACAAAAATGCTGATGTGGTTTGGTGTCAGGAAGAGCCAGAAAATCAGGGCTACTGGACATTTGTTGATCGCCGCATTGAAGCGGTTTTGAGTGAGGCGGACATCAAAGCCAAACGTCCCGCTTATGTTGGTCGAGAAACCGCGGCAGCGCCGGCCACCGGCCTGATGTCTCGCCACCAAGCTCAGCAAGCGAAGTTGGTGGATGAAGCGCTTACGGTTAAGTAGGTGACTAAGTCTTTCGATCTTTCCATTTATTTCGTTGCTGACCCGCACGTGTGCGCGGGGCGGGATATTGCGACGATCGTGATGGAAGCTGTTAAGGGCGGGGTTAGTATGGTTCAATACCGTAATAAATCGGGGACAATAGCGCAGATTAATGCCGATGCGGCGATGCTGGCCGAACTGCTTAAGCCTTTGAACATTCCGTTTTTGGTGAATGATTATGTTGATGTGGCGTTTGCGGTTGGCGCAGACGGTGTGCATTTGGGCCAAGGCGATGCGAGCGCTGAAGAAGCGCGGGCAAAACTTGGCGCGGACGCCATCGTTGGTCAAACAGCTTTTACGCCTGAACATATGGCGGCGATTGATCCGGTTATAGTTGACTATGTTGGCACGGGCCCGTTCTATGAAACACAAACCGATAAAGGCAAACCTGTTTTGGGCGCGGAGAAGTTTAAAGAAATTATAGCACTGTCGCCCGTGCCGGTTGTCGGGATTGGCGGCATCACGCCGGAGAATGCTTATAACGTTATCGATGCGGGGGCAAACGGCGTGGCGATGATGCGGGCTATCAGTGAAGCGGGTGACCCTGAAGCCGCTGCCCGCGCGTTTAAGGGAGGCGCTTTAAGATCCTATGGCTGAATTTGATCTCATAGAAAAACATTTTGCGCCGCTGTCTATCGATGGTTTGAAGGATGACGCCGCCGTGCTGGATATTCCGGCGGGTTTTCAGCTGGTGATCACCAGCGATACCTCTAATCGCGGAGATCATTTTGTTGAAGAGATGCCGCCGGCGGATGCCGCTCGTAAATGTTTGCGCTCTAACCTTTCCGATCTTGCAGCCATGGGCGCTGATCCGTTTTCTTATCAGCTTAATCTGGCGCTGCCGAAAGATATTGATGAGGCTTGGATCGCCGCGTTTGCCGGCGGGCTTAAGGCGGATCAGGATGAGTTCGGCATTCAAATTTCCGGCGGTGATACGACAGGGATGGCAGCCGGGGGTCTTAGCATTTCCATCACGGCTCTTGGTCTTGTTCCCACCGGGCAGGCGGTATCCCGCGGCGGGGCAAAAGAGGGCGATCTGGTTGTTGTAACCGGCCCCCTTGGCGATGCCAGTCTTGACCGGCTCCGCATGCCATATCCCCGCACGGCGGTTGCGCCATTGGTGCGAAAATATGCAAGCGCCGGGGTGGATGTTTCCGATGGGCTGCCTGCGGATCTCGGGCATATTTGCGCGGTTTCGAATTTAAGCGCGACGCTGGAGTTCGCAAAAATTCCGTTTTCCGATAAGGCGCGCGCGGTTCTGAGCTCCGGTCAAACAACGCCGCAAGATATCATCACGTGGGGCGAGGATTACGAGCTGGCGCTGGCTGTACCGTCAGCCAATATTGAAGCCTTCCAAAGCGAAGCGGTGGAGCAGGGCGTTACACTTTGCGTGATTGGCATTTTTGGCAGCGGAGAAGGCTGCACGATTTTGGATGAAAACGGCGCTCCCATGTTATTTGATAAAATGGGCTGGACGCATTTTTAGGCATTTAGTGGTGCTTAAGGTCTTGCCTTTAGACCAGTGGCAGCGTAATTTTGTAACTATAACAACCTGAAACGAGAAGAATCCTCATGACCAATATTGTTGTCCCCACACTTGGTGAATCTGTTAGCGAAGCGACCGTAGCTCAATGGCTTAAGAAAGAAGGCGAGGCCGTAAAAGCCGATGAGCCTTTGGTTGAGCTGGAAACTGATAAAGTGACACTTGAAGTGAATGCTCCTGCAGATGGCGTTATTGCCAGTATTACAGTGGGTGAGGGTGAAACAGTTGAGGTTGGTGCGATTTTGGGCGCAATGGATGCCGGCGCGGTTGCCAATGATACGCCTGCAGCGCCCGCTGAGAAAGAAGCGCTGAAAGAAGAGGCTGTGGTGCTTTCCGAACCTGCTCCGGCCCCTGCAGCTGAGCCTTCCGGCGATGCCAAAACATCTCCTGCCGTGCGTAAAATGCTGGCGGATAATAATATTGATGCGAGCCAAGTTCCAGCTAACGGCGATCGGTTGAGTAAAGAAGATGTGAAAAAATTTATTGCTGAGAATGCAGGATCTGTTCCGGCTCCAAAAGCTGCGGCGCCTGCTGCTGCTCCATCAGCCCCACGCGAAACCGGCCCACGTGAAGAACGCGTGCGTATGACAAAACTGCGTCAGGTCATCGCGTCCCGTTTGAAAGAAGCGCAGAACACAGCTGCTATGCTGACGACCTTTAATGAAGTGGATATGGGCGCGGTGATGGATATGCGCAAGCAATATCAGGATGCCTTTACCAAGAAACACGGCATTAAGCTTGGTTTCATGTCGTTCTTTGTCAAAGCGGCGATTAATGCCCTGAAAGAATTTCCAGCGGTGAATGCGGAAATTGATGGCACCGACATCATCTACAAAAACTACTATGACATTGGCGTGGCTGTTTCAACGCCGCAAGGCCTTGTTGTGCCGGTGATCCGTGAAGCCGATCAAATGAGCATGGCGGAAATTGAAGCCAAGATTGTTGATCTCGGTACGCGCGCGCGCGACGGTAAACTCACAATTGATGAAATGACCGGCGGTACATTCACTATCACCAATGGTGGAACATTCGGTTCTATGCTTTCAACACCAATCTTGAACGCCCCGCAATCCGCTATCCTCGGCATGCATAACATTGTGCAGCGTCCGATGGTGATGGGCGATGGTTCTATTGAAGCGCGCCCGATCATGTATCTCGCGCATTCCTATGACCACCGCATCATCGATGGCCGTGAAGCGGTGAGCTTCCTTGTTCGCATGAAGCAAGCGCTGGAAGATCCGTCACGCCTCGTTCTTGATGTCTAGGCTCGCTTTCGTTCTTATCGCTATAATTCTTTGTTCTAGTCCGGTTTTGGCTGGTTCTGTCGATGATTTTGATGTTGCGACGGAAGATCCAATACGTGAGCCTTTTACAACGCTCAGTAAGCCTGCCCCCAAGGAGGATGTTTTATACGATCACCTTCTTGCGGAAACGCGTTTTGAATGGGGGCAGAATTTTGATACGAAAAATGTGGTTGTACATCATAAGGATGTAACCTGCGATGGTAAAAAAGATTATGTGGCCTCACATATTAATCTCGATAATCCAGACGGATATTTTTTCAATCTGATGATTGTAACTGACCATGAAGGTGAAGTGCGTAGCGACGCCTTAAATATTCCGTTTGAGGGCGCGAGCGAGCAATTTGGTTTGTGTATGATGGATGATAAACCGTTTGTCGAAATCTATTACGATAGTTTTCCGCAGGAAGAAATTGATGAGTTGCTTGAGGGCATGGATGTGTGCCCGACAGCGATTGAAGTTGTTGATGGGATGTGCGACAGCCCGCGCTTTTTCTGGTCGAATGAAGCGGCTAAGGGCGAGCCGCGCTGGGTGTTTCACCGGCCTTAATCTACACGCAATATTTGCGCCTCCTTAAGCTGCTGAAGAGCTTGCGGGCCATTTTCATCACGGCTTGCACTCATATCGCCAATTTGAATTTGATCTAATCTCGCGCCTAGCAAATTCACCAATTCCCGTGCAGTTGGTACGCGGCTGGAATAGAGATGCTGTGCATCGACCTTTAACCCATGACGTGCAGCAATCATCAGTGCGCGGCTTAGAGGTTCCATCAGGAAGCTATATTTATCTTCCTTTTTCTCCATCGTGTCAGAGGTGTAACCAATCGTTGGGTGGCTATTAACAAGGATGGAGAAGCTTTTCCCATCCGGGTTGTTGGCCATAGCTAGCACAAAGGGTTCATTCGCCATCTCTTTATGTGCGGTTTCAATTAAAATGTCGAACCTGCCGGCCGTTTCCTCAATTTTTGGCGGGTTTTCAATCGGTGGCTTATAGCCGGGTGTATGGGAAGAGATAATCTCAAAACGCTGTTCCTTGCGGTAGATGATATGGATATCAATTCCCGCCTTTTCGGCGATCCGTATCGACATGGCTTCAAAGCTATCGCCGCGCCGCTTGGCCCAGTCTTTATCAAAGCCTTTATGGTCGATGTAAAGCGCGCCTATTCCTGCCTCAGCCATGTTTTTCATGCAATTGGGGCAGGGCGGGTCGGTGACGAAGATACTCGCGCCTTCGGTTTTGGGTGCGGACAGAATGCACGCTGTTTCCGCATGGATTGTGCCGCTGGAATTGCCGATAGCGGTTTGTGTGCCAATGGCCCCCACAATGGCCGCAGGCCAAGTGTTTACGCGGGATAGCGCAAAGCCCTCTCCGGCAATGGTGGCTGCAATCTTGTTCGCCGGGTGTGGGCTTGTTTCCACAATGTCGACCGCGGCTTGCATATGGTTATAGAGAGAAGACATCATGTTTATGGGGCTTGTGTTTTACAGTGTTTCTAGTAGTTTAAAGCAGTTTTATAAAACAAAATAGAGAAGAATTCCTATGTCAGAAAAATTCGATGTAATCGTTATAGGCTCCGGTCCGGGCGGATATGTGTGCGCTATCCGCGCTGCGCAGCTCGGTCTTAAAACCGCATGCGTAGAAAAACGCAAGACGCTGGGCGGAACATGCCTCAATATTGGCTGCATACCATCGAAAGCCCTGCTTTCATCCTCAGAAAAATTTGAAGAGGCTGAACATCACTTCGGCGACATCGGCATTGAAACCAAACCGAAATTAAATTTAAAAAAGATGATGGCGTTTAAAGATGATGTGGTTGAGGCTAACACCAAAGGCATCGAGTTTTTGTTTAAGAAAAACAAAATTCAGCATATCGAAGGCGCGGCGGAAATTGTCGCGGCGGGAAAAGTTAAAGTCGGTAACGACGAATACGAAGCGGAGAGTATCGTGATTGCCACCGGCAGCGATGTTGTTTCTTTGCCCGGCATTGAAATTGATGAGAAAAAAATTGTGTCCTCCACCGGTGCGCTTGAGTTATCGGAAGTGCCGAAGAGCATGGTCGTTATTGGCGGCGGGGTGATCGGTTTGGAGATGGGCACGGTTTGGCGCCGCCTCGGCACAGACGTCACAGTCGTGGAATTCCTTGATCAAATCATGCCCGGTATGGACGGCGAAATTCGTAAAGAGTCTGAAAAGATTTTCAAGAAACAGGGCATTACATTTAAGACCAGCGCGAAAGTGACAAGCGCGAAAGCCACGGCCAAAGGCGTTGACCTGACGATGGAGCCGGCGGCTGGTGGGGCTGAAGAAAAAATGAGCGTTGATATTATCCTGATGGCTGTGGGACGCAAGCCCTATACCGAAGGGCTTGGCCTTGAAAAAGTTGGCGTGGAATTAACGGAGCGTGGGCAGATTAAAACCGATGAGTTTTTTGAAACGTCCGTTGAAGGTATATACGCGATTGGTGATGTGATCACCGGACCGATGCTTGCGCATAAAGCTGAGGATGAAGGCGTTATTTTGGCTGAAATGCTCAGCGGTGAAAGTGGGCATATTGATTACAATCTCATTCCCGGCGTGGTTTATACATGGCCGGAAGTGGCGAATGTCGGTAAGACGGAAGAGCAGTTGAAAGAAGAGGGCGTTGCTTATAATTCAGGCAAGTTTCCGTTCATGGCCAATGGTCGCGCCCGCGCGATGGGCATGATGGATGGGTTTGTGAAAATTCTGGCGGATAAAGCAACCGACCGTGTACTCGGTGCACATATCATCGGCCCGGGCGCTGGGGATCTTATTCAAGAAGTCGTTTCAGTGATGGAATTTCAAGGTACGGCGGAAGATATCGCCCGCACTTGTCATGCTCACCCAACGCTGACAGAAGTCGTGAAAGAAGCCGCGCTGGCCGTTCATAAACGCCCGATTCATATCTAAGCCCGTGGGTGGGCGGCTTTGTATATCTTCATGAGTTCCTCGGCGTTGACTTCGGTGTAGCGCTGGGTTGTCGAGAGGCTCGCATGGCCCAGCAGTTCCTGAATTTCTCTTAAGTTTGCACCGTTTTGCAGTAAATGCGTGGCGAAGCTATGACGCAGCGCATGCGGCGTGACATTTTCCGGCAGGCCGAGCGTCACCCGTAAATCCCGCATGGCTTTTTGCGCGACGCCCTGATTGAGCCGTCCGCCCCGCGCGCCAACGAATAAAGGTCGTTCGGGCAGGGTAGGAAAAATACATTGCTCCAAATATGCATTCAATGTCTGGGTAACAATATCAATCACTGGAATTTGTCGTTCTTTGTTGCCCTTCCCGACAACGCGCAAGAATCCATCGCGCGGCATATCGGCAATGTTCAGGCTCAGCGCTTCATCAATCCGCAGGCCGCAGCCATATAATAAAGTGAATAGCGCGCGGTCGCGCTGGCCGATCCAATCTTCTTTGGTCAGCAGGCCTGCATTTTCTAAAATATTGAGTGCTTGTTTTTCATGAACGGGGCGCGGGAGCTTATGTGGTAATTTCGGGCTGCGCACGGTGCTAATCGCGGCGTTATGCATGATGCCTTGGCGGTCGAGCCAGCTCAGTAGGCTTTTAACGCCTGAGAGGCTCCGCGCGCGGCTGGCATTCCCCGTTCCATCCATAGCCTTTTTGCTCATCCATGCCCGAAAGCTGCGGATATCAACATCGGACAGGTCATTCAGGCTGGGTTCTTTGTCCAAATAACCGAACAGAAATTGGATGAAATGAGAAATATCGGCGCTATAGGCGCGCAGTGTATGTTTGGAGACCTGTTTTTCATGGCGCAGATAATCTTGCCAATCATTTAAATGTTTGGCGAGGTCAGGAGCGCAGATAGCGATTGTGTCGGGCTTTATGCCGGAAGGTGGAGCCATGTGCGGAAACACCTCTCGATGACGCGGGCGACGAAGAGGATCTGGTCTGTTGCTTGACCTTCGCTAAACATATCGGCTTCGCGTGATCCGAACGCCAGAATAGCGGGCGGAGTATCCATTGAAATATCAACGCGCAGTAGAATTTGCGATTTCACCAGCGTGGCGCCGCCGCCATAGATGGCTTCGATACCGCTAATATCATCTTGCAACATCACCGTTTTATCCTTCATCCAGCTGCTTACAGTGCCTTCAGGGACAGCGCGGATGCCGGTTGTTTGAATTTGCGGGATAGACTCGCCATCGGCCTCAACAACCAGAACGGCGATATCAACATCTAACAAAGCTGCCAGATCCATGGTGATGGAGTGGATAAAGTCAGCGAAGTTTGTGGCCTCTAACATCCGCAGTACGGCTTCGTGGATGCGCTGCTGGTTGTTCATGTTGGCGCGGGACGTCTCAACAATCTCGCGCGAGGTTTGCACGGCTTCGTTCTTATCGGTCTTTAGCCGTTCAATCATATAGGATTGGAAATCCGCAGGCTGTCCGCGCACCGCACGTTTTTTCGGCGGGATCAATGCGTCGAGTACATCGGGATTTTCCTGGAGAAAATTTGGGTTTTCTTTCAGAAACTCCAGAATATCTTCTTTTGTTGTCACGGGCTTCTCGGCAGGTTGGGGGGCGGTATCAGTCATAGGATTGAGTCTACCACAACCTTTATTCTTATAGAATACTTTGCCCGGTTTTTTTCCAGTCTTCGACAAACGCGGCAAGGCCGGAAGCCGTCAGCGGGTGTTTATAAAGCTGGCGAATGACACCCGGCGGTGAGGTCATGACATGCGCGCCCATCTTGGCGCTCTCTAAAATATGAATTGGGTTACGGACTGAGGCGACCAGCACTTCGGTGTCGAACTGCGGATAGTTATCATAGATGCGCAGGATGTCGGCAATGAGGTCTAGGCCGTTTGAGCCAATGTCATCCAGCCGCCCAACGAATGGAGAAACGAACGCCGCGCCGGCTTTGGCCGCGAGCAGGGCCTGAAGTGCAGAGAAGCACAGCGTTACATTCACCATAGTTCCGTCATCGGAGAGTTCCTTACATACGCGCAGGCCGTCTTCGGTCAGCGGCACTTTTACCGCAATATTATCGCCCCATTTACGAATGACCTCGGCTTCTGCGCGCATGGTTTCGTAATCTGTGGCTGCGACTTCGGCAGAGACAGGGCCATCGACGATGCTGCAAATTTTTTGAATAACTTCTTTAAAATCTTGTCCTGATTTGGCGATCAGCGAGGGGTTGGTTGTTACTCCATCAACCATGCCTGTGGCGGCTAAAGATTTAATTTCATCAATGTCACCTGTGTCGACGAAGAATTTCATGTGTGCTTACCCTGTGTTTGGAAATTGAACTCTCCATAGGTAATCAGATTAGGCGATGTTTTCAAGCCTAACCTTATTTTAAGGGGGAAGGACAGAATGTCTTTGATAGTTTCGTACCAAGCCTTGAGGAAAGTATTCGTTAACGCCCCATGCAAAAAGCTCAAGTGAGTCAGCTGCATCAGGTAGATGATGGAAAGCGTCTATTAAATGGGCCTGATGCTTTCTTTCCTTTTGGTTCTGAACGATGGTTTCGAGGGTTTTTATAGGTATAGTAACCTTTTTATCATCTTTAGGGTCAGGTTCGGCAATGATGTTCGCTATATCGCGGATAGCATCAATAAGAGAACCTTGCTGTGGATTTTTTGCGTTATTAAACTCAAGATAGCTGGCAATGTTATGCCATCTTTGGGCAATCAACTCATTGGCAGCAGTTTCGTGCTCTTTGTTCCAAAGAACAAGTTGGCCGAGATCTGCTGTAAACATTGTGATGGAGTTTATAGAGTGTGGTTCTGTAGGGGATAGAACGACCATGCTAACGTTTTTTGGATTCAGAGGTTTTGGCCCGAGGTTGCCCTCAAGGTTGAATGCACGCCTTAGGGTTTTGCAGGACCACTTTCCAGCAGAGAGTTCCAAATTTTTTGTATGTATGTTTTGTCTTGCATAATAACCATGCTTTAATTCATAAAAAGCCACCGTAAAGAGTAATTTATATTATGTCAATGAAAAATGGGCAGGCCTCACTATTTAACGAAGAACAGCAGGGGCCAGAGGCTGAGCCGCAGTCCTGCATGTGTGTGTTGGTGCCGTATCCTGTTGATAAAGCTTATGATTATGGCGTGCCCGACGATATAGCGCTGGTGCCTGGCGAGTATGTGACCGTGCCCTTAAGTGGGCGTGAAGTGCCTGCGGTGGTTTGGGGTGATCCGGCTGGGGATGTAAAACCGGGTAAGCTTAAATCTGTCGTTCTTAAGCACGCTTTGAAACCTATGCCTGAGGTGATGCGGCAGTTTATCGATTGGGTGGCGGATTACACGATGAGCCCGCGCGGGTTCGTTCTTAAAATGGCGCTGCCGGTTTTTGGTGCGCTGGAGCCACCAAAGCCGGCGAAGGGTTACCGGCTGCTTTCGTCATTGCGAGCGCAGCGAAGCAATCTAGAAATGGATTGCCGCGTCGCTGACGCTCCTCGCAATGACAGGTTAAAAGTGACTGCGCAGCAGCAAAAGGTTCTGGATGTTTTGAGTGATGGTGTGCCGCGCATTGCGGCCAGCATTGCGCGTGAAGCAGACGTGAGCGCAGGGGTTGTTAAAACGCTTGCCGGTAAAGGTGTTTTGGAAGAAACTGAAATTTTTAATTCCGCTCCGTGCCGTAAACCTGATCCGCATCGGGTGGGGCCAGCGCTTTCAGAAGATCAGGACAGCACGGCAGAGCATCTTAAAAAAGCTGTTCGCGATGATAAATATCATGCGGCGCTTTTGGATGGCGTAACGGGCGCGGGGAAAACAGAAGTTTATTTTGAGGCTGTCGCCGAAGCCCTCAAACAAGATAAACAAGTCCTCATTCTGCTGCCGGAGATTGCGCTGTCCAATGCCTTTCTTGATCGTTTTCAAGATCGCTTCGGCTGCGCGCCCGCGCTTTGGCATTCACATCTTGCAACCGGGCAACGCAAAACAACGTGGCGCGGTGTGGCAGAAGGGCACACGAAAGTTGTGGTTGGCGCGCGCTCAGCGCTGTTCCTGCCGTACCAGGATCTTGGTCTTATTGTTGTCGATGAAGAACATGAGCCTGCGTACAAACAAGAAGACGGCGTGATTTATCATGCGCGTGATATGGCGGTGGTTCGCGCCCATATGGGCGGCTTTCCCGTCGTGCTGGTTTCGGCAACGCCGTCACTTGAAACTATTCACAATGCTTGGGCCGGGCGGTATGAACATCTTCATCTGCCAGATCGTTTTGGCGGCGCGCGGATGCCGGAAATTGAATCTATCGATATGCGCGCGAAAGAGCATAAACCCGAAGCGCTGCATTTCATTTCGCCAACATTGAAAGACGCGATCACGGAAACGATTGAGCGCGGCGAGCAGGTTTTGCTGTTTCTTAATCGCCGGGGGTATGCGCCGCTGACTCTCTGCCGCTCTTGTGGGCACCGGATGGATTGCCCGCGCTGCACGGCGTGGCTCGTTGAACATAAATCTAGCGGTAAACTTCAATGTCATCATTGCGGATTTGCAACCCGTCCACCGCAACACTGTCCGGAATGCAGTGAAGCTGATAGTTTTGCCGCTTGTGGCCCGGGCGTTGAACGTATTTTTGAAGAAACCAAAGCTTTGTTTCCTGATGCAAATATTTTGATGCTGGCGTCGGATACGGCGGAGAATAATGATGTTCTTCGCAAGATGCTCAAGGATATTAAAGACGACAAAGTCGACATTATTATCGGCACACAAATTATTGCCAAGGGGCATCACTTTCCGAACCTAACCTTGGTTGGTGTTGTCGATGCGGATTTGGGGCTTACGGGCGGAGAGCTGCGCGCCGCTGAACGCTGCTATCAACTCCTTCACCAAGTTGCGGGACGGGCCGGACGCGCGGCCAAGAAGGGCCGGGTGATGCTACAAACCTTTATGCCTGATCACCGGATTATGAAGGCGCTCGCCGAAGGTTTGCGTGATCCGTTCTTAGAGACCGAAGCAGCGGAACGGGAAGCCGCGCATATGCCGCCATATAGCCGCCTTGTTGGCATTATCGTTTCTGGGCGTGATGAGGGGCAGGTGGTTGATGTGGCCAAAGCGCTGGGTAAATCTGCGCCCCAAGAAGCCGGAATAACTACCCTCGGCCCTGCGCCTGCGCCGTTTGCGCGTTTGCGCGGAAAATTCCGTTATCGCCTTTTGGTGCAGGCGGATAAAAATCTGGATATTCAAAAAACCATTGCCCATTGGGTGGGCGGCGTTAAAACCCCATCAACCGTGCGGGTTTATATCGACATCGACCCGCAGAGTTTTCTATAGGCAATATTTAAAAGGGTTCAGGCTATAACCAACAAGGCCTTGGCCCTCACGGTCGCCATCGTTGCATACAAAACGTGAGGATCTGTGTATGAGATTTTTGCCGAACACGACGAGATCACCAAGCTCAAAGCTTGCAAGGTGTTCTTCGGCATTATCACAGATGTCTATATCTTTGAGGAATTGTTTTTGTTCTTCCCAATCTTTGCAGCCAAAGACTGAACCGCGGTGGCTATTTTCAGGGATACTGACGGTGAGAAACTCCATGGCCGCTCCAAATGATGCCGTATAAGCGTTGATTGTCGTATCAACATGAAGTCTTGGTTCGAAAGAAAAATCCACATTAGGATGGTAAGCTAAAATGAAAGCCTGTGTTTTTTCACTGGTGTAACCAGCTGCTCGCATAAATGCCATACACGCATTCATCCGACTTTTTTGAAAATCGTTTATACCCGGCAGTGATATTTTATCCATAGATGTTTTGATTATTCCCGATACTTTTAAAATTTCGGCAGGGTGTACGGTGTTTTCTGGTTTTGTAAGTTCGGCTTTAAGTGTATCCGAAGCAGGAATTACGGCCGCATCAATCCAGCCTTGTTGAACCAACGGTAAGATTAAAGAAGGGTTTTCCGGCATATAACGCACCCTGTCTGTGTCAGGATGCGGCTGATAATCCGCTAATATGCGCTCCGCTTCGGCTTCTGTGTATATTTCAACCATGGAGCTTTATAAGATAGACGCTCTAATTATGTCAATATATTATTGGTGTATATTTGCAGAGCTTCTTATAAGCGTTTTGCCTATATGAAGTCAGATTCGTAACCATCAGGGAGATTCTTACCTTCAGCGGCACGCGCATTAGCGAGAAAATCCTTACCCTCGTTGGTGGCACTTGATTGCTTAGTAGCCTGTGTGGCGTCTGGATAGAGTGCAGCCACCGGGTCAGGTTTGGATTTTGCAAGGTCCCGAACAAAGTTAAAAAATCCCTTGATTACAGAAGGTTCTTTCGTGATTACAGGAAGTATTTTCATGGTTTTTGTCTCTAAAAATTAATTTTTACGGAAAATATCATGTAATCTTGGCGGTTGTCAATATATTCCATAGAACTTTTATTCGATAATGTTTTGTGAGACCATCCTTATTATGGTCTTAAAAACCCTCCCAACCGAAGTTACCTCTTATGATCTGCTGAAAACCTTTGCGGTTTTGATGATGGTTATCGACCATATGGGGCTATATTTCTTTCCTGAGGAGATGTGGTGGCGGACGATTGGCCGGCTTTCGTTTCCGGTTTGGCTGTTCCTGATTGGTTATGCGCGCAGCCGAGACATCTCGCCGCGTTTGATCGTTGGTGCGGCCATCGTCTTTGCCAGTAATGTTTTCGCCGGGATGGGGTTGGTGCCATTAAGCATTCTGGTGACAATTATTGTGGTGCGCCTTACGCTTGATCCGCTCATGAAATTCTTGTCGAAAAGTACCGCGCATCTTTGGGCGGGTTCGGCGGCGCTATTCATTATCGCTTTGCCGAGCTTTATCGTGTTTGAGTTTGGCGCGCTGGCGTTCATTTTTGCTGTTTTCGGTTACCTGATTCGCCATCATAAGGATAAAGAGCAGATCTTCCGTTATGCGGTTTTTGTTTGTCTCGGCTATGTGTTTTTGCAAAGTTTCGGTTATGCGCTGTTTGGGTTGAAATTCTTTGTGTTGGCGGGCGGTATGGCTTTGGTCACTGGCGCTTTGTTTAAATTTGAGCCTAAAACCTATCCTGAGATGACAAAGGGTATGACCGGCGTTGGTCGTAAATTCGTGCAAGTTTGCGGGCGGTATACGCTGGAAATTTATGTCGGGCATTTATTGCTGTTTAAAACCATTGCGGTTTTGGCCGGGGTTCAGGGCTATGAGTTCATGAATTGGAGCTGGGTGTGGTAGATATTCTTAAAACGAAAACGCTTCCGGCCGCGCTCACCAGCTATGATTTACTCAAAGCTCTGGCAATCATTTTTATGATTGTTGATCATATAGGCTATTTCTTTTTTCCTGAGGAGGCTTGGTGGCGCGTTTGGGGACGGCTCAGCGTGCCGATTTGGTTTTTCCTGATTGGTTATGCGAATACGCGTGAAATTCCAAAGCTGTTTTGGGTGGTTGGCGGGGTTGTTGCGCTGTCTACGATAGCTGCAGGGGAGCATATTTTTCCGCTCAATATTATCTTTACGCTTATTCTCGCGCGCATGGCGGTGGATTGGATGTTTAGCCATGCGCTGCGCAATCGCGAGGCGTTTGCCGGGATGTTTTTCCTACTCTTTTTGCTGTCTATGCCGACGCTTTTATTTATTGAATATGGCACGCTGGGGCTCCTCTTTACCTTGATGGGAACATTGCGCCGGCGAAAAGAGGATGTACTGGCACCGCGCTGGATGGTCATGTCTTATCTGGCCGCCATTATCAGTGCTTATATTCTGGAGCAGAGCGTGCTGTTACCCAGTCTTTCGCTATTACAGTTTGGGGTGTTTGTTGGCGGCATGGTGGTTGTGTGCTTTATGCTTTACCGGTTTGAGCCGCGAAGCTTTGATCGCCTCAGCTTTAAAACATTTCCGCCTGTTGCGCTGATCCAATTGCTGGGTCGGCGTAGTCTCGAAATTTATGTGCTGCATCTGCTGGTTTTTCGCGGGGTTGCAATGGCTGTAAATCCAGAACGTTTCGCTCTGTTTGAATTTGAGCTGTTTGCTTTTCCCGGTATTCAGGAATTTTTGTTTTAAGCTTTTGCTTACGGCCTGTTAGCTGGACGATCTAAAAAAGAGCTGTTTTTTGTATCGGTATAGATCGATTTTTTATCATCCTTGGGGTGGCTTTTATAAACATACATCACGTTTCTAATTTCATCCTCGTTCTCTGTCCAAAGTCCATAAGCCTCGCCAATCACATGGCGTGAAATATGCGGGAATATGACGCGAATGGTGTTGTCAAAGTTACGGCTGATGGGGGTAGCGAAATTTGGAGAGAGGGCCATGTTGGCGATGAAGCTTCCATTGGGCTTTAAGCGATTGCGGATTTGTTCAAAAAACTCTTTCGTGACCAGATGTTCAGGCAATGTTAGCCCGCCTGTGTAAACGTCGAAGATCACCACGTCATATTGCTTTTGTGTTTGTGCCAGATAGGCGCGCGCTGGCATGGCGTGAAAGTCCTTATTTTTGCCAATTGATTTTTGTAAAATATGCTTTTCGGCGATGCCTTTAAGGTTTTTATCAATGTCGACGATATCGTAATTATTTACTTCATCTTCGGACCCTAACGTAAAGGCGCCGGCGCCAAGAACGAGTATATCTTTTGGCCCCTGATTTTCAGGAATAGTATTCAGAAGAATTCTCTCAATGAATTCTATATAGGCGTGTTTTTGTCCTGTCTCTGAATACATTGATGAGGAATTCTTATTAATGAAAAGGTGCCGCTGGCCATCAGTTCTCATAACTGAAATGGTGTTGTATTGGTTGTTCTCAACAATTCTTAAATCCTTCATGACTTGTGCAGAATTGCCTAAAATTCCGGCCAGTACGATAGCCCACGTCAATGCGATCCGCATTGAAAGCTTTTCTCTGCTCATCACTGTGATCAAAATGCCAAGAATTACGAAATTGATGATAGCTGTGTTGTGCACGCCAATATGAGCCATAAGCACGAGTGTTGAGAATACGGCGCCGAGAAATGAGCCGAGAGTTGAGAAAAATAAAATGCGAGCGGTAATCTTGGCTAACCGCTGTTTCGAGAAATAATTGCAGGTCAGCGGAATAGTTTGCGCCAATAAATAGACGGGGGTGACAATAAACAATCCGGCATAAAGTGCAGTTAAAATAAAGCGGTTGCTAAAACCAAACTCGAGGAGAGTCATGAACAGTCCATCAAGAAGACTGTAAGACAGACCGGGCAGTAAAATGCCTAAAGCTATGAGCATGTTGGTGACGAGCTTTTCACGGACGCTGATATATCTGTAATCACCAAAAAGCGTGCGTTGAAAGCCCGGCTTAAAGCGCCCGCCTGCTTGATATCCAAAGGCCAGAGGCATTAAAACGGCTGCAATGATGATTGAAATTGTATCCGTTCCGCTGCCTACAAACGGCAAGCTGAGCCGAATTGCTAGTAATTCAGATGACAAAACGACATACCCCTCCAAGAGGATCAGGGTGAATAAAGCAATAGTGGCGCGAGAAGATGTCATAATCTCTTTATATTCATATGTTTGTAAGTTCTAGATTAAGCCCTAAATCCGCGTTCATGTCAGGTCTACAAATTTCTTTTTCCCCGCATGATTTTTGCTTTTGTAAAATTGCCTGCAAAAACACTGCCCATAGGGCTTGTCATGCTTGCTGGGCTATGCTAAATCCTCGGCCAATGAATGCACATGTTGAAAGGGAGCATTGCAGAGTGTCAGCTACAAAACAAACCTCGTCGGTTATTGCTCAACGTTATGCTAACGCATTGATTGAGTTGGCAGAAGAGGGTGAAAAACTTGAAAAAGTTGAGAAGGATCTCCAAGATCTGTCGGTAATGATTCAAACTTCCGACGATCTGAATGCTACGATTCGAAGCCCCTTGTATGATGATGCGGCTCTTTTTAAGGCGATGGGCGCGATTGCTGATAAGGCTAAATTCCAAGATATTACAAAGAATTTTCTCGGTGTTTTGGTGCAAAACAGCCGTTTGGACATTCTTTCAGACATTATAAGAGCTTTTGAGGGCGCATTGGCGCAGCGCCGCGGCGCAGTTACAGTGGATGTTCAGATTGCACAGGATATGAGCGCCAAGCAGCAAAAAGAGCTGCAAGATGCGCTTTCCAAAGCGATTGGTAAAGATGTAGCGATTAACGCTAGAGTGGAGCCGGGTATACTGGGCGGTATGATCGTTACAGTTGGGTCCACCATGATTGATGATTCCGTACGTCGTAAGCTGGAGCGCCTTAAGGTCTCCATGGGTAGCGGCGCTAATGAGAATATAAGTTTAAAAGAAGTTTCGTAAGTTTAGAGAACCGAGAAGGAAAACGATAAATGGAAATTCGTGCAGCAGAAATCTCAGAGATTTTAAAAAAGCAGATCGCCGATTTTGGTGCGCAAGCCGATGTCGCTGAAATTGGACAAGTTTTGTCCATTGGTGACGGTGTGGCCCGCGTCTACGGCCTTGATAACGTTCAGGCTGGTGAAATGGTTGAATTCCCCGGCGGGGTAAGCGGCATGGCGCTGAACCTTGAGGCTGACAATGTCGGCGTTGTTGTGTTTGGTGATGACCGCGGCATTAAAGAGGGCGACATTGTGCGCCGGACTGGGAAAATTGTTGAAGTTCCTGTTGGAAAAGAGCTTTTGGGCCGCGTTGTTGACGGCTTGGGTAATCCTATTGATGGAAAAGGTCCGCTAAAAACCAAAGGCACAAGCCGCGTTGAAGTAAAAGCGCCGGGTATTATTCCACGTATGTCTGTGTTCGAGCCGATGCAAACCGGCCTTAAAGCGATTGATGCGCTTGTTCCTATCGGGCGTGGTCAGCGTGAATTGATAATTGGTGATCGCCAAACTGGTAAAACAGCTGTGGCGATTGATGCGATGATTAATCAGCGCACAATCAATAAAGCTTCTGACGAGAAGAAGCACCTTTACTGTATCTATGTTTCTATTGGTCAAAAGCGCTCGACTGTTGCGCAGCTTGTTAAAGAACTCGAAGAGCAGGGCGCGATGGAATATTCAATCGTGGTGGCGGCGACGGCATCCGATCCTGCGCCGATGCAATATCTTGCGCCTTATACCGGCGCGGCCATGGGTGAATTTTTCCGCGACAACGGATTGCACGGTTTGGTGATTTACGACGATCTTTCAAAACAGGCTGTTGCGTACCGTCAAATGTCACTTCTTCTTCGTCGTCCTCCGGGCCGTGAAGCGTATCCGGGTGATGTTTTCTACATTCACTCTCGTTTGCTTGAGCGCTCTGCGAAAATGTCAGAAGCAGAAGGCGGCGGTTCATTGACGGCTTTGCCGATTATTGAAACGCAAGGTGGAGACATTTCTGCTTACATTCCAACCAACGTGATTTCGATTACCGATGGTCAGATATTCCTAGAGACAGGCTTGTTCTATAAAGGTATTCGTCCCGCCATTGATGTGGGTGCGTCTGTTTCCCGTGTGGGATCTGCCGCGCAGATCAAAGCTATGAAACAGGTTGCGGGCTCTATTAAGCTTGAGCTTGCGCAATACCGCGAAATGGAAGCCTTCGCGCAGTTTGCCTCTGATCTTGATGCCTCTACTCAAAAACTTTTGGCGCGCGGTGAGCGTTTGACGATCCTTTTGAAACAGCCGCAATACTCTCCATTAACAGTGGAAGAGCAGGTTGTGGTGATCTTCGCCGGAACCAAGGGATATCTTGATGATATTCCTGTCTCTGATGTTGAGGCCTATGAAGCGCGCCTGCTTGAAACTGTACGTTCAAGCGGTAAAGAAATTCTCGACACACTGAGCGAAGAGAAGAAAATTTCTGAAGGGCTTGAAGCTAGACTTCACACATTTATCGGTGATTTCACCAAAGGCTTTGCCGGGGATGCTGGCGATAAAAAAGCTGCTTAAGGGTAGGGTATTCAAAGAGAAGGTTTAGGCAACAATGCCATCATTACGCGATTATAGAGACCGGATTAAATCGGTTAAATCGACCCGCAAAATCACTTCAGCGATGAAGATGGTTGCGGCGTCGAAGCTGAAAAAAGCCCAAAATCAGGCTGAAGCGTCGCAACCCTATGCGAGCGCGATGGCGGCGATGTTGGCGCGCGTGGCGAAAAATGTTGTGGTCAGTGATGCGAGCTCTCCTCTCTTGGTAGGAACAGGTAGCGATCAAAAGCATCTGTTGATTGTTGTTACGGCTGATCGTGGGCTTTGCGGCGGCTTTAACGGTAATCTGGTTAAAGCTGCGCGCGTGAAAATCAATGAGCTGACGACTGCGGGCAAAGATGTCTCGATCATTTGTGTTGGCCGTAAGGGGCGCGATCTTTTGCGTTCCGGTCACTCCAACAAAATTGCGCAGAGCTTTGTCGGTATTTTCGGTACCGCCCGCGTGGAGTTCGCCGATGCCAATCAGGTGACTGAATATGTGTTGGAGCAATTTGAAGCGGGTGCGTTTGATGTTTGCACGCTGATCTACAATGAGTTTGTGTCTGTGCTGACGCAAAAACCTGAATCCCAGCAACTTATTCCATTCGCCTTGCCCGAAGTGGCCGAAGGAGAAGAGGAGCCGGAAGAAGAAGGGCAAGTCTCGCCGTATGATTTTGAACCTGAGGAAGAAAAAATTCTCGATGCCTTGCTGCCGCGTAATCTCGGTGTGCAAATTTTCCGCGCGCTACTTGATAGCGCCGCTGGGGAACAAGCCGCGCGGATGACAGCGATGGATAATGCCACGCGGAATGCTGGCGAAGTTATTGATGATCTGACTATGCAATATAACCGCGCCCGTCAGGCCTACATTACTAAAGAATTGATTGAAATTATTTCCGGTGCGGAGGCGCTTAAATGAATGGGAAGTTAGAGCTCGTGGGTAAGGGAGAAAGCAGCACTGTAAAGCCAGCCTATGACGCGGCTGGAACGGGTGCACTAAGACGATTCGTGGAAATGCCTAAAACAATTTCGGGTGAACCACGCTACTCTTCACGTTCAGACGGCGAAGAAGCAGGAATTGTAGCGGGTGGTTTTATACCCCGCGGTAATGAATAAAACAGTTTAAAAGAAGGAAGAGGAAGATATGGCTAAGAAACAAACAGGTGCAAAAGGTGCAATCACCCAGATTATGGGCGCGGTTGTCGATGTGCAGTTCCCCGAAGGACAAGTTCCGGCGATTTTGAACGCGCTTCAAACGGAGAACCAAGGGCAGAAACTGGTTCTTGAAGTCGCGCAGCACCTTGGAGAGAACACTGTGCGGGCCATTGCGATGGATATGACCGATGGTCTTGTTCGCGGCACCGAAGTGGTTGATCTGGAAGAGTCTATTTCTGTGCCTGTCGGGCCGGAAGTTCTTGGCCGGATCATGAACGTAACTGGCGACATTATTGATGGCGGGCCGGAAGTGGGGGCAAAGCAATCATGGGGTATTCACCGTGAAGCGCCTTCTTTTGCCGAGCAAGCCACAGAAGTTGAGCAGCTTGTCACCGGTATTAAAGTTGTCGACCTTCTCTGCCCATATTCAAAAGGTGGTAAAATTGGTCTGTTCGGCGGCGCCGGCGTTGGTAAGACGGTTACAATTCAAGAACTCATCAATAATATCGCGAAGGGTCACGGCGGCGTGTCTGTCTTTGGCGGCGTTGGTGAGCGTACGCGTGAAGGAAACGACCTTTACCATGAGATGATGGAGGCGGGTGTTATTAAAGAGCATGATTACAAAAACTCCAAAGTGGCGCTTGTATTTGGTCAGATGAACGAGCCTCCGGGTGCGCGTGCTCGCGTGGCCTTGTCTGCTCTCACCATGGCGGAATATTTCCGTGATGAAGAAGGCCAAGACGTTTTGTTCTTCCTTGATAATATCTTCCGCTTTACGCAAGCTGGCTCCGAAGTGTCCGCGCTGCTTGGCCGCATTCCGTCGGCTGTGGGTTACCAGCCAACGCTGTCCACTGAAATGGGTCAGATGCAGGAACGCATTACATCAACGAACAAAGGTTCGATTACATCTATTCAGGCCGTTTACGTGCCTGCCGATGACTTGACCGACCCTGCGCCTGCTGCGACGTTCTCTCACTTGGATGCGACAACTGTTTTGTCTCGTCAAATTGCGGAACAAGGGATTTACCCAGCGGTTGATCCACTTGATTCAACATCACGTATTTTGGATGCCCGTATCATTGGTGACGAACATTATGATGTTGCTAACCGCGTGCAGCAAACGCTGCAGAGCTATAAAAATCTGCAAGACATCATTGCTATTTTGGGTATGGATGAGCTTTCTGAAGAAGATAAAATGGTTGTGGCTAGAGCGCGTAAGATTCAGCGTTTCCTCTCGCAGCCGTTCCATGTTGCTGAGGTCTTTACGGGTGCACCGGGTGTGTTTGTTCAGCTTGAAGACACAATTAAAGGCTTTAAAGGCATTGTGGACGGCGATTACGATCACCTTCCTGAAAGTGCGTTTTACATGATTGGTACAATTGATCAGGCGGTGGAAAAAGCGAAGAAAATGGCAGCCGAAGCGGCCTAAAAGCTGCGATCGTTTTGTTCTGGCTTTGTTAAATTGCGGCTCACGTATAAGAATACGCTTCGCCTTATTTGCCTAGTCAGATCAAAACGCTCTTTGCTTTGGTGTTTCGGGAGTTAGAAAGACTGCAAATTAAATAGAGTACGCGGGAACACTAAAGGGATTCACATTATGGAAAATAATACAATACAATTTGAACTGGTATCTCCCGAAGCCAAGCTGGTTTCGGAGCCGGTGAAAATGGCTATTATCCCTGGTGATGAAGGGGAGTTTGGCGTTTTGGCCGGGCATGCTTCGCTTGTGGCGTCGCTGCAGCCGGGTGTGGTTGAGCTGCATGGTGAGCAAGACGGCGTAGAGCCGCGCAGAATTTTTATCGCGGGCGGTTTTGCTGATGTATCTGCCGATGGTTGCACTGTGCTGGCGGAAGAAGCGATGCTGGTGAGCGACCTTGATCAATCCTCAATCGAACAGCAAATTTCTGATTTGAGAGAAGATTTGGATCGTGCAGAGGAAGAACTCGACAAAGCGCGGGTCCAGCGCCGACTGAACCTCGAAAATGCTAAGCTTTCCGCTATAACGGGTAAGCTAGCGGCGTTCTCTTAAGATATGAGCGGGCCTTCTTCAAAAAACGGCCAGTCTTTCATAGAGAATTATCCTGCGCTTTTGCAAAAACTTATTCACGATTATAAATCTGCTGAAGATCCGTGGCGCGTTACGCCGTATTGGGATACTTATAACAGACGCATTATTGATGAGATCAATGCGAGCGGTATTCAAAATTTGCAGTTAAATTATAAGCTGCTTAAAGGCTTTGCCTCTGGCGGCATGCCTGTTCCTATTCCCCCTAATGACCCATTGAAAAAATTCGTTTTTGAAGGCGTGCAAAAACTTCCCGTGTTTTCAAAAGTGTTTGGTGCCCATAAACACATTATCAAGGTACAACATAAAACAGCTGTGGGCTTGCATATTTTTCGTGCCAAACAGGTTTTGAAGAATATCGAAGAGGCGTTTGGCAAACTGGAATTTGATTTTGATATGAATACCGGCGGGGCCGATGATGTGTTTGAATGGAATGGCGGCCAGATTACGGCGTCTTTGGTTCCGTATTTGGCCAGAGCTGCTGATTTTTATTCAAAAGTACCGATGAAAGACGTGACCTCTCTGGTTGAGATTGGCCCTGGCTTAGGGTTGTCTACCGTTGCGCATAGAATTTTAAATCCGCATTTGAAACGGTTTGTGAATGTTGATATTCCCGCCACACTTTATCTGTCGACGCAGTTTCTTAAATCTTTGGGGTGTTTTCAGGTTGTCGATTATATCGACCATAAATCAACTGACCCTGTGATTGTTGGTCAGGAACAGGAAGATTTGCCCGTTTGTTATTGTTTGCCGCCATGGAGCTTTGAAGATGTCAAAGAGCCCTATGATTGGTTTCACAATGCCTATTCGTTCATGGAGATGGAGCCTGAAGTTGTGCGCGCTTACGCCGCGCATGCTGAAAGTATTGTCACAAAGGGTGTTTGGGTTATGTCGCACGAGCAAGGTCACAAGCCCAATGCAGGTAATCAACGCGAGACAGTGACGCTGGATATGATTGAAAAAGCATGGGGTGATGATTTTATCCGGACGGACGCGGAAGCTAGCCACAGTTTGCTTTTTGATACAAAGCCCGAAGAGTTTCGTTTGTACACAAAACGTAGCGCCGAACAGGCTTTGAAAAAAGCTGTCTAATCTTCTGTAGGGCCCCATTTTTCGCCGTGAAGGTCAATTTCGATATATTTCTGGTTTTTTAATTCCTCGCGCAGCGCGGCTTCTTCTGTTCCTACGGTGAATAATTCTAAACAATGCTGGGTAATGAAGGTTTCTTCGGCGGCGGTCTCAATCCATTTTAACAGTCCGTCAAATTCGCCCTCCTGATTCAAAAAACCAATTGCACGTTTGTGTCGATGAAGTTGTTTGAGGCCGAGGGCGCAAATCACGTAATAGCTGTTTTCAATGCTGGGAACATCAATCAGGATCGGCTCTTTGGTTTCGCGTGCAATTTCGTCTTCGAAATGGGGGTAATGATCTGGCGTTTCAACTTCGGGCAGGGGGCAATAATTTTCTAGCGCGGGAATGACATCTTCGGGTGTATCAACCACAATTAAAAAGCGCTCATCGAAATCTGGTAGGGTGTGCAGATATTCGATCATATCATCCCAATAGCCTTCGATATTCACCAGCACCAAAGGTTTATTATGCAGCCCCAAATTGCCCCAATATAAAACCTCGAGGCTTTCATCAGTCGTGCCAAATCCGCCGGGTAGGGAGATAATCGCATCGGCCAGTGCGAACATGCGTTTTTTGCGGTCCCATAAATCCTCAACCAGAATTGTGTCGGATAGGCCGGGCATGATGCGCTCAATGTCCAGCAATTTGCGCGGAACAATACCGGTTACGTGCGCACCTGCATCCAGCGCTCCTTTTGCAACCAAGCCCATAAGTCCGGCATCCATGCCGCCATAGACAAGCTTGTAATTCTGCTCGCCAATAATGCGTCCCAAGGTGGTAGCGCTATCTTTAAATACGAGTTTCGCATGGCCGGAAGAGCCGAGATAAACTGTTAGTGTCTGGATGGAATTCATGGAGGGTCTTTTGCCTAAGCTGCGGTTTTCTTTAGTTTATGCCACTGCCGGGCTATATCAACAAAATTCTTCACGAGCTTTTGTCCATGTTCGGTCAATATAGATTCCGGGTGGAACTGCACGCCATAAACCGGGTGCACGGGGTGGTGCATCGCCATGATTTCTCCTTGGTCTGTTTGCGCTGTTGTTTCGAGGCGGCAGGCTTCAGGCGGCTGGGTGATAAGCGAATGATAACGCCCGACCTGCATCGGTGAGGGCAGGGCTTTAAACAGCCCCTTACCATCATGGGTGATTTCGGCGCTTTTACCATGGACAGGCTTGTCAGCGCGCAAGGTCTTCGCGCCATAAGCCTCACCAATGGCTTGATGCCCCAAACACACGCCGAGGGTGGGAAGCTCGTGCCCCAGTTTCTTGACAGCTTCGATGCAAATGCCTGCTTCTTTCGGGGTGCAGGGGCCGGGGGAAAGGATGAGCGCTTTGGGTTTCAGGTCGCGGATGTCTTGAACTGTGAGTGCATCATTACGCTCAACGCGCGTTTTTACGCCCGTCAGCTCAAAATACCGCGCGAGGTTGTGGACGAAGCTATCGTAATTGTCTATGACCAGAAACATGGAGGTAATTAAGCATGAATGCATGTGAATTTACACAAATAAAAGCGTGAAGGGTTTCCGTCGCATGTTAAATGAATTAAGCTATATATTTTACATAATTGAAATTAATTGCCCATTATGCTAATATTGGCCATGAAATCAGATTTTTTAAAGTTTAGTGTAGATCAATCAATGATTTATCCAAAAATACCTTTGACACTTATTGGTGAGGGGGGAAGCGTAAGCTCGTACCCACAATTTTCCAGTGACTTAATGCGCTTTAAGGAGGATGAGTTCTGGGCGGGGGATGCTTTGGGAGAGATTGAGTCACAATTTCGGAAAATTAGACGCGCCTGCCCGGAATTATTACGTAATTTTCATGCGCAGGGTGGTGAAATAGTTATCACCCAAGGTGATCCTAGTTTATTTGAGCAACATATTCTTGGACACTCACTCAGTCCTGAAGTTTCTCGGGGTGTTCCGTTTGGCATGGCTTTAAATTTTAGAGATACCGATGGTAATGCCAGAATCGCTAACATTTTTTGGGATGAAGGTCTTTTCTTAGAAGGTTCCTGGGCTACGGTTGCACATGAAATGACCCATACTGCGGATCGTCTTGATACGGAAGTTTTATCAAGTTGGAAGATTGTTGAGAGTGTAAAATATGGCCGTCATACAGATACCGAACTTTTTCGTGCGATTGTGAATTTAGAAGAAGGAACAAACCCGAAAAGTGTTTCCGCAGATATAAGACAAGAGGTGCGCCATTATGACGAAAAAGAGCGGCTTCATGAATATTTGCCCCGCATGATGGAACGATATGTTGCAGGTCCACGGGAATCGAAAAATTCTTTATCCGATTTGGAAATATCCTATATTGAAAATGTGTTTTTGCCCGATGTTGGATTAAGGGCGAGCCAAGAGCATCAAAAGACAGCTTCGATGCTTAGCAAAATTAACAGGCCTTTGTTGTCCCATAAACTTCCGCCTGAAGCTGTCCAAAGATTATTGGAACCGATGAAGTCTCATATTATAAAAGGTACGAATATGAGCTTGCATCCTGATCGGGATGCTTTGAGGGAGAAGCTTATGGGTATTACGCAATCTATCATCCCTGATGCACAACATTTTTACAATACGATGAAAAAAATCGGCAGCCGATCTTCCGTACCCGCCGAGGGCGATTTATCCGAACGAAGATTAGAAGCATAGATTAGGCGCTTGCGCTCATCAGAATGTCTTCGTCAACGTCATGCGTGCCGACTTCGTGCGTATCTTTTTCAAAGCTGCGGAAGATGCCTTCAGCTTTGTGGAAGGTTTCCTGATATTCATCATCAGGTTTGGAGTCTGCGACAATGCCGCCGCCAACTTGAAAGCTAACCTTGCCTGGTTCATACACCAGTGTACGGATGAGAATATTGCTATCCATCGTCCCATCAAAACCGACATAACCCATCGATCCGCAATAGGGGCCGCGGCGCGTTGGCTCGAACTCTTCGATAATTTCCATGGCGCGAATTTTTGGCGCGCCGGTGATTGATCCACCGGGGAAACAGGCTTTGAGTAAGTCCAGCGGTTCTTTGTTTTTCTTCAACTCACCGCGCACGGTGGAAACTAAATGATGGACGCTGGCGAAGGTTTCCAGCTTGCACAGCTCACTAACCTCAACGCTTTTGGCTTTGCATACTTTGGAGAGGTCATTGCGTAGCAAATCGACAATCATGGTGTTTTCGGCGCGGTCTTTTTCGCTGTCGAGCAACTCACGCTGATATTTTCGGTCCAGTGCGGTGTTGGCGATATGTGGCCGGGTGCCTTTGATAGGCCGCGTTTCGACTTTCCCGTCTTTCACAGTCAGGAACCGTTCCGGCGAAGCGGATGAAATCTTTACGGGCCCGCAATTCATATAACAGGCAAAGGGCGCTTTGTTGACTTCGCGCATGTGCAGATAATGATTGAACGGATCAAAGCTTGGCGGCAGGTTCGCATCAAAGCGTTGAGACACATTAGTTTGAAAAACATCGCCAGCCTTGATGTATTCTATGGTTTTTTCAACCATATCGACGTAATCGCAAGCCTCGTAATTTGATTGCCAATCCAGATGCGTGTCCTGATACGGCGCTCGTTTTTCCGGGTGGGCAATTAAACCCAGCAGGTAATCCTGTTTCTTACGGGCGTCGTGATAGCTGGGCGCGTGGGTGATGATCCAAGCCTGATCTTTTTCATGATCAAACGCAATCACCTGATCATAAATGCCCAGTGCCAGATCCGGCATATCGGGATTGTTCAGCGTTTTTTTGGGGATCTCTTCTAACGCCCGGCCAACGTCATAGCCAAAATAGCCGGCAATACCGCCTTGGAATGGCGGTAGGCCCCGAACAGGTGTGCTTTCAGGAATCCAGTGCTCCATGCGCTCTTTGATAATCTCAAAGGGCTGGCCTTTAATTCTGGTTTGCTGCTCCCAATTGGTGACTAGCATTTCGCCGTCTTTATATTCCAGCGTTTCAATCGGGTGGGAAACGACAAAAGAATAGCGGGCATTAGGATGGTCTTTATCGGCGCTGTCGAAAATGAGCGAATATGGAAGATGTTCAAGCGTGCTAAACACGGCTATAGGGTCTTTGAGCGGCAATTCTCTAATGAATGGCGTCATGTTTTACTCCCGGTCACACAAACACCCTCTCACTCTTTGGTGATTTGGGGCGCTTTTTATATTTTTTGCTTATAAGCCCGTCCTGCTGTGGAATTTAATTCACAACAACAACTTTAGCATCACCAATTTGGGGCGCAAAGGGGACTCTAAAGTGAATCTTATCCACAGAGCTAAGCCTTTAAATGAGCTTTAATCCCTGAGATCGTGTCGGCCAGTCCGGTTTTAATGATTTCGACGTCTTTGGGGAAGGCGGTTTGCAGGCGTGATGGCAGGCCCGCATCCATCATCACGAACACGCCTTTATCGCTGGAACGCCTGATGAGACGGCCAAACGCTTGTTTGAGCTTCAGCCGCGTCATCATTTCATCATATTGACGTCCGCCAAAAGCTTCGCGGCGCGCTTTGTGCAAGATGGTCGGGCGTGGCCACGGTACGCGGTCAAAGGCAATGAGGCGCAAGCTTTCTCCTGGCACGTCGACCCCATCACGAATGGCATCGGTGCCGAGCAGGCAGGCATTCACATCTTCGCGGAACATATCGACCAGCGTCCCGGCGTCAATTTCATCGACATGCTGGGAATAAAGCGGGATGCCGCCTTCTTCGAGGGAAGGCGCGATTTTGTTATGCACGGCGCGCAGGCGAGAAATGGCAGTGAACAGGCCGAGTGCTCCGCCGCCGCTGGCTTCGAACAGGGCTTTATAGGCTCCGGAGACTTGCGCGAGGTCATTCTTGTTCACGTCATTGATGATAAACACTTTGGTTTGCGCGGCGTAATCAAACGGGGAGTCAAAGCCGTGCATTTGCGTATCGGGCCCAAGATATTCTGCGCCTGTGCGTCGCCGCGCCGTTTCCCATGACGCTTCATCATTTTCATCGCGCAGTGTAGCCGAGGTGACCGCCATGCCATGCACATGCGGCTTGACGCTGGTGGCGAACGGCTTCATCGGGTCGACATGGTGGCGGTACATCCCCACATCCACCGCGCGGCCATCGACGCGGTCAATTTCCAGCCAGTCAATAAATTCGGGTGGGGTAGCACCCTTGTCTAGATTTTCGAGCATTAAGACCCACGCTTGCAGCGTCATCGTTGCCCGGCGTTCCAGTGAAGCGCTAACGGTTTCCAAACGTTTGCGGGTATCGCTATCAAGCATACCGCCATCATCCGTTCCATCTTCGCAAAGTTTTTTGTGGAAGATGCGGGAAAGTTCCTGCATTGGTTTTTGTAATTTCTTGAGTGCGCTTTTCAGCTTGCGGGATTTTTCCAGCACGCTTTCTTCAATGGGGAAGACTCCGGTTTCAAGCGAGTAGGGGCCATCGCGGCCATCGGCCCGCGCGAAGACCTGCTTATAAATTTCAGCGAGGAATTGTTCGGTTGGTCCGCTGGGCACGCCATCGCGTAATCTGCGTGTCCAGCCATCCATTGGTAGGCATTCCGCCGCATCAAGTATTTTGCGAACGCATTCTTCGGCGTCTGCCATGCCTTCGGATAAATCTTCCGCCCGGCGTTTAAGACCGCGGGCGCGGGTTTGCCGCTTGCCGCCTTCATTGCCTAAAATCCAGCGCCGTAGATCCCGCGTTTCCTGCGCTGTTAAATGTGCGGCGAAGGCGCTGTCGGCGGCATCGAATAAATGGTGGCCTTCATCAAAAACATAGCGGCTCGGCATATCCTCACCGGGCGTGGCGATCGCTGAGTTAATTAAAACCAGCGCGTGGTTGGCTACAACAATGCGCGCGTGTTTGGCTTTGCGCATGGAATGTTCGACAAAGCATTTGTGATAGTGATCGCAAGCCGAGTACACACATTCGCCGCGCCGATCGGCGAGCCCTGTGCTATGGCGGTATCCTAAAATACCCGTGAGCCAGCCGGGGTATTGCCCGCCGGTTAAATCGCCATCGCTGGTCGCCGCGCTCCATCGTGCCATGATCCCTGCGGCAATTGCGGCATCGGGATGTTTGGCGAGCGCTGCGCCTGCGGCTGTTTCTTCCAAGTTCAACAGACACAGATAATTCTCGCGGCCTTTGCGCGTGGCGACATGCGCTTCTTTTAATTCCGGGTTGGGGTAAAGCCGATCGAGTTCCTGATCAATCTGGCGCTGCAAATTTTTGGTATAAGTGGAGATCCATACCGTGCCCTGATTTTTCTCCGCCCATACACTGGCCGGGGCGAGGTAGCCTAAAGTTTTCCCTACGCCTGTGCCTGCTTCGGCTAGAACAATCTTGGGCTCTTCGGCATCGCTTAACGGGGCGAAGGCGGCGGTGATGGCGGTGGTATATTCCACCTGTTCTTGCCGCTGTTCCGACCCATGTCCCAATAGTTTCTGTAAACGTTCGCGCGCTTCATCGCCAGTAACGCCGTGGTGAGAGGCGGGCGGCTCCGGCGCTTCTTCCGCCCATTCGGGCAAGTTTTTCCAAATGCTTAAACCTGTTTTGGAATTGACGGGCACAGCCTCATCATATTCTTCGCCCAATGCGTTAAATACAAACGGCGTCCATGGCCAGCCCTTGCCGTTTAAGCCCATCACCCGGGCAATATCCAGCGGATCAGTCTTCGCTTTGTGCGGGTCTTTTGCGAGGTCCCCCAGGAGCGCGCGGGTGATATCCAGCAGTGCCATCGGTGCATCTTCGAGGGAATCTGGTTTCACTAGCCCTAAAGTCTTACACAAGCCATTGACTGTCGGAGTGGCAAATTGACCCGGATGAACGAAGGCAAAAAGTTCCAACACGTCAAAGGCGAAAAACTCCGCATCGGCTCCCAGCCGTCCGCGCGTATAGGGCGCGTGGCAAACGAGGACAGGTTTTTTGTGAATAAGTGCAGCCGCCTGATCATGGGGCAGGGTTTTCAATTCCCCTTCATCACTCAGCAGATAGGCTTGCTTGGCATTCAGGCAGAGCGCCGGAATGTCGGGCAGGGCGATGGAGGGTGTAGGGGCTTTCTCAGGAATCATAGTGTCATACTAAACGTCATTGCGAGGAAGGCAAAGCCTGACGAAGTAATCCAGCAATGCTTTTCTATGGATTGCTTCGCTTCGCTCGCAATGACGATGAAATTAACCCTTCGGCGGAACGAAAATTTCTGCGGCATCACCCGGAATACTCTCCAGATAAATACTTTGAGATGGGAAAGCGAAACCTGATTTTGCCTTGTCTTCGACAATCTCTTTAATTTTCATTGCAAACGCTTCCTTGATCTCCAGCCATTCACCCCAATTTGTGGTTTTGGTGAAGCAGTAAATCAGAAAATCGATCGAGCTGTCGTTAAAGCTATCGACGCGCACGAATGTTGAAACTTCGCTTGCGGGTGCGAATGCCTCATTCGTTTCCAGTTCTTTGGTAATCTCATCGCGGATGATTTTAAGTTGATCGATCGAGGCATCATAAACAATGCCGAGTTTCCATTTAATCCGGCGGTGGGTCATGCGGGAGAAATTCGTGACCACTGCATCGGAGAGGTTTGAATTTGGCACATGCACGGGCGCTTTATCGAAGCGCACGACTTTGGTTGAGCGGAAGCCGATTTCATCAACTGTGCCTTCAACCACGCCATCAACCAGTATCCATTCGCCGGGGTGAAAGCGTTTTTCGGCGATGATGGTAATGCCGCCGATCAAGTTTTTAAATAGATCCTGCGCACCCAGTGCGACGGCAGCTCCGAATAGGCCGAGACCGGCGAGAAGCGGACCAACGGCGATGCCCCAGATTTCTAAAATTACTGCGCCGCCGATAAACACAATGAGAACTTTCATTGCTTTAAAAATCCATGTCATCATGGCGCGCGTCAGAATTTTTTCGAGTTTTTTAAGGCCGTGGCTCAGTGGCTCCGCTGTGCGGTGCAGCGCCCAAAACATTGTGAATGCTATCAGTGATCTTTCAATTTTCATGACAAATGCGTCGATTTCATCGCTTAAGCCCATATATTTGCTGGCGAAGAAAAGCCCGAGGATTATCGGAATGAATTTGATTGGCGGGATGAGTGCGTCGACGATTTTATCATCGAGATTGGTTGTCGATTTAGACGCCCAGTTACGAAGATGGTTGAGGATGAATTTGCTAAACAAGCCGCGAATGAGCATGAAACCTAGGAAAATCAGCAGCGCGATGGTGATGGAGCCAATATCGACCCCCATAAATCCATGCGCCCACACATCAATCACCATGTCTTTTAGCTCATTTACATCTTTGTTCATTGATTTCGCAGCTCCTTCAGCCATATTCTTGTGCGTGTAAGAAAGGATATAGCATGGACATCTATGCAGGGAAACCCAGCTCTGAAATGTTGGCGTATTTACTTAAGCGCCGCAGCGTTAAGGTCGAAGATCTCAGCGGCCCGGGGCCAAGTGCGGAGCAGCTTGAAACCATCCTTACCGCGGCCTCGCGCGTTCCTGACCACGGCAAGCTTTGCCCCTATTACTTTTTGGTGTTTGAGGGCGTGGCGCGGACCAAGGCAGGGGAGATCATCGCGCAGGCGTATGTGGCGGATAATCCAGAGGCTAGGGAGGATAAAGTTCAATGTGAGCGGCAGCGCTTTATGCGCGCTCCCCTTGTTGTCGCCATCGTTATGCGCGCGCGGATGAGCAAGAACCCGCTTTGGGAGCAAATCCTTACTGCAGGTGCAGCGGCGCAGAATTTTTCACTAGCCGCCCATGCGCTTGGCTTTGGCACGCAATGGCTGACCGAATGGTATGCGTATGATGAAAATGTACGAAAGGGCTTAGGGCTAGACGCTAAAGATGTTGTGGCCGGGTTTATGTATGTGGGGACATGCGAAAATCAGCCGGAGGAGCGCGAGCGGCCAGATTTAGAGCTTATTGTTAATCGTTGGAAAGAGGGCGCGCGCCTTCAAAAAGGTGACAGCTATAACCGGGAAAAATTCGGATATCCGCAAAACGGGTTTGATTTTTCTAAACTGTAAATGAGTCGGTTTATGGCCTAAGCGGCTTCAGCATTATAGGCGTGTAAATTTTCTAATAGCTGCTGTGTTTGATAAGGGCTTGGGGCTAGACGGACAGTGTGAATGTGACGTGGATCTACACCGCGTTTAACCCACTCCGCTTTCCAATCTTCTAAAGGCATGATTGTTTCAAACTCAGTCGGATCAAAAATTATTTTTTGAAGGCCTCTTTCCGTTTCTATTTCACCGTAAGCGGCTAAATGAAGTGCCCAATGGTGTAAATTATCATCAAATTCAAGCATGGCAGACCCATGCTCAACGCCGCGCCCCTCTAACAATGTTTGAATAAGAGAGGAGCGTTCAGTGCAACCATTATCGGTATAGTCTAGGCGAAAACTTGGTAGCTTTTTAAGCTCTTCCATAAACTGCTTAGCTTGTTCCATATCCATTGGGGAAGAGGCTTTTTCTTGCTGTGCAATCTGCAGGGCAAAATAATCGCTATAGTTAATATTTTCCATAATATCAACTTATACATTAAAATTTACTTAATATCAAACTTATAATAATTATTTTTCTAAAGTATAGTCAAAAAAAACATCAGTGAAGGTATCATAGCTTTGTACTCCCCTTAACAGTTGCCGTAATATTGTTGCCAAATGTCGGATTGATTGGCTTTTTCGAATGCGCATTTCAGATGCATTTTCAGAGCCGCATTGCGCAATGCCATTTTATAATTCGGCCCCACGCCTGAAGTCCCGTCTTTCATTCTGACAATCGTTACGCGCTTGCTGTGCGGCGGGATTGTCAGCGTATCAGTTTCCAATATATCGTCACCGCCTAGTGCCTGTGTGCGTGTTTTGTGAAAACCCGGGCAATCCTGACGAATATTAAGGTCATCAATCAGACCTAAATCGTGCTCACGGTTGTCCATGCCTTCCCAGATCAGGTGTTTGCCATCGGTTTCGCGTTGAAAGCGGCGTGTGCCGACATGCAAAACCGCGCTTAAGGATAATTCTTCATTGAGTGTTTTGAAATGTTCAGGCGTCATAGGTTTTTCGCCCAAACAAAATAGTTCGAAATCTTTGAGCCGCTGTAAAACCTTTTCAGGTTTAATTTGAAGAGATTGAAAACCAAACATTAACTCACCGTATTCCTTACCAAATAAAAGCTTCCTATACTTTATGGTAACCCTCAAATGGTTAATTTAGTTTAAATTTATATAAAATTTTATCTAAATTTTACGGATGTTTTAGATAAGTGCAATTTTGTTAACTGTTTCAAATGGTTGCAATAAACACACAATGTAAAAATTTTGCAAATTATGTTAAAAAATCTTGTGCTTAATGTGTGTTTATGGTAAAAGTTAAGCCATTCTAAAGCTCATAATGCAGCGGCGTAGATGTTCAAAATGGTACATAACGAATATATAGAAGGAACTGAGGAGCAAAGACGCGTAATTACCTCGTTTTTAGAGGCGGCCAGACAGATAAAGCCTGATCATCTTGCTGATCACGTTTCTTTGCAATATGCGACGGACAACCAGTCTTTAGACATTGACTGGGCTTTGTTTCGTAAAGCTGTGTCGGAAGCCACAGAACATTTTAAGAATATATCATTTGAGTTTAATTTCATTCCTTTAGACAGATATTATGTGTCGAAGCCTGCACAAGGGAATATAGGGGGTTTCTATGGTGCGCCGCGGGGCGGGTATTTCTACTTTAATGATGTCGGCTTTACGACCACCCTTGATGAACAACAGGTTAGCTCCACTGAGCTTAGAACACTTGAGCTGGCAAGAAACTATCTGCATGATGGTATCCATGCTTCAACATATCGAACCTTTGCTTATAAAGATGACGCGATAACACCTGTTTTCCGGCGTATTTACGGCATTAATATTCGCAATGCCGATGGTGTAAGTTATTCATCACCGGATATTGACCAGAATTTTACTTTCGGCATCAACCTTAATGTGTTGATGGATGGGGCTAATCAGATGCAATCTAATAAATTTTTTGCATGTTTTTGTGATGTTGATACTGATAGTTTTTCACCGCAGGAAAAAGCAGTGTATGACGAATTGATCGGGGCGCCGTTTGACAATACAGTTTTCCCCGAACCGAAAGAGTTTTATAAAAATGTTATTGAACCGGCTGACCGATTCTTTAACAACTGGGGGGAAAGTTTCCAGCATGAAGTTTTGCCCGCCATGCTTTATGGCGACACGGGCAGGCTAAGATTGCTTTTGAACTCCCAATTGGGTAGATCAGATGCATGGGAGTATATTTTTAAGCAGCCTACCTATAAGGACGATCCTGAAGTGGAGGCGCTTGCTGAAGGCGGTTTATTGCGTGATATAGCGTAATTTAAGCGGCTTTGGCGAACTTGCCTTCAAGCGCGTCTTTGATCAGACTGGCGGTCTCTTTAACCCCGTAAAGCTGGATAAAAGAGCCAAAACGCGGACCTTGGGACTGGCCGAGGCAGACCTCGTAAATGGCTTTAAACCAGTCGCGCAGTTCATCCTTCTCATAGCCGTTTTCTTTACCGGCGCTGAAGACCTCGGTCATATATTCATCTGCTGGTAGTTTATCTTCCATAGATTCCAACCTCTTAACTAGATCTTCTAAAGCCGCACGTTCACGCTGGTCAGGGGTGCGGTATTGTTTTTCAGGCAGGACAAAGTCGGTGTAATATTTGATGGCATACCCCACCAGACGGTCTAGAAACGGCGCGCTTTCGGGCGTGGCATCGGGCGCATAGCTGCCGATGAATTTCCACAAAACCTGCGGATCATCTGTGTTTGCGGCGTTGACCAAATTTAAAAGCAACGCGAACGAAATCGGTGTGTGCTGCGAATTGGGAACGTTTCCATCATGGAGATACCATGCGGGGTTTTCCAGCTTCTTCGCGTCTTCCTGCTCAAGCAGTTTATCTGCGAACTGAATATATTCGTCTACAGCCTTGGGAATAATATCAAAATGTAGTTTGCTTGCCGTGGTTGGGCGTTGATACATATAATAGGCTAGGCTTTCATGCGGGGCATAGGTTAGCCATTCTTCCATCGTCAAGCCATTGCCTTTGGATTTGGAAATCTTTTCGCCTTTTTCATCCAAAAACATTTCGTATCTGAAGCCTGCTGGGCCGCGGCCACCGAGAATTTGTACAATCTTGGCAGCGATGTCGGCGGCGGTAACCAAATCTTTGCCGGCCATCTCGTAATCGACGTCCAGCGCATACCAGCGCAGTGCCCAGTCAGCGCGCCATTGTGCTTTGCAGTTGCCGCCAGTGACAGTTTGCTCTACGCGTGTGCCATCTTCATCTTCAAACGTAATGGTGCCGGCTTCTGGGTTTGTATCTAATATGGGTGTTTGCAGCACATTGCCGGTGGTTGGGGATACGGGGAGGAACGGCGAATAGGTCTTGCTGCGCTCTTCACCTAAAATCGGTAGCACGGCCTGTTTAATCTCTTCATGCTTGGCCAGCATCGCCAGCAGCGTTTTATCAAACTTGCCGCTCTTATAATACTCCGTGCCACTCATGAATTCGTAATCGAAACCGAAGCTGTCGAGGAACGCTCGCAGCTGCGCGTTGTTATGGTGTGCATAGCTTTCATATTCTGTGTCAAACGGGTTTGGCACTTTTGTAAGGGGCTGACCCAGGGCGCCTTTCAACATCTCCTGATTGGGAACGTTGCTCGGCACTTTTCTAAATCCGTCCATATCATCGGAAAAGCAGATCAGCTTTACGGGGATGTCTGGCGCTAATCTTTTAAAGGCCCGCAGGACCATCGTCGTTCTTGCGACCTCACCAAACGTGCCGATATGGGGTAGGCCGGACGGGCCATAGCCGGTTTCAAACAGCACATAGCCCTTATCAGACGGTTTAATCTCACCCCTGTTCATGGCGCGCAGGCGCTTAATGATTTGCTTGGCTTCTTCAAACGGCCATGCTTTGCATTTGGCGGCGATGTCTTTGTCTATATCTGTCATGAGAGTAGGGATAGCAAAGAATGCAGCGCTTTCAAAGGCTATTCTTTTTGTGTCTGTAAACGCTTCGTAAAGTATCAAAATTTTTTCTTGTTTTTTCGTGTGATTTTTCTAAAAAACCCCCTTGAAAAAAACCCTTTGGAGATTCCGCCGATTCACAGTATATTTACCCTACGAGTAACTTTTTTTTACGCGTATTTCTATCCTTCCTCTCTGGTCAATTCTGGCCGTTTAATATTCTTTAACACTTTAGTGTTTTACTTTTCTAAACCATTTCAGGAGAAAACCAATGGCAACGACTAAAAAGAAACCAGCAGCGCGAAAACCCGCTGCTAAGAAGAAGGCGACAGCCAAGAAGGCCAAGCCTAAGACTTCGACAACTAAGGCAGCTAAAAAGAAGAAGCCTGTTGCGAAGAAAAAAGTTGTGAAAAAAGCAGCCGTTAAGAAAACAGCTGTGAAAAAGAAAGCAGCGAATACAAATAAAAAGAAAACTGCAGCTAAGAAAAAGCCGGCAGCCAAGAAAAAAGCAACTGCTAAGAAAAGACCTGTAGCGAAGAAAAAAGCTCCAGCGAAAAGAAAAGCAGCCGCTAAGAAAAAAGCTCCAGCTAAAAGAAAAGTCGCGGCGAAGAAGCCTGCAACTAAGAAAAAAGCTGTTGCTAAAAAGAAAAAGCCAGTAGCGAAGAAGAAAGCTCCGGCTAAGAAAAAAGCAGCCGCTAAGAAAAGACCTGCAGCTAAAAAGAAAAAAGCTCCAGCGAAAAGAAAAGCAGTTGCGAAAAAACGTCCAGCAGCGAAAAAGAAGTCAACGGCTAAGAAAAAGTCAGTGACGAGAAAAGTCGTTCGCAAGGCGAAAGCCACAAAGAAGCCTGCTAACAGCAATAGAAAAGCTCCGGTAAAACGTGCCGCCAGCAAATCTAAAACTGTTAGAAAGGTTGCGAAGAGACCTGCTAAGAAAAGAACAGCAGCGAAAAAGAAGCGTTAAGCTCTTTTAAGACTTAAAAATTAAGCGCCGCGTGTGGAAACTCTCGCGGCGTTTTTTTATGCCCATTTCCATTTTTATCTATTCGTTCTATATCTAACTCATGGATATAGCGGAATTATCACAGGTGGCGGTTGAATTAGAGGGGTCGAACGTTTTTGACCAATCGAAGCCATTTCGCCTTCATACCGACTTTACGCCCGCTGGGGACCAGCCAGAGGCGATTAAAGCGCTTACAGGCGGTCTTAAGGACGGTTTGACCGATCAGGTGCTGCTGGGCGTTACAGGGTCCGGTAAGACCTTCACCATGGCGCATATTATCGAGCAGACGCAGCGCCCGGCGCTGGTCCTTGCCCCCAACAAAACTCTCGCTGCGCAGCTATACGGCGAGTTCAAGAGCTTCTTCCCCGATAACGCGGTGGAATATTTCGTTTCCTACTACGATTATTATCAGCCCGAGGCCTATGTGCCGCGCTCCGATACCTTCATCGAGAAGGATAGCTCTATCAACGAGCAGATCGACCGCATGCGCCACTCTGCCACCCGCGCTTTGTTTGAGCGCAAGGATGTGATTATCGTCGCCTCGGTGTCGTGCATCTACGGCATTGGCTCGAAAGAAGATTACATGGCGATGGCGTTTGGCGTGCAGAAGAACGAGCGCATGGATCGCGACGAGCTGATCCGCAATTTGATCGAGCTACAATATAAACGCAATGACATTGCTTTTGAGCGCGGGACATTCCGCGTGCGCGGCGATACGGTCGAGCTGTTTCCTGCTCACTTTGAAGATCGCGCCTGGCGGTTTGAATTGTTTGGCGACGAGATTGAGAAGATCACCGAGTTCGATCCGTTGACCGGGGAGAAGTTCACCGACCTTGAGGGCGTGCGGATTTTTGCCAACTCGCACTACATCACCCCCGGCCCGACGATGCAGCAGGCGATCAAGAGCATTAAAACCGATCTCAAAACCCGCCTTGCCGAATTCGAAGCCGAAGGCAAGCTTCTCGAAGCGCAGCGTCTTGATCAACGCACGACATTCGATCTTGAAATGCTGGAGGCGACGGGCATGTGTCAGGGGATCGAGAATTACTCCCGCTATCTCACCGGCCGCGCTTCGGGTGATCCGCCGCCGACGCTGATAGAATATCTCCCCGATGATGCGCTGATGTTCCTCGATGAATCCCACGTCATGCTGCCGCAGCTCCGCGCGATGTATAATGGTGACCGCGCGCGCAAAACCACGCTGGTTGATTACGGTTTCCGCGTTCCCGCCGCGCTTGATAACCGTCCGCTGAAATTTGACGAGTGGAATGCCACCCGAAATCAAACCGTTTTTGTGTCCGCCACGCCCGGCCCGTGGGAGCTGGAGCAAACCGGCGGCGCATTTGTTGAGCAAGTCGTGCGCCCGACGGGGCTGATTGATCCTCCGGTAGAAATTCGCCCGACGGAAGACCAAGTCGATGACATGATGCATGAGGCGAAGAAGGTCATCGCGCAAGGCGGGCGCCTTCTTGTCACTACGCTGACCAAGAAAATGGCCGAGGCGCTGACCGAATATCTAAACGAAAACGGCATCAAGGTTCGCTATATCCATAGTGATGTGGACACGCTGGAGCGGATTGAAATTATGCAGGATCTGCGCAAAGGCGAATTCGATGTGCTGGTCGGGATTAACCTGCTGCGTGAGGGCCTCGACATTCCCGAATGTATGCGCGTGATGATTTTGGATGCGGATAAGGAAGGCTTCCTGCGCTCGAAAACCTCATTGGTGCAGACGATTGGCCGCGCCGCGCGCAATATTGATGGCCGCGCCATTCTCTATGCCGATAAAGTGACCGACAGCATGCAATATGCGATTGACGAGACAGAGCGCAGGCGCGCGAAGCAGAATGAATATAACGAAGAGCACGGCATCACGCCCGAAAGCGTGAAGAAGAATCTCAGCACCGTTCTCGATAATGTCTATGAGCAGCGCGAGACAACCAACGCCGTGCGCACGCTGCATGACATGAACATGGCCGAATTTATTCATGACCCGGCGGCGATGGTGAAAGAGATCGCGCGGAAGAAGAAAGAGATGTTGGAGGCGGCGAGTAATCTGGAGTTTGAGCAGGCGGCGAAGCTGAGGGATGAGATCAAGCGTTTAGAGGAAGCCAGTCTCGGTTTATAATTCTCAAATTTTTACACCTGTGGGGATACAATTTTGCTAACCTCCCTTTATGAAATTTCTTCGCGCTTATAAACTTAAGGAGCCCGGCTTTGGCTTGTTGACGTTGTTTGTTTCCATGCTTATTGGTCTGGCCATCGTCATCGGTTGGCACAGCGACATGCCGTTTATGGACCCCGACCGGCCGTGGCGACAAAATTTTGACCGCTCGCACAAGGAGTCCGCGGTTGGTATTCTGGTTTTGTTGTTTTGGGTGCTGCCGGTGGGACTCGTTTTTGGTCTGCCGATCATCACATGGCTGGAACGGACAGGGCGTACAAAAACACCTCTTCCGATTATGGTTGGCGCAAGTGCTTTGGCAGTGGTGTCGGGCTTGTTCTGTGGGCTGGGCGACCCTATGTTGGCTTATACGTTGCCGTTTGGCTGTGTGTTTGGTGTGTTTTTCTGGCTGCTCTATCTTGGCCCCTTTGCTAGCAAACAGGCGTTTATGGATGCCTTCAAGAACGTGAAGAGATAGGGCGGAAGAAGAAAGAGATGTTGGAGGCGGCGAGTAATCTGGAATTCGAGACGGCGGCGAAACTGCGTGATCAGATTAAACGGCTTGAAGAGGCCGGGTTGGGGTTATGAGCGATGGGGTTACCTAAAAATCACCATTATGTTCCTGCGTTTTATTTAAATCATTGGGGAAAGCCGGAAGATGAATCTAGGTATAAGGAAGTCCAATGTTTTGGTTTTCAAGATGGTAAATTTATTGTTAGCAGAAAGAGAACAAAAAGCATTTGTTCGCTAGAAGGTTTAAATCTGCGTGAATCTGTTCAAGCAGCAGAAGTTTACAAAATAGAGAAATTTTTAGCTGATGTTGATACTAAAGCTTCAGAGGTGCATTTAAAAATTATTAAGGCGGGACCAAAAAGTTTAAGTGATGAAGAACGAAGTGCTTACACTAGTTTTTTATTGAGCTTAAAGATTAGGCAGCCGGATGCTGTAAAAAGAATGAGAGAGTATGGAGACGACTTCGTAGTTAAGGAGCTTTCGGATCCAAGTTTTTTAAAGGAATATAGAGAGTCTACAAATAACTTGGATGTGCCTGAATCTCCAATAGATTTTATGAAGCAGCAGATCCCAGATATGATCCCAAACTTTGGTATAGATACTATGGCTAGGATTGTTAGTGGAGAAAATAACAGTAAATTTCATAACCTTTTTTTCAATATGATATGGTTCACTAAGGATTTTTCTGTGAGCTCAAGTATAATTACGTGCGATAATCCACATTACAGTAGTGAAGGATTATCACACCCCAAGTGTATCTTTGCGTTTCCTTTAACTCCCACAAGATTTTTGTTTGCTGTCCATTCTCATGAAATAAGAAGAAAAATACTCAAAGCTAATTCTAAGTATCTGGCGGATATTTTAAATAAAACCATGGCTCATCAGGCTTTTAATCGGGTAATCGCACAGGATGAAGAGCACAGAGAATTGATTAAAGAATGTTTTGGAAAAAGCAGAAAGCCGCCCTTAAATCTGATTTAAAAAAGCGCTGACAAAATAAGAATAAATTCCTATAGTATCCTCATTTCAACGTACCAACGAAAGGGCGCGCAGGATGAGCGATGTGATCGGTCCCTATGTCTTATGCCACCACGCATGAATTCAAGAGTAATATATCGAAGCTGACGCGGCTGCTCGAGCGCGGCGTGTATGCTGCCGTGCTGGTGCGGCGGCATTCCGAGGTTGCCGGGGTGTATGTGACATTTTGTGCCAAGAAGTTCGATAAAGAAGCGAAAGCCTATCGGGCCCGTAAAGAGGGCCAAAATCCGCCAATGCCTTATGATTAAAAGGTTTTGCGTGATTTATAAGCGGGCCCAATGCGGGCCCACTCTTAGCCCATTGGGGGCCAACGGGCCCGAATTAGAAACTCATAAAAAAAACGGCCATCCGAAGACAGCCGTTTCTCGTATTTCTAAAAAAGCGCTTTAAATTAAGCAGCTTTACGAAGATTAGTGGCAGACTCTTTGCCTTTTTCTTCTTGAACGTCGAACTCAATCGTATCGCCTTCGTTCAGACCGCTGAGGTCTGAAGCTTCAACAGCAGTGATGTGTACAAACACATCTTTTCCGCCGTCTTGAGGTTCGATAAAGCCGAAGCCTTTAGTTGGGTTAAACCATTTTACTGTTCCGGTTGCCATGATAATTTCTCCTTTAGCAAATCGGGTTAAAGCCCTTACTCACCGTGAGTATTGGACTTGTGTCTGATGAACGTTTATCAGACAGATTTTCTAAAAGAGAATTGGTATCTTGTAAAAAGTCGTGTCGTAATCGTCGTTTAGTATCAAACTTACGGGCATTAGCGCAGATTATGGCTTCGGCGTCAACGTTATTCGGTTATTGCTTAAAAAAGCGAGACAGCTTTGTCCGCAGGGGCTATAGTTTTACAGGGTATTTTATCGCCCCTGATAATGGAGGTTTTTATGCGGTATTTGATTTTAAGCATTTTATTTTTGGCGTTTGCACCCGCACCTGTTTTGGCCGCTACGGCGGAGGTGCCGATGGATGTTGAGCTGCATGAACGCCTTACACCTGAGGAAGCGCAAGCCTTGGCGTTGGAAGCTGTGCCGGGCCAACCCATAGAAATGAAAGAGAAATTCGCCGGGCAGGAGATGTATTACAGTTTTATGATTGGCACGGAAGATGGCTCTATCTATGAAGTGCCTGTGCATTCGGGAACAGGTGAGCTTGCTGAAATTAGTGTTGAAAGTCTGGCCAAGCGCCCGAAGGGTATTCCGTTTGAGATTGTTTCAATGGCGGATGCGCGGGCAACTGTTAAGGCGCATGTTATAGAGAACGCCCCGGGCAAACGTCCGCCGTTTATGAAAGACGGGCAGCTCACAGTGCATGAGCGAAAGCTCACTTACGTTTTTAAACCAAAGAGAGACGGACGCTGGTACACGGTTCTGGTTGATGCGCGCTCTGGCGCGGTGATTGATATGCAGGGGAATGCGCCTAAATAGATGTGAATGTTATTGGCGCGGTTGAGCGAGATTAAGTTGTCTTTGTGTCGTTCATCATTTGTTGCTGTGCTAGTATTTGCTGTTCTTGCACTTTTTGATTTTCGAAAAACTTTGCCATCTGTTTTTGTTGTTCTGCATTGTTTGCCTGCTCTTGTCGTGCTTGCTCTTCTCTTTGTGCTAGCTCGTATTGTTCTTTTTCTGTTTGTTGTTGTTTGAGAAAAGCCTCTTTGTTTTGTGCTTGCTTGTCCAGCCAGTTTTGATGGTTTTGTTCGGATTGCTCTCTTTGTTTTTGGGCGAGGCTGTCGCGTCCTCTAAATAGTGCTTGTTCCTGAGCCTCATCCTGCATCCTTTTGATGATTTCGTCTTGAGTAAGCATTTGTTGTTCCTTTATGACATTGATTGCCGCCATGTATATTATAGCAAATAAAAGGTTAATGTTTTCTTATGGATTTATCTAAATTTTTATACGTATTTTATGTTTTTAAGAAATATATGGATATTTATCTTTTAAAACAGCGGCTTTCCTTAAAATGGGAATCGGCTATAATCATGTCTATGAAGCCTATTTTATTAGTATTATTGCTGTGTTTTTCTCTTCCTGCGGCTGTTTTTGCCGGGGACGAGGGGCATACGATTAAAATTATACGTGACGACGGTAGCGTCGAGGTGATTGATTTGCGTAAATCTGCGCAGTCATCACCACCAGAGCCGGATGTTAAGACGCAACCTAAGCCGACTGAAATACAAGCTTCTGTTCCTGCTCAGGACGATGCGCCTGCGCCGGTAAAAAGAGCCAAAAAGAAAGCGGTGAAAAAAGCGTATGCTCCGCCGCCGCCAAGAACTGTGAAGCCACCGCCGCTTCCTGTTCAAAGAAAAATTCAATCTGGCGCGACAACAACAATTACGCGCGGCAAGGCGATTTCTATCGCTATGGGATATGCGCCGCCTTCCAGCGATGTTGAAGTTTTTAGGTCAGAGTATGAAGGGACACCTGTCTTTGCTGTTGTGTTTAAAACAGAAGATGGATTTCATGAAGTTTTGATTGATGATCAGAGCGGCAAAGTTTTGGAGAGCCGCGAAAGTCAAGATTTCAGCGCCAAGGCTGCGCCCGGGCACTTGCCTGCTGATCTTCGATAGTTTTAGCGCTGTCGCTGTGTTCGCCGGCCCATTAATCGCTCTTCATGCGATGGCTGGGTGTTTTCTGTTGGCTTTGCATCCATCAGTGCTTCTTTACTTTTTGTTGCTTCATTTGCACCTGCTGTTGCGTCGTTATTACCAGCTTGCGGCTCTTCATTGTTTAAGCGTGCCGCCGTATCTTCCGCGCGTTTTACAGTTTTTTCGGTGCGATTTACTGAGGATTCAACCTCTGAAACCATGCGGTTAATTTTATCGAATAAGCCTTCGGCGCTTGCAGCCTGTGGGGCAATGATTATAGATGCACAGATAAAAGTGGTTAAAGTTCTGTTCATGATCAGCCTCCTATAACATGAAAGTTCATTTCTACATTGATATGCGCCCGAAGGCAAATTAAGGGGGCTATTCGTTATATTGGGCGGCGGTGTCACCACCGGCCTGCGTTTCGATTGATGCAATTTTTGCCAAGGGGCTAAAGATTTCAGGGTTTTGCATGGCGTGCTCTAACGGCCCTTCACAACCTTTGGCATTGTAAATTCCCATCATTAATGTACGGCGTTGCGCTGCTGTGTCCTGAATGCTGTCTGCATTATCTTCAGTTTGTCCAACATTTTGATCTAGCAGAAAACCACCAACGGCTAAACCAACACCGCCGGTTACGGAGCCAATGAGGAAAGAGCCAATGGCGCCCGCGGCGGTGATGCCGTGGCTTTGCATTTTGGCACGGTCTTTTACATCCTGTGTGTCGTAGATGACATTGCGCATGTGTAGGGCTTCGCTTGAAAGACGGCCGCATGACATATCAATGTCGCCGGCGCGGCTTACCGTTAAATTCTCGATGTTCTGCGATGGCGGTGGGGGCGCTTTTGCAACGATTGGTGCAGGCGTTTGTATTGGCGCCGGCGCATTCACCGTTTCAGCGGGTTTTTTGAGTTCAATGCTAATTTGTTCGAGTAAAAGTTTGGCTTCGCTCAGCGTTGCCGGGTCGGTGCTTGCAAGCTGGTACGAAGGTTTTTGCTCCGGCAATGGCATATCGCTGGCAGCGGCGTTTGAAACGGATAATGTGATGGCAGTAGCACAGGTTAGGGCCATAAGGCATTTCATGTGGTCGTATCTCCTAATGGGCATTTTCTCATTAAGTGCGTCTAAACGCAAGTGAGCGATTGGTTTTTCCACACCACATACAGGGAAATGCTTTGGGGGCAAAAGAGATTAGAGGCTTGTTTTGCAAGCGCTTATACGGATAGCCTTAGGCTATGACAGTACATATAAAAACTGAACGTTTGATACTTCGTGAATGGAAAGATGAAGATCGCGGCCCGTTTGCACGGATGAACGGGGATCCGATCATTATGGAGTATATGCCGCGTTCTTTGGACGAAAAAGCGAGCAACAAGCTGGTTGATCGTTTTCAGAAGCATTTTGATGAGCACGGTTACGGGCTTTATGCCGTTGAGGTTCAGGAAACCGGGCAGTTTGCTGGGTTTGTCGGGCTTGATACGGTGCGTTTTACTGCGCCTTTTACAAATCCGAAAAAACCGGCGACTGAGATTGCCTGGCGCTTGGACTATGAATTTTGGGGAAAAGGGTATGGTAGTGAGGCGGCGAGCGCCGTACTGGGTTATGGGGTGAGTGATTTGAAGCTCAAGCAGATTGTCGGTTTTACGGTGTATGATAATACGCGCTCTATTCAATTGATGGAAAAAATCGGTATGACGCGTGACATGGACGGTGATTTCGCTTACCCAAGCTTGCGTAAAGGGCATCCAATGGGGCATCTGGTTTTATATCGATCCTGATTTTATAACTCTGTGGGCCTTTTTGTGAATTAATGCCGAATCATTTGATTTTTTAGGGCATTGTGATTTTTTTCGATTCGCGCTATATTTAGGGCAGATGCTTATTCGCGTCTGTCCTTTTCTGCGTTTCCACTGCTTGCTAATCTTTAACTTTGAATGACAGGATTTTCACGATGAAAATGGCGCGTGCTCTGCTTTTAGCTTCTCCTTTGTTACTTGGCGCTTGTGGGGAAGGGTATGAGCTTATCAAGACAGATACTATGTTTCCGTATGGAAACCAGCGCACAGCCGGAAGCGGTTATGCCTATGTTTTGGCTAAAATGCTGCCGAAAAAAGAAATGAATTTGCAACCTGTTGCGCCGCGTCCGCAGCCTCAGCCGCAAGCGGCACCCTTAGCGGAAACAAAGCAAATTATTGAAGATATTCCTGAGCCGCCAGCACAAGATGCTGAAGAAATTTTCCGTGAGCAGCAAGCGAAGTAAAACTTTTTAAGCTTTATTTTGCGCAATTAATGCAGGTCGGGATGGCGGGGTCGTTGGTTAAACGAGCTTCCGAGATTTCCTCATCACAGGTTACACAATAGCCAAAATTATCGCTTTCAAGGCGCCGGAGCGCGGCTTCAATTCTTTGAATTTCTTCACCGCGTTTGCGGTCTGTGGCCAGCGCCATAGATTGCTGCATCATTGCATCCTGGCGTGAAAGACGGCCTTGGACAGTTTGGTCTAGCTCCACTGGTGCGCGTGTTTCTTTGGTTTTGGCGCTATGGTCTTCCAGTGCTTGTTTGCGCTGTAGAAGCTCTTTTTTGAAGGTGTCTGTGTTCATAAATACCTAAAAATTGAAACAGTTTTGATGTGGATTGAACCCAAAACTAACCAAGCTTTAAAGGGTTTTGATTTAACATAATAATATAAGGGTGCGTTCACGGCATCTTATAGAAGTGATTTCATATATCACCGTAAATGGCTGAAGGATCTGCGTAAACCCCATTTAAAGATCATCAGTTTTAAATCAATCCATAAATATAAATAAGGAAAGGGTATCGCTATGACATTAGATGTCGAAACCATTGTGGCTGTCTCGTTAATGATGGCTGTGTTCTCTGCTGTAGCGGCAGTTGGAACGTCTCTGGTTCTGGGGGCGGGATTTGAACGCCTACGGAACGGATTTGAAGTTGTTCGCAAACAAACTGGATTTTTCAGTGATGCTATTCATAAGCTGGAAGAAAAAGTCGATATTGTTGATCAGCAGACCAATAAATTCAGCCAGTCTATTGATGCGCTGGATGCCAAGGTTACCAATGTTGGTGAACAGGCGAATATTTTCAGCGATACGGTTTCTAGCCTCGAGAAAAAGGTTAGCGTTGTTGATAGCCAAACAGGGTTCTTTAGCGATGCGCTGCATAAGCTTGAGAAGAAGGTTGAATTGACCAGTGATCATGAAGAGATCGTAGCTGAGAAGCTTGAGAACTCTGCTGGGAATGATTTGATCAGCACCGGTAAAGCCGAAGCTCTTGTGGCTCACGCAGAAGATCTGCTTTCGCAGGTTGGTGATCTGGCCACGAAAATTCAAACACAGCAAGATATGACAGCGGCGCCAATTGCCGCGCAGGACCTACATCTCACAATGCCCCAGAACCTGCAACATTTTGCGTATCAAGGTGGATCAGACCAAGAAGAAATCCACTATCATTAAGCAGAGACAAAGCTTAAAAGAAATTCGGGCTCCGTATGCGGGTCCGTTTTTTTATGATCCGGCTTGTTTTTCTGACGAAGTTTGCTGCGTGTGTGCTTCACTTGTTTTGTTCCAAAGCTGTTCGAAGCGCCTGATTTCAGAGTGCTGAGCTTCAGGGCTATTGATGATGATGATCATTGATTGGTCCCAGAGCTGGAGGGCGACTTTGCCGCCGTAAATAAAAGTTGTGAGTCGGCCAACCATGACATCTCTGGAAATCCATCGGCATTCATCGCCCGGGCTTAATACGTTTTTTGTGCCTTCGGCGCATAGAACCCGTTCGCGGATGTTGTTGGTTTTTAGGAGCTCTATATGTTCAAAAAGCTTCTGTGTTGAGATTTGACTGGAGAGTGTATTGTCGACACTGCTGATGAGGATTTCGCTTCCGCTGGCGAAGGTTGTCGAGCCGATATCATCCAGTAGGTCACTCATACTGGTTGGGCCTTTAAGAATACGGACATTTTCAGATCGTTTTCGGAGGCCGTTTTGTTCAAGAAATTCTATTTCTGCGCTTTCAAAGGCCATGCGAATTGCGCGTAGTGATTCAGCCTTGATATCTGAGTGACCCTTTTCGAAGTTATTTATAGCTGTTTTTGACAACCCTGAAGTGTCGGCCAACTCTTGTTGGGTCCAGCCTAAAAGCCCGCGGGCACCCCTGCATTGTTCAATTGTAAGCATTTTATTTCCCCTAATTGTTGACGATATCGTAGCAATACCAGATAAAAAGTCAAATGTAATTGTAAAAAAACTCTAATTGTTCATGTTTTCTTAATAAATGACAACTATGGTTGTATTTAATTTGTAAGGGGAGATATGTAAAATGACAGAATTACAGCTTTATCATCAATTGGCAATTGAGCGTTGTCGCATGTATATAGCCCAGCTTTGCGCCGCTCATTACTTGAATGTAGAAAATGTTCCGAAGCTATCAGGGGAGAGTAAAACCGTTGAATCGCTTTTAAAGGGATTAAGCAAAGATTTAGAGGTTTTGGAGCAAATTTTGAGTGAATCTGAGGTTTAATTCAAAAATGAGAGAGATTGTGGCGGCCCGAGGTTTCCCGTTCATATCTTTATACGACTACTGGTCAAAAGCCTTTTGTTTGATTAAAGTTAATGTGTTGGTTTTATAACCACTTTTGAGGAATTTTAATTTGTCTATTTGGTTGGTTTTTTGGATCATTCTCTCCTTAGTATTGCTTGGGTTTTTAGGATGGTCCTTGTATGTACTGCAACAGCAAAAAGCTGTATGGAAGGCTTTCTCTTCTAAGCACAAGCTGCGCTTCAAAAGCAACGCCCTTATGGAGGGCGCGGAAATGCAGGGCAGCATTGAATCTTACAAAATTAGTTATTTTACAGGTGAGCATTATACGGCCGATGCGCGGGGTGTTCGTAAATTAACCGCGGTTGAGGTTAGTTTAAATAGCGTGATGCCGATTGGCTTAGGGATTGCCAGCGGTGGGATGGTGGCTCTTGTTAAAGAACTTGGGTTTAAAACAGAAATACGTCCAGAGCATGAGAGCTGGAGTAAAGCTTACATAGCGGCCGGAGATGACCGTCAGGTTTTGGAAGCTTATTTGAGTGATGAGCGTATTGAAGCGCTAGCCAAGCTGATGAAAATTCCGAATATTTGGGTGGTTCTGATTTTTCGGAGTGAGCGTATGCTGCTTAGAGTGGATACCCCTAATCCGCTTTCTTCGCAGGAATATATTGAAAAACTGACCAAGCTGCTTTTAAAAGCGGCGGACGCGCTTGAGCTTAAGGAGGGCGAGAGCAGGAAGCTTAAAGCCGAAAAGTTGAGCAAAGAAACTAAAGATACAGATTTGGCGCTGAATGATGAGGATTTAGAGGCTTCGAGCGCTTTTGAGCTTGAAGATGGTGAAGGGGATGCAGCAGAGGTTGAGGCGCCAGAAGAATTAGCCGTTAAGGGTGATGAGGCTGAAGCTGAATCGGGGGTTGAGCCCAAGAAATCATCCAATAAGAAGACAAAATCAAAAAAAAATAAACGACTTTAGGGATGCTTTATTTCTGCGATCCAGAATTCATAAGGTTTTAATGCTTGAGCGGGCGGGTTTTCACTTTGTGGGAATGCGGTTGTTTCACAGTGCGGGAGCATTGGAGGTAATTGGTTTTCGGTATCCGTGAGGTTGAATGCGCATAAGAGGTTTTGGGTTTCGCAGCGGCGTTCCAAGATCAGAATGTCATTGGAGCTTTCATGGAAATGAATGGTTCCCGATTTCAGGGCATTTTGTTGTTTGCGCCATGGGAGAAATTCGCGTGTGAAATTTAAGACAGATTGTGTGTCTTTATCCTGAGATTCAATATTGAGGGGCAAGTGTGTTTCTGGCATAGGGAGCCAGCTTTTTTTAGGCGGCGCACTGGTCCATGGAATTGGCGTGCGGCAACCGTCGCGCCCTTGCCATTCAGGCCATAGGTGTTTGCCCCATGGGTCTTGCAGGTCGTCGAATTCAAGCTTGGCTTCGGGGAGGCCGAGTTCTTCACCTTGGTAGAGAAACGTTGTGCCGTATAGGCATCCTAAAAGTGCGATAAGCATCTTTGAAAGTTTTGGGTCTTGAGTAAAGCCGTCTCCGTTTTTATCCCAGCGAGAGGCGGCCCGCACGACATCGTGATTGGAGAAAGCCCATGATGGCCAGCCATCTTCTTTGAGGATGTTTTCGATTGGATTTTGGATGAGCTCGGCGGTGAGGGGTTTATGTTTGCCGCTCATCATTTGCGGGTTGTAGCAGGTATTGAGGAGGCCGGGGTCTGTGTATTCGCTCGCGCGTTCATAAGGATGATCATCACCGATTTCGCCGATGGTGAAGCGGCTATCGTATTGGTCCATTAACGCGCGAAGTTTTTTGATGAACTCTAAATTTTCGGGCCGGGATTTATCGTAAATATGGGTTTGTGTGGAGTAGGGGTCGTCGCCTTCGAATTGAGTGGCGGCGCCGAGTGTTTCATCGCGCGGTGGATTATCGCGGAGTTCTTGGTCATGGAAATAAAAATTTACAACATCGAGGCGGAAACCGTCGACGCCGAGCTCGAGCCAGAATTTGGCGATGTCGAGGGTTTCGGCTTGGACACAAGGTTCATGAAAGTTGAGGTCAGGTTGTTCTTTTAAAAAATTGTGTAGGTAATATTGCTGGTGTTCTTCGTGCCATGTCCATGCCGAGCCGCCAAAGACGGAGACCCAATTGTTGGGTGGGACGCGCTCGCCGAACATATCGGGTTTTGGGTCGGCCCAAACATAGTATTCTGGTTTTTCTGTGAACCATGGGTGTTGGTCGGAGGTGTGAGACAGTACGAGGTCGATAATGATTTTGAGATTTAGGTCGTGGGCATGTGTGAGGAGTGTTTTAAAATCGCTAAGCGTGCCGAACATGGGGTCGATATCGCGGTAATTTGAAACATCATAACCGAAGTCTTTCATGGGGGAGGTGAAAAATGGAGAGATCCAGATACCGTCTACGCCCAGACCGGAAATGTAATCGAGTTTTTCGGTGATGCCGGGGAGGTCACCAATGCCGTCTGCGTTGGTGTCGTTAAACGAGCGCGGGTAGATTTGGTAGATGCACGCGCCTTTCCACCACTCAGGCATGGTTAGTCCTCCTGCAATACGGTTTCGAAGGCTTCTTCAACGTGGATGAGGGTGGTGTCGAAAACGGGTTTTTCGAAGTCGTCTTGCCCTATCAAAGTTGTGATTTCGGTGCAGCCCATAATGAGGCCTTGAGCACCGCGATTAAACATTTCTTCTGTAATACGGATGTATTCGGCTTTTGACTTCTCTGTAGGGTTATTTTGGCAGAGCTCATCAAAAATAATGGTGTTCACGAGGTCGCGATCTTGTTGATTTGGGGTTATGACTTCGATGTTTTGGGCTTCGAGGCGGTTTTTGTAAAAATCATGTTCCATTGTGAAAGACGTGCCGAGCAACGCGATGGAGTTTAATCCTGCATTTTGGATGCGGGCGGCGGTGGCGTCAGCAATGTGGAGCAGAGGAATGTTGATGGCACCCTGAACCTGATCTGCCACTTTATGCATGGTGTTGGTGCCGATGAGCATAATTTCAGCGCCGATCTGTTCAAGTTTTTTGGCTTCATCAGCAAGGTATTCTCCAGCTTTTTCCCATTCACCGTTTTTTTGGAATGTTTTTATTTTAGCCCAGTCGACAGAATTTATCAGGATGGGCGGTGTGTTGAGAGGGCCAAGGCGGGCTTGGGCCATTTCATTAAGCCACTTATAATAATGGAGGGATGAAACCCAGCTCATCCCTCCAAGAATACCTATTGTTTTCATGGTTTATTGAGCAGCAGCTTCTGGCGTTTCACCTGCTGCAGGCTCGGTTGTTGCTTCGCTTGCTTCTTCTGCTGGAGTTTCAGCTGTTTCGCTAGGCGCTTCTTCCATTGCCGGTGCGGGTGCAGGCTTGGTCTCGGCTGCAGTTTCTTCCGGAGTAGCTTCTGGAGCTGTTTCTGATTTCGCAGCAGCTTGTTGTGCATCGCCGGCAATCATAGCCTTGGTGACTTTGTCAGGGCTTGCCGGTGGCTCGCCTTTGGCGATTGCATCAACATGTTCCATGCCTTCGGTTACTTGACCCCATACTGTGTATTGGCCGGTCAGGAAGGAGCAGCCATCATCGCTAAAGCAGATGAAGAACTGTGAATTGGCGCTGTTTGGGTTGGCTGTACGGGCCATGCCGATTGTACCGCGCTTATAAGGGTAGTCTGTGAATTCAGCCGTAAGGTCTGGTTCATCAGAGCCGCCAGTGCCGGTGCCGGTTGGATCGCCAGTTTGAGCCATGAATCCGTCAATAACGCGGTGAAACACAACGCCATCGTAAAAACCTGCACGCGTAAGCTTTTTAATGCGCTCTACGTGCCCTGGTGCGCGATCAGGCAACATTTCAATCGTGACGGTTCCGCCAGATGATAGTTCAAGTTTCAATGTGTCTGCAGCACCTGCTGCATCTGCTGAAGTTGTCATGATGAGTAAGCTCCCGGCTGTAAGGATAAGTTTTCTAAACATTCTTAAATGCCCCCAATATTGGTTAAATGAATGATCATAAAGTGGTGCCACAGGGCGGGCAGAAATGCAAGGGGGGAGGTTTTAAGCGGTTACGGTTTTATTGTGGGTTTTTACAATATCCTTGAGTGTATCCAGACATTGGCAGCAATTGGGGGTTTCACCATCGGAGCAGGCTGAATAGGTTTCAGACACAGTTGAGCGGCAGCCTTTGGTTTCAAGGTGCTTTTTAACGGTTTTATCGCTGAATGGGTGGCAAAGACATACGAACACGTAAAATATCCTTTGTGCGAGTGATTCTTATTTACATGTTTAATATGGTGTTTTTAACTTGTTATTGCAAGCCATTCTCAGTTTCTGTTTTGTTTTGAACGCTATGAAAATTAATCATGGTTTGTTACTATGGTAACAGGGGGGCGTAATTTATGCGTATTTTAAAGATTTCGGCGTTTCAGTTTTCATTGTTTGTGGCTGTTTTTTTCTGTGGTTTTCAAACGCAGGCAGCGGATAAATATTATTATGTGTCTGCTGAAAAGATTGTTGAATATGTTTATTCAAAGCCAGGTAAGCGTGTGGTTTTGATTTATGCGTCATGGTGTCCGTATTGTCGTGAAAAACTTCCTGGTCTTATGGATCTTGAGCGTCAGAAAAAAGGGTCTGTTATTGCGGTCTCTGTTGATGAAAACCCCGATACTCTTATGCGGTATTTAGGTGGATTTCAATCTATTCCCTTTCATGTTTTTGTGTCTAAAGATATTGCCAGTGGGGCGGTTGAAAAACAGTTTGGGGCTAAAGCTCGTACAGGCATTCCTTATGTAATTTTGCTGGATGAAGATAGTAATCTCCATGCCGCTGGAAACTACAGCACCGAGTATATCGCAGAGTATATTTTGAAATAGAAGGCGCTTTGATGAAGAATAATGGCAAGGCAGACACCAAGAACAAAGCCGCAAAAACCTAAGGAAGGGGTTGTGCAAACTTGTGCACGGCTTTTACGCGCCTTCAGCGTCTAGCGGGCTTTCTGAGTTAAGCTGGATGTAATTCTGGATGCCCATATCTTCAATCATCTGTAATTGCGTTTCGAGATAATCGACGTGACCTTCTTCGTCGCTGAGAATTGTTTGGAAGAGGTCACGGGAAACGAAATCGTTGACGCTTTCAGCGTAGGTAACAGCTTCTTTATAATTCTTCACGCCATCAAGTTCGATCTTCAGATCGCATTCGAGAATTTCTTTAACATTTTCACCGATGAAAAGTTTGCCGACTTCTTGTAAATTCGGGAGGCCTTCGAGGAACAGTATGCGCTGGATGAGATCATCCGCGTGTTTCATTTCCTCGATTGATTCATTGTATTCGTGTTTGCCAAGTTTTGTGACTCCCCAATCTTCGAGCATTCTTGCATGGAGAAAGTACTGGTTGACCGCGCCGAGTTCTTTTTTCAGGGCTTCGTTCAAATACTGGATTACTTTTTTGTCACCCTTCATCGGGAGTCTCCTTATGCTAATGCGCGGTTGATAATGGTTTCAATATTCTTTGTGTAAGCATCGTAGGTAAAGATAGCGTTGAGGGCGTCTGAGTCAAGTTTATCTGTGACTTGAGGGTCGCTTTCGAGCGCATCGCGAAGGTTGAGAGTGCCTTTGCCTGAGCTGCGGTCTTCCCAGACTTCCATCGCTGATTTTTGCACGATGCGGTAGGCGTCTTCGCGGGAAACTCCGGCTTGCGTGAGAGCCAGCATGGTGCGCTGGCTGAATACGAGGCCGCCAGTCATTTCGAGGTTGTGTTGCATACGGTCCGGGTAGACGAGGAGTTTATCAACTATTCCAGCGAGACGGTTTAGCGCGTAATCGGCGGAAATCAGCGCATCGGGCAGTATGGTCCGCTCAACGGAAGAGTGCGAAATATCGCGCTCATGCCAGAGGGCGACGTTTTCAAGCGCAGGAATAACGGCAGCGCGGATGATGCGGGCTTGGCCGGTCATGTTTTCCGTGCCGATCGGGTTGCGTTTATGCGGCATGGCCGATGAGCCTTTTTGTTTGGCGTCAAAGTATTCCTCGGCCTCGCGGACTTCCGTGCGCTGCAAGTGGCGAATTTCAACGGCGAGATTTTCGATAGAGCTGGCGATAACGCCGAGCGTGGCGAAGAACATAGCGTGGCGGTCCCGCGGAATGACTTGCGTTGCGACGGTTTCGGGGCGCAGGCCAAGTTTTTCAGCGACGTGGGCTTCAATCTCCGGGTCAGCGGTGGCGTAGGTGCCGACGGCGCCGGAAATTGTGATGGTGGAGACTTCCTCTTTGGCGGCTATCATGCGGGTCTTCGCGCGGGCGAAGGCGGCGTAGTGGCCGGCGAGTTTCATGCCGAAGGTTGTCGGTTCGCCGTGGATGCCATGGCTGCGGCCAATGCAGAGGGTGTCTTTATGTTCCTGTGCGCGTTTCTTGAGTGCGGCGAGGAGTTTGTCGAGGTCGGCGATGATCAGGTCAGCGGCTTGCGTGAGCATAACGGCAAAGGATGTGTCGATAACATCGGAGCTGGTCATGCCCTGATGAACGTAGCGGCTGTCTTCGCCAACGAATTCGGCAACGGAAGTGAGGAAGGCAATAACGTCGTGTTTAACTTCGGCTTCGATCTGGTTGATGCGGGCGACATCGAAGTCTCCTTTTTCGCGCAGGACTTTGGCTGCGCTTTCAGGGACAGTACCCATTTCTGCCATTTTTTCGAGGGCGAGAGTTTCGACTTCCAGCCAAATGCGGAATTTATTGTCCTGTTCGAAGATGTTGGCCATTTCAGGCCGTGAGTAGCGCGGGATCATTGCTTACCTTGTGCTTTTGTATTGTGGGCACACCATAGCAAGTTTTTCGGAAAAATAAATGCTTAGCGGCTAAAAAAGTCGTTTTTGCGGGCTGTTTTTCAGCTTGGCGATGTAGCGGCCGTTTTTGACGTCGATGTTAGGTGGGATTTTGGTGCGTTCAAAGGCGTTGTAGCCGTCCTGTAGGTTTTGCCAGAAGGGATACCATTTATTATCGGCATGTTTCAGCATATTGGGCGGGGTCATGCGGAACGGGAAAATGTGAATTGGCACGTTGTAGCCATTGGCGATACTGGCTTCTGTGAGGAGGTAGATTTCTTCAATTGCCGGGTCGGTGAGGGCGTAGCAACCTTCGGACTTACAATTGCCATGAATCATCAGGTTGGAGCCCGTGCGGCGATAGGTGCGGTCATATTCATTGGGGAAGCCGATATCGAAGGAGAGGTGGTAACTGCTCCATGGGTTCATTTGGCCAGCGCCGACGGCGTAGAATCCTTCAGGAGCCTGATGGTCGCCTTCGGCCTGTTTTGGTCCCAAATCGCCCGAATAATTACAGATAGGATAGGTTTTAAACGGAACATAGCGGCCGGTTTCCTGATCCTGAACCCAAGCTTCGACAAGCTTTTCAGATTTGAAAACGCGAATGAAGGAGGGGGCGCCGAACTGTAAGTTGTCGGTCAGCATTTCCTGCGCCAGAGCTTCCTGTTTGGCCAGCCGTACGCGCTCCAGCCGTTCAGACGTTGGGAGCTGTGCGGCGCAAGCGTTTAAAAAAATGATGGCGATGAGTAATAATGGGCGCATGCCGCCTAGATTAATCCAAGATTTTTGAAACTGCTATAACCGTTCTTTGAAATGATGATGTGGTCGTGGATAAGAATGTTAAAGGGTTCGGCGGCGCGGATAATCTGGCGGGTCATATAAATGTTAGCTTGTGATGGTTTGGGGTCGCCGCTGGGGTGGTTGTGCATGAGGATAATCGCGGTGGCCTTTATAGTGTGGTTCTTCTATTTTCTTATCAGCTGTCATAGGGCGGTTTTGTGTAGCCTTTGGGAGATAACGTAAATATCTCAAAGCCATCGTCGGTGACGGCAAGGGAATGTTCGAACTGTGCGGAGAGGCTGCGGTCTTTGGTGACGGCGGTCCAGCCATCGGGCAGTAGTTTTGTGCGGTAATCACCGGCGTTGATCATGGGCTCGATGGTAAAGAACATACCAGGCTCCAGCACTGTGCCTTTACCGGGTTGGCCGATATGCATGACAGAAGGCGGGGCGTGGAAGACTTTGCCAAGGCCGTGGCCGCAAAAGTCGGTGACGACGCCGAAGCGGTTGCTTTCTGCGTAGGTTTGGATGGCATGGCCGATATCGCCAAGTGTGGCGCCGGGCTTTACGACATCAATGCCTTTCATGAGGCAGTCATAGGTGGTGTCGACAAGGCGCGAGGCTTTGACAGAGATTTTATCGCCGACGAGATACATACGTGAGGTATCGCCGTGCCAGCCATCGAGGATGACGGTGACGTCTATATTCACGATGTCGCCCTTGACGAGTTTTTTTGGTCCCGGGATGCCGTGGCAAACAACGTGATTAACGGAAGTGCAGGTGGCCTTGGGGAAGGGCGGGCGGCCATTCCCGCCGCCGTAGCCCAGAGGGGCAGGAATAGCGTTGTGTTTGAGGGCATATTCGTGGCATAGGCGGTCGAGCTCCTCTGTCGTGACGCCGGGGACGACATGTTCGGTAATCATATCGAGGGTTTCGGCGGCCAGCTTTCCTGCTTTACGCATGCCTTCGAAGTCTGCATCAGTGTGCAGTTCGATGCCTTCAGGGGAGTATGTTGTGTTCTGCTTCATAAAAGCGTCTTTATCTTTAATGTAATTGGTCAATCTTAACCTGTGTCATAATAAGCATACAGAACCGAAAACCAAGGATTTTTCTAAAACGGGACAAAAGTTATCGCGCAAAGAATAACCCGGACATACAAAAAGCCCCCGAAAATCTCCGGGGGCTTTTCAAATTTTATATCAGTCTTATTAGGTTAACCTAGAACTTGTAACCGGCTTTCAAAAGACCTGAATGTGATGAGTAATCAGACTTGTATTCGCCGTCATAATTAGCCGTGAAGTTCCAGTTGTTTGTGCTGTAGTATGTAACACCAACACCACCATTGAATGTCGTCTGCGCAGGATCAAAGCCTTCTGTCTTAAAGGCTGAACCACCACCAACAAACGTATTCGTAGATTCAACTTCATCACCGATTACATCGTGACGAACTCCGGCATGAATAGTTGGCTTCAATATAGAGCCATCAGCATTCTGGTTTTCCCAGCTTGCTTCTACGCCCACACCAAGTTCAAGAATGTTCAGAGTGTCATTGTCCACTGTAAGGTTTGCACCACCAGCACCAGTTTCAGTGTAATCATCTGCATCGTAGTGCACATAGTTAACATTCACAGAAGGCGTCAAAGTCATGCCATTCCCTGAATTGTATGAACGACCAGCTTCCAAACGAGTTGAGAACTGATCACTGTCATAGTCGCCTGATGCATTCAAACCAGCAACACCACCAACATTGTGACGGGTTGTGTCAACATCACCGAAGCTATAAGCAAGCTGACCAGAAACATATGTACGGTCATCAACATCATAGTCACCGTAAAGTGTTATCTGATAGCTATCCACTTCAGTAGATGTTGTGGTCGCGTTATCTGAATCTACATCAGTATCAGCATAGGTTAGAGCAAGACCAACAACCATATCGTCATGTAAGCCGGCAGTATCAAGACCAACTGCAAGACCGTATGTATCGGCATCGTAACCGTCAATACCGTCACGGTCATCTTGATCAGCTGTCGTACCAAACGCCTGACCCCAAGCGTGCAAACCGCTTGAAGAATTACCTGCAGACATCCCTGTTGAAGCATCACCGGAGCGAAGCGAAGCAAGGCGTGTGTTTGTAATGTTTGATGTTTGGTTCGATACGCCCATCGCCGCAACAACCGCACCACCATCAACAGTTGATGTGGTTGCTTCAAGAACCTCGTTAAAGGCATCCTGTGTTGGTGCAGAAGCCAGATTGCTGTTGATTGCAACAAGTTGAGTGTTTGTCGTTGCAGCCAAGGTGTCAAGAACAGCGGCAACACCCGTAGTAGCAGAATTACTTGCCAACGAAGCAATAGTTGATTTGGTTACTGTCGTGGTAAGATCACCCGCACCATCAACGGCAAATGTTGTGCCAAATTGGATTGAGTTATCTGTACCTGTGAATGTAGAACCAGCTGCGAAGTCACCTAAAGTATAAGTACCGGCAACGGCTGTATTATCAAGGAAGTTAATCTTAACAACACCACCAGCAACAACAGTCGCAGCATCCGCTACGGTACCATTATCACCAGCTGTAACAGTGCCACTAGCATCAGCATCCTGCATATCGAAGCCCAACGTACCAGCGCCAGTATAACCAACTGTGGTCAAAGTAGACGCGACACCCAAGTTAGTCGTACCAGTGTTTGTGAAAGCACCGGCAAAGCTTGCAGCTGCATCAAATCTTGCAGTTGCGTTTGCAGAAACGGTCGCTGAGGCAAGTGTTGTACCACCGACGATACCGCCGAAGGTCACATTAGAGGTTGTTGTGCCGTTACCAACGGTCAGTATACCTTCACCGGCACCACCACCATCAAGTGTACCGGACACCGTTTGAGCTGATGTACCGAGGAATTGAAGCGTTGTAGCCGCATCGTCAACAACGATCGCATCTACATACAAGTTACCGGTTGTCGTCACAATCATGGCAGAACCGGTACCATCGACATTCAATGTCCCAAGAGCCTTGGCACTTGTACCGATGTTACCTGAAATAGCCGTTGTTGCAGCCGCATCAGCAATGTTAATAGTACCATTGCCATCAACATCAACAACCACGTTTGTCGTCAGGTTGTTACCGGCAGTCATAGACAATGCACCCGTACCGTTTAGTGTTGTTGTCGTTGCACCAACAGCGCCACCGGCTGTCAACGTCGCACCCGTTGCGACATCAATCGCATCTAGGCCGGCGATCGCACCTGTAACAGCACTGGTCGCGTCAACATCTAGTGTACCAGAAGCGCCTGTAACTGTACCTGTAATACCAGCACCGCCTGTAATGTTCACTGTACCGGAAACGGTTACGGCACCTGTTAAAGCGGCACCAAGATCAAGTGTTGCGCCAGTATTAACGGTCACTGTCGTTGCATCAATAGCGGCATTGGCATCAAGTTCAGTACCTGTACCGCTAACGGTCAAGGAATCAATGACGGTAGCACCACCACCAGCACCGATGATGCCTGATGTTATAATTGTGTTTCCGCCGGAAACAACAACGTTGTCGGTATCACCCGCCGTACCATCAATAGTACCAGCAGCTGTGAAACCAGCTGTTGTGCCGTCCAGTGTCAATGTGTTGGTGTCTGTATTGAGACCATCACCCAAAGTAATGGCAGCAACGGTTGAACCGGCCGCAAGAGTTGCAGCAGAGTTAGCCGCTGTACCGGCAACCAAAAGCGTGTCCCCAGCTGTTGTGCCGTTAAATGTAACACCATTGGCATTGTTTACGGTGATGTCACCATCACCCGCAACGACACCTGCAACAGTTTGTGCTGCAGTACCGCTCAACACCAACTTAGCGTTTTCAGAAGCACCGCCACCATCTGTAAGCGTAATAGCACCTGTGTTGGTCGCACCGTTCAGAGTCAAAGTAGACAAAGCCAAGGCGTTTGCGCCACCAGTCACTATTATACCGCCCGTAAAGGCTGAATTACCTGTAACTGTTAAAGCCGCAGTCGAAGCCCCAGCAAAAGCACCTGCCGTCACAGTAGCCGTCGTCCCGACAGTTAAGGCACCCCCAACAGTCAAGGCAGATGTGTTCGCCTGTGTATTACCGTCACTTAAAACGCTCAACGTTGTGCCCGTTGTCAAGGCGCCAGTCACTGTCGCCGCCAAATCACCAGCGGCTAAGTCAGCACCAGTTACAGCAAAAGAACCATCAATAACAGCAGACCCAAACGTCGCTGTTGAGTTCGCATCAGCAGTCGCATCACCTGTGTAAACAACAGAAGCAACACCAACGCCACTATCAGTAACAGCGCCAAGTACAAAAGCGTTGGCACCAGTACCATCAGTAAAACCTGCCGTGTTAATAACGGTCAGCGTTGTCCCTGCTGCTGTAACATCAACATTATCACTTGCTGCAGCGTTTGTTACATCCGTTGTCGGTGTAGAGTTTGCACCACCAGCGCTACCCCAACTTCCGTTTGCGCCCAAAGTAAGGTCGGCAGCTTGTGCCTGAGTGGAAAAAGCACCAACAGCAACAATTGCCGTTCCGATGAGTAGTGATTTTTTGATAGTCGATTTCATACTGAATACCCCTTTATGATGATTTGTATGATTGAAATTAAAGAAACTCTGAAAAACTAAGCCTTGTTTATCGAAAAATTCGTGGACCTACACCGCGTAGAGCTTTGAACCCCCATTTAAAACACCTTTGTGCACGTGCAAAAACTAGATGTGAAAACACGACACTCTGATTTTATAACAAAAACAATAGAGGGGCTCAATATCTTTTGTGTGTGTTTTATGCATTAAAAGTCCAGCCTGTTGCTAAAATACAACAGGTTAGACTTTTTGAATGTCCGAATTCTTGAAGACTCTATATAATTAGGACTTTGCGGAAACTTATTTCTGAATCGATTCTAAGGTCATAGCGAAGCCCTGAAGTGGAAGCTGTATCTTCATAGTCTGGCCCTGAGCGTCTGCAAAGCTAATATAAAGATTCTGACCTGCTGACATTTTAGAAACAAGTTCTGGCTTTAGCGCGAATCGGGAAATACAACCTGCTGGAAGGCAAGTTTCGATGGTGAATTGCTCGGCCTGCTCTTCTTCATCAATCTGCATTATTCCGCCCGCATTCACTTGTATGCCAAGCGGCAAGAGCAGGGCTGCGTTTGCCACAGCAGGGCTACCCCTATAGCCAACAGCAAATTCAAGAAATTTCTGTTTGGTCTCTGTAACGGACAGTATCTGGAATGCTTCGCAATAAGGCTTCTGGTTTTCTGCTCCTTCTTGTGGCGCGTCACAGCGTTTGGACCATGAGCTATCCGTGTTTTTAGAAATTGTTTGTGGTGTGGTTGCGCCGGTGGGCTGAGATGAAGCGCTGCGTGATTTGCTATAGGTAACAGCCATCAGGCCAACCACTGCAAAAAAGGCCAAAACTAAAACAATCCGCATTTTACTAGTCATCACTCAATATTCCTTTTGGGGCTATCTTAGATAATTAGCCCATATAATGTTTAGCTTAGTTATCGTGACTCTTTTAATTGAGCTTTGGAATTAGAATTATTAAAACTCAATTGACACTCCGGCAAAATAGCTCAAAATATTTGTCAGGAATACCTCTAAATTTGTGCATATGCCTTTTGGAATGAATTTAAGTGTCCATAGGCCTAATTGCTATTCAGCAAAAAGCTTTTCATTGTTATGGCATCCTTCGCCATCAGCATATGGGGGGCAGCACATAAACACTTAGCTATTTTTACAAGCTGGAACTCGGCGCAAAAGCGACGGCCAAAGCCGCGCCCAGCCCTCATCATGTGCTGCGCCCGCAATGATGGCCGAATCCATGCAATCTTTGCGCTGCGCTGCCACTATATAGCTTTGAGCAACAGAAGGAGGTACAACCTCATCCTGTTCACCGATGAAGTGATATTGTGGAATGTGGTTGGCCGCCTGTGCTTCATCCTTTGCATTCAAGGACGCGGGTATTTGAGACACTCCATGGATTTTATGAAGCAAAGCATGATCCAAATTTCCCGCGACTGTCCGCAAGCTGACAATATCATTTCGGCGCGCCGCCAGCAGCGCCGCAATATTGGCCCCGCCGGAAAAACCAATGAGATGAAACGACGCGGCATTATGTCTTTTCTTTATATCGTTCAGTGCTGTGTCAAAGGATTCAATTACCTCGGGTGCGAAACGATGTGACGTCCAGTGTTTTTGTGGACATGGTTTTTCGCTCACAAGTTTTGAATATTGGCACGGGCGTGCCAGATACACTACGTTAGGGGCGGGGTCCTGCATTGCCAATTTTAACGCTACCGGGTTTTTAGGGGTGGGGTCTAAAGAGGGCGTGTTTCGCCCAACCCATGCCAGACCATCCCCTTCGATATAAATATGAATCTCATGACCGGGGGAGCGCACGCGCTCGTGGCTTGTCAACATAAAGGGGGAGGTTGCAATTCCCCTTGCTGTAAAGCCTGCAGAGTATGCCATGTTAAGAGCATTTTCTTCTCTCGAAACCGTAGAACACGTGGTTAAAAACAGTAATAAAAGCAGACAGATTTTTTTCATGAACACAGTGTAGCGCGGCTTGTCGCTATAGAAAAGTTAAAGAGCGATTGTTGTGATTATAAATTCTGTATTTTATCTACAATCGTGAGCGCTGAAAATTCAATCAAGAGGATAGCCAAGTATCATCAATTTAAAAATCTGTTGCAAACATGTGTTCTTTGCAAATTTTTTGCGTGTCGCTTTTTGAAAGCGGTTCATCGAGAAGACCGCAATAAAATTTGCCGTTATCAAGAGATTGGTTGTAGCAACATGATTTACACTGCCCAAATCCCCTAAGGTCACTTTTTGTTTGCCAACCGTGCAGAAGAGCCTTGAGTGTTTCAATCGTCAAATCGTTTTGCGGAAGGGCCGGTAAGGTATCTTTACTTATATCTTTTAGGCAAGCCTTCCCTTTTGCTGTGAGGTAGAGCCTCGTAACACGGCCATCATTTGGGCATGGCTTACGCTCAATGTGCCGTGCCTGTTCAATGAACTTTAAACTTTGAGAAATGCTCCCTTTCGTTTGCCCGAGGTAGTCGCTCAAGTCCTTTGCAGTGTTTGAATGTTTGTTACAAATGGACAGATAATGAAGAATTTCAAGGTGAACGAGCTGCACGTCGGCTGCGCTCGCTGCTTTTCTCATTTGGCTTTTATGCAGTGAAGCCAAGCGTTCCAGCCATATAGATACATCATTGCTCATTTCTCTATAGTATCGCATCTAAACTAACTTGACAAGACTTAGATATGTGTTATATGATGAATATAGTTTCGATGCTAAACTATATAAGTAAATATTAACTCATGAAAAAGGAGACAATAATGTCTAATTTACCTCTTCAAAATCCTGAAAACACATCAGGTGACCACAAAGAATTGTTCGACCAAATCAATGGCGCATTTGGTGTTATTCCCAACATGTTTAAGGCCATTGGCAATTCATCTGCTGCTTTAGAGAGCATGTGGACATCATTCGGCGCACTTGGCAAAGGTACGCTTGGTGCAAAGTTGGGTGAGCAGATCGCTGTATTGGTAGCCGATATTAATCGCTGTGAATACTGCTTGGCTGCACACACCATGCTTGGCCAAAATGCCGGTGTGAGTGAGCAGGAAATGGCTTCTGCGCAAGCGGGTCAATCTTCAGATCCAAAAACACAGGCGGCTTTGGATTTCTCGGCGAAATTGGTTAATAACCGCGCCAATATTTCTAAAGCAGATGTTGATGCTGTTCGTGATGCTGGTTTTAGCGACGGAGAGATTGCTGAAATTTTAGCACATGTTGCTCTGAACATTTTCACCAACTATACCAATGTTGCCTTTGGTGTTGAAGTGGATTTTCCAAAGGTTAATCTGCGTCAGGCTGCTTAATATTAATCTAAAGGGTGGGTGTTTCTATGCACCCACCTTATCTATCCAGGGAGGCAGAGATGCAAATAGATGTTTATGATTCATACGCTCGATCAAAAAACGGAGATGTCATACATTTTGATGTGTTTGTTGAACGCGGTATATCAAAAGACAAAGCCTTTGAATATGGGCGCTTTTGGTTGACGAAAATTGGCGAGAATTCGGACGGATTGGATCAATCACGATGCAATTACTGCCATTCCGAACAAGCCAATAAACATGTGCAGGAAGCTATCCAAAAAAATGGTTATTACATTCTCCAATTGGAAGGGTGTCCGAACCCGGTTACTTAAAACGAAAAGAAAGATTTAGAAGCTACAACATAAAATTGGGGCCGGCTGTTCAAGTCTGCTTAGACCTTGTTATGATGCTGATGCTTGCCCTCTAATAATATGAGTAGGGTTTAGAAATTATCTTTGAGAATGCAACTCTCGTTGATTTCATGAATGTTTTTTACGCCGGACAATGCCATGGTGACCTTTAATTCATTTTTTATGGTTTCTAAAACATTTTCCACGCCGCATTGACCACGAGCAGCCAAAGCATAAGCCCAAGCGCGACCGAGAAAAACCCCGTTAGCGCCACATGCGAGCATTTTATAAACGTCTAACCCACTGCGAACGCCGCCATCTGCAAATATAGTCATTTTGTCTCCAAACTGACTTGCAATCTCTTTGAGGGAATCTGTTGCACTGGGCACGCCATCTAATTGTCGCCCTCCATGATTAGATACAACGATCCCGTCGGCGCCAAATTTATTTGCCTCGGAGGCATCCTCAGGATCTAAAATACCTTTTATCAGTATTTTTCCATCCCAGTTTTCTCTAATGAAGTCTAAATCTTTCCACGTTATGCTTGCGTCGAAGTTATCACTCATCCAACGTAAAAAATCTTCTAACCCTGTTTTACCTTTTAAAACGGGGGCCACATTGCCCAAATGGTGCGGTTGTCCCATAATGCCAACATCCCAAGCCCATTTTGGTTTTCCTGTGGCTTGCAACAAACGCCTGAGTTGCCCGCATGTTCCCGGAGCGCCCGTCAAGCCGGAATGATAATCGCGATAGCGCAAACCTGGGACAGCCATATCAACAGTTAAAACCAAAACATCAATTCCTAGCTCTCTTATGTGTTGCAATAAATCCTTCATGAATGTGCGATCACGAATAATGTAAAGTTGAAACCAAGGGGGCACTTGAATAGATTCTGAAACTTCTTTAGCTGGGCACACACCTACGGTAGATAAACAAAAGGGGATGTTTTTATTTTCGGCAGCCCGGGCTGCATGGACTTCTCCACGGCGGGCAAACATGCCTGCAAGAGCTACTGGTCCCAATACAGTAGGCATGGAGTATTCTTTGCCTAAAAAATTTGCTGTGAGGTCAATTTCGGAAACGTCCTGTTTTAAAACCCTCTGCCTCAAAGAAATCTCACTAAGCGCATGTAAATTTTTTGCGAGAGTAATTTCGTTGCATGATCCTCCGTCTATATATTCGAATAAGAATTTCGGAAGATTTTTACGGGCAAGCTGACGATAGTCAGAAACAGTGAAAGGTTTCATGAATAGCCTTTTTACAATGAATAAGCGCAATGATTATATTATGGATTCGAGAGATGAATATCTAGGATTTAAGTTCCCGGTTCCATAGTCCACAGAGCTTATTCTTCAATGGAAAGTCATGTTTTCTATATTTTCAACATCCTATAAATTGGTTGCCGCAATAGCTTGGCCGGTAGAGCAGTTGATCTGTAATTATCAGCTCCTAGGTTCGACTCTTGGTGCCTCTACCATCAATCTAAAAATCTGTTGTCCGTATGGACGTGCCATCTTTCTTGCTGATATTGCAGAAGAACCCTTTAGAAAACTTGACAGTTATTCCGCGGTTTCCAGGATTTTATCGTCAGGTTCCTGATCAGAAATTTCTTCTGATGTTTCTTCGTCCGTATCGGCCTGGACAGTCTCAGCTTCATTGGCATTTTCATTGGCATTGTCCGTTCTGATCTTATCGAGGAACTGATCTACAGAACCTTTTAGATTCTCTGAGTATTTTGCAACTTCTCCGGCTGCGCTAAGAACGGCATCAGCGGATGATCCAGTTTCTCCTGCGCCTTTTTGCACCTCAATAATGATTTGCGACACACTTTGGGCACCTTGCGATGCCTCAGACACACTACGGTTGATCTCACTGGATGTAGCATTTTGTTCTTCTACAGCAGCGGATACACCGGTAACGGACTGGTCAATTTCGTCAATATTGGAAATAATACGCTCCATAGCCGTGACGGTATCGGCTGTTGCATTTTGGATTTCAGTAATCCTATCGTTGATTTCACTCGTTTTCTGAGCCGTCTCTGTGGCCAATTTTTTGACTTCATCGGCGACAACGGCAAAACCTTTGCCTGCCTCACCGGCACGCGCTGCTTCAATCGTAGCATTCAGAGCTAAAAGGTTAGTCTGTTCGGCAATGTCCTGAATGGCCACCACCACTTCACCAATATTTTGTACACGTTCGTTCAGATTATCGACAGTTTCATTCGCAGCTTGTGCATTACTGGCCGTGTCATTTGCTTTTGTTTTAGCCGTGGTAATTTGTGCCGCTATCTCACCGCTACTGGCGGTCATTTCTTCCATAGCCGAGGCGACTGTGCTGACATTCACACTGGATTCTTCGGAGGAAGATGCCACTGTTGCACTGGCTTGGCTTGTTTCTTCGGCAATTTTTTTCATAGATTCAGCCGTGGATTGCAATTCCGTTGAAGCAGAAGCCAGAGAGTTAATAAGGCCGCCGACCTGCGAATCAAAGCCATCAGCTATATCGCGCATGGTTTTACGTTTTTCAGCTTCAGCGCGAATTTCTTGTTCTGCCTGCTTTTCGCTCATTTTTTGTACGGCTGCTACATTCTCTCTGGATGAATCAACAGCCTTAGCAATCTCACCAATTTCATCAAGGCGCTCCTGATGTGTGACTTCGAAATCAGTTTCACCTTTATCAATGCGTTGCATAAAGGTGATCAACTCCAGAATCGGCGCCGTCAAAGCCTTGCCGATTAAAATAATCGCAGAGATGGAAATCAAAACACCGATGATCAAAAGAGCTATATCTTTTATAACTAAAGCATCGACAGTGTTTTTGGCTAGCGCGACATCCTTGCTTAGCAATCCTTTCTGATTGGCGACCATACCGCTCTGACGGTGACCTGTATCATCTTTTTCTCCGGCCAATGTATTCATGAGCTTGCCCGCCCGCGGTGCGGCTTCGCTCACAAGATAAAAGTTTGCCATGTTCCATTTATTGCTACTGCGAATCTCAAACATTCTGCCCGGCATAGGATCAAACGCGGCGCGCGCGGTTGAAAAGTCCTTAAAGGCTTTTTGCTGCCCGGCATCCATCAAATAAGAGTTTTTCTGAAGATCGCCAAAGCGCTTTGTGTTTTTATTCCAAGCGGCATGAAAGCTATCTGCAAATTTTTCATCACCGGACAGAAGATAGGCCCGAATGCTGGCCAGTGAGCCTGCAAGAGAGCCGCGTACATCAGCCATCATACCGAGCAGTTGTTTGCGCGCTGGTGTGGCTTCCATCTCAAGCTCGCGGTCAATAATTTGTGTGATAAGTTTCATTTGTTTTCCGGCCACAGGCGCGGCTTTTTTAAACAATATTTCATTGGCAGGTAGCTCAGCCGGGCTATGCGCCGTGTCTTCCACCAGTTGCTGCGCAACTCTGAATTCCTCCAGTACCACCATAAAATCTTCCAGCTTTTGCACGTTAGCCGGATTAGTCCAGCGTTTTGAAAGCTCCAGCATTTCCGCTTTTGTTTTATCAATATCTTCCCAAATAATGGCACGTTGTTGCTTAAAAACATCCTTGCCAGTGATCATGTAGCCGCGCAAATCTGCCAGCGAGGCATTGATATTGTTCACCATATTGGAGCTGGCGCTGGCTGTTGGCACGCGCAACGTGTCGATACGCTCAATCTGCGATTTAATCTCTGTCACGCTGAAAATCGTAATCGATATGGCGAGCACTAGGGTGGCCGCTACAGCGCCGAAAGTGATAAGCAATTTTGTACGGATCTTTTTATTCTTGAGCATGATATTCTTTCTGGTGGGCTGTTTTATGTTTTAAAAAAATACGCAGGAGGTACACAGAATATATATAGGACTTATACAGTACAGTATTGTATACGGACAGCTATATTAAATCACAATACAATTGTATCTGATTATATTCACTTATTTAAAAATGCAACAGAAATCTTGAATCAGAATTTCCGGGCCGTCATTGCTCATAGTAGCCAAGTCCGGTTAGGCCCACAATCATTTTTCTTATGCGCTTAATCGCCTTCGCAGGGCGCGGGTTGAGAGTTTTGCAGCCAGAGGCTTTAGACGTTTGTGGTCGATGATATTGTGTCCGGCTTTGACATGCCGGTCCATCAGAATAATCGGTTCGCGTCCCATACCGCGGACGACAATCGGCGGTTTCGACATTTCGCAGATTCGGCCATCGGGGTTGATGAAGATGCATCCGCTCATTTGCCGGACATGGACGAAATCGAGGCTAAAACACGAGAGCGTTGAAAATTGAGAATGGCTGATGATGGTGCCATAAATATCTGTAGCGCCGAAAGAGGCGTTGCTAAAATCGCAAGCCGTTATGTTGGAGTCGTTGAAACAGACATTATAGAGGGCCGTGGCGACAAAGTTTGAGCCTTTTAAGTAGGCTTCGGACATGTTGGCACCGGTTAAGTTGGCGCCGGTGAAATCTGCATGGGGCATGATGGCATCATCCAGATTGGCATTGGTTAGGTTCTTGTTACGCAGGTTAACACAGTCAAGTGCAACCCGATCCAGAACCGCACGCTCAAGGCAATCTTTAAAGCTTTTAAAGTTTCCCTCGAACAACACGGCATCAGAATTGATAGACCGGAGTTGGTAGAGTTTCATGAAATCCTCCCTTTCATATAAAGATGTATATTCACACGCACGCACCCTGTTTTTTCGCTTTTATTACGAGAATTTTTTATTTTTATGCAACTAATAGTTGTTATTCTGTCAAGTTTGTCAAGAAAAATTTCTTAATAAACCTTTGGGATAGGGCATAGTCACCTAGGTTATCAGCGTTGCATCGTCGATATGAACGCCCTAGGTTATGCTTATGAAGGATAAAGCGGCAAGCACCTCGCTACAAAAGGGCGCGGACATTATTAGGGGCTATGTCAAAAAGCTGCCTGATACGCCGGGCGTGTACCGAATGCTGTCTGAAAATGCTGCTGTGCTTTATGTGGGGAAGGCGAAATCGCTTAAGAAACGGGTGGTGTCTTATACGCGGCCTGATCAATTGCCAATCCGTTTGCAGCGGATGATTGCTCTGACTAGTACGGTGGAGTTTGTGCATACGCACACCGAAGCCGAAGCCTTGCTGCTGGAATCCAATCTGATTAAGAAGCTGAAGCCGCGCTATAACGTACTGCTGCGCGATGATAAGTCTTTCCCTTATATTTTGATGACCGGAGATCATGATTTTCCGCAGGTGGTGAAGCATCGTGGGGCGAAAAAGCGCAAAGGCCAGTATTACGGGCCGTTTGCGAGTGCAGGGGATGTGAACCGCACGATCGCGATTTTGCAGCGGGTGTTTATGCTTCGTAATTGTAGTGATAGTTATTTTTTGGCGCGCAGCCGGCCGTGTCTGCAATATCATATCAAGCGTTGTACAGCGCCATGTATGGGCAAGGTGAGCAAGGATGAATACGCGCAGCAGATTGAAGAGGCGCAGGATTTTCTTGATGGAAAAAGCCATGCAATTCAAGAACGGATGGCCGGGGCGATGCAGAGGGCCAGTGGGGACCAAGATTATGAAACGGCGGCGAGTTATCGTGATCGGATTCAGGCGCTGACCTCTATACAGGCGCGCCAAGACATTAATATAGAGGGCTTAGCGAATGTTGATGTGATTGCGCTGGCGCAGAAAGAGGGGCGGAGCTGCGTGCAGGTGTTTTTCTTCCGCGCCGGGCGTAATTACGGCAACCGTTCGTATTTTCCACGGCATGATAAAGAGGAGACACCGGAAGCGATTATGGCGGCCTTTATGGCGCAGTTCTATGAGAATAAGCCGGTACCGAAAAACGTGATTGTAAATATTGCGCCGGAGGAGAAGGCGTTGCTTGAGGAGGCGCTTGCTTCGAGGGTGGACACCAAGGTTAGTATCACGAAGCCGCAGCGCGGCGGGCGCAAGCGGGCTATTGAATTTGCGCAGAAGAATGCTCTGGCGGCGCTGGATCGGCATTTGGCTGAAAAGGCGAGTGAGACGAAATTGCTTAGCGGCGTGGCTGAGCTGTTTGGTATGGATGAGCCGCCGGGGCGTATTGAAGTTTATGATAACAGCCACATTTCCGGGACCAATATGGTGGGCGGTATGGTTGTGGCGGGGCCGGAAGGTTTTAACAAAAGCGCCTATCGCAAGTTCAACATCAAGACTGCTGCCGAGGCTGATGATTACGGTATGATGCGTGAGGTGATGGAGCGGCGGTTTAAACGAGCGCTTAAGGAGACGCCGGATATGGAGGGCGAAGGGTGGCCGGATTTACTGCTGATAGATGGCGGAGCAGGGCAGTTTAGCGCTTGTAAGGAAGTGCTGGAGGATTATGGGGTTTTGGATATGCTCACATTGGTGGCGATTTCAAAGGGGCCAGACAGGAATGCGGGCCGCGAGCAGTTTCATATGGTTGGCAAAGCGTCGTTTCAGCTTCCCGTTAATGATCCTGTTTTGCATTATTTGCAGCGCTTGCGTGATGAGGTGCATAGATTTGCTATTGGAACACATAGGGCCAAGCGGCAGAAGCAAATGACGTCCTCGCCCCTGGATGATATTTCCGGAATCGGAGCCAAGCGGAAGAGGGAGTTGTTGCACTATTTTGGATCGGGGAAGGCTGTCGCTGGTGCCGGGATTGAGGATCTACAAAAGGTTTCGGGTATTTCCAAATCAGTGGCACAGAAGATTTACGACCACTTTCATTGAATTAATGTTTAACTTTAACGCACAAATTTTTTTTCATTTAATTCAGGGCTTTGTAAGAAAATCCTCAAAAACGGTATTGCAGGGTTTTCGATGTCATGTTACCGTTTCGTCCATACTCAGTAATCGTTAATTCATTGCTTCTGATCCTTCTATGGCGTTAGGGGCGTAATATTAAATTGAGAGGTTCGTTGAATATGTTTCACCGTGTTAAATCAGAAGAGCAAGAGTCTGAAAATACTTCAGCCCAGCAAAATAATGAGCAGGGTGCTCAAGAACAAGCCAGCGCAGAAACTGCAGAGGCGCAGGAATCTGAAACTGACACAAGTGAGGACACGAACCTTGAAGTAGAAACCTCAGAGCCTGAAACCACACAGGATAAACCAGAAAACAATTTCCAGGAAAAGGATACGGAAACTATGACTGACCAAGAAAATGCTACAACTGAACAAGAAGAAACAACACCAGCAGCTGTGGGTTCATACCAGCGTCCTGGTCATGTTCCTGTAAGAAGCGCCGGTTACCCGGGCGCTTATCCTGGGCTTGGTGGGTCAGCCGCGTCTGAATCTGTATCAGATTCTGATCGTCGCCTGACAATCGGGCCGGGCATCACAATGTCTGGTGAGATTGAATCTTGTGATTACTTGCTTGTTGAAGGAACAGTCGAAGCAGCCCTTAAAGGCGCGAATATGTTGGAAATTGCTGAAAGCGGCGTTTTCTACGGCACTGTTGAGATTAATGAGGCCAATATCGCCGGTCGTTTTGAAGGTGACATTACAGTGAGCGGTCGTTTGACCATTACATCAACAGGGACTGTGACAGGCTCTATTTCTTATAGAGAGATCGAAATTGAAGCGGGCGCCGTTCTTGATGGTAAGCTGACTCCTTTGGCAGTAGCCCCAGCAGCGCAGGCAAAAAAACCCGCAGCCCCAAAAGTGGCTAAGCCGGCAACTCCGAAAGCGGCAGATAAGTCTGGAACGCAGCCTGAGCCTGCGAATTCAGATGAAGGTCTGTTTAGCAAGGCGACTGCCGCGGCTGAATAATCGGATTTTTCTTTTCCGCGTACCTAAATATTTGTTGAACAATTTAGAACCAGGCTTTATAAGCCTGGTTCTTATTTGAGTAATATAGTTAAGAGTTATAAATGAAGCGTAAAATACTGAGTTTTTTGATGGCCGGTGGGGTCATATTGGGTTTGTTTGTGTTAATCCATGGTTTAAGACAGGGTGAAGGTGAAGCCTTAGCCTCTTCTTCCTCTATTGCCGGTAAAACTATCGAAGATGGTGCGCGTTATTCTGCCACTCGCAAGCGCTCTATCCGCCGGGCGGTGATGAGCAATGCTGATGAGTTTATGAGCCTGAATGGCCGTGATGTGCGCGCTGTGCTAAATCAACCAGAGCTTATTCGACGTGATTTGCCGACGGTCGTTTGGCAATACAGAAATGATGCGTGCGTTTTGGATGTCTATTTCACGACGGCGAGCGCTAAGGCTGCGAAAGCGCCTGTTGCATATTATGAAGTGCGTGCGCGGCAAAAAGGCGTGGCGGATGAAGATGTGCAAGGAATATGCGTTGAAAGCCTCATTAGAGAGCGCGCTGGGCAGAACCTCGTTAATCTTGAGGCGCTGTACAAAGCGAACTAAGCTGTTTTTTCTTTAAATTCACATAGATCATAAACCTTGCACGCCGCGCAATCGGGTTTGCGGGCTTTGCAGGTGTACCGTCCATGCAGGATGAGCCAGTGATGGGCGTGCAGGGCGAATTCATCGGGCACGACTTTGAGCAACGCCTGCTCAACCTGATCTGGGTTTTTACCGGGGGCGAGGTTCATGCGATTGCAGACACGGAAGATATGGGTGTCGACGGCCATGGTTGGCTGCTGGAAGACAATGTTGAGCACGACATTGGCTGTTTTGCGACCAACGCCGGGAAGTTTCATGAGGTTTTTGCGGGTTTCCGGAACTTCGCCACCAAATTCATTAATCAGGATTCCGGCCATGGCGATGACGTTTTTGGCTTTGTTGTTATAAAGACCAATGGTTTTGATATGGCCTTTCAGGCCGTCTATGCCTAGATCCAGCATTTTTTGCGGCGTATCGGCGATTTTGAAAAGCTCTTTGGTGGCTTTGTTGACGCCGACATCTGTGGCTTGTGCGGACAAGGTGACGGCGACCAGCAGGGTATAGGCATTCGTCCATTCCAGATCGCTTTTGGGCTCCGGGTCAATTTCGTGCAGGCGACGGAAGAATTCGTGAATGTCAGCTTTTTTCATGGGCATCCCAAAAAACGGATTGGCGTAAGAGCCTAAGCTAGGCTATCAAGAAGGTATGTTTCAAGAACAAGTTATCGCGGAAAGCATTGATTATCTGGTGGGGCATTATGATGAGGGCCCAACTCTTGAATTTCTTGCTAACCGGGCCGGTTACGAAACCACGTATTTTCAAAAAATATTTAAAGAGCATGTTGGGATAAGCCCGAAGCGGCTATGCCAGTATATGCATATGCGTCAAGCGCGGGTGATGCTGGAAGAAGGGCAGTCGACGCTGGATGTGGCGATGAAGAGCGGGCTTTCGGGGCAGGGACGTTTACATGATTTGTTCGTATCGTGTGAGGGCGTAACACCGGGGAGCATTCAAAATCGCGGCGTGGGCGTGAAGATCGCTTACGGCTTCTATCCATCGGTTTTGGGTAATATGATGATTGGTAAGACAGATAAAGGTGTTTGCTGGCTTGGGTTTATCACGGCGGAAAATGATAATTTGCCATTGGAGGAGTTGCATAGGCGCTGGCCTATGGCTGAGATTGAGCATGATGATAAAGCTATTCGCGGTGAAGGCGATCATATTATGCGGGTATGGCGCGGGCAGGGGGCGAAAGACGGTAAGCTGAAGCTGGATCTGTATGGAACGAATTTTCAGCTGCAGGTTTGGCAGGCTTTGCTCAAAATACCAACTGGCGAAACGGTGACCTATATGGATATTGCTGAGCAGGTGTGCAGCCGCAAAGCATCGCGTGCGGTTGGGAATGCCGTGGGGGCGAACCCGATATCCCTGCTTATTCCTTGTCACAGGGTGATCCGGGCGACAGGCATCATTGATAATTATATGTGGGGAAGCGCGCGGAAGAAGTTATTGCTGGCGATGGAGTTAGAGGCTTAACACATCGCGCATTGAGTATAGGCCGGGTTGCTGGTCTTTGAGCCAACTGGCTGCGCGCAGGGCACCCTTGGCAAATAAAACTCGGTTTGTGGCGACGTGAGTGAGTTCTATACGTTCGCCTTCGCTGTAGAAATAAGCGGTGTGTTCGCCGACGACATCGCCGCCGCGGGCAACGGAAAAACCGATTTTACCGTCTTCACGTTCACCTGTTATGCCATCACGTGCCGCGATTTTTACATCATCTAAATTAACATTGCGGCCTTTAGCGGCAGCTTTGCCAACGGCGAGTGCTGTGCCGGACGGGGCGTCAACTTTATGCTTATGGTGGCTTTCGAAAATTTCGATATCCCAGCCATCCGGCTCTAGGGACTGGGCTGCTTTTTCTACAAGGGCCAATAGCAAATTAACGCCGACGCTCATGTTTGCCGCGTAGACGATGGCGGTTTTTTCTGCAGCTTTTGTGAGTTGCTCTTCATCTTCAGCGCTGAGGCCTGTCGTGCCAATAATCATAGCGGTGCCAGTATCGGCAGCGAGTTTCACATGTTTTAGTGTGGCTTCGGGGCGGGTGAAATCTATTACGGCATCGGCACGGGCAAAAAGCTCTTCAGGGTCTGTTGTTGTGAAATAATCTACAGGCACGATACCGGCATCGGGGGCTGTTCCCCCGGCCAGTTCTAAACCTTTCCAGTTTCCTGAAAGAAGTTCTTCAATAAGTAAGGCGCCTACGCGCCCTGTGCACCCTGCGACACCAATTTTCATTTCTATCTCACATAGTTATCGAGTGTTTCCTGCAGCTCATCATACAGGAAATCACTGAAAGGCAAAGATATTCTGTCTTGGCGTGCGGCTTCCAGAAGGTCGGGTAGGGCTCCGATCAGGTACCAGCGCGCATCAAAAGGCAGGTCACTTTTGGTAATCAGGATTTCAAAATCTTCGTTAAGGCACTGATCCAAAAGTTTTTGGCAGGCGTGGTCGAGTTCTCGCTGGCCGATGCCGCGGTCCATAAGGCTGATGCCAATATTGCCGTATTTCTCGGCCATTTCGGCTAAGTCTGGAGGCATACCACTGAGATAGCCGAGAATAATGTCGAGACCGTTTTTCTTGTCGTTTAAGGACTTGCCAATTAGGGTGTCGTTAAAGTTAAGCGAGGTGATGTGTGTTTCTTCAGCCATAATTGTGGCGTTTTAATCCTTCAAATCATCCCAGAATTCACGAACTTTGGTGAAGAAGCCACTGGCTTCAGGGGAGTGTTTACCTGTTGTGTCGCTGGCGAAATCTTTATCCAGCGCTTTCAGCATATCAAGTTGTTTTTTGTTCAGATTCACTGGCGTTTCAACGAATGTTTCGATGTAAAGATCGCCCTTAGCTTCGGAGCCCAGAACACTCATGCCTTTGCCTTTGAGGCGGAACTGCTGACCGGTTTGTGTGCCGGGCGGGACCTTAACCTTTGTGGCTTTGCCTTCGATCGTTGGCACTTCGACTTCGCCGCCAATGGCGGCTTTTGTGACGGTGATTGGTACGCGGCAAAACAGGTTTGCGCCATCACGCTTGAAAAGTTTATGAGGTTTAACGGCGAGGAGTACATAAAGATCTCCGCGCGGGCCGCCCTGAACGCCAGCCTCTCCTTCGCCGGATAAGCGAATGCGCCGGCCTGTATCGACACCAGCGGGGATTTTGACTTTGAGGGTCTTGTCTTTTTGGAGGCGGCCCTGGCCGTGACATTTTTTACATGGGTCTTTGATGATGTTGCCTTGCCCCTGACATGTGGGGCAGGTGCGTTCGATTGTGAAGAATCCTTGTTGCTGGCGCACGCGCCCGGCGCCTTCACAGGTGGAACATCCGGCGGAGCTTGTGCCCGCTGCTGCACCACTGCCTTTACACTGCTCACAAGTGTCGTTAACGGGGATTTTGATTTGCGCTTCTTTGCCTTTAAAAGCATTTTCTAGAGTTATTTCGAGGGTGTATTGGATGTCTGATCCGCGTGCGCGTCCACCTTGGCCGCCGCCGCGTCCATCCATGAAGTCGCCGAACATATCTTCGAAAATGTCGGAGAAAGCGCTTGCACCGGCTCCTCCGCCTGCAAAACCGCCACCACCAGGGGCTCCACCCATAGAGCCGTCGAAAGCGGCCGCACCATAGCGATCATAGGCAGCGCGTTTTTGTTCGTCCTTAAGGATGTCATAAGCTTCGCTTATTTCTTTGAACTTGGCTTCGGCTTCCGGGTTGTCTTTGTTCTGGTCCGGGTGATATTTCATCGCCAGTTTACGATAAGATTTTTTTATTTCGTCGGCGCTGGCGCTTTTTTCTACGCTGAGTGTTTTGTAAAAATCCTTACTCATTGTGTTTGTGCCCTAGCTTTTTAGGCCAAAAAATTTCACTGATTTGAGAAAAGAACCCGGCGTGGCCTGCGTTGTCGTTTTGTGCTTTGGGCGTTAAAGATTGGCTGTACTCTAAACGCTTTCGCTGTGTTTTAAGCTCGGCGTAAGCTTCGCTAATTAGGCGAAAGCGCAGTTCGGCCATGCGGCGGTTTTGTGGATTGCGATCGGGATGAAATTTTTTGGCAAGACTGTGATATGCGCGTTTAACATCGTCATCCGATGCTTTCGAAGAGATTTTTAAAATCTCGTAATAAGAGGGACGCGCGTCCATGGTGCTCCTAGTTTTTTGAATAAAGAAGCATCCCGGTTTAGTGCGCCGGGATGCCGTTATTATGTTTGTTTATGCGGACTTTTGATCGTCCTCTTTATCGCTTTTGTTGTCATCTTCGTCTTCGATTTCAAGGTCGGTGAAATCAGCTTCGATGACTTCGTCTTCATCAGCGTTCACGGGTTCGGCGTCTTGAGCATTCCCTTCGCCGGCAGCTTCTTCCTGCGCTTTGCGATAAGCAATTTCGCCAAGTTTCATGCTGGCCTGTGAGAGGCTTTCCGTTTTTGTTTTGATGTCTTCGACGTTATCGCTGTCCATGACATCTTTGAGATCCTGAAGCGCTTGCTCTACAGCGTTCTTCTCTTCTTCTGGAAGTTCGCTGCCGAGCTCTTCCATCGAGCTTTCAGTGGCGTGGATCATGCTTTCGGCAACGTTTTTAGCTTCAACAGATTCACGTTTCTCCTTGTCGGCGTCGGCGTTGGTTTCGGCTTCCTTGACCATTTGATCAATATCGGCGTCAGACAGGCCGCCACTGGCTTGAATGCGGATTTGCTGTTCCTTGTTTGTGGCCTTATCTTTGGCCGATACTTCAACAATGCCGTTGGCGTCGATGTCGAATGTGACTTCGATTTGTGGAATGCCGCGTGGGGCGGGCGGAATACCAACCAAGTCAAACTGGCCGAGCATTTTGTTGTCCGACGCCATTTCTCGTTCACCCTGAGCAACGCGGATGGTCACGGCGTTTTGATTGTTTTCTGCCGTGGAGAATGTTTGCGATTTTTTCGTTGGGATCGTCGTGTTGCGTTCGATCAAGCGTGTGAATATGCCGCCTTGTGTTTCGATACCCAAAGACAGAGGGGTGACATCAAGGAGGAGAACGTCTTTGACATCGCCTTGTAAAACACCACCTTGAATGGCTGCGCCGTCAGCAACAACTTCATCAGGGTTTACGCCCTTGTGAGGTTCTTTGCCGAAATACTCTTTCACTGTTTCGATGACTTTTGGCATACGGGTCATGCCCCCAACCAGGATGACATCGTCGATGTCAGATGGTTTAAGGCCTGAATCTTTCAAGGCTTTTTTAACGGGCTCGATCGAGCGTTTGATCAGGTCTTCTACGATGCTTTCGAGTTTTGCACGGGTTAAAGAGACTTGTAGGTGCTTGGGACCCGAGGCATCAGCCGTTACGAACGGCAGGTTGACTTCAGTTTGCGTTGTTGAAGACAGTTCGATCTTGGCTTTTTCTGCGGCTTCTTTTAGGCGCTGCAGGGCCAGTTTATCTTCGCGTAAATCAATGGCGTCGGATTTTTTGAATTCGTCAGCCAGATAATCGATAATGCGTAAGTCAAAGTCTTCACCGCCGAGGAATGTATCCCCGTTTGTGGCTTTTACTTCAAATACGCCATCGCCGATTTCAAGAACGGATACGTCAAATGTACCGCCACCAAGGTCATAAACGACGATTGTGCCAGCAGCTTTTTTGTCGAGACCATAGGCCAGTGCTGCGGCGGTTGGCTCGTTGATGATACGCTCAACTTCAAGGCCGGCAATTTTACCGGCGTCTTTTGTGGCTTGGCGTTGTGAGTCGTTAAAATAAGCGGGAACGGTGATTACAGCTTTTGTGACAGGTTCGCCGAGGAATGCCTCTGCGGTTTCCTTCATCTTTTGCATGACCATGGCAGAGATTTGTGAAGGGGCATATTTTTCCCCGTCAATTTCTACCCATGCATCGCCATTATCGCCTTCGATAGTTTTAAATGGTGCTTTAGAAGCCATATCCTGAACTTGCTCATCTTTGAATGGGCGGCCAATCAGGCGTTTAATGGCATAAAGTGTGTTTTCTGGGTTTGTGACGGCCTGGCGCTTTGCGGGCTGTCCAACAAGACGTTCGCCGTCTTTAGCGAAAGCAACCATGGAGGGCGTTGTGCGCGCTCCTTCTGCGTTTTCGATGACCCGTGGTTCTTTGCCGTCCATGACAGCAACGCAGGAATTGGTTGTGCCGAGGTCGATACCGATAATTTTAGACATGCTTTATCTCCTTAACTAAGCAAGATTTATAATACTCAAAGCCCGTTTTGCACAGCACTTTGTCTAGAGTTATATAAGTGCTTTTTTTAAATTTTTCAAGTGCGTGTTCTATCAAGGGAATTCATGCAATTTTTAGGCCGAGTTACATTTTTTAGGCTTCTGTATCAATATGGCCGCCGGGGGGCATTTCGCTGGGGGGGGTGTCGCTTCCACCTTCATCTTTTACAACGCCAACGCGGGCGGGGCGAAGCAGGCGGTCGTGCAGGGTGTAGCCCGGCTCCATCAGTTGCATAATTGTGCCCGCTGGCTTACCGGGAGCAGGGCTCTCGAACATTACTTCATGGAAGTTGGGGTCGAAAGGTTCATCCATTGGTTCGAGTTTTTTGATGCCATGTTTTTCAAACCCTCGAAGAAGTGTTCGTTCTGTAGCTTCGATGCCTTCAACCAGGTTTTTAAGACGTGGTTCGCTGTCGAGTAAATCTGTGGGTACGGCCTCCAGAGCGCGACGGAGGTTGTCTGATACATCGAGCAAATCTTTAGCAAAGCCCGATACGGCATATTTTGAGGCGTCTTGACGTTCTTTTTGGGCACGTTTACGGGTGTTTTCTGCTTCGGCCAAGGCACGCGCAGTTTGATCCTTGGCTTTGCCGACCTCGTCCTGCAGTGCTTTGATGATGCCTTCGGCTTGTCCGCTGATCTCACCTTGTGGCGCGTCATTCTCATCATCTTCTGGTAAGGGCTGCGGCGCAAGAGGGTCTTCTGCCATGTAAGCATCTTTTGCGGCTAGGCTTTCCGCTTCGGCTTCTAAACGCGCAGAGCGTTCGGCCAGCGTTTCTTCTTTATCAGGGTTTTTTGGTGTTGGTGTGTTCATGCGCAATATTTAATCTGTTGGCTTGCCGGAATCAATAGCTCGTTTATGTGGGCCTATTCGTATAACCCTGGTTTTCTTGCGAAAACCTCCTTGGTGATTGGTTTATCGTAAGGCCCATCCGCACCGAAATAAAGTTCAGTTGCTTCAATAGCGCCGAAAGAAAAGGCCCCATTGGGGGGTGGTAATTTTTCTGTGAAATGGCCTTCGACATCTACAGCATAGAGTTTATGAGCATTTTGATAGTGTGGCTTGTAGCCGGGAAGGATTTCGTCAAGCGGCGTTAGCCCTTTTTTACGGGCTAGAGCTCGAACTTGCTTCATTGTTTCCTCGTCACGTAAATCGGCGTCCGATGAGAACAGGACAAGCGTATTTTCAGGGTGTATCCAATATGTGCTTTCTTCGCCTTTCATAGGAAGGTCTGGGCTGCTGAAGTCGCGCATGCTTGACGCGAGGCTAACGCTGTTTTCTTTTACATTTATGAAAATGTCGTTGAAGGTCCCGACGTCTCTTTTGAAAACCAGTTTTTTAATGCCGTCTTTCATTAGCTTTTTTTTGCTGAGCGCAATGTCTATTTGCATTTTATTCGTGCTGGGTTTGCATTCGTAATGGAAATAATGGACGGTTTCGTTGTCGGGAAAGATAGAGCCATCAACAATGTCCAGATATAATGACGAACCACTTATTCGTGTTTCCACCGTGGCTTGTTCGATGTTAAGGCAGCCATTTACCATGCCCGGTGTAAGTACCATAAAATTTAACGTATCCGGGTCTGCGCCCGGTTTGCGCAAAATCCCTATGAAATGGATAAAGTTTGGCAAAAGACTTTGCCCTTGGATTTTTTCCGGCTCTATGTTGGCTTTGTACTTGTCATCATACGGGTTCAGAACTTTTGGCTCTTCCTCTTCTTCTTCTTGTTCACCAAACAAGTCGACTTGCGCAAAAACCGGAGCATTTGTGGTTAATAAAATCGAAAAAGTAAGCAAAAGAGTGAGTAAGAGCTGTTTTTTCATGTACGCGTGCCTGAATGATATTTAGAAAATATAGGACTCTATCGTGCCAAGTCATGGCGGTCTAAGCAAGAGAGGCCTTACAAAATTAAGGGTTCATCCACGATCTTTTCTCCTTGAGCTCGGCTGGCATGGTGCGTAGAGTGCCCCATAATCTGAACGCGTTTATTAAAGGAAAAACTATGGCCCGACCATCTGGCAGAACATTGGAGCAGATCCGCAAAGTTGAAATTACACCGAACGTGAATAAACATGCGGAAGGCTCTTGCTTGATTAAGTTTGGGGATACGCACGTGCTATGCCTAGCAACGGCGGAAGAAAAGGTTCCGGGTTGGATGAAGGGTAAAGGCAGCGGCTGGGTTACTGGTGAATATGGCATGTTACCGCGCTCGACAGGTTCACGCATGGACCGCGAAGCGGCTAAGGGGAAGCAATCTGGGCGGACGCAGGAAATTCAGCGCTTGATTGGCCGGGCTTTGCGCTCGACGATAGATTTTAAGGCGATGGGCGAGCGGCAGGTGCGCGTTGATTGTGATGTTATTCAAGCCGATGGTGGCACGCGCACAGCGGCGATTACTGGCGGCTTTGTGGCGATGCATCTGGCGTTTCAGCATTGGGTGGAAACGGGCGCGATGGAGAGTGTTCCTATCAAAGACAGCGTATCGGCGATTTCCTGCGGTATTTATAAGGGGGATCCGGTTGCCGATCTTGATTACGATGAGGATAGCGATGCGGAGACGGATGCGAATTTTGTGATGACCGGTTCAAGCGGGATTGTTGAAATTCAAGGCACTGCCGAGAAGGAGCCTTTTAGCGAGGGAGAATTTTTGAAGCTGTTGCAGCTTGCGAAAAGCGGGTGCGCCGAACTCACAGCAATGCAAAAGGATGTTTTGGGGCTTTAAGACATGGTTCGGGTTTTTCAGGAAGCAGAGCTGGTTGTGGCCACGCATAATGCGGGGAAGGCGCGGGAGATTTCGGATTTACTTAAGCCTTATATTTCTCAATTTTATACGGCTGGGGATCTGGATTTACCGGAGCCGGAAGAAACGGAAACCACTTTTGTTGGGAATGCGGAGTTGAAGGCGTTTTCGGCGGCGAGAGCTTCGGGAAAACCGGCGCTGGCAGATGATAGCGGCCTTAGTGTTACTGCTTTGAATGGTGATCCGGGGATTTATTCTGCGCGTTGGGCTGGGCTTGATAAGGACTTTAATTTAGCTATGCGTAAAATTGAGGAGGCGCTTGGGACGGCTGAAGATCGCTCTGCAGCGTTTATCTGTGCATTATCTTTGGCTTGGCCGGATGGGCATGTTGAGACATTTGAGGGGCGGGTTTATGGCGTTCTCAGTTTCCCACCTCGCGGGAATAAAGGTTTTGGATATGATCCAATTTTTGTTCCCAATGGTTATGAGGTTACATTCGCGGAGATGGAGCCGGCAGATAAACATGTAATTTCACACCGGGCGGATGCGTTTAAGCAGCTTGTGGCTGCTTGTTTCGAATCAAAAGGTGCTTAATCGGCAGATTTAGGTTTTTAGTTTATCCCAGCTTTTCTGCGGGTTTTGAAGGAAAAACTTGACTTTTAAGGGCAGTTTATTATATAAAACGCCCACATGGGCCGCATCTACAGGGCTGCGTTTAAGGAGATAGAGAATGTTTAAGACATTGAAGTTAAATACATTAAAGTTTCAAGCTGCGTTTGTTGTGGGTTTATTGAGCACGGCGTCTGAAGCGCAGGCTGCTGGTAATGACTGGAGCGATATTGCACGCAACATTACAACTTCAATTGAGGAGCTGCCTGGCTTGATTACAGGTATTTCTTACATGCTCGGCCTTTTGATGGGCGTTGTTGGTATTTTGAAGCTGAAAGATCATGTTGAAAACCCAACACAAACACCGATGAAAGATGGCGCTATTCGCTTAGCTGCTGGCGGTGCGTTGTTTGGTTTGCCAATTGTGTTTGAATCAATGCTCAATACTATTGGAACTACGGGTACAAGCATTCAACCTGCGACGTTGAATAAAGTTACGTTCCAAACAAGCTAATTTAAGCCGTATATAATGAACATTAAAGGCCAGAGCGGATTATATTTCCACTGGCCTTTTTGCTTGTCCAAATGTCCGTATTGCGATTTTAACGTTCATGTTCAGGATGGTGTTGACCATGAACGTTGGGAGGCAGCCTATCTGAGGTCACTTGAAAATTACGCACAGATGCTGGAAGGGCGGACGATATCGTCCGTGTTTTTTGGGGGGGGGACTCCATCATTGATGCGGCCTGAAACTGTAAAAGCCATTTTGGATAAGGTTCATGCGCTGTGGCCATGCGTGAATGATCTGGAGGTAACGCTGGAAGCCAATCCAACCTCAGTTGAGGCCGCGAAGTTTGCGGCGTTTAAAGATGCTGGGGTCAACCGGGTTTCCATTGGTGTGCAAGCGCTGAATGATAAGGGCCTTCAATTTTTAGGGCGGAAGCATTCTGCGGAGGAGGCGTTGAGGGCAATTGATATTGCTGGAGAAAATTTTGAGCGTTTCAGCTTTGATTTGATTTATGCGCGGCCTGATCAAGCGCTGGAAGATTGGAAAAAAGAATTGCAGAGCGCGGCCGAGTTGGCAAAAGGACATCTTTCTCTTTATCAGCTGACAATAGAGCGAAACACACCGTTTCATTATGATGAGGCTCAAGGACTTTTTTCTCTTCCAAGTGAAGATCTTGCTGCTGATTTTTATGACATTACGCAAGATGTTTTGGGCGCGGCAGGTTTGTCAGCCTATGAAATTTCCAATCACGCGGCGCCCGGGCATGAATCGCGGCATAATCTGATTTATTGGCATTACGGGGATTATATTGGGATTGGTCCGGGGGCGCATGGCCGCCTGACATTGGATGGTAAAAAATTTGCAACGCGAGAGCACACGGCTCCGCAAAGATGGCTGGAGATGGTTGAGGAAGGTGGGCGCGGTGCACATCCGTTTCAACCGTTATCGCATGATGACCAGTTTAATGAAGCGCTGATGATGGGGCTGCGCTTGCATGAAGGTGTAAGGCTGGAGCATTTAAGCGCGCAGGGCGGACAGGATTGGCAGAATTATATGGACCCTGAGAGGTTGCAAATCATACAGGATCAGGGCTGGCTTTGTCTTAATGATGAAAGAATGATATTGAGCCGTGAGGGGATGCTGAGGCTTAACGCGCTGATCCCTTATATTCTTAAAGCTCAGTCTCCTGCGGGGAAGGCTGCGTAGGTTCTTCTGGTTCTTATGGCTCGTTAAACAGCAGGGCTGCGTTTTGATTATTGATTAAAAACTGTCCAGCCTTGTTCATTTCCAGATCGAATACATGGATGAAGCCGCTTTCGGCGTCTGTTTCAACGCGGCCCAGTGGTTTAAGTCTTTCAAGTAAACGGGCAAATGCGCGTAGGGATGGGACATATTCTGAGCCGCCGAGGCTTCGGCCTGCCACTTGCGCGAGGGAGAGCACCTTATCGAGACCTCTAAAGCGCAGCTTGCCGTTTGCAGTGGCGCTGTTGGCCGCGGCGATGTCGGCTCTTAAGGTTGTTTCAAGATCGATGAGATAGTTTTCGTTTTGCATCGTCGTTTCATAAAGCTCAATATAGCTGCCGGTTTGCGCCAAAATAGCGGGGATTTTTAAGAGTAGGCTTAAACCCAGCATTTTGGCGTCGCCTTTGGGACTGTTCTCGATAACTTCGCTAACCGAATTGATCGGAATATTATGTTGAGCCAGCTTGATCTGACCTGATTGCGGGAGGAGTTCGGCGATTTCCTGGGGGGTGTTGTTCGTTTTGACATCTTTGAAATTAAAACCGAGGCGCGCCGCCATGGTTTTACTTAAAGCTCCTTCGTAAGCAAGGTTAAAGCCTCCGCTGCCAAGCGTTAGAGATTCCTCCTCGCCAGTGTCATTTTTGTGGCTTGTTTTAAGGCCTGTTACCGATAAATTGAAATCTGCGCCGTTGGCTAAGGTTGCTACAGAGGAAGGGCTTGTGGCTGATTTCTTAAAGGCTTCGGGCGCAAACTGATCCAATTTTAATGCTAAAGTCATCTGCTCAAATGCCGCAGACACGCCGTCGGCTGATGACATGATAAAGCCGGAGACTTGTACATATGTTGGGCCGGACCACCTAGCATTTTCATTTTCTGTAAGGTCGTAGACGATTTTGAGTTCAGGCAAGAGTGCACTGGCGCTGCCGCCATCAATGGTTATTTGGATGTCGTTATAAATGGCGTCGAGTTTAATGAAATTTTCTAGCTTTTCGTGCCAGATGCCAGAGGTTTTCTGTTTGCCTATGGCAACGCGCATGACTTCCTGACCTGTTTCGTCGTGCCCTATAATGGCCGTGGGCAGGGCCATAGTTGTTTTAAATTGGCCGGGTTTATCATGGGGGCTGGCATTCAATGAAATTAGGCCGATATTAATGCGATCGCCATCGGGATAGCTCAAGGTCATCTGTGGCAGGGTAATGGCGTAATATGTTTCTACGGCTTCGACGGTGACATTGCCGTCTAGGATAAGTTCATGTGGGCGCTTTTTTTGAGCGGCTATTTCTGTTTGTTTGTTTGCAAGGATATTCTGAAACACGCTTTGCAGGCGCTGGGCTCCGGCTTCGGTGATTTCCTGCGCTTGGGTCGGGCTCGCCCACAAAAAGGCAAAGATTAGCGTTATAAAGGTTAGGGCGGGCCGCATGTTTTTCATAGGCAATAGATGAGCGTATTTTAGTAAAAAAGCAAGGGTTTGAAGCGCATGTAGGCGCGAATTGATTGGACATTGCCTAATCTTTGCGTTTATATCGACGGAAATATCAACTCCATTACACGAAAACCTATGCTGAACGCACTAGACACACAATATACGCTGGGCGAAGACGGCCAGATTTTTTATCAAGAACAAGCCAGCAATCCTATGCCAGGCGAGTCGATTGCTATGTTGGCGAAAGGCGCTGATATCCTTAAGCCTAAGGTCATTTTGTTAGAGAATGCGGTTACGGCGGCGCAGGATAAAACAAAGCTGCGTGATTATGTGCAAGCTTGGTTAGGGCGGCATATTGGTGTGGTGCTGGAGCCTTTGGTGGCTTTGGAAGAAACGGGTGATTTTAAAGCCGCTGTTAAGGGCATCGCTTTTCAGGTGCATGAAGCGCTGGGAATTGTGCCGCGGGAACAGCTTGCAAGCCTGATTACTGAACTCGATGCTGATGATCGGCGTGATTTACGCTCCAAGAAAATTCGTCTTGGGCCTATTCTTGTTTTTATTCCTGCTTTGAATAAACCGGCGGCTGTGCGTTTGCGTGGTTTGCTGTGGGGGCTTTTCAATGACAAAGGCTTGCCGATGGATTGCCCCAAAGACGGTATTGTATCTTTTGAGATTGACCCTAAAGCGATTGATCGTTTGTTCTATCAGGCCATTGCTTATCCCGTCTATGCCAAGCGTGCGATCCGCATTGATATGCTGGACCGGGTGATTAGCGCCGTTTATGACGGTGCGAAAGAGGGTAAGTTTAAGGCTGAACATAAGATGGCGGAGTGGCTCGGGTGCTCTATTGAGGGGCTATATGAAGTTTTGGAAGCGATGGGTCATAAGAAAGTTTATGATCCTGCTGCGGAGGCGGAAAAAGCAGTAGAGGGAGCCCCTAAAACGGAAGAGGCGAAGACCGAAGACAAGCAGGAAGAAACCCTTAAGGAGAATGGTGAACAAGAAAAACCTGAGCTGGCGACATTCCGCTTGAAAAAAGGCAAAGCTTTTGAGAAGGCGCAAAGCGCCGCTAAGAAGCCGTTTGTTAAAAAAGACAAACCAGAAAAATCTAAAGGTAAACGTAACAAAGACACAAATCGTACACCAAAAGTTATGAGTGCTCCGGCAAAGAAAATTGAAGATTCACCGTTTGCCATTCTTGAGCAGCTTAAAAAACAATCTAATGAGAAATCTTAATTTAATACTGGCATTTTTTACTGTTCTTGTGTCTGTGCAGCCTGTTTCTGCTGCGTGGTTTTCCGGTGATTATTTGTTACAGGTTTGTGGTGTTGATGCGAAAGATCAGGAGCTTGTGGAAGGTGGACATATTGCATGCCAAGCTTATATTGCAGGTGTGCTGGATTATCACAATCTCATTCGTTCATTGGGAACGTCACCGAGCGTCGATTTTTGTGTTCCTGAAGATGTAAGTATGCATGAAATTCATAAGAACGTGGTCAATTATATACATGAAAACCACCATGAGCAGGGGCCGTTTATTGCCGCGCCGGGTGTGGCGTTGGCGCTGTTTCAAGCCTATCCATGTCCTGAATAATCACATCGTATTAAACAGCATGCCGAGAATGATGATTTGCGGGACTGTGACCAGCGGTATGGATAGTGCAATCAGCCATGATTTGCTGAACTCGCGAACTACCAACATCTCAGTGTAATCCGTAGAGACACCAGCCATTAAAAACGCAAAGCCGTTGCCCGGCGCGGCGCCTGTGTTCATGATTTCTGCAGCGATAGGGGCGGAGCCTTCGGAACAGATCTCAACCAATGTTGCAACGATAAGCGTTACTCCCAGCCCCATCAATGTTGGGCCGAACCAATTCGCGAAAAATTCTGTGGGGATGTATGCGCGCATGGCCGCGGCTATAACTGCGCCGAAAAGGATCCAGCGAATAATCATCTTGCCATCATGCCAGCCATCTCGGGCAATTTCTTTTACCCATGCCCATGATGGTTTCCATCCTTTCAGGCGAGCTTTTGCATCGGCCTTTACATCAAAGCTTTCAGGAACGTCGCAGGTGTTGGGGTTGGGGGGGAGGATGCCATGTTTAACGAGCGCGAGATAAATAAGGCCGGAGATGATGGCGATTATCATGGAGGCGAGAATAAATACAGCTGTCCATTTGAGACCAATGAGTGCGATTAAGATGAAAGTGAGGCTGAGTGAGTTCCACGGGCTGGCGATTAGGAAGGTTAGAACCTGAGCAATGGACAGGCCGCGCTCGTAAAGCTTACCGGTGATAACTAAGATACCGTGGTTGCACATGTCGAGGACAACGCCAGCGATGGCGGCTTTGACAATGTCGCTGGCAGTATCACCGCGGCCCATGATAGCAGTGAAATATTCACGGGGAACTTTATTCATCAGGCCGACGGAGAGTAAGCCAAGCGCGACACCCCATGACATATCGATGAGCAATTCCATTTGTGTGTGCACGAAAACGCCGAGGCCGGGGAATGTTATACCGATCGCGTGCATGGTCAGAGTCACCAGAATTACTGCGAGTGAGCCGTGCATTATCCAGTCGGGCTTGAATTTCGGTTTTTCAACCGGGCAGCAATCATTGCTCATGGTTTAAGCCTCGTCATAACGTTTAAAGAGGTCCTTGATCTCGTTAATTTTTTCCTGTGCGGCGGCTTTATCATTGCCTTCAAAAGCGTCGGTAACGCAATGTTGCAGGTGCGCTTCGAGCACTTGCGCTTCGACAGTGCGAACAGCTGAACGCACTGCTTTTAATTGCGCCAAAATTTCAGGGCAATAACGGTTGTCCTCAATCATGCGTTTGACGCCTTCAACTTGTCCGGCGATCCGGTTGAGTTTGGTAAGTTCTTTTTGGTGGCATGGGTGTTTGTCAGTCATTGTTCCTCTTAAGATAAAATGTAAGGTGCTACAAAGGCGAAAAAAGCACCAGTTAAAAACATCGCAACCGATAAAATATAGATTACGAGACTAATTTTGCGGAGTCGTGTGCAGATTTTGGCTTTCGCTGGGTCAGCCGGGCACGGGGCGTTGCGCCCGCGCCATTGTATAAACCCTGCAATGGTTAACATGATTGTGGCGAAACCGAATACTTCGGCTTTGTGCATCGATATCCAGATAAGCTGTGGGAAGTCGCTAGCGAGGCCTGCGAGAGTAGCACCCATACCGATTGTTACAAGCAGGGCAGGTAGGGCACAGCAGATTAATGTGCTCGCCGAAGTGAACAGGCTGAGTGTTGGGGCAAGTGTGTCCTTGAAGCTGTAATGTTTCATTAAAACGTTATTCCGATGCCGATGTTGAACTCAGGGCCGCGAGAGTTTGAAATACTGCTGGTGTTCTCATAAACCGGGTGTTTGTATTCTGTGCGGAACATGACGTTGTCCTTGTAGAGCACAAGCAGTGGGCCGGAATGAACGCGGGAGCCACCCGAAGCGGTTGTAAGGTTTCTTGAGCTTGGATCTTCGTTATGGCGCGCGGTGACATCCCACATGATAAAAGCGCCAGAGTTTGTATCATCGTCATGATAGGGGTGATAGCCGAGATTAACATCTAGCCCGTATGTGTTGCCCGCTTTCATGTCGCGCTTGCCTTCTGTATTGATCCAGGTGAAGGCGTCAATGAGGGTGTAGTATTTCGGGTCTTCGCTGCTGTAGGAAAAGCTCAAGCCTAGATCTGTGCTGCCGTCGCTGATTGGGAAGGCGCCGGAAGTGCTGCCTGTTGGCAGGCGCACGGAAGGTGTAAAGCCGAAATTCTGGGTGAAAGCGCCTTGATTGCTGTAGAGCTTGAGCGGGACACCGAGCACTAGGTCGCCTGATCCGCTATTATCCTGTTTAACGCCGACGCCGCCAATATTTTTTGTGCGTTCTTGCTGAATATAGGGCATTTTGAATGTGATACGTTTTGAGCGCTCGAAAGTGTAAACGCCTTCAAACCATGTTTTGTGAACAAAGCGTTCAAGGTCGAGGGGGTTTGCGATTTCGGAATCACCATCCATCAATGTATCAGAGCCATAGGTTTCATGACGAACTTGAAAACCATATCCGTCTTCCCAGCGTGGTGCCATATCCATGACAGGTTGGTGAGCTTGGGCGGGGGCTACAATAAATAGACCCAGCAGGGGCAGTATGAATTTTTTCATTTTACAAATCCTTAGGTGTGTGGATGCTGCCGTCATTCATATAGGCTTTAACGGGTTCGTAACCGCCGGATTTTATCGATTCAAAAATAACGTCGAAATCAGGCTCCATGCCGGGTTTAATAGCGATTGTTACTTTTTGATCTGAAATTTCGACCTTCACGCCTTTTGTATATTTAGACGGGTCAATAAAATCTAGTTTCGAGAGTTTTTTGGTGACACCTTGTGAGCAAAAGGAACAGACAATACCGTGGACTATAATAATAGATTCGTCTGGTTGCGCCTTGATGTTAGCATCAATCAGTGGTTTATTTATAGCTGGTGTGTGGTCATGCCCTTTGTGATCTGCAAGCGCCGGAACAGGGAGGGTAAACAGGCAAAAAGCCATGGGGATAAGTGTGTATTTCATATGCCTAGAGTATACCCTGTGGGGGTATGTGTCAACTCTGTTTATTGCGTATTAATTTTAGAGTGTGCTAATATAAAGTGAGGGGTTATGTATGGACAATTTTCCAGAGCGTTTAGTATTTGTAGATGACGAGCAGGATTTGCGTGAGATGGTGCGTGCAACCATTGAGGATGCTGGCTATAAAGGTGCGTTTGCAGCTTGTGGTTCGGGGGAAGAGCTTTTAAGTCGAATACGTGTGCTTCAACCGGAGCTGATTTTGCTGGATCTTAAAATGCCGGGCATGGATGGTCCTGATGTGATGGCCGCGCTGCACGCTCATCCCGATGCAACGGGCACTCCCATTGTTTTGTGTACGGGGTCACTTAAGCTTGAAATGGTTGAGCTGTATAGGCCGCTTGGCGTGGTTGGGGTTATTCACAAACCATTGGATCTGGATAATTTGATGAGCAACATTCAAGAGCTTTGGGCTGCTTATTGTGAGCAGAATGATGAACAGGACACGGAATAGTTTTAATTTTTTGGTGGAAGTGTGGCGATTCCAAGCCAAAAATCACTGATGACATTTACAGTTTTTTTGAATTTCATAAAATTGGCTGGTTTTTTAATGAAACAATTTGCGTGTTGGAGATAGCTCTCAGACACATCCTCGGACGTATCTGATGCTGTTAAAACAATGATAGGGATTTGCAAGAGTTTTGGGTCAGCTTTGACGACACGCAAAAATTCAAGTCCGTCAAACTCAGGCATTTTTAAATCAAGAAAAATCAAGTCGGGGCGCGGGGCATCTTTATAGGTGTCCTTATTGTTTAGGAAATCGATTGCGCTAGAGGCGTCGTGTAAAACATGAACACTGTTGGATATTGTCGCGTCATTAATAGCTTCTGCCATTAAGGTGGTGTCGCTTTCACTATCATCGATAATTAATATATCGGCAGGTTTGCGCGGCGTGTCTGTCATGCTTCTTTTACCCTGACCTTAAAATTTACGAGTAATTGTGTAATCTGTTAATTCTTCTAAAAGATTACGCAACTTTGTTTCAGGTGCAAGGCGCAAGGCTTCAATGGCTTTGCACTTGTATGTCATTGCCAGATTTGAACAGGATTCAATGGCGTTGTGCTTTTTAATGGTGGTGCACGCTTCTTGGAGATCGTCATCGTTTTGATTGAGGTCAACAAGCGTGCGGTGCCAGAATTTTCTTTCTTGGTCATCGGCCTTTGCAAGCGCGAATAAAACGGGCGCGGTGATTTTACCTTCGCGGAAGTCATCGCCAATGGTTTTGCCGAGTTTTTCGCGTTGGGCCATATAATCGAGCGTGTCATCAGCGATTTGAAAGGCGATGCCCATGTTTAGGCCGTAATCGGCCATGGCCTTTGCTTGTGCTGTGTCGGCGCCTGCTATAATGGGGCCGACTTCACAAGCTGCAGCAAATAGCGCTGCGGTTTTGGCTTCGATGACCTGGAGATATTCATCCATGGTTGTTGAAAGGTTGTTTGCGGTTGTGAGCTGCATGACTTCGCCTTCAGCTATAATTGCAGACGCGTTTGAGAGGATGCGAAGGACATCAAGCGAACCGTCTTCTGTCATAAGCTGAAATGCACGGGAGAAAAGAAAATCGCCAACGAGGACGCTGGCCTGATTACCAAAGACAAGATTCGCGGCATCTTGACCGCGACGCTCTTCGCTACCATCAACGACATCGTCGTGCAGCAGTGTAGCGGTGTGAATGAACTCAACACTGGCGGCAAGGCGGTGTGCGCGGGTCATATCACCTTCATATATGGCCGTGCTGGCGAGTGTTAATAGGGGGCGAATGCGCTTTCCTCCTGCGGCTATAAGATAAGATGCCAGTTGAGGAATAAGCTTAACGGGGGAGTCCATATATTTGAGAATGAGCGTGTTGACAGCGCGCATGTCTGAATCAAGGATGTTGCCCAGTTCTTCTAGTGGGTTTACAGGGGTTTCGGATTGGACTGCTATGTCGCTCATAAAGAGCTTTAAACCAGCTTTTTAAGCGCTAGGCAAGTTAGGATGGGTCTTTTTGCGCTTTGGATGGCGAGGTTGGTGTTTTAAAGCTTTTTGAGCGCATTTCTTTCTGGCTGTCTTTGCTGCTTTTCCATTCATTGAGGATAGCGGCAAAACCGCTTTGTTGTTTTTCGGTGTCTGCCTCGTGATCTGGTGATTTTGCGGCAGGCTTATCAACAGAGGGTTTTTTCGGCGATTTGGGTTTTTTAGGGCCCTTTTCTGCGGCCTTTTGTTCTTGAGTTTGGCCGGTGGCGAGTTCTTTATATTTATTCCAGACCAGTGTGGCAGGGTCTTGTTCTTCCTTAGGCGCGTTTTCTACAGCAGATTCTTCGGCGGGTAGGGCTTCGGCTGGCTCGGCAGTCTTTGGTTTTGCCAAAGTTGTGTAGTTAATACCCGGTTTAAGTTCACGCTGCTGGGCGTGTGTGGGCAGGCTTATGAGTAAAAGACAAAAAAGAGTTGTGATTCCGAGTTTCATGGTTTTTATAATAAGGAAGGAGCTCTTCAACATGCAATTAGAAAACCTCGTGATCCGTCAAGCGACAGTGGATGATATTTCACTTTTGCAGCAAATTGCGGATGATATGAAGAGCGTAAAAGATATCGATTATTTTGAGCTTTCGTTGGAGCATCAGGCGGCTGGCGAACGGTTGGTGTTTATTGTTGAATATGATGGGAAAACGGCTGGGTATGGGATGCTGAGCTGGGCGCCTAAGTATGCGTTTTACAAGGCGATGGGGTATCCGGAAATTCAGGATCTGAATGTTTTGCCTGACTTTAGGAGTAAAGGGATTGCGAGCAACGTGATTGCATATTGTGAAGACTTGGCGCGCAAAAAAGGGCGCAGCCATATGGGAATCAGTGTGGGTTTGACGGCCTCTTACGGGGCGGCGCAGAAGCTCTATGTGAAGCTTGGCTATGTGCCGGATGGTCATGGCGTGACCTGCGACCGAAAAGCCGTGTCCCATGGTGAAATTCGCCCTGTGGATGATGATATGTGCTTGATGATGGTGAAAGATTTGCAAACGACATAATATGTGCTAAACCCTGAGCATTGGTGCGTTTTAGGAGAATATTTAGATGAGTAAATGGGTCTATAGTTTCGGTAAAGACAGGAATGATGGTGATACGTCCATGCGGAACCTTTTGGGTGGAAAGGGTTCTAATCTAGCCGAAATGGCGGGTTTAGGTTTGCCGGTTCCTCCGGGCTTTACCATCACCACGGAAGTTTGCACCGAATATTATAATAATGATCAGAATTTCTCCGAAGAATTAGCCGCGCAAGTTGAAGCGGCGCTGGCCAGTGTCGAGGCCGAGATGGATGCCAAATTCGGCGATGTTTCTAATCCTCTGCTTGTTTCTGTGCGTTCCGGTGCGCGGGTGTCGATGCCCGGCATGATGGATACGGTTCTCAACCTTGGTTTGAATGATGAAACTGTTAAGGGTTTGGAAGAGCAATCAGGTGATGCGCGGTTTGCGTGGGATTCATACCGAAGATTTATTCAAATGTATGGCGATGTTGTTTTAGGCATTGATCACCACGAATTCGAAGATGTGATTGATCGTTATAAACGTGATGCAGATGTGCGGCAGGATACCGACATTACCGCTGATGGCTGGAAAGAAATTGTTGGTGAATATAAAAAAGTTGTAGAGCAGGAAATAGGGAAGCCTTTCCCGCATGATCCGCAAGAACAGCTTTGGGGCGCGATTAGCGCGGTGTTTAAAAGCTGGATGGTGCCGCGTGCGATTACGTACCGTAAAATTCATGAAATCCCCGGTGATTGGGGCACTGCCGTTAATGTGCAGTCGATGGTGTTTGGGAATATGGGTGAGGATTGTGCGACTGGGGTGGCCTTTACCCGCGATCCGTCGAACGGTGAAAATTATTTCTATGGTGAATATCTGATCAATGCACAAGGTGAAGATGTTGTCGCTGGTATCCGCACGCCGCAAAGCCTGACTAAAAAAGGCCGCGAAATGGAAGGTAGCAACATGCCGTCTATGGAAGAGGCGATGCCCGGTGTGTTTAAGCAGCTGGATGATGTGCGTTTGAAGCTGGAGAAGCATTATAAAGATGTGCAGGATCTGGAATTCACGGTGCAGAAAGACAAATTGTTTATGCTGCAAACCCGCAGCGGTAAGCGCACAGCGAAGGCTGCTCTCAAGATTGCCGTGGATATGGTGGAAGAGGGTTTGATTACGCAGGAAGAGGCTTTGTTGCGCGTTGACCCGCAAGCGCTTGATCAATTGCTTCACCCAACGCTCGATCCAGATGCGAGCAAAGATATTTTGACCAAAGGTCTGCCAGCTTCTCCGGGTGCGGCGTCTGGTAAAGTTGTGTTTACCTCTGAAGAGGCTGAAACGCAGGCTGGAGCAGGTGAGAATGTTATTCTGTGTCGTCAGGAAACATCGCCGGAAGATATTGCGGGTATGCATGCGGCGGCTGGAATTTTGACCTCGCGCGGCGGGATGACATCGCATGCCGCAGTGGTTGCGCGCGGCATGGGTACATGCTGCGTTGCTGGCGCGGGTGAGCTTCATATTGATGTGAAAAGCAAGATGATCCGCGTGGGCGAACGTGAAATTAAAGAGGGCGATATTTTAACATTGGATGGTTCCACGGGCGAAGTTATGTCGGGACCAGTTGATACGATTCAGCCAGAGCTTTCCGGTGAATTTGGCATTTTGATGGCTTGGGCAGATGAGCGCCGCCGGATGAAGGTTCGTACAAATGCGGAAACGCCGCTGGATGCAAAAACTGCGCGTGAATTTGGCGCGGAAGGCATCGGGCTTTGCCGTACAGAGCATATGTTCTTTGATCCTGAGCGGATTCAAAATGTACGTGAAATGATTTTTGCGACGAATGAAGCGGAGCGCCGCGCGGCTTTGGATAAGCTGTTGCCAGCGCAGCGCAGTGACTTTGCCGGGCTCTTTGAGATTATGAGCGGTCTGCCGGTGACTGTGCGTTTGCTCGATCCGCCGCTCCATGAATTTTTACCGCATGAACAGGAAGACATTGATAATTTCGCAAAAATTGCAGGCATTGATGGGGAGCAGGTTCGACGCCGTTTGAATGATCTTTATGAAACTAACCCGATGCTTGGGCATCGTGGGTGCCGCCTCGGGATTACGTATCCCGAAATTTACGAGATGCAGGCACGGGCCATTTTTGAAGGGGCTTTAGAGGCTGCTGAAAAAACGGGTGCACCGCCGGTACCGGAAGTTATGATTCCATTGGTTAGTGCGCGCAAAGAGTTGGACATTTTGCGTGGGCGCGTTGAAGCGATTGCGGCTGATGTGTTTAAAGAAAAAGGTAAGGACCTCGATTATATTGTTGGGACAATGATCGAGCTGCCGCGTGCGTGTTTGACGGCGAATGATATTGCCGGGAGTGCAGATTTCTTTAGTTTTGGTACGAATGACCTGACGCAAACCGCGCTGGGGATGAGCAGGGATGATGCGGCGAACTTCCTGCCGGAATATGTGGGTAAAGGGATTTATGAGCGCGACCCGTTTGCATCCTTAGATGTTGAAGGGGTTGGCCGTTTGATTGAGGTTGCCGTGCATGGGGGCCGCCAGACGAACGTGGATATTAAGCTTGGGATTTGCGGCGAACATGGCGGCGACCCGGCTTCGATTGCATTTTGTGAGCAAGTGGGTCTAGACTACGTTTCCTGCTCGCCATACCGCGTGCCGATTGCACGATTAGCGGCGGCGCAAGCCGCGATCAGGGAGGGGCAGGCAAAGACCGTCCCTTTAGACAGTAAGGCCGCAGCCAACGGTTAGCGGTCAGAAAGAGAAACGTGATGAGCGATCAAGAACCTGAAAAAAAAGAAGAGGTCTTAAAGACTTTCGATATGTATCACTTCTTTTCGCGTAAAGACGTGATTTTTGTCATGGCTTTTATTATCGGTTTCCTCATTTTTACGCTGGCGATTTTACTTTATCCGCAGATAGCATAGAAGATTAGATGACTACGCACACCTTTAACTCCTCTGTTATCGCATCTGCTTATACTGGATATATTCTGATTCCTGAGGGAGAAAAGGATTTTTATGAAGCGGTTGGGCCGCTTATAAAGCTTTTAAAGGACCGAGCAGGCCTAGAGGGTGTTGAGTTTCTAGACCCTGAATGTCAACGAGGGATATGTTCAGAGATGGAAACAATGTTTCCTAATCTTCAAAAATTTAAACAAAAAGTTGATGCTTATTTTGAGAATAGTCCAGAAGGCTTATTTCGCAAAGAGCATTGGCCAAATGTCAAAAAGCTTGCCGATGAAATTATAGGCGAGAAAACGATCGAAATTTAAACTTTTACAAGAGCAATCCCAATATCACCGCCCTATAAGCAATTATCCAAAGCAATTTCAGGGCATTGGAGTTTTTTTGTTGCGTTTCTAATATAGGATTGCGTAATATATAGCTATATGACAAAGTAGATTTTTAGAGTTAAGCGCCGCCACAGGGCTTTGCTACAGGCTTTGAGAGTTAAAAGTCGCCAAACGGAGAAGGAATTAGCGTGAAACCCACTGCTGAGTTTAATGCCGAATCAGATAACGCCAAATCAGAGTCGAGCTTGTACGCCAGAATGGTTAGCGTAACGATGGCCGTGGTTGCGACCGCCACATTTGTGGGTGATGCGAATGCAGGGGAGAAGAAGCTGCGTACTCAATATTCCAATCAGGATACTATTACTCGTCCCTTGAAAGGCCTTCCTTCTGGAGCGTGGCAGCCTGTAGATCCGAAGGTGAAGGAGCAACAAATAAAGGATTTTCTTGCGGCCAGAGATGAAGCGGAACCAGAGGGTGCAAAATGCCGTCCTGATTTTGCCGCAGTAGAAAAAGGGTGTCCGACCGAGGCGCAAGCGAAGGCAGCTTTTACCAAGCTTGAAGATAGGGAAGATCTTTTCGATGAGAAATGGGCGGGGCGGACTACGATGGTGGCATATTCTTCGCTTGAGAAGGCCAACCAGACTGGCGACAACGACGTTACTCCGAATATTCCAGAAATTACAGGCCGGCCCGCTTACGAGGAGGCTATGAAAAAGCCCAATGGCCCCGTCAGAATAGTATTTTATGATGAGGCTAGCGAGGCTAGCAAAAATATTATGGGAGCCCTCCGTGGTCTTGTAAAGGATGGAAGTATTGTACCGGAAGAGGACGGAATATATGTTTTTGACTTGGGTCTTAATGGCCCGGAAGATCTGGAATGGGTTTTGCGTTCCGGGTTGACGGGGGTAGTCCCCGGACAGATAAACACGATTTTCAAAAATATAGAAACAAGCGAGCTTTTGGGTGTTTCGGAAAATCCAGAAGAATTTGTGTTGAGTGTATATAATGCTCTGACTAAAAAGCCGGAGGATAAAGGGGGATACCCTAAAAATAACAATGTGGTTTTCTATCTTCACGATTATTTGTTTCAGGGTGGTAACATAGATGAGGCCCTTTCAGCTGTATCTGCTCTGATTGGCGATAAGAATCCGGTTTATTCAATTTATGATACTAAAACCAGAGGAGGCGAAGAACGGAAATCTCTAGAAATATTGGCCTTCGAAAATGAAATAATGAATTTTGAGTCTGTACATAGTGGGGAAAAACATGCCCTTGTTTTGGTTAATCAGGAATTTATTAACGACTCAAGGCTGGATGGCTATGAAAACAAACGGGCGTTCACATGGTACCCAGGTACAGGGCCTGAAATAAAAAAGGTTGCAGGTAGGCAATACAGAGAAAATGGCGCTCTTCAAGGTTTTGCTCCAGGGTGGGGTGATGTGATGTTAACTAGTAGATGATTTCGATTTACAGATTTAATTCTGCTTTTACAAAAACCACAACAACCTCACCGGCCCGTCTTTCATTTTCTCAAGACACTCAATCCTTCAGCAGCGCTATTCCAACATCACCGCAGGATGAGCGGAGCTGCGCGTTTTCAGGCAGTTCATCAAGCTTTACCGTTTGTAGATGTTTTTTACCGAGCCCGCGGTAATGCATGCGGGCGGTGAGTTCTTGGCCGATGTAACAGCCTTTATCGTAATCAATGGCACCTAGCTGGTCCATGCGGGCTTCATCCATTGTGGATTTTTCAACCATAAGATCGCGAGAACCATCGGGGATTGTTAATTCTATGCGGCGGGTATCCCATATCTCAAAAGGGCGTTCGGGCAAACCCTGTTTTTCAAACGATCGGTTACCCATTTGGGCCCCGCGGGGGTCGGGCAGGCCGATAGGTCCTCCCCAAACGGCGTAGACATCATTGTTCTCTTCAACTGAAATTTGGACATTTTTGCGCAGGCGGTACATGTTCAAACGGCGGAACAGATCAGCGGCGCGTTCGCCGCCTTCGCAATCAAGTAGTGTGAAATCTTTGCCTTCAATAACGAAAAAATCGTGCAGGAATTTGCCCTGTGGTGTGAGGAGGCAGGCGTAAAGCGGTTGATCGGCTGTAAGTTTTTCGAGGTCATTGGTGATGAGATCTTGCAGAAAGGCATGGCGCTCCGGTCCCTCGATATGAAGGAGGCCGCGATTTTTCAATTTCACATAGAATGCGTTTTCTGCCATATTTGCGCTCATGAAAATTCTGTTTATCACATCGAGCCGGATTGGTGATGCTGTTTTGTCTTCCGGCCTGCTTAATCACATAGAGCAAACTTGGCCCGATGCCAAGGTGACAATTGCCTGTGGGCCCTTAGTTGTGTCGTTATTTGAGGGGTATTCGTTGCTTGATGCGATACTCCCGCTGAAGAAAGAAAAGCATAATAAGCACTGGATCAAGCTGTGGAAGCAGGTTATTGGCACGCGCTGGGATATGGTGATTGATTTACGAGATTCGGCTGTATCGCGCCTTATTCGAGCGGATCAGCGGTTTATTTTCTGTGCACATATCGATAAGGCTCAGCATAAAGCAGTGCAAAATGCAGCTGTGATGAAGCTGGCTGATGTGCCTGCGCCGAAATTATGGTTTAGCGATACGCAAAAGGACAAGGCTCTGGAGCTTATTCCTGATGGCGGACCTGTGCTTGGGGTGGGGCCGACAGCAAATTGGATTGGCAAGACATGGCCGGCGGATCGTTTCATCGAAGTGGTCAAGTTTATGACGGCAGAAGGCGGTGTCATGGAGGGTGCGCGGGTTGCTGTGTTTGGTGCTCCTGGTGAAGAAGAGGGCGCTTATGAAGTTTATAACGCCATGCCGGAGGGGCGGCTTGATCTCATTGCCAAGGGTTTGCCTGGTGATGCGGCCGCGTCCATTGCGCGTTGTGATTTTTATCTGGGGAATGATTCAGGGCTTATGCATTGCGCGGCCGCGGCGGGCATCTTGACGATGGGGGTGTTTGGACCCAGCTATCCGCATATTTATGCGCCTTATGGGGGTGATGCGGATTTTGCGCGTACGCCAGAGACATTTGATGAGCTGATTGATTTTGACGGGTATAATCCAAAAACGCTGGGCCATACGCTCATGACCTCATTGAGCGTCGAGAGCGTTAAAACCAAAATTAGGGAACTATTTGAGAAGAAAAAAGCGGCTTAGCGGCTTTTATTCGTTCAGATCGCCGAAATCGCCTTCGTCATTTGATGTAGAGTGAGAACGGCGAATGGTGGTGTTCTCAAGGTTAGCAGGATCGTAGTCCTTGTCCACATGGGCGCGAAGGTAATTTTGACGGCCCTTGCGGGCCACGTCAAAAGGGGCGTGTTCGACCCTTTCCCAGCCTTTTTCACCCATGCAGGATTCAAAATCTGTGTAATCGCTATGCTCTGTATAGAGATGTTTGTTACGTTCGGGCGTATCCCAATCGTGCAATTCCTGCTCGTTCGGGTTAAGCGTGCGGCCACGTAAATCTGTTGGGATGGCATTTTTCAGTGTGCCAAGGCGTTCAAGTTCGCGTAATTCAACAACGCAACGTGAAATATCACGATTTAGCATTTGCTGGGCTTTTGGGCCTTGCTGATATATGGCATCGGTTACGCTTACGCGTTGCCAGAATTGTCCGCCAACATCATCAATGTTTTTGCCTGGAGAGCAGGCTGTAAGTGCGATAATGGCGGCAAAACCAAAAATGAAAGGATGGCGTTTTTTGATCATGCGAAAGGAGCCTTTAATTCAGCAAGTGATTCAATCTGCAAAAAGCATAGCAAGGGGAGGTAGTCGGCTCAATGCTGATTTTACTGTGTTTACTGATCCATCCACCATGTTTCTGGTACGGCGCCGTAAAGTCCTGTGGTTTCCGGACGATTTATAGGTGGGTGATAGGCAATGTAATCCGCACCTTTGTAGAATAACGGGATTGCCAGATGTTTAGAAACCAGCATTTCATCGAGCCTATGGGCCAAGGTGGTGAGTTCATCATAGGTTCCTGCATCGGCGATGGCTCTGGCAATCGTATCAATTTCTTTATCGCAAAGACCGGCATAGTTAAACCGTCCGGGCTGGTCAGCGGCCTCGCATCCCCAATACAGTAATTGTTCCGTGCCAGGAGAGAGGCTGTTTTGCCAATGATGCAAAATCATATCGTAATCATAATTCTGACGGCGGAGTTGAAAAGATGCGCTGTCGAGAACGCGAATATTTATTTCTACACCAAGGCGTTGCAATGATTTTTTAAAATTAAGCGCAATCTTTTCTTCTTCGGGGGCGCTGAGTATAAGTTTGAATGAAAGCGGTTTTCCATTTTTAACGCGCTTACCATCTATGATATTCCAACCGGATTCTTTTAGCAGGTCTGCGGCCATGCGCAATTTTGCCCGTGTGGGGAGGTGTTCTTCGATGGGGGAGTCTTTAGCTGCAGTAAAGGCCAGGGATGAATTTGGAAAATAGCTGTTAATGCGTTTCTGCTTGCCGTAGTAAATGTTTTTTCCAATCCAATCCTCGTCAAAGACCATAGAGATTGCTTTACGGACATTGATGTCGTTGAATGGCTCACGGCGTGTGTTAAAGATTAGTGCGCGCACCCGTTCAGGGCGTCTGTGCGCTATTTCGTCTTTGATAATATCTTTATTATCATAGGCTTGTAGCCATTTGCTCATGGAAAATTCACGACGAAAACTGAGCGTGCCTTTGTTGAAGGCTTCCAGAGCAACCGTGTCATCGCGGAAATAATCGTACGAAACTTCGCCAAAATTGTAATGGCCGACATTGGGAAGTAAGTCTTTTGCCCAATAATCAGGGACGCGTTCGTAGACAATTTTGCGTCCTGCATCGACGGTTTTAATTTTGTATGGCCCATTAGAAAGCGGAGGATCTAGCAGGGTTGTTTTGAACTCTCTGTCTTCCCACCAGCTTTTTGATAAAATAGGCATGAGCGCCATAATCATCACGGTTTCACGGTCATGACCTTCACCGAAAGTAAATGTGATGGCGTTGTCGAGTGTTTGTACATCATTCACTAGGCTGTATATGCGGCGCATGTTTGGGCGGCCTTTTTCTTTCAGTGTTTCGAAAGAAAACTTTACGTCTTGGGTCGTAATCGCTCTTCCGTCATGAAATTTTGCTTTGGGGTTGATGTGAAAAGTTATGGACGAACGATTTTCTGGGACGGTGACCCGCTCAGCGATTAGGGGATACATGGTAAAAGGCTCATCCCAGACCCGGCGCATCAGGCGATCGTAAATTAGATTTAGTCCTTTTGCCGGTGTGCCTTTAATGGCGTAGGGGTTGAGCGTGTCAAAGCTGCCGGTAGCGGCTTCTTTAAGTGTTCCGCCTTTGGGGGCATCTGGGTTGGCGTAGTCCAGATATGCCGATTCAGGGCCATATTTTGGCTGGCCGTGCATGGCTAAGCCGTATAATTCCTCTGCTTGTGCCGGAAAGGCGATGAGAACAAGGAGAAAGACTATACGAATAAACATAAGTTATGCGGCTTTCGAGATGAGTTCTTTATAGATGGCTTCGGGGCGCGGTCCCATGTGGCTGATGACTTCGGCGGCGGCGAGAGCGCCCAGTTTTCCGCAGGTTTCAGGGTCTTTGCCTTCGGTAAAACCATAGAGAAAACCGGCGGCGAACTGGTCACCGGCGCCAGTGGTATCAATAACCTGATCGACAGGGGCGGCGTCAATTTTAATTTGTTCACCTTTGGTTATAATTACCGCGCCTTTTTCTCCGCGGGTTATAGCGGCAATCTCGACATGTTCGCTGACTGCGCTGATGGCATCATCAAAGTTATCCTGCATATAAAGCGATTTAATCTCTTCTTCGTTGGCAAACAGAAGATCGACATGGCTTTCAACCAAGCGCAGGAAGTCTGAGCGGTGACGATCGACGCAAAATGGGTCGGAAAGGGTGAGGGCAACGCGATGCCCGGCGTTATGGGCTAGCTCTGCGGCGCGAATGAAGGCTTGTTTGGCTTGTTCACGGTCGAACAAGTATCCCTCAAGATATGTGATTTTAGCATTGGCAATCAGATCCTCGTCGACATCTTCAGCATTTAGCTCAACGCTGGCACCTAAAAATGTATTCATTGTGCGCTGGGCATCCGGGGTTATGAGAATCAGGCAGCGGCCTGTTTTGGCACCCATCACAAGGGGTTGCGTATCAAACTGAATGCCTAAAGAGCGTAAATCATGTTGGAAAATTTTCCCTAAATCATCATCGGCAACCTTACCGATAAAGCCGCCAGAGCCACCGAATGAAGCGAAACCGGCCATGGTGTTGCCTGCTGAGCCACCAGAACTCTCAATTCCGGCGGGTATTTGATTGTAAAGCTCAATAGCACGCGTTTCTTCAATCAGGGTCATAGCACCTTTTTCCATGCCGTGCGCTTCCGCCTGTTGTTCGATAAAAGCATCATCGGTTTGAGCGAGAACATCGACGAGGGCATTTCCAACGGCGACTACGCCAAGAGCAGGTTCTGACATGAGGTTTACATCCATTTCTTGTTAGATTCGAAAAAAAGTCTATAAAGATGTACAAAATTCAGGTCGCTGGGCCAAGGAGATACTCGTTAAAATGGCAAAAAAGTCTGAGAAAGATAATAAAAGTCTGATTGTGGAAAAGGCGTTAGAGCTGTCTGCGCAGCAGGGCTGGGCGCAGGTTACGTTGGCAGATATTGCGCGTGAATCTGGGCTATCATTACCGGAACTGTTTGATATTGTTGAAGATAAGACGGATGTTCTTGTGCTTTTAGGGCGCCAGATTGATCGCCGGGTGCTTGAAGTTATTGGGGGGCCGGACGCTGAAACCTCTGCGCGAGATCAGCTGTTTGATATTTTGATGGAGCGCTATGAAATTTTGAATGATTACCGGGCGGGTCTCATTCCAATTTTGGAGTCGTTTTGTTTTGATCCGAAGCAGGCGGTGATTTCATGTCCGCATCTTTGCCGGTCCATGACATGGATGCTGGAGGCGGCGGGTATTGAGACAAGCGGCATACGAGGAGCTCTAAAAATCATAGGTTTAACAGGAGCTTACATTAAAACTCTTAGAATTTGGAAAGGTGATGAAAGTGCGGATATGGCGAAGGTTATGGCAGCGCTCGATAAAGATTTAGGACGCGCTGAGCAATTTGCGAATACGCTTGGTTTTTAGGATTCTTGAAGGGTTTTTAGAAATTCATCAACTTCATCACTATAGGGGATGGAGGTATAACCACCAGGGCGTGAAGCGCTGACCGCTGCGGCGATATGGGCTTTTAATATTGTTTTATCAAGAGGTTGGTCAGCATGTAGTCCGGCGGCAAATGTCCCGCAGAATGTGTCTTCATACCCTTCGGGATAGCTCCAGTCCAAATTTTCGAGATTAATTTTAGGAAGTGGGGACGTTGTGCCTTTTATCTGCAATTCGATGGTGCCATTGGGGCTTATAAAGATGGTTTTTAATTGGCTGGTCTTGGCTATCGGGCTCGATAAGCGGGCCCACTCGTCTTTATGTTTTGCCGAGCAAATCAGGTAGTCTAAATGCTCAATATCCTCTGCAGATATGTCAAAACGTGGGGAGGCATTCAGGATTGTTGTTGCCCCTTTTTCTTTTGCTGTTTTGAGGGCTTTTGAATTTTCTTCTGCGGGCAGTTCGGTTTGCATGAGAAGGATGCTTTGTTCGTTCAAGACATCCTCAGGAATTTGATCCGCTGTAGCTTTGGCACTGGCTCCTAGGGCTATAATTGTACGGTTTTCATGTTCGAGGCGAATGGCCGTGCCGGTTTGAACTTTTTCAGTTTTGGCGACCCCGGAGGTGATGACGCCATGCTTGCGCAGGCGCAAGAGGATATGTTTTGCGAGTTCGTCATCGCCGGTTTTGCTGACAACTGCGGTTTTTGCGCCAGCCTTGGTGGCCGCAAGCGCTTGCAGGCCGCCTTTACCGCCGACGCTATTTTTGTAATGTTTGCTGAATTCGAATTGCTCATATCGCTGTTCAGCGTCTGTTTCAACGCGGATAAGCTGTAAGATACTTCCAAAAACATAGATCATAAATCTTGAAACCCTGCGATTGTGTGTTAAGAAAGCGAACCAACTCTGGCCAATCGATAATGTTATCTTTTATACTATAAAGACGCGTTTGATATGCATTGTTTTTTTATGAATTTATCGGGCGCGGGGGACAATAAGAATAAGGATAAAATAAACCATGTTAGATTTTGATTATCTGGGCCATTTCGAAGAGTGTATTGAAGGCGTTAAAAAAGAGGGACGTTACCGCAGTTTTGCAAACCTAGAGCGGATTGCCGGGCAGTTTCCGAAGGCCATATATCGGCCGGCTGATGGCGGGGCCTCTCGTGAAGTGACGATCTGGTGCAGCAATGATTATCTGGGTATGGGGCAGCATCCGGTTGTAGTTAAGGCCGCGAAAGAAGCATTGGAGAATTCCGGCGCGGGCGCGGGCGGTACGCGCAATATTTCCGGCACAACGCGGTATCATGTTGAACTAGAAGAAAGTCTTGCTGATCTTCATCAAAAAGAGGCAGCCTTGGTGTTTTCATCCGGTTATGTTGCTAATGAAGGGGCGCTGGGAACCTTGGGCAAGATGTTACCGGAGTGTGTAATTTTTTCTGATGAAATGAATCATGCCTCGATGATTCACGGGATGCGCGATTCAAGGGCTGAGAAAAAGATATTCCGTCATAATGATCTGGCGCATTTGGAAGAGCTTTTACAAAGTGTTGATGCTTTAAACCCTGGCCGCCCGAAAGTGATTGCGTTTGAATCTGTATATTCTATGGATGGCGATATTGCGCCAATTAAAGAAATCTGCGATTTAGCCGACAAGTATAATGCGATGACGTATTTGGATGAAGTGCATGGCGTTGGTCTTTATGGGGCGCGCGGCGGCGGTGTGGCGGAAGAACGTGGTTTGATGGGCCGTATTGATGTGATTGAAGGCACGTTCGGCAAGGCTTATGGCTGTATGGGCGGGTTTATTACCGGGCAGGCCGCGGTTGTTGATGTGATACGCAGTTTTGCTTCGAGCTTTATCTTTACAACGTCTTTGCCGCCAGCCGTTTTGGCCGGAGCGCGCGCGGCCGTAGAGCATTTGAAGGTTTCGGATATCGAGCGGGCGAAGATGCGCCGCAATGTGAAGCTGTTTAAAGACATGCTGGAGGCAGAGAATCTGCCGTATATGCGCGCCGAAAGTCATATTGTGCCGTTGATTGTTGGTGAGCCGAATTGCTGCCGCGAGGTTTCACAAATTTTGATGAATGAGCATAATATATATGTGCAGCCGATTAATTATCCGACAGTGCCAAAGGGGACAGAGCGTCTGCGCTTGACCGCGAGCGCCGCGCATTCGATTGATGATGTAAAGCATATGGCGAATACCTTGCAGTATATGTGGGAAACGCATCATGCTCTCATGAAGGCTGTGGCTTAGTTTCAGCTTCCATATTTTACGTGTGAATGTTGTCAAATTACGGTGAATCCTTATAGACGTCCGCTTCGCGGACATAATGTTTTCTAATCAGGCTTCGCTTAAAGAAAACCTAAAAAAGCCCGCGAAATGCGAGCTTGGTGTTTTTTATGAAGGCGCGGTTTTAAGCGTGTCTGTTTACATTTGTGCCGCGGGAACTGCTGAGCGGAGCGGAGCGTGCGGATTGGTCAATGATTTGGGCGATAGCCTCAGCCTGCTCTGCAGATTGCTTAATCACGGAAAGAGCCACATTCTGACGAAGAATGGCTGATTCTGTTGCTATGCTTGCTGGAACGGCTGTCATTGGTTCAAATCCTTTGATTCCCTATACTTATAGAATACTACCAGAATCTTAATATTTCTTAAAGGTTTAGGGTGAAAAAACTTAAGTTTTGTACTTTTTAAAGTAGCGTGTACAGGCTTGGTGGAGTTCTTGCACGAGGGTATAGCCTGCTTTACCGCCGTCACCTTTGAGATCACTTTTGATTATGATTTGAATGGCGTTTTCGTGGGCCTTGATGATATCAATGGCTTCTTCGTTGTAATCGTTCACGGTTTCCATGAATTGGAGGCAGATATCGGCAACATCGGTTAAAAGGCGGTATTTGAACATGCCGCCATTTGCTTTGAGCTGCATAATTGGGAAAACCATTTCATCTTTTTCAAAGGTTTGTTTCTGATCGATTTTCTTGATGGCATCTTCGGTGGCTTTGCTTAAATTTGCGGCCAGCTTGCGGGCAATAGGGCGAAAGTCCATGTCAAAATCATCCATGACGATTTGTGCACGTTCAAGGCGCTCTTGGGGGATGCCGCCACCTCCGACTTTCATTTTGAGTTGGTTTGGTGGGTTGATGAATTTTACTTTTTTAGAGCTCATGAGCGTTTAAATCTTTTTGGCTTCTTCGCTGAGTTTTTTCAAGATGTCGAGCGCTTCGGGATCTGGTGCATTTACATCATCTTTTAAAGCATCATGATCACGGCGGCGCGGGCCAACATAATCTTTGATCCTTTTGCGACGGCGATCGGGTCCGAAGAATTCTTCTGTTGAAACAAACTGGCGAGGTTTTTCGATGATTTGAAAGACGCGGGCATAAAGGTCTTTGGCCGTAAAAGGTTTAACAAGAAATTCGGTGATGCCACTATCGCGGGCGCCCTCTACGCGGAGTTTTGAGCTGAAGCCGGTCATCATAATGACGGGGACAAACGCATTAGGGGATGCGGGATCGGTACGGATTTTTTTGATGAATTCGAGGCCGTCGGTTGGCTCCATCAGCCAATCTGTGATAATGAAATCCGGGTTGTTTTTACAGGTGAGTTCGAAAGCTTCGTCGCCGTTTTCGGCTAGAAATATCTGCGAAAAGCCAAAGCTCTCTAGCACAGTTTTGGTCAGCGCCAACATGGGTTTCATGTCGTCTGCAATTAGAACTTTAATATCACCAAGATCATAAGCCATTTGGGTATAATAGACCGCTTTTGTAAAAAAGGTTTAAATGGTTGAATTATTTTGCACTTTTACATCATAGCAGATCAAGATTAAAATATCTTAAGTTCACAATCTTCGCTTTTATGCGCTGAAAAGCCCTTTAAACCGGTGGTGGACATCGATGGCGTGCATGCCGGGGCCGGGCGGGAGCTGGCCGGGTTCAATTTTCGCATGCACAAAATGTGGGCCGTTTTGAGGGTTGAGGCCGTCCATTCCGGCAAGGTCTACAGTGTTTTGGAAGCCTGGGTAGGTGGCTGAGATGTTATTCCAGTTTACGCCGTTGCTTGGAGCCGGGAGTGATTTTGTGAATTCGTAAATGCCATTATTCATGACGACAACCATAAGGTTAGAAGGTTTTGTGTTTGATATTGTTGCGAGTGAGGTCATGTTCATGGCTAGCGCGCCATCACCGCAAGCAGCAATCACTAGCCGATCTTTATGCGCGGTAGCTACGCCGAGCGCTACAGAAGAGGCCATGCCCATGGGGCCGGAGAGGTATAGATTTTCGGGGCGGTCTTTGGCGGCTTTTAGCCAGAGGGATTGCGAGCCGATATCTGAAACGATGAGGGCATTATGTTTTTCAGCAAACGCGGCCAGAATTTCAAATGCTTCTGATTGCTTCATGATTTTAATCCCTCATACAAGGTGATGAAGGCGGGCTCGCCCGCGCCCTCAGATCTTGCCATGGCTTTGGGGATGTTGGTTGGCAAGTCTTCCCAAGAAGAAGGATGGGTAAACAAGCTCATGGCGCGGGTTGTTGCTTCAAAGCTTCTGTATTTGTTGGGGTCGTAGCTGTTTGAATCGTTGATGCCGCCGCGATTGGCGACGAGACAGACGAACGGGGTTTGGTATTTTTGACACAGCGTGGTGAACGCGCCAATGGCATTGAGAAAGCCTGAATTCTGGATCAGGACCATAGAGCGTTTACCGCTCATGGCTATGCCAGAGGCGATGCCAAAGCATTCCTCTTCGCGGGCTGCGGCGATATAATCGAAACGCTTGTCTTCGCTTAGTCCCTTTATCAGCGGGACAAGCCAGCCATCGGGCACGCCGGTTGTTGTGTGGATATTGTGTTGATCGAGTGCATCGAGAATATTTTTAATCATGATGTATAGTCGTCAATCTCTTTCGCCATTGCAAGATCACGCGCAGAGATACCCCCTGCATCGTGAGTGGTTAGAATTATTTCTACGCGGTTATAGATGTTTGACCATTCGGGGTGGTGGTCCATTTCTTCGGCGAGGGTGGCGACGCGGGACATGAAAGCCCAAGCTTCGTTAAAGTTTTTAAATTTGAAGTGTTTTTCGATGGCTTCGCTATTTTCGACGAGGCTCCAACCTTCTAAAGTTTGCATGTGATCATTTAGGCTCTGTGGATCAATTTTTTCAATTTTTGCGCTTGGCATTGTTCATATTCCTGTTTGGGCGTAGCCTCTAGTTTCAAGAATCATTTTGTAGGTGTAAATCCGCTTTTGTCTTTGTGACAGTTGGCGGGCGCTGCGTCAAGATTCGGGGATAGGGACTATGAGTGCAAAACAAATCATCATGAATTTTTCTGTGCCGCCAAGCCCGGATGATTTAGACGTGATGGCCGCCTCGATTATGGAGACTTTGCCGGAGGAGATTCTGGAGTTTGCCGAAGGGATGGCGGTATCTATGGAAGATTTTCCTGATGAAACTACTGAGCAGGAGATGGAGCTTGATGATCCATATGAGCTGCTCGCGCTTTACAAAAGTGGCAAGGAAATTTCGCCCGGCGTTGAGAAGAAAACAGCTAACGACGATGATATTTTGTTTTTATACCGTAGGCCGATTTTGGATATGTGGTGCGAAAGCGGTGATGATCTGGGCATGTTGCTTCGCCAAGTGATTATTGAAGAGCTGGGCAAACATTTCGATTTCTCTGATGATGAAATTGAAGAAATGAATGGGCGTCATTTCCAAGGCATGCTCTAGCCTTCGTCTTTTGGGCTGCAAATCCCGGTTTTTTGCGCTTCCGTTTCTCAAATACCAATATGTATTATCCGATACGGTTCTCAAAAACCGTAATTTCGCCACAAAATACTTTGGCTTGTGTTTTTAGTTAAAGGCCTTTTTCCATGAAGGAAGCCATGCGACGGGCGAAGCCTGCGGGGTCTTTCACCGGTTCACCTTGAATGATTTTAGCTTGATCGAACAGTAATGATGCGGCGTCTTTGAAGGCGTCGCTTTTTGGTTTCAGGGTTTCGAGTTTTTGGATAAGGCCGTGGCCCATGTTGATTTCGAGAACAGGCTTTGAATCGCCGGCATATTTTTGATGAATTTTCAGGACGCGTTCCATATGCATGTCAACGCCGCCGTCGGGCGCGACGAGGCAGACAGGAGAGTCTGTGAGGCGGCTTGAGATGCGGACTTCGGATACATCTTCATCTAAAAGTTTTTGGAGATTTTCGAGCAGGTCTTTGTGCTCTTCGGCCTCTTTAGCGGTTTCTTTTTCGTCTTTTTTGTTGCCAAGGTCGATATCGCCTTTTGTGACGGACTTAAAAGTTTTGCCTTTGTATTCGGTGGCGTTTTGCAGCCAGAAATCATCGATGGTGTCGGTGAAGAACATGACTTCGATGCCCTTGGCTTTGAAACCTTCAATCTGCGGAGAGTTTTTCAAGCTCTCGAGGTTTTCACCAGAGATGTAATAGATGTCTTTTTGGTCTTCATCCATGCGTTCGATGTATTGTTCGAGGGAGACGAATTTTTCGCCTTCTTCGTGGGTGGAATAGAAACGGCAAATTTTGAAAATCGCATCGCGGTGTTCGATGGCATCATAGAGGCCTTCTTTTAGCGCTGCGCCAAATTGGCCCCAGAATGTGATGAAGCCGGGCCAGTCATCGCGGGAGAGTTTATCAAGATCGCTCAAGATGCGTTTGGTTGTTGAGGTGCGGATTTTGGCGATGATCGGATTGTATTGCAGGCTTTCGCGGGAGATGTTGAGCGGTAAATCTTCAGAATCAACAACGCCGCGGACAAAGCGCAGCCAAGGATAGGTGAGGCCTTCGACGTTATCGGAAATAAAGACGCGGCGAACATAAAGACGCATAGAGGCTTGACGAGATGGATCGTAAAGATCCCACGGGCGCATGGTTGGCACGAACAGCAGCGCGTTGAATTCGATTTTACCTTCGGCGCGCCAGTGTGAAGTCAGCAGCGGTTCATCAAAGCCGTGGGTGATGTGTTTATAAAACTCATCATATTGTTCAGGTGTGACGTCTTGTTTTGAACGCGTCCAGATGGCTTGGGCTTTGTTAATCGGCTGGCCTTCGCCGCTATCAGTTTCGGCGGGTGTGCCGAGGAAAATTTTAACATCGATATGGTCGGAATAGGTTTCAACGGTTTGTTTGATTTTTTCATCGAGAAGAAAATCGCAGCCTTCATCTTTGATGTTGAGGGTGACGGCGGTGCCGCGATCGCCATCGAGTTTGGTTTCTTCTTCGGTGGTTGCTTTGCGAACGTTGAAGCCGGACGCGCCGTCGGATTCCCACGTCCAGATTGCTTTTGATCCAGCTTTGCGGGATGTGACGGTGACGTAGTCAGCAACCATATAGGATGCGTAAAAGCCGACGCCGAATTGACCGATGAGTTTTAAAGGGTCTTCACCTTTGCCGGCTTTGCTCATTTTGTCCATGAGAGCGGCGGTGCCGGATTTGGCGATGGTGCCGAGATGGTCGATTAATTCTGCTTTGCCCATGCCGATACCGTTATCGGTGATGGTCAGTGTTCTTGTGTCCGTATCTTTATAGATGTGGATGCGGAAATTGGCGTTATCGGCAGTGAGGTCCGGTTTTTGAATAGCGTCATAACGCAGGCGGTCGCAGGCATCGGCGCTGTTGGAAATGAGCTCGCGCAGGAAGACATCGTGATTGGTATAAAGCGCGTTGGCGACAATGTTCAGCAGGCGCGAGACATCGGCGCTGAAATTCATTTGTTCATTGTCTTCATTATTCTTTGGGTCTTTTTTTGCAGTCGCAGTCATTTACTTCTCTTTTGTTATGGGCCTTTAAGGGCAAAGCCAGTGGGCCGTCCAATTGCCGTCACTGGTTTTAGTATAGACGAAGCGTGTGTGCAAGCGGTCCTTATCCGCTATCCAGAATTCGATTGAATTGGGGACGAGGCGATATCCCTTCCAATATTCGGGGCGAGGAATGTTATCGGCACCGGCAAATTCGTCTTCGTATTTTTTAACGGCAGCTTCGAGTTCTGCCCATTTATCGAAAGGTTGTGATTGTTTGGATGCCCATGCGCCGATCTGACGTTCGATGGGGCGCGTGTCGAAATATTCGTTTGCTTCATCTTGAGCAGCCATTTCTATACGTCCTTCAATACGGATTTGCTTGCGGATGGATTTCCAATAGAGGCACATGGCCGCTTTTGGATTATCCGTCATATCCTGACCTTTGCGGCTGTCGGCATTGGTGTGGAATTTAAATCCTTTTTCATCGAAGCCTTTGATGAGCACCATGCGGTTGGACGGGTTGCCTTCGGAATCGCAGGTGGCGAGGCACACAGCTTCTGGATCGTTCGGTTCTGACTTAACGGCGTCGGCTAGCCAGTCCTGACACAGCTCGATCGGGTTGTTTCCATATTTTTGAATTATTTCATTCATGGTTTCTTTGTAACGAAGGGTAACAAAATTTGAAACGTATAATGTTTTGCATGCGAATAAATACCATATAAGCTGCGTGCATAAGAATCGCAAAAAGCTCTTGAGCTTAAAATTAGGAAAGGCGAAAATATGAGAAATTTATTTTTAATCCCGTTAATGATTATGGCTTTTGCCGTGAGTGGATGTGAGAGCATTCAAAATAGTGGGAACAAGGAAAAAGTCGGCGTGGTGAGCGGTGCTCTCATTGGCGGTATTCTTGGTTCCAAAGTTGGTGGCGGTAGTGGTCAGCTCTGGGCGACTGGTGCTGGGGCGCTTCTTGGCGCGTTTGCTGGCAGTGAGATTGGAAAATCTCTAGATCGCGCGGATAGGGCTGCTCTTGGGCAAGCTAATACGCGTGCGCAATCTGCACCAATTGGTGAAACTGTATCATGGGATAACCCGGATAGCGGAAACTATGGAAGCGTGACACCGACACGCGAAGGTGAAAGTTCATACGGCCGGTATTGCCGCGAGTATGAGCAAGTGATTTACGTTGGTGGTCAGCAAGAAACAGCCGTAGGGCAAGCTTGTAAGAATGACGACGGTACTTGGGAAATAGTCTCCTAGCGTTCATCGTTCGCGCTCGGTCTGCGTCAAATATCGGTTCACGTATAAGTATACGCTGCGCCTCATTTTCCTAGCCGAACACAAACGCTGTCAGCTAAAAAGATTAAAAGCCGCTTGGAAACAGGCGGCTTTTTATTTGAGGAGTTCGAAAGCGTTTCTGTAATGCGCATAAACTTCATCGTCGCCGATAATTTCTAAGGCTTCATTTGGGCCAATGTCCATGCCTTTGCGCGTGAGATCAATGAATTTGCGGTTGAGAGTTTTGAGGTCTTTCCACTGAATTTGGGAAAGGGAAGCCTGAAAAGCGTTGCCGATCATTTCCTCTTCGGTTGTTGGTGTTTCCTTGAATAGGCGAAGAGCGTTTTCGGCTTCGATCAATGCCGGGGCGCACCAGCCCATGGGTTTAAATTTCAAAAGATCTTTTGTTTGTTTGCGGGCGGTTTCAAAAAATAAATTAGGATCTTCAGTTTCATTGATGCGTTCGAGCAGCGCCATGAAAGCCATTTTACAGGCGCGGATGTGTAGGCGTTCGTTTTTTTCGTCATCGGCAAATGGATTGTAAATGTTAGTGTCTTTTAAAGGGACCGGCGTGGTGTTGAGGCTTTCGGCACAAATATGGGCGTTGGAACGAATGTAGGGACTGTCAGAACTGTAAACAGCGGCGCTCAGGATGGCGTTGTTGCTATATCCTGCCCAAGCCATGTCCTGGGCACCGAGATAAAATCTTATCCATTGTTTCAGACTGATGTCGTCATAGGTATTGCCGATTTCTGCGGCCATGTAATATGTGTGGGCGATAAGCCCGGTTTTTGACGGTATTTCATCTTTTAGATCTTTGTAAACGACGTTTAAGCCATCGATGGCCAATAGAAGCGGGTGGTTTTCAGGGTGAAAATCTTTGGCAGGGCTGAGTGTGTTTTCGCAGTATTTTTTGATGATGATTTGTATCGCGCCTTTTGTGCCTGTGCTTTCGAGCATCATTGCGGCGAAGCAATCGGCCATGAGTTTTATTCGCAGGGCGTTTATTTTTTCACGCGAAGGATCGGTTTGTATGGGATCTTCATTGGTGTCTTTTTTAAGAAGATGGTGCAGGGTTTCGAAGCAGGCGCTGTATGCGGTGCATTTGCAAGAAAAATCGGCGTCTTCGAAATATTCCAAGGTCTTTGTATTGATGAAGCAGACAGCCAAAGCGCTGAGCTTTTTTTGTAAGCCCATGAGGATTTTTTCATGATGCTTTATAAAATAGCTGCCGAAATGCTCAGGCGGTCTTGTGTCTAATGCAGTTTCGATTTGCTCGATCAACTCTTTGGCTGAGGGGTGGTCGGCAAATTCATGCTTCTTCGATTTAAAGGCGGTGCTTTGCTGCCCTTCGTCACAAATAATGTAGATAAGCGTTAATTCCGGGAATTCCTCGGACAGGCTTCTGCGGATAGCGTTGAAGATGTGATCTGTGGAGGAGGTGTTTGCGCTCATATTGCTAATCTATCAAGAATAGCATACGGAACCAAGGGCGGCGTTTTGAGGCTAGACTGGCCGTGGGAAATGTGTAGGATGCCTTATCGCAAATTTATTATAAAAAACGACGTCACAAGTGAGTAAACGAGCATGGATGCACAGAATAATTTCTTAAAAGGTAAGCGCGGATTGATTATGGGCGTGGCCAATGATCGCTCTATTGCGTGGGGAATTGCCAAGGCTGCAGCGGAAAGCGGCGCGGAGCTTGCCTTTACGTTTCAGGGGGATGCGCTGGAAAAGCGCGTGCGTCCATTGGCTGAGGGTATTGGTTCCAAGATTATTGTGCCGTGTGATGTGACCGATGAAGCTAGTGTTGATGCGGCGTTTAAGGCCGTTGAAGATGAATGGGGTGAGCTGGATTTTGTTGTTCATGCGATTGCGTTTTCCGACAAGAATGAGCTGGATGGGATGTATCTTGATACCAGCCGTGAGAATTTTGCTCGTACAATGGATATTTCGGTGTATTCCTTCACATCCGTTGCGCAGCGCGCTGTACCGTTGATGAAAGAAGGCGGGTCGTTGATTACGCTGACCTATTACGGGGCGGAGCAGGTGATGCCGCATTATAACGTTATGGGTGTGGCGAAAGCGGCGCTGGAATGTAGCGTGCGTTATCTGGCTGCTGATTTAGGGCCGAAGAATATCCGCGTTAATGCGATTTCTGCCGGGCCGATTAAAACATTGGCGGCGAGCGGGATTGGTGATTTCCGCTATATCCTGAAATGGAATGAATTAAATTCACCGTTGCGACGCAATGTGACGATTGACGATGTTGGCCGCTCTGGCCTGTTCTTGCTTTCTGATTTAGGCAGCGGCGTAACCGGTGAGGTTCTGCATGTTGATGCCGGGTATCACACCGTTGGGATGTGCAGCGTTGAGAGCGCGGCAGAGACGGCTGAGTTGCTGTCCTCTATCGCGCCGAAGAAAGACGATAGCGAGGCGGCGTGATCTGGTTTAAGGATTATACGCTGGAGACCTTGCGCGAATTTCGCAGTGCCAATATGGGTGCGCATATTGGTTTTGAATTTACTGAAATTGGATCTGATTTTTTAAAAGGGCGCTTGCCGGTTGATGAGCGCACGACGCAGCCCTTTGGCATTTTGCATGGCGGGGCGAGTTGTGTGTTGTCTGAAACCTTGGGCAGCGTGGCGGCGTGGATGACGATTGATCCGGATAAGTTTCGCGCGGTTGGCCTTGAAATTAATGCCAACCATATTCGCGCGGTGACCGAAGGGTCTGTGATTGGTGAGTGCAGGGCGCTACATACTGGCCGCCGGACGCAAGTCTGGCAGACGGATATTACCGAAGAAGCGACAGGCAAACGGGTGTGTATCTCCCGCCTGACGATCGCGGTTATTGATCAAGGAACGCTGAGTGCGCAGAAGGATAAGGTGGTTGTTGGTTATTAAAAGGGTTATTGTTATGCGCCTCTAACTGCCTTGCGAAGCCCACAACCTCTGCTGTTACGGTTATGTATGTCTTGTCCGAGTCCTGTTTGTTAACAGGGCTCGTTTTTATTTTTGGGGAGGGATTAGAGCGGTGGCCAGTAACTTGACTTCCCGCGTCATTATTGTTTTATTTTTTAGACCTTGGTAGTCGTCATAGATTAGGGCGCTAGAGCCGTTGAATTCCAATATGTTTCTTGTGGGGTTTCTGCCAGAATCGTTGCGCCTGCTGCGCGAAAAAGCCGCTTAATTTTATTTGGTTGTAAGTTTCCAGTTTTTCCTCTGGATATGCTCTCTAGTGTCTTTATCTGGTTGGGGCTTAAAGCCATTTTTATAATTCCTCTTCAGTATGTGAAGTGTGTAATAAATTATTTAAGTTATGTCAATGGATAATTCTTAAGAAAAACTCTGTATTTTCTCTGTAATCTCGGTGATCTCCGTGTTAAAACAACACCATGTCAGGAAATCGTTTCGGAAATTTGTTTCAATATCAAAGCTTTGGTGAGAGCCACGGCCCGGCTATTGGGTGCGTGGTTGATGGGGTGCCGCCGCGTATAAGTCTTGATGAGGCCTATATTCAAGGGTTTTTGGATAAGCGTAAACCCGGGCAGAGCCGCCATACAACGCAGCGCAAGGAGCCGGATACGGTGGAAATTCTCTCTGGTGTGTTTGAAGGGCAGACGACGGGTACGCCGATTGGGCTGCTCATCCGTAATAAGGACCAGAAATCCAAGGATTACAGCGAGATTAAAGACAAGTTCCGTCCCGGTCATGCGGATTATACCTATCATGAGAAATATGGCATTCGCGATTATCGCGGCGGCGGACGCTCATCTGCGCGGGAAACAGCGATGCGGGTGGCTGCTGGTGCTGTGGCGCGCAAAGTGCTTGAGACGCAAATAGCTGAGCAGGTGAAAATTCGTGCGGCCGTGGTGCAGGTCGGTACGGAGCGTATCAATCTGGATAACTGGGATTGGGATCAGGTCGATCAAAATCCGTTATGGTGCCCGGATAAAGAAGCAGCGGCTCACTGGGAAACATATTTGGATACGGTTCGCAAAAGCGGATCTTCGGCGGGTGCGCTGGTGGAAGTGCATGCGAGCGGCATTCCCGCTGGGCTAGGCGCGCCGGTGTATGACAAGCTGGATGCAGATCTGGCCAAGGCGATGATGTCTATTAATGCAGTGAAAGCCGTAGAGATTGGGAGTGGTTTTGAAACGGTTGTTCTTGGCGGGGAAGAGAACGCCGATGAAATTCGCATGAGCGAAGATGGCGCGGAATTTCAGACGAACAATGCGGGCGGCATTTTGGGCGGGATTTCGTCTGGTCAGGATATTGTGGTGCGCGTGGCGTTTAAGCCAACGAGTTCAATTCTTAAACCCGTTGCGACCATTGATAAAGACGGCAATGAAACCGATATCGTTACAAAAGGCCGTCATGATCCGTGTGTGGGTTTGCGCGGTACGCCCGTGGTGGAAGCAATGATGGCGTGTGTTTTGGCGGATCATTGGTTGCGTCACAAAGCGCAATGCTTATAAGATAGCGCCATGCCACAGCGAAAATTCAGACAGCACAGACCACTTTATTCAAATGCTTTGCCCGAGGCGGTGAGTAAGCCGAAAATGAAGTGGAAAATTCTGCCAATAATTTGGTCGGGACTTAAGCGCACAGCGATGGTTTTGGGTTTTATGCTGCTTATCAATATCGTGGTGGCGTTGATGATTTTGCCGGTGTTTTTGCCGCAGCAATCTGCCGTGCCGTCTTTACCTGATGAGATGGTTTTGTTCATGACATTTGAAGATGGTTTGAACGAAATGCCCGCGCCTGTGAGTTTTGCCGATCCATTTGCGGCTGAGCAACCAACTGTTAAGGACATCATTGAAGGCTTGGACCGAGCCGCCGCGGATGATCGCGTGAAAGGTATTATTGCGCGGATGTATAGTGGGAGTTTCGGGCTATCGCAGGTTACTGAAATTCGCGCCGCGCTTAAACGGTTTCGGGACACAGGCAAGTTTGCACATATTTACTCTTCATCATACGGCGAAGGCGGCGGGGGTTTAAGCCGTTATTATCTGGCCTCCGCGTTTGAGGAGATATGGATGCAACCGCTGGGGGTTGTCTCTGTAACTGGCGTTGGGGTGGAGGTTCCGTTTTTCCGCGACGTGCTGGACAAGGTTGGGGTGGATCCGCAATTTTTTAAGCGTAAGGATTATAAAACTGCGTATGAAAGCCTGACCGATAACAGCATTAGCGCGGAGAACAAAGAGACGATGCAAAAGATCGTTTGGGATATTCGCAATGAAATGTTGATGAAAATTCCTGAAGACAGAGGGATGAGCGCGAAGGCGTTTGAAGGGCTGGTCAATAAGGGTTTATTTACGGCGCCGGAAGCGGAGAAGGCCGGATTAATTACGCATGCGGATTACGGTGATGTTTTGCTGGATAATATTGCGGAAGCTGTGACGGGCGTGCGCGACCCGGATGAGCTTGAGCTGATTAACATGGATGGTTATATCGAGGCTACGCGTAAGAAAGCCCTAGGCTTGATTGGTGGCGGCGGTAAAAAAGTTGCGCTGGTTTATGCTGTGGGGGCGATTATGCCGAGCGATGAAGGCGGCGGTTTTGGCGGCGGCGGGGTTGCGGCCGCGGATGAGATTGCACCAGCGATCTTAGCAGCTTCGAAAGATGAAGATGTCAGCGCGATTGTGCTGCGGATTGATAGTCCCGGCGGTTCACCATCGGCATCAGAGAGCATTTTGCGCGCGGTGGAAAAAGCGCAAGAACGCGGCAAGCCTGTGATTGTGTCGATGGGCGCGACGGCTGCATCGGGCGGATACTGGATTGCGGCTTATGCGGATAAAATTTATGCGCTGCCGACAACGCTGACCGGTTCGATTGGCGTTGTTGGCGGAAAGTTCGCGCTTAAGGAGCTGTTTGGCAAATTAGGTGTGAATTGGGAGAAAGTGTCGTGGGGGAAGAATTCCGGGATATGGTCGATGAATACGCCGTTTAATGCATCTGAAGCTGAACGGATGAATGCGATGCTTGATAATATCTATGATAATTTTGTTGCGCGGGTGGCCAAGGGCCGGAAGATGAGTGTGGCGGATGTTGACAAGATTGCCGGTGGGCGCGTTTGGACTGGCCGCCGGGCGTTGGATGTTGGACTGGTTGATGAGCTTGGCGGATTAGAGAATGCGCTGGATCATGTGGCCAGTTTGACAGGCGCGGAAAGCCGAGCGGATTTGAATGTTGTTGTATACCCGAAGCCGAAAACAGCGCTGGAGCAAGTGATCGAGTTTTTGGAAACGCAGGCGAGCATGGGGCAATCTGTGGCGCTACAGGAGCGAATTTTACAGGCGGCAGGGCCCATGCTTGAGATGTTGCAGGTCTATGAAAATTCGCAGAATTTTTCAACGTATGAGACTTTAAGAATCCAATAACTCTCCCAGCATATCGCGCAAATCCTGGTACGTCATGAGGATGTGGTTCGGACCGTAGCCTTTTTCAACGACGGCGACGGCTGCATTTATGCCGTAGGCAAGGGGCACAATCTTGCAGGGCAGGACTTTCTCTGCGTTCTGCACAGCAACGACATCTTTATGACGGTCACCGATATACCAGATCACGTCATCGGGGCTTAGCGGGTCTTTTATGTGCGCAAGGGCAAGGAGAATGGGCTCTGGATTGGGTTTGGATTTACGAATGTCCTCGCGGAAAATTGTAACGGGGAAATACTCATCGAGGCCGAATTTCTGGACAATATCGTCACCATAACCTTTGCCTAAGCCGTTGCTAACCAATGCCATTGGGATTTTGTGGCTTTTGAGGAACGAAAGCACCGAATAAATGCCGGGGCAGGGCTCGACGAGGAGCTCAACGGGTTTGCGGCGCAGTTTGTGAATGGCGCGGTGTACGATGATGGATTTTGGCGGTTTTACGGGCTCAGTCGGTTTTTCGAGGACGAGTGGGCCTTGGCCTTTGCGGTTAAAGATCCAGTTCCACAAGCGTGAAATTTTGAACACTGCATCGTCTAGAAACTCCATAACGCCCAGTAGGCGCGGATTTAGGTGGCGCACGGTGGTGCCATCCATGTCAAAAATTACGATTGTTGGTGCGGGAAGAGACATTTGGATGAATTTAGAGGGTTTTGGAGCGGGTGTCGAGGGTATGTCGTAAGCAAGGATTTAGTCAGATTTGATGTCAAGAAATTCTTCGTTCAGTTTGGCGTCTTTGAGGTTGGCTTTATCGAAAATTGCACCCTTGGTGTTGGCGCCGGTGAGATCGGCGCCGCGTAGATCGGCGTGGGTGAAATCCGTTCCGGTTAAATTCGCGTCTTTAAAATTTGCGCCTTCAAGGTTGCAGTAGGCGAATTTAGCGCCGCTGAGGTTTGCGGATTGGTAGGTGGTCTCTTCGCCTTTTTTCTCGACTTTTAAGGCGCTGAAATCGGCTTGGCTGAGGTCAGAACGGGTGAAGAGTGCATTTTTGAAAGAGGATGCGCGGAAATCTCCGCCATGGGCGGCGCAATCTTGAAAGTCGGATTTATCGAGGACTGAGCTTTGCATGCTTACGCCTTCGAGGTCGAGGCCGGTGAATTTACAATCTATGGCGACGATGATGCTTAAGGGGTATTCGCTTATACCGTTTTCACGGCTGAGGTCGTAGTCGCTGAGGTTTAGCTGCTCCCCGTTTTGACCGGCGGAGGCGACCCACAGGCTGTGGTTTCTGACCATGTTAGCGATGTTTTTCGTTTGGCTTTTTTTGTCGAGCGTTTTGCGGCCTTGCTGTTCTTCCTGCAGTTTTTCCAGAGCGGAAATGTCGCCGGTAACGCCGTTGAGATTCGTATCGTCAACGATGGCGCCTGTGAGTTTTGTACGGGCCATTTTGGAGCCGGTTAAGTCGGTTTCCGTGAGGTTGGCGTTGCTGAGGTTGGCGCCGGACAGGTCGGCATTATGCAGGGTGACGCCGTGCAGGTTGGCGTCTGAGAAATTGGTGTGCTGGGCCATGACATCGGTGAGGTCTGTGTCGCGGATGGTGGAGCCAGAAAACCCCGTATCTCCGCTCTGACCCCAGTCTCCGCCTGAATCTTCGCTGTTGTAATTAAGCATATAGCCTTGGCGGAAATCGGCGTGGGTGAAATTTGCTTCGGTGAGGTTGGAACCGATAATTTGCGCGCCGCGGAAATCTGCGCGGGTGAAATTTGAAGACTGCATATCGGCCTTGTGCAGATCGCAGGAAAAGAAAGATGCGCCGGTAAAATTGGCCTGGGTGAGGTTCGCGCCGTTGAGGCATGAGGCGGAGAAGTCGGCGTTGCTCATATCGGCGAGGCGGAAATCAAGGCCGGAGAGATCTTTGAATTTAAGTGAGGCGCGGACGCCGCCGCCGGTGCCGGTGAGGAACTTGCGGTGGATGATGATGATTTTGTTAAGTTCTTGTTGTGTGATTTTTTCCATATCTTTAATGGTAGCGCAAAACGCGCGGCGGCGTCTATGTTGAAAAATGCGATAGCATGAAAATTATGGCGTTTTTGAAAAGTGGGCCCAATGGGCCCGCTGTGGGCCCGCTCTGGGCCCGGGGGTGGGCCCGATATTTTTTGTAGGATTATAGGTGTTTAACCGCATTGGGCCCGTTTAACGGGCCAAAACCGATGTTTTAGAGTTTTTGACGGTTTGGGGGTGTTGATGGGGAAGTTATAGGAATTTATTCTTGTTTTGTCAATATTTATCTCAACATGTGTAGAAACCTTGGATTGAAGTTTGGGTCTACGTCAATTAAATCTCTTAGTCGTATTCTGGTTTCTTCGTGCAATTTATTTTCTATCAACTTGCTGATTGGAATACCTTTTATGTGTTTCTGCTTTAAGTCTTTTTTTAGATCGTCTGCATTAGCGTTTAACTCCATAATTATAAAAGCAGTGCTGTCTAATATTGTTTCACCAAAGACAGCAAGCATGTATGTTCTTTGTCTTATCTCGTTAAACCTATCTTCATCTCTTGGAAAAGATAAAAGCCCTCCAGTTGAACCGATTAATTTTTTTGTTAGCTCATTTCTGTCGTCTGCAGCAGCCTGAAATTTTTTACACGCATTTCTTGCTCGGTAAAAAGCTTGCCCTACAGATGTTAATTCTCCGATGTTGTGAATTTTATTAATTAAGTTCCTTTCAGATATAATTTCAATAGGTTCAATGCTATTAAAGCTAAATTCAGAGCGCCCTTTTTTTGTGCTTAAAATGTATGACAGTTCATCTTCTTGCTCTAGGTATTTCAATACCATGCCAGCAAGCATAGTGGCTGTTTCTTCTAAAAATATACTTGTGTAAATGATGGCTTCGTTATGTTTCTTAGCGTCGGTTTTATGTTTTTCTCTTGCTTGAATAAAATAAATTACATATGCACCTCCGGCAGCTCCAAAAAATGCTGGAACTGCAGAAGTGATAAAATTGGAATTTATGATTTCTGCCGCCTTTGTGGCTAACGTTTGAAAAAAGAAGGTTGCTTCTATATAAAATGCAGTCATGGCAAGTAAAGCGCCGCTTAAAATTAAAAGTATTTCAATTAGTAATGATATTTTTTTCATTAAATGTTTTTCAAAATATCCTTCGCGGTTAACCCAGCTTCTTCATATTGCTTGGCCGGATCATTGTTGGCTGGCGATTTCTCTGAGCCTATCGCTTGCTCGCTCGGCCCGCGCTTCGGCTGTGTTCCATTTCACTTCCGCATCGCGAATGACTTCGTGGGCCTCATCTTGGCGCGCTTCATCCGCCTTTTTTTCCTGCATCGCTTTTTCCTTGAGCTCTTTTATCTCATTGGCTTGCTTTTCCGTCAAGAGGCTGCCCATTTCCTTGATGCGCGTGACTTCCATCATCGCCTCGCGTAACTCCTCCTGCGCACCTGACTTCACATCTGGCCGTGTTGTCATGGTTATGATCTGGTCTGATGTCCATTTTGCCAGCGTTGTCGCGGCTTCCCATTCTGTGGCCATCAGCCCCGCCGCATCGCGCACCGCCGTTACGGCTGATTTCTCAAAGATTCCCCGGCCAATGGTTGCCTGCTCTTGCGCTTTTTCTGCTCTTTCCGCCCAAATGGTGGTGGCTTGCTTCACCATTTCGGTCTTTTCCTCTGAGCGTCTTGCCGCTTTTTCTGCATCTTTTTGTGCGGCTTTGTCGCGCGCTGCTTGTGCCCGCGCCTCGCGCTGTTCGCGCTTCTTGTTGTTTTGTTCTGTGCGTTTGAGGCGCTTTTCCTTTTCCGCAGCTTTCTCTACTTTTTTTGCGGCATTTCTTCTGATCTTTATTGTGACGGCCGCCGCAGCGGCTAGGGCTGTGGCGAGCCATGCCGGTATACTCAGTCCTCCCGGTATCAAGTCAGGGGAAAATATTAAGGTTAAGACGCCAGTGACCGCGGCCAAGGCTAGCGGAAACAGCAAGAAATCTCCAGATGGCTTGTTTTTCATGTATTACTCCACACAGTCATGCAAAAAACAATGCTAATACAATGCCTTATCACTTTAGTATGTCGCTGTATTAGCCTTAAGTATTATATCATTGTTTTCTTAACAATGTCTTTCGCCGTTAACCCGGCTTCTTCATATTGCTTCGCGGGGTCGTTGTGGTCTTGGAAGTGATCCGGGAGGGTGAGGGTGCGGACTTTGAGGTTTTTCATCAAATCATTGTTCGCGAGATAATCCAGCACGAAGGCGCCGAAGCCGCCGCGGGCGCCTTCCTCGATTGTTATCAAGGTTTTGTGGTTTTTGGCGAGGTCGCGGATGAGGGCTTCATCGAGTGGTTTTGCAAACCTTGCGTCGGCGACGGTGGCGTTTAGCTGTTCTGCGGCTTTCATGCATTCTTCCAAACGCGTGCCGTAGGAGAGGATGGCGACATCTTTGCCTTCTCTAATAATGCGGCCTTTGCCGATTTCTAGGATTTCTGGAGTATCGGGGATTTCTACGCCTGTGCCTTCGCCGCGCGGGTATCTGAGGGCTATGGGGCCGTCATCATAGGCGGCGGCTGTGGCGACCATGCTCGCGAGTTCGGCTTCATCGGATGGGGCCATGAGGACAAAGTTTGGCAGGCAGCCGAGATAGGCGATATCGAAGCTTCCGGCGTGGGTGCAGCCATCGGCGCCGACGAGACCGGCGCGGTCGATCATAAAGCGCACGGGCAGGTTTTGGATGGCGACGTCGTGGACGACTTGATCGTAGGCGCGTTGCAGGAAGGTGGAGTAAATGGCGACGAAGGGTTTGAAGCCCTCGGCGGCCAGACCGCTCGCGAAAGTGACGGCGTGTTGTTCGGCGATGCCGACATCAAAGGTGCGCTCGGGAAATTCATAGCCAAACAAATCGATGCCTGTGCCGTCGGGCATGGCGGCGGTGATTCCGACAATTTTTTCATCGGCTTGTGCACATTTGATAAGGCTTTGGCCGAAGACTTTTGTATAGCTTGGCGCGCCGGGTTTACTCTTGGCTTGTTCGCCCGTGATGACGTCGAATTTTTTAACGCCGTGCATTTTGGAGGGCGAGTTTTCAGCGGGGAGGTAGCCTTTGCCTTTTTGTGTCAGGGCGTGGATGAGGATGGGGCCGTCATGCTCGCCGTCACGGATGTTTCTAAGCACGGGGAGGAGTTGGTCGAGATTGTGGCCATCAACGGGGCCGATATAGTAAAAGCCCATTTCTTCGAAGAAGCTGCCGCCGCCGATTGCGATACGTGCGCCTTCTTCGGCGCGTTTGGCGGCGTGGCGGATGGGGGATGGCAGGACATCCATGACTTTTTTGCCGGCTTCACGCGCGCCGATATAGGCTTTTGAGCTGACCAGTTTGGTGAGATAACGGGACATGGCGCCGACGGGCGGGGCGATCGACATTTCGTTATCGTTGAGGATGACGATGAGGCGGCTTTTGTTGGCGCCGGCGTTATTCATGGCTTCGTAGGCCATGCCGGCGCTCATCGCGCCATCACCGATCACTGCGATCACGTTTTTGTTGGTTTCGGCGAGGTCGGAGGCGACGGACATGCCGAGGCCTGCGGAGATGGAGGTTGAGCTGTGGGCTGCGCCGAAGGGGTCGTATTCGCTCTCGGCGCGCTTGGTAAAGCCGGAGAGGCCGCCGCCTTGACGGAGGGTGTGGATGCGGTCTTTGCGGCCCGTCAGAATTTTATGCGGGTAGCATTGGTGGCCGACATCCCAGATGAGTTTGTCGTGAGGTGTGTTGAAGACCGCGTGGATGGCGACGGTGAGTTCGACCACGCCGAGGCCCGCGCCAAGGTGACCGCCGGTTTTGGAGACGGCCTGAATTGTGGCGCGGCGGACTTCGTCGGCTAGGCGCGCTAGCTCCTCATCGCTCAGCGGTTTCATGTCCGCAGGCGTGTTTACGCGATCGAGGATGCTCTTTGGGGCATTGGCGGACGGGGTGTCGGGCGCTTCGGGCGCATCTTGTGTTTCAGGGTTTGCCATTGTGCGACTTTTTTACCGTAATGGCGGGGGCGGCGCAAAGGTTTATTTTATTGACATAATTTAAAACATCCTTTATCTGCATATGTTCTTATTATTTGGAGGTCCATAGTGGCAAAGAGTAACGTTATTTCGCTTGCCGAGTGTAAAGCGCCTGCTGTTCAAGCCCAGTTTGCTGAGCATGGAGAGGCTGCTTGCGCAGCTGTGGTAGAGCAGGAGAATTTATCTCCGGAATACTGGGCGTTCTGGTTGGAGGCTGTGCGGGAATGTAAAGCCGAGTTTTTTGATAGTCTTTTTGAAGTTCACAAGTTACAGCATGGTTTTGTGCTTTTGTTCAGCGATAAGAAAGACAAGGAGGGGTTTAGCGGCATTGAACAAAGCGATTATTTTGATGAAATGGCGAAGGCTAAGCTTGATCTTTATGAACGTAATAGATTGGACTTCCCTGCAGAGTTTAGACCCATGTTACATGTTGTGCCCAGCAGCAATATTTAAATTTAATAATAGGAATTAAGCGCGACGTTCCAGCACATAGTCAGCCAATTCTTTCAGCATTTCTTCGCTGTCGCTCGCAATGCCAAGCGTTTGTTTTTTCTGTGCTTTGGTTATGAGTGGCTGTTGTGGCGCACAGAAGGCAAGTGTTTAAAGGTTTTATCGGCAAAGCATTTGACATAGCAACAGTGCTGGGGCTATTATGGCAACGATTTTAAAAATGGGACTGAAGTGGGAGATGTATTATGAATATGTTCAGGGGCCAACTAGCTACTATTACGAATGATAAAGCTAGCTCAGCGTTAAACTGTTTGGAGTTTGAATTGGAACATGACCCCATTAACAAGGGTGAGAAGATTCTTGGTATCCGCCTTTATTTTGCTGAGATGAGAGATGCTGAAAGAGTGGCCAGCATGATCAGAGAACAGATAAGGACCCCCTTTAATAAAAGCAATCCTTCAATAGATATATCGGAAGTGGAAATAGGCGTTCAGCATGCATTAAGTGTTACAGTGCAGTCCGTTGGGGCAACAAAAAAAACGCTGGAGCTGTTAAAAGAAAAAAAGTTAATTTACAGTGATTTAAGTAAGGCATTAGAAGATAAAATTAACATTATTGTTGGTTGGCCGCTGGACAAAGACTTTACCTTGCGGCCAGGCTGGGTAGAACCGGATATTGCTGTTTAGGAGTATTAAGTCTTAAGCCCGGCGTTCCAGCACATAGTCAGCCAATTCTTTCAGCATTTCTTCACGGCCTTCGAAGATTTTGAGGTGGCGGGTGGCTTGGGCGACGATCATTTCCGCGCGGGAGCGGGCAGCGTCTTTACCCATCGTTGAAACGAAAGTGGCTTTGCCAGCTTCTTCATCTTTGCCGGTGTCTTTGCCGGTATCTTGAGGGTCGGCCTCAACATCAAGAATATCGTCGGTGACTTGGAAGGCGAGCCCAAGGTCGAAGGCGTAGTTACAGAGCGCCTTGCGCTGCTGTTCGCTGGCCTTGCCAAGGATAGCGCCAGCTTCACAGGCGAAAGCCATGAGCTTGCCGGTTTTCATGCGCTGCAGGCGGGAAATTTCTCCGACATCGAATTCAACGTCGTCATTTTCAGCGATAAGGTCGAGCATTTGCCCGCCCACCATGCCGTGGCCACCAGCGGCGACGGCTAAAGAGCGGATGAGTTGGCATTGGACGTGGGGATCCGGGTGGGTTTCAGGATCAGCGAGAACTTCAAAAGCGAGTGTGAGCAGGGCGTCGCCCGCGAGGATGGCGGTGGCGTCATCATATTGTTTATGCACGGTGGGTTTTCCGCGGCGCAGGGATGCATTATCCATGGCGGGAAGGTCATCGTGAATGAGGGAATAGCAGTGAATGAATTCAATGGCGGCGGCGACGCGGCGCGAGCGAGAGGTCGGGACGTTAAAGAGAGAGGCTGATTGCATACACAGGAAAGGGCGCAGGCGTTTTCCGCCGCCGAGTGTGCCGTGGCGCATGGCTTCGTAAAGGGGGGCTTCAGAGAGATCAGTTTCTGGCAAAAGGCGTTCGATTGTCAGGTTGACGGCTTCGGCGACTTCGTCCATGGCGGATTGAAGTTTCGGAGAGGCTGATCTAGGTGATGGCATTCTTTGTTCTTTCTATTCTTTTGGGTCTAACGGCTGCGTTGAGACAGCGCCGTCTTTGTCGATTGTGATTTTTTCGATTTTGGCCTGAGCTTCGCGGAGCTTGGTTTCACAATGCTTTTTAAGCGAGATACCGCGTTCGTAAGCGTTGATTGAATCGTCCAATGGAATTTGCGCCGTTTCAAGGTTGCGGACGATACCTTCGAGTTCGCCGAGCGCTTCTTCGAAGTTCAGGGATTTAATAGCTTTTTCTTGTGTCATGGAGCGGGATTGTATGTGAAAAGTGGCTGTTTCTCAAGGGCCAATTGCCTTACGGCGGTATAAAATAGTTGACATATTGTTTTCCAAGGGGCAGTTTACGAAAAATTTATGGAGAGTATAAAATGTTAACGTTAGCTTTCATGATGCGTGGTCAAACCCTTTGGAATGCTAATGATGCAGACTTAACAAAAAAGGGTGAAGCGGCCGTTAAGAGTGTGGCTGAAAAGCTTAAAGAGAGTCCAACATTCGACTTACAGGAGGCTTATACAGTTCGCCGACCGTTTGATAATGGGCCAACTAATGAAACCTCAAAGATATTAAGCAATATTTTTGAGGGGACATGTGTGAACCCATATTATTCAGGAGCTTTGGCAGTTAACGGTCATAAGAAATGGCCATTTCATAAATTTGTTGGTGACCTGGAAGAGACGGCTAAAGCTGCATTTTGTATTTACGAGGTTGATGTTGATGACATAGGGCAGCCAAACAGCTTTCTTAAGAGTCAATTTAAAGCCTTGGAAAACTATGAAAAGACAGTCATTGGCAACGCTGAGACACTCGTTTTAACTTTTAATGTAGATAAATGGACAGACATCAAACACGATACAGAGCCTGTATCGAAAGAGTGGATCACTCCTGAAGAATCAAACCAACCCTAATTTTTGCTCGAGCGCGCCGCAGAGCATTTGGCCGAGGGTGATGTGCATTTCCTGAATGCGGGCGGTGGTGTTTGAGGGAATGATGATGAGAAGATCGCAGACAGCGGCCATTTTTCCGCCGTCGCGCCCGGAAAGGCCGATGGTTTTAAGCCCTTGATTTTGAGCCGTTTGCAAGGCTTTGAGGATGTTTTCGCTATTGCCCGAAGTGGAGATGCCGATAGCGATGTCGCCGTCGCCCCCGAGGGCTTCGATCTGGCGGGCAAAGAGGTCTTCAAAACCGTAATCATTACCAATTGCCGTAAGGGCGGAGGTGTCGGTGGTGAGGGCGATTGCCGGAATGGGTTTGCGATTTTCGACATAGCGCACGGTGAGTTCAGTGGCGAGGTGCTGGGCATCGGCGGCGCTACCCCCGTTACCGAAGAATAGAATTTTGCCGCCATTTTCAATGCTTTGTGCGCACAAGCTCAATATTTCATTGAAGGCAGGTTTGAGCGTTTCAAAAGTTTTCGCAGCCGTATCTTGATGCTCGGCAGCTTCAGAATTCCAGAATGTGTCTATATCAAAATTACTCATTGCTTAAGGCAGGATATCTACAGGGCGGCCAATATAGATTTCTTTTTGAGCTTGCTCCTGCATTTCCATTGGCGCTTTTTCAAATTCTGTTTTCTTTTGTTCTTCGGCCTCGAGGAGGAGTTTTTCTTCGGCGATTTTTTTGCGGTTATAGCCGAGTTGATCGGGTGTTAGCTGAAGACCGACGAGGATTTTATATTTCGAACCACGGTCGCGATTTTCGATCGGGATGATCTGGCGCATTTTTTCGGTGTAGGTCTGGGTTTTTTGTCCGGGGTTGTATGTGAGCGGCGCGGCGAAAACTTCTTTCGCAAGAATATCGCCACGGGCCGAGGTGACGGCGACAAAGAATGGGTATGAGAAAGAGCCGGAATTGCCGCCCCGTGGGCCGAGGGTGCCCTGGAAATCCATGCGCAGGTCAATTGTCACGCTGCGCTCATCATAGTTACAGGCGCTTTGCAGATTGGCGATTCCGATTTTGGAGACGAGGTTATAATCGCTCTGATCGGAAGTGTCGCTGAATTCAGACAGGGACTTAAGTTCTTCGACGGCTTCGGCTTGTGGGCAGCTTCCGCTGTAGACAAGTTCTTGGGAGCTTCTGGATGTAGAGTTGCGTAAAGAGGGCAGGTTGATCCCTTTAATATCCTTGACGACACCATCAAAGGTTTGGCACGCGCTCAAAGTGAAGAGAGGGCCAGCGATACATAAACTCAGTGCTAAAAATCTTAAATGTTTCATTTGTTTTGCCTCAATGCTAAAACATCACCGAATTGACGAAGCTTAGGCGAGGCCGAGGCGTAAGGCAAGAGAGAAGCATGAGTAATGAGAAGCTGACGATATTACTGGCGGCGCCGCGCGGGTTTTGCGCGGGTGTGGACCGGGCTATACAAATTGTTGAGCTGGCGCTGGAGAAATATGGGGCACCGGTGTATGTGCGTCATGAGATTGTTCATAATAAATATGTCGTTGATAATTTGAAGGCCAAGGGCGCGGTGTTTGTTGAGGAGCTGGATGAAATTCCGGCGGACAAAGAGGGGGATAAGCGTCCGGTTATTTTTTCGGCGCATGGGGTGCCGAAAGCGGTGCCGGAAAGCGCGGAAGAGCGGGCGATGTTTTATGTTGATGCGACCTGTCCGTTAGTGAGCAAGGTACACCGCGAGGCGGAGCGGCATTACAAGAATGGGCAGCAGGTGGTGTTGATTGGGCATGCCGGGCACCCGGAAGTAATTGGGACGATGGGGCAGTTGCCGGAGGCGGCTGTGCTCTTGGTTGAAACGGTGGAAGATGTGGCGACGTTGTCGGTGGATGATGAAGGTAAGTTGGCCTATTGCACACAAACAACGTTGTCGGTGGATGACACAGCTGCAATTGTTGAAGCGCTGCAGGCGAAGTTTTCAAATATTCAGGGGCCGCATAAGGAAGATATTTGCTATGCGACGACAAACCGGCAGGCGGCGGTGAAAGCGATTGCGCCGGATAGCGATGCGGTGATTGTGATTGGCGCGCCGAATTCGTCGAATTCCAACCGGTTGGTTGAGGTGGCGCGTTTGCATGGCTGTGAGAAGGCGCTCTTGGTACAGCGCGCCGCGGATATTGATTGGAGCTGGGTTGATGGGGCGCAGACGCTGGGGGTTACGGCTGGTGCGAGCGCACCGGAGATTTTGGTGGATGAAGTGATTGAGGCTGCGAAAGCACGGTTTGATGTCAGTATTCGTGAAGTTGCGATTACGCAAGAAAATGTGAATTTTAAAATTCCGAAAATATTGAAGGAACAAGCAGCATGAAGCTTTCGGGGGCAGAGTTTTTAGCGCAGCCGAAAAAGGCGATTACATTTATTGGGATGTCGGGTGTGGGGAAGTCGCATGCGTCTTGCCAGTTGGAAGAGTGGGGATGGGCGAATTATTCCTGTGATTATCTGATTGGGACGAAATATCTGGGTGAGCTCATCAAAAGTGAAGGCGAGATGAGCGCGGCGAATATCGAAAATTTATCGGATTTTGTCGGGCAAATTGGGGATGAAGAGCAAGGGGGAACGACCCTTGATGAATTTTGCCGTCGGCAAAAGCTGTATTATGTTGCGGAGTGTGATGTTCTGCGGGATATGCCGGAGGCGTTAGGGAGCGCTGATGGGCATTTTGTTTGTGATTCATCGGGGAGCCTTTGTGAGGTTGAAGATGAAGCTGTTCTGGAAGAGGTTGGGCAAAAGAGTCTGATTGTGTATTTAAAGGTTCGGCAAGAAGGGCAGGCGGAAATTTTGAAACGGGCCACAGAATACCCGAAACCGCTGTATTTCCCCCCGGCATTTTTGGAAGAGAGATTGGCGCGGTATTTGGATAAATTTGATCTGGCTGATGTGTCGGGGATTCATCCTGTTGAATTTTTGCGCTGGATATTTCCGAGCTTATTTGAAGCGCGATTGCCGAAATATCAAAGACTGGCGCAGAAATATGGGGTGATTTTGCCGTCGCATAAAGTTGATTTGGCCAGTGAAGAGGCCTTTTTGCAATGTATTGCGGGCGCTCTTAATGAGCAGCGGGAGTGGACAATTTAATGGATGGTGTGGTGCGGATATATACCGATGGGGCGTGTAGCGGGAACCCTGGGCCGGGTGGCTGGGGCGCTTTGATGCTTTGGAACAGTCATGAGAAAGAGCTTAATGGTGGTGAGGGTGATACGACGAACAACCGTATGGAGATGATGGCGGTTATAAAAGCGCTGGAGGCGGTTAAGGGTAGCCCGAAGATTGAGATTTATACTGATAGCAAATATGTGATGCACGGAATCACCGAATGGCTGGAGGGATGGAAAGCGCGGGGATGGAAGACGGCGGCGAAGAAGCCAGTGAAGAATGTAGATTTGTGGCAGGAGATGGATGCGCTTGTGGTGCAGTATGATATTACGTTTCATTGGGTGAAGGGGCATGATGGTCACCCCGAGAACGAACGCGCCGATTCGCTCGCCGTAGCCGGTATTCCTCGATAAAGATTGTCTTATCCACAAGGGTTTCTGCGGCTTTGCGGCGGCTTTTCCAAATCTTAAGACACTGTTAATACTTTCCGCAGAAGCTTGAATTGTGCGCGATTTTTGATGGCGCAGATTCAAAGTTAGCCGGGAGGGCTTTTAACATGACACAGACTGATACAGCGAATATCACTTTACCGCTGCCGCCTGAAATTCATGAAAACGGTGAGATGGGAATTTACGCGAAATTCATGCAGCATTTGCGCCATGTGCCAAATTCACGCATGGAGATTAAGGTTTTGTCAGCGATCCAATTTACAGCCGACATGGTGGATTGTAGCGATGCGCATGTTGCCAAGCTTCTTATAGAGCTGGGTTTGCGGGCGCCGCGGATGGCATTTCCGGCAGAGTTTTTGAGTTTTGCGGATCAGTCATTGATGCGCAATAGCTGGGATGTTGGCGGGCCATCAAAGGCGCTGTGTGAATTGCAGGGTTTTTGGCATGCGGCGGGCGAAGATAAGTTTGCGGCGTTTAAAGGTGGTTATCCATTGCTGAGCACAGAAGGGGCACTGGTTTAATTGTTGTAGCGAGCGCTTTCTTTGAGGCTGCGCTTGTTTCCTTCACGGATATCGGCACGAATGTTATGACGTGTTTGTTGATGCAATTCCCTATCTCTTTCTGAGCGAAAAAATAAATTTCCAATCATTTCTTCAAAACCACTGGCGGGTAAATAATCGTGGCGGTTGAAAGGCGGATATTGTCCCGCCGCACGGCGCATGACACTGGCCCATATTTGTGCAGGGAAGCTGCCGCCGGTGACGCGTTTCATGGGTGAGTTATCATCATTGCCAAGCCAAACCACACCGACAAGCTCACGAGTGAAGCCCATGAACAGGGCATCACGGCTGTCGTCGCTTGTTCCGGTTTTTCCTGCGGCAGGTAGGCCAATATTTGCGCCGCGCCCGGTGCCGAATTCGATGACGCTGCTCATCATTGAGGTCAGGTTTTGAATGTTGTGAGAGGCCACGACGCGTTTCATACCTCTGTTACGGGGGCGTTCATAATAGAGCTCGCCCGTATCTTTCGACATGATTTTGGTGATGCCGTAGGGGTGCGTGCGCAAGCCGCCGTTTGAAATGGTGGAATAGACGCTGGCCATTTCCATTAGGGTTACGCCGTTTGAGCCCAGAGCAAGGGATAGGTTCGGTTCAAGTTTCGAAGTAATGCCCATACGCTGTGCGGTGTCTATGACAGCTTCGGGCCCCAGTTCTTTGGTCAGTTGAAATGATACGGTGTTGAGCGAGTAAGTGAGGGCTGCTTCAAGGGTGACTTCACCTAAATATTTATGGCCGAAGTTTTTAGGGCGGTAGCGGCCTGTTGTAATGGGTTCATCGATGATGAGGTCTTGGGAGTCCCAACCGTGTTCGAGCGCAGTGAGGTAGACAATGGGTTTAAAGGAAGAACCGGGTGTGCGGGTGGCTTGCGTCGCGCGGTTGAACTGGCTTTGTGAATAGTTGCGTCCGCCAATGAGGGCCACAACAGCGCCATTCGGGCGTAGGACAATCATGGCACCTTGCGAGACTTTGCTGGCTTCACCATTTTGTTCGATTGCTGAGGCAATGGAGTCTTGTGCGTATCGCTGGATTTTTGGGTTAAGTGTGGTTTCGATGATGAGGTCTTCTTCAGGCGTGCCGATGAGTTCATCAAGAGAGTCGACGATCCAGTCTGTAAAGTAGCGGTCAGCTAGCGCGTCTGTTGGTTTTTGTGCTGGTTTTGGCGGGTTTCCCCCGTTGCCCTTGGCTTGTTCTTCGGTGATGTAACCGGCATCGACCATGGCGTTAAGGACAACATCCGTGCGTTGCTTGGACAGGCCAGGGTTGCGAAGAGGGGAGTAGCGCGATGGTGCTTTAAGCAAGCCGGCCAGCGTGGCGGCTTCTCTGAGGCTGAGTTCTTCGATAGGGGCTTTGAAATAGAGCTTTGCAGCTGCATCAACGCCGTATACGCCGGAGCCGAGATAAACGCGGTTGAGATAGGCGCTGAGTATTTCGTCTTTGGAGAGTTCATATTCAAGCCAAAAAGCGAGCATGGCTTCCTGAATTTTGCGTTTGAGGGTGCGTTCTTGTGAGAGGAACAGGTTTTTTGCGAGCTGTTGCGTGATGGTGGAGCCACCTTGTGCGACGCGGCCTTTGGTAATGTTAACAAAAATAGCGCGGGCAAGGCCGAGCGGATCTAGGCCGGGATGGTGGTAAAAGCGTCGGTCTTCGGTGGCTAGGACGGCTTGAATGAGGTGTGGCGGTAAGTCCTGAGTTGTGACCTTGTTGCCGACAATTTCACCGTAACGGGCGACAACGGTGCCATCTGCTGCTTTGACGATGATGGCGCGTTTGCGCTCAAAGCTGGCGCCTTTGGTGATGTCGGGTAGTTCCTGCGCATACCACGCGAAGAGGCCAGCGAGAATGATGCCACCCCATAGGCCGATTACAAACAGCCATTTTGTCGCAAAACGAAGAAGGGCGTGATTTTGCGCTTTTTTCTTTTTGCTGGTTTTGCGCTTTGTTTTGGTCTTTTTTTTAGCCATACGCTTTTATACGCAGCTTTGGGAAACATGCAAGTTTTTAGCGGGCTGGGCGGGGGTTAGTTACAGCTGAGCCAGTAACGGCGGCGGGCGGGGAATTTGTCGGTGGCGGCGGTTTCGTCTTCGAGTTCACCCCCGCAAAATTCGACAATGCGTACGGCTTCTTTATTCATGGGGTCGACGGTGATTAGCGCGCGATCAATACCGAAATGACATGTAAAGGGCATGCCTTTTTGCAGGATTTTTTTGCCGAAGCCTTTGCCGCGCATGGAGGGACGGATGACGAAGTTCATGTGGCCGCCCCATTTTTCGAGGTGCCAATTGAGGCGGTGACGGATGTTAAAGACACCGATATATTTTTCTTCTTTTACGAGCCAAAGGATGGTTTCTGGGACGGGCTCAACCCAATTTGCATAGGGTTTGTGCAGGTGGCGGCGGCCTTCGTTAAGGTCGGCGATAAAGCCTTCGAAGTCAGCCTCGATTTCATCACGGTTGAGAAATTGATAGCGGCCTTCGGCGTGGAATTCGTCTAAAGCTTCCAGGTAGCTGTCTTTAAACTCTATGCTTGGTTTGACCAGTTTAGATGCTGACATGTTTTTCTATGGGGGTTTCCTGTTAAAACCGTTACACTATTTAAATATTCATGTTTTTAAGTGTGTTAGGTGTCGCGTGTCTCAAGTTTCAAATCGAATTGCTGTCCTTGACGGTTTGCGGGCTCTCGCAATTGTTCTTGTTTTGCTTCGCCATTCAATCAGGCCGTTTTGGGCTGATTTATCGGATCCTTATATACCAGTCGGGGGGATTGATCTAGGGGCAATTTTTATTAATGGCTGGGTGGGTGTGGATTTGTTTTTTGTGCTGAGCGGGTTTTTGATTTCCTCGCATCTGTTGCAGAGCTTTGAGAAGCGCCAAAGCTTTGGCGATGTTTTGCGCTCGTATTTGCCGCGGCGATTTTTTCGGATTGTCCCTGTGTATTATTTTGTGCTGATGTTGGCTGTTTTAGGGTTGTTCCCATTTTATCCGTATCCGGAAAGCACTGATGGGATTGGTTTTCGGGCTTTATATCATTTGGCCTTTATGCAGGATTACTGGCCATCGGATATTGTGGTGGTGTTTTGGTCGCTGGCGATTGAGATTAAGTTTTATTTATTGGCGCCGTTTTTGATTTATGGGTTGTTGAAGTTAAAGGATGCGCGGGTGCAGGCGGCGGTACTGGTCGCGCTGATTGTATCACAACCGTTGATGCGCGGAGCATTTGCGCCAAATGCGGCGGGGTTTGAAGATTATTTTTTAAATGTGCGCACGAGCTTTCATCTGTGTCTGGATGGGTTGTTGATGGGGACGCTCGCGGCGGCGTTGTGGCATAGCCAGGGTATTCGTGAAGTTTTGTCACGCCGGAGCGTGGCGGCGGGTCTGTTTTTTCTCGGCGTGCTGGTTTTTCTCGGCCTCAGTGTTTCAGGGCCGCTGGTGGATTTGGGGGTTAGCGGGTTTGATAAGACGTGGTTGGTTACTGTGATTTCGGCGAGTTTTACGGCGATGTTGCTTGGACTAATGGGCGGCGCGCCGGGGCATAAGTTGTTTTGTGGGCGAGGCTTAAGTTTTATTGCGCTGATTTCTTACAGCCTTTATCTTGTGCATCTGCCACTGCTTTATCTGGCCGAAGTGATGGCGGCGCGGTTTGTTGATTTTGAGGCGATGAGCGAAGGGTGGAGCTATGTGATTTATCTGCCGGTGTTTATGGCGCTGTGCGTTTTTGTGGCGACCGGGCTTTATGTTTTCATTGAAAAGCCGTTTATCGATTGGTCGAAGCGGAAATATGGTCGCAAAGTTTCAGTGGATGATCCGGTGAGATAAGCCTAGAGCATAAATATGGCGGCAAGCCCTAAGAAGGCAAAAAATCCAACGACATCTGTAATGGTGGTGAGGAAGACGGTACTTGCTACGGCGGGGTCGGCGCCTGTGCGGTCCAATATTACCGGAATAGCGGCGCCGAACAGGCCGGCTACAATGAGGTTGATGACCATGGCTGCAGCGATGATGAGGCCGAGTACCGGACTGGCGAACCATAGGGCGGTTATAACGCCGGTGATGATGGCGAAGGCGATGCCATTGAGGGAGCCAACGATGGTTTCTTTCCAGATGATACGAGCGGTGTTGGTGCCGGAGAGTTCTTTGGTGGCTAAGGCGCGAACAGCAACGGTGAGGGCTTGTGTTCCCGCATTTCCACCCATGCTTGCTACGATAGGCATGAGGACGGCGAGGGCGACGATTTGCTGGATTGTCGCATCGAAGAATGAGATGACAACAGAGGCCAGCAGGGCGGTGAGCAGGTTGAGAAACAGCCAGCGGAAGCGGGTTCCGGTTGTTGACCAGATAGCGCGGTAAAGGTCGCCCTGGTCCACACCGGCCATTTTCAGGATATCTTCTGCGGCTTCTTCATCGATGACGTCGATTACGTCATCAATTGTGATGACGCCGAGTAAACGCCCGTCATCATCGACAACGGGTGCGGAGACGAGATTGTCGCGGCGGAAAAGGTGGGCGACTTCTTCCTGATCCATATCAGCAGGAATGGCATGGGCGTTTTCAAAGGCAATGTCTTCGATTTTTTCATCGCGCTGTCCGCGGACGATGCGGTTGAGAGGGACGTGGCCTTTTATGTGGTAAGAGGGGTCGATGACGAAGAGGTCAAAGAAATCTTCAGGTAAACCATCGGAGGCGGCGCGGAGGTAATCGATGGTTTTACCGACGGTCCAGAATTGAGGGACGGCGACAACTTCGCGCTGCATTAGGCGGCCAGCACTATCTTCGGGGAAGGAGAGGCCTTCCTCCACGGCGGCGCGGGTTTTTGCGGAAAGCTTGCGGATGATTTCCTGCTGAAATTCTTCGTCGAGCGTTTCAATGATTTCAAGCGCGTCATCACTTTCTAGATCGGCGATGATGCTGGCGACTTGTTGCGCAGGCATTTGTTCAAGAGTGTTGCGGCCTAGTTCGGGGCCCATTTCTGTGAAAACTTCGGGGTTGAGCGTATCGCCATACATATTGATGATTTCCTGACGGTCATCATTGTTGGCTTTACAGAGTAGGTCGGCGGTGTCGGCAGGGCTAAGTTCATCCAGAACAGCGCAGACGGTATCGGCGTCTTCGGAATGCAGGGCGTCGAGCGTGGAGCGGATGTCCTCATCGCTCAGGGTGAAGGTGAGTTCGTCCTGATTTTTCTGATCCTGCGATGTGTTTACGTCTTCGGTCATCACGCGTGTTCCTGAATTAAAGAGCGCGGTTTAAAAGTGCCCTTAACATCTACGAAAAGAGGGGCAGAGGTCAAGAGGCGGTCTGCGTTAATAAGTTGACATAGTATTATTTATGTTTATGGTAATGGAAATTTTTAAAAGGTATTTAAGGCTATGTCAGAAGAAGAAACGTTACGTAAATTTGCAGAAAATCCGAGCATTGATGATGTGGGTATACGCGAGGTTGGCAAGGCTGGCCGTGAGTATGAAGAGCATGCGGCGGCGGCTCTGGATATCCTCAAAGGCCATGAGAGCGATGTGGCTACGCGGCAGATTGGCTTGATTGGCCGCGAGTATGAAGAGCATGCGGCGGCGGCTCTGGAGATTCTCGAAGGTCGAAAGACTGATGAGTCTACGAAGCAGGTTGGCTTGATTGGCCGCGAGTATGAAGAGCATGCGGCGGCGGCTCTGGATATCCTCAAAGACCGAGAGACGGATGAGTCTACGAAGCAGATTGGCGAGATTGGTCGTGCGCATAAAGGAGAGTATGGGGCGGCGGCGCTGGAGATCCTTAAAGACCGAAAGGGTGATGAGGTTACGCGGCAGATTGGCGAGATTGGTCGTGCGCATAAAGGAGAGTATGGGGCGGCGGCGTTGGAGATCCTTAAAGACCGGAAGACGGATGTGGCTACGGGCGAGATTGGCCAAACTGGCTATCAGTATGAAGAGCATGCGGCGGCGGCTCTGGATATTCTCAAAGACCGAGATGGCGATGAGACTGCGCGGCAGATTGTCATGATTGGCTATACGCATAAAGGAAAGTATGCGGGGGCGGCGCTGAAGATTATTAAAGGCGGTGAGGGCGATAAGGCTTCGATGTGGGGTGGGGCGATTGGCCGCGACTATGAAGAGCATGCGGCGGCGGCTCTGGATATGCTTGAAGACCGAGAGGGCGATGAGGCTACGAAGCAGATTGGTAAGATTGGCGGTGCGCATAAAGGAGAGTATGGGGAAAAAGCGCAGAGTATTCTCCTAAATAGAGCTGAGAAGGGGATGGGGTCGGGCCAGGCTGTTTCCGATGCCCTGGAAAAACTCATACCAGCGCAGCAGGCGTTAGAAAGAATTTTAACATGTGGCGATAGGTTGGCTGATGACAAGTGTGATTTACAGTCTGAAGATTATAAGGTACTTCGTGACGTAGCATGGGCGCTTTCCAAAAAGATATCGGAACCGGCGTTTTTGGTGGAGAAGTTGAAATCGCATAAGAGTGATGCGAAGGATAAGAAGTTAAAGAATTTTATTGAGCGCGTTGAGGGCTCTCCTTTGTTGTTGTCTGAGGGTTTTGCTAAAACCAAGCTTTTATCTAAAATTTTTGGACGAGCTTATGATGATGTTCATAAGCCGTCGCCCATACAGGAGGCAGAGGGGTGGCATGCAGCTGCGTTCTCTTCCAATGTGCCGGGTGAGTAAGTAGTGTAAATTATTTTTTATGTTTGTGGTGATGAAAATTCTTAAAGGGTATTTAAGGCTATGAGCATAGAATCTGAATTAGAGGCGTTTGCAAAAACGCCGAGCGATGATGATGTGACTACGGTGCGAATTGCCCTGATTGGTGATGAGTATGAAGAGCATGCGGCGCAGGTGCTGGAGATCCTCAAAGGCCGAAAGAGCGATGTGGCTACGCAGTGGATTGGAGCGATTGGCGAAAATCATAAAGAGCATGCGGCGGCGGCGCTGGATATCCTTAAAGGTCGAGATGGCGATCTGGCTACGCAGTGGATTGGCCTGATTGGACTTGAGCATGAAGAGTATGCCGCGGTGGCGCTGGAGATCCTCAAAGGCCGAAAGGGCGATGAGGCTACAGCCTGGATTGGTACGATTGGCCATGAGTATGAAGAGCGTGCGGTGGAGGCGCAGGATATTCTCCTAAATAGAGCTGAGAATGGAATGGGGTCGAGCCAGGCTGTTTTTCACAACCTAGAAGGACTCATGCCAGAGCTGCAGGCGTTAGAAAGAATTTTGACGTGTGGCGATAGGTTGTCTGGCGAAGGCCGTGATTTACAGTCTGAAGATTATCAGGCACTTCGCGAAGTGGCATGGAGGCTTTCCAAAAAGATATCGGAACCGGCGTTTTTGGTGGAGAAGCTGCAAGGACGTCGCAGGATTGGGGAGTATGAAGCATTAGAAAATCTGATGCTGCGCGCTGAAAGATCTTCTTTGTTGCCGCCGGATTTTAAGAAAAAGAAACCGTTGTCTGCAATTTTTAGACAAGTTTATAATAATCCCACGCCTTTGGAGCCGGTAGAGGTACTGCACGCAGCTGCGTTTCCTGAAGTTGATGCTGCGCCGTATGTGTAAGCAGGGTAAATTATTTTTTAGCGGATTTGATGTCGCGGGGTTTGTTGTCTTCGGTTTCTTCAGCGAAAACTTGCGCGCCCACAGTGGCGAGCGAGGTTACATTGACAATGCCGCGCGCGGATACGAACGGGGTGATGATATGCACCGGTTGTGCGGCGCCCAGTAATATTGGGCCGATGTTAATGCCCTCAGAGAATACTTTGGTCATGTTAAAGGCGATGTTTGCAGCCTCGACATTGGGCATGATGAAAAGGTTGGCTTGGCCTTTGAGGCGGGAATTGGGCATAATTTTGCCGCGGATTTTCTCGGACAGGGCAGCGTCGGCGTGCATTTCACCTTCAATTTCCAGATCGGGGTCGCGGCGGCGAATATCTTGAAAAGCATCGCGCATTTTTTGTGCGGAGGCATGGTCACCGGTGCCAAAATTGGAATGAGACAGTAGGGCGACTTTTGGTTTGATACCAAAGCGGCGGACTTCTTCAGCGGCCATCAGGGTCATTTCAGAAATCTGGGCAATGGATGGGTCTGGGTTAATTTGGGTGTCAGTGAAAAAATATGTTCCTCTGGCGTTAAGCAGGCCGTTCATAGCGGCGGGGGTTTCAACGCCGGGCTTAAGGCCGATGACATCGATGATGTGTTTGAGGTGGTTGCTGTATTGACCAACGGTTCCGCAGATGAGTGAGTCCGCTTCGCCGCGGCGGACCATAAGCGCGCCGATGACGGTAGTGTTTGTGCGCAGGACGCGTTTGGCCAGAACCGGAGTGATGCCGCTGCGTTCCATGATGGCGTGATAGTCTTCCCAGTATTCGCGGTAGCGCGGGTCGTCTTCCGGATCGACAAGGTCGTAATTTTCACCAGCTTTTAGGCGTAGGCCGAGTTTTTCCGCGCGGCCCGCGATGACTTTTTCACGGCCAATCAGGATCGGTTTAACGATGCCTTCATCGAGTGAAGTCTGGACGGCCTGAAGAACGTGTTCTTCCTCACCTTCACAGTAGACAACGCGTTTGGGGTCTTCTTTCGCGCGGGTGTAAATGGGGCGCATGACGAGCTGTGTGCGGATGAAGAATTGCTGGAGTTTGTGCTCGTAGGCTTCGAAATCTTCGATAGGGCGGGTGGCAACGCCGCTATCCATGGCGGCCTTGGCTACAGCCAATGACAGATCTACGATGAGGCGCGGGTCGAACGGTTTCGGGATGAGGTAATCTGCGCCGAATTCAAGCTCTTCGCCGCTATAAACACTGGCGACTTCGGCGGTGACTTGCTTACGGGCGAGGGCGGCGAGAGCATCGACGCAGGCGATTTTCATTTCTTCATTGATTTTTGTTGCGCCGACATCAAGCGCGCCGCGGAACATGAAGGGAAAACATAGGACGTTGTTAACTTGGTTTGAATAATCGGAGCGGCCGGTGCAGATGATGGCATCGGGTTTTGCTTCGATTGCTTCTTCGGGCATGATTTCAGGGGTGGGGTTGGCCAGAGTCATGATCAGGGGTTTTTTGCCCATTGATTTAATCATTGCCTTGTCGACAGCGCCGGGGCCGGAGAGGCCGAGAAAGATGTCGGCGCCTTTAATGGCTTCGCCGATTTCACGGAATTTCGTATCGACGGCGAATTTTTCTTTTTGTGGGTCCATGCCTTGGTTGCGGCCTTTATAGACAACGCCGTTACGGTCGCAAACGATGATGTTTTCTTTTTTGAGGCCAGCATGCACGAGCAAGTTGAGGCAGGAGATAGCCGAAGCGCCTGCGCCGGAGGCAACCAGTTTGATTTTTGCTGGGTCGCGGCCGGAATAGACAAGCCAGTTTTTGAAGGCCGCGGTGACGATGATGGCGGTGCCGTGCTGATCATCATGGAATACGGGGATGTTCATGCGCTCTTTTAGGCGGCGTTCGATCTCGAAACATTCAGGGGCCTTGATGTCTTCAAGGTTGATTCCGCCGTATGTTGGTTCGAGCGAGGCGACGATGTCGACGAAGCGCTGGATGTAGGCTTCGCGGTCATAGTTTCCATCGGCGTCTTTATCCATCTGGGTGGCCATGTCGACCTCAACATCAACAGAATCGATGTTTGCGAATTTTTTGAAGAGGACGGATTTTCCTTCCATAACCGGCTTGGAAGCCAGTGCGCCAATGTTGCCAAGGCCGAGGACAGCTGTACCGTCAGTGATGACAGCGACGAGGTTTCCTTTGGCGGTGTAGTCGTAAGCGGTCAGCGGGTCTTTTTCGATTTCTTCACATGGAGCGGCGACGCCGGGGGAATAGGCCAGAGCCAGATCACGCTGCGTGGCGAGGGCGGTTGTAGGCTTTAGAGCAACTTTGCCGGGGTGCGGCAAGCGGTGATATTCCAGAGCATCTGCCCAGAGTGCTTCTTTTGAATCTTTGCTCTTCTTGGTCATATGAAAATTCTTCCGTAATCACCGCGTTTGTTGGTGTTTCTCGATAGCTAATAAGGGGCTGAGATGCAAGTTGTTCTTATGGTGCGTCGCAACAGTCTGCCCATTTTGATTTTGTACAGCGTTGCTCGTGTAGTGATTCTACACGTCGCCCCTTGCGTCTTGTGCAAAAACAAATTGGTTTGACTGAATATGGTGAAAGTTTGAGTGGGGTAGTGGTGCGGCCGAGAGGACTTGAACCTCCAAGGAGCTAAGCTCCACCAGATCCTTAGTCTGGCGCGTCTACCAGTTCCGCCACGGCCGCAAGCCTGTGTCTTGGTAGGTTGGAGATGGATAGCATCGGTTTAAATGATCTGCAAGTAAGAAAGCGTACGCTTGTAAAAATTACAGTAAAATCCTATAGCATGCATATGGAATGGAAAATTTTAAAAGAGCCTGTTGAGTACCCGGATGCGCTGAGCTTTATGGATGAGCGGGTGGCGGGCATTCATGAAGGGCGCGCGGAGGAGTGCGTGTGGCTGCTGGAGCATCCAGCGCTTTACACGGCGGGGACGAGCGCGAAGGCGGAGGATTTGATTGATGCTGCCGGTTTGCCGGTTTTTCAAACGGGGCGAGGCGGTGAGCATACTTATCACGGGCCGGGGCAGCGCGTTGGGTATGTGAATCTAAATCTTAAAGAACGACAGCAAACCCCTGATATTAAAAAATATGTTTGGGATTTGGAAGAGTGGATTATTCGGAGCTTGGCGGAATTTGGTATTGCCGGGGAGCGGCGCGAAGGGCGGATTGGGATTTGGGTGGTGATGCCCGATGGGGCTGAGAAGAAGATTGCCGCGCTGGGTGTGCGGGTGCGGCACTGGATTACGCTGCACGGCATTTCGATTAATGTGGACCTGGATTTATCGCATTTTAGCGGGATTGTACCGTGCGGGATTGCCGATCACGGGGTGACGAGCATGGCGGAGCTTGGCGTGGATGTGGCCATGGATGAGGTTGATGCGGCGCTTAAGCGATGTTGGGGCTATGTTTTTGTTTGACATAATTTGTATTTTAAGTTAAAAGCTCTGCTTTCCACGTTTAATTAAGGGTTATTGTTTTGGAAAACACGTCAAAGATATATCATTATGCCAATTTGCGGGATGTGATGAAACGGGTTGCGCATTATGAGCAAAGCCAATGGGAACTATACACTGACAAATCAGAGCAAACGTTCGGAGAGTTTTGCGCAAAGGCGGCGGTTGTTTCTGGTACCTCGGAAGCGCTTAGCAGGTGGGATGCGAAAGGTAAAACTAGGATAGCTTTTCCTATTTTAGGGCAAGTTCAAGAGGGTCCGTTAAAGCAGAGGGATGCTGTTTTAAATGCTATCTGGGATATTTCCACTGCAAGACAGCTACAGAGGGTGGGTTCTCCGAAGAGCGCTCCTAATCTGATCGTTCTTGATCTACATGGTGGAGCTAATCAGCTGCTAAATTAACGAGCTTGCTTTCGACGAAGGTTGAGCAGAAGTGAATCACTTTCTCAACATCTCCCTTTAAGACACTGTAATTTTTTGTTTTTTCGCCAGTTTCTTCATTCATATAAAGTGATTTATTGATCTCGATTTGCAGGGAGTGATAGCCCTGCGCGGGGGCAGAGTATTTGGCGACAAGCTCCACGCCTTTGAACGGATCATTGACGGAAACGGTATAGCCGAGGGTCTTGATGAAATCTCTTAATTCGAGGGTGAAGCTGTGGGAGCAGCTGGTTCCATCGCGGTCACCAAGGACAAAATCGGCGGGTTTGGCTTTATTACCGACCAGCCCTATGCTGCGTTTGGGGTAGGCGCTGGCCGCGGGCATGGAGTGACAGTTGATGTGCCAGACTTGGCCGAAATTGTAGTGGGCTTCTTTAATGAGTTTTTCGAGGGCGCTGTGATAGGGGCGGTAGCATTTCTCAATGCGGGCGACGATTTCTTCCGATGAGAGCGCACGGTTATAAACGGGAATGCCGGGTTTAACGAGGCGGCGGATAAGGCCGATGCCGGCGTGAGCGCGTGAAGAGGGGTTGATTTTAAAGGGGCCGGTCCAGTCTTCATCGAGTAATTCGGTGTCGATATCAGTGGCGGCGCGGTTTGGGTCAATATAGCTGCGCGGGAAATGGGCGGCTAAAAAGGTGGCGCCGTGCGCGGTGGCCGCGGCGAAGAGGTCGTCGACATGTTTGTCTTCGGCAGCTTCGAGGATTTTAAAATCGCAGGCATAGCCGAAGTCATCCGGGTAGCGTGTGCCGCTGTGGGGCGAGTCAAAAACCAGCGGTAGGGGCGTTTGTGGCTTTGAAAGGCTTAAGATTTTTTTGGTGTCTGTCATTGAAGGCTTGTGGTTTCGTAGCTGTTTAGATTAATCTTCCAACGATAATAGTAATAGCATAACCCAAAAGGTCAAAATATGTTTGATATTCGTGCCATACGCGAAAACCCCCAAGATTTTGATGCGGCGATGAAACGTCGTGGATTTGATACGCAAAGTCCGGCCATTCTGGATATGGATGAGCAGCTTCGTGGCGTGCAGACGGCGTTGCAGGAGCTGCAGGCCAAGCGTAATGAGGAATCCAAGAAAATTGGTGAGATTAAGAAGTCTGGCGGAGATGCGAGTGAGCAGATGGACGCGGTGGCTGCGCTGAAGACCGAGATGGGTGAGTTGGAAGAGCGTGAGCGGACGCTGGTGAATAGTTTGAGTCAGCATTTGGCGAGCCTGCCGAACGCTATGGCTGACGATGTTCCCGATGGGGCGGATGAAGACGCCAATGTTGAAGTTCGTAAATGGGGCGAGATTAAAGTTCGAAGTGGGCCGGATCATGTGGAAATTGGTGAAGGCCTTGGTATGATGGATTTTGAAACTGCGGCGAAGATGTCCGGCGCGCGGTTTACGGTTTTGACCGGCGGATTGGCGCGGCTGGAGCGGGCTTTAGGGATGTTTTTTCTTGATACACATACAAGCGAAGCTACAGAAAAATCTGGGGGCTATACGGAAGTGTCACCGCCATTGGTTGTGCGTGATAATGCGCTGTTTGGAACGGGGCAGTTGCCGAAATTTGCGGAAGACCAGTTCCGTATTCCCGAAAGCTCTGTCGAGCTGGAAAAGAAGGTGGAGAGTAGCCGATGGCTCATTCCGACATCCGAAGTGCCGCTGACGAATATGGTGGCGGAAAGCATTGTGGAAGAGGAAAGCCTGCCGCGGCGCTATACGGCGTTTACACCGTGTTTTCGCAGTGAAGCGGGATCTGCCGGGAAAGATACGCGCGGGATGCTGCGTCAGCACCAGTTTTATAAGGTTGAGATGGTGAGCATTACCAAGCCGGAGGAGAGCGAGGCGGAGCATGAGCGGATGCTGGGCTGCGCGGAAACTGTGTTGAAGAAGCTGGAAATTCCTTTCCGCACGGTGGTGCTGTGTAGTGGGGATACGGGTTTTGGCGCTATGAAGACCTATGACATTGAAGCATGGCTGCCGGGGCAGGAAACGTACCGCGAGATTTCAAGTTGTTCGAATTGCGGAGATTTTCAGGCGCGGCGGATGAATGCGCGTACGAGGCTGGGCGATGATAAGAACACGACATTCGTGCATACTTTGAACGGGTCTGGCGTGGCCGTGGGTCGCGCTCTGATTGCGGTAATTGAGAATTATTATGATCCGGCCGATGGCGGGATTAACGTGCCGGATGTGCTTAAGCCATACATGGGCGGAATTGAGAAAATAGTGAAAGTATGAGTCTTCTAAAGAAGCTAATACCCTTTGATGATTTGAAAGACACCGCGATGCGGTTTCCGGTGCCGGTCGTGTGTGCGCTGGCGCTGTTTGTGATCGCTGTTCTCGCTATTCACGAGATTGTTGGTTTTGATGATGAGATTATTGGCCGCGTGGTTGTTGTTTTAAGCACTTGGTATTTCTGGTTTGGGATTATGCGTCTTGTTGGAGAGAGCGGGACGCTTGATAAGATCAAATGTTTGGCGCTGGCGGTTGTTGGCGGCGGCGGGATTGTTGCGCTGGCGGCTATCGGGTCGCTCTGGTGGATGCATTTTTGGTATTTGATACCGGCGTTGTTGCTGTTGATCATGTTTGCACCGTATTTAAAGGGCGGGGACGATCGGTCTGTTTGGTTTTTTAACCGTAAAGTATGGTTTGGTGTGGCGGTGTCGTATGTCGCGCTGTTGCTGTTTTCTGGCGGTTTATGCATGGCGCTATGGGCGGTGCATGAGCTGTTCAACGTTAAAATTCCCGACGAGCTTTATGGCGATATATGGGCGTTTGCGTGTCTGGTATTGGGCCCGCTTTATGCGCTGTCATGGATACCAAAGGTATTTCAGTTTAGCGAAGAGGATTGCCATGATCCGCCGGGGTTGAAGTTCATTGTGAACTGGATTTCCGCGCCGATGGTGTTCATCTACCTGCTTATTCTTTATGCCTATTTTATCAAAATTTTGGTTACCGGTGAGGTGCCGAACGGGCATCTGGCCTATATGATCAGCGGGTTTGCTGGCGCGGGAATTGTGACATATCTGGCGGCGTTTCCGCTTCGAGAAGAAGGGTCGCCGCAATTAAAGCTGTTTTACCGTGTGTTTTTTCCGGCACTTTTGGTTCCTGTGTTGTTTCATTTTTATGCGATCTGGGAACGGGTTAATGCTTATGGGGTTACTGAGCAGCGTTATATGCTAGGCGTTTCGGCGATCTGGTTTGCGTTTCTGGCGATTGGAAATACATTCTGGAAGTTGCCGATTAAAGTGGTGCCGATGGCGTTAGGGGCGTTAATGATTTTGGCGTCATTCGGGCCGTGGGGTGCGGTGAGCGTTTCGTTTAATAGCCAGTTTTCAAGGCTTGAGAGGTTGTTGACGGCTAATGATATTTTGATGGATGGGAGGATTGTTAAACCCGAGAAGGAGATCGCGTTTGAGGATCGCCAGAGCATTAGCTCGGTCCTGGATTATTTGCGGAACCGGGAGGAGCTTGATCGTTTGAAGCCGTGGCTGTCTTTGAAAGAGAATGAGTCTGTGCCGTATCCGCGTGAGATGACGAAACAGATGGGTTTTGAGTATATAAGTCACTATGCCAGTGCGGTGCAGGATGATTATTTTAATTTTTATAATAACAATCAAAAAGAGATTACCGATATTCGCGGGTTTGATTATATTTTGTATGTAAATTACGGCAATTTAAGCGCGAATAAAGAATTGAAAAAGGAATGGGAGATTGAGGGCGCTGGTACGGTTGAGGCGGAGTATTATGATGGTGTGCTCTGGGTAATGGCGCCGTCAGGTAATACTTTGGGATTTGATGTGATGGCGATGGTGGAAGAGGAGCTGAAAACAGGGCGTGAGAATAATCAAAGAGAGATGGTGATTGAGGATAATGTTCTTAATACGCGTGGGCGGCTTGTGTTTAATTCCATTAATGGCGAGATTAAAGACGGCAAAACGCAGATTAATTCCGTTTCGTTTAAGGTTTTAATTGGAGGGCGGTTGTGAACACGCAAGATGTGAATCGTAGAATTCGATTGGTGATGGATCTTCGGAATAAGGGGATTACCGATGCGAAGATTTTAGGTGCGATGGAGCGGATTCCGCGTGATGAGTTTGTGCCCAAGGCGGTGAAGGATCAGGCGTGGGATGATATGGCGCTGCCGATTGGGCGGGGACAGACGATTTCTCAGCCCTATGTTGTGGCGGCGATGACGCAGGCACTGCAGATTTCGGACATGGATAAGGTGCTGGAGATTGGCACGGGGTGCGGGTATCAGACAGCGATATTGGCCAAGCTCTGCCGGCGGGTGTATACGATTGAGCGGCATGAGATTTTGTTGGAGCGGGCGGAGAAGATGTTTGAAGCGCTGAAGCTGCGCAATATTACCGCGATTGCGGCGGATGGGATGAAGGGGTGGCCTACTATACACGGGATTGATCAGGCGCCGTTTGACAAGATTATTGTGACGGCCGCAGCGCGGGAGAAGCCTCCGCAGGAGCTGTTGGATCAGATTAAAGTAGGCGGGGCGATGATTATTCCGGTGGGGCCGAGCGGCGATCAGAGTCTTAAGCTTTATAAGAAAGAGTCTGAAGAGGCTTATTCTGTGAAGGATTTGATGCCTGTACGGTTTGTGCCTTTGCTTCCTGATATTGCGAAGGATGAAGAGGAAAATGGAGCCGCTGCCTAGTGCTGGACGGGATTCTTCATAAAGTGTAGTATAAGCCTCATGAAAAGGCGTTTCTTTGGGCTGTGTTCGGCCTTAGTTTTAACATCTTTGATTTTGGTTGGTTGTCTGGCGCAGAGTCCGGCGCCGGTGGCGCTTTATGGTACGAATGAAGGCGCGGGGAGCGCGGGTGTGCATACGGTCACGCCGGGGGAAAATCTTTGGAGCATTTCCAACCGTTATAACATTGTGATGCGCGATATTGTTGTGAGCAACAAGATGAGCGCGCCGTTTGTGCTGAATGCTGGGCAGCGGATCAAGTTGCCGCCGCCGCGGACATATAAGGTGCGGCGAGGGGACAGCCTTTATACGGTTTCACGGCTTTATAGTGTGAGTGCGTCGGAGCTGGGGCGGATGAATAATTTGAGCGCGCCTTATGTTGTGCGGCCGGGGCAGGTTTTGAAGCTGCCGTCAGTGACGCCGAAAACAATGCCGGCGGTTTTGAAGACGGCAAGTGCGGCGCGGGCGCCTGTGCCGCCAGTGGCTTCTGAGCCTTTAGAGGCGACGCCGGGGCGCAAGCCGGGAGCTTCTCAGCCAGCTAAGCTTCAAAAGGCAAGTGCGAGTAGCCGGGCAAAAATCCCTTCTAAAACGCCGAAGCGCTCGTCTTCGAAGTTCATGAAGCCCGTGAAGGGGAAGGTTGTTTCGAGTTATGGATCGAAAAAGAACGGCCTGCATAATGACGGGATTAATATTAAAGCGCCGCGCGGGGCGTCGGTGAAAGCGGCGGAGAACGGCGTGGTGGTTTATGCGGGCAGTGAGATTAAAGGGTCGGGGAATTTGATTTTGATCCGTCATGAGAACCGCTGGATGACGGCGTATGCGCATTTGGACGATATTAAAGTGAAACGCGGGGATGTTTTGAAACGCGGGCAATTAATTGGTAGCGTGGGGTCTACGGGCAGCGTTGATAGCCCGCAGCTGCATTTTGAAGTGCGCCGGGGGACGGAAGCGATTAACCCGAAGAAGTATCTGGAGAGTTAAAGTATGAAGTATGTGTTTATGATTTTAGGTCTATTGCTTCTGCTGCTGGCGGCGGGGTATTTTATGCAGAACGGGTTTTTTACCGGGCGGGTTGCTTTTGTGCTTACATTTGCCGTGATTATGGTGATCGGATGGACCGTTTTAAAGTTTATCCAAAAACAATAATTGTTCTCATTCAGATAGGCTTGCTTTCAGCGTCGCAGCCTTTATAGTCCTTTCCATTATAACAATTTGAGTTGAATAAGGAGCACTTGAATGCTGATTTCTAAAGCCTATGCGCAAAGCGTTGAGCCGATGGTTGAATTGGGTGGCGACATCCCTGAGGGAATACCAGAAGCGCCGAGCGCGATGGAAGCTTTTATCTGGAATATGGGGCTGGTCGGGGTTTTGGTCCTGATGTTTTATGTGTTGTTGATCCGACCACAGCAAAAGCGGATGAAAGAGCATACGCAGATGCTGCAAGGTCTTAAAAAAGGTGACAAGGTTGTTACATCTGGCGGGTTGGTTGGCAAGATTGCCAAGATTAAAGATGGTGATGACGAGGTTGAGGTTGATTTGGGCAACGGTACGAACGTGATGGTGATGCGCTCGATGTTGCAGGGGAAGAATGAGCCGCGGCTAAAGGCAGATCCTGTAAAGAAGTAGAATATTCTCATGATTAATATTGAACCCTGGAAAATTGTTTTAACGTTGCTGGTTTGCGCGTTTGGCTTTTTGTATGCCATACCGAATGTTGTTGGTGAGGGCGCGCGCGGGTGGATGCAGAAGAGTTTACCGGCCTGGGCGCCGACAAAGACCGTGAATTTGGGGCTGGATTTACGCGGCGGTGCGCATTTGCTGTATGAGGTTGAGGTCGCGGTTGTTTTTAAAGAACGCGCTGAGTCTATGTTGCAGGATGTGCGCAAGGCTTTGCGCGAAGATAAAATTGGGTATAAGCGCATTGGCGTTATTCCGGGCGGTGTGCGCATTACGCTCCGCGGTAAAGCTGATGGTGAAAGCGCACGGCGGATTTTGCGCAAGGCTAATCCATATTTGAGCATTGAAACAGATGGCACGGGGTTGATTATTGAGGCGATTTTGGATGAAACCGGCAAGCGTGAGATTTATGATCAGGCGATGAGCCAGAGCATTGAGATTGTGCGCCGGCGGATTGATGAGTTGGGGACGACGGAGCCGATTATTCAGCGTTCAGGTGAAGACCGGATTTTGATTCAAGCGCCGGGCGCGGATGCGAGTAGCTTAAAAGCGATTATTGGAACAACGGCGAAGCTTAATTTTCATCTGGTGAAAGATCCGGGTTCAAGTGGGGCGTCGAAAACCTATGGGTTTGCGGATGAACCAACGCGTAAGGTTGAAGTGGAGCGCCGGGCCTTGATTACCGGGGAGATGCTGGAGAATGCGTCACCGTCGTTTCAGGACGGTTCGCCGGTGATTTCATTTCGTTTGAATAACACGGGTGCGCGGCGTTTTTGTGATGTGACGCGCAAAAATGTGAATAAGCCGTTTGCTATTGTGCTGGATAATGAGGTGCTGAGTGCGCCAGTTATTCGCGAACCGATTTGCGGTGGACAGGGGCAGATTTCTGGCGGGTTTACTGTACAGGAAGCCAATGATCTGGCGCTTTTGTTGCGGGCTGGGGCTCTGCCTGCACCGATGGCGGTGGTGGAAGAACGCACGGTTGGGCCTTCGCTGGGGGCGGATTCGGTTGAGGCCGGGAAGACAGCCAGCTTGATTGGTTTGGCTATGGTGCTGGTGTTTATGGGTTTGATGTATGGCACGTTTGGGATGATGGCGAATGTTGCGCTGGTTGTGAATGTGGCGCTGATTTTTGCGATTTTATCAGGTTTGCAGGCGACACTGACCTTGCCGGGGATTGCCGGGATTGTGTTGACGATCGGCATGGCTGTGGATGCGAACGTGCTTATTTTTGAACGTATTCGTGAGGAATTGCGCGCCGGGCGCTCGCCTATATCGGCGATTGATGCCGGGTATAGCCGGGCGATGGGGACGATTATTGACTCCAATCTGACCACACTGATTGCGGCGGTGATTTTGTTCTCGCTGGGCACCGGGCCTATTAAGGGGTTTTCGGTGACATTGGGCGTTGGAATTATTACGTCGTTTTTCACGGCGATTATGGTGACGCGTTTGTTGGTTGTGACGTGGCTTAAGTCTAAGAAGCCAACAAGCTTGCCGGTATAAAGGATAAGGATGATGAAGGGTTTACGTTTAGTTCCGGAAGAAACCAATTGGAATTTCATTGGGCTTAGGTTTATGGCCTATGCGGTTTCGGCGATTTTGATTTTGGGTTCGATTGGGTTGACGGTGAAGAACGGTTTGAATTTCGGAATCGATTTTACTGGCGGGACGGTAATTGAAATTCGTACGCCCGAGCAGCCGGACTTGGGGAACCTTCGGACGTTGCTTAACGGTTTGGAATTGGGTGCGATTTCGATTCAAGAATTTGGCGCAACGGATGATTTGTTGATCCGTTTGCCGCAGCAAGATGGCGAAGCCGAAGTGCAGCAGATGGCAATTGAAGATGTGCGAGAAGCGCTGGATGATGCTTATTCAGAGGCGGGTGAGGTGGATTATCGCCGGGTTGAGTTTGTTGGACCACAGGTTGGAGAAGAGCTGAAACAGCAGGGAATGCTGGCGGTGTTGTTCTCGATGATGGGAATACTGGCCTATGTGTGGTTTAGGTTTGAGTGGCAGTTTGGTGTGGCCTCTGTTGTGGCGCTTTTGCATGATGCGGTAGCGACGATTGGATTGTTTGCGTTGACGCAGATGGAGTTTAATCTGTCGACCGTGGCGGCGATTTTGATGATTGCCGGGTATTCGATCAACGATACCGTGATTGTGTTTGACCGCATCCGCGAGAATTTGCGCAAGTTTAAAAAGATGCCGTTGCCGGAATTGTTTAATAAGTCGGTGAATGAGATGCTCAGCCGGACGTTGATGACATCGGGGACGACATTATTGGCGTTGGCGGCGCTGTATGTGTTTGGCGGCGAGGTTATTCAGGGCTTTATCTATGCTTTGATCTTCGGGATTGTTATTGGGACATATTCTTCCGTGTTTGTGGCGGCGCCTGTGTTGTTGGTTACGGGTCTAAAGCGTGGCGCCCCGGCAGCAGCGGAACCCGAAGCACAAGAAGCTTAAAATCATGGATGTGACGCCACTTGTTCACGAGGGTGCACAAATTGTTCAAAGCTATGCGGGTGGGCAGTTTCGGGTGAGCGGCGACGTTTATACCGGCGCGATTATCGTTTTTCCAAATATGACGCAAGATTGGGCGTTTCAGGGCGGTGTAGGGGATCTGAGTGTAGCGGATTTTGAGCTGCTTATTGAACAGGTGCAGGATATTGATGTTGTGCTTTTGGGGTGCGGTCCGCGGATACAGTTTCTTCCTTTTGAGCTTAAAAATTCATTAAAAGATAAAGGTTTAAGCGTTGATGTCATGGATACTGGCGCGGCGTGCCGAACTTATAATGTTTTGATGGCAGAAGATCGCCGCGTCGCTGCGGCGTTAATTCCTGCCTAAACGCCTTATTTTTCAACGTTTTTAACGTTTTCTTAAAGTCACACTCATAGAATAATAAGCATCTATAAAAACGCGAAAAGAGAAGGGTGTGAATATGGCAGAGCTTAAGCAAGCTTTGGAAAATCTCTTAAATGGCGATTTTGGTGAGCTGCAACAAGGCTCGAAAGCTCGGTGGCATGAAGAATGGCCGGAGCATAAGCGGGTGCCAGAGCCAATTGTTGTTGAACAGCCGGGTGAGGCGGCAACAATTGCGACGATTAAAGTTGAGAATGGCGGCGATTATTTGCTGTTCTGCGATCCGCAAGACCCAACAAAAATGATGGCAGTGGCCAGTCAGGATGCGCATATCGTTGCCGGTGTGGCCGGAAATGAATATCGGTCTATGCTTAGTCAGGGGAAATTGCCTCAATATAAAGATCTTGATGAGGCGGGAAAAATTGAAACACAAGCGATGTTCGACCGTGTGAATATGATTAAGGACGCGGGTGTCCGCGTTGATGGCGCTATTGATGTTACGGCTATTGCCAGCGTTAAGAGTGTCGCAGAGATTGAAGCAGTGGGCATTCGGATTGAAAATTTTAGACCAGCGGTGCCTGAAGCGCCAGCAACGATTGTTGCCGATAATGGTAGAGCAGGGCGCAGGCGTGATCGCACACGGGCGGATGAAGAAGTGAAGCCAGAGGTTCAAGAGGAGCCAAAGGAAGAGGCGCCGAAGGATGATGTAGGATATGTGGCGGGCACACTTAATATTGTGAGCGGGGCGGATAAGATGCGCTTTCAGATCACAGGCGATGATGGACAAGTTAGAGAAGTAGTGACAAGTGGTAAGGAACAGCTCGAGCTTAGCGATGGGGAGAGCCGCACTTTTTCTAAGGTGATTGGCGAGGATGGTCAGGCTGATTCTTATGTTGTGAACACAGGTCATGGTTTTGTTTTAAAATCAGAAGCTGAGATCAAGAACATGTCAGGCGACAATATCAAGGCATTGGGTGAAAAACTCGCACAGGCGGCTGCCGCTGCGAAAGTTGAACCGGCGGCCGGAGATGCGCCGGATGTTGATATGGAGAAGTTGCGCGGAAAGGTTGCTGAGTCGGTTGAAAAGCTGGAATACACTTTAGGCACAATTGCCGATATGAGAGAAACGATGAAGGAGGCTGGCCAGCCAGCGATTGCAGAGGATTATGCTAAGCAGGCGTTAATTAATGGTGTTTATATGATGCGCTCGAATTTTCCGAGTGCTGTTGGTAAGGATGGCACAATTGATGTTTCTAAATTACCGGTTCAGCCTGGTGAAGAACTTGGGCAAGTTATAACGGAGTATAATAAGGCCATTGAAGCGACGACGAATGTTCCAAGCGAACCACCGCCAGCGCTGAATTAAGTCGCGATTTTGATAGGGCCTTTTTCGAAGAGCTCAGCGACATATTCCCAATTAACGAGATCATCCATGAAGGCTTCGAGGTATTTTGGCCGCGCGTTGCGGTAGTCAATATAATAGCTATGTTCCCAAATATCACATCCCAGAAGAGCGGTTTGGCCGTGGGTGAGCGGATTATCAGCGTTGGCGGTTTTAGTGATTTCGAGTTTGCCGTCTGCATTCATAATAAGCCAAGCCCAGCCGGAGCCGAATTGCGTTAGGCCGGCTTCGATAAATTTACCGCGGAAGCATTCAAATGATTCAAAACTGTCATTAATGGCGGTCTCTAGATTGCCGGGACGGTCGCCGCCGCCATTTGGTTTCATCCAGTTCCAGAAATGTTTGTGGTTCCAGTGTTGGCCGGCATTGTTAAACAGGCCGGCGTTATTTTGTTTGTGGGCGTTAAGGATGACTTCTTCGAGGGTGTCGCCCATGTCGTCCAGACCTTCAAGAATTTTGTTGCCATTGGTTACGTAAGCGTTGTGGTGCTTGTCATGGTGAAATTCCAAAGTCTCCGCAGACATATATGGGTCCAGAGCATCGTAAGCGTATGGCAATTCAGGAAGTTCGAAAGTCATTTTTGTGGTCCTTGCTTTTCTTCGGAAGTGGAAACTGCTAAGCCATAACGTAATTGTTTTACAGGAATAATCAATGGCTAAGACACTTTCATATTGCGGGAAATTGGTGCGGGAGCAAGATCCGGACAGGTTTTTGCTGTCGATGTTTGCGCCTTCGCATGTGCGTGAGGATTTGTGGGCGTTGTTTGCTTTTAACCATGAGATTGCCAAAACGCGGGAGGTGGTGAGCGAGACGCAGCTTGGCCTTATCCGGTTGCAATGGTGGCGTGATGCGATCGAGGGCATTTATGAACGCGAAGAGGTTTTGGAGCATGAAGTTTTGCAATCTTTGGCGGACGCTATTAAGGCGCATGATTTACCGCGTGAGGATTTTGAAATCCTGCTTCATGCACGGGAATTTGATTTGGAAGATGTGCTGCCCGGGAATGTTGAAGGGCTGGTAAATTATGCGGACTTTACGACGAGCCCGTTGATGAAGTTGGCGGCGGCGGCGGCTGGCAGCGGTGCGGGAGAGCCCGTGCAGCCGGTTTCGGTGAATTATGCTTTGGCCGGGGTTTTGCGCTCTGTGGCGTTTTATGCGGGGCAGCGGCGGTGTTTGTTACCGGAGGATTTGATGAAAGAGCATGGGCAGAGCATAAATGCACTTTATGAGGGGAAACCGGCGGATGGATTACCGGAAGTGGTGAAGGCCGTTGCTGAGCAAGCGGTTGGAGGAGTTATGTGTGAAAACAGGCTGTTACGGGCCACAAACAGGCTTGCATGGGTGTATTTAAAGCAATTGAAGCGATGTGGGTATGATGTGTTTCACCCGAGACTGGCTGTGCCTCCTGCGTTTAAGACTTTGCGACTAATTTTTTGATTATGTAATTGATTCTTGAGAACTTTCCCGCTACAATGGAGGAGGTTAGGGTAAAAAAGTTAGGGTAGCATTATGGTTGATTCCATTGGTGGTGCTGGTGGTCCGCAGAATTTATCGCAGGTTAACCGCACACAAAATAACAAAAATACCGAAGAAAAACGTTCTGGGCGCGCTGATGAAACTCAGCCGCAGGACGAGGTGAGTTTGTCTGAGGAAGCTTTGGCGGCGCAGGCGGCACAAGCCGAACAGGAAGCAGAGCAGGCAGCTAAAGAGGCGCGTGCGCTTTTAGAGGAGCAGTCTGAAGAAACGTTGTCGAATGACTCCAAACGCGTTGATGAATTTCTTTAAAAGCTTACCGATATAGAATTAAAAAAGGGCTTCGATGTGAAGCCCTTTTTTTTATGCGGCTTTTTGGCTTTCTCTGTACATTTCGAGCATTTCGGCTTCGACGGCTTTAGGGTCAGTCTTTACACTTTGATATAAGGTTTTGGACATCTCGTCGGTGAAGACATCTTCGTGTCCATTTTTGATGGCAGCGATGGTGGTTTCGGCGACTTGAGATGGTGGCGCTTTCTCCATTTCAATATCTGCGGCCATGTCGGTGTCGATGGGGCCGGGATAAACGCCGACAACGAGGGTGCCCTGATCAGCTAGTTCAAGGCGCGTGGCCATGATGAGAGAATGGACTGCGGCTTTTGATGCGGAGTAGGTTGGTAAGCCCGGGAATGAAAGATGTCCGGCGATGGATGAAAGCGATGCGATTGCACCGCCACCATTGGCTTTAAGGATCGGGGCGAAGGTTTGTGTGACAGCCATGACGCCGAAATAATTTACGTCCATTTCTTTGCGGGCTTCGTCAATAGCGCTGGCATTCTTGATACTGTTCCAATAAAGCACACCAGCATTATTGATGAGTATATTGGTGTCCTGTGCGGCTTTAGCAGCGGCGTCGACCTGGTTTTGATTGGTGACGTCCAGCTCAATAGGGATGAGCTTATCAGGATTGGTGGCGACTATATCCGCGACGCTATCCGTGTTTCTGACGGCGAGATAAATTTTTTGCGCACCAGCTGTGAGGAAGCCTTCTACATAGGCTTTGCCGATACCGCGGTTAGCGCCAGTGATGAAGACAACTGAGTTTTGAACATCCATGGTCTGATCCTTTTTCGAATGAATAAATCTGTTTGTTCAGTCTAAAGTAGATCAAAAATCTGGAGGGTCAATCCGATTATTGTTAGCGATTTAGCTGCATTTTTTTAATTATCTTCTTTTTGTTTTGCAGGCGCTGTTTTTGTTGATTGCTAATGCTGCCTTTATTTTCTTTGATGGTTTCCAGTTTTTTCTGTTTGTGTTCCTGCAGTCGGCCTTCACGTTTTGCTTGGTTTATGGCTTTCATGTCTGCGATGCGCTGTTTTATCTGGTCCTGATTTTTGAGCTGGGTCTTGCGGATGGCTTTACTGATAAGTTCGCCGCCCCATTGCCCGAGTGCGCGGGGTTTATGTTTATGGCTTTGAATTGAGGTGCCTTGGCCGACGCCGAGATTGATTTCACCGCTGTCGTTACGGACATTGACGCGGCCACGCTGGACGTAGATGCCGTATTTTCCCTCAAGTAAGCCACCCCAGACTGTGGTGCCGCGCAGGCCAATGGAGCCATAGGATGTTTCGATTTCTACGTCGGGGTTCTTTGTTTTGGAGATGAGGCCGCTCGTGAAGAGAAAGGCGCCTTTTAATACTGAGAATTTTCCTGATGGTGGTGCGTTGTTATCAGGATCGTAAACATATTCATCGATTTCCAGTTTGCTGCCTTCACCCAAAGAGATTTGCGTGTCGTCGATAAACATGATGAGGGTTTTGGCTCCGGTTCTGGTCTTAATAATATCGTTTAGGTAAATGGGGGTGTCTGTTTCTGCACGTTTGAAGAAATTGTCCTGGCCCTTTTCAACGATGCCTTCAACTTCGATAAAGGTGCCGATGGGCTCGGCGGCCATGGTGTAAACGGGAAATATCAGGGTGCAGGCAAAAAGAGTGATTGTGATGAGCTGTTTCATGGGCGGGGCTTTCTTCAATGATTTAGCTATGGTTAAAATGCCCATCCTCTAAGAAATGTTCAACTTGTTTCATGGCTTTGGGGTTGAACATCATGAAGCTATGTGTGGCGGGGATGATGATGTGGTCGGTCATGCCGTCGATTTTTGTGCGTTCGACAGGGACAACACCATCATGCTCGCCCAGAATGTCTTTTAACCCCCAAGGGGCGAGGGGGTTGATAGAGGTAGAGCCGGCAATAATGCCGAGGGGGTAGTCGATATCGCTGCCTGTGTTGGGAGGTCCAAGCATTACGACTTTGCCGAGATTTTTGGGTTTATGAGTCGCTATATAGTAGCGGGCAATCAGGCCGCCCATTGAATGGGTGACGAAGTGCAGAGGTTTCTCTGGTGTGTAATGTGGGTGATTTTCAATTTTTTCTGTGACGAAAGCGGTGAGATCTTCGAGGCTCATTTCTCGTGATGGGTAGAGGATGTTGAGTGTCTTGTATCCGTGCTTTTCCAAATACTTATCGAGCGTTAGCATGTCGGTTTTGGAGCGCAGAATGCCGTGGAGCAAGACAACGAGTTCATCTTTTGATTTTGTCATGGTGGATATGTTTACGATCAGGTTTTGTTTTTTATAGCGTTTCAGATATAATGGTAAGTGACAAGTAGTGTTGTGAAAAACTCCAGGAAGGAGAATGTCATGACTGCGATTAATAGCGCGACATTCGCGCAGCAGGAAGTTCTTAGTCTTTCAAGGTCTGTTGAGTTTAATGCAGAGCGCAGTTCAAGGGCGCTGCAGCTTAGTGCGTCTTTAGGAAATCAACCCAACATAACCGCCGATAGTTTTCAACGCGTGTTTGATGTTGTTGAAATTTCGGATGAGGCGCAAGCGCGACTCTTGCGAAGCCGTGATGATGCGAATGCGCTGGCTGCATATGTGCAAAATAGGCATGGACCTGAATTGCATATTTTACCGTTGGATCCGGGGCGAATTACCGTTGATTTTAGGGCTGCCGAAGTGAGCGAGAGTTTTTCATTTACTGAGACGTATGAACTCAGCTTTTTGAAAGAATCGACACTGGAGATTGAAACCGATCAGGGGAGCATTGAAGTGACGCAAAGCTCGTTGGTTGAAGTGAGCCTGTCGGCGACGTTTGAGTTTTCCCAAAGTGCAAGCGCGGTTTCGGGTAGTATAACGACCTAAGCGGCTTTTTGAATTTCATTTAACCATGCATCGAGATCTTCGAGGGCGCGGGAGGTGTAGCACTTCTTGCGGTCTTTGCCTTTGAGCTTTTTACGTTTGCCGTTTGGCATTGTTACGAAAGGATTTTCGGGCACGGGGAAGAGGCCGAAATTGATGTTCATAGGTTGGAAGGTTTTGGCATCGGCGCCGCCGGTGATGTGATTGAGCAGTGCGCCGTGCGCGGTTGTTACGGGCGGGGTTTCGAAGTTTGCCCCAAGGATTTCACTTGCGGCCATGCGGCCGGTCATTAAACCAACAGAGGCGCTTTCGACGTAGCCTTCACATCCCGTGATTTGTCCGGCGAAGCGCAGACGTGGTTGGGCTTTGAGGCGGAGCTGTTTATCCAGTAATTTAGGCGAGTTGATGAATGTGTTGCGGTGCAGGCCGCCGAGACGGGCGAAGTCTGCATTTTCGAGGCCCGGGATCATTTTAAAGACGCGGGTTTGTTCACCCCATTTCATTTTAGTTTGAAAACCCACCATGTTGTAGAGCGTGCCGAGCGCGTTGTCTTGGCGGAGCTGCACGACGGCGTAAGGTTGTTCATCGTCTGGTTTATGCGGATTGGTGAGGCCGACGGGTTTCATCGGGCCGAAGCGTAAGGTTTCGGGGCCGCGAGATGCCATGATTTCAATCGGCATGCAACCGTCAAAATAAGGCGTGTCTTCTTCTTGTTCGGCGAGGGTTTTGGAGCCGGAGGGGAGTTCCCATTCTTTGAAGAGGCCATATTCGGCGGTTGTTAGTTCGTTTATGAAGTTTTCATACTGCTCTTTGGTCATCGGGCAGTTGATGTAGTCTTTGCCGGTGCCGATGCCTTGGGCTTTATCGTAGCGGGATTGAAACCAGGTGATGTCCATATTGATGGTGTCGGTATGGATGATTGGAGCGATGGCATCGAAGAAGGAGAGTTCGTCTTCGCCGGTGAGGTCTGCGATAGCTTTGGCTAGGGGATCGGAGGTGAGCGGCCCGGTGGCGATGATGACGTTGTCCCATTCGGCGGGGGGAAGGCCAGCGATTTCGCCTTTTTCAATGGTGATATTCGGGTGGTCTTCGAGGGCTTTGGTGACGCCTTCGGAGAATGTATCGCGGTCAACGGCAAGCGCGCCGCCAGCAGGGACGGCGGCCTTTGCACCTTCGCGCATAACAAGAGAATTCATGCGGCGCATTTCTTCGTGGAGCAGGCCGACAGCGTTATATTCAGTATCATCGGAGCGGAAGGAGTTTGAGCAGACGAGTTCGGCGCAATTTCCGGTGGAGTGCGCAGGGGTTTCAATAATGGGACGCATTTCATGCAATATGACGTGCGCGCCCATATTGGCAGCTTGCCATGCGGCTTCTGATCCAGCGAGGCCTGCGCCAACGATATGTATGGTTTTATCTGTCATAGTGGGCGGACGCTATCAAATGGATGAAAAATTGGCAAATAAAAGATGCTCTTTGATTGGGCCTTTTCTTTTTTTGTCAGGGTTGTAAACTCCTTAGCTAGAGATTCACTTTATAAGAGATAAGGATCACAGATCATGAAAAAGCTTCTTCTCAGCACAGCGTTATCACTTGCAATTGTTTATCCAGCGACGGCCGAAGAGTCGAGGACTGCGGGCGGTGACAAAATCCAAGTGATAGAGTCGTCGGCTGGCAGTGAAAGTGATGCTGTCCAGCGCGCGGCAGAAAAAATGGCTGAGGATAGTCAAGTGGCTGTTGAAGGCGCTGTGGAGACTGCTGCGGAAGAGGCTGTTGAGGAAACCACGGAAGCTGCCGCTGAAGAAGTGGAGAAAATTCAAGCTGTAGAGCCCGCTGCCGCAGATGCGGAGCATGAGATTCAAGAGAAGCGTGAAGCGCATGGAGCCGGGCAGGCGCATTGGGGTTATGGGGGCGCAGAGTCGGCGCCATATTGGGGAACGCTGGATGAGGCTTATCATGCGTGTGGAGCTGGTCAGGCGCAGTCGCCGATTAATATTTCAAAGTTTCTGCAGGAAGATTTGGCTGATATCGTGTCAGCTTATAACCCTTCGTCTTTATCGGTGGTGAATAATGGTCATACTATTCAGGTTAACTTTGAAAGCGGTAGCAGTTTTAGCACAGATAATATGAAGTATGATTTATTGCAGGCGCATTTTCATACACCAAGTGAGCATTATCTTGATGGTGCGCCTTACCCGATGGAAGTGCACTTCGTGCATAAGGCGGCAGATGGCGCGCTGGGCGTTATCGGTGTGATGATGAAAGTTGGAGAGCATAATAAGGTGATTGAAGGAATTTGGCAGAATGCGCCGATTAATGCCGGTGATGAGAAGAACATTGAGAGCGTAAAAATTTCTGCGACAGATTTGATGCCGGAGTCCAAGGAATACTATAAATATGAAGGGTCTTTGACGACGCCGCCATGTTCCGAAGGGGTGCGCTGGCATGTTATGAAAGATCCGATTGATGTTTCTGAGGGACAGCTCAAGGCTTTTCAGGCGTTGTTCCCTGTGAATGCGCGGCCGGTGCAGGCTTTGAATGACCGGGTTGTGACAGGGGATTAATTCCAGAATTCTTCTTCTTCCGGGACGCGGGAGAAGGCGATTTTGGTGCCGACATAACCGGACAGGGTCTTCGGTGTTGTGCCGAGCCAGACGGTTTCCTTTTGATATTTGTTTTGCAGTTTATCAAGCGCGTTGCTTAAGGCTTCGCGCTTGCTGAGTGTTTTTAGACGCTCTTCGTAGTTTTCATCGAGCAGGTCGCCGGTGATGTCGTCTTTGGTGCATAAATCCATTAGCAGGGTTGAAACTTTTTTGAAAGTTGGGGGCGGGCCGAAGGTGTTCAGATTATGCATCATTTCATTCCAGAGGGTGTCGAGATTTTGCAGGAAGGTGAAGGGGTCGTGGGCAGGGGCGCTGAGGCGGATGGTGCGGCGCCATTTACGTTTGTCGGTGGTGCGCACGCTGAGTGAGAGAGTGGAGGCGTAGAAGTCTTTACGGCGCAGGCGGTAGGTGGCCTTGGTCAGGAGGCGCCGTGCCATTAGGCGGGTTTTTTCCGGTGAGCGCAGGGAGGGGTCGAGTACGCGGGAATGGCCGATCATATAATTTTTTTGCGTTTCCGGCTCATCAAAATCATAGCCATGAATCCAATACCAAAAACGTTCACCCTGGACGCTGCCCCAGATTTTGCGGGCATGTTTGGGAGAAATGTTCCAGAATTGCTCGATCGTGTTGATGCCAGCGCGGCGTAGACGTTTTTCTATGTTAAAGCCAATGCCGGGGAGATCGGTGAGTTTGAGGTTTAGCAGTGGGCCGGGGAGGTCTTCTTGCCGGATGATGGTGAGGCCATCGGGTTTTTGCATGTCGCCTGCGATTTTGGCGAGTAGGGAGTTGGGGGCAACGCCGATGGAGCAGTTGATGGCCACGCCGACATTATCCCAGATGCCTTGTTTAATATTTTGGGCGATTTGCGCGGCGGCTTCGGGCGTGCGCTTGCCGGGCGGGAGGCGACATGACCATTCGTCAATCGACCAGACTTTGTTGATGGGGGCGTGTTTGATGAATTCTTCGAGGATGAGGTTGTGATAGCGGACATAGACATCGTGGCGGGCGGGGACGCAGATGAGGTTTGGGCACATTTCACGAGCTTCACGGATGATGGTGCCGGTTTTGATGCCGTAAGCTTTGGCTTCGTAGGAGGCGGCGATGGCGCAGGTGTGTTCTGTGGGCATGGGGACGACAGCCACGGGGCGGCCGCGCAGCTTTGGGTTTTCCTGTTGTTCTATGGTTGCGAAATAGCTGTTTAAATCCAAAAACAGCCATTTTAGACCGGGTTCTTTTTGCATGGGTCAGTTTAGGTAAAGATAGAGAACAAATCAAGAACGTTATTGTTCTTATGATCGAGTTCTTGCGCTTTGGCGTTGAAAGGGTTTGAATAATGAGAGGAAAGTTCTTTTATGCAATCATTACTCAATAAAATTGACTTAAAGCTAGAGAGCGCGCCGGTGGCAGAAGAGTTTGCGCTTTGGCGCGCTATGCTTTCCATGGCGCATGTCGATAATGATATTGCGGATATGGAAGATTACCTGGTGGAGAGTATTACGCAGGTCTTTAAATTTTCAGATGAGCAAAAAGCAAAAATTGTCGAAGATATGCAAGTGCGACCGAATCCGAAAAATTTGTTTAAAGAGATAGAAAGCCAAGCATATCGCGCACAGTTTTTTCGGTTGGCGCGCGTGATGATTTGGTGTGACGGTATTTTACATGAAGATGAGTTAAAAATTGTTGATGAGATTAAAGGTGAATTGGGCGGAGATGTTCATGAATATGAAAGTGATTTACGGTGGATGAATCGCAAGCCAGATTTGCCCATGGGTGAAAGTGCGAGTAGCCCGGAAGAAGAAGTGGTGATGCATATTATTTTTCAAATGATAGCTTTTTACGAACAGCAGGAAGGATAGAGACAATGTCTGAAGGTGTTTCCCAGAGTAGGTTTTATATGTGGCGTGCGGTGATTGCGATGGTCCATGCCGATCACGTGGTTACGATTGAGGAAAAGGAACTGGCGGAGAGTTATCTCGATAACGTGCCGTTTTCAGAAGAACAGCTGGGTGTTCTGCGGCAAGACTTGCTGCACGCCCAGGGCATAGAAGGCATGTTTAGCAAGATTACCGACCCCATGGATCAGGGGGAGTTTTTCGGGTTTGCGCGCTTGATGGTTTGGTGCGATGGAGATTTTGATCGGCAGGAGGAAGAAATTTTCAATTGCCTGAAGGATATCCAGATGAGTCGTTTGGATCCAGAGGCTTTACGCGGTATGGTGCAGCAAAGCCGGGAGGTGTTTGATTTGGACCGTCTTCGAGAAGATGAAGCGTTTCAGAATGATGCAAAGGATACGGTAAATTTGGGGCGCTTGTTGGATGCGCTGAAGAGAAATGTTGCAATCAGGGAGGTGTAATGACGCACGGGGTGAATGACAGTCAGTTTTACATGTGGCGAACTTTGTTTGCGGTTGCGCATGCGGATGATGTTGTGACCGATGAAGAGGTACGGTTTATGGCAGAAGCGCTGGAGGATGTTCCGTTTTCAGAAGGTCAGCGTGCCGTTTTGAATGAGGATGCCAAGCATGCGCAGGATATTCAAGCGATGTTTGCCGGGGTTGCCGATGTGCATGATCAGGCTGTATTTTTTAAATTTGCGACGGAGTTGGTCCATATTGACGGTGAGTATGGCGCGGAGGAGCAGGCAGTGATGTTGAAGTTGCAAGAGTTGCATGTAAAGGCTTCGAATATTGATGATTTGATTGGCACTATTTCCATGGAGTTTGAAGATGATAGTCAGGCTTCAAACCAGAACAAAGATTTCAAGGAAACTGTTTTTTCCTTCCGTGATGCATTCATGCAGCGGCGATTCAAGAAAGATTAATTCCCCATAAAAATTCGAGTATAGCCGTTATAGTTCTTTTTCGGGAATGGCGGCAGCTTTGACGGATTGGTCGGGTATTGCTGGCCGTTGAACAGCATGGCGACGTCTTTGGCTTTGTTTGATCGACCGGAAACCCGCACAACAAGGTTCTTCCAGCCTTTGCTTTTGAGGGCGGAGATATAGACTGGTGCTCTTAACGGTTGGATGGCGTTGATGAGGGTGAAATGTTTATCGTGCGCTTTGAAAATCAGGAGTGCGCAGCCATGGGTGCCGCACCAATAGCCGTAAGGACTCTTGAGGTAGACGAGGGCATCGCGGCGGCCATCATCGTTCAGGTCATAGCGCACGTAATCGTAGCCGGTCGCGGCTGGAGAGTCCGTTGTTTGAACAAATTCAGCTATGGCTTGTGTGAGGGCGGCATCATTGGGGTCACTGAAAGTGAAGTCGAGCGGTGTTAGAGGATCACTTGACTTGCGATCGCCTGAGCTACAGGCGCTGAGCATGGCTGTTGTTATCAGGAGCAAGGCGATAATTTTGAATAAGTGCATGGATTTGAATATAAACAAAACTTTAGCGACGTCCATTGACTATATGGCCTTGCCATATGTTTTTAGGCAGATTATTGTGCAAACCTACGGTTTTAGAGTATGAGCGCAAGCGAATTTAATAAGGAGAATGTGCGATGACCTTTGTGGTCACTGACGTGTGTATTCGGTGTAAATATACGGATTGTGTTGAGGTATGCCCCGTTGATTGTTTTTACGAAGGGGAGAACATGCTTGTGATCAGTCCGGATGAATGCATTGATTGCGGGGTGTGCGAGCCGGAATGTCCGGTTGAGGCCATTCTTCCCGACACGGACACGGCGGCCGAGAAGTGGGTAGAGCTTAACCGGGAATATTCGGAGAAATGGCCGAATATTACGGCGACGAAGGAGCCGATGTCTGAAGCAGAAGAGATGAAGGACGTTAAAAACAAGATTGAAACAGATTTTAGCAAAGAGCCCGGCGAGGGCGATTAACCTAAGGAGATAGACTATGAACATCCCAGCAGAACAGGCCGCGAAAAAAAAAGAAGCAGCGCCCGCGGAGAAAAAGCCCGCGGCGAGCAGTGGCAAGCCGTTAAAGGCGGAAGCCGAAAGCCGCGGTAAAGTTTACGATAATATTTTAGGTACGATTGGTAATACGCCGTTGGTGCGGGTGCCGAAGTTCATGGAGAAATACGGGCTTGAGGCCGATATTTTATTGAAGCTGGAGTTCTTTAATCCGATTTCATCGGTTAAAGACCGTATTGCTTTTGGCATGATTGAAGAGGCAGAGCAGGCCGGGAAAATTACAGCCGGAAAGACTGTCCTTATTGAGCCAACATCGGGGAATACCGGGATTGGTTTGGCGTTTGTGGCGGCGCAGAAGGGGTATCGCCTGATTTTGACTATGCCGGAGAGTATGTCGATAGAGCGGCGCAAAATGTTGCTCTTTATGGGCGCAGAATTGGTACTAACTCCGGCGGAAACCGGGATGAAAGGTGCGATTGAACGGGCGGGGCAGCTGATCGAGGAGCACGAAGATTCCTTTATGCCCGGGCAGTTTGATAACCCGGCCAATCCGCAAATTCACCGTGAGACAACGGCGCTGGAGATTTGGGATGATACGGGCGGTAAGGTTGATGTTTTGGTTTCCGGCGTGGGAACTGGCGGAACGATTACCGGTGTTTCACAAGTTTTGAAGCAAAAAAATCCAGAGTTTAAAACCTATGCTGTTGAGCCGGAAGAAAGCCCGGTGATTTCGGGCGGCGAGCCGGGGCCGCACAAAATTCAAGGGATTGGGCCCGGGTTTATTCCGGGTAATCTGGATATGAAATTGATTGATGCCACGGTGAAGATCAACAGTGAAACAGCGATTGAGACGGCGCGTGAAATTGCGCGTTTGGAAGGTATTCCATGCGGCATTTCCTCTGGAGCGGCGATGGCGGCGGCGAAGGCTGTGGCGCAAATGCCCGAAAGCAAGGGCAAGCAGATTGTGGTGATTATTCCTTCGATTGCCGAGCGTTATATTTCAACAGCGCTGTTTGATAATCTAGAATCTTAATTGTGGTTGTTGCCTTCAACGATGACAACGATGGGTGAGGATTCTTGTTGCCCCCTCATCATTTGAAGGCCTGTCATGGCCATGCCTGTGCCTGCTGCAAACCATTGGCCAGTTAATCCCGAAAGATCGCCGCTGGCAAGGCGGATGGCGTCAATAGAGGCGACACCGATACCCGCAGCGGCAAGAAAAGCGCCGGTCGCTTTTTGCGTGCCTTGCTCTTTAAATGCATTGAAAAAGTTTTTAATACCCATGGCTTAAGGGTATGGGGAGAATCTTAACAAACAGTTAAGAAGTTTTTTAAGCGTGTTTCTTGGCTTTATTGTCATCGATGCCAGATTTCTCCTGCAAAATACGGGAGTTAGGCTTTTTTGTTGCAAGTGGATAAGGTTTAATATATGCAATTCCCATAATTGATTTATGGAGGAGACTATGCGGACAATTGAAAACTTGCTTGGAGACGTTACTTTAGAGCAATTCCAAGATGTAACTGAGCAAGAACAAATGAAATTGGAAGCTAAAACTGGCAAAACATGTGGTGTTTTTGCAGAATTCTTCGGCGCTGATGTTTCTGTTAACTCTGACAACCCATTAACAGGTGTAAACGGAGACGCCAACCCTGAGCTTAGGAAGAAATTTATGATACATTCAGGGGATATGTTTTTGCTAAAGAAGAAAGACTGGGACAGGGTTGAAAGTGGCATAGCTACAATAACCCCTATAGAAAAATCTGATGGAGAAAAGGTTATCGTTCAGCATATAAAGACGTTACCACAGAAGATGCAGGTGTTTGCTTATAATGTTGATGAAGGTTTCATCGTGGATGGTTTAGGTTAAGCTAAGCCCTATAACTTAATACTTAAGTTTTTACTCTATCTCTTAAGCTTGTTTCTTATCTTTAGCATCGTTTACATCCAGTTTTTTCTGTAGGGAGGAGCTGGATGTTGTGTATTCGAATTTCAGTTTGGCATCGGGGTTGGTGATGCGGAAGGCTTGTCGTGACATGAGCGCGGCTTCGTGGAAACCGGAGAGGATGAGCTTGAGTTTGCCGGGATAGTGGTTGATGTCGCCGACGGCGAAGATGCCAGGGACGCTCGTTTCGAATTTTTCAGTATCAACGGGGATGCGGTTTTCATTGAGGTCTAGGCCGAAATTGGCAATAGGGCCGAGTTTCATCGTCAGGCCAAAGAAGGGCAGCAGGGTGTCACATTCGATTTCAGTGCGGTTTTTTTCTTTATCTTCGATAATTACGCCGGAAAGCTGGCCGTTTTCACCGATGAGTTCTTTGACCTGTCCGGTTTGAAAGTTGATTTTGCCGTCGGTGTGGAGCGTGCGCATTTTATTGACGCTGTCCATATGGGCGCGGAATTCATCGCGGCGGTGGACGAGGGTGAGGTTTTTTGCGAGTGGCTGGAGGCTTAGGGTCCAGTCGAGGGCGCTATCACCGCCGCCGACAATGAGCAGTTTTTTATCACGGAATTGTTCCATCTGGCGCACGGCGTAGAATACGGAGGTGTCTTCATATTCCTCGATACTGGGAATGGGCGGTTTTTTCGGGACGAAAGAGCCGCCGCCAGCGGCGATGATTATGACGGGCGCGATGAAAATTGTGTCGATGTCTGTTGTGAGCTTCCATTTGCCGTCATCGGTTTTTTCAAGGCTCTCTGCCATTTGTTGGAGATGGAAGACCGGCTCGAACGGTTTGATCTGTTCAAGCAGTTTATCGGTGAGCTCTTGCCCGCAAATTTCAGGGTAGCCGGGAATGTCGTAAATCGGTTTTTCGGGATAAAGTTCGGCGCATTGGCCGCCGGGGCGGTCGAGGATATCGATGAAATGACATTTCATATCAAGTAGACCGAGTTCGAACGCGCAAAACAGACCGCACGGCCCGGCGCCAATAATCAGGGCGTCCGTTTCTATCGGGGTTTCAGTTGTATGCTCAGAGCCGTTTATAAATTTATTCTGCATTTCGATTACGCTCATAGTTTGTAAGGTTATCCTTGGTTTGTGGCGGGCCAGCGCAACGGATTTATAATCATTTGGGCATGTTAAAGCAAGTTATAGCGTAAATAACTATGTAGAATACAACCTTTGGTTGGTGTAATATTGCAAATGTTAAATATTCTTTCTGTGTGTCTGTTTCATCAAAAAGGATAAGATATGAATGAGCTTATTGATCGAAGTTCTTTGGGGGAGTTGAAAAATTTTATTCAGGATAAGTTTCCCTATGTTGTTGAAACCTATCTTACGAATGCTTCCACTTATGTTGACTCTATTCAGAAAGGCGCAGCTGATAATGACTGGAAGGTTGTTGTTGATGCCGCGCATCCGTTGAAATCTTCTAGCGGGAATTTGGGTCTTATGGCACTGCATGAGTTATGTGAGGATATTGAGCAGGCGGGGAATGAAGTGATTGGTGGAGAGAGAAATGCTCACGATATAGTGCCATTGATTGAAAAAATTGGCGGATTATACGCAGAATCCTCGGTTTTGTTGAAAGCCGAAGTCGATTAATTTTTTTCTGAATTTATCATAGATTTTAGAGCGTAGAGCGCATCGAGCGCTTCGCGTGGGCTGAGCGCGTCGGGGTTTATGTCTTCGAGTTGCTGTAGCGCCGGTGAGGGGGTGAACGCAGCTGGTGCGCTGTCTTGCATTGAAAAGAGTGGGAGATCGTCGGCGAGTCGCGCGAGGTTACCGGATTGTTCACCGGTTTGAAGCATTTCAAGAATGGTTCCCGCCCGGGTGATGACGGCCTCTGGCAGGCCGGCGAGCTTGGCGACATGGATGCCGTAGGAACGATCAGCGGCGCCTTCATCGACGCTATGTAGGAAGACAATATCGCCTTTCCATTCCTTGACCTGCATAGAGTGGCAGGAGAGCTGCGCGAGTTTGCTCGTGAGCGCGGTGAGTTCGTGGTAGTGGGTGGCAAATAGGGCGCGGCATTTATTGATGTCATGTAAGTGTTCAACGCAGGCCCAGGCGATCGATAGGCCATCGAAGGTTGCGGTGCCGCGACCGATTTCATCAAGGATGACGAGGGATTTTTCGGTGGCTTGATTAAGGATGGTGGCGGTTTCAACCATTTCGACCATGAAGGTGGAGCGGCCACGGGCAAGATCGTCTGAGGCGCCGACGCGGCTGAAAACTCTATCGATGATGCTGATATGGGCTTTTTTTGCGGGCACGTATGAGCCGGTTTGGGCAAGGATGGCGATGAGCGCGTTTTGTCGCAGATATGTGGATTTACCGGCCATGTTGGGGCCGGTGAGCAGCCAGAGATGGTTTTCGGGCATCAGCGCACAATCGTTGGGGACGAAGCTTTCTTGGCTGGTTTGCAGGGCAGCTTCGACGACCGGGTGGCGGCCGTCTGTGATATCGAAGGCCAGTGATTGGTCGAGGACGGGCCGGGTGTAATTTTGATCAACGGCGAGTTGGGCAAGGGCGGCAGCCATATCGAGGGTGGAGATAGCGCCGGCGCGGATGCCGATTTCTTCTGACATAGCAGTGCATTCGGCAACGAGTTCATCGAAGATTTCAAGTTCAATGGCGAGGGATTTTTCACCAGCGGAGGAAATGTCGCGTTCAAGCTCGGCGAGTTCGGTGGTGGTGAAGCGCACGGCATTGGCCATGGTTTGTCGGTGGATGTAGGGGCTATCGGCTTGATCTTTGATTGTCATCATCTTATCGCCGTGCTTGGCGGTGACTTCAATGAAATAGCCCAAGACATTGTTAAATTTAATTTTAAGGGCGTCGATGGAGGTGTCTTTTTGGTATTTGGATTGTAGTCCGGCGATGAGGCGGCGGGATTTATCCTTTAGAGTTTTGAGCTCGTCGAGTTTTTTGAAATAGCCTTCGGCGATAAAGCCGCCATCACGGGTGAGCATGGGTGGTTCGGCTTCCAATGCTTGGGTGAGTTTGTCCTGGAGGGCGGCGGTGAGGGGCTCGTTTTTGAGTGCATCAAGCAGATCACCGAGCACCGTTTTTGTATCTTTGTGGGATTGCAGCGCGGCGCGGATGATCTCTATTTGCGTCAAGCCGTCACGGATCATTGTGAGATCGCGCGGGCCGCCGCGCCCGACAGAAAGACGCGACAGGCTACGTTCCATATCCGGCATTTCTTTGAGTTGTCCACGCAGTAAATCACGCATAGGTGCATCGTTGGTGAAGTGCTCCACGCGGTTCAGACGCACGGCGATTTTATCGAGGTTTGTGAGTGGAGCCGAGAGGCAGGATTGGAGCAGCCTCGCACCGGGGCCGGTGATGGTGCGGTCGATGGTGGCGAGGAGTGAGCCTTTGCGTTCACCGGTTTGGGTGCGGATGATCTCTAAATTACGACGGGTGGCAGCGTCGATTTCCATGGACGCGCCGGAAGCCATTTGGGTTGGTTTTTCGAGGTAAGGGATTTTGCCGATTTGGGTGCGCTCGATATAATCGATCAGCGCGCCGGCCGCTGCGACTTCGGCGCGGGAGAAGGCGCCGAAGCTTTCGAGGGTGCCAACGCCAAAGATGCGCTCGAGCTTTTTCTGGGCATTTTGGCTGTCGAATAATGAGGGGGCTTGCGGGCTGAGGCGATCATCGGGACCCAAAGTTTCGCTCAGGGTTTCGGGGATGACGATTTCACGCGGGTTGATCCGCTCTAGCGCGGTTTGCAGACCATCCTTCAAAACAGGTTGAACCGTAAATGACCCAGTTGAAAGTTCTGCCCAAGCGATGCCGTATTGCCCGCCGACTTCGGCAAGGGCGCTGAGGTAGTTGTTTTCGCGGGCGTTTAGAAGTGAGTCTTCGGTGAGGGTGCCTTGCGTAACAACGCGCACCACGTCACGGTTCACCAGCGATTTTGATGTGGGCTGTCCTTCGGCCTTGGCGCGAGCTTTTGCTTCTTCAGGTGTTTCAGTTTGCTCGCAGATTGCTACTTTGAATCCGGCGCGGATCAGCTTGGCCAGATACGGTTCACAGGCGTGGAACGGGACGCCGCACATGGGGATATCTGTGCCGTCAGACTTGCCGCGTTTGGTGAGGGTGATGTCGAGGGTTTCGGAAGCTTTGATCGCGTCATCATGGAAGAGTTCAAAGAAGTCGCCCATGCGGTAGAAGAGTAGAGCATCGGGGTAGCGCTCCTTGATCGCCATATATTGCGCCATCATTGGCGTATGGCCATCGGCCAGAAATTCATCTGGTGTTTTTAACGCTAAGTTACCCATAAGAGGGATGATAGAGGATTGAGTGGTATTTTTGGAAGGGGAAAGTTTGGTTTATCCCGTGGATGTGCCGGTTGAGCCGACGCCGCCTTCGCCGCGCTCGGTTTCTTCGAGGCTTTCAACGACATCCCATTCAACATGTTCGAATTTTTCGACCACCATCTGGGCGATGCGCATGCCGCGTTCAATTGTGAAGGGTTCTTTACCGTGATTGATGAGGATGACTTTGATTTCACCGCGGTAATCCGCATCGATGGTGCCGGGGGTGTTGAGAACGGTAACGCCGTGTTTGACAGCAAGGCCGGAGCGGGGGCGGATTTGCGCTTCGTGCCCTTCAGGTAGGCTGATAGACAGGCCAGTGGGGACAAGGGCACGGTCGCCTGGTGCAATCTCAAGGGCTTCTTCCAAAGCGGCTGTGAGGTCCATGCCGGCGGATTTTTCCGTCGCGTAGGTTGGGAGCTGTAGGCCTACGGCGTGTTCCAGTGGCATTAATTTGACTTTAACTTCACTCATTCGGCGGCGTCCTGAACCTTCGGTTGTTCTAAATGGTTTGTAATCTCTTCGGCAAGTTTGGTGGCAACGGCTTGTTTGCTCATTGGTCTCCAATCCTGAGTATCTGAAGACGTTATAAGATAGACATGATTCTGGTCTTCGCCAAAGATTTTTTTATCGTCTTGGCCCACGAGGTTGGCGAGAAGCCAGTCGCAATTTTTACGGGCGAGTTTCGCAGCGGCGTTTTCAGTCAAGTTTTCAGTTTCAGCGGCGAAGCCGATGACGAGCTGTGGGCGTTGTTTATGGCTTGCCAGTGTTTTGAGGATATCTGGGTTTTCTTTGAGGGCGATGGCTGGTGGGGTTTCATCGCCGCGTTTTTTGATTTTGTGATCGGCGTTTTGAGTGGGTGCCCAGTCACTGACGGCGGCAGCGCATACGGCGATATTTGCGGGCAGGGCGCTTTCGCAGGCTTTGAGCATTTCGGCTGCCGTTTCAACGTGGATTGTGTTGACGCCAGCGGGGTCAGGCAGTGCAACGGGGCCGCTGATAAGGGTGACGTCGGCGCCGAATTTATGTAGTGCACTAGCGATGGCGTGGCCTTGCTTGCCGGAAGAGCGGTTGGAGATGAAGCGCACTGGGTCGAGCGGTTCTAGCGTTGGGCCGGAGGTTACGAGGGCTTTATAGCCTTCAAGCGGCTTTTCGAAAAAAAAAGCGTTGATAGCGGCGAAGATGTCTTCGGGCTCGCTCATGCGGCCCATGCCATGCTCGCCGCAGGCCATGTCGCCTTCGGTTGGGCCGATGGTTTCGATGCCGCGAGCTTGCAGGGCTGTGATGTTGTCTTGTGTGGCCGGGTTATTCCACATCATGTGGTTCATGGCCGGAGCGATGAGGATCGGTTTATCGGCGGCCAAAAGTGTGGTGGTGGCGAGGTCTTCGGCATTGCCGTGCACTATTTGCGCGATGATGTTGGCGCTGGCTGGGGCGACGATGATCAGGTCGGCTTCACGGGACAGGCGGATATGGCCCATTTCGGTTTCGTCTTTAAGCGACCAGAGGTCAGTGTAAACGGTTTCTTCGGATAGGGCGGCGACACTTAACGGCGTGACAAATTGTTCGCCGCCTTTGGTGAGAATGCAACGTATATGGCCACCGGATTTTTTGATCAGGCGGATGAGCTCCAAAGATTTATAAGCGGCGATGCCGCCGCTGATGATCAGGAGTGCAGATTTATCTTTAAGAGTTTTGCTCATGGCATTGTTTATAAAGAAAAAGCCCCGCTATTGCTAGCAGGGCCTTTAAACTTTTACTTTAAGAAAAAGGCTTACTTTTAGAGTTTACTGGGCAAGCTCTTTTGCTTTTTCGATGATTTCGTCACCAGAAGCAGGCTCTGTGCCTTCAACAGCTTCTTCAACAGCATCAGTCGCAGCGTCAGCGGCCTCTGTTGCTTCTTCAGCAGCTTCCGTTGCAGCTTCGGCTGCTTCAGTTGCTTCAGCAGAAGTTTCTTCTGCTGTTTCGGTCGCGGCTTCTGCGGTTGCGGAGGCTTCCGTAGCTTCTTCAGCGGCTTTAGTTGCCATTTCAGCGGCTTCCGTAGCTTCAGTTGCCATTTCAGCAGCGTCTGCCGCAGCTTCTGTTGCCATTTCAGCGGCTTCTGTTGCAGCTTCTGTGATAGAGTTCATAGTTGCGGTTGAGCCATCGCCGATTGCTTCGCCAACTTCAGAGCCGGCAGCAGGTTCGATGTAAGATATGTTACCGCTTGTGCCCATGTTGTTATAGATTGCGAAGATTGCAACTAGGCCAGCGGCCAGTACAACACCGGAATAAACGATAGATTTTGTAAAGTTGTTCATAGGGGTAGTCCTCTCCTTAGTACTTAATATTCATATTATGGATGATGAGCCATACAATTGCGCCTTAGGCCCTTGTCTGTCAATAAAAAATTGTAAGGCTTTGAAAGCGTTTTGTAAAATTATGGCAAATAAAAGAGCTGTTTTAGGCTTTTATGCCGCTATGGATGGCGACGATACCTACAGAAAGGTTTGAAAATGAACAGTTTTTTAGGCCTGCGGCTTCCATGCGGGCTTGCAAATCTTCCTGTTTGGGGAATTTACGGATGCTTTCGACAAGGTATTGATAACTTTCCTTGTCCTTAGCCACCGCTGCGCCTATGCGAGGGATAACGTTATAGGAGTATAGATCGTAGGCTTTGGCGAGGATGGGTTCGCGAACATGAGAGAATTCAAGGCAGAAGAAGCGTCCGCCGGGTTTAAGGACGCGGGCGGCTTCGCGCAGGGCTTCGTCTATTAATGTGACGTTTCGGAGGCCGAATGCGATGGTATAGACATGGAAGCTGTTATCTTCGAAGGGCAGAGAGGCAGCGTTGCCGGTGATCCAGTCGAATTCGTCGATCCAGCCTTTGTCGATGGCGCGGTCGCGCCCGACATCGAGCATATTCTGGTTGAGGTCGAAGACGGTGATATCGGCGCTGGGGGCTTTTTTCTTGATGCGGAAGGCGATATCGCCGGTGCCGCCAGCAACGTCGAGGAATTTTTGATTTGATTTAGGGCGGATGCGGCGGACGAAGCTATCTTTCCAGAGGCGGTGTAGACCACCGGACATGAGGTCGTTCATGATGTCGTAATTATCAGCTACAGAATCGAATACGCCGCGGACGAGGGTGGTTTTCTCCTCGGGGGTGACTTGTTTTTCCCCAAATTGTCTACTTTCCGGGTTTTGCATACTGTTTTCCTTACCTCAAGAATGCTATGCGTAACATATGAAATTAGCAAAAGCTATGGCGACGGTGGCGGGGTTAACGGGTCTTTCCCGTGTGTTCGGATTTACCCGTGACATACTGACCGCGGCGATATTGGGCGCGGGGCCGGTTGCGGATGCGTTTTTTGTGGCGCTGAAGTTGCCGAATTTCTTTCGCCGGGTAACGGCGGAAGGCGCGTTCAGCGTCGCGTTTGTACCGATTTATACCGAAAGTATTGAGAAAGAGGGGCGCGAAGAGGCGGATGCGTTTGCGTCTAACGCTTTTATGGTGATGCTCTCGTGCCTGTCGGTGTTTACGCTGTTGGCGCTGGCGGGGATGCCGCTGATTATTACGTTGATTGCGCCGGGTTTTGAAAGTGACGGCTTGCGGGAAACTCTGGCGATTGAGCTGAGCCGTATTACGTTTCCGTATTTGATGCTGATGTCTTTAACCGCGCTTTTGGGCGGGGTTTTGAATGCGGTGAACCGGTTTGCGCCATTTGCGTTTGCGCCGGTGCTGTTTAATTTATGCCTTATAAGTGCGCTGCTTTTGAGTGGGCATTTTGAAAGCGTCGGGCATGCGCTGGCCTGTGGGGTGTTGTTTGCCGGGGCTGTTCAGCTTGTTTGGTTATGTGTCGCGGCGCGGCGGGCGAAAATTCATTTGAAACTGAAGCGGCCGCAATTCAAAGATGAGAAAATACGCCGTGTTTTTAAGTTGATGGGGCCGGGCGTGATTGGCGCGGGGGTCATGCATATCAATCTGTTTGCGGACATGATTATTGCCTCGTTCTTGGCGGCGGGGTCGATTTCGTATTTGTATTATGCCGATCGATTGAACCAGTTGCCTCTTGGTGTTGTTGGGATTGCGGTGGGTGCAGCGCTTTTGCCGATGCTTTCGAAAGCTTTGGCGAAGGGTGATATTGAGCAGGGGCGCGATTTGTTTAACCGGGCGCTCGAGATGTGTTTGCTGCTTGCTTTGCCTGCTGCGGCGGCTTTGTTTTTCATGTCGAGTGTTTTGGTTACAGTGCTTTTTGAGAGGGGTGCGTTTACTTCGGAGGATACTTACTACACATCGAGTGTTTTAATGGCTTACGCTGTGGGATTGCCGGCCTATATCGCGATTAAAGTGTTCTCGACCGCGCATTGGGCGCGGCAGGATACGACAACACCTGTGAAAATTTCTGTGAAGGCGACGCTGTTTAACATTTTACTCAGTCTTGTGTTGATCCAATTTATCGGTGTGGTGGGGATTGCATTAGCTACAGGCTTGAGCGGATGGTTGCAATTTGTGATGCATATTCACGCGCTGAAAGGGCATGAAGTGGCGAGTTTTGATGAACGGCTTAAACGGGCGTTGCCGCGTATTATTTTTAGTGTGATTATAATGGTTGTTTGTTTAATTGTTTTGCAAAATATTTTTTATGATTTGATGTGGGTTGAGGGAACTACACAAATTATAGTATTGGCAGGACTTGTTTTAAGCGGTTTGGTTTCATATGGTCTGTCGATATTATTGACTGGCGCGGTGAAGCCAGAGGTTATAAAGCAATATTTTAAGAAAGCATAAGATGAGTAAACGAATTCTATCATGCATGCAGCCGACATCGCATCTCCATCTGGGGAATTATCTGGGCGCGCTTAAGAACTGGGTGGCTTTGCAGAATGAGCCGGATAGCGAATGCATGTATGGCGTTGTGGATTTGCATGCGGTGACTGTGCCGCAGGACCCGGCGGAGTTGCTGCGGGCAACGCGGGAGATTGCGGCGGCGTATATTGCGGGCGGGATTGATCCGGATAAGAGCGCGATTTTTGTGCAGTCTGCTGTGCCGGCGCATTCGGAGTTGATGTGGCTGCTTTCCACCATGACGCAGATGGGCAAGCTGGAGCGGATGACGCAGTTTAAGGATAAGGCGGGGAAGAACGCGGAACGCGCGGGGCTGGGGCTGTTTGCCTATCCGGTTTTGATGGCGGCGGATATTTTGCTTTATAAGGCAACGCATGTCCCGGTGGGTGAAGATCAGAAGCAGCATTTGGAGCTGTCCCGCGAGATTGCCGCCACGTTTAATACGCGATATGGGCAGGAATTTTTTGTGCAGCCAGAGCCGTATATTATGGGTGAAGGTACGCGGGTGATGAGTTTGCAAGATGGTACGAAGAAGATGAGCAAGTCGGATGAAAGCAGCAAGAGCCGAATTAATCTGACCGATGATGCGGATACGATTGTCAAAAATATCAAGAAGGCGCAGACAGATCCGGAAGCCTTGCCGGAGAGCGTTGATGGGTTGGAAGGGCGAGCAGGTGCGGCCAATTTGGTAACGATTTATGCGGCTTTGGCGGAGATTTCAAAGGCGGATGTTCTGGCGGAGTTTGGCGGTAAAGGCTGGGGTGAGTTTAAACCTGCATTGGCCGACCTGGCTGTTGAGAAGCTTGCACCGATGACGGCGCGGATGAGTGAATTGATGGCTGATCCGGCGGAAATTGACGATATTTTGGCGGCTGGGAATGCAAAAGCGAACGCGATTGCGGACCAAACTGTTCAAGAAACCCGGGATATTATGGGATTCTGGAAACAGTAACCTGCATAATTTTCCTTCTGACTTTGTTATTCGCTCTTAGCGTATTTTTTATACGCGCCATCGCTCATGCCTCGTCAGAAAGAAAATTCTTTTGGTTCCGTGTGAGTGTAATTACATTCTGTAAAAGCTATTAACCTCTTGTTGGTATTTCATGTGGCAAAATAGTTATGTTTAGGGCATAATTAGAGGGCAAAGGCAGTTCTGCCGGGAAAATCAGATGAAAAACACATTACGAATTGCAACAGTTACGGCGCTTGCGCTGGTTATAGGACTCTCTTCAGCCAAGGCTGACGTGAGTGTTTGGCGTGATCCGATGACGAAGATGACTGTTTCTTATGCCGACACATGGCAACGTGCGAATAACCAGAACCCAGGCGATATGCTGACTGTACGGGCGCCGGGCGATAACGAGTTTGCGGAATGTAAGGTGAATATTCTTGATGATGGGCGGTTTAAGATTTATCCGGTGCGTAATAGTGCAGCGATACAGCGCTTGTATTACAGCAAAGATTATTGGGAACAGTATTTAGCGCAATATAACAATGTGGTTATCCATGAAGGTACGGATAATAACGGTTTGGGGCGCGGTTTTGCCTCTATGGCCTCTGTATCGTATGAGACAGTCAAAGGCGCGAAGATGAAAAAGCGCGCGATTGGCTTTGCCACTTTATACCGGAATAAGGCTTATACAGTTGAGTGCAGCGCGCAGGAAGCCGCATATCATAAGTGGCATGATAAGTTTTTGAATTTTGTTAAAGCCGTTAATTTCCACCAAGGTACGAATTTTGCGATTAGCGGGTATTACCGTGATTTCCTTGGTGATAAAACGCTGAAAGTCCGCGGTTCGCATGTTTTTGAAGACACTTATCACTAAGCTTTCTTAATAAGATGCTATAAATTCTTGAAAATTTGATGTTTTTTGGGCATTCTAGCAACGAAAAATGAATAATATGAACTCCTAATGTAATGCAGCTTTACTTGCCCATTGCCGAAATGGCAGTTTCTGTGGAAACTATATTTGTGCTGAGCGCTGTCGTTGGGCTTGTCTCGGGGCTTTTTGGTGTTGGCGGCGGCTTTTTAACAACACCTTTTCTTATTTTTATTGGTATTCCACCTACAGTGGCGGTGGGCACTCAGGCTAGCCAACTTGTCGCCTCGAGCATGGCGGGGTCGCTGGGGCATTTACGACGTCATAATGTCGATCTGAAAATGGGCTGTGTGATGATGGTTGGGGGGCTTTTGGGCTCATTTTTGGGTATTTTTATATTTAAGTTTTTGCAATATCTTGGTCAAATCGATTTTGCGATTTCGATGCTGTATATTTTGCTGTTGGGCGGTATTGGCAGTTTGATGTTTTTGGAAAGTGTCGCGTCTTTGTTTAAGAAAAAGGAGGACGTGCGCAAGGCGTTTAACAACACACGGATCTCCCCGTTTATTCTGGCGCTTCCTTATAAAATGAGGTTTCCGCGTTCCAAGCTGTTTATCAGTGCCTTTGTTCCGGGGGCAATTGGTTTTATCGGTGGTGTTTTGGCTTCGGTGTTGGGTATTGGCGGGGGCTTCTTGATTGTGCCTGCGATGATTTATATTTTAGGGATGCCGCCGCTGCTTGTGGCAGGCACAGCGCTGTTTCAGGTGATCTTTACGACCGGGTCGGCAACAATTATGCATGCGGTTTTGAACAATACAGTTGATATTGTACTCGCGATTATTTTGATTTTGGGCAGTGTTGTTGGCGCGCAAATAGGGGTTTCGATTTCATGGCTTTTCAAAGGTCGGCAAGTGCGTGTTTTCTTGGCGCTGATTGTTTTGGCGGTTTGTGCCAAGCTGATGGTTGATTTGTTTATGGCACCTGATGATATTTTTTCAACGGTTATGGCACAATGATAAGATTGTTTCAAAAGAGAAAATTTCTGGTTTTTAGCAGTTTTATTTTACTGGTCGTTTTTGTGATGCCAGGTAAGGCTTTTCCTGAACCTTTGAATTTCAGTCTGGCCGATGATTATGTTGAGATCACCGGCGGGTTTACAGGTTCAGATTTGGTTGTATTTGGCGATAGAGAAGGTGATGGAGAGGTCGTTGTGGTTATCGAAGGGCCAGCGCATGATAGCGTTGTACGCCGGAAAGAAAGAACATTTGGAGCGTGGGTTAATAGATCATCTTTGCGGTTTAAAGGTACGGCTTCATATTATGATTATGCACTTAGTGTTGATAGCGAATCTGAAATCTTAAGCCTTGATTTACAAAAAGAGCGACGGCTTGGTCTGTTGGCATTAAAATTTGCACCCCATAAAGATCGTTATGATGAAGAAGTGACGGTATTGTTTCAGGATGCTCTGCTTCGTAATCAGCAGCAAAATAATTTATATCCGATTAAACCGCAAAAGGTTTTGTTTTTGGGCGAGCATTTGTTTCGCGCTGACTTTCATTTGCCGTCGAATGTTCCATCGGGTGAATATAAGGTTCGGGCTTTGTTAGTGAATGATGGTCAAATTGTGTATGAGCAGACGAAAGAACTTCAAGTGGGGTTAACAGGTTTTAGCTCTAATGTTCACAAATTTTCGATAAATCATTCGTTTTTATACGGGTTTTTATGTGTTTTGATTGCTTGTTTCGCGGGCTGGTTGTCTAACTTCCTTGTGCAGCGCAACTAGGAGAATTCTTTAAAATAAGGTATTATCGCACTTATGACTACATTGAAGGCTAAGGAAAATGACAACCAAAAGCTGCCCTTAGAAGAAGGAGGCGGTGTTTACCTGTTGGTGGCTGATGAAAGCTCGGAGTTTGAAGCGGCATTGCGCCGGGTTGCGTATATGGCGCGGAAAAATAAAGGCCATGTCGCGATTTTGTATGTGATTGAAGAAGAAAATTACATGCATTGGCGGTTTATTGAGCAGCGCATTGAAAGTGATAAACGCGCTGAAGCAGAGAAAAATCTATGGGATATTGCGCAGCGACTTTACGATATCGCGGGTATCATTCCCGCGTTTTATATTAAGGAAGGTAAAACCCGTCAGCAGGTGGTGGAGGTTATTAATACGGATAAAACTTTGCGTGCGCTGGTGCTGGGGGCTGCTTCGTCGTCTACAAATCCGCTTATTTCTTATTTTACAGGCAAGGGGCTGTCGCATTTGCGAGTGCCGCTGGTTGTTGTTCCGGATAGTATGTAAGTCGTTATAATTGACTTCACGGCGCTTTCGGCCTAAATCATGGGCTAAAGGAGCCGCGTTTATGTTTATCCAAACCGAAGCTACACCAAACCCTTCAACGATTAAGTTTTTGCCCGGGCAGAGCGTGCTGGAAAAAGGCACGGCCGAGTTTAAGTCTGCCGAAGATGCGGTGCAATCGCCATTGGCGCAGCGGTTATTTGCGTTGCAGGGGGTTGAGCTAGTCTTTCTTGGTAGCGATTTTATTTCAGTTTCAAAGGCCGATGATACGGATTGGTCAGTGTTAAAGCCGATGATCCTTGGCGGGTTAATGGAGCATTTTTCGATGCGCCAACCTGTGGTTTTGCCGTCTTATTACGATGGACAAAGCGGAGAGGTGATTGAGGAAGATGAAATTTCAGCGCAAATTCGCGAGCTTATTGAAACGCGCGTACGGCCAATGGTGGCGATGGATGGCGGCGATATTGAATTTGAAAGTTTTGATGATGGGGTTGTCTTGCTACGGATGCGTGGGGCGTGTGCCGGGTGCCCGAGTTCAACGATGACGCTTAAGTCCGGCATTGAGAATATGCTGAAGCATTTTATTCCTGAGGTTCAGGAGGTTCGGCCGGTTGAGGAGTATTGATCGCAAAATCTTCCTCAGCACGGTGATAGAGAAGTCCTAACCATCGCCACCCAGTTTCATCATCCTTGGAAACGGGCCCTGGCATTGTACAATTCAGGCGGATGCGCGTTTGATCTTTTAGATCAGTTTCTGAACGAATTTCCACGCGGTTTCCGAGTGTTTCAACATTGGCCTTGCCTTCGCCGGAAATAAAACATGAAAGATTATTGGTGTCATTTTGCAGGCCTTCTGTGACCGTAAAGCCGGTGAAGAAGCTACCGGTTTTTAAATATGGATCTGCGGGTTCAATGTCTTGAACGGGCAGAGGGTATGCGTTGGTGACCATTAGAAAGCGTTCTAAATCTCCATAAAGTTCGGTCAGGCTAAATCGCGGTAGGGCGTATTGATCGGACCCAGCGTACAGAGCGCCAGAGTGGAGACCCAATGCGGCGAGGAAGCCTTGTGATTTTGCTAAAGCTTGTAGCTCGATGGAATATTCTCCGTACGGGTAAGATAGGAATGCGGCTTCTTGCTCGAATTCTTCGCGGTGGCGTTGACGCGCTTTGTTAAGAGCGGCCAGCATGTCTTGTTTTGGTTGGTGGGTGATGTGAGCGTATGATGCGGGAAGGGTTCCCAGATCAACTGTTTTTTGGCGCTGTAGGGCTTTTAAATCATCCCAGCTGGCGTAAGATGGATCTTTTTGATCAAGCAGGTTGCTGGCGTAAAAAATGGTGAAGGGCAGTGCATTTTCAAGTAAAAGCGGCGCGGCAGTTTCGATCGCGGAGCGGTAGGCGCCTTCCAGCGTGATGGCGATTGTGCGTGGTGGTAGGGGGCTCCCTGTTTGCAGGGCCTCTACAATCTGGTTTAAAGGCAGGACGTTATAATGGCCGTTTTTAATTTCCTGAACATGCTGATGGAACTGTTCCAGAGTTAAGCTTTGATCGGGCAGGTGGTCTTCACCAATGCGGTGATAGGCTAGGATAACAGCCTTGCTGTTGTCTTCAGGGATTGTTCCTTCTGCTGCGTGTGCAGAGTGGGACGCAGCGAATATAAGTGCAGATATTAAAACGCATTGAAGAATAAATTTATTCATGGTCTTTATGTAATCGAGTTTGGCAATAAAAGAAAGCATGTAAAGTAGAAATTATGAGCGGGTTTCAAAACATATTGGCGCTGGATACAGCTTTGGGGGGCGTTAGCGCTGTGTTGGTGGCGGGTGAGTGCTGGGCGGTTCGCTCTGAAGAAATGGCGCGCGGGCAGGCAGAGCACTTGGTGCCGTTTGCGCAAGAGGTGATGGATGAATGCGGTTTAGAGTACGCGGATTTGGATGTGGTTGTTTGCACCGTTGGGCCGGGAGCGTTTACAGGTTTGCGGATTGGGCTTTCAACAGCGCGAGCTTTTGGGCTCAGTTTAAGTATACCAGTGTTTGGGATTACGACGTTTGACGTGCTGGCGATGGATTTTTTTGCGCGGGAAAGTAAGCCCTGCAGCGTTGTTTTGGAAACCAAACGTAAGGATTTCTATTTTCAGCATTTTGATAGTCAAGGGCATGCGGTATCTGAGGGGTGCGCTGGGGAAGACATTGATATTCCTGAAGGGTCGGTTTTGATTGGCGATGGTGTTTCACGGTTTATAGAGGTGGCAGAGGGCTCCTGGGCTATTGATGAGGGGTATAACCTTCCGGCTATGGTTAAGGTTGCGCAGCTTCTACAGGCGTGCGGGGGTGAAGATTCTGTGTTTATGACCGAGGCGGAGCCGGTATATTTGCGGGGCGCGGATGTGAGCCAGCCAAAAACTCCGCCGCGAAAGCTTCAGGCATAGTAAAACACATGAATTCGATAGTATTTTTGTTGACAATTACTTTGTTAAACATTCAGTATGTCCGGGCTATATCAATGAAAATCAGAGGTTTTTTATGACCAGCCAAACTAGCCGTGAAGAATTACTTGCTTTGACTACGGAGATTGTTTCCTCCTATGTATCAAATAATACGATGCAGGCGAGTGAAATTCCGGCGGTGATTGAACAAGTGTTTAAAACGCTGGCCAATGTAAATACAGATGTGAATGTCAGTATGGATCGTCCGCAACCGGCGGTGCCAATTAAGAAATCTATAACCCCTGATTATATTGTATGTTTGGAAGACGGGAAGAAGCTGAAAATGCTGAAGCGCCATTTGAAGACAGCCTATGGCATGAGCCCGGAAGAATATCGCGAGCGTTGGGGGTTGCCGGCGGATTATCCTATGGTGGCGCCGAATTATGCGGAGAAGCGCAGTCAGCTCGCTAAAGATATTGGTTTGGGCACTAAGGGTAGAGGTTAAAATTCTACTATTGCTTGCGCACTAGTGAATTTTTAAGAATTTAATTCATTGTAGCGTTTGGTTGCCGTGGCGAGGGCTTCGTCATAAATATTCTGTATGCGCCCATCCATAAGAATTTTAAGGGCTGCTTCGGTGCCGCCGCCGGGGCTGGTGACATTTTGGCGCAGTGTTGCCGCATCAACTTGGTTTTCCGTTTCAGCCAGAGCGGCAGAGCCGATAACGGTTTGCCGGGCTAATGTTTCTGCAAGCTCAGGAGAAAGTCCTGTTTCTATGCCCGCGGCTGTGAGGGTTTCAATGAGGTGAAAGACATAGGCCGGGCCGGAGCCGGAAAGCGCGGTGACAGCATCGAGCAGGTTTTCATCCTCTAACCATTCAACCTTTCCGGCAGTTTCGAGTAAGGTGCTGGCCTGTTGTTTTTGGTCATCAGAAACATTTTTATTGGCGAGCATAACGCTGATGCCTTTGCCGATTGAAGCTGGGAGATTGGGCATGGAGCGGATGATGGGCTGGGAGGCCCCAAAATAAGTTTCAAAGCTGCTTATGGACTGCCCCGCGGCAATTGAGAGGATGAGGGTTTCTTTTGAGAGGTGTTTTTGCACGTTGTTACAGATTTCTGCCATGATTTGCGGCTTTACCGCGAGGATAATGATATCGGCGATGGCGAGGTCTTTGGATCCTTCGGCGGTGTCGCGGAAATGATCGATATTGTTAAAGGGGATATCGTGTGGTTCGATGACCCGGAAATCTGCATCGATGTTATTGTCGAGCCAACCACGGAGCAGGGCGCTGCCCATTTTTCCGCAACCGATTAGAGCAATTTTTAGGGACGCATTCATTGGAGTTCTAAGACTCTCCTGCTGTATCCATAAGGGCAAGAGACAGGGTTTGATCGTTTACATCATTGGCGCTGGCAAGCAAGGTGAATAGAGGGTGGTGGCGTTCGCACTGAGCGAGTGAAATATCGACCATATCTTCAATCAAGTCGCTGGCATCGTTACGGCCAGTACCGCGCAATAGGCAATTGTAGCGGTAGCTTGGTTTGTTGTTTGATTGTGGAAGGTCGAAATGACCCATCCAAAGATTTTCATTTATTGATAGAAGCGCTTTATGAGCGGTGCAAATATTATTGTTCATGATTTCAAGATCGAACTGGATACAAAATTGCAGGGCGCACATATCTTCCTGCCAGATGAAAAACAGACGGTAGTTTCCGGCTTTGCCAGCGATTTCGACGATAAGTTCGTCGTCGGTCATACGGTTGAAGCTCCAGTTGTGTGCATTCAAGACATCTTCCACATGATCGATAGGGTTGATGTCGTCTTCGGGTAGCTCAAACTGGGTGTCTATCATTTGTTTTTCTTTTTTGCGGTGAGTTGTTTTTCGAGTGCTTCAATGCGCAGTTCGAGCGCTGTTAAATCTTCGCGAGGAACAAGATCGAGGCGCTGCGCCATTTCATCAATGTGGGATTTTATTTCTTCACGGACATTGCGGCTTAATCCGCCGAAAACGCTGACTGTGCCGCCAGCGACGCGGGCGATATCATCTAGAACCTTTTCTTTTGTTCCCAGCATTAAGAGCGCTCTTTTTTATAGTGCAATAAGGCGGAGTCAGTACCATGACGCTTGCGGACTCGCAAACATTTTCGACTCTTTTTTGCGGAGGGCTGTGGAAATCAGGGTTTCTATTTTTTTTAGATGATTTATAAGTGGGCGCATGTGGGAATTTCCAAACATTGACCCGGTGGCGTTTTCAGTTGGGCCGCTCGTAATTCGCTGGTATGCGCTGGCGTATGTCACTGGCTTTTTGCTGGGCTGGCAATATTGCATGCGATTGGCGGGGCTGGATGAGGATAAGCGGCCGAGTCGTGAAGATATCGATGATTTTCTGCCTTGGGCGATTGGCGGCGTTATTCTCGGCGGGCGTTTGGGTTATGCGCTGTTTTATCAGTTTGAATATTATGCGGAACATCCGTTTTCGGTTTTAAAGATCTGGCAGGGCGGGATGTCATTTCATGGTGGGGCGCTTGGCGTTATTCTGGCGCTTATATGGTTTTCGTTTGTGCGGCGGATTGAGTTTTTTAGGTTGGCCGATCTAGTGTGTGCGTGTGTGCCGATCGGTTTGTTCTTTGGACGGATTGCCAATTTCATTAACGGGGAGCTTTTTGGGCGGGCGACAGATTCAAAGTGGGGCATGGTGTTCCCGCGCGGTGGAGAGTTTCCACGGCATCCAAGTCAGCTTTATGAGGCGGCGCTGGAGGGTGCGGCGCTGTTTCTTATTCTTTTTGCGCTGGTACGTTTGAAGTGTGTGCGCGATAGGCCGGGGATTGTTGCTGGCGCATTTTTGGCGGGCTATGGAATGTTCCGGGCGTTTATTGAGCTGTTCCGTGAGCCGGACGCGCATATTGGCTACTTAAATATTTTAGGGGGCCGCGGCATTACCATGGGGCAGGTGTTGAGTACGCCTATGGTGATGCTTGGGTTGGCGATCATTATATATGCGATCATGAAAAATAAGCGCAATGAGCAGAATGATGCCCGGGCCGCTTGAAGATATCATAAAAGAGAAAATCCGTGAAAATGGACCGATGAGCGTTGGTGCGTTTATGGAGCTTGTGCTTGGGCATCCCGAACATGGGTATTACATGAAGCAGGATCCGTTGGGACAGGCCGGTGATTTTGTGACGGCGCCAGAGGTTTCGCAATTGTTTGGTGAGATGATTGGTGTATGGGCTGCCGATATCTGGATGCAGATGGGGCGGCCGGAGAAGTTTACGTTATTGGAATGTGGGCCGGGGCGCGGGACGTTGATGGCCGACATGTTACGGGCAACCAAGAAGGTCCAAGGGTTTCATGATGCGGCTTGCGTACATTTGCTGGAGGTGAGCCCGGCGCTTAAAGAAAAACAGGCTGAAGCGTTAGGCGGGATTGAGGTGCGCTGGCATGAGGAATTAGAGAGTGTACCTGATGATTGTCCAATTATTGTGATTGGGAATGAGTTTTTAGATGCGCTGCCGTTTCAGCAGTTTGTTGGTGAGCAGGAGCGGATGATTGCGCTTGAGGGGGAGGCTCTCGTTTTTACACATGATGGTGAAATTGTCGAGAAATCACCAGCGCGGTGTAAGTTTGTCTGGGATGTATGCGCACGGCTAAAGGCGCAACAGGGCGCAGCACTGTTTATTGATTACGGGTATCTGAAGTCAGCAGCCGGGGATACGTTTCAAGCCGTAAAAGGGCATGAATATGTTGATGTGCTCTCGGATATAGGGAATGCGGATTTGACCAGTCATGTTGATTTTGAAGCCTTGGCGTGCGGCGTTGATGTGAATGTCTGTGGGCCTGTGACGCAAGGCGCATTTCTTAGAAATCTTGGTATTGAAACACGCGCGAGCATGCTTAAGCAAAAAGCCAGTGAACAGCAGGCTGAGACGGTCGAAAAGGGTTTGCATCGTTTAATTGATTCCGATCAAATGGGGGCGTTGTTTAAAGTTATTGGATTTACGCATGACAAAAGCATTACACCCGCTGGATTCTAGGCCGGATTCTGATCAAATTTTTTTCGAGCAAGCTGAGTTTGCTGCTGATGCTGTGTTTCATGGCTTTTTTAGCCGTCGCGGCGGCGTGAGCAAGGATATCTATGCCTCACTGAATTGTGGGCCGGGTTCCAATGATAGTTTAGCCAAGGTTAATAAAAATCGTAAAATCGTAAGTGAAATCGCTGGGTGTGATCCGGCGCATTTGTTAAGCCTGCATCAAATTCATAGTGCTGATTGTTTGGTTGTTTCGGAAGGCTGGGACGGGATGGAGCGGCCGCAGGCGGATGCGATGGTCAGCGACACGCCGGGGCTGGCTTTGAGCGTTTTGACGGCCGATTGTGGACCTGTGTTGTTTCACGGAACGAAAAGTGGGGGAGAACAGGTTATAGGGTCGGCGCATGCCGGCTGGGGTGGAGCGCTGAAAGGTGTTTTAGAAGCAACGATTGAGCAGATGGTTGGGCTTGGAGCGGAGCTGGAGAGTATTAAAGCCTGCGTGGGGCCGTGCATTGGACAGGCGTCTTATGAGGTGCAGGACGATTTTTCCAAGGGATTTATTCAAGAGGAAGACACGGCGGAGAGGTTCTTTAAGGCGGCGCGTAAAGATGGCCATTTAATGTTTGATTTGCCGGGCTACTGCGCGTTTCGTCTGGGCCGAGTAGGCTTGAAGAATGTGTATATCAAGGATCTGGATACATATTTTAACGAAGAAGATTTTTTTAGTTATCGCCGAACGACGCATAGGCATGAAAAGGATTATGGACGGCAGATTTCAGTAATAATGATAAAACCCTAGGGATTTATCCAAAAGGGTACTTGATTTTAGCCCGCGTTTTTACGTATATTCGGGGCACATACAGGGCGATGCATAATTCGCAATGAAAATAAAAGGTTAGACCACCTATGAAATTGATTGCCGGGAATTCGAACCGACCACTTTCTGAAGAGGTTTCAGCCTATCTTAATGTTCCCCTGACTCAAGCCAGTATGAAGCGTTTTGCCGACAATGAAGTGTTTGTTGAGATCATGGAGAATATCCGTGGTGAGGATTGCTTTTTTGTACAATCGACGTCTTTTCCGGCCAATGACCATTTGATGGAGCTTCTTATCGCGATTGATGCGATGAAACGCGGCTCTGCACGCCGGATTACGGCAGTTATTCCGTATTTTGGGTATGCGCGCCAAGACCGTAAAACAGGCGGGCGCACGCCTATTTCAGCCAAATTGGTGGCGAATTTGATTACTGCGGCCGGTGCGGACCGTGTTTTGACGATGGAGCTGCATGCGGGTCAAATTCAGGGATTCTTTGACATACCGGTGGATAATTTGATTGTCGCGCCGGTTTTTGTTCCGCAAATTCAGGAAACATTCAACGGCGAGAAGCTTTGCATTGTTTCGCCCGATGTTGGCGGAGTTGTGCGGGCGCGGGCGCTGGCCAAGCGTTTGAATGCCGATCTGGCGATTATTGATAAACGCCGCGAAGCTGCCGGTGAATCTGAGGTTATGAATGTCATTGGCGAGGTTGACGGTAAAGTCTGCATTCTGGTTGATGATATTGTCGATTCCGGCGGAACGCTGTGTAATGCGGCCCAAGCGCTGATTGATAATAAAGCCAAGGAAGTGCACGCTTATGTGGTGCATGGGGTGCTTTCAGGCGGAGCGGTGGCAAAAGTGACGGATTCTCCGTTGAAAAAGCTAGTTATTACGGATTCAATTGCTGCCACAGAGGCGGTAAAAATGGCTGATAATATTGAACAGCTCTCTGTATCCCCGCTCATTGGTGAGGCTATACGTAGAATTAACGAAGAGCGCTCTATTTCTGCGCTGTTCAAGTAAGCTTCCACCCTTTCACTGTGGGCTTCGTTAATCTGCTGTCTTGCCACAGCAAAAGGCTGTTTGCTTCGATATATAGGGTTTTGCTCTTTTTTCTTGAAAAACGTTTAAAAAACCCTTAGAACTCCCCCCATTGTAACGGCCCAACCCCCCCTGGAGGCGGGCCATATTTTTGAAGGAAAACGCTATGTCTAAGAATTATGCACTGACAGCGGCTAAAAGAGACGGGGCAGGTAAGGGGATCGCCCGCGCATTACGCCGTGATAATAAAGTTCCAGCCGTTATTTACGGTGATAAAAAAGATCCCATTACTGTTTCCATCGTCGCGCATGACACCAATTTGGAGTATAATCGCGGCCACATGTTCACAACGCTTTGTGATCTGGATGTTGATGGTGAGAAGCACTTGGTTTTGGCTCGTGATATTCAGCTGCACCCGGTTAACGATAGTGTGCAGCATGTTGATTTTCTGCGGGTTACTGCGAAAACGAAGATTGCTGTTGATGTGCCTGTACAGTTTATCAATGAAGAGAAGTCTCCGGGCTTGGAAGAAAAAGGCGTGCTCAACATTGTTCGTCACACAGTTGAGCTTATGTGCGCCGCGATGTCTATTCCTGATTTGATTGAAGTGAACCTTGAAGGTAAAGAGCAAGGCGATTCAGTGAATGTCAGTGATGCTGCGCTCCCTGAAGGTGTTAGACCGGTTATTACAGACCGCGACTTTACGATTGCAACGATTATGGTGCCGCGTCAGATTGAGGTTGAAGTTGTTGAGGCTTCTGAAGGTGCTGAAGGCGAAGAAGGAACCGAGGGCGAAGAAGGAACCGAGGGCGCTGAGGGCGAAGCTGCTGAAGGCGGCGATGACGCGAAAGCCGAAGGTGGCGATAAAAAAGAATAAGCCAGCCTTTTTATTAAGTTTAACAAGAGAGCACGGCGAAATTTTTTCCGTGCTCTTTTTTTATGAAGAAGTATGGTTGTTTGATGTTTTCATTTTTTAAAAAGAGAGATTCAAAGATGTGGTTATTGGTGGGTTTGGGAAATCCCGGCGATAAATATAAGAGCAACCGGCATAATATTGGCTTTATGGCGGTTGATGCTATTGCCGATGAATATGGTGTCGGGCCGTTTAAGGCCAAGTTTCAGGGTGAGATGGCAGAAGGCCGGATTGGCGGGGAAAAGGTTGTTTTGCTTAAGCCACAGACTTTTATGAATGAATCTGGCCAAAGCGTTGGTAAGTGTGCAAAATTTTACAAAATCGCGCCGGAGCGTATTTGTGTGTTTCATGATGAATTGGATCTGGAGCCGGGAAAGTGCCGCGTGAAGATGGGCGGCGGGGTGGCCGGTCATAACGGATTGAAATCGATTAAGGCGCATATGGGCACACCGGAATTTAAGCGCGTGCGTTTGGGAATTGGTCATCCGGGGGATAAGAACCGGGTGAGTGGGTATGTGCTGAGTGATTTTGCGAAGGCAGAAGCCGGATGGGTAGAGCGGTTAATTCCGGCATTGGCGGATAATGTGCCGTTATTGCTTGAGGGCAGCGATGATTTTATGACACGTGTTTCTGAGAGTTTAAAATAAGAGGATAAATAATGAGTTTTAATTGCGGAATTGTGGGCTTGCCCAATGTTGGGAAATCAACACTGTTTAATGCTTTGACGGCAACGGCGGCGGCGCAGGCGGAGAATTTCCCGTTTTGTACGATTGAGCCGAATGTTGGGAAAGTGGCGCTGCCCGATGCGCGGCTGGATCAAATTACGGCGATTGGGAAGTCTGAAAAAACTGTGCCGGCGCAGCTTGAGTTTGTTGATATTGCCGGGCTGGTGAAGGGGGCGTCAAAAGGTGAGGGGCTGGGGAACCAATTTTTGAGTAACATTCGTGAGACTGATGCGATTATTCATGTGCTTCGGTGTTTTGAAGATGGCGATATTGTGCATGTTGATGGAGATGTTGATCCGATCCGTGATGCGGAGACTATTGAGACCGAATTGATGTTGGCAGATTTGGAAAGTATTGAGAAGCAAACTGCTGCGCTGGAGAAGAAGGCGCGCGGCACTGATAAAGAAGCTAAGGCACAGGTTGAGTTAGCGCAGCGGGTGAAGGCTGCGCTTGGTGAAGGAAAACCTGCGCGCAGTGTTGATGTTTCAGATGATGAAAGGAAGTTGCTTAAAATGCTGCAGCTTTTGACATCGAAGCCGATTTTGTATGTTTGTAATGTTTCAGAAGAAGATGCAGCGAACGGCAATGATTTCACCAAAAAAGTTGAAATGATGGTGGCGGAGCAGGGCGCGCAGATGGTTGTGATTTGCGCGAGCATTGAATCGGAGATTGCGCAGCTTGATACGGGGGAAGAACAGCAGGAGTTTTTGGAGACGATGGGGTTGGATGATCCGGGCCTGAGCAAAATTATTAAAGCCGGGTTTAAATTGCTAGGTTTGCAGACATACTTTACATGCGGGCCGAAAGAGGCGCGGGCATGGACTGTGCGCGTTGGGGCGAAAGCGCCGGAAGCTGCGGGCGTTATTCATACAGATTTTGAAAAAGGTTTTATTAAGGCCGAGACGATTGCCTTTGACGATTATGTAGGATTAGGCGGGGAGCAGGGCGCGAAGGATGCCGGGAAAATGCGGCAAGAAGGCAAGGATTACGTTGTGCAGGATGGGGACATTATACTTTTCCGGTTTAACGTTTAGCGCAGGCAAAAAAAAGGACCACACCCTCTATAAGATGTAATCCTGTTTAGTGTTTTCTAGCCAGCGGTGTGCGGGCTAGAGGGTATTTTATTTAACTGCCGCCGGGGCTTGGTGTGCCGCTTGTTGGGGCGGGGGTGTTATTGGTTTTGTCTGTCCAGAGCACATTTTCAAGTTGGTCTACGGACTTTAGGTCTTCTCTTAAAAGATTTAACTCATCAAACTCTTCTGCATCTATGTCGCCTTGGTCGGCATCATACAGAAGGTTGTGAATGCGATCTTCTACTTTCTCTCTTATGTTGTGAAGGTCTCTTTTGAGTTCTATTGTTTCTTCCTGACTAAAGCTTGACCGATTGAACGTGCCGGATGTTGTCTCGGCCACGATTTTTTTATCGATGTCATTCAATGTTTTGTGCCAGTCATCCTGGTTGTCCCACCACATTGCATCTGCCCATTTTGGCGATGTGGTCGATAGCCCTTTTGCAACATGTTTGAAATCGCCGTTCAGTCTGGCTGTTAATTCATCAGCAGTGTTTACGCCATTGAACAAGGCATCTAATTGTACATATCTTTGCTTGTCGTTGGATGCGCTTAATGCCTGAGTAAGGTCTCTTCGTAATTTCCGGTTGTCTTTTAAACGATTGTTGTCTGCATTGGCCGTTTCATCCTTTGCCAGCTCGGCGTCTGATAAGAGCTCGTCACCGTCTGTATCTAGGTTGTTCCAAGATGCCACATTGTGGATTAAGCCTGCTTCTGCTTTTTGAAGGTCTATAGCGAGGTCTTCCATTTCTCTAAGGAGTTCATTGTATTGTGAGAGTTCGGCTTGAGAAATACCCCCCTGATCAAGTTTGGTTTTGTATTCTGCGGCCTTTTTAAGAAGATCTTCGGTGTCTTTAATCATGCCTTGGCCGAACCAGCTACCGTCGTATGTCAAGTTGTCGATAAAACGACCTTGCCAATTGTCAATTTCTGTTTTTGCTACAACAGCAACACCGACAGCAGCGCCGCCGAGGCCGCCGGCAATTCCAACGACCATAGTGCCAAGAGGGGTGAGTGTGGTTCCCGCTGCGGCGCCTCCGATCGCGCCAACCGTAGCAAATTCGGCAATTGTGGCTGCTGCGCCTGCAGCTTGTCCGTCTTTATTGCTGATGGCAACGCCAACTTCTACTGCGCTTGTTAAGACTATGAGGGGGGCGCCGCCACCTTTGAGTAAGGTTTTGCCCAGTATGCCGGGGGTGCCTTTCCAAGCGTTTGCGGCCACAGCGGTGTCGACTCCGGTTATGCCGGCGCGCGCTGTAAACGCACCTTCGCCGTCTTCTTCGAATCTTGAGATGGCGTGGTATCCGCTATATGCGACGCCTGCACCCATCATGGTTTTACCGGCTATTTGCCAACCCTTGCCGGTGCCGGGTGCACTTTCCGGCGCATCGCTTGCTTTTGCGGCGGCTTTGACTTCGGGCTCGGCGTTTGCAGCGGGTTTGACTTCGGGGTCGGCGTTTGCGGCTGGCCCTTCAGTTTTTACAACGGCTTTTGATGTTTCGGCCTCTGTTGGGGCTTTTGTAGTGGTTCCCTCGGTTTCAGGTTTTGGCGCCCCTTCGGTTTTGACTTCAGGGTTTTGTCCGGTGGTGTTATCGATGCTGATTTTGTTGTCGTCTCCTATGTTAAAAGCAACGGGGGAATTATCACCTGTTTTAATATTAATAGTTTGATTGGGTGGAGTTTTGGGCGCGGTTTGTTGTTTTTTTATATCTTCGAGCGATTTCGTGACGAATTCACCCTCATCTCTGAGGGCTGCACTTTTCGCGCCGTCATGTCCTGCTTTATTATCAGCTGCTATGAGCCTATCTATCTCTGCTAGCTTTGCAGATTTTTTTACCGCGGCTTTGGGTGGTTTCGACTTTTCTGCAGGGGCTGCTGTGTTTGCAGGTTTTTCTTTTACAGGGGCAGTTTCTGCAACAGGCTTCTTTGTTTCAGGTGTGGGTGTGACGATAGGTTTCTCAGTTTTGAGTACTGATTCCAATTCTTCTTCAGAAATGTATTTTAAAAGGTCGGCCTTTGTAACGCCACCGTCCCGCATTATGTCGGCAGCTACGCGCGCAGCGCTTTCTCTTGCTGCCTGTGTAGAGTAAGGGTCAACAGATGCTCTTAAACCGCCAATGACGCGCCGGATATCAGGTGAAGCGTCTTTAAGGTTTGGCCGTGCAGAGCGCCCAAAACTTTCGTGTGGAATAAGCGCGGTTTTCGCTGGTTGCATTAAGGCCGCGAAAAATGGGTCTGTTTTTGCTAGACTAAATAGTTTGAGTTGAGTTTCTGTTATGCCAGTTCTTTTGAGCACCTCATGCATTAATTTTAGGGCTCTTGTGTGCCTTTCTGAACCTTTAGTGCTGTTTTCTGCGATTTCGAGTGCTCGCAAGGCTCTTTCTGCTGCTTTTGTTTTTGAGTCAGCTATAATATATTTTTCACTGCTTGCACCTAATACTCTAACTTGAGCTTCGGTTAGTCCCGCTTTTTTCAAAAGCTTGTTGGCGGTTTTTATCGCTTTTTCGTAGTATTCGGATTTTGGATCTGCTTGATCAGCCGTTTTGAGTACATTCCATATTCTTTTAGCTGCATGTTGTTTGTTTGCTGGGATCTTCTCTTTAAAGGGAGCAAGTTTTGCGGCTTCGGCTGCTATAGCGTGGCCTTTATTAGCCATTTTGCTTCCAGCGGCGATGGCTGGAGGTACGGCAATTGCTGCTGCTTGGGCATAGGTTGCATTTAGTGCTTCGTCATCAGGGTTGTTGATTGCTTTTTCTTGGTCATTACCGTCTTTGTTTGGCCCTTCTTTTTTCTTGGCCTTGGCCTTGGTCTTAGCATCGGCATCGGCCTTGGTCTTAGCATCGGCGGCGATTTTTATTTTTGCATCGGCCTGACGTTTTAAATATTTCAAGCGCTGCTGAAAAAGGAAATCCGGGCGCAGGTTATAATAAAGATGCCCAGACGGGTGGGAGAGGCTTTCGATACCCGCTTTTAGCTTTTCCTGATTTTCAGGAGTAAGTCTGCTCATGGCTTCTACGTATGTGATGTCATGCTGAATTTCTGTGCGGGATTCATTCATGAAGATTGAAGCGTCATCAACGCCGTATATGCCCTTTAATTCCCAAGCGTAGTAGCGCGTGTACATGTGCATCAGCATGTCTTGTGTTGGTGCGCCATAGCGGCCATTTTCTGTGTCCATGGTTTGGTCTGCAACGTCGCCACTGCGGTTGTAGTTGAAATTGGCCATGAGGTGGTTGTCCTCATAGTAATTCAATGTCATGCGGTTATAGGCTTTGAATTTTTCGCCTTCTTTGTCTAGTCCGCTAATGAAGTCACCGGGGTCTTTCGCCAAAATTCCGGTGAGAGTTTCCATTTTTTGCGCGAGGTCTTGGTCATTAAAATCTTTTTCCCCGGTTAAGGCTATAAGTTCGTCATCCCTCATTTTTTTGAGTGCGTAGTGGGTTGTTGGCGCCATGGCTAAGGTCTTGCGAATGTCTGCTGATATTGCGTTGAGTTCGGCAACATTTTCTGGAATTGTGCCGGTGGTTTGGCGAAGGTTTCTGATGGTGCTCAGGACTAGGAGGTCGGTGATGTCAGGTCTTGCGAAGGCCTTAGTGGTCGCAATTTCGTAGTCACGGGCGTAAGGATCATCTTCACCAGTTTTCCCGAAAACGTTAAATTTGCCCTCGTACATGGCTTCCGTGACTTGGCGCAAGGTTTGGTGGTTTTGTTTGATGAATTCGTTTAAGTCCTGACCCGGAGCAGGTTCCTTGCCTCCCAGTTCTTTAATGGCGCGCAAATCAAATTGCTGGCGGACAAAGGCATAGACTTCTTCGCGGGTCACGCGATCGTAAACTTTGCCGTCTTCGTCTTTGAAGTGGTTGCGAATAGCGTTTTTTTGCTCTTCATTGTCACTGTCATAGAGCATCTCAATAGGGATGTAGTCGCCGCCGCTCATGCCTTCCAAGATACCGTATGCGCCGACAGATAAAATGTTGTCGGCGTCGTACCCATAATCCTCACGCAGTTTAAGAATATTTTGAGATTTGTAGGTATTGTCACTGAAAAGGGCGCTCAACAGGTTATAGACGCCGCCGAATTCATCACCTTCGGTTTGCACGGGTGAAAGGCCAGCAGCTTTAGTGTTGAGGATTGATTGATAGTCTGAAAATATAGCAGCCATGAAAGTGTTATATTTTATGTCATCGTCTTCCTCTGCGCGGATGCGTTTACCGAGATCGCTGTCTTTGAATGGGTCTAGGCCGAGGGCGTATTCTCTTTTTAATGTTAAGCGAAATTCTTCTTCAAGCTTGGCTAAGTCTGGATTAGAAGAGAAGAATGTTTTGATCTCGTCATTTTGTTTTTTCTCCACTTTCTCCAAATCTTCAGGGCTTAATACTTGAAAATTTTTGGATTCTCTTCTGTCTCTGACTTCCCTACTAATTTGCTTCATAAGCTTAACGGTTGCTTCTTGTAGGGGTAGTAGGTAGCGATCGTCATCCTCATCAATGCCGTCTAGGATGTGGCCAACTTTCTTGTCTTTTAGGATTATGTCATCGGTGTTGCGCAGGGCTTCACCTTTGCTGTCTGTTCTGGCTGTGTAAATTGCGCCTTTATCATCGAAGGTGTAGACGGTTTTTTCTTTAGATCCGGCCATTTTTTTTCTGCCGTTTGCGTATTCTGCGCCATATTTTTTAAATGCGGCGTATAGAACATCGGCGGCATACTCGCGGGTGTCGTAGTCCAGATAATTGTCAGGCTCTCTTACAAATTTTCCTGTGTTGTCGAGCTTTCTGGAGAGTTTTGTTTCAATTTCAAGAATTGCCTGACGGGTTCTTTCTGCAAATAAAGTTGTGATGTCGACAGGGTCGTTGCCATTGACGGCGACTTTGCTGGCTTTTGCGATTTCGTCACGCGTTTTAGGCGGTAACAGAATCGCATACGTGTTATGTATTAGAGCAAGATCATTCAGTTGTTGTTGTTGTTGCGTTGTTGGTCTTGTGCCGCCGGCAAGCAAGAGCATTTTTTTGTCGAACAGGGTTTGTTGTTTGAGTTTATCTTTCAGTTCGTCTTTTAATTGATCCTGATCTAGCAGTTTTTCAGGGTTGTTTATATATTGCGCGATTGGTGCCCAGCTTTTGATAAAGGCAGGGTCTGTAGGGTCGAATGGTTTGACTTTCGGGTCAAAATTAGGGAGATCGCCGAAAGGGCCGTTTGCTTTGTCCAACGCTTTAATTGCAGCTTTAAAACGGAGCAACGCTGCTTGTTCCTGCATTTCTACTGGATCTGTTGATGGCTTTGCGTCATCACCGAGTGTGTTGTAAATGGAGCTATAGGCTGTAATGGTGATCATTAGGGGCTCTAAATCTTTAAAGCCGTCTTGTCCAGGTCCACGGATGGCTATGAAGTTGCCGAGTGCCTTTATAAAGGCGGGGTCATGTAGTTTAATATTGCCAGCTGGCAGTGGATTTGAAATTTTTAGCTGAGCTTTGATTTCGGGGGTTGCGGGTGCGCCATTGGGTAAGTGTGTTGCGGCTTCTAGTTCTTGATTGAAGGCATCTCTGTTGGCGTTTATATAGTCGCGGGCTTTGGCAACTGCGGGGCCTGAGTTAGCAAGGTCTTCCCGGAGGAGTTTATTTTCTATAGTTTGGGCGATTTTCGGGTTTTTTTCAGCAAACTCATTGAGTTGTGCCTCAGTCACGGACGCGAGGTCTGGGAAGGTCCCCGGACTGGTTTCGTTTACCGCAGAGGCAGTACGCCTCAATTGTTCGCGTGAAAGTGCCATATATACCCTCTATTTAAAAACACCGCTTAATATTTTTATTTTTTTTGTGTTTATTTTTTTATAGTTATGGACAGAATATAGGGAAAAGATTAACGAACCCTTAAAGGTTTGCTAATTCTTTGTCATATTGCGGCGGGTGGGGTTTATATTAGGCGGATTTTTGCTCTGGCTGGCTGCGGCCATTGACGAGATCTTCGTATGCTTCGTGCAATTGGCGTGTGATGGGCCCGACGCCGTAGGTTATGTTGTCGATTGAGCCGACAGCGGTGACCTCGGCAGCTGTGCCGGTGAGGAAAATTTCGTCGAATGAGGCCAGCTCTTCAGGTTTTATGCGGCGTTCTTCGATGGTGATGCCTTGATCACGGGCCAAACCCATAACCGTTTGGCGGGTGATGCCATTCAGGAAACGATCAGGTATGGGCGTGTGGATGGTGCCGTCCTTAATGAGGAAGATATTAGCTCCTGTGGATTCAGCAACATAGCCTTCATGGTCGAGCATCAGGGCGTCGGTGAAGCCTTCCTTTTTGACTTCAGCTTTGGCCATGCAGCTTAAATTATACAAAGAAGCGGTTTTAGCTTCTGTTGGGGCGGTGTTAGGGGCTGGTTTGCGCCATTTTGATGTTTTGAGGGTAATGCCCTTTTCACGGATTTCGGGATCAAAATAGCTACCCCAATTCCAGGCAGCAACGGCCATATGGGTTTCTGTGCCTTCAACGTCGATGCCCATTTGCTCGGCTCCACGCCAAGCTGCGGCCCGGATATAGGCGTTTTCAAGACCGTTGGCTTTGAGGACTTCTTCCTTAATTTTGTCGATGTCATCTGCGGTATAGGGCATATCCATATGGATGATGGTCGCGGAATTGATTAAACGTTCGGAGTGCTCGTGGCTTTTAAATATCTGGCCGCTATAGGCACGTTCACCCTCAAACACTTGTGTACCGTAATGTAGAGCGTGGGTGAGGAAATGCATCTTGGCGTCGCGCCAAGGCAGAATTTCTCCATCCATCCAGATAAAGCCGTCTCTGTCGTCATACGGTATTAGTGCCATTTCAGGTGTACTCCAATTAAAATTGAGCTATAAACTAGGCCAAAGCCATTGGTTTTGTAAACAGTTTCGTGAAGGTGGACGTTATAACGCAAGAAAATTATACAGACAGGGCTGAAAGTCAGGAAAGTCGTCCTCATGTATTGGTGGTGGATGATGACCGGCGGATCCGAGATTTGCTGTGCCGTTATCTCGATGAGCATGGGTTTGTGGTGATTAGTGCGGCTGATGCGGGGGAGGCTAGCGCCCTGCTAAAAAGCTTTGAAGTTGATGTGCTGGTTGTTGATGTGATGATGCCGGGGCAGACGGGGTTGGAGTTTACGCAAGAATTTCGTAAGACGCAGCAAACGCCGATTATTTTGCTGACCGCGCTTGGTGAGACGGAAGACCGTATTTCAGGGTTGGAAGCGGGCGCGGATGATTATTTGCCCAAGCCGTTTGAACCGAAAGAGCTGGTTTTACGGCTTAATGCAATTTTGAAACGTACAGCGAAAAAGATTGATACGCAAAAACCGTTTAAAATTGGGGGATGGGTGTTTGACCCTGCGCTAGAGCAGCTTTCGAATGATAGTGAAATAGTTAAACTTACAAGCGCGGAAGCGCTGTTACTTAAAGCTTTGGGGCGCAGTGGCGGTGAAGTTTTATCACGCGAGGAGTTGGCGAAGCGTTGCGGGGTTGATGCGGGAGAGCGCACAATCGATGTGCAGGTGACACGGCTGCGCCGGAAGATTGAAGAAGATACAAAGAACCCACGCTATTTACAGACCGTGCGCGGTAAGGGCTATGTCCTGCGGATAGGGGAAGCATAGAAGATGGTCGGGCTTTCGATTAAACAATTTTTACCACGGACATTGTTCGGGCGCTCCTTGGTTATTCTGGTGACGCCGGTTGTTCTTATTCAAATCATCACCAGTTTTGTGTTTTTTGATCGCCATTGGAGCAAGATGACAACCCGTCTAGCTTTCGCAGTTTCCGGTGAGTTAGCCGTTATTACGGCGGTTTTAAATGAGGGCGGCGATAATGAAAGGATGCAGCGCATTGTTGATTATGCTGCGGATTATCTGGATCTTTATGCCGATTATCGGCCTGCACAAAAGTTACCTGATCAGAAGATATCCTCATCTGTGCAGATTTGGGAAGGTGTTGTTGCGGACAAATTGTCGAGAGAGTTGAACGCACAAATCGCGGAAGATTTTGTTATTCATACGGATTTTTCGGAAAAAACCATTGAAGTCTTTATTCAACTTGAACGTGGAATGCTGGTTGTGACATTCCCGCAGAGGCGACTGTTTTCGTCTTCGGGATACGTGTTTTTGCTTTGGATGATTGGGGCTTCATTTTTACTTTTGGTGATTGCCATTATGTTTATGCGCAATCAAATCCGTCCAATTCGCAAGCTGGCTGTGGCGGCTGATCGGTTTGGTAAGGGGCGCGATACGCCGTTTTTCAAGCCTGAAGGGGCCCGGGAAGTGCGTCAGGCGGGGAATGCTTTTTTGGATATGCGCACGCGAATTGAACGGCAGGTTTCACAGCGCACCGATATGTTGGCGGGGGTTTCGCATGATTTGCGGACGCCGTTAACGCGGATGAAGCTGCAGATTGAGATGCTTCCTGAAAGCGCAGACAGAGACGGTATGCGTGAAGATATTCAAGACATGGAGCGGATGATTCACGGGTATATTGATTTTGTTCGTGGTGACGGGGATGAGGAATTTGAAAATATTGAGTTGGCGGGTTTATTTGAAAAGCTGGCTGCAGCGCTTAAACGTCAGGATGTTGAGGTGGCGCTTGACGTGGAAGAGGGGGCGGCGCTAATTGTTAGACCTTTAGCGTTTGAGCGCGCATTAAATAATTTACTGACGAATGCTTCTAAGTATGCGGAAGGTATTTGGGTTACAGCGCACAGGGATGGGGAGAAAATTCAAATTCAAATTGATGATGACGGGCCGGGCGTTCCAGAAGACCAGTATGAAGAGGTGTTTAAGCCCTTTACCCGCGTTGATACGTCGCGTAATGCAGAGACGGGCGGCATTGGTTTGGGTTTACCGATTGCCTTGGATATTGTGCATTCACATGGCGGAAAAATGTGGTTGGAAAAAAGCGAGCGCGGGGGCTTAAGTGTTGTTGTGCGAATGCCCATTTAAAAAAGACGGCCGCCGTTGGGGATATCTTTGTTGGGCGTGACCAGAACAACTTCACCATTTTCATCAGGGAAGCCCAGCGTTAAAACTTCAGACATAAAAGGGCCAATTTGACGTGGAGGGAAGTTCACAACAGCTGCGATCTTCATGCCTTTTAATTCTTCTAAGCGATAGTGGATAGTGATTTGGGCGGAGCTTTTTTTGATGCCTATGTCTTGGCCAAAATCGATTTGCAGTTTATAGGCGGGCCTCGGGGAAATCCTCTGCAACAACAATGGTGCCGATGCGGATGTCGACTTTAAGAAAATCATCAAAGGTGATTGTATCTGCTTTGCTCATGGTGTGAAGTTGTCATGAAAAAGGCCGTTTTGCAACGGCCCTTTAGGAAACTCTTTTGTATGAAACTAAGCGGCTTTTTTGGTTGCCGGTTTCTGTGCTTTTTCTATCGAGGTTTTGACTTCGGTGAGTGTTGCTTTCACGCGCTTATTGATAATCTCGCTGGCTTCCTGGCTGGATTGATTCAGCATGTCTGAGATTTCGTTCATGTTTTTGACGCTGCGTTCATAAGATTTTTTGAACAGGTCTGCGTTTTTGGCAATTTTTTCTTCCGGTGTACCTTCAGCCATAAGTTCTTTGGCGATGACGGCGTTGTCTTCAACCATTTGCGACAAGACCGCGCTTTGGCGCTGTGCTATGGCCTGAATATTTTCAACGGCCACACTCTGCGCATCAGTTAAGGCCTGTATGTTTTTGCGCTGAGTTTCCATGAAGCCCTGCATATCGAAAGGCGCGGATTGGTAATTTTCAAAAAATTTTGAAAAATCATTTTGAGTGAAAAAGTCACCAAAGGGGTTTTGTCCAGCCATTGTAATTTCCTTATTCTGAGTTTCGAAATAAACATAGACGCAGCTGGGTATATTGTTACAGGAAAGTGCCGCAATGCACAAATAAAATTAGAGAGAATGAGTACGTCTGTAATTTCAATAGCTTAGAGGATAGGCTTTCATCGTAGTCGTTTGTTATGAAATTAGGGTTTTTTTAAAGGTTTTCGGGCATCTTTATAGGGGTCTGCGTAGGGTTTTCAGTTTTATTATTATGGGTATTCTTTCTATGAGTATGCAAGGTGCTGAAAGTAAACATGATTTTATGTTGCGCTTCTTAAAGGTGAAGGAGCGTTCGCCGCAATTTGCTCAATTTCTTTTTCTGTTTTGTGGCTTGGCGTTAACGCTGAGCGCATTTTTCATCTTAAAATCCTTTGTTCATGGGTTGGTAGAAGAGGAGAATGCCAAGGTTTCCCAGGATTTTGTGGAAGAGGTGGTGCATGATTTTTATGAGTTTACCCTGCCGTTGGCAAAAATTTCTGAACTTATAGTGCTTTCAGGCAGTCAAAACAGTGAGGATATTAAGCGTATTCTTGAGCGTAAACGTAACGATTACAGATATTATTCGCAAATTATATGGTTTCATAAAACGACAGAGGGACGTTGGACGTTTTCAAATCTGCTTGAAAAGAATATTTTGCAGATAAATACGGTTCAGCCCGATGGGGTGTTTCTTAAGGCCGCGTTGGACAGTGGGGTGATGAATACCAGTGATATTCGTTTAGCGCCGGAGCTTCATAGTTTTCAAGTACAAAAACATCGCAATTCTCCGAAAATATCATCTCAGCCTTTTGTCATGACAAAGGTTGTTTCGCCGGGGGAAGAAGGCCGTGGGTTTTTGGTCGCTGTCGCCGATGCGGCACAAATTTTTAGTGAAGAATGGATTACAGGTCACCGTATGCTGTCGTTTATGAAGGTGCATGATGTGAATGGCAATATACAGATTTTTGAGTTTGAGAGACAGATTGAGGGGCAAGCGGCATTAGAAGGAATTCGGCAAGCTTATGAATTTCCGTTTGCGGGACGGAATTTTGAGGTTCTCGGTGTTTTTGTGCAAGATCAACGCTCTAGGTTCTTAAATGTTTTCCCCTATATCGTTGGGGTTTTTGGATTGTTTTTGGTTGGAGTAGGGGCTCTTTACCTTCGCCGTAATCAGCAACAGGCGGATGTACTTTCGAAAATGAATGAGGCTCTTGAGCAGAAGAATTACGAGCTTAAAGTCGAAGCTGAGGAACGTGACCGACTTAATCAGACTATTAGAGATACCGAAAAGAAAAGCCGAGATATTGTGAACGCTGTAGGTGATATCATATTTGAAGCTGATGAAAATGGACGTATTGTGTTTTTGAATAAGGCTTGGAAAGATATTACAAACTTTGATGTTGCGCAGACAATAGGCCAATCTTTTGTGCAGCTTATTCATCCCGATAATCATGAACAGCTATTGTCTGATTTTTCTTCGCTGGTTAGCGGCAAAAAACAAAGTGTGCGCCATTTTACACAGGTGCGTGTGGCAGATGGCACATTTAAAGCGGTTGAGGTTGCGATGAATTCTGCTGCTGATGCGGGAGTGATTGGGACATTTACGGACATTGAAGAGCGCCGCAAGGTTGAGCGTGCTTTAAGTAATGCAGAGAGAAAATATCGCAGCATTGTTGAAAATGCTGCGGGCGGTATTTTTCAGCTAACGCCAGAGGGGCTGTATTTAAGCGCCAATCCAGCTTTTGCGCGTATTTTAGGTTACGATAATCCTGAGCTGTTATTGCGTGAAGTTAAGAATGCGAATGAGCAGCTTTATGTTGATAGGGCGCGCAGGCAAGCATTTTACAAGGAATTAAGCGCTACAAGAGAAACGTTATCTCAAGATGTTCAGATGCATAGGCGTGATGGAGAGCTTATTTGGGTTCAGGAAAGTGCACGCGCTGTTCAGGATGAAAACGGGCAGCTGCTCTTTATTGAAGGCAGCGTTGAAGATATTACGCAGCGCCGGGAGTCTGAGGTCGCTATACAGCAAGCCAAGGTGCATTCTGACCTTGCAAACCGAGCTAAGTCTGAATTTTTGTCAAACATGAGCCATGAGTTGCGCACGCCGTTAAATTCGATTATCGGGTTTTCCGAGATGATCAGGAACGAGGTTTACGGCAAGATAGAGCAACGCTCTTATTGGGAGTATGCGCGGGATATTCATGAGAGCGGGCAAAAATTATTGCGCGTTATTAATGAGATTCTAGATATTTCCAAGATTGAAGCTGGTGAGCGGCAACTCAATGAAGGGGTCGTGAATATTGCCAGTCTTGTTGATAGCGCGGTGGATCTTTTGGAAACCAAAATTGCCAATGCTCAGATGGTGATTACGAAGGCCCTGGATGATGTGCCGGATGTGATTGGGGAGGAGCTGGCCTTGAAACAGGTGGTTTTGAACTTGCTTTCAAATGCTGTGAAATTTACCCCGGATCAAGGTCGGATTACCATTTCAGGACATGTGGGGCGTGATGGCAGCTTACATTTTTCGGTGACGGATACGGGGATTGGGCTGGATGAATATGAGGTTGAAAAAGCATTGTCGCCGTTTGGGCAGGTTGATAATGAGTTCGGGCGCAGTGGATCAGGAACCGGGCTTGGGCTAACGCTTGTTGATGCTTTGGTTAAGTTGCATGGTGGAGAGTTTGAGCTGTTCTCTCAAAAAGGGATTGGAACAACAGCGACAATGATTTTACCGGCCGATCGTATTGCAAAGTCTGGTAGAGTAACCGCATCTAAAATGATTGGTCATGATAAGGATGAAGAAATTACTGAATAAGGCTTAATTCAGTTCGACATCTTCTGTCTTTGTACTTAATACGCAGCGTGATGTATCGTAACTAAATCCAGCTCTGGCCATTCGTCCCAGCTCTTTTTGCGGGTCATTTTCTTTATCTCTCCTAAAGGGGCCGAGACGCTTCTTACGCGCAAAGATAAGCGCGGCTTCGAGCTCTGCTTCGGCTGGTGTATCATAATGTTCTATATCAAAATCTTTGAGGGTCTGATCAATGAGGCTGCTATCAAGCCCTTTTGATTTTAGGTAGGCTTGTATGGTGCGTGTCGATTTGCCGCGGCGGCGCAAGGAATTTACTTTTGAGCGGGTGTAAATTCCGTCATCCAATAATCCGACATTGATGAACTTCTCTATGAGCGCATCAACCCATGCGGCGCATTGGTCATAGTTTTGCTCTTCATGAGTCATGCAGGAGCGTTTGACTTTTTGCATCATCACAGTGCGGAAGTTTGCGCTGGAAGAAGAGAAGCGTTCAAGATAGTAAAGCCCGGAATTATGAAGGTAGCTTTCTGTGATTTTTTTTGGCTTCTTGGGGCCTTGAGCTTTCGGGCGGGCGTTTTCGCTCTTGATATTGGAGGCTGAGGCTTTATCTTGTGACATGCACTAACATTAACCGAAAATATTATCCGAATGCCAGAGCCGTTAAAAATTAATACCTTCAACCATATTGGGTTGTTGACCTTGATAAAGCGTGAGATTGATCGTTTTGCCAATGTTTATTTGCAAACAATCGTCGCGCCGGTGATTACAACATTGCTGTTTTATACAGTGTTTGCCTTGGCCTTTGGTGGGGTGGCACGGCAGGTTGGTGATGTGCCGTTTCTTGAGTTCTTGGCGCCGGGCCTGATTATGATGACGATGGTGCAGAACGCGTTTGCCAACACATCATCATCGATTGTGATTTCAAAGGTTCAGGGGAATATTGTTGATATTTTGCTGCCGCCGCTTTCAGATTTTGAGCTGTATATTGGTTTTACCGTTGGTTCGGTTAGCCGCGGTTTGATTGTCGGTATCGTGACGGGCGTTGTTGTCAGCTTTTTTGTGCCCTTGAGTATTGTGTCATGGGGGCTGGTTTTGGCTTATGCCGTGCTGGGGACTATGATGCTTGGCTCCTTGGGTTTAGCTGCCGGGATATGGTCTGAGCGATTTGATCATATTGCCGGGGTTACGAATTTTATTGTGACGCCGCTGACTTTTCTGTCGGGCACGTTTTATTCTGTGGAGTCATTGCCGCCAATGTGGCAGGGTTTGGCGCATTATAACCCGTTTTTTTACATGATTGACGGGTTTCGCAGCGGTTTTATTGGTCAAGCAGATGGTGATCCAGCTATTGGAATTGCTGTTCTTGTCAGTATAAATTTGTTTTTGGCGCTACTCACTTTTTGGATGTTAAGGACCGGATACAAAATTAGAAGCTAAAAATTCACTTAAATTTCATGATACAATAGAGATATGGACGAATATACCGAAGATAGTGTGGTTGATACACTGGGCGCGTTCGAGCAGGCCGATGACAATGTTATACAAACATTTCAATTGGATGCGTCGTCTTTGCGCGGGCGCGCTGTGCGCCTTGGCGGGGTTTTAAACGATATTCTAGAGCCGCATAATTACCCCAATCCTGTGGCGCATCTAGTGGCGGAAACTGCGACTTTGGCGCTGCTTTTATCCTCTATGTTAAAATATGACGGAATTTTTACGCTGCAGACGAAGGGTGATGGGCCGGTGAGTATGCTGGTTGCGGATGTGACGAATTCGGGCGAGGTTCGGGCTTGTGCCAGTTTTGATGCGGAGCGCGTTGAGCTTGCGCGTAAGCAGCTTTCTGCGCTGAAAACGCCGGAAAGTTCGCGTAATCATTTGGCACAGTATTTAGGGAAAGGGCATATTGCCTTTACGGTTGATCAAGGAGATGCGGCCGAGCCGCATCAAGGTATTGTTGACCTTCAAGGGTCTTCGCTTGTTGATTGTGTGCAGCATTATTTTAATCAGTCGGAGCAAATTGGTACAGGCATGAAAATGGCAATTGGTTTACGAGACGGACTGTGGCGCGGTGGTGGCATTATGCTGCAAAAATCACCAGAAGGTGATGGGCAATCTGAGCAATCTATAGGTAATCTGGATGAAGATGATTGGCGCCGGGCGATGATTTTGATGGAATCATGCACTGATGATGAATTGCTGGATGCGGATTTGCATTCGAATATGTTGCTAATCAGGCTTTTTCATGAAGAAGGTGTGCGAGTGTTTGAACCTGTTCATGTTGAAAAAGCATGCCGGTGTAGCGCAGAAAAGGTGCGCAGTATTTTGTCAATGATGCCTGCTGAGGATCTTGATTATATGGAGATAGATGGTGAGATAGAAATGCGCTGTGAATTTTGCAGTCATGAATATAGTTACCCGCGCAGTGAGTTTAAAACGGCGAAGCCAAAATCTGACTAAGATTGATCAATAAATTTTAATGCTTCCAGAATGATGGGTGCAGCAAGACAAAAGCGGCGAGAATTTCCAGCCGACCTAAAAGCATGCCGGTGCTCAGGATCCATTTTGCGCTATCGGGCAGAGGGGCGAAGTTCCCTGATGGGCCGATGACATCGCCTAAGCCCGGGCCGACATTGGATATTGAGGTCATGGCGCCGGAAAGAGCGGTAATGAAATCCAGGCCGACGGCTGATAGTGCTAAAGCAAGCCCCATAAAACATACGGCATAGAGAACCAGAAAACTCATGACAGAAAGCGGGACATCTTCGGGGATGGGTTTGCCGTTATAGTGCGCAAGAAATGTTCCATTCGGGTGCAACAATTTTTTGATCTGGACTTTGGTGATTGATAAGAAAATCTGAAAGCGGAAGATTTTGATACCGCAGGATGTAGAGCCGGCGCAGGCGCCCATCGCCATCAGGAAGAAAAGCATGGCGACGACGAAGCCGCCCCAATGATCATATTGCTCGGTGGCGTATCCTGTTCCCGTCATCAGCGAGGTGATGTTGAAAGAGGAGCCGATGAGGGCCGCACCAAAGGTCATGCTTTGATGCACCATAAGGTAGAGCGTGGTGATCACAATTGAGCCGAGCAATATTGCGAGAAACCAACGAACCTGTGGGTCACGTAATAGGGGCGTGATGTTGCCGCGCACGGCCTTGAGGTAAAGCACGAAGGGTATACCGGCCAGAACCATGAAAAAGATCGCGATGGTGTCGACAGCTTTGTTATTAAAATGGCCGATTGAACCGTCATAGGTAGAGAATCCCCCGGTTGCAATGGTGGTCATGGCGTGGGCGAGGGCGTCAAACTTCCCCATGCCAGCGGCAAGATAGGCGATGACGCAGGCTATGGTCATTAATACGTAGATGAAACCGATGGAGCTGGCCAGTTGCGCGGTGCGTGGAAGGGCTTTTTCGCTTTCGGAAAGCTCGGTGCTGAAAATCTGCATACCCCCAACGCTAAGGAATGGCAGTACAGACATGGCCATGATGATGATACCAATGCCGCCAAGCCACTGGAGGATTGCGCGCCAGAGCAAAATGCCCGGTGGAGCGGTGTCTAGCCCAGTGATGACGGTGGAGCCGGTGGTGGTGATGCCTGATACGGCTTCAAAGAAGGCATCGGTGAAACTCATATTCATTGCCGAGAGGTTGAAAGGCAAAGCGGCAAAGATTGAAAGGCCGATCCAGCTGAGGAAGGTCATCATAAAGGCTTGACGTATGGAGAGGCTAAATTCGAGTCCAACATTGCTGAGAATAAGTGAGCCACCGAAAAATGAGGTGATGACGATGCAGAGGAAGAAGACTTTCCAGTCCTTATTGCCCCAGTAGATATCCGCCAGCATTGGTAGCACCATGCTTACTGCCAAAATCGACAGGAAGATACCTAAGATATAAAGGATAGGTCTAAAATCCATGAGGTGGCGGTGTCCTCTTAACTTTATGGTGGGTGGCTTATGGCCATAAAAAAAGCCGAAGCATTTGTATATGCCTCGGCTTTAATTTAAACGATCGCTCTCTTGGTTGAAAGAGCTAGTTAAAAGAGATATTCACGCGGCGATTGGCCGGCTCGCGAATGTTATCAGGTGTTTCAACGAGAAGCTCAGTCTCACCCATAGCGTTGACGCTGACCAAGCTTGTGTCCACGCCACGTGCAACAAGCGCATCTTTTACGTTGTTGGCGCGTTTAAAGGCTAGGCGTTCGTTGTATTTATGCGGCCCTGAAGTATCGGTGTGACCAACCACGTTGATTGTTTGTGGTGGGTTTTTCGCAACTTCGTCAGACACGGCGTCCAGAACATTGAGGGCGCCAGAGCCGAGTTCAGATGAATCCCAGTTGAAGAATACGAGGTACATTGCGTTTTCCGCAGCCATAGGGGCGCTTGGATCAACATCGAACGCACCATCATCGATAATTTCCGGTTCAGCTGCTGGTGGAGCTTGCAGCATGCCTTCAAGTTCGGCGATGTTTCTTAGGAAATCATCTTTACAGGCTTGCTCACCACCGGCGTCATGCCAGTTTTCTTCTTGGCCTTCAATCCAGCAATCAAATTTGACTTGGGTTCTGGCTGCGAGTTCAGGGGCAACTTCACGTCCACCAAGATCATAGGCTACGATGAGCCTTCCTCGTGCGGCGCTGAGCTCTCTGATGTGATCGTCGCTGAGGTTCCAGTCTACGACAGGCTCAGGAAGAACGACTTCACCAGATGAGGCGGCTAAACCTTTGCGAGCGAAATGCAGCGCATCGGGATAGTCGAACATATCTTTAAGTTCGCTGTTGGCGAAGTCGCGGTATTCACCCGCGAGGCTTTGTGTAAATGGGCTTCCAACGGGCTGAGCATCATTTAATGCCTCGACCTCACTGAAACTTGTGAAGGCTGTACAGGCAGTTGTTGTTCCCGCCAAGGCCAGCATACCGGCTGTTAGAATTAAATTGCGCAGCGTTTTCATTAAAGTGCTCCTTAAAAAACGTAAAAATCAGCATATAAAGTAGTAAGTTACATAAGCTTTTAATCTGCTGTCGTGAGAATGTAAAGTTAGTTTCCATGTTAAAACAAGGTTTTCAGGGGATTTTTTTGTTAAAATCATCGATATTTCATAAAGTGATTCTTTTTTATTATGTGCAGTGCGCTTTTTAGGGTGTTTTGAGTGATAATTTTAAAAAAAAATGCTTTCTCCACATATTTTTGGTTTTTGCCGGAAATATAAGCAAAGTAACCTTATATTAAGAGATTATGGTTTTTTGCAGTGCACATAAAGGTTGACTCTTTGCTGCCAGAATATACATACAGGGGCATATTTGGTGTGCGGGTAGACTGCGTTGATTGATTTATCGTCCAGATCTTTCGTTTTCACGAAGGCCAACACTACAAAAAGACAAAAGAAAACAGGAATAAGGCAATGAAAAGACCTCTGCTTGGCCAGAAAGTGGCTGTGCTTGTTGCAAATGGATTTTGCGAGAAAGACTTAACGTTTACACAAAAGATGATGATGAACGAAGGCGCGACCTTGCGGATCATTAGTATGGATCAAGGTTTGGTTAACAGCTGGAACGATGATCCCGGTCAGGAAGGCTGGGGTCTGAATTTTGCTGCCGATCAGGTCTTAAGCAAGGCTCTTGCTATTGATTACGACATGCTGATTGTGCCCGGCGGGAGAAGAAGCGTTGAAAAGCTTGAGCTGACAGGGCATGCGCGGCGTTTCATTGGCGGTTTTATCGATTCCAATAAGCCGGTTGCGATTTATGATAAGGCTTTAGAGTTGTTGTTGTTTTCCGAGCGTGCAGAAGGCTTGATAGTTGCGGGACCTGTGAGTTTTCGTGAGCGCGCAGAAAAGCATGGAGCGCGCTGGTCCGAAGGATCTTATAGTATTAGCGGGAGTGTTATTACGGGTTTGAGCAACGGAGAGACACGCGAAAATTATGCCTTCGTTGTGAGTGAGTTTTTTGTAGCGCAGCTTTTGGGTGAAGAAAATTCTGAAAAAACCGAAGAAAAACTTCCAGAATCTGTCGCTGCCTGATTATAATCCCATCGACTGGGGTTATAAGGAATAAGAATCATGAAAGCGGAAATCGAAAGCGTTGTCAGGGACATTGAAGGTGCCTTGATATTGCTGAGGAGGCATCTTTGACTGGGATGTTGCTGTTGCGCGCCTTGAGGAGCTGAACGCGCTGAGTGAAGACCCTGAACTTTGGAATGATTCAGATAAAGCCCAGAAAATTATGCGCGAGCGCACGCGGCTGGATGATCAAATCTCAAATGTGCGGGCCTTAGAGCAAACCTTAAACGATAATATTGAGCTGATTGCCCTTGGAGAGGAAGAGGGGGATAAGGATGTTGTGGCCGAGGCTGAACAAGTTTTGGAGGCGATGAAGGTTGAGGTTGAGAGGCGGCAACTGGAGAGTTTGCTGTCTGGTGAAGTTGATGGGAATGATGCGTTTCTTCAGGTGAACGCCGGGGCAGGCGGGACGGAGGCCCAGGATTGGGCGAAAATGATCTTGCGTATGTATGCACGCTGGGCGGAATCACGTGGGCTTAAGACTTCTGTGCTAGAGATGAGCGACGGGGAAGAGGCGGGAATTAAGTCGGCTACCCTGAAAATTGAGGGGGATCAGGCTTATGGCTGGTTGAAGACCGAGAATGGCGTGCACAGGTTGGTACGGATTTCGCCGTTTGATTCGAATGCGCGGCGGCATACAAGTTTTGCCTCTGTGGCTGTATCGCCAGTGATTGATGATTCCATTGAAATTGAGGTTGAGGATAAGGATTTACGTATCGATACGTATCGTTCCAGTGGTGCGGGTGGGCAGCATGTGAACACCACGGATTCCGCGGTGCGCATTACGCATACTCCAACCGGGATCGTTGCGGCTGTGCAGAGTGAACGCTCGCAACACCAAAACCGGGCCAATGCGATGTTACTGTTGAAAGCGAAACTGTACGAGGCGGAATTGCAGAAGCGGGAAGAGGCGGCATCAGAAGCGCATGGTGAAAAAACCGATATTGGCTGGGGGCACCAGATTCGCTCTTATGTGCTGCATCCTTACCAAATGATCAAAGATTTGCGTACAGGTGTGGAGACATCACAATCGTCTGCAGTTTTGGATGGCGATCTGGATGCGTTTCTGGAAGCGGCTTTGGCGCAAAAATTAAATTCGACGCATGAGAGCGGTGAGTAATTTTATTGGGGATTCTTGCCAGCGCGGTCATTGATCATTACTGTTTGAATTATTCTATATATCTGGATTTACAGGAAGTGCGTTATGAGTTTCAGAATTTTTTGCATGAGCATAATTGCCGGTTGTCTTTGTTCAACAGCGCTGAGCGCGGAGCCTATCCGTATTAATCCGTACCCTCAGAAAGCCTCTGCGTCGGCGGGAGCGGCTGAGCCTGAGGTGTTTATAGAGGTTCATGAAGATGTTATTGAGCCGGAATTCGTTATGGAGGAGGTTCAGGAGGTTGTTGTTGTTGTTGAAACAAGCCCGGTTATGGCTGAACCAAGACAAGCTCCGCAAACGCTTGCTGCGCGGCCTATTGAGCCGGTTCCTAGCGCTTATAAAATTCCACAACCGGGTGACAGCTATTTTGATTCACCAAGCGAAACAGTGAGCGTTGCTGAAGAGCGGATTGATATAAATGTGGCTGAGGAAGAGAACAAGGATGCCTATGTTCCACCGAAAAAGCAGGAAGAAGTCGCCGTAGCGTTGCCTATTGAGCCGCTGCCTAAACCCATTTCTGAAAAGGTTGAGCCGGCTGCGGGCAATTTGCGTATGAGAATGTCGGACTCTTTTGATGATATGGTTGTTAATGAATCTTTTGAAAGCTCGGAAGCTGCTCGCGGAGATATCTCGCCGCCATTAGTTGCTCAGCCTGTCGCACTAGTACCTGTGAAGGAACCTGCGCCTGTAGCCGAGCCTGAAAATATCGCATGGTTTTCAGCGCCTGAGCTCCCCAAAAGCCGGATGGCTCAGCCGCCGGTAGAAGAGAGACAGCAAGGGTTGGTTAAAATTGCGATGAACAGAGATGGTACAGCCATAACGGATGAGCTGTTGTCTGAACAAACTCCGGTGGGGCAAAAATGGAAAGCGCTCGAAGGGGCCAATATTCGTCAGGTTTTAGAGGCTTGGAGCCGGGAAGAAGGTACGGCGTTAATTTGGGATAGTGAAGACGCGTTTGCGGTTTTGCAGTCTTTTGAAGCGCGCGGACCATTTCATAGTGCGGTTAAGAATTTGCTGGATCAATATCAAGGTAGCGAAGTGCGCCCGGTGGCGGTTTTGCACGTTGATCCAGAAAGTAGCGAAAAAACGTTGGTGGTTCGCGTTTTGAGCGGAGGTTGATTAAAATTTATCCACAGGCCGAAGCTATGGAATGTGAATAAGTTTTGACTCTGTTGGGATGAACCGTAAGCTGGAGGTAGAGTTTCACATATTGATTCTCTAATTGAGTTGATGAGTATTCTTGTCTTATTTGCACCCGTCATAAAAAGGAAAAGAGCGATGCGCATTCGGTCTCTTGTTTCTTCTGCTGCCATTATTGGAACGCTTTTAGCAAGCTCTGCGCTTGTTAGTGAAGCCTTAGCTCAAAAAGGCACAGTGCTTGCGCCTTCTACAGGCTGGGCTGTTAGCAAGGTTGATAACAGTGCGGGGCCATATTGTGCGCTGGCGCGTAAATACAACCAAAATACGGTTTTGACGGTTGCCCGAAATCTGCAATCAGAAACATCTTTTGCCCTTGATTTTCAGCGGCCCATTTTCCGTACGAATTCTCCTGTGAGTATTGTTCTTGACCCGGGTGCCGGGCAGCAGCGTGCTTATGATATTACGCCGGTTTCAACCAAAGCTTTTGTTGTAAAGCTGGGGCGTGACAATAGTTTCTTTAAAGCGCTGGACCGTACAGGCATGCTGCGTGTTGAGATGGGTGAGAAGTCGTATCATTTTAACATTGCGGATATGGATTCGGGGCAGTTAAAGCTCGATGCATGTGTGGCCAATATGGTGATGCCCGCAGCGGGTGAAGAAACGCCGCTTACTCCTGCCCTTGGACAGGGGGCTACACAACAGGCTAACAATAGTGATCAGGGGCATCGTCAGGAAATTAATGCGTTGCGTCGGCAAATTACAAGTTTGAAAGAAAGCAATGAGTCGTTAAAGGTGCAGGTGGAAGCCCGCTCGGACGGTGTGGCAGAAACATCTGAATCCGTTTCTCAGCTTGCCGGGCAGGTGCGTAGCCTTGAAGATGAAAATGCGAAACTTAAGCGCGAGATAGACCTTGCAAAAAGTACTGTGCCCGCTGCCGTTGTTGACGACGCAGGGGATGAGGTTAGCAGGGAGCTTACTGCGTTACAGGATGAAAATTTGCGATTGAAAGCCGAACTGCAAACCGCGCCGCCGCAAGAAGAGGCGTTGGCCAGTCTTGAGACAGAAATTCAACTTCTGCAAACACAGAATGAAGAGCTTAAATCTTCGCTCTCATCTCAAGGGGATGGAGCGGCGGTTGTTAATGGGCTTCGCGCGCAAATTTCGACACTTAAGGCGGAGAATGAACAGATCAACGCAAAGGTTCTAGCGGCGAAAGACGCTGTTCGCAAAGAGTTTGAGTATCAAATTGCAAGTATGGCTTCTGAAAACACGGCTCTTAAATCGAATATGGGTAAGAAGGGGGTTGATGCTGATTTGCTCGACCAGCTTCGTCAGCAGATTGCGCAAGCGGAGAATGAAAACCGCCTTTTGCAGGAAACCGCTGCACAAGCGCAAGTAAGCCTGGAAGGGCAATTGCGTGAAGAAAATATGGAAGCGATTGAAGCCGCAAAAATGCAGCAAGCCGCGCGCGTGGCGGCGCTGGAAAATGAGCTTTCTACTTTGCGCAGCGAAAATGTAGAAAAAGCGCAGGCGCTTGTTGAGGTTGGTCAAGGAACGGCTGATCTGCAAGCTTTACAAGAAGAAAATGCAGCATTAGAGCTGAAACTTGCGGCCTCGGAAACGCAGCGCGCGCAGGCGGAAACGCTTGTGAAGCGGATTGAAGTTTTGGAAATTGAGAAGGGCGCATTGGAAGAGCAGCTGGCCTCTTCGCAAATTATGGATGATAGTGCATCTGCAGATTTTGCGGCGCTGGAAAATGAAAATGCTACGCTAAAACTTACCCTTGATGAAAACAAGGTTGGGCAGGGGCAGCTGGCATTGCTGGAAACTGAAATTGAAACATTAAAGGCGGATAATGCTGCGCTTCAGGAAAGTGCGAATGTATCTGGTCAGCCTGTGTCTGCAGAGTTTACTGCTCTTGAAGAAGAGAATGCCGCGCTTAAGATGGCCGTTGGTGAAGGTAAAGCGGAGGCTGAGGGTTTGGCTTCTCTGGAGAGTGAAATTGAGACGTTAAGAGCGGATAATGCCGCGCTTCAGGAAAGCGCGAATGCATCCGGTCAAGCTGTGTCAGCGGAGTTTGCTGTTCTTGAAGAGGAGAATGCTGCACTGAAGCTGGCTGTTGATGAAGGTAAAGCGGAGGCTGAACGTTTGGCTTCTCTGGAGAGTGACGTTGAGGCGTTAAGAGCGGATAATGCTGCGCTTCAGGAGCAGATTACTGCGAGCACTGCGAGTGATGATTTGCAGGTGGCGCTTAATGAAAACGCTGAATTGGTGCAGCAAATTCAGGATAAAGATGCGGAGCTTTCGGAGTTAGCTGCGATGCGTCAGGAGTTGGCGGCATTGAAAGAACAAACCGTGTCAACGCAGCGGTTTGCTGAGCTTGAGCAGCAGCGCGATACTCTGCAAGCGGAGCTTGGCGATTTGAAGGTACAGCTCTCAGAGTTTAAAGGGCAAGATGGTGATGCCCGGCAGCAAATTGCAGCGCTAGAAAGCCAGCGCGATGAGCTTAAAGTTGCTTTGGTCGATGTTGTTGAGGTTGTTGAACGGTATAAAGCAGAAAGTTTGCAGCAAGGGGAGCAGATAGTTTCTCTGAAAAGTGAAAATAAAGATTTGAAGCTGGCTTTGAAGGAGCGGGCAGAGCCTGAACCTGTTCAGGTAGCTGCTGTTGAGCCTGAAGCTGAACGGGAGCCGCTTGTGCATTCAATTTTGGCCCCAGCTGAAGAGCCTGCAGCGATCGAGGAAAAGATGGCGAAAGCGCCTGAACCTGAGCGCGCGCCGTCTATTATCCCGCCGTCGCCGTCAAGAAAGCCGCAGCACATTGTTGCCGCCGCAGAGCCTGTTGTTGAAGAGAAAGCGGTGCCTGAACTGGTCTCAATTGAGGAGCCTTTAGAGGAGGTATACGAGCGTTCTGTCGAAGAAAATATTCGGATGGCATTGCTGGAAGTTGAAATTGAGATGCGCAATACGGACCATAAAGACCAGGAACGTATGCAACAATTGTCGCGTGAATATGCAAGTTTGAAGGAACTGGCTGAGCAAGAAGAGTCTAACAGCGCCGAGCAGGTGCAGGTTGTTGCTGGGGCTGAGAGTTTCCCGGCAAGCGCATCTTATATTGATGTGACGGGGCTCAACGAAGCGCAAATTCAAGAGCAGAGGCTGAAACGTGAGCGTGACGCTGCGGAGGTTAGAGGCGCTGCGTTGGAAGTGGCAGAGACGCCGGCGGAGGTTCCAGAAGAAAATATTGTGCTGAGCCAGAGTGCTGACCCGTTTGAAGATTTAAATGTTGAGGGTGATGAAAGTGTTCAAGAACTCGCGGCAGCTGCGCAGCAGCCTGCGAGCGGCATGCTTGAGCCTTTAAAAGCGCGACAATCACAGCCTGTGCAAGAGGCTTCTTATCCAACAGCCAAGGCTTTTTCTGTTGAGGCGTTGATTGTGCAGGCCGCTGTTTCAACGCCTGAGAAAATCAAGCGTGTTAAGGACGGGCCAGAGAATGTTACGGCAGCCTATCAATGGAATGGGGGGAGTGTTTATGGTTCTGCGGAGCAGAGACCTATTTCTTCGCCTGCGCAGTTTGATGATTTGGTCAAAGATTATCTAGAGCGCACGCAGAGCCGCTGCCCGGGTGAGTTTGCAATTGTGCCATACGATAGTGTCGATGGAGGATCGCTGCGCGCTGATAGCTATGAAGTGGCCTGTGTGGGCGGCAATGTGAGCTCAGGCGCGTCGCTTTTATTCTTTAACCAAGGCGGAACCTTTACGGTTGTTGCGCATGAGGCACCGGCCGAAGAGCTAGGGACAGCTATGAATATGCGTAATCAGGTGATGCAGGTTGTGGCAGGTTCTGTGGGGCAGCCGATTTAATTTAAGCATTGCACTATGCAAAAAACGGGCTGCCTAAAACATAGGAAGCCCGTTTGTTTTTGCAGGAACGAGTAGGAAAACTTTATTTTTTCTGTTCTTTGGGTTCATCGTCATCATCATTAAGCTCGCTATTAAAGGGCATGAACATTTTCATTGTTTGTTCAAACATCTCCATGTTTTTGCGGCTCATTTCTTCTAAGTTAGTGGCGCCGGGCATTGGTGGAAACATACCTTGCATTGGGCTCATGCCTTCGAAGGATTTATTGATCTGTTCGCGCATTTGTTCCTGATTTTTAACAAAGGCGTCGAGCGTTTGTTCAAGATAGCCTGGTACGATTGATTGTATATTGTCGCCATAAAAGCCAATCAGGTTTTTGAGGAAGCCTGTTGGTAAGAGATTTTCACCTTTGGATTCCTGGTCGACGATAATTTGTGTGAGGACAGAGCGTGTTATGTCATTTCCGCTCTTTGCATCATAAACAACAAAGTCGATGCCGTCTTTTACCATTTCGCACAAATCGTCGAGTGTGACGTAGCTGCTGCGACCTGTGTCATATAGTCGGCGGTTTGCATATTTTTTAATGACTGTGGGCTCGCCTGCCCCATTTTTTGTTCTGGCCATGTTGCACCTCTGGTGTCAAAAATTTAAAATTTGCTGCACTGGAATTTCTAATGATCGCATAAAATTGTTGCCCTGAAAAGGAATATTTTTTGCACTGCACCTAATGTTTTGATTTACATGCGCCGCGCTGCACAATATTGTGCAGACAAGTTTATGTTTAAGGAGTGTATTATGAGTCAAGATTCTGTTGTTATAGTTGCCGCTCGCCGTAGTGCGATAGGGGCGTTTGGTGGCGCTATCAGCGCTTTGCCAGCTGCACAAATTGGTCAATATGTTATTGAGGCGGCGTTGAATGAGGCGGGCCTGAAGGGCGGGGATATTGATGATGTAATTATGGGGCAGGTTTTGACATCGGGCGTTGGTCAAAATCCGGCGCGTCAGGCGGCGATATACGCCGGTATTCCAAAAGACAAAACAGCGATTACGATTAATCAAGTTTGTGGATCAGGTCTGCGTGCTGTGGCGATGGGGATGCAGTCAATTTTGTGCGGTGATGCGAATATTGTCGTGGCCGGCGGGCAGGAAAATATGAGCCTTTCGCCGCATTGTATTCATATGCGTGAGGCAACGAAATTCGGCAATACCGAGCTTACCGATACGATGGTTAGCGATGGGCTCTGGGACATATATAATGATTATCACATGGGCATAACTGCGGAGAATATAGCTGAGAAATATTCAATTTCTCGTGAGGATCAGGATGTTTTTGCGGCGCAGTCACAGCAGCGTACGGAAGCCGCGATGGCGGAGGGCAAGTTTAAAGATGAAATTGTGCCCATCACAATAAAGAAGCGTAAAGAAGAAATTGTGTTTGATCAGGACGAATTTCCGCGTGCGGGGGTGAGTGCAGAAGGGCTTGGGGCCTTGCGGCCTGCTTTTAAGAGAGACGGAACGGTTACGGCTGGGAATGCCTCAGGCATTAATGATGGTGCGGCGGTCACGATCCTTATGCGGGAAAGCGAAGCGAAAAAACGGGGTCTTGAGCCGCTGGCCACGATTAAGTCATGGGCTGCGGCTGGGGTTGATCCCGAAGTGATGGGGACAGGCCCGATACCCGCGAGCGCCAAGGCGCTTGAAAAGGCAGGGTGGGGTGTGTCAGATCTTGAGCTTATTGAGTCTAACGAGGCGTTTGCTGCGCAAGCATGCTGCGTGATGAAGGAAGCCGGGTTTGAGCCGGAGATTACCAATGTGAATGGTGGGGCGATTGCTCTGGGCCATCCGATTGGGGCATCGGGAACGCGGGTTTTAACGACGCTGCTGCATGAAATGAAGCGCCGTGATGTGCATAAAGGGCTTGCAACATTATGTATTGGCGGCGGTATGGGTATTGCGATGTGTGTTGAAAGATAAAAGAGGAAAAAGAGAATGGAAAAGGTAGCGATTGTAACGGGCGGAACCCGGGGAATTGGTCTGGAGATATCCAAATCATTGATAAAAGGCGGCTATAAAGTTGCAGCATTTTATGCAGGTAATGAGATGGCAGCAAAAGTGTTTGAAAAAGAATGCGGCGGTATGGCTGTTAAGGTCGATGTAGGGCAGTTTGATAAATGTGAGAAGGCGGCGGCCAAGGTTGAGAAGGCGCTTGGGCCTGTGACGGTTCTTGTCAATAATGCGGGGATTGCGCGCGATGGAATGCTGCATAAAATGTCGGAAGAAAATTGGCATGATGTGATCGAAACAAACTTGAGCTCTTGTTACAATATGTGCCGCAGTGTTATCACCGGGATGCGGGAGCGTGGCGACGGGCGAATTATTAATATCAGTTCTATCAATGGACAAAAGGGGCAATTGGGGCAGGTTAATTATTCTGCGGCCAAGGCCGGGATGATTGGATTTACGAAAGCTTTGGCGCTTGAATCGGCGCGTAAAGGGATTACCGTGAATGCAGTTTGCCCGGGCTATATCAAGACGGAAATGACGGAAGGTATGGATTCAGCTGCGCTTGAAAGTATTATCAAACAAATTCCGATTGGGCGGATGGGAGCGCCGCATGAAATTGCGGCTTTGGTGGCTTTTTTGGTGTCTGAAGAAGCGGCCTTTATTACCGGGGCAACAATGACAGCCAATGGTGGCCAATACATGAGTTAACAGGTATAGTTGATTCATGGCTCGTGGACCCACAGTTATATTAGAACGCCGTTTTGTTCCCCAAGATACCCTGATTATGAAAGAGGGGGATCCGGGCAATTCCGCGTATCTCATACAATCTGGCTCTGTCGAGGTTTATACTGAAAATGATGACAAGAAGATAAGCCTTGCGAAGCTTGAGCTCGGGCAAATTTTTGGTGAAATGGCGCTGGTGTTTGATGAGCGGCGAACGGCTTCGGTGCGTGCGTCAGAAGATTGTAATCTCATTGTCATTACACGCCAGTCTTTTCAACAAAAGCTGGATAAGACCGACCCGACGATCAAAGCGATTGTGCAGATGCTGACCCAGCGCATTATTTCAGCGAATAATACGGTGGTGAACAAAAAAAGCAGCAGCGAAGATTTGTATGAAACGACACAGATTATTTATCAAAACGTGTTGTCAGTCTTACCAAAAAACCGGCAACGCACTTTTCAAAATGCAGTTCTGCCCAAGCTGGATGATTTTTTGAACGCTATTCGTTCTTTCGAAGATCGTTACAAGTAAATAACCTCATTCCTTGTCTATTGGGCCGTTTCTCCTATATAAAGCCTAAATCTATTGGCTTTATTGATTTTTGGAGAAAACCTTATGAAGTGGTTATTTGCTGCTCTTTCAATTCTTATTGTGCTTTTGGCCGGTTTGGCCGTTGCCCCCAGCTTCTTTGACTGGAACCAGTATAAGGCCCCGGCTTTAAAGCAGGTTGCGGATTTGACTGGTCTGGATGTCAGTATTAATGGCGATATTTCTTTGGCGCTGTTGCCATCTCCGCGGGTTTATTTGGAGCAGGTGAGCGTTAAAGATCCTTCGGACGCTTCGGGTGGCAAGGTTTTTGCCGCCTTTGATTTGCTTGATGTGCGCGTTGGGTTGCTGCCTTTGTTTAAGGGGCAGGCCGCTGTGGATTCCATTCATGTTGAAAAACCGCAAGTCTCTCTTAAAAAGGGGGTTGATGGGAAGTTTAATTTCATGACTGCTGAGTTGGAAACGATGATGAGCGCGAAAAAGGCGCTGTCTGGTGGTCAGGGGCAGGGTGATGCGTCTTCGAAGTTCTCTGTGTCTTTTGAGAGCATCAGTATTAAGGATGGTGCTTTTACGTACCGTGATGCGGCTGCGAAAGCGCCGGTTGAACTGAGCGCTATTAATGTTGACATAGAGGCCAATTCTCTTGAAGGGCCGTTTAAGGGGGATGGATCGTTATCTTATAACGGACAGCCGGTGAGTTTTGAAGCAAAAACAGGCAAGCTGGACAAGGCGCTGCAATCGGCGAGTCTTAATCTTAAAGCCAAGATGGGCGGGATGAATGTTACGTATGCTGGGGTTGTCAGCGGCGGCGAAGTACCTGAAATTCAAGGTGAAACGTCGATTTCTATTCGTTCGCTTTCTGAATTTTTGCAAAAAAGCGACGGTTCGAAAGGTTTGAGCGGCGCTCTAGAGGTTAGCGGTTTATTGACCGCTAATGCACAGAAAGCTTCATTGAAGAATGCTAATTTGAAGATAGCCGGAAAAGCCTTAAGCGGTTCGGTTGCTGCTTCTATGAATCCCATCAGTGTTAAAGGCGAATTCACAGGGCAGGAGATTATTGATCTGGATGCTTTAATAGGTGCGGGCGCAGGCGCGAAGGGCGGCGCATTTGATCCGTCAACTCTGGGCCGGTCTTTGCCCAAAACTCTTGAGGTACCTGCTTTAGGGAAGGTTGATTTATTTTTAAATATGCCAGGTGTTATTTTTAAAGGGCAGGTTCTTAAGGATATTCAGGTGAGTGTCCGCAATACCGAGAAGAGCTTTGCAGCAACGTTTGATGCGGGGAGTGTGCCTGGGCAGGGACGAATTCAAGCGATTGGGGCCTTGAGCTATGCTGAAAAGTCACGTTCCCAGAAAACACAGAAAGACATCTATTCTGACCCTGTGGCGGCGTTTGAGCTGAAAGGGCAGACGCAAAATTTACCGGTTATGGTTCAAGCATTTACAGGGCTTAACAATTTACCCTTAGTGAAAGACGCGAAGGTCGGCGTGTTTGAGTTTGCCGGTAAGGTGAAGCCTTCTGGGCTATCTTTGGATAAAGGCGTTATCAACATGGATGATGCTGCTTATTCCGTTTCTGGTGCATGGAAGGGTCAAAAAGACACACCGCGGTCTTTGCTCAAAGCTAAAGTGGTTGCGGGAAGTGTTGATTTTGACTCACTCACAGGAAGCGGGGGTGCGCCTAATGGTAGCGACCCTTTCAAGCCGCTTAAAACACTGGCGCTGCCTTATGATGTTGATGTTGATTTGATCGTGAATGATGCGGTTTTGCGGGGGCATGAGATTAAGGGGCTTAAGGTTGCCGCGTCTTTACGGCCGAATGTGTTGAAGATAAGCAAGCTGGGGGCTGATAGTTTTGTTGGTTCATCTGTAAGCGTTAGTGGTAGCATTAGCGACCTTAAGAATTTGGGAGGTCTGAGTATTGATGCTTCTTTAAATACACCGGATCCCTATAAGTTTGCGAGCGCGTTTAAGGTGGACACGGCTAGCTGGCCGAAAGGGCTTGGCGCAACCAAGGCTAAAGTTAAAGCGAGCGGGAGTTTGAGCGCGCTGGACGTAGATGCAGCTGTTGAGGCGTTTGGCGGCGAAGTTGGTGTGGCCGGGAAGGTTTCCAACCCGATGACGCAGCTTGAGATTGGTGGGCTTGCGTTGAAGATTAAGCATCCGAATATGGCTAAAGCCCTTAACGCTCTTGCGCCAGGTGCACTGAATTATGTGTCTTTGGCTAAACCTATGAATTTCACGGCTGATCTGGCGATGAATGGCAAGGTGACCGAGCTGAAGAATATTAAGGCAGACCTAGCCGGAGCGAGCACGACGGGCGGAATTCGGATTGATGCCAGTGGTGCAAAACCGAATGTGGCAGGGACATTGCGGATTGGTGATCTGGTGCTTAAAAGTGCTAAGGGTGCGGCTTCCGGTTCATCTGCGGGTCAATCTAGTGGCAATTCAAGCTCAGCTGGAGGTGGTAAGTGGTCATCAGCCGCCATGGATACAGGCTGGCTGCATGCTGCGAATGCAAATTTTGATATTGCGGCGAATTCTATTGCTTATGAAACATGGGATTTGAAGAAGCCAGCTCTGAAAGTGAGTATTCAAAATGGGGTGATGAATATCTCGGATCTTCAGGCTGGTTTGTATGACGGGCAGATTGGTATGACGGCCGCTGTGTCCTCAACTAGTCCTAAAGCGCCAATGAATGTGAAGAGCGCGGCGAAGATTGATAATATCAACCTGGGTTCATTGGCCAAGGCGCTTTCGGGGACGCGCAGGATTGATGCGACTGGTGATGTTTCGTTTGATTTTGATGTATCGGGCGTAGGTGGTTCGCAGAAAGCCTTGGTCAGGAGCTTAGGCGGCGAGGCGAATTTGTCAGGCACGGACGTCGTTATGAAGGGCTTTGATTTGGCGGGGCTTGCACAAGCTTTGGCTGAGAGCAATAAACCGCTACCACGTATTCAGCAGATTCTTAGCGCTTCGACAAGCGGTGGTGAGACAGCGTTTGATACGATTAAGGGCGCTTATGCGATTGAAAGCGGTGTTGTAAATATTTCATCCATGGCGATGGACGGCCCTGCGGCGCTCATTACCTCAACAGGAGCTGTCAGTTTGCCTAAATGGTATATGGACACGAACCATCAGGTAACTTTGAAGAATGCGCCGGATGTTGATCCGGTTGATGTGGAGATTAAGGGGTCTCTTGATAACCCGGGTAACACATTTGGGAAAGGGTTGTTTGAAGGGTTTATTACAAAGCGCATTACTGAAAAACTGCCCGAGATTCTTGGTGATGATGTAACCAAAAAACTGCAGCAATTTGGTATTTTTGCGCCGAAGCAAGAACCTGCAGCAGGCGAGCCAGCGCCGGTTAATGATGCTGCACCAGCGCAACCTGCAGAGCCCTTGCAGCCGCAGCCTAAGACGCAAGACGAGCAAGCGCAGGAGGCGATTGAAGGTTTGCTTAAGGGGCTTTTGCAGTAAGTTTTTGCTGCAGCATTTTTAGGATGTAAAGCCGGATCGCACTTGAGAGATTATTCTCATTATTGTTTTGGCCACGTGCATCGTCAATTTCAGCGATGAGTTTATTGAGGGACAGGCTGCGCGCTTCGGCTTCTGCTTTCAATATCTTCCAAAACTCATCCTCCAGTGTGATGCTGGTTTGATGGCCGAGAATGTTGACGGAGCGCTTTTTCACTTAATCGCGGGGTTTGATCATTGTTAGAGGATCAACCCATTTATCAAATTCTTCGGCTGTGAGCAGTCCTAGCTCTAAGGCTGTTTCTTTTAGTGTTGTGCCGTCGGCGTAAGCTTTCTTGGCGATTTTAGCGGCGTTGTCATAGCCGATATGCGGGTTTAGCGCAGTGACCAGCATAAGGGAGTTTTCCATCATGGCTTTGATACGCTTTTCATCGGCTTTGATGCCGCTGACGCAATTATTGTTAAAGCTCTTGGTGCTATCGGCCAGCAGGCGGATGGATTGCAGCACGTTATAGATCATAACTGGTTTGAACACGTTGAGTTCAAAATGTCCTTGCGAGCCTGCAATGGATACGGTCATGTGATTGCCCATTACTTGTGTGCAAACCATGGTGAGCGCTTCACACTGCGTTGGGTTGACCTTACCCGGCATAATAGAAGAGCCCGGTTCATTCGCGGGCAAAATGATTTCACCAATGCCGGAACGAGGGCCCGAACCAAGTAGACGGATGTCGTTGGCAATTTTCATCAATGATACTGCGAGCGTATTCAGTGCGCCGGATGTTTCGACAAGGGCGTCATGCGCCGCAAGAGCTTCGAATTTGTTTTCTGCTGTAACGAAAGGTAGGTCGGTGATTTTGGCGACTTGCTCGGCAAAGCCTTCTGCAAAACCGGCTTTGGAGTTTATGCCGGTGCCGACGGCTGTGCCGCCCTGGGCTAATTGATAAAGCCGTGGGAGAGTGTCTTTGATCCTTGCGATGCCATATTCAACCTGTGTGGTGTAGCCGGAGAATTCTTGGCCCAGTGTGAGCGGCGTTGCATCCTGCAAATGTGTGCGACCATTTTTAACGATCTTGGCGAACTTTTGCGCTTTGGCATCGAGCTCTTTATGCAGCGCTTCAAGTGCGGGGAGCAGGCGGTGGTGCACCTCTTCGACTGCAGCAATATGCATCACAGTGGGGAAGGTGTCATTTGAGCTCTGGCTCATATTGCAGTGATCATTGGGGTGCACAGGGTCTTTACCACCGCGGGTGCCGGTGAGGATTTCATTGGCGCGTCCGGCAATGACTTCATTGGCGTTCATGTTGCTCTGGGTGCCGGAGCCGGTTTGCCAGACAGCCAAAGGGAACTGATCGGCCAATGTGCCTTCAATGACTTCATCGGCCGCCTGTATGAGGGTTTTACCCAGCTCTGCATCCATAGAGCTTTGCGCGATGTTTGTCAGGGCTGCAGCTTTCTTTTGAATGCCCAGAGCGCGCACGATGGGAGTGGGCATCTTTTCCGTGCCGATATCGAAGTTTTGAAGGCTGCGCTGTGTTTGCGCGCCATAATATGCGTCTGCGGGGACTTTAACCTCGCCAATGGAATCTGTTTCTATCCGGGTGTCTTTGCTCATTTTGCTATCCATTTTTTGGGCTGCCTCGTTCATCGTTTAAGTCTCCAAAATCGTCACATGACCCATTTTACGTCCGAGTTTTACATCATGCTTGCCGTAGAGGTGAATGCAAGCATTTTTCTGCGATTCATATGCTTTCAGATTGTTGACGTCTTCGCCAATCAGGTTGTGCATTACTGCAGCCGTATGCTGCTTAGGTTCTTCCACCGGCAGGCCACAGATGGCGCGGACGTGGTTTTCGAATTGTGAATGGGCGCAAGCATCAATGGACCAGTGACCCGAATTGTGGGTTCGTGGAGCGATTTCATTGGCCAGCAGCTGGGCGTCTCTGGTGACGAAGAGTTCTAGCGTGAGGACGCCGCGCAAATCGACCTTTTCTGCCAGTGTTTCGGTGAGCTTTATTGCTTCATCAAGGATGTTTTTGTTGAGTGGGGCGGGCGCCGTGGTTTTTGAGAGGATGTGGTTTTCATGTTCGTTGAGCATGGGGCCGTAATGGATGATGTTTTTATCCTTGTCACGGGCGACGATGACTGAAATTTCACAGGAAAAATCGATGATTTCTTCCATGATTAATGGGGCATTGCTAAATTCGCTCCATAACGTATCGATATTTGTATCTATTGTATACCGCGCCTGTCCTTTGCCATCGTATCCGAAACGCGTCGTTTTGAATATGCAGCTATCAGCACCCCATTCTTTGAGCATTTTGAGGGCCTCTTCGGGTGATTTTGGAGCGGACCAGCGTGCGGTTGGGATTTTGATTGAGTTGAGGTACAATTTCTCTGTAATTCGGTCCTGAGAGGCCTCTAAGAGCGATTCATTCGGATAAACTGGTTTAAGTTTCTTTAGGTACCTGATTGTTTCTACAGGGATGTTTTCAAACTCATAAGAAATTACATCAACTTTTTCGGAAAATGCCGTGAGAGCTTGCTCATCGTCGTAATCGGCGATGATGGTCTCCGTGGCAACCTGAGAGGCGGGTGAATTTTCTTCCGGCGTATAGATAACAACGGGAATGCCAAGCTTTTCCGCTGCCTGTGCGCTCATACGGCCTAATTGTCCGCCGCCAAGTATACCTAAGGTCTTATTCATAGAAGGGTTTTATCAATCAGAAGGATGATCTGCAACCGCGGAGGTTTGCTTTTCGCGGTAAGTATCCAAAGCTTTGGCTATTGCGTCATCTGTTGTAGCGAGGACAGATGCGGCGAGGATACCGGCGTTTTTAGCACCAGCCTTACCGATGGCCAGTGTACCGACAGGAACGCCACCGGGCATTTGTGCGATGGATAGCAGGCTATCCATACCGCTGAGAGCTTTGCTTTCGACAGGAACTCCGAGAACAGGGAGAGGGGTCATGGATGCGGCCATGCCGGGGAGATGGGCAGCGCCACCAGCACCGGCGATAATGACCTTAAGGCCACGATCACGCGCAGTTTTGGCGTATTCTACGAGGCGATCGGGGGTGCGGTGGGCAGAAACAATCTTCACTTCATGAGGGACCTCGAGTTCGTGAAGCACATCGTGGGCTTCTTTCATGGTTTCCCAGTCGCTTTGGGAGCCCATAATAATTCCTACCTGCGGGTTATCGTCTGAATGAGTCATGGGGTTTTATAAGGTATTTGAAGGGATTATGCAATAATATCGTCGATAAGGGCGGATTCGATCTTTTGGATCATGTCTTTCAGCCAGAGCTTCTTTTTCTTTAATTGCTGCATATGCAGAAGATTTACGGGCTGGTCACCATTAATAGCGCTCTCGATGAGGCCATCAAGCGCCTGATGCTCGCTTTGATATTCAGCAAGTTTTGCCTGTAGTTCTTCTTGGTCTTCCATATGAGAAAAATCGTACAAAGTTGATCCTTTTAAAGATTAATCTTAACACATAAAATGTTGTTTGATAACAAAAAATACGTATCATGATTTGAGCAGGCTAATCTTATACTTCAAGGGGCATTCATGACAAAAACGATCGGAATTTTAACGAGCGGTGGCGATTGCGCGGGTCTTAACGCGGTTATGCGGGCAGTGGTGCACAGGGGGGCTTTGCTGGGCTGGAAGGTTATCGGCATTGAAAACGGCACGGCGGGCCTGCTGGAAAGCCCGTATAAGGTGCGGGAGCTTGTTCCCGACGATTTTGACGGGTTTATTATGCGCCGCGGAGGAACAATTTTGGGGACAACCAACAGCCGCAATCCGTTTAAATATGAAATGGATGATGGTGAGGTGAGGAATCGCTCGGATGAGGTTATTGCGGCGTTGAAAGAGCTTGGAATTGAGGCGTTTATTGGGATTGGCGGGGATGGCAGCTTTGATATTTTGAGCCGCTTAGCCAAACAGGGCGGTATCAATATGGTCGGCGTTCCGAAAACCATCGATAATGATTTGGCGATGACGGATGTGTCTGTTGGCTTTGATACGGCCGTGGGAATAGCGACTGAAGCGCTGGATCGCCTGCAGCCGACAGCGGCTAGCCATGACCGGGCGATGATTTTGGAAGTGATGGGTCGCGATGCCGGGCATATAGCCCTAAACGCCGGGATAGCTGGCGGCGCGGACGTGATTTTGATTCCTGAAATTCCCTATAGCATTGAAGGGATTGCGGCAAAAATTCAGCAGGTGAAGGAGAGCGGGCGGAATTTCGCGCTGGTCATCGTGTCGGAAGCCGTGAAAGGGCCGGGCGGAGAGAAGCGTGAGGTTGTTTATCATGGCGGGGAAACGCGCTATGGCGGCATTGGTGAGTATCTGGGGCCGAAGATTGCGGAAGCAACAGGGTTTGAAACACGGGTGACGGTGCTGGGGCATGTGCAGCGCGGCGGTAACCCTACACATAATGACCGGTTGTTGGCACAAGGGCTGGGCGTAAAAGCCGTTGACCTGATTGAAGCCGGGGAGTTTGGCAAGATGGTGGCCTGGCAGAACCGTGAAGCGGTGGCTGTGCCGATTGAAGAAGCGATTAAAGAATGCCGCGTTGTGCGCCCGGATGGGTTTCTTGCCCACACAGCGCGCAGCCTCGGTATTTCATTCGGGGATTGAAGGGCAGGCGTTTTTTAGGCTAAGCTGCGCCGGTAAGTAACAGTTAAGGATACTTTATGCTCTATGTAGAACAGTCGTTAGGCCCCAATGAGGAGCTCGTTCATATTGGAAAATTCCATTGGATGTATACGGTTCAGTCTTTTATGGCCATTATATGGGGTATTGTGATTAGCATTATGATCGTGGTTGGGGGCGTTATTATTTACAAGCAGATGGGGTGGTTTCCGCACGATCTTCCTGCATTGGAAGGCATAAAGTTTTTACATCCGGGCATTCGCATTGGTGCATTTGTGGCATTTGTTTTTGGACTGCTGAGTTTTGCACAAATGATGGTTGTTAAGGCGACAACAGAAATTGCGATTACCAATACACGGTTGGTTTATAAACGCGGGCTGGTGGCCCGGCAGGTTGGAGAGATCAGTATTGACCGGATTGAAGGGGTGAACGTGCTCCAGACGATTTTAGGGCGAATTTTTAATTATGGGCGTTTGGCGATCCGCGGAATGGGGATCGGTGAGGTGGTGTTGCCGCCGATTGAAGATCCGATTGTTTTTCGTCAGGCGATCGAAAAGGCTCGGGCGATTTAAAATTAGGATAAAGAATTATGGTTGAGACAAAAAAGAAATCCGGATTTTTTAAGCGTAACGATGACATCGATAAGATGCTGGTTAAAGGCGAGAAGATAGTCGAGCAAGCGATTATTAGCCCGTTTATCTACTGGCAATCGGCTGGTGTGTTTGCGCTGGCTGTTATAGTTGGGCTGTTTGTGGTTTTTGAGCTTGGAGCGTTACTGGCTGTAACAGCTATATTGATGTTTGTTTATGCGGCGCTGCGTAGGCAAATTATGATGTTAGTTTTGACGAATAAGCGCATTCTTTTTCGTTACGGTATTTTGCAGGTTGATGTTGTCGATTTGCGCTTTTCTAAAATTGAAAGTGTTGAGTTAGAGCGCATGCCTACTGGTTATGTTATGGGTTATGCTAATGTTGTGATGATGGGAACTGGTAACCGCTATGTGGTCATTCCTTACGTTGAGAACGGGCCAGAAATTCGCCAGGCCTATAACCGCATGACATTGGCAGATGATAAAGACTTAGAAGTCGAAGAATAAATTTCAAATAGAGGAATTCTAAAATGTTTAACGAAAAACGCGCTCATCCAAACGGGTGGGATAAAGACAAGCTTGTCAGCCGGTATGTGACCGAGGGGCCAGAATCTGCGCCGCACCGTGCGTATTACTATGCGATGGGCATTACGGAAGAAGAGATTCATCAGCCATTGATTGGTGTGGCGACATGCTGGAACGAGGCGGCGCCGTGTAATATTGCGCTGTCACGTCAGGCGCAGGCTGTGAAGGTTGGTGTGAATGAAGCCAAGGGCACGCCGCGTGAATTTACAACGATTACGGTGACCGACGGGATTGCGATGGGGCATGAGGGCATGCGCTCTTCGCTGGCGTCGCGTGAGGTGATTGCGGATAGTGTTGAGCTGACCATGCGCGGGCATTGTTATGACGGGCTTGTCGGGCTTGCAGGCTGCGATAAATCCCTGCCGGGGATGATGATGGTGATGGTGCGGCTGAATGTGCCGTCTGTGTTCATGTATGGCGGGACGATTTTGCCCGGCAAGTTCAAGGGCCATGACGTTGATATCGTCAATGTGTTTGAAGCTGTTGGTGAGCATGCCAGCGGCAAGATGAGTGATGAAGATCTGCATGAGCTGGAATGTGTGGCGTGTCCGTCTGCGGGGGCGTGCGGCGGGCAGTTTACGGCCAACACGATGGCGTGTGTGTCTGAAGCTATGGGGTTGGCTATACCGCATTCGGCTGGGGCACCTGCGCCGTATGAATCGCGCGATGAATATGCCAAGGCTTCGGGTGAAGCGGTGATGGCGCTGATTAAAAATGGCGGGCCGTATCCGCGTGATGTTGTCACGCGCAAGTCACTTGAGAATGCAGCGGCGATTGTGGCGGCTACAGGCGGCTCCACGAACGCTGGACTGCATTTGCCTGCGATTGCGCATGAGGCGGGGATTGATTTTCCGCTGGAAGAGGTGGCAGAGATTTTTAAGAAGACGCCGCTGATTGCGAATTTACGCCCGGGCGGGAAATATGTGGCCAAGGATTTGTTTGATATTGGCGGCGTTGGCGTGGTGATTAAAGAGTTGCTCGATAACGGTTTTATGCACGGTGATTGCATTACGGTGACCGGTAAGACGTTGGCGGAGAATTATGCCGATGTGACGTTGCCTGAGGACCAGGACGTGGTGTTTCCTTGTTCTAACCCGATTCACGACACGGGCGGCGTTGTCGGCCTGAAAGGCAATCTTGCGCCGGAAGGGGCGATTGTGAAGATTGCGGGCCTTGAAGAGCTGGTGTTTGAAGGGCCTGCGCGGGTGTTTGATGGCGAAGATGCGTGTTTTGCAGCGGTTCAGAACGAAGATTATAAAGAGGGCGATGTGATTGTCCTGCGCTATGAGGGGCCGAAAGGCGGCCCGGGGATGAAGGAAATGCTCTCGACCACCGCGGCGCTATACGGGCAGGGGGTGGGCGGCAAGGTTGCGCTGATTACTGATGGTCGTTTTTCCGGCGGGACACGCGGTTTTTGTATTGGACATGTTGGACCGGAGGCTGCGGTTGGCGGGCCGATTGGCTTACTTAAAGATGGTGATATTATCCGCATTGATGCGGAGGTTGGAACGCTGGAGGTGAAGCTCACAGACGAAGAGCTGGCAGAGCGTAAGAAGGACTGGAAGCCGCGTAAAACCAATTACAATAGTGGCGCGCTGCAGAAATATGCGGCTTTGGTTGGGCCTGCCCGTGACGGTGCGGTGACGCATTCCGGCGCCAAGGAAGAAACGCATACATTTGTTGACCTTTAGGCATGCTTAAGTGCACGAATTTTTAAGGAATTCATGTTAATATCACTGAAGATATTGATTGAGGTTCTTAAAAAATACATGCCACGCAAAGTTCGTTTTTTTACTGTGATTGCTGCCAGCGCCCTGCTATCGGGGGGCATTTTTATATCTGCACCACAAGCACAGCAAATTACCCCTGAAGCGCTGCTTAATGAGCAGGCGGGTGTAAGGGGAACAATACAGCACAGCTTGAGCTCAAAGGAAGTGCGCAAGACTTTCAAGGATGTTAGAGCGCTGGAAACATTTTATTTGAACCGCAGTTACAAGCCATATTGGGTGAATAAATCACGGACAAAATCAAACGGGCATGATCTGGTTCAAATCATTGAAAAGAGCTGGATTCACGGGTTAAACCCCTATTCGTATCATCTTGAAAAAATTCATGCATTGACGGATACTGAGGATCAGAGCGATTTAGCGGATCTGGATGTTTTACTGAGCGATGCTTATGTGCGTTTGGGGCAAGATTTAACCGGCATACGTGTTGATCCGAAGTTTATGAAGTCGCATAAGCGTTTCTGGAAAGCGTCGTTGCCTGCGGATGAGTTGCTTGGATTTTTAGAAGAAAAACGTAATATTGAACGCCTTGTCGATTCCTTTGAGCCGAAAGGGCAGACTTACAAACGTGTTCAAAAAGAGTTGCTTAGCCAGATCGGCCGGGAACCTGAGCCTTATGAAGTGGTTTTGCCGATTAAGATTAAAGGGTTGCTGAATCCTATGCGGCGGGATGATCGTGTGCCTGATCTGCGTTTGCGATTAGGGGCTGGTGGGCCGCAAACCCAGGATGAGTTTCTTTATGATGATAAATTGGCAGCGGCGGTTATTCGTTTTCAACGTGAGAATGGGTTGAAAGATGATGGGGTTGTTGGCCCGCAAACGCTGGATATCCTTAATCGTACACGCGGGCAAAAGATCGAACAGCTTATTGCTAACCTTGAAAGATTGCGCTGGGTTGAAGAAGATAAGCCGGACAAGTTTGTTGTGGTGAATGTGCCTTCGGCACGGCTTTGGGCGGTGGAAGATAACCGCGTGGCATTTGAAATGCCGGTAATTGTGGGGCGCAAAAACCGCCCGACTAATATTTTTCAAACAGAAATTCATGGGGTGCGTTTGAATCCTGATTGGACGGTGCCGCCGACGATCAAGAAAGATGATATTTTGCCGAAGTTGATGGAGAATCCTGACTATCTTACGAGCAAGGGAATGCAGCTTATTAGTGGCCGCGGCAAGGATGCGATGACGCTGGATCCGATGGCGTTTGATTGGGAGAACATTTCACCGAAAGAGCTTAGAGATCTACGGATGGTGCAGATGCCCGGGGCACATAATCCGCTGGGTCGTGTGCGCGTGTTGATGCCGAATTCCTATAATATCTATCTGCATGATACGAATGAACGGCATTACTTCGAGCGGGCTAACCGCGCGGCTTCTTCGGGGTGCGTGCGTATGGAAGATCCGGAGCGGATGGCGAACTTTATTTTGAAGGAACGTAGTGGTTGGGATGAGCATGACCTTGGTCAAAGGCTGGCGGATGGTAAAAAACGCGACATTTTCATTGCTGAACCCATACCGGTATATTTGCTCTATTATACAGTTTGGATCAATGACTTAGGTCGTTTTGTTTATGGTCAAGACCTTTACCAGTTTGATAAAAGTTTAATAAAAAGGCTCAAGGATATTGACGGATTCTTCATTCCTGTGGATAATACTTAAATTATATGGCAATTTTGCCTCTCCGGCAAAGAGCCATGTTTTATAGAAAACGGGGTTTATTTTCTTGCTTTTAGCCCTTTACTCATTCGAAAATTCTGTTTACGTCTATTCAAATTAATTTTTAACACTCAGTTAAAAAACAAATCCAAAAGGTCGGTATGTCTGATAACAACGAAATGATTTTAGGATCGAATCTGAATTCAATTGATCGTCGCGAAATCCTCAAGCTTGGTTTGGCTGGCACGCTGGCCTCTATTATTCCGCTTAGCCTTTCTTCCTCTCCTGTGGAGGCTGCGCGTAATACGTGGCGTGTGACCTTTCGTCAGGGGCATACGGGTGAAAGCTTTAACGGCGTATACCGCGTTGGTGATAAATATTTGCCGGAAGCGTTTGAGCGTTTGAATTATATTTTGCGTGACTTTCGCACGGGTGAGGTTTTCCCGATGGATCCGCGGGTTGTTGATATTATGGCGCTGATGCAGAAAAAAGCTGGTCGCCGTGAGCCGATTGAAATTTTATCAGGTTACAGAAGTCCCAAAACAAATGCGCGTTTGCGGAAAAATACATCCGGCGTGGCTAAGAATTCCTTCCATATGTACGGCCAGGCGCTGGACATGCATATTAAAGGTTACAAAACTAGTAGCCTGCGTAGCATTGCGATGAATTTACGCGCCGGCGGTGTTGGGTATTATCCGAAGAGTGATTTCATCCATGTTGATACAGGCTCTGTTCGCAGCTGGTAAATCAACTTTATCATTACATTTTAATGCGCTAGAGTGCAGCCTTCTGATTTTACAGGAGGCTGTTTTGATTCTGATTGCGTTGGGGGCGAACTTGCCGAGCCGTTTTGGCGAGCCGGAAGAGACGTTGAAAGCGGCGATTAAAGCGATTGTTGCTGAAGGCCTTGAGGTGCTTAAAGTCTCCAGTATTTGGCTTACCGCGCCGGTCCCTGCTTCTAAGCAGCCTTGGTATAGGAATGCGGTTGTTTCCGTTCAGACTAACCTAAATGCGGGTGATCTTATGAGGTGCTTGCAGAAGATTGAAGAAGATTTTGGCCGGGAGCGCAGTGTGAAAAACGCGCCGCGCGCTCTTGATCTTGATATTTTGGCCTTTAATCATGAAGTGCACACAGGACATGATTGTGTGGTCCCGCATCCTCGAATGCATGAACGGGCGTTTGTGCTTATGCCCTTGGCTGAGGTTGCGCCGACATGGCGCCATCCGGTTTTGGCGCTGTCTGTTCAAGATTTGATAAACGAGATGCCAGAGGGGCAGGAGATAGAAATTTCTGAAAAAAGGGCGGCATGAGTAAAATGAACCCTAAATGCGCCCTTTTAAAACGTCATGTTTTTGCTGGTGGGCCGCACATAATGGGGGTGGTGAATGTGACCCCCGACAGTTTTAGTGACGGTGGCGATTTTCTTAATATAGACAAGGCGATAGAGCATGGTTTGCAGCTAGTTCACGACGGTGCAACGATTTTGGATATTGGCGGGGAGTCGACGCGGCCAGGTGCGGAAGTTGTTGAAGTGGCTGAGGAAATTGAGCGCATTGTACGGGTGATTGAAGGGCTGAAAGGAAAGGCTCCCTGGATTTCGGTGGATACGCGCAATGCGAAAGTGATGGAAGCGGCGCTAAAAGCAGGTGCGAACGCTTTAAATGATATCAGTGCATTAACGCATGATTCTCAAAGTATTCATGTAGCTTTTGAGGCCCAAGTTCCTGTATTCCTTATGCACATGCAGGGCAATCCTCAGAGCATGCAAAAAAAGCCGCATTATAACAATGTAGTGGAGGATATTTATCAGTATTTACAAGAGCGTATATCTATTTGCGAAACGCACCGTATTGATGCTGATTTGCTTATCTGCGACCCGGGTATTGGTTTTGGGAAGACAGTAGAGGATAACCTTTTAGTCCTTAGAAATATAAGTAAATTTCATGATTTAGGTGTACCTGTACTGCTTGGAACAAGCCGGAAAAGTTTCATTGGAAAAGTTGCAAATGATGAACCGGTAAATGAACGAATTCCGGGTTCGCTTGCGTCAGCGCTTTGGGGGTTGTCACAAGGTGTGCAAATTTACAGAGTCCATGATGTGAAAGAAACGGTGCAAGCGTTCAAAATTTATCAGGCGATTTCATCTGTTGAAGCCGAGTCGTAAATGTCGGATTGTGATTTGATTACTTTTTGTGTTTTTGAACAGAATTGGTAGTCAAAAACATCCCATGGAAAGTGCGCTTTTTCGGTATTCGGGGTGAATTCATAAAGGTGTGCGTTTTGAAACTTACCTGGGACGGGTAGATTGTAAATCGCGCCAAAGGCTCGCATCACTCCGCCATGACAAACAATCAAAATAGGTTCATTGAACTGCTCTATAGCCTTTGATTTTCCACGCTTGACCCGATTAAAGAACTCTTTTGGGTCTTCACCGTTTAACACGCGCGGCCAGCTTTCAAACAGCTCACGGCAATGTTCATAGCTGACGCCTTCTAGCTCACCAGCGTGAATTTCGGCCAGATCTGGGTCTTCAAATGTTTCAACATTAAGTGCTTGGTTCATGATAAGGGCTGTATCACGGGCGCGCGATAGATGACTGTGAAAAATGGCGGCCGGCTTTATTTTCAGAGCGGCAATGATTTTCTGCGCTTCATAAGCTTGTCTGCGGCCTTTTTCAGTAAGCGGGGAATCGAGGCTGCCGGCCATAAGCTGGGCCTTATTGGCTTCGGTCTGGCCGTGGCGGATCATGTAAAAAGGCTTAAGTGGAATAGGCATTTTACAACACCACAATAGCTTTGTTGATGTCTTTAAGGACAGCCACAATGCTTTGTGCGGCGAGCATTGAGCTTTTGGGGTTTGCGGGGTCTGGTTTGTTTTCAATGCGCATATTAAGCGTGCTGAACTCCCCGCTTACCGTGATTTCGTGGCTATTGCTAATGGCATCCGGGTCGGCCCAGATTTCGACCATGGTGTTTTGAGCGCCGATTCCTGCCAGTGAAAGTGTGGCGGCGACATTGACGTTTGCGGGGAACCCTTTTGCGGCTTCTAGCGCGTTGCCCTTAAAGATTTTGGTTTTGACCCCGCTGGCTTGTATTTGATCCAAATTTATCCCCGCCTTATTTACATGCGGCGCGCCATTGAACCCACGTGGAGGCTTTGTTGAAGCTATAGTGCTTTTTTGAATTCCCAGTTCTTTCAGTCCTTTAATGCCATCAATGCCTGCAATCGCACCAGATGGAACGATGATGCGACTTGTGGATAACCCATGGTATTTAAGGATGTCAGGGAACATCAGCAAAGCGCATGATGAAATCAAAATAAGTGTCTTTTGCTTTTCAAAGGTAATTTTGGCTAATTCTGGAACAGCTTTTGGTGGCAGGGCTTCGATGATGATGTCGCAGCGCTCTGCGAGTTCTTCAAAGTTGACAAGTGGCACATCAAATTCATCATGTGCATTCAAATCGCTGGCGGCGACCCATTCCAATCCATCGATACCTTTATTCAAAGCGCGGCCAACAGCGCTGCCGATGGCACCAAGTCCGGCGATACCCACTGTTTTTACGGCAATGTTTGAACCCATAGTCTCGCTTTCTCTTTATAATGCGCTTATTCTCATGGCATGGAACAATGGCAAGATCAAGGGATTGTGCTGTCGGTAAGGCGGCACGGCGAAAATGGGGGCATTGTCTCGCTGCTTACTGAGGGACGGGGGCGATGCGCGGGTTATGTGCGCGGTGCGCAAGGCTCCAAAATGCGCGGTACGCTTGAGGTTGGTAATGTTGTCGACGCGAATTGGCAAAGCCGCACCGATGACGGGCTGGGCACTTTTACGCTAGAACTTGCGAAAAACCACACGGCGCATTTTATGCAAGATCCGCTTAAGCTGGCCGCGCTGCAATCGGCATGTGGACTTTGTGAGGAATCGCTTCCAGAGCGGGAAATCCATGCGGGACTTTTTCATGGGCTTGGCGCGCTGTTTAATACGCTTGATACGGATATTTGGGGCGCGGCTTATGTGATGTGGGAAATTGCGCTGCTGAAAGAGCTTGGGTTTTCGCTAGATTTGAGCTGCTGTGCAAGCGGAGGTGACGATCAGGATCTCCTATATGTTAGTCCCAAGACCGGTAAAGCGGTGAGCAGATCCGCAGGGGAGATATATAAAGAGAGGCTTTTGCCGCTTCCCGGGTTTTTAAAGCCGGGGGGAGGCGCGATGGAATCGAAAGACGTTTTTGCGGGTTTATTGATGAGCGGGCATTTCCTTGAGCATTGGGTTTTTACACATCATTCGAAGGGCGTTCCAGATGCGCGCTTGATTTTTGCTGAGAGATTTGCCAAAACTCTTGGTAACCAATCGATAGAAGAGAATGAGTATGCCGCAGGATAGCACCGCCCCTGATAATAATATCGTCGACCAGCCGTTTGGAGAGCTGCTCTCTGATCGCTATTTGTCTTATGCGCTTTCGACGATTATGAGCCGCTCGCTGCCCGATGTGCGCGATGGGATGAAGCCCGTGCACCGCCGCCTGATGTATGCGATGTATCAGCTTAAGCTCAACCCGACGGGGGCGCCGAAGAAATCTGCGCGCGTTGTCGGTGATGTGATTGGTAAGTTTCACCCGCACGGCGATACGGCTGTATATGATGCGATGGTGCGTTTGGCGCAGGATTTTGCGCAGCGCTATCCGCTTGTCGATGGGCAGGGGAATTTCGGGAATATCGATGGCGATAATGCTGCGGCTATGCGGTATACGGAAGCGCGCTTGACGGCGGTGGCGTTGCTGCTGCTTGAGGGGATTGAAGAAGACGCTGTTGATTTTCGCCCAACTTATGATGGGTCGGAGAATGAGCCGGCGGTGCTGCCGGGCGGCTTTCCGAATTTGCTCGCCAATGGCTCAACCGGGATTGCCGTGGGGATGGCGACATCTATCCCGCCGCATAATGTGGCGGAGCTTTGTGAGGCGATGGAATTGATGCTTGAGAATAAAGAGGCGAGCGTGGCGGAGCTTGCTAAAATTGTTAGCGGTCCGGATTTTCCAACCGGCGGGACATTAGTTGAAGATAAAAAAGATATTGTTACTGCTTATGAAACCGGCAAGGGCTCTTTCCGGGTGCGGGCGAAGTGGGAGAAGGAAGAGCTTAAGGGCGGCACATATCAGCTGATTATCAGCGAAATTCCTTATCAGGTACAGAAATCCAAATTGATTGAGAGAATTGCCGAGCTGATTATGAGCCGCAAGCTGCCGATGCTTGATGATGTGCGCGATGAGTCGGCCGAAGATATTCGCGTTGTGCTTATGCCAAAGAGCCGCAATGTTGATCCGAATTTGCTGATGGAAGCATTGTATCGCAATTGCGACCTTGAGAACCGTTTCAGTCTCAACATGAATGTGCTGGAAGACGGGCTTGTACCGCGGGTTATGAACTTAAAAGAGGTTCTGCAAGCGTGGATGAACCATCAAAAAGACGTTCTGGTGCGTCGTTCACAGCACCGTTTAGAGAAGGTTTTGCACCGGCTTGAAGTGCTTGACGGATATTTGATTGTTTATCTGAATATTGATGAAGTGATCCGCATTATCCGCTTTGAGGACGATCCTAAAGCGGAGCTGATGAAGGTATTCAAGCTCACGGATGTGCAGACTGAAGCGGTTTTGAACTTGCGTTTGCGCCGCTTGCACAAGCTGGAAGAGATGGAGATCAAGGGGGAGCACGATAAACTCTGCACCGAGCGCGATGAGCTGGAGAAGTTGATTAAATCTGACGCGCGTCAATGGACGCGCATTAAGAAGCAGATTGCGACGATTAAGAAGATGTTCGGGCAGGACACAGAGCTTGGGGCGCGCCGCACGGTTATTGGCAAGCCGCCTGCTCCTGTCACAGTTAATCTTGACGAGGCTATGATTGAAAAAGAGCCCATTACGATTATTTGTTCGCGCCAAGGTTGGGTGCGCGCCATGAAAGGGCAGGGCCTGAATCCGAAGGACTTTAAATATAAAGACGGTGACCGTGAGGCGTTTGTGCTGGAGGCGCAAACGACCGATAAGTTGCTCGTGTTTGGTACAAATGGGCGGTTCTACACGGTTGGCTGCGACAAACTGCCGCCGGGTCGGGGCTTTGGTGAACCGCTACGGATTATGGTGGATCTACCCAATGATAGTGATATCACCGGGATGATGCTGCATAAGCCGGGTCAAAAGATCCTTGTTGCGGCGACATCGGGTCACGGCTTTATCGTGAAGAGCGATGATGTGCTCGCGCAAACTAAAAACGGACGCCAGGTTTTGAATGTTTCCGGTAAGTCTGAAGCGGTGCTTTGCAAGGCTGTGGCGGAGAGCCATGACCATATCGCGGTGATGGGCAAGAACCGTAAGATGCTGGTGTTTGAGCTGGAAGAATTGCCGGAAATGGGGCGCGGAAAAGGCGTTATTATGCAGAAATACAAAGATGGCGGAATATCTGATGCGAAGACCTTTAAATGGGAAGAGGGCTTAACCTATAAATATGCCAGCGGTGAAACGGTGGTATCAGACCTTAATCCTTGGCTTGGTAAGCGCGCATCGGCCGGGCGCCTCCCGCCGAATGGTTTTCCGAAGAGCAATAAGTTTGGTTAAGTGGCTGGCTCTGCCGTTATGAGTGAAACGAGGTCTGGACCGGTTCTATGTGTCTCCGGATCAAAATTGACCCATTGCCCATCTACGATGGTTTCCAGCCCGGGAAAACGTTGTTTGTAACCAAGTGTCTTGCTTTTATCAGCCCAAGAGCCTGGATATAAATATTTGAATCCCGCTTTTTTCCCGCAATCTATAATTTTGAGCCAGGCATAGGTGCCAAGGCTTGCACATAGTTTTTGGTCAGGATCGTAAAAAATTTGTCCCAAACTTATGGTGTTGTCATAGATATCCATTGTGGCCAAAGCAAGAAAATTATTCTCTTTGTCTTTTATCAGCATTAGGTCAGTAGCCCCGAGAATTGTATCTTTTACGTCTTCTGCCCCATATTTGGCCATATCGCTTTCAGGGTGACGGGCATGAATATATCGGCTGTAGAGGCGTAAAAAATCAGAATCGTAATAGGACGGTCCGCTTGTCATTATAAGGTTCTTATTGCCGTTATTTAGCAATTTTTGCTGGCTTCTTGAAAAGCTAGCTTTATCTGTATTTATGCGGATAGGAACGCAGGCTCTACAAAATTTGCAAGATAGTGCTATTGAGTAGATGCCCTCTGTATTTAAACCCCGAGCGAGGTTTGCGAATTTTTTAAGGCGAAGGTCTTCTATTCTTGCAGGGGAAAGGCTTTCTTGACGTATGGGAGCTTCAGGCAGGACAAATGACGCTGTCCTCCCATCCGGAAAGTAGCTACAGGGGCTATCCGATTCAAATAACTCTGATTTTGACATAGGGTGTCATAAACAAAAAAAGCCTAAATGTCAAATATTATGGGAACTCCACAGCGCCGGAGGATTTTTTGAAGGTGCCAATTTTTGGTATTTTCGGCGCAGGCGGTGTGTCAGTCGTTTCACCGGTGTCTTTGATCTCTTCTTCATCAGCTATGGCTGCGGCCTTTTTACCGAAATCAGGGTTGGTGAGCTCTTCGCGGAGTAAAATTATTGAAATTCTACGGTTGCCTGTGCGTGTAGGCTCATCCGGGTATAGGTGCTCCGTATCGGCTTTACCGACCACGTTGTTGATCCGTTCAGGGGGAAAGCCTACGTCTAGAAGCACGCGGCGGCTGGAATTGGCGCGGTCAGCCGAGAGCTCCCAATTGGTGTAGGTTGCGCCGGGGGCGTAAGGGGAGCTATCCGTGTGGCCACGGATGGAGAGTTCGTTGGGTTGTCCTTTTATAATTTCGCCGACCGTTTTTAGTAGTTTTTGTGTTTTTTCAAACATGCGGGCGCTGCCAGTGGCAAACATTGGATTGCCATCTTTATCGATAACTTGAATACGCAGGCCTTCATGGGTCATATCGACTAGGAATTGATCTTTTAGAGTGTTTAACTCTTCATCTTCTTCAATGGCTTTTTTTAAAGCTTCTTCGGCTTTTTTCATGCTGGTTTCTTCTTTTTTACGAAGCTCTTCCTTAACTTTATCCAACGAAGGACTTTTAGCGGGGGCCTGACTTGAAGAGGCACCTGATAAGGGGGGATTTGTTATGGGCTGGACGTTGGTGACCATCGCACCTTCCGGGGCGACGCTTAAACCGCCGAGGACGCCGCCAGCCCCGCTCATGCGGTCTGATACTTTAGGGTGAGTTGGATCAAAATAATTGGAGATGGCGTTGAGCTCTTCCTCGGTAGATACATTTAAAAGCCAAAGCAGCAAGAAAAAGGCCATCATTGCCGTCACAAAGTCGGCATAAGCAACTTTCCAAGCGCCGCCATGGTGGCCGCCGCCCTTGACGATTTTTTTGATGACGATTGGTTGTTCAAGCTTGTCTTCTTCAGCCACTTTAGTCACTTCCTTTTACTTTTTCAGGTCGTTGCTGCGCTCCTAAAATAGTCTTTCTATTCGTTGTCGCTTGCGTTTACTGAAAAAGCAAAATTAAGCGACTGATTGGTCGTTTATGCGCCCGGACTCGGTAATTCATTTAATTTTTCTTCCAACTCCTGGAAGCCGGGTTGAATATCATGCGGTAAAAACTTTCTGGAGAATTCAACAGCGACTTGGGGTGCGGAGCCATTTAAAAAGGCAATAATTGCGACTTTCATACATCTGTAGAACATGACTTCTGATTCTGCTTTGCCGCTCATTGCGCCAGCAATTGGTGCGACCATACCGTAAGATAGCCATACGCCAAGGAATGTTCCCACGAGCGCGCCGCCAATCATTTTCCCCAGTACCTCGGGCGGTTCTGAAATGGAAGCCATGGTTTTGATAACGCCGAGCACAGCGGCAACGATGCCGAGTGCCGGGATACCGTCGGCCATTGTTTGCACAGCGTGACCGGGGTGCCCTTCATGATGCTCAATAGTTTCAATCTCTTGATCCATCAAGGCTTCGAGCTCGAACGGGTTTTCGTTACCAAGAGAAATTATGCGCAAGTAATCACATAAAAAAAGTATGGCGTGGTGGTTGTGTTGAAAGCCCGGAAACTGCCCGAAAACATCACTTTCATCCGGCGTTTCAATATGTTGTTCTAACGACAACCAGCCTTTTGTTCGGGCCAGTTTAAATACTGTGTACAGGGCGCTCATCATCTCGATGTAATCATCTTTCGAGTAGGCGCTGGGCTTTGTGAGCGCGCTCATATATTTTATGGTGCCTTTGATAGTTTCCTTTGAGTTAGCAACCATAAAGGCAGAAACGGCACAGCCGAAAATGATGACCATTTCACCGGGCATTGCGCCGAGAACAAGCATCAAAAGTTTCATGAATTTAGGAATGTCGAAATGCATTGCGATCAAAAGACCGCCAAATGTGCAGACAAAAACAAGCGCAAGACCGACTAATTTCATAGCGTTGGTGTAACCTTTTTAAAATTCGGAGATACGCAGTAGGTCTATAAGCAGGATAAATGATTTCCTGTTAAGAAGTCTTTAATGAATCGGACCTTTTGAAACAGTGCTGTGTATGAAATATATCACTCCGCCATTCTGCTAGGTTTTGAGGTTAAGATCAAGGCTCCACGACGTATTTACTTAGCCGGAGGGGTGAAATTTGGATTGGAGGCTGGCTTGCCATAGAGGTGGCCTTGCGCATATGTAATACCAACATCGGCCAACATATCTGCTTGTTCTTGGTTCTCGACACACTCGGCGATAATTTCAATATTCAACTCTTTGCATGCTTTTATCAATTTGTTGAGGCCGGTAACAGTTTTTTCCGAGGAGGTTAACCTACTGGTGTATTTTTCATCAAGTTTGACAAAGTTCACTGGAAGCTGTCGGAGATATTTTAAGGGGCCGGGGGCCAAGCTAAAATCGTCGAGGGCGATTCTATACCCTTGTTTACGAAATTTGTTTATGAAGTCGATTACTTTTTGTAAGTTTTGAATGTGTGCGGAGTCTGTAATTTCTAATAGCACTCTGTCGCTAAGGTTTCGTTTTGAGAGTTGTTCATCCAGCCTTTCTGCAAAATTTTTCTGTTCGATTGATTTGCCGCTGATATTAATTGAAAATTTTGTGCGGGTTGTCGCTGCTTTATAATGAACGTAATTGAAGGTGCGCTCAACGACGGCGAGATCAAAATCACCCGAAAGCCCTACATCTTCACCGAATTTAATCCACTCTTGAATTTCCCCCTGTCTGAAACGGCTTAGTGTTTCATAATGGTCTGCTTCTTTTGTTTTAAGATTCATTACTGGCTGAAATACGATTTCAAAGTCAACGCGCTCAATAATACTTTTAAACTCTTTTAGTTTCTCTTCATTGCTTTTGACGAGTGTTGAAAACCCTGAGCTTAGGCCATCGACGTCAAATTTTGCTCCGTGTTCTTCAAATGCGCTCATCGTGTGGTGGAGTGCACGTGCGGCTTCGTGGTCTGAGAGATCTTCCAAATCTGTTTTAAGTGTTTTAGATTCTATTTCGATGCCGTTTCCGTTCGGGTCATATTCTTTGCACAGAGCGGCGATTTTATCTGCTATGGCCGCGGAATCTTTGGCGTTGTCATGAATCAAGCTGTACTGGCCTTCGCTAATTTCCGCTGCGGCATTTCCGCCTATGGATTCTTTGCGTAAAAGACTGGAGATTTTTTTCATAGCCTCAGCCCAATTTTCTTCTGTTATGGTTTCGCTTTTGCTAAAATCGAAGACCGTGAGCGCTGTTTCAATCTCTTGTGTGCGGGCAATTTCAAAGATAGCTTCGGCCTCATCGACGAAATCTGCTTTGTTGTAAATTGAATCGTCGAATTCTTCGTCTTCGTCTCCGTCTCCGGCTTTGAAGCCGGTTGTAAGAACTTCAGGTGCGTCATCATCTGTGGCTTCGAAGCCTGTTGTGATGGTTTCAGGTGCGTCATCATCTGTCGCGTCGAATCCTGTTGTGACGGCCTCAGTGGCGGCTTCGTCTTTGGCTTTGAAGCCTGTTGTGATGGCCTCAGCGGCAGCTTCGTCTTTGGCATCGAAATCTGTTGTGACAGCATCAGCCGTCGCCTCGTCTGTGGCTTTAAAACCGGTTTCGAGGGTCTCGATTTTTTCGTCTTCGGGCTTGAGGTTTGTGGTTAGGGGCAGGGCGCCTTCTTCATCAACCAGCTTGGATAATTTGTCCATCAGGGGGTTGTTGAAGCTTAAGGTTATATAATAATTTTTTGTGCCGGGCATTTTGATGGCAGTGAGAATAGCCTTGTTTTTGCTGATCTTTTTATTAAGGTCGATCAATATTGGGCCACATCTTAAGCCTGGAATAGATTCTTTTTTAAGTTTTTTACAAAGCTTGCGTTCGTCTTTTTCAAAGAGTTCGAGCCATTTTTTTCCAATTAGGCTTTGTTCGTCAAACCCTGTGAGGGCCTTTACAGCGCCAAGCACAAATATGATTTTGTCGTTTGGTCCTATTTCGATGAATAAATCAGAAGATGCAAAAGCAAAAGCGAGAAATTTGTCGCGCTGCTTTTTAGGGTCTGTTTCGGTCTTAGGTTTGTTTTTTTTTGGCTTTGCCATTCCTTGGCCTTGGGCGTTGTTATTCCACACAACTTTCAGAATAGCTTAAAAATACTACGGGCGCATCTGATCTTTGAGCTGCATACGTTATTTTTGTGTAAGGGTCTTAGCTATATCGAGCGCGCCATAAGTCAAAATACCGTCACAACCTGCGCGTTTAAAACTCAAAAGGCTTTCCATTAGGGCGTGTTCATAGTCAAGGCAGCCTTGCTGCGCCGCAATTTTGAGCATCGCATATTCGCCGCTGACCTGATAAGCGAATGTTGGGGCGTTAAAGGTGCTTTTGATCCGATGGATGATATCAAGATAGGGCATGCCCGGCTTGACCATAACCATATCTGCGCCTTCCTGCAGGTCGAGAGCGACTTCACGCAGCGCTTCATCTGTGTTGGCCGGGTTCATTTGATAGGTTTTTTTATCCCCCTTCAGCGCGGCGTTTGAGCCGACAGCATCGCGGAAAGGGCCATAAAAACACGAGGCGTATTTTGCTGCGTAGGACATGATGGCGATGTCTTGGAAACCTTCATGATCAAGGGCTTGGCGGATTGCGCCCACACGGCCATCCATCATGTCCGATGGGGCAATAATATCAGTGCCGGCGCGGGCTTGATTAAGGGCTTGTTTACAAAGAATTTGGACGCTTTCATCGTTTAAAATTTTACCATCTTCAAGCAAGCCATCGTGGCCGTGCGTTGTGTAGGGATCGAGAGCGACATCGGTAATGATGCCCATATCGGGGTATTCGGCTTTAAGAGTTTGCAGGGCGCGGCAAATCAAGTTGAACGGATTATAGCTTTCAGCGCCATCTGCGGTTTTCTTTTCTTCCGGCGTGGTCGGAAAGAGGACGATGGCTGGAATTCCCGCATGCGCAGCTTTTTCAGCTTCGCGGACAAGGCGGTCTATGGTGAATCTCTCCACGCCCGGCATTGAGGAAACAGCTTGGGCTTCGTTTTCACCTTCAATTACAAATGCAGGCCAGATCAGGTCGGTAACATCTAGCTTCGTTTCCGCAACCATATCGCGCAGCCAACCTTGTGATCTTAAGCGGCGAAGGCGTGTCTGTGGATAGGCTCCTGTTGTTTGTTTCAGGAGTGCTTGCTCAGGGCTGAAGCTTACCGTATCCTTTTTTGTGGCGGTCATGTTGGCGGCTCTTTCTTTAAGTCTATGCATGCTTTTAAGCGGTATTCCACTATGAATCAAGATACCCTGGATGATGAAATATTAATTGAGACGCGTGGCGGTCTTGGGATTATTACGCTTAATCGCCCACAAGTGCTGAACGCACTTTCTCTGGAAATGATTCGAACAATTGCATCAACGCTCTATCTTTGGGAGCGTAAAGATGAGGTTAAAGCGGTCGTCTTTCAAGGTTCGGGGGGTAAGGCGTTTTCTGCGGGCGGAGATATTAAGTCTTTTTATAAAGCGGGTATGGATTGTCGTAAAGGTTTGGTTAGCCCTCGGGTTCCCGTTGTCTTCTTTGAAGAGGAATACTCATTAAACAAGCAAATTTTCGATTATCCTAAGCCGAGTGTGGCGGTGATGAATGGCATTACAATGGGTGGCGGTTATGGCCTTGGCGGGCATTGTGATGTTCGTATTGTCGGCCCAAAGACGGTGTTGGCGATGCCGGAAGTAGGGATTGGTTTTTTTCCGGATGTAGGAAGTTTGTATCAGCTTAATCGCTGTCCGGGGAATTATGGACGCTATCTGGCATTAAGCGGCGCAAGCATTGATGGTTATTGTGCGGCGGCGGCCGGGCTGGCGGATATATATATGGAAGATTGCAGTGTGGTACTTGATATGGCTACGCGGGCTTTAGATGTTGATGATTTCAAGGGGGCGATGATTGAGGCGCTTGGATCTGTTGGTGATCAAGAAGACATGGAAAATAGCGACGTTATAGAATCGGTTTTTGTTGATTTTGATGTTCAGGCTATATTGCAGCGGCTCGATGTCGAGGGTTTGGCTTTTGCACGGGAAACGGCTTCTGTGATGCGTGGTCGTTCCCCAACCAGTCTGGCCGTTACGGCGCGGCACCTGGAAAAATCGGAAAATGGATCTTTTGATGAGATAATTGCGACGGATTTCGTGCTGGTTCAAAATTTCGTCCGTCAGGGTGATATGTATGAAGGCATTCGCGCACAAATCATAGATAAAGACAAAGATCCCAATTGGTTACCAAATTCTCTTGAGGCTGTAAGTGAGGATAATATTAACACTTACTTTACGCCTACAGGCTATGATTTAGAAGATGTACAGATTTTTGAAATATGATAAATCTTTTCCACTCTTGACCTTATCTCAACATCACTACACACTGATCTTTGCTTAAATACTGAATTAATTTGGAGCGAAAGCCGTGACACCAACACCCTATTATGAAGCTATTCAACTTATTGAGCGCCTGCACCGTCATTTTTTGGACGTGTTGAAAGTGGAGCTGGATAAAAAAGGTATTCAGGACATTAACAACGTTCAGAGTATGATCTTGTACAATATTGGCGATGATGAAATGACCGTCGGTGAGTTGACGATCCGTGGTTACTATCTGGGGTCCAATGTTTCGTATAACGTGAAGAAGATGGTTGAGAACGAATATCTGATTCAGGAGCGTTCGGTGCATGACAAGCGTTCTATCCGCGTGAAGTTATCGGACAAGGGGTTAGAGCTTAAGAATTTGATTTCCGAGATGTTTGCGCGCCATGAAGGTGAAATCACAGGTTCTGAAATTACGAATGAATCTCTTGATAATCTTAGCTCTACTCTCAAAATGCTCGAGAACTTCTGGGCACGCCAGACTAATTTCTCAGGCGGATTTTAAATAATTCTCTAGTTCTAGCTAAAAGCTTGCTCACCCGTCATTGCACGGCCAAGGATAAGGGCGTGGATGTCGTGGGTTCCTTCGTAGGTGTTTACGGCTTCTAAATTACACATATGTCTCATCACATGGTATTCGTCAGCAATTCCGTTGCCGCCGTGCATATCGCGGGCCTGTCGGGCAATGTCGAGCGCTTTGCCGCAATTGTTACGCTTCAATAGCGAAATGGCTTCCGGCGCGGCGCGGTCTTCATCTCGCAATCGCCCCAAACGGTGGCAGGCGACGAGGCCTAGGGTGATTTCAGTTTGCATGTCAGCGAGCTTTTTTTGGATCAGTTGTTGCGCCGCCAGTGGTTTGCCGAAAATTTTGCGTTCCATCACATATTCGCGGCTTCTGTGCCAGCAATCTTCTGCAGCGCCCATCACACCCCAGGCGATTCCGTAACGTGCGGAGTTCAGGCAGAGCATTGGGGCTTTCAAAGAGAATGCTTCGGGCAGGCGGTTTTCTTCAGGAACATGAACTTCATCCATAGCGATACCACCCGTTGGCGCGGCGCGCAGGGACAGCTTGCCGCCGATTTTCGGGGCGCTGAGGCCTTTCATGCCTTTTTCAAGGATGAAGCCAGCCATTTTGCCTTCGTCATCTTTGGCCCAGACGATAAAGACATCGGCAATCGGGGAATTTGAAATCCATTGTTTGGCACCGGAAACTGAATAGCCGTCTTTCATCTTTTTGGCTTTGGTTCTTATATTCGAGGGGTCGGAGCCGCCATCGGGTTCGGTCAGGCCGAAGCAGCCGACATATTCGCCGCTGGCGAGTTTGGGTAGGAATCTCTCTTTTTGATCTTCTGTGCCGAAGAGATATATGGGGAGCATGACAAGTGAGGATTGGACGGAGTAGCAGGAACGGTAGGCGCTATCGACGCGCTCAAGTTCCCGGGCGATAAGGCCTGAAGCAGTATAGGACGCACCAGCGCAGCCATAGCCCTCTATCGTCGGGCCGAGCAGTCCGAGCTCTCCCATTTCATTCATGATAGAACGGTCGAACTCTTCAGTTTGGTAAGCCTTAATTACGCGGGGTAGGAGCTTGTCCTGCGCATAATCACGGGCGGTCTGCATGATTAGGCGCTCCTCATCGGTGAGCAATTCATCGAGCAATAATGGATCTTCCCAGCTAAATTCTGCGCGCTTATGCATGTTAATGTCTTTCCCAATACTTTTTGTTTCGTTATAGACATTAGCATGAGCAAAGAAATTTTAAATGGCCGTGAGGTAATTATCGAGTTTTTTCCCGTAGGAGCTTTTGTGAAAGTTTCGGCGATGGATACGAAAACACTCACGGAAATCTCTATTCAGGGGCCGGCCAGTGCCCCTGAAGAAACATTGAAGCGCAATGCTCTCAAACGTCTTGAATATGTCCTGAAAAAGAAGGGATTGATTTAGGGGGCCTGCACACACTATATATTGTGCATGACTCGTAGATTAGCCATAGCCTGTGACCACGGTGGATACACCCTGAAAAAAGCGATCAAAGCGCGGTTCAGCGATATTGAGTGGCTGGATTTGGGTACGGATTCGACCGAATCTGTTGATTATCCTGATTTTGGCGATAAGCTTGCCAGCGCTATTGAGAGAGGTGAGGTAGAGCAGGGTATTGCGATCTGCGGTACGGGCATCGGCATTTCGATTGCTGCCAATCGGAACCCTGCTGTCAGAGCGGGCTTATGCACAGATACGGAGATGGCACGATTGACCCGGGAGCATAATGATGCGAATGTTTTGGCCCTCGGCGCGCGGATTACCGATGAAGCAACGGCTTTGGATATTGTCGAAACATTTTTGAATACAGAATTTGAAGGCGGGCGTCATGCCCGTCGAGTGGATAAACTTAGTTAAGAAAAGGATTAGAATAATGAGCAGTGCAGCAAGGAATGAAGAGATGGTAGACGGTTTTTTTACAAGTGACCTAAAGGATGCAGATCAAGATGTATATAAAGCTACGCGCGATGAACTGCATCGTCAGCAAACACAAATTGAGCTGATTGCTTCTGAAAATATTGTTTCCAAGGCTGTGCTGGATGCGCAAGGGACAGTGCTGACCAATAAGTATGCTGAAGGCTATCCGGGGCGTCGTTACTATGGCGGTTGTGAGCATGTAGATGTGGTTGAGAATTTAGCTCGCGACCGTGCAAAGCAGCTTTTTGGTGCTAAATATGCCAATGTACAGCCGAGTTCGGGCTCACAAGCCAATCAAGGTGTAATGCAGGCTCTTCTACAGCCGGGTGATACGATTTTGGGGATGTCTTTGGCTGCCGGTGGTCATTTGACCCATGGCGCAGCGCCTAACCAATCGGGTAAGTGGTTTAATGCTATTCAATATGGGGTGCGGGAGAGCGATTCACTGCTCGATTATGATGAAGTTGAAAAGCTTGCGCAGGAACATAAGCCGAAGATGATTATTGCCGGTGCATCGGCCTATCCACGTCAGATCGACTGGAAGCGTTTCCGCAAGATTGCCGATGATGTTGGTGCTTATCTGTTTGTTGATATGGCGCATTATGCAGGTTTGATTGCTGGGGGCTCTTACGAAAGCCCTATTCCTTATGCTGATATTACAACAACAACTACACACAAGACACTTCGTGGTCCACGCGGTGGGATGATTTTGACGAATGATCTGGATATATTTAAAAAGATCAATTCTGCAATTTTCCCGGGGATTCAGGGTGGCCCATTGATGCATGTTATCGCTGGTAAAGCAGTGTGTTTTGGAGAAGCTTTAACATCTGACTTTAAATTATATGCGAAGGCGATTGTTGAGAATGCGAAGGTGCTGGCTGATACGCTGATTGGAGGCGGGTTGGATATTGTTTCCGGCGGTACAGATTCGCATATTGTGCTGGTTGATTTGCGCCCCAAAGGTGTGAAAGGGAATGATACTGAGGCAGCGCTGGAGCGTGCGGGTATGACCTGTAACAAAAATGCTGTGCCGTTTGATCCTGAGCCGCCTATGGTGACATCGGGCGTGCGTTTGGGGACACCCGCGGCGACAACACGCGGATTTGGTCCAGCGGAATGGAAGCTGACCGGTGAATATATTGTTGAGGTGCTTGATGGTCTTGCGGCCAATGGGCCAGAAGACAACGCTGAGATTGAATCGCGCGTTAAAGCTAAAGTGGAAGAGCTGTGTGGGCGCTTCCCGATTTATCCGACCTTATAAGGGGACTAAATGCGCTGTCCATTTTGTGGAAGTGAAGAAACGCAAGTGAAAGACTCGCGCCCGACGGAGGATAGCTCTTCTATTCGCCGCCGCCGCTCTTGTCCGGATTGTGATGAGCGTTTTACGACGTTTGAGCGGGTGCAGCTGCGTGAGATGACGGTGCTTAAATCTGGCGGGCGCAAACAACCATTTGATCGGGATAAAATCATTAAGTCTATGCAGATTGCTTTGCAGAAACGCCCGGTTGAAATTGAGGGAATTGAAACTGCGACATCGCAGATTGTTCGTAAGCTGGAATCTAAAGGTGAGCAGGAAATTGCATCGGACGTTATCGGAGCGGCTGTGATGGATGCTCTTAAGGATCTCGATAAAATCGGCTATATTCGCTATGCCAGCGTTTATAAAGATTTCCGCCAGCCGGAAGATTTTAACGAATTCCTTGAAGATGTAAAAGTGCTTCAATCCAAAACAAAATGACCTCTCAAAGCGATATCCATTATATGCGTATGGCCTTAAATCTGGCCCGGCGTGGTTTGGGCGTGGTTGCGCCAAATCCTTCCGTGGGATGTGTTTTGGTGAAGGGTAGTATGGTGATTGCTGCGGCGCATACGGCCAAGGGCGGGCGGCCGCATGCTGAAGCGCTTGCACTTGAAAAAGCAGGGTTACAAGCAAAAGGTGCGACGGTTTATGTGTCGCTTGAACCGTGTTCACATCAGGGGAAAACTAGTCCGTGTGCGCAGGCGCTTATTGATGCAGATGTGGCCCGCGTGGTTGTCGCATGCACCGATCCTGATCCGCGCGTATCTGGGCAGGGGATTAAAATGCTTCAGGCGGTTGGCATAGAAGTCATTGAGGGTGCTTTAGAGTGTGAGGCACTGGCGCTGAATGCAGGGTTTATATTACGCGTCACGCAAAATCGTCCGCTTGTGACGTGTAAGTTGGCGATCTCTGCTGATGGTAAGATTGCGGCTGAGCCGGGTGATAGGACGCAGATTAGCGGCGAACTGGCGGCGCGTTATATGCATCTGCAACGATCCAAACATGATGCGATTTTGGTAGGGGCAGAAACGTATCGCGTTGACGCTCCGGATCTGACGACGCGGCTTGGCGGGTTTGAGCATGAACCGCTGCGGGTCGTTTTGGGCAGTGTTGACGCGCCAGGTTTTATTGTGCTGAAAGATATGGATATTGCGGGCGTGCTAGCAGATTTGGCGGGCAAAGATATTACACGTTTGCTGGTTGAAGGCGGGGCAAAGACTCATAAAAGCTTCCTTGAAGCCGGCATGGTGGATGAATTTCAACTTTGTAAATCACCTATTACTTTAGGTGAAAAGGGCGTGGATGGTCTTGACGGCAAGCGAATTGAGGCTCTTTCGGGTCTAAAACACCAAAAAACGCGGGTTTTGGGCGAAGATAGACTGGAAATTTACGGCAAAGAAGCCTAGATTGCCCCCATGTTTACAGGACTTATTCAAGATGTTGGCCGGGTGCGCTCCATTGATAAAGATGGGGATTGGCGCGTTGTAATTGAAACGGGGCTTGATCTGGGTGCGACGGAGATTGGCGCATCGATTGCGTGCTGCGGTTGTTGTTTGACGGTTGTTGAAAAAGATGATCGTTCATTTGCTGTCGATGTTTCTGCTGAAAGTTTATTTAAAACAGGTATTGGTAAATGGCAAGAAGGTACGCCGGTGAATCTTGAGCCGTCTTTAAAGCTAGGGGATGAGCTGGGCGGGCATATTGTTTCCGGCCATGTTGACGGGCAGGCTGAATTGATTGAGGTCAAGGAAGACGGGGATTCATTTCGTTTAAAGATTAGAGCGCCGGGGGATTTCGCGTCATTTATAGCGCCGAAAGGATCGATATCGCTGGATGGAATTTCCCTGACGGTGAATGAGGTTGAGGGCGATATATTTGGAGTGAATATTATTCCTCATACTTGGGTGCATACTTCGCTTTCATCAAAGAAAGAGGGTGATTACCTGAACATCGAGATTGATATGTTAGCCCGTTATGTGGCAAGAATGCTGGACGTTACAAAAGGAGCCTAAAAAATGAGTGCGAAAATAGCTATATTGTCTGCCTCATGGCATACGAGTATTATTGAATCGGCCGAGAAATCTTTTCTCGAAGATATGCAGAAGCGAGGATTTAGCGCGGAGCAGATTGATATTATTAAAGTGCCGGGCGCGCTGGAGATTCCTTTGGCTGGAAAACTGGCATTAGAAAATGGATATGATGTTGCCGTTGGGATTGCATTTGTCGTTGATGGGCAAATTTATCGCCATGAATTTGTTGGTCACACGGTGGTGCAAAGCATTCTGGATGTGAGTCTTCAAACCAATAAGCCTTTTCTGTCGGTTGTTTTGACGCCGCAGTCTTATAGCGAGCATACTGAAGCTTATGAAGAGATGTATGTGAAGCATATGATCGAGAAGGGTGTAGAGGCAGCGGAAGCTTGCGCACGCATGTTGGCAGTTCCTGCTGAAATTCTTGGCCAGAAAAAAGCAGCCTGATTATGGGCACCCCTATATCTTCTAAATCAAAACCATCAGCGAATGCAAAAGCAAGTTCGGCGCGGTTGGCGGCTGTGCAGGCGCTTTATCAGGCGGATCAGAATAAGCAGTCCATACGCTCTGTTGTTGATGAATATCTGAATCATCGCAGCGGTATGGAGGTTGAAGGGGAGCAAATGGTCCAGCCCGATGGGGCTTTGCTGAAAAAGATCCTTTATGGTGTTGATGAGCGTCGGCCTGAGCTCGAGTCGATTATTGATTCCAATCTTAACAAAGATGCTCAGGACCGAACGATTGAGCCGCTGCTTAAATCTATTTTGATTTGCGGCACTTTCGAACTTTTAATCCAGGATGTTGATTCTCCGATTGTGATTAATGATTACCTCAATGTGGGTCATTCATTCTACGATCGTAACGAGGTCGCACTTATCAACGGTGTTCTCGATAGTATTTCCTCTATTTTTCAGTAATTTCCTGCAAAGCGGTATAAATAGATAAAATTGTATCTAAACCTAACCCGCTCTTAAGAGAATTGGGTTTACCATAAGTATATAGGGTTCATATTAACGTTGGGGCGTTTATAGATGCGTTTGGTTTTATTAGCTTTAGGAGCGATAGTTGCGCTTGGCGGCGGTGCCGCAGGCGCATATTTCTATTTCATGAAGCCAGCAGAAGCGTCCTTGACCGAAGATCTTGATGAGCATAAAGAAGCCAAGCAAGACGATCATGGTGGTGGCCATTACGAATTTGTTGAGCTTGATCCCCTTATTCTCCCCATTGTTGATGCTAACGGTGCAAGCCAAACGGTGAGTTTGGTCATCGTTCTGGAAGTCTCTGATGCGGCGGCCAAAGCAAAAGTTGAGGCGATTACGCCCCGTTTAAAAGACGCCTACATTCAAGATATGTATGGCGTTTTGAATAAGCATGCCGTACTGAAAGGCGGCGTGCTGCAAGTGGGAATGTTGAAAGCGCGCCTGAACAAAATTAGTGCGAAAGTTGCTGGTGAAGGTACGGTTAATGACGTTTTGTTACAGGTGGTACAGCAACGCCCGATATAGGAATTTTTAAAGTTTAAACCTTGATGTGAACCCTCTATACATCAAAAAACTTTCCCCCGTCCTTTGTGGCGGGGTTTTTTTGTCTCAATTTTCATGTTGGGGACTGTTTGTTATAAAACGCTTGCCTTGGGAGTTTGACAGTTTAGTATCGAAAAATTACGCTTCTTTGAGCGAATTCAAAGGTTTCGGGAAGCGTATTGGTAATAAACGTAAAAAACTAAACACACACACGAGGTGGGGAATATGTCACTACTCTTACTTATCATTGTCGGTTGTGGCGTGCTTGCTCTAATTTATAGCGCGCTCGCGGCTCGACAAATTACAAATCTTAGTCCTGGAACGAAGCGCATGCAGGAAATTGCAGGTGCGATCCAAGAGGGCGCAAGAGCTTATCTATCGCGGCAATACAGAACGATTGCCATTGTTGGCGTGGTTGTGGCTGCGCTTTTATACTTGCTGCTTGGAACGCATGTTGCGGTCGGGTTCATAATCGGTGCGGTTCTATCAGGCTTAGCCGGATATAACGGCATGCTGGTTTCTGTGAAGGCCAATGTGCGAACAGCGCAGGCGGCAACTGAAAGCGTTGAAAAAGCGCTGAATGTTGCCTTTAAGGCAGGGGCCATTACCGGAATGCTGGTTGTTGGTCTCGGGCTTTTGGGCGTCACCGGCTATTACATTTATATGCAGTATGACGTTGGTTTTTCTGGCCTTGAGGGTGAGGCGCGTATGAGTGCGCTTCGTCATATCCTTGAGGGGCTTGTTGCTCTTGGCTTTGGGGCGTCGTTGATTTCGATTTTTGCGCGTCTTGGCGGCGGTATTTTTACTAAAGGTGCCGATGTTGGCGCTGACCTTGTTGGTAAAGTCGAAGCAGGCATTCCTGAAGATGATCCACGGAACCCGGCGACGATTGCCGATAACGTTGGCGATAATGTTGGTGACTGCGCGGGTATGGCTGCGGATCTGTTTGAGACCTATGCTGTGACGATTGTGGCGACGATGCTGATTGCTTTTAGCACGTTTGCTCCTTCTGCGATTGAAACCATGATGGTTCTGCCACTGTTTATTGGCGCTGTTTGTATTTTGGGCAGCGTTGCGGGAACATTCTTTGTTCGCCTTGGGCCGAATAAAAACATTATGGGCGCGCTCTATAAGGGCTTTCTTGCCAGTGCGATATTCTCAGCCATCCTAATTGCGGTTGCGCTTGCCAATATTGGCGTTGATACGGCTATTCCGCTTGCGGATGGGGGCTCTGTGACTTATGTCGAGCTGTTCCTGTGCATTCTGGTTGGTCTTGGCGTAACGGGGCTGCTTATTTGGATTACGGAGTATTACACTTCGACCGAATATCGTCCTGTGCGTGATATTGCCAAAGCTTCGGAAACGGGGCATGGAACCAATGTTATTCAAGGTCTGGCTGTATCACTTGAAGCGACGGCGCTTCCGGTGCTTGTGATTTGCGCGGGGATTTACCTCGCTTATGATCTAGCTGGTCTTTACGGCATTGCAACGTCTGCGACAGCGATGTTGTCGCTGGCCGGTATGGTTGTGGCGCTTGATGCTTACGGCCCGGTTACGGATAACGCTGGGGGGATTGCCGAAATGGCAGAACTTCCCGAAGGCGTTCGTAACACGACCGATGCATTGGATGCTGTGGGCAATACCACAAAGGCTGTGACCAAGGGCTATGCTATTGGCTCTGCTGGTTTGGCGGCGCTTGTGCTGTTTGCCGGCTATACAGAAGAGATCAAACATTACTTCCCTGAATATGCGGATATTTCATTCTCACTTCAGGATCCGTATGTGATTATTGGTCTCTTCCTTGGCGGTATGCTTCCGTATCTGTTTAGTGCGATGTCTATGACAGCTGTTGGCCGCGCAGCGGCCGCTGTTGTGGTTGAAGTGCGCAGACAGTTCAAGGAAATACCGGGCATTATGAAGGGTACAGAGAAGCCGGAATACGGCAAGGCTGTTGACCTTCTGACGCAGGCGGCTATCCGTGAAATGATTGTGCCTTCGCTGTTGCCTGTTTTGGCTCCGGTGGTGCTGTTTATTACAGTCTTAAAGATAACGGGCGATATGGGCGCGGCGTTCCAGTGTTTGGGCGCGATGCTTGTTGGAACGATCGTGACAGGTATTTTCGTGGCGATTTCTATGACGGCCGGTGGCGGTGCATGGGATAATGCTAAGAAGTATATCGAAGATGGTCATCATGGCGGCAAGGGCTCAGACGCTCACCACGCTGCGGTGACCGGCGATACAGTTGGCGACCCGTACAAAGATACGGCTGGCCCTGCTGTGAACCCGCTGATCAAAATTGTGAACATTGTGGCGATCTTGCTGGTTGCGGTTCTTGCGAAGTTTTCAATTGGCGCGTAAGCCTTAAATTAATTCAACAAAAACCCCGTTCAATTGAGCGGGGTTTTTTAGTTTAGCAAAGGGCGTTGGTGTCTTTTCCCTTTTTACAGGTAAAAAAGTTTTAAATTATGCGGTTCAACAACACCTTTGGATGAATTACATTTTTATCTCTATCCTGACGTCTAAAATGGTTTCTTAGCAGCTCTATTGCAAACGAGGCTCGCAGGTAAAACTCTTTAGTTGTAATTATGTTCTTAATTTCCTCTATAGATTCTCCAAATTCTTGGTACTCTTTTTCTGCATCCGGGCCCATAAAGGCATGATAGGCTTTCATCGCATCCTCTTGACTAACCTTGGGAGGGTAAGCCAAGCGAAACTCTCCACTGTCATCTTCTAAAAGAACTGATCTGTGACTTAAACTAAAGTGTCCTGAATTAAGAATAATTTTGCCATCCTCACGCGTGCGGCACACAGGATGATGAGTATGTCCCGTGGCGATACCGTCTTCTTCTATGAGGTCAAGCTCCTCATGAAGCTTGCGGTTAAAAAATGTAGCCGAGGCAGCCACCCTATGAAATATTTTTTCATACGCCTTACCCAGCGATCCCTTTTCCTTTTCATCATAATAAGGTGGGCGATGCTTTTTTTTGTTATGATACCCATGAACGGCATCAACTGCTCTACTAAAGGTCTCATTGTGAAATTGGTGGCCATGCAAAACCAGATATTTTTTTCCATCGGCCGCTATATGCGTGTGTTTTTCTTCCGGGATAAGTCCTAGATCATCTTTCATAACTTGGCCGTATTCAAATCTTTCTTCAAGATCAGGCAGAAACGGCCAATCGTGATTCCCGGGGACAAAAATGAGCTTGCCGCTCTTTCCAAGACGAGCCATCACATTAATGATTGGATTAATATGCTCACTTCTGTATCGCGGCTGTATCTTGTCTTGCCATAAATCTATGATATCGCCATTTAGAATGATTTTTTTAGCTTTGACTGTTGATAGGAAATGGAGAAACCCCAAAAAATCACTGCCATAGGAAAGCAAGTGGACATCAGACATAATCACGCAATTCCAATGGGTGTTGAAAATTGTTGTTAAATCGAGAATTGGGCTATTTTTTTCCATAAGCGTTTTATAAGGGTAGCGCTATAAAATTGCAAAGTTTTTTATCTTACGGATAGCTTACAGCCTTAAGCCGCTTGATCCTGCAAGGCCGCATAGGAAACCCTGAAATAAGGTGACAGTGTTATTACTGCCCGGTATTAGGATTGAATTTGCCGAGGTTGCCGAGGAATTGCTGCATGATAGTTGTTTCGTTGCCGTGGGTTGGGGTTTTATCACGCACGTATGGAATGTTGAGGCGTTCGCGGTCGATGTCTTTGATTTCTTGGACAAAGCCATCCTCATTAAAGGCGACCAGAACAATGCGTTCTTCAACGATTTCGGGGTCTAAAATGCCGCGTTTATGTGTTTCCTGACCGATGTAATACCAGACATTAGAGTCAAAAGTGGATTTCGTTGTTGGTGAGCCTAAGGAGCGCAAAACGTCGGAACGGGTGCTTTCCAGAGCGGTGACTTGCTGAACTTGAAAGTTTTCCAACAGGTTGCCGCGCTGGGCTACTGTAGGTGAGCAAGCACCCGCGCCAAGAGTTAAGAGGGTGGCGGAGAGTAAAAAGACTTTTTTAGAGGCTTGAATCATGCGTATAAGTTCTTATGTTCAGTTGTCAGGTTTCATATACTGCGCATCAAAAAAGGAAAAATCAATGCTGGCGCTTTTGAAAAAGAAAAATCCCTATGCACAAGAAGCACGTCAGGCTTATGCGGCTGCCTTGCTGCATACAAGAAAAGAAGAGTTTTATGAGAATTTAGGGGTTCCCGATACTTTTGATGGGCGCTTTGATCTGATGGTGCTTCATATATATATGATTTTACACCGGATGTTGGAAGATGGGCAGGACCAAGCCGAAAGCTTTAACCAAGCGCTGTTTGATGTCACTTTTGCAGATATGGACCAAACTTTGCGTGAAATGGGTATTGGAGATATGGGCGTGCCAAAACATATGCGAAAAATGATGAAAGGCTTTAATGGCCGGATGCATGCTTATGAAGAGGCGTTGGAGCAGGGGCAGTTTGCTCAGGCACTCAAGAGAAATCTCTATGGAACGGCCTTGGCGCCGGATGATAAAAAGATTGCCAAAATGGAGGCAAAGGCGTTAGAAATGCTGGGATTTCTTAAAACGCAGGCCAGTAGCGATATTCTGTCTGGTCAGGTTAAATTTGATAAGGAGTGACGCGGATGTCACAAGAAGCCAAAACAATTCTGGAGACCGAGTGGTCTTATTGGATTGATACGGAAGAGTTGGAGCGCACATCGAATAAGATGTCTATTGCGCCGGATGAAGCTGCGCGCAAGCGTTTGGCACAACGGCTAGGCATTGTTTCGCTCGATTCACTGCAAGCCGATATTAAAATTTCACGGCAACCCGGAGAGGCAGCCTTTCATGTTAACGGGCATATTGATGCGAAATTGACGCAGGAATGTGTGGTGACGCTTGAGCCTTTAGACGTGCATGTTGAGGATGATTTTGAGGCTTGGTTTGCGGACGGCGAGGCCGCGATTTCAATTGCCAAAGCCCGTCATGAAAAACTGAATGAAAAAGGCCATGGGGAGCTTCCGGTGCTGGATGAGCGCGATGATCCTGAGCCGCTCATTGATGGCAAGCTTGATTTGGGTGAGCTGGTTACGCAATATTTATCGCTATCTGTTGATCCGTATCCGCATGCGGAAGGGGTGGAATTTGAAGAGATTGCGGAAGGTGTGGGCGATGAAGGGGAGGATCTTATTAAAAACCCGTTTGCAGCCCTGAAAGACTGGAAAGACAGGCTTGGCAGCGGTGAAAATTGATCGTTTGCGTTGCCCCCTTGGTGGGGTTTTGGCCCAACTTCAAGTTTTTGGGTCCAGCCAAGTTTAACGTTTGAGTTAGCGTGATAAATTTGTGCAAGCATTGATGTTGAAATTTTTGCACCTCTTAAGTCGGCACCATGAAAATCAGCATTATAGATACTTATGCCCCTTAGGTCGGCTTTTTTAAAATCGGCACCTATGAGATCCGCATTATTAAAGTTTGCGCCCTTTAAGCTTGCTCTAGAAAAATCTGTACAAGCACATTTTGCATTAGAAAAATTACTTTGTTGTAAGCCTACATTCTTAAATGAGGAGAAGGATAGATCTGTATCACTAAGGTCTATTTTTTGAAGTTGAGCACCCTCAGGAAAATTGATGCCAGACAAGTATTTTTGGTCGGAATCTTTGTCTTTGTGTTTTTCTAGGTGTTTTTTTAGCTTGCTCCATTTTTCATGTTCGGCTGCGTCATCAAACTTTTTGTGAAAAGTGTCTTTTGCCTGTCTGACCAAGGCATTTTTAAGGGGAACGCCTATAACAATAATGGGCGATAGAAGCGCTATGATGCCTGCAGTAGCGGCAATGTCTGCAAAATGATTGTTCTGCAAGGAGCCTCTCATATCAGTTCTTGTATGTATTAAACCTACTACATTTACATATTTTTTACTAATTTTAGGGTTTCAAGTTGATTTTAGTGAGGTTTTTCAAATCGTAAGAATTTTCTTGCGCTGGGCCTTCGAATTCGTTACAAGACGGGCCTGAATTGATTTTAGAGGATTAAGAACAATGGCTGTTCCAAAGAGAAAAACATCGAAGTCCAAGCGCAATATGCGCCGCGCGCATGACGCGTTGCCTACGGAAAACTGGGTTGAGGACGCCAATACAGGCGAAGCTAAGCGTCGCCACCACATTGACCTTAAAACCGGGACTTACAAAGGTAAGCAAGTCATTGAGGCTCGCGACTAGATCTTTAATGCTTTAGCGCTGGCTTTTGGCCGCAAATATTGTCAAAATTAAAAAGCCCTGTATTTCAGGGCTTTTGCTTTATCAAAACATGAATAAGGACATATATCTGTGTCATCATCACCAGCTACAATAGCTCTCGACGCCATGGGCGGGGATAACGGTCCTGAAAGTGTGATTTCCGGGGCCGCGCTGGTGTTGAAAAAACACCCAAACCTACGGTTTCAGATTTTTGGCGATGAAGCTCGAATTTGGCCGTTTTTGGATAAATATCCTGAGCTAAAAGCTGTGAGCAGCGTTATTCATACCGATAAGATGATCCGCAGTGATGAGAAGCCTTCTGCAGCTTTGCGCTCTAGTAAAGGTAGCTCTATGCGCATGGCGATTGAATCTGTGAAAGAGGGACATGCAATGGCTGTTGTTTCTGCTGGGAACACGGGCGCGTTGATGGCCTTGGCGAAAATGGTACTCAAGCCACTCGCCGGTATTCACCGCCCGGCGATCGCCAGTATTTTCCCAACTATGAAGGGAGAGACGATTGTGCTGGATCTGGGGGCTAATGTTTTAGTGGATGCTGAGAATCTTGTGCAATTTGCTGTTTTGGGCAGTATTTTTGCCAAGGTCCATATGAGCCTGTCTGTGCCAAGCATTGGTTTGCTCAATGTTGGTTCAGAAGATGTGAAGGGGCCGGACCATGTGCGCGGGGCGGCGGCAATTCTATCTGAAATTGATTTTCCTGGTCATTATCATGGATTTGTTGAAGGTGATGACATTACCAAAGGTACCGTGGATGTCGTTGTAAGTGATGGTTACGCCGGGAATATTGCCCTGAAAGCGGCGGAAGGTGTTGGGAATCTGGCTGAGCATTTGTTTAAAAAACATATGTTGGGCGATCCTTTGGGGATTTTAGGCGCGATGATTGCATTTTTCTCCCTAAAACGTTTGAAAAAGAACATTGATCCACGGCGTTATAACGGGGGGGTGTTTTTGGGATTAAACGGACTATGTGTTAAAAGCCATGGAGGCTGTGATGCTCTCGCATTTTCTTCGGCAGTCGGTTTAGCGGCAGAGCTTTGTGAGCAGAATTATATAGAGCGCGTGGCAAGGCATATTGAAAATCTTATGGAGCAGGAGTCGTTTCTGTCTCGGGATTTATAAAAAAATGACAATAAAATCAATTATTAAATCAACTGGTGCGTATCTTCCTGAGAAAATTCTAACGAATCAGGATCTTGAAAAGATGGTGGATACCACCGATGAATGGATTACCCAGCGTAGTGGGATTAAGCAGCGCCATATTGCTGCGGATGACGAAACGACGGCAGATATGGCTATTCATGCTGCGCGTCAGGCATTGGAGGGCTCAGGGCTTAAGCCTGAGGAAATTGATGGGGTGATTGTAGCCACAACGACGCCGGATCAAACGTTTCCGGCGGTGGCGGTGAAGGTGCAAGCGGCGCTTGGTTTGCCGGCTGGTATGGCGTTTGATTTGCAAGCGGTGTGCACGGGCTTTGTTTATGCTCTCAGTGTAGCCGACAACTTTATCAAAGCTGGGCAGGCCAAACGTATCATCGTGGTTGGCGCGGAGAAAATGTCTTCGATTGTTGATTGGAATGATCGCACTACTTGCGTGTTGTTTGCTGATGGAGCAGGGGCAGTAGTGCTTGAAGGGCAAGACAGCGGCAAGGATGTTTCGCCGCGCGGCATTCATTCAACGCATTTATATGCCAAAGGAGAGCAGCGTGATTTGCTTTATACCGATGGTGGTCCGTCGAGTACAGGGACGGCCGGGCATATTGTGATGCAAGGCCGGGAAGTATTTAAATATGCTGTGGCATATATGGCGGACGCCGTTAATGAAGCTTTGAAGGAAAATAACGTGAGCGCAGACCAGGTTGACTGGCTCGTGCCGCATCAAGCCAATCTTCGAATTATTGAAGCTACAGCGAAAAAATTGAAGCTGTCTATGGATAAGGTTGTGGTTACGGTCGATCATCATGGGAATACCTCTGCGGCTTCTATTCCGCTTGCTCTGCATGAAGCGGTTAGTGATGGGCGAATCAAAGAAGGTGATCTGCTTTTGCTTGAGGCTATGGGTGGTGGTCTGACATGGGGATCGGCGCTGGTTAGGTTTTAAGTCTTTTCTCTAGTCCATTGATCCTGAATCATTTTTTGGGGTTAACTTCATGCTTTACATTGACGCGGCGCTGCCGGGTGGTTAATCTTAACCTATTCACAAATTGGGAGTAAAAACCGATGGAAAGTCGTACAATTACACGCGCTGATCTCGCGGAAGCGGTATATGAGCAAGTTGGCTTGTCACGCAATGAATCAGCAGATCTTGTTGAGGCCGTTCTTGATGAAGTTTCTGAAGCGCTGGTTAAAGGTGATAATGTTAAAATCTCATCCTTTGGCAGTTTTTCTGTTCGCGAAAAAGGTGAGCGTATTGGCCGCAATCCCAAAACAGGCGTTGAAGTGCCGATCTTACCCCGCAAAGTTTTGGTGTTTCGTGCATCGCATGTATTGAAAGACCGTATTAACGGTGGCTCTGGCGGCGGTGAAGCTTCTCATGGAGAGTTTTAAGATATGAACCAGCCTTATACCCAACCGGCCGACCAAATTATTGAAGAAGAGACGCAGGCAGAGAGCGTTGCTCATGAAGCCGCTGAGAAGATTAGCGGACCATTGACTGGAAAGGACGTTCAGCCCGAGCCTGTAAAAAAGCCGAAGGTCCGTAAATCCGCTTCTGCTTTTAGAACAATTAGCGAAGTGGCCGATGTTTTGGATGTGCAGCAGCATGTGTTGCGGTTTTGGGAAACTAAATTCTCACAGATTCGTCCACTCAAACGTGGCGGTGGGCGCCGGTATTATCGCCCTGAAGACTTGGAATTACTGACAAAAATTCATCATTTGCTTTATACTGAAGGTTATACGATCAAAGGTGTGCAGAAGCTTTTGCGTGAAAAAGGCAAAGCGGCAGTGCTTCAGGAAAAACCTGCACCGCAAAACAACAACGAGCCTAAAGCTGCTGCTAAGAGTGTGCAGGGGCAGGTGAGTGTTGGTATGAGCACGAAACAGCGCTCAGCCTTGCAGTCGATGCTGAGCGAGCTCAAAGAGTTGCGGGCGTTGATTAAGCCTGAATAGTTGCTTTTAGACCCTAAACCTTATACATCATCACCTAAATCGGAATGTGGCGCAGTCTGGTAGCGCGTTCGCCTGGGGGGCGAAAGGTCGTGGGTTCGAGTCCCGCCATTCCGACCATTCTTTGGGTTTAGGTATGAGCATATTCATTGGAAATATTGAAATTGAAGATCCGGTGTTTTTGGCGCCGATGTCCGGCATTTCTGATCTGCCGTTTCGCCGGATTGTGAAGCGCTATGGCGCTGGGCTGGTTTTTTCTGAGATGATTGCCAGCCGCGCAATGATCCAGCGTTCCCGTGAATCTTTGAAAATGAGCACGTCTTGTGATGGGGAGTTTCCTTTGGCCGTGCAGCTTGCGGGTTGTGAGCCGGAGGTTATGGCCGAAGCGGCGCGTATGAATGTGGAGCGGGGGGCTGCGATTATCGACATCAATTTTGGCTGTCCGGTGAAGAAGATTGTCAATAAATTTTCCGGTTCTGCCTTGATGAAGGATGAAGAGTTGGCCGGCGCAATTATGGAGGCGACGGTTAAGGCTGTGGATGTACCGGTGACGGTTAAGATGCGTCTTGGCTGGGATTACGATTGTCTGAACGCGCCGGAACTGGCCAAACGTGCGCAGGACGCCGGGATTAAGATGGTGACTGTGCATGGGCGCACACGTAATCAGATGTATAAGGGCGCGGCGGATTGGGCGGCTATCGCTGCGGTGAAAGAGGCGATAGAGATTCCTGTGATCGTTAATGGCGATATTATGGGACCGGAAGATGCGAAGGCGGCGCTAGAGGCCTCAGGCGCGGATGGTGTGATGATGGGGCGTGGGAGCCAAGGAAAGCCTTGGGCGCTGCGTGATACGATTGAGCATTTGAAGGGTGAGGCCATTCCAGCGCCGCCGAGTATGGGGGAGCTACACAGCCTTATCCGCGAACATTACGATGCGATTTTGGAGTATTACGGGGAGCGCACAGGCGTGGCGCTCGCGCGGAAGCATCTGGCTTGGTATTGCGCGGGCATTCCTAATGCGGCGAGTTTTCGCAATGAAATCAACAAAATTGCTGATGCGAACGCAGTGAAACAGCGTCTTGATGAATTCTTTTTGGGTGAGACATATGCAATAGCAGCATGATGTTTATATTCTCATGCCGCAATTTCGGTGAGGTTGTCCGTCGTTAAGAAATCTAGCCTTAGTATCCATAGAAAATTCTATTTTGTTCCCTTTGGGAGGATATTGACGTCTTGCTTGTTTTGAAAGCTGTCTCATTTTTTTATTGAATTCGCCTAAGGGTGTCTCGCCGCCATTTAGATCGTCATAGGATTTGCCGTGCGTGATGTCTTGAAAAGCTTTATATGACGTTTGTAGAAATAGACGAATACGACTTTGAACATATGCTGGGTCTGTCTTCATTCTGTTATCTCGTTGAATTTTAGGGGCGATTTGAAGCTCAAAGGCGACGCCTCTTGGTGTGCAGTAGTGAAATGTTACGGCCAGAGGCTGTCCGTCGGGGGATAGGATAGGATCGTATGGTTGCGCTTCTTGGGCGACAGCAGCCGAAGAAGTGGATAACCCTGCTGCAAGGGTGAAGGCCAGTAGGAATTTTTTTACACGGTTTGACATACTGATTTTTTTACAGAGGATAGAATAGGTTTTCAATATATTTTTTATAGAAAATGTTTGTTTAGTGAAGTTAATGTACGGTATTAAGGTACCGCACTTTTATCCTCCTGTTTTTGTTTGTTTTTATTGACACTGCGGTTCAATTCCTGCATAACCAGCACACTTTTGAATTAAAGGAATAAGATTATGAGCAAGACTACATCTGCAAAACCCGCAGAAGTTGTGAAGAAATGGATCATTGTTGATGCCGAAGACGTTGTATTGGGACGTTTGGCCAGCATTATCGCTCTTCGCCTTCGTGGGAAGCATAAGCCATCTTTCACGCCACATGTTGATGATGGCGACAACGTAATCGTGATTAATGCCGAGAAGGTTCGCCTGACTGGTAATAAGCGCGATGGCGACATCTTTTACTGGCACACAGGTTATCCTGGTGGGATTAAGCAACGTACAAAAGGCGAAATCCTTGAAGGCAAGCACCCTGAGCGTGTTGTCGAGAAAGCTGTGCAACGTATGTTGCCACGCGGGCCGATGGGCTACCAAGTTTTCGGTAACCTGAAAGTTTACGCTGGCACGGAGCATCCACATGAGGCGCAGAAGCCTGAAGTGCTCGACGTTGCATCTATGAACCCTAAGAATAAGAGAGGCTAATCACCATGGCCAAAAAAGAAGATAAAACTGAGAACAAAGAAGAAGCCGTGAAGGATCTGAAAGATCTTGGCGCGGCTGTGAAAGCTGATGAAGCGAAGGCGGAAGCGCCTGCTGAGGAGGCCAAGGTTGCGGATGAAGCTCCTACTGAAGAAGCTGATGCGCCGATTGTTCGCGTTAAAACAGTTGATAAGCAAGGCCGTGCATACGGCACAGGTCGTCGGAAAGACGCGGTTGCCCGTGTTTGGATTAAGCCGGGTAGCGGTAAAGTGACCGTGAATGGCCGTGATCAGGTTAAGTATTTTGCCCGTCAAACGCAGCGTCTTGTGCTGAATCAGCCATTTCTGATTGTAGATAGCGTTGGTAAATTCGATGTGATTTGTACAGTGAAGGGCGGCGGTTTGTCTGGTCAAGCTGGTGCAGTTCGCCACGGTATTTCCCGCGCTCTTGAGAAATTCGAACCAGAAATGCGTCCCGCGCTGAAAAAGGCCGGCATGATGACACGTGATGCACGTATCGTTGAGCGTAAGAAGGTTGGTAAGCACAAAGCTCGTAGAACTAAGCAGTGGGCTAAGCGTTAAGAGCTTTTGCATTCTCCTCTACCAAAGAGAACAGCAAATAAAGAAACGCCTCGAGAGATCGGGGCGTTTTTTATGCGTTAAATTGTAAATTTATTAGTTTCCTGGCTTTGATGGTCGGTTTCAATAGTTGCAGGGCTTCTGGGAGATTTTGGTTGAGTGATGGTTTCCGCAGTAGAACCTGAGAGCAGTGTAATGGCCTTTTGGCGGCCGCGTTTCAACGCGCTGAAAAGACTAGGATGATTGCTTTTTAAAAAGTCATAAGCTAGGATTTGTAGTGTTTCTATAAACTCCAGATCTGGTATTTCGGTTTTTAAACGCTCATAGTAAGGGCGTGTGTTAATAGGTGATAAAAGCCCAAGATGCGCAGATCTGAATTTTTTGTTTAGTGCATCTAGTTCAAAACGTCTATGTCCAAAAAGCCGTCCATCAGAGCCTGATGCAGCTGTGCTTAAGGTTGCCGTGGATTGATCCAATACTTGACGTTTTATGCTATCAGCTGAGGCCGCTAGAGATGCTTTTGTTATCCCTATGTCTAAATAAGGTGTGTCCTTTGTTGCATTAGAAAAGACGCCTGTGAGTTTAACTGAATCAGAGCGAAGTGAAGCAGAAACTGTTATTATTCCGAGTTGATCATAAAAATATTTCTGTAGCCCAGATGGTAGATCTGTTTTTACTTCGGCTTCTGTGTTTGCTGGTAAAGAGTTGAGTAGTTTTTCAAGGAGCTCTTGGGCTTTTGCATCTTTAAGTCCGGCGAAGCGGATATCGTAGTCATTGATAGACTTATAGCCGGTTAAGGAGTCTCTAATAGCTCCGCCAAAGAGAACAGGAGAAGTCATCCCTCGGTTTTCTAAGTGCAGCAGAACATCCTGAAGCTTTTTAGGTAATGTTAGGTCTAAATTCTTATATTTATGCAACATATTATAATCCGGAGAGGATCTTAATATGTAAAAAATAAAAAGTCAAATATATAGCTTTAACCGTTTTTTGCCACCACATGGCGGCGTGAGGCGTTTTTTTCTTGCTTTTGGGCAAAGATGCGTATATTTTCCAGAAAAATTTTGAGGTTTTATGTCTATTCGTTTAAGTGATCAAGATATCTCTCGTGAGCTCTATTGTTACAGTCAGCCAGGGCCCGTGGGGCTTATGCGGGCCCATGTGGTTGCGGCTATACAAAAAGAGATACTCTTTAAAGGTGAAGAGGCATTAAAGCATGCGAAGGCTGCGTACTTTATGGCTTTGATAGTGTCTATTTGCCATGCTCTGGAAAAAGGAAAAAAAACACCAGAGGTTGCTAAGAGCTTTTTCAATGCAGCAGATATTAGCTCGGTCTCCTCTGAAATTATGACTGGTAAGTATGATGAGGGTATGCCTAGTCATGCTGTGAGTGAAAAAGCAAAAATAAACGCTAAAATGACTGCAACTGAAAACTTACATTTACTGTTTCAGATTGCTCATGTCAGTTTTCAAAAGAATAGCTTTATTGAAGTTGCAAAGTTAAAAGAAACATTCAAACAGACAATTGAAGATAATCTCTGGCCGCAAGATTTTATTGATATGATGAGGGGCGTGTTTGTAATGGATCTTTCGCAGGCTGATAATAGCGAAGTGGATTCAATAATGGCCATAAGTAATGAGGCTTTTTATGAGACTATTGCTATGGCTAAAAAACTGCACGGTGATTACGATGATTTAAGACTCGGTGAGTACCTGCATTTAAACTAATCGCTTTTTACCATCACATACCGGCCTGGAGCGGGTTCGATTGAATTTTTGATCTTGCGGGCTTTGGTTTTTTCGCCGCCATAATCTTTGAGCCAATTACTCCAGTGCGGCCACCATGAGCCGGCCGTTTCTTTTGCCCCTTCCATCCAGTCATCGGCGATGCCGGGCGTTTCGTCCGCGCTCCAGAAACAATATTTATTCTTTGAGGGTGGGTTGACCACCCCGGCGATGTGGCCGGAGGCTGCGAGGGTGAAGGTTTTTGGGCCGCTGACGAGCTGCGTTGTTGCGTAGGTCGCTTTCCACGGGGCGATGTGGTCTTCCTTGGTGGAGAGGAAGTAGCAGGGGGCTTTGATTTTGCTGATATCAATTTTCACGCCATCAATCTCAATGCCGCCGGCTTTGGGGAGTAAATTGTCGCGGTACATATTGCGCAGGTAAAAGGTGTGCATTTTCGCGGGCATGTTGGTGGAATCATCGTTCCAATACAGCAAGTCGAACGGGAAGGGTTCTTTGCCCATTAGGTAGTTATTCACCACGAAAGACCAGATAAGGTCGTTGGCGCGCAGGAGGCTGAAGGTACGTTGTAGTTCCTCGGCCTTCAAAATACCTTTGCTTTCCATTGACTTAATCATGTCGTCGATTTGTTCATTATCCATGAAGAGTTTCATGTCGCCAGCATCGGCGAAATCAACCAATGTGGTGAGGAAGGTGGCAGAGGCAATGCGGCTGGCTTGTTTCTTTACGGTGAGATAGGCCATGGTTGTTGATAGGAGTGTCCCGCCAAGGCAATAACCGATGGCGTTGCAATCTGGTTCGCCAGTGATCTCTTCGATCTGATCCAGTGCAGCGATAACCCCTTCATGCATATAGGAGTCGAACCCTTTTTGCGCCAATTTTGCGTCTGGGTTGACCCATGAGATGCAAAATACTGTGTGGCCTTGTTCGACGGCCCAACGGATGAATGAGGTTTCTGCTTGTAAATCAAGGATGTAGTATTTGTTAATCCATGGCGTGACGATGAGCAGAGGGCGTTTAGAGACTTCCTGCGTTTGCGGTTCATATTGGATGAGCTGCATGAGGTCATTCTCATAAACGACATGGCCGGGGGTAACGGCTATATTTTCGCCGAGCGTAAAGGCGTCATAATTTGTCGTGCTGATTTTGAGTTGGCCTTGGCCGCGCTCGATATCTTCGTGCATATTTTGTAGGCCGCGCACAAGGTTCTCGCCACCGCTTTTCAAGGTCTCGGCCAGAACATCAGGGTTGGTCATGGCGAAGTTGGATGGGGACAGTGCATCCATCATTAGTTTGGATGAAAAGGCGAGTTTCTTTTTATCCTGCTCGGACAAACCTTCAGCGTTTTCAATATTTTGCTGCACAAAATCGCAGGCTAGCAGGTAGTATTGTTTCAGAAAATCAAAGAAAACGCTGTCGTTCCAAGCTTCTGATTTAAATCTGCGGTCACCTTTATCCGGTTCTATAACGGGCTGGCTTTCCATTCCCCATAATTTATTCATGCTGGATTGCCAAAGCTCGGCCTGTTTCTGGCTGTGTTTCATCTGCATTTCCCACATTTTCATCGGGTTTTGCATCATTGTACTCATGAGGTTCATTGAGGATTGGCTGACATTCATGGGGTCAGGGTCAAAACTCTCCGTAGCTGCGGAGGAGGAGGCGCCTTCCTGCATGCGCTGCACCATATCCATGAACAGGGGTTGTGATTGCTGATAAGCGTTCATAAGGGCTTGAGAAAGCTGAGTAGGATCAGGCAGGGCATCAAGCTGTTTTTGCATATGAGCTCTTTGGGCTTCCTGATTATCATTGAGCGGCGAGCGCTTATTATGTTTTCGATCAGCCATATTGTAAAAAACCTGAACCATTCTCTAATCATCACTTTGTAAGGATATGAAATTGCAACATAAATGCAGCAAAGAAAATGTGACTATACACAAAAATGCAGCATAAAGCGATAAAAACTGCACAAAAATTCTTATGTATGACCTGCGTATAACCTCTTGTAGAGGCTTGAACGGAACATGAGAATCGTTTGAAAATGATTCTATGAACACACTGCGCACATCATTCCCCCGTTTTCTTTGCATTTTCTGTGCCAGCATTTTGCTGCCATTGCTGCTTGGGGGTTGTTCGTATTTTGATACCAGCGAGCATGAAGAGCTGCGGGTTAGCAAATCTGTCGAAGATATTGAGGTTATAGAGGAGCCTGTTATTGCACCGGCACCTATTACTGCTGCTGAGGCGATTGTGCGTAATACTGATGGCCGGGTGCAGGTTTTTGATCTTGATGGGCCGGCACAGCAAGCGCCATATTATGACGCACGGGCAACTGCTCAACCTATGCCTGTACAGCCGCTTAATGCTTCCGCGCCTGTGCCGCGCGTTTTCGCTGCCAATCCTAGTGTAGAGATTTTCCCGTTTGAAGATTTTGCGCCTACACCGATTGCTGCGCCGATGCAAGCTAGCCCGCCGCCGCCGGTGGAACAGGTGATGCGCCATGAGGAAGATTATGTTGCAGTTGAGGGGCATGGTGGCAATAAGGTTATTGTCTATTTTGGTCACGATTCCACGGCGCTCTCACAGGCCGCGCTTAGTAAGGTTCAATCGGTAGCCAGCCAGTTTAATCAGGCTTCTGGCGGCGGCATTACCGTCGAAGGGCATTCCAGCGTTAAAGCGAATTATGATGATGCGGCCCAGCGTAAGATTGTGAACCTTAAAATCTCGATGGACCGGGCTTTTGCGGTGGCGCGTTCGCTTATTCAAAGCGGGGTTCCTGCTGATTTTGTGCGCGTTATGGCGTGGGGCGATGTGCGCCCGCCAATGCAAACAGATGGAAAAACAGCGGAAGATGCTGCAAGACGGGTTGAAATTTCTCGCTAAATCCTTACCAATACACTCTATTATTTTTACGGTATTCTTTTATTGAAAGGTCGAAAGCATGGCTGCCAAGGATCTTGGAGCACTTCGTTTGGGAATTGCCGGGCTAGGAACGGTCGGGGCTGGCGTTGTTAAAATCATCGAAAAACATGGTGATATGCTGGCTATGCGCGCTGGGCGCGCGATAGAAATTACAGCTGTGTCCGCGCGGGATGTCGCGAAAGATCGGGGGGTTGATTTGTCCTCCTACGATTGGGTTGATGATGCCAATGATTTAGCTTCTCGGACGGACGTTGATGTGGTTGTAGAAATGATTGGCGGCTCTGAGGGGCTGGCCTATGATTTGGTCAAGGCTGCGCTCTCCAACGGTAAACATGTTGTTACAGCCAATAAAGCGCTGCTGGCCCATCACGGGTTTGAGCTGGCTAAACTTGCCGAGGATAATAATGTCTCTCTAGCGTATGAGGCCGCCGTTGCTGGTGGTATTCCCATCATTAAAGCCATGCGTGAGGGGTTTGCGGGCAACCAGATTGACGGCGTGTTCGGCATTCTCAACGGCACTTGTAACTACATGCTGACGGCCATGCGCGAAACGGGCCGTGACTTTGATGTCATCCTCAAAGAAGCTCAAGACGCCGGTTATGCCGAGGCTGACCCTAGCTTTGATATTGATGGGATCGATGCGGGGCATAAACTCTGTTTGCTTTCATCTATTGCCTTCGGGGTAAAGCCGGATTTTGGCAATCTGCAAATTACCGGCATTCGCGGCATTACTGCGGAAGATATCGCCTATGCGGATGAGCTTGGTTATCGCATAAAATTACTCGGCATGGCCAAGCGCATTGATGGGGAGTTGATGCAGGTGATGGAGCCTTGTCTTGTGCCGCTGTCCAATCCGATGGGCGTGATTGAAGATGTTTATAACGCGGTGTTTGTTGCCTGCGATGCGTTGGAAACCCCACTTCTCAGCGGCAGGGGTGCGGGCGAACAGCCGACCGCCTCGGCGGTGATGAGCGATGTTGTCGATATTGCCCGCGGGTTTAATGTGTCGACGTTTGGTATTCCAGCTGATCAGTTGCAAGATCCAAACTGGATGGCTTTGGAAGATACGCATGGTCGTTATTATCTGCGCCTTATGGTGCTAGATCAGCCGGGCGTTATTGCTGATATTTCTGCGATTTTGCGGGACGAGAATATTTCGATTGAAGGGCTTATTCAACGTTCCCGAGACCCGGATCAGCCTGTTCCGGTTGTTTTGACTACCCATGATGTGCGTCATGGGGCACTGGTTAAGGCCTGCGCCGCGTTCAAAGCTCTGGAGGCGGTTACGGAAGAGCCTTGTCTGATACGCATTGAAGAGCTAGAGTAGCGCCTATGACAAACGCAGAAAGAAAAAACACTATGCCCGAAGCAGAGAATTTTATGGATCGTAACCTTGCGATGGAGCTTGCGCGCGTAACCGAAGCAGCAGCCTTGGCGGCATCAAAGCTTGTTGGGCGCGGCGATAAGGTTGCTGCTGACCAAGTGGCGGTGGATGCGATGCGCGATGCGCTGAACTCTCTACATATTCACGGCACGGTCGTTATTGGCGAAGGTGAGCGCGATGAAGCGCCGATGCTTTATATTGGTGAAGAAGTTGGCGATGGCAAAGGGCCGGAGATTGATATTGCTCTCGATCCTTTGGAAGGCACAGATATTACAGCGGCTGGCGGAACGAACGCTTTGGCTGTTGTCGCGATGACGGATAAAGGCGGATTTTTGAATGCGCCCGATACTTATATGGATAAGATTGCTGTTGGGCCTGGTATCGACCCAAATATTTTAGATCTTGATGCACCGATTGGTGATGTGCTTGCCAAGGTTGCCAAGCAAAAAGATGGTCAGGTGAATGATCTGAATGTCTGTATTCTTGATCGCCCGCGCCATGAGAACTTGATTAAAGGTGTGCGCGAGGCTGGTGCGCGGATCACGCTGATTGGTGATGGAGATGTTAGCGCGGTGATTGCGACGACTGACCCTGACACCGGGATTGATCTCTATGTCGGTAATGGTGGTGCCCCTGAAGGGGTTTTGGCTGCGGCCGCATTGCAGTGCATAGGCGGGTCAATGCTGGGTCGTTTGGTGTTTCATACGGATGTTGAGCGCGAGCGAGCGGAAAAATGGGGTATTACAGATTTGAACGCGATCTACACGACAGATGATTTGGCCAAGGGTGATAATGTGATGTTTGCGGCTACCGGCGTGACAGACGGCACGATGCTGCGTGGGGTGCGCCGCTTTCCCGGCGGGGCGAAAACCTCGACGATCGTGATGCGGTCTAAGTCCGGTACAGTGCGCCGCATTGAGGCAACGCATAATCTGCGCCGGAAAACTTGGATTAAGTCTATTTAAGCTTTACGCTGCCTTTTATGGATTCTCTTTCTTTAAATAAAGCCCAGTGGGTGATGCCGGATGCTGATCTCTCAATTGTTGAGAAGATTGTGCGGGCGCATGATTTGCCGGAAGTGATTGCGCGTCTGCTGGTGCAGCGCGGTGTGGCCCCCGAAGAGATTGAGCGCTTCCTTAATCCTACCTTGAAGAATGATTTTCCTGATCCGTTTGCGCTGGCGGATATGGATGCGCTTGCGAGCTATATGGCTGAAGCTATAGATGCCAAAAAGCAGATCGCGATTTTTGGAGATTTTGATGTTGATGGGGCGACGTCTTCGGCGCTGCTCAATCGTTTTCTCAAATATTGCCGCATTGATGCGCCAATCTATATTCCGGGGCGTTTGACGGAAGGGTACGGGCCGAATGTCGGGGCTTTGCAGAAACTCAAAGATGACGGGGCGGAGATTGTGTTTTTGCTTGATTGCGGGACCACCGCGTTTGATGTGGTGGAAGCGGGCGCGGCTATGGGGCTAGAGATACTCATTCTCGATCATCATGAAGCGGAGGATAAGCTTCCGGCTGCGAAATTCGTAATTAACCCGAAGCGCAAGGATGATACATCGGGTTTGGATGTGCTGGCGGCTGTTGGGGTGACGTTTCTGACCTGCGTGGCGATTAATAACAAAATGGGCGGAGATGCGCCGTTGAAAAGCTGGCTGGATTTGGTGGCGCTTGGCACTGTCTGCGATATGGTGCCGCTGACAGGTGCGAACCGTTTGTTCGTTAAGCATGGGTTTGTGCAGATGCAAAGTAGCGGCAATGTGGGCCTTAATGCACTTATCGAAGTCTCGCGGATTAGCGGGCCTTTAGAGCCGTATCATGCTGGTTTTGTTTTGGGGCCGCGGATCAATGCGGGTTCACGGGTGCATAAATCTGATCTTGGGGCTCGGTTGCTGTCGATTGAAGATGCCGGAGAAGCTAATGATATTGCCTGGACTCTCAATGATTGTAACGACAAACGCAAAGCCATTCAGGGGGAGATGGAACGTGAGGCGCTTGATATGGTCGAGCGGGAGGGGCTGGACCAGCATCCTATCATATTTGTCGCTTCAGAGAATTTTCACCAAGGCTTAAGCGGTCTTGTTGCCGGTCGCCTCAAAGAAAAATACGGGAAACCTGCGGCGCTTGTGGCGTTTGCGGAGAATGAAAAGGGCAAGATTGAAGGGCGCGGCAGCGGCCGCTCAATCCCTGGCATTCATATTGCGCAGGCCTTTATTGATGCGCGCAATGAAGAGATTATCCAAAAAGGCGGCGGGCATGCCATGGCGGGCGGCTTTACGGTGGCCAAAGACCAGGTCGAGGCTTTTAAAGAATTTCTCTATACTCATATAGGCAAGCAAATGGGTTCTACTGAACCCAATATCCATACGCAGATTGACGGAGTTGTTACGGTGCGCGGGGCTACGCCAGCTTTAGTGCATTTGCTGCAAGATCATATTGGTCCGTTTGGTGAGAAACACCTAGAGCCGCTCTTCCTGCTGCAGAATGTGCGCGTTCATAGCGCCGATGTTGTTGGAGATGAACATATACGCTGCATGGTTTCAGACTGGGAAGGCGGCACTAGGATGAAGGCGATGGCGTTTCGCGCTGTGGGCACGCCGCTTGGTGATGCCTTGTTGAAGCAAGGTAAGGCGGCGTTTGATATGCTCGGTACGCTGAAGATTGATAATTGGGGCGGGCAAGATAAAGTTGAAATGCACATCAAAGATGCCGATTTGCCTGCGGAAGAGCTTGCAGAGCGTACGGCGATCCTTTAAAAGCATTCCACCATGCATGAAAAACACCAAAAGCGGCTCTTCTGGGCCATTGCCCTTTCTGAAACCAGCCATATTTTTTGCTGCGTTTTGCCGACGGTTATCAGTCTGCTCAGCCTTCTTGCCGGGTTTGGCTTGGTTGTAACCTTGCCGGGCTGGCTGCAGAGTATGCACGGTTTTATGCATGAGTGGGAACTAACCATGATTGCGGTGTCTGCGTGTGTCATTGCTTTGGGCTGGGGGCTATATTTTTACAGTAAACGTGCAGAGTGTTGTCATCATACTGGGTGTCATCATGCGCCTTGCGGTCCGCGTAAAAATATGGCGAATAAAATTCTGATTGCGGCAACCGTTTTGATGGTTTTCAATGTCGGGATGTATTTTGGCGTGCATCGTCCGATGGAAGCTGAGCGCATCGAACAGGGTCACGAGCATTAGCCTTTGTTAATGAACCTTAATTGACCCGTTTCTAGATCCACTTCTCTATAAAAGCAGTTCTTGCGACCTGTGTGGCAGGCAGGGCCAGCCTCGGCGGTGACCCATATGCAATCTTGATCGCAGTCTGTACGCATGTTGACAACTATTTGAATATTGCCGCTTGTTGCGCCTTTATGCCAGAGCTCGGTGCGGCTGCGGGACCAATAATGAATTTCACCTGTTTCCATGGTTTTACGCAGCGCCTCTTCATTCATAAACGCAAACATCAGGACTTCGCCGGTTACTGCGCTTGTCGTGATGCAAGGGATGAGACCTGCATCATCAAAGCGCGGGGTGAATTCGAGGGTTTCTTCTAAAGTTTTTTTATCGCTCATTAGGTATCTCTAACGGCGGAAGCGGACTTTATCAACCCAGATGCGCTCATCATATTTATAAAAAAATTGTTTTGAAGTTGTTCTAGGGTCTTTGAATACGCAATAGATCTCGGTTGCCGTTGTGCTTTTGTTGATGTTACGAATGCCGGAATCCAGAAAAATGACCTTTGGATATTTGACATGTTTGAGGGGGATCGTTTCTCCGTTTACTCGCACTTCGTGCAAATCACCCCTTCCCATCACTAAGCGTTTAGGGTCAGCCATGACCCAATCAAATGAATTTTCACAAAGAATTGCGGCTAATTTGAGTTCGCCATTGACCTGTTCATGATATTTTTGGTCGTAACCAAAGCCAAAAACGACATAGCCAATACCAAGAAGGATGATGGTGGCGACAATCAGCTTGCCATTTGCTTGGTCTCTGAACCATCTGCGGGTGTTATCAAGCCAGTCTTCGTTGCTCATGCGCGGGCTTTCTTTTCTTCGTAACGGGCTTCGAACGCATTCCAGATGGCTTCTTCGCATTTTATTCCTTGAAATTTATAGATATGCTGAAGGCCGGTTGGGGATTTAGGGTTAATTTCGGTCACATAATCACCAATGACATCGAGGCCGACAAAAACCAAGCCTCGTTTAATGAGTTCGGGTTTTAGCTTTGCGCAGATGTCGCGTTCACGCTGGGTGATTTTACCAATGGCGGCGGTGCCACCGACGGCGAGATTCGCGCGGGATTCACCGTCTGGGGGGATGCGAGAAACGGCGCCAATTGGCTCGCCTTCAACTACAATGATGCGTTTATCACCGGCCTTAATTTCCGGCAGATATTTTTGTACGACGAAAGGTTCGCTATGCAGGCGGCATAGCATGTCAAAAACAGCCTGTAAATTATCATCCCCAGCTTTGATATGGTAGATATCCAGCCCGCCAAAGCCGTTTAGAGGTTTGATAATGAGTTCACTATGCTCTTTTTGGAGCTCTCTTATGTCATTAAGGTTGCGCGTAATTACGGTCGGGGGGGCGAGATCCGGGAAATGGGTGATGAGCATTTTTTCAGGTGCTTCGCGGGTGCCGGTGGGGTCGTTGAGGACAAGCGCCTTTTGCGTCACGTGATCCAACATATGGGTCATAGCATTATACGCTAAAGGATCATTAAAATCATTGCGCATCAATATGATATCGAAATTTGTTAAATCTGTTTCTTCAAATGATTGAAGGGTGAAATGTGTGTCTTTATTGCGGATAAATTCCAGCGGTGCGCAAGAAGCCTTAACAACGCCGTTTTTAAGGCTCATTGTTTCTGTGGAGTAGTAGAAAAGCGTATGTCCGCGCTTCTGCGCTTCTAAGCCCAGAACAAAGGTTGAGTCTTTATCCGGATCTATACTTTCCGGTGGGTCCATTTGTAGGGCAATATTAAGGGACATTCTTCCGCGCTTTCTGTTGATTTTCCTAAAGATTTAATATAGCTAGGGTGTTCATAAGGAAAAAGCAAAAAATATATGTCTTTTGAAGAACTTGGATTAAGTGAAAATATCCTGAAGGCGATTGCCGAATGTGGCTATACGGAGCCGACGCCTATACAGGCTAAAGCGATCCCGGCCGTGTTGATGGCGCGCGATGTTGTAGGGCTTGCGCAGACGGGCACGGGGAAAACGGCCGGTTTTACGCTGCCCATGATTGAAATTCTTTCTGGCGGCCGGGCAAAAGCCCGGATGCCACGCTCTTTGATCCTTTCGCCCACGCGGGAGCTGGCGGCGCAAATTGCTGAAAACTTCGATACCTATGGTAAATATTGTAACCTCAGCAAGGCTTTGCTGACCGGTGGCAGCTCAATGGGCGATCAAATTAAATTGCTTGAGCGCGGGGTTGATGTGCTCATAGCCACACCCGGGCGTTTGCTTGATTTGTTTGAGCGGGGCCAGATTTTATTGACAGATATTAAGGTTCTGGTGATTGATGAAGCCGACCGGATGATGGATATGGGTTTTATCCCTGATATTGAGAAGATTGTCAGTCTTGTGCCGTTTACGCGTCAAACGCTGTTGTTTTCAGCGACAATGCCGCCGGAGATCAAGAAACTTTCTGATAAATTTCTGAGCAATCCTAAGGAAGTGTCGGTTGCGCGGCCTGCGACTGCGGCGACAAATGTTGAACAATTTCTTGTGCATGCTGACCCCCGCAAGAAAAATGAAATATTAGAGAAAATCATCCGTCAGGAAGATGTGAAAAGCGCGTTTATCTTCTGTAATCGTAAGCGCGATATTGATGGGTTGGTGAAGTGGCTAAAGGGCAAGAGGTATGATGCTCGCGGCCTGCACGGGGATATGGCACAGAAAAACCGCACCGAAACGCTTGAAGACTTCAAGGCGGGGAAAATAACGCTGCTGGTTTGTAGCGATGTGGCGGCGCGGGGGCTTGATGTTGATGATTTGTCCCATGTGTTCAATTTCGACGTGCCGATGACGGCAGATGATTATGTGCACCGCATTGGCCGTACGGGGCGGGCTGGGAAGACGGGCCGCGCATGGATGCTGACAACAGCAAAGGAAAAAAAGTATCTCGATGCGATTGAAACGCTGATTAAAACTAAAATTCCCGTCGAACAGGTCGGGGTTCAAGGGACCGCCAAGAACAGTGCGCCGCGTAATGCAAAACCTTCTCATGAGAAGAAGCGCGAGCCCAAAAAACAGGATCAGTCCGCATCCCATTCCCGCGGCAAGCCTCAGGACAAAAAAGTCGATAGCGGGCCGGTTTCTCAGGGCGCTCCGAATAAGCCGCGCGGCAATCATCGCGAACATGATCAGGAGCGCAAAGAGAAGCCTGATGGCAATCGTTCGGGGGTCAAAGGTTTTGGCGACGAAATGCCGGGATTTTTTGATAATTCAGAGTGATAAATCCTTGCTCTGCGCTCCGTAAGCAGGCAAACTTAAAGCTGAAAAAGGAGTAGGGGCGCTCTTTGTAAATTTATCGTCATATGCCCCGTAATTAGTCAATGCGTTCAGTTTTTCATATAGCCTTCTCAGCAACTTTTTTGCTCTGTTCGTCCGCGCACGCACAGCTTCTAACCGGCTATGGTCAATCTTTTGAACCTGATGTTGTTGAAGAACCGTCAGCCCCTCTCACAAAAACATCATCCGAACCTGTTGAGCTTTTTGTTAAAACGCCGCCTGCGCTGGGAAAACCGGTCAGTTTTAATATTGTCTCTGCGCCTGTAGAACCTGCTGCTCCGGTTTATACGCCTTTGTTAACACATAAAAACACAGGGTCCGCGGATAATGTTGTTGATCAGGATGGAGAGAAAGCGCCGGTTGATATTCAGGCCGATCAAATGTCGCGTGATGAGAAAACAGATATTGTCAGTGCTTCGGGCGATGTGATGATTGTTCAATCGGGGCGTATTTTGCGCGCCGATGATGTGCTTTACAAACTATCTGAAGATACGGTTGAGGCTGAGGGTTACGTTGTTTTGAATGAAGAAAACGGCGATATCCACTTGGTTGATCGGGCTGTGTATCAAAATGCCTTGCGCGACGGGAAGGTTGAGAATTTACGAACGGTTTTAAATGATGGTTCGCGTTTCACGGCGGAAAGCGGGGAGCTTAAAGGCGGGGTTGCAGCGACGATGCACGAGGCAAGCTATACGCCCTGTGAGCCGTGTAAAGACGATCCGGATAAGCCGCCAATCTGGGGGATTGTGGCCTCAGAAGTGCTGCATGATCAAGAAGAGCACAGGGTTTCATATAAGCATGCGCGGTTTGAAGCGATGGGCGTTCCCATTGGCTATGCCCCGTATTTCTCGCACCCTGATGGTACGATTAAGCAAAAGAGCGGGTTTTTAGCGCCTTCGGTAGGATATAAAAGCGAGCTCGGCGGATTTGCGGAAAATAGCTATTACTGGGCGATTGCGCCTGATCAAGACGCGACATTTGGTTTGATTGCTATGACAGAGCAAGCTCCGTTAGGTCTGCTTGAGTACCGAAACCGCTGGGATGATGCGTCGTTTGAGATTAGCGGCGGGCTGACCTATTCAGATCGCACGGAAAGCAGGAATGGTGAAGATGTCCATAAGGATGATGAAATGCGTGGACATGTTTTCGCGGAAGGCTTGTGGAGTATTGATGATAAATGGCGCTCTGGTGTGAATGTCAATTGGGCGTCTGATGATCAATATATGCGTCAATATGATTTTACCAACGAGGATGTGCTGGAAAATGAAGTTTATTTAGAGCGCTTTTCAGGGCGGGATTATGCGGCCGCGCGGGTTATTGCGTTTCAGGATATCCGCATTCGTGAAACGCCGCTGGATCAACCGAATATTCTGCCTGAGGTGGTGGCGAGCTTTAAGGGCGAGCCGGGAAATATTCCGCTGCTTAAAGGCCAATGGAGTGTGGATACCTCGGCTCTGGGCTTACGCCGTGATAGCGGAGAGCAGGACGTTCAGCGAGTTAGCCTTGGGGCTGGCTGGGACCGAAAAATGGTTTCTGATTATGGTTTGCTCACGGCCTTGCATGCGAGTGTACGCGGCGACGTTTATCATACGACTGATCGAACCGAGGCGACGACAGGTTCCGGACGCTCCACCAGTTCAACGGACATAAGAGGTTTTCCGCAGTTTCATATGCAAAGTAGTTATCCGATGGCGCGCAGTTTTAAAAATGTACAGGCCAAAATTGAGCCGGTTGTGGCTGTCACCTTCGCTCCGAATTTGACACGTGAAGACAGCATTCCTAACGAGGACAGTAATAATGTGCAGATTGATGCAAGTAATGTTTTTGAACCGAACCGTTTTCCCGGTTATGACAGGGTAGAGGACCGCAGCCGTGTCACCTATGGGTTGCGTACAGGGTTATATGGATATGAGGGGAGTTCCGGTGAGGTTTTTCTGGGGCAGAGCTATCGGTTCGATAAAGGTGATAACCCATTTCCACAAGGTTCGGGCTTGGATAGGCAAGATTCCGATATTGTGGGTCAGATTTCCGGGAAATACAAAAGTACTTATGATTTAAATTACAGGTTCCAGCTGGGCAGTAATGATGTTTTTTCGCAGCGGCATGAAGTTGATGCCTCGGCTGATTGGAATCGTTTCCGGCTGAATTCTACATATCTATTTGCGAATGCTTTAGAGGGAACGGATATTACTGAAAGCCGAGAACAGCTTGAAGCTCACGCACAGTTCTATTTCACGAAAGAGTGGCGTAGCCGTTTCGGTGCAACGCAAGACTTAGGAGAAAACCCGGGTTTGCGTAAAGCCTATACTGGGCTTGATTATCTTGGGCAGTGTTTATTTTTATCGCTGACCGGAGAGCGTAATTTAACACGCGACGCCTCCGGAGATAGTAGTACTGAAGTACTTTTCCGCATCGGTCTTAAAAATCTGGGCGAGTTTGAAGAATCGTCTTTACGACCGGCTTCTGAAACGGACGGTTGAAATCTGTAAGCGTTTACGAATATGATTATGCTTGTTTGTCAGTAAACAGAGTGTAGCAGCTCAGGAGCTTTTTCGTCTCGTGAATATCCTTTTAGATTCCAGCATTCATATGTGGTTCGGGCTGTTTATTACGGTTGCCGCTGTGGCGTCGTTTATGCGCGAAAAAATCTCAATTGAAATTACCAGTCTGGCGGTTTTGACTGCGCTGCTGGTTTTTGGCCAACTTTTTCCATTGCCGGATGCTGCGGGTAAAAATCAGCTTGATTCTTTTACGCTTTTGGCTGGGTTTGCCAATCCGTCATTGATTGCTGTTTTGGCTTTACTGGTTATGGGGCAAGGGATGATTCAAACTGATTCCTTGCGTTTTATTACCTCAGCTTTTGCCCGCTCTGGTACGAAAAGTGGCTGGATATCAATTATTGCGCTCTTGATTTTCGTGTGTGTGATGAGCGCGTTTATGAACAACACCCCACTTGTTATTATTGCCATCCCTATTATTCAGGTTCTGGCACATCGTTTGGGTTTATCAGATAGCCGCGTTCTTATTCCGCTTAGCTATATTGCGATATTGGGAGGGATGACGACTTTGATAGGCTCATCCACGAACCTGCTGGTTTCCAGCGCGATGGTCGATTTGGGTTACTCGCCGCTTGGTTTCTTTGAGTTTGTCGTACCGGGCGCGATGTTGGCGGCGGTTGGCTTTGTGTATGTACTTGTCGTTCTGCCTAGGTTTTTGCCGGACCGGACCAATATGATGAAAGATTTGGCGGGCTCTCAAAAAGAGTTTGTTGCTGAAGTTGATATTGCTTTTGATTCCAAGCTGATCGGGACAGAATGTATTGATGGGCAGTTTCCAGGATTGCCTGATCTTACGATTAAACTGATACAGCGCGGGGGGCATCTCATTTTGCCGCCGTTTGAAGGCTACAGCATTGAGAGCGGCGATATTCTTATTATTGCGGCTACGCGCGAAAGCCTTACGGAACTCTTGTCGCAACATCCGGGTTTTCTTCTTTCCGAACAGCAGGAACAGACAATATTGCAAACAAGCGCTAGTGAGGTGGCTGAGGGCGAAGAGGAAATAGCTACTCCTGACGAGAAGCCTCTGCAAACGCGCGTTCTTGCTGAGATTATGATTACACCGGCATCGCGTCTTCTTGATATGTCTTTGGAACATGCGAATTTTGCGAAGCAGTTTGGCGTTGTTGTGCTGGGTATTCAACGCCGCGCTAAAGTCGTTAGGCGCCGACTTGGGCGTATTCGCCTTGAGTCTGGGGATGTTTTGCTTGTGGCCGGTAATCGCAGCACGGTCAATTCTATGCGTGATAGCACGGACTTTATCGTTCTATCGGGCTCCAAGCGCGATTTGCCCGTACCGGGTAAGACGCCGATGGCGATTGGTATATTTGCAGCAGCCATTGGTTTAGCTGCTATAGGGGTTATGAGCATTCCTGTTGCGGCGATTACCGGGGCGGCGGGGATGATTGCGACGGGGTGTTTGAATATTCGTCAGGCAACGCGGGCGATTGATCGTAAGATTTTTCTGCTTGTTGGTTCGATGTTGGCGCTGGGAATTATTCTTGAGGCTTCGGGCGCAGCACGTACTATTGCTGACTTGCTGATTTCCTTGCCGTTTGCGGATAGCCCGCTATCGATTCTTTCGATCTTGTTTATTGTTGTGGCGGTGTCGACCAATATTTTGAGTAATAATGCTTGTGCGATTTTGTTTACGCCGATTGCGATGAATCTGGCTGGTAGTATCGAAGCACCTGCAGATTTAGGTATGGATATTGCGCATCTTTTTGCGATTACGGTCATTTTCGCTGCGAACTGCTCCTTTGCGTCGCCCATAGGTTACCAGACGAATTTGCTAGTTATGGGGCCGGGCCACTATCGTTTCCGAGACTTTGTTCGGGCGGGTATTCCTCTTGTTCTGCTGATGTGGATTACGTATATTCTAATCGCTCAGCATTATTACGGGCTATAGAAACACTTTAATTTACGGTTAAAAGCATTATGCGGATATCGTCATATAACCCTCAAGACCGTTATCGCCAGCGCAGCTCAGAGCGTATGACGGGTTTTTTGGTGGTGTTTTGTGTTTTGGGGTTGGCTTTTGGTATGGGGTTTTGGCTGGGCAATCAAAACGCGGGTCAGCAGGAGCGCATGCTTAAAAAACGCGTTGAGAAGTTGCTTAATGAACAAGAAGCGATGCAGGACTCTGTTACGGAGCTGCGTGTGGAGGCACAAACAGCGCTTAGCCGTTACGATCAACTTCAGGAAACTTACAAGGAAGTGCTGCCGGAAGGCCCGATGCAGGAGCTTGTCGCTTTGGTGAAGCAGCAACTTGATGAAGGGCGCAGCGCTGAACGGCTAACCTTTTTAATTCGAAGCGCACGGCCTCCTCGAAATTGCTCGGAACCTGAAACCAAGCGCTTCGTCGTTGTTACGCCAGCCTATGATGGGCCCGGTAGTCAGATTAGTATCGCGGAAGGGGCTTTGATTGTGAAAGCTTCGGGAGGATCGGCTATAGATGCGCAAGGGCGTCCGGAGGCGTGGTATGACCCTTCTAAAAAGATCAAAGTTGAGTTTTTGGGCAATGAAGGTACGAAAAAGGTCAAAACCGGGAATATGCCGCTACGCCATTCTATCATCGTTGATAATCGTGAATACAGACTCACTGTGGCCGAAGGCGCGCGCTCTTTCGCTAAGGTGACCTTTGATAGTTGTGATTACCCCTAGGGCTGTTCTTCCGATTTAAATAGCTTTGTTATAGTAGGCGAAAGATCCGGCGTAATTTCAAAATCTAATGAAAAGGTGCGCCCCTGCATTAACCCCGGGTTTTTGCCTTTGCCAAATACTGAAATTTTTACCTGATCGGGGAAAGTACCGCTGGCTTTGATTTCCAGCAAATCGTAATGGAAATTTTCCAGTGCTAGTTTCATGGTTTCTCTTTCAAGCTCTTCCATATCCATGAGATCAAAAAGCCGATCATCTGTAAGCTTAAGAATGCCCACGCCCTGATTTTTCAGGTGTAGTTTATCGATGCTCATCACGTCGTTTTCGTTTTGTAGGTAGAAGGTGCCGGTTAAAAGCCCTGCGCCGTCCCATGTCTTGAGCTTGAACGTGTCGAACAGGTCCTTAATGTCGATTGTTTCGGCGCTGAGGAAGGTTTTATCGTTTGTTTTTGGGGGGTGTGGCACATTTAGACGTAAGCCGGGGCCATTGAAGGTGAGGGCGCTTAAATGCGGTTGGCCATTTTTAAATTGCAAAGAAACGCTACAGCTTATGGCCGGGTTTAGGCCTAAAGCACTGCAGTGTAGATTTTTTCTGGGAGGGCCGCTAAGGGTTTTGAGTTTATCAATGTTCACACTAGCGTTCAGGTTGCTGATGGGAACCGCACCGTAATTAAAATGGGCTTCTGTTAGCTTGATTTCAACTTCTCCGTTTAAAGCCTCCGGGTTTTTATCAATGCTTCCAGTGATTGCGTATGTGCCGACGTGACTTTCAAGGCCGGGCAAGGTTGAAACAGGGGTGGGGGCAGCGTTAAAATCAGCCTCATAAGTATTACTATGTTTAATGTCAATTTTTCCATTTATATCAATATCTTTATTTCTGTTGTTAATCTTAAACATTAAGTTATTTTGGTATGCGAATTGAACCATTATGGAGGTAAAAGGTTCCAAGGCGCTTAAGGATTTTCGTTTTACAGGTAGAAGCTTATGGCTTTCCAAATAATCAAAGGCGTCGGTGAGCTGCTCTACATGTATTTGTCCCAAAAATTCTTGCGGAAAACGGATGTTGGGCATTGTTAAACCGAGCTCCAGACCTTCATAGCCAGAGGACTTGGCGGCGACGATCATTCGCGGTTTCCTCAGGATTCCATCAATGGTTAGGGCGCCGTTTTGCCACGGCAGATTTAAGATGCTTAATCCTCCAGCTTGCAACTCGCCAACGATTTGGGCCTCCTGTCCTTTGCCGGCACTGATGTTTAAAAGACCAGCCAGTCTGGAGGCCTTGATCGCGCCGAGTTCAAATTTACCTTTTTCAAGTTCAATGCGGGCGTCCCAGAATCCCTCACTATTTAGTTGTCCTTCAATTTTAGCATCGGCGCTGAGCTGTTTTTGCGCGCCTTTGAGCCGGGCCTGAAAATTTGTATTTTGTTTTGAGGGCTGGAGCTGCATATCACCCTGTATGGTAATGCCGCCCCATTTTTCACTCAGTAGGGACAGGCGCGCGTTTTCAAAGGAAATGACGCGGGCTTTAAGGTTGCGCTGGCTTTGAACGCTCGGAAGCGCGCCATTCCAGCCGGCAATTGTAATCTCGCCGTTTTCACTAAGCTCACCCGTGAGATCAATACCCTCAAATGTAATGTTTTCTAATGTGCTGCCAATAATCAAAGACAGCGGGCTGGCGGTAAGGGTGATGTGCTTGATGGTACTAAACCCATTCTCATCCAGTTTGATGTCGCTATATATGACGCGCCCTAATTTGGTTTCTGGTTCTGGCAGAGTGGCGGCTTCGAAGCCCGCCTCTGTAAAAATTTGTTTTGTTTTTTCAGCAAGTTTTTGAGGTGCGGAAAGCCAGAGGTACAGGCTTCCACAGATGGTTAGAAGTAAGAATAGTCCCAGCAATGGAATGATGAGTTTGCGCATAACGCCTTATCATCTATGGCGAAAGGCTAAACGTCAATGTCGGAAGCAAACTCGGCGTTATCCTGAATGAACTGAAAGCGCGGCTCGGCGTTTTTGCCCATGAGGCGCTCGACGAGATCATCGATATCGGCGTTTGAGACCTGGGCTTCCAGTGGATTTTCACCTTCCAAATCATCGGCCATTCCAATGGTTGCGATTGCTGCAGCTTCGGGGAGTTTTACGCGCAGTAGCGTGCGGCTTTTTGGGCTCATTGTCGTTTCTTTGAGCTGTTTGGCGGGCATTTCACCAAGCCCTTTAAAGCGGCTCACTTCAACCTTTTTACCTTTAAACTCTTTGGTTTCCATGAGTTTACCTTTGGCCTCATCGTCCATGGCATAGGCGCTGTTATTACCGGCAACAAGGCGGTAAAGCGGCGGTTGAGCCAGATAGAGATGACCTTCTTCGAGCAGTTCACGCATTTGCGTATAGAAAAATGTGATGAGTAGGGCGGCGATGTGCGCACCATCGACATCCGCATCGGTCATGATAATCACGCGTTCATAACGCAGTTTGCTTAAATGAAAATCCGGGCCTGCACCGCAGCCCAGAGCTTGAATTAAGTCCTGAATTTCCTGATTGGCGCGAATTTTATCTGGAGTGGCGCTGACAACATTGAGAATTTTTCCACGTAAGGGGAGGATTGCCTGCGTCTCGCGGTTGCGGCCCTGTTTGGCGGAGCCGCCCGCGCTGTCACCCTCAACGATGAACAATTCGGTGTCTTCGGCGTTGGCGCGGCTGCAATCGGCTAGTTTGCCGGGCAGGCGTAGTTTCTGGGTTGCGCTCTTGCGGGCCTGTACGCGGTCCATTTTACGGCGCATGCGTTCTTCTGCGCGCAAAATGACGGCTTCGAGCAGTTTATTGGCCGATGCCGGATCGTTGGAAAGCCACAGGTCGAAATGGTCTTTAACGGCGGTATCAACCCATTTGGTGACATTGGCACTGGACAATTTTTCTTTGGTTTGGCCCTGAAATTGCGGGTCTTTAACAAAGACGGAGAGCAGAATCGCAGCCCCGCCCATGACATCATCAGCGGTAATCAAATTGGTTTTCTTAACTCCGGTCATTTCGCCATAGGCGCGAAGCCCGCGAGACAAGGCTGTGCGCAGGCCACTTTCATGCGTGCCGCCCATGGGGGTGGGCACGGTATTACAATAGGAATGCGAAAAGCCATCGATGGCTGTGGGCCAGGTAATAGCATATTCAACACGGCCTTCGCCGTCTGGCAGGTCAGCTTTGCCCGCGAAAGGTTTAGGGATAATGGTTTTACGCTCACCCATGGAGGCTTCGAGATAATCAAGTAAGCCGTTAGGGAATTTGAATGTTTCTTCGGTTTTGACGGCGCTGTCTTCGGGGATAATTGACGGATCGCATTTCCAGCGAATTTCTACACCGGAATAGAGGTAAGCCTTGGAGCGTGCCATCTGATACAGCCAGCCCGGTTTGAAGTGCGCAGCATTCCCGAAAATATCCGGGTCGGGGTGAAAGCTCACGGTTGTGCCGCGGCGGTTATTGATGGCGCCCAAGTCCTCTAGTTTTGATGTTGGCAGGCCGCGTGAAAAGCTTTGTTTGTAGAGTTTCTTATCGCGGGCGACCTCGACCCACATTATATCAGACAGGGCGTTGACGACCGAAATGCCAACGCCGTGCAGACCGCCGGAGGTTTCGTAAGATTCGCCAGAGAATTTACCGCCTGAGTGTAGTGTGGTGAGAATGACTTCCAGCGCAGATTTACCCGGATATTTTGGGTGTTCATCTACTGGGATGCCGCGGCCATTATCGCGGGTAACGAGGGAGTAATCAGGCTCCAGTGAAATTTCAATCCAATCAGCATGACCAGCGACGGCTTCGTCCATGGAATTGTCTAGAACTTCGCCAGCGAGGTGATGTAGGGCGCGTTCATCTGTGCCGCCGATATACATGCCGGGGCGTTTACGGACAGGCTCAAGCCCTTCCAACACTTCAATAGATGAGGCATCATAATCATTCTTTTTGGCGGTAGCGCCAGAGGCAAATAAATCAGACATCAGTACTCTTAAGGTGGCTCGATAAAGTTTCAAAAAGCGGTTATAATCCCTCTAACTATACGTTCAATCAGCGCAAATCAAGGGTTACAGGCTATCCAATGTCAAAAAATACAGAAAAATCTTTCGATGATCTTCAGGTTATGCCTTCAGAAATTGAAGGGCGCATTCCAACTATTCGTGTGATTGCCATGCCGGCGAACGCCAACCCGTCGGGTGATATCTTCGGGGGGTGGATTCTTTCGCAGATGGATTTGGCTGGAGCTGCCCACGCTTATAAATATGCGAAGAACAGAGTTGTTACAGTAGGGATAGAGGCTATGAACTTTCACAAGCCTGTATTTATCGGTGATGAGGTGAGCTTCTTTACACATATTGAAAAAGTTGGAAGAAGCTCTATTTCTATAATGATAGAGAGTTGGGCCTTTCGCCGTAGTTGCAGCTGTTATGATAAAGTTACGGAAGGGCTATATACTTATGTTACAATAGACGATGAGCGTAATCCGATTGCCATACCGGAATAAGTAGGAACAAAATCAATAGAGGTGTTTATCGATGAAGGTTTTTAGTCTTGTTATAGCGGGCGCTTTTTTTCTGACCGCGCTGTTTGCAGTGCCGCAAACGATATTTGCGCAAAAAATTACTGAACAATTTAAAAAGCCCATGCCTGAATTCGAGCTTACCTCGCAGGCGGAATTTGAAAAGCAAACGAATTTACTGTCTAAGGAATTTAAGCAGGACGAAGCTCTTAGCTATGAAATCCGTATTCCTAAAAACTGGACAGAAAGTGGTAAGGGCGGCCTTAGTGAGATTTCAGTCAGCAATATTCTTGGAGAGCTGGGAAAGTTTTATGGGCCGCCAAATATTGACGAGCGCAGTAAACTTGTCGTTGAGGCTGTTGGTCTTGAGTATGAGATGACGGCACAGCAATGGTTTGTGCAGTATCTCTTGGCCAATGGTTATAACCTTCAAGGCTTGAAGGCTTATGATAACGACAATGCTGAGGCGCTTTATGTTTTGATTGATAATGGCATTAGTTTTGCCGTGCGCGCAATGGCGCGTGTAAATAGTAAACGCGTTGTTTTTGCTCAACACTATGTGCCGATTGATCGTTGGCATGATGAGAAGGTTGCGCAAGCGCAAATTCTACAATCTTTTCAGCTTAAAAAAGATATTCAAGGGTTTGTGGAAGAGATGGGTGTTTTTCAGTTCCTCGACCTTGTTGAGCTTCAATACCCCAAATCATGGTCTCTGAAGGCTCTGCCCATTCGTACTGTTGATAGGATGCAGGTGGAACTGTTGAATACTGCGACTGTGCAAAATGACTATGAAAAGGCTAAGACCCGTCTTGATGGCCAAATTGATTTTAATCTTGTTTCGATATTTGCTTCAGAGACCCTGGAGGAGGAGCTTGATTGGTTCAGAGATAGTTTAGCAGAAAAAAATATGCTTCTTGGTGATGTTCTTGAGGTTCGCGACGATTTTTTATTTGGAGACAAATTTGATTTTGTAGATACGCAAGTTTACAGAGCAACAGGCGATGTAAGCAAGCTTGTCGAGCATGAGTTATGGCTGACTATTATGTCGAAAGATGAATATTATTATTTTGTGAGTTTGTTTACGCCCTCAAGGGATCATGATTATTTTACGTGGGCGCGTAATACTGAAACTTACAAGCTGGTTATATCGACGATTGAGCCGCAAGAATTAGCTTCTCTTCCTTAAAGTTTAATAATTAAGACGAGTAGTAAAGCTTGTATTCGATCGGGTGAACCATGCTCTCGTAGGTTTCGTTTTCTTCTTCTTTGAGTGCGATATAAGAATCTAAAGCCTCCCCAGTGAAAACATCACCTTTTAACAGATATTCATGATCCTCGCGGAGTGCATCTAACGCGCTTCGTAGCGAATGACAGACAGTTGGGATTTTTGCGAGCTCTTCTGTGGGTAAATCATACAAAATATCGTCCATGGCTTCGCCAGGGTGGATTTTGTTTTCGATTCCATCCAGCCCGGCCATCACCATGCTGGCGAAAGCAAGGTAAGGGTTGGCAACCGGGTCGGGGAAACGAACTTCAACACGCTTGCCTTTTGGTGATGCGGAGTAGGGAATGCGGCAAGACGCGCTGCGATTGCGCGCTGAATAAGCCAGAAAAACAGGGGCCTCATAACCCGGAACCAAGCGTTTATAGCTGTTGGTAGACGGGTTGGTAAACGCATTCAGGCTGCGGGCGTGTTTGATAATGCCGCCAATATAATAAAGCGCTGTTTCGGATAGTTCGGCATAGCCATCACCAGCAAATAAAGGCTTACCGGCTTTCCACAGAGATTGGTGTACATGCATGCCTGAGCCGTTATCTCCGAATACAGGCTTCGGCATGAAAGTCGCGCTCTTGCCATAGGAGTTCGCGACATTCTGGACGGCATGTTTATAAAGCTGAATGTTATCGGCACTGTCGATAAGTGTTGAAAATTTAATGCCAAGCTCACATTGCGCTGGCGCAACCTCATGGTGGTGTTTTTCAACCTCAATGCCCATGCTTTGCATGACTGTGAGCATTTCTCCGCGAATGTCGGAAAGGCTATCAACTGGGCTTTCCGGGAAATACCCGCCTTTGGCTGCGGGGCGATGGCCCATATTGCCTGTTGGGTAATTGCGCCCGCTATTGTCAGGCATTTCTTCGCTGTCGACTTCAAAACCAACATGATTTTTCTGTGTGTGAACTTTAACATCATCGAAAATAAAGAACTCGGCTTCTGGGCCGAAATAGGCGGTGTCAGCGACACCACTGCTTTTTATGTATTTTTCTGCCGCCTTGGCTATAGAGCGCGGGTCTTTGTTATAGGCTTTACCGTCAGGGCTATAAATGTCGCAAAAGACCTTTAATGTTTTTTGGGCCGCAAATGGATCGATAGCCACTTTGCTAAGATCGGGTTTAAGCACCATGTCTGAATTGTTTATTGGTTGCCAACCGGCTATGGACGAACCATCAAAGAAAATACCGCGATCCAATTTGTATTCATCCAGCCCTTCGGCTGCTTCCGTTGTGTGTTGCCATTTGCCACGCAAATCTGTGAAATTCATATCGATAAACTGAATGGCGTTATCTTTGATATATTTCAAAAATTCGTTGGTATTCTTAAATTTTAGGCCATGTGCGCTCACGGGATGGTTCCTTTTGCGTAAAATGGGGCGACCGACGGGACTTGAACCCGCGACCACTCGGATCACAACCGAGGGCTCTACCAGCTGAGCTACGATCGCCACAATTTAAGTGTCTTGTATAGGGTTTTGGCCTATATTAGGTCAAGCAATTTAAGGAGTTCATCTTGGAAAATAACCCTGATTTATGGTTGAAGCAGCTTCCCCAGAAGAAAAATGACTCTCATAAATATGATTATGGGCATGCGTTGATCTATGGCGCGCCGGAATTAACGGGTGCAACGCGGTTGGCGACTTCGGCGTGCGCACGCATTGGGGCAGGGCTTACAACCGTTTTGGCTGAGAAGGCGGATGTTTACCGCATGGCGCTTCCTGCGCACATTATGGTGCGTGATGATTTGGCGTGGAGTGATCCCCGCGTTACTGCTCGGCTTTATGGGCCCGGGGGTATGGCTAAGGGTGTGAAGATTTCACTGAGCCGCCCCTGTGTACTCGATGCGGATGCCTTATTATGTATGCCGGAAGAGCTGAATGAGAATGTTGTGCTGGCTCCACATGAGGGGGAGTTTGCCAAAGCTTTTCCTGATATCGAGGGTTCTCGGGAAGAAAAAGCTTTAAAGGCTGCTCAGCAAACGGGCGCTGTTATTGTGCTGAAGGGCGGGGAAACCGTTATTGCTCATTCTGGTGGTCGTAGCGCAGTGAATACTCATGCTTCTCCATATTTAGCCACAGCTGGGACGGGGGATGTTTTAGCCGGACTGATTACCGGGCTGTTGGCTCAGGGCATGCCAGCATTTGAAGCTGCTTGTGCAGGTGTCTGGATCCATGGAGATGCGGCTTTGCGACATGGGCCAGGACTGGTCGCTAGCGACCTGATTGACTTTATCCCGCAAGTTTTGCAAGAAGGGCTTGGTTTTTCGCGGTAAGTGCGCTAAAACGCCTCAGATTTTATATTTACTCAGTGTGCGGCTGTGGTGAAATTGGTAGACACGCTAGATTTAGGTTCTAGTGCTTTCGGGCGTGGGGGTTCAAGTCCCTCCAGCCGCACCATATAAAGCGGTTCAACCTTCTTCTTGAGCCCTTTAGGGTGAAAGTAGATTGAGGCAGACATAAATTTAAATAAGAGAAAAACGTAAAAGATGGGCGCTATGAAAATTAAAGAATTAAAATCCGATGGTCTGAACCATGAACTGGAAATTACTATTCCTGCTAATGATATCGACAAGCGTGTTGATGTAAAACTTGAAGAAATTGGCAAGACTGCCAATATGCCAGGTTTTCGTAAGGGCAAGGTGCCAGCAGCGATGTTGAAAAAGCGCTATGGCAAGGCAATTTTGGGTGAGATTCTTGAAGCTGCGGTGAATGAAACTTCACAAAAAGCGCTCTCTGATAAAAAGATTAAGCCAGCGATGCAGCCGAAAATCGAAGTCAAAAGCAAAGATTTCGGTGAGGGGAATGACCTTGTATATACGGTTCAGGTCGAAGCGATGCCGGAATTCAAGATCGCTGAGTTGAAAAATATTAAGCTAACCAAACAGCTTGCTGAGCCTGATGCGAAGGAAGTTGATGAAGCTTTAGAAAAAATTGCTGAGAACAATGAATCAACCAAGCCGGTTGAAGCCAAGCGCGGGGCTAAAGATGGCGAAACACTTGTGATGGATTTCCACGGCCGCACAGCCGATGATAATGTTGAGCATGAGGGTATGCATGCGCATGGCCATCAGCTCAAACTTGGTTCTGGCACATTCATTCCCGGTTTTGAAGAGCAGCTCATTGGTAAGAAAGCTGGCGAGAAGGTCGAAGTTAAAGTTTCGTTCCCTGAAAACTATGGCGCGGAAGATCTTGCGGGTCGTGATGCAACCTTTGATGTGCAGATACACGAAATTCGCGAGCCTGCGGAAGCTGAGATTAATGATGATTTTGCCAAACAGCTGGGTATGGATGATGTGAAGGCTCTTAAAGAAGCGGTAAAAGAGCAACTTCAGAAAGAACTGGATGGTCACACACGCATGGTTCTCAAAAAAGAGCTTTTGGATGCGCTTGATGATGCCAACAAATTTGAAGTGCCTCCGGGCATGCTTGAGATGGAAAACACCAATATATTTGAGCAGATCAAGCTTGATCGTCAGCGCCGCGGTGAAGATGAAGAGCTCACGGATAAAGAGAAGAAAGAATATGAGAGAATTGGCGAGCGCCGTGTGCGTTTGGGCTTAATCTTGGCTGAGATTGGTAATTCTCAGGGTATCACGGTTGCGGACCCTGAGCTGCATAAGGCTGTGATCAGCGAAGCACAGAAATTCCCCGGTCAGGAAAAAGAGGTTTTTGATTATTACGGCAAGAACCCGCAAGCGCTTGAATCACTTCGCGCCCCATTGTTTGAGGAAAAAGTCGTCGATTACATCCTTGAACTGGCTGAGGTGAAGGAAAAGTCTGTGTCTCAAGAAGAGCTTTTGAAAGCGCTTGATGAGGACGAAGATGAACAGCCTAAAGCTAAGAAGAAGCCTGCGGCTAAAAAAGACGGTGAGAAAAAGAAGCCTGCAGCGAAGAAAAAAGCGCCAGCGAAGAAGAAGTCTTAAACTGCTTCACAGTTATTTGTTAAGAAATCCTGAAATTGCTCTGAATTTAAGAGCGGTGGTTTGATGTTGCCCAATCTGATTTTTCTTTTCCAATTGTCTAAGGCTTCCTGCCAGAACAGGCTTTCTTCAGTTTGAACGTGCAAAGAAATATCAAGTATGCTGGGGGTATTAAGGCCATTGCTGAGTAGTAAGAGGTCGCCTAAACGGCGGGGGTCCAGAATTTGTGCTTCTTGCCCAGAAGGTGTTTTCTTCAATTGATTAATAAAAGGATGGATGTTTAAAGGGTCTATATCCTTAGCGGCGCTTAAGTTGTAAAATAATATACTGAGCTTATCTGTGCCGTTGACGGCGCCTGACCATTTTTCATATATGCGGCCAGTTTCTTCATTGGAGTGAAGGCTTTGAGGATCTAGCTTTGCAGTTTCTTCCAAGAGGGTGTTTTTTATTTCATCCCAGAAAAGGCTTTTTCCTGTGTTCTTTTCGCCGCAAATAGAAATTACGAGTGGTAAACCGACTTTCAGGGCTAACGATGGCTGAATGGCACGGGCAAAGTTTTGTATAAACTCTTTAAGCTCTGGACGGTTCTTTGACTCAAAAATGTAAGATATGTTTGTCATAGCGTGAAAATCTATACAACGTTATGTCTATTTGTAAAGAATTATTTATGAATGTCTTTTCAACACCCCTTGCGGTCCTTGACTTAGCTGTTTATCGTTTCAAATATAAAAGTCATTGAAACCACCCGGATAAGAAAAAAACATGTCAGACATTGATCCTCTAGAAGTTTACGCAAACACATTGGTTCCCACCGTTATTGAGCAAACAAACCGCGGGGAGCGCGCGTTTGATATTTATTCACGACTGTTGAAGGAACGGATTATCTTCCTTACTGGTGAGGTTCATGACTATGTTTCCAGCCTTATTTGCGCGCAATTGCTGTTTTTGGAGTCTGAAAATCCGAAAAAGCCGATTTCGTTCTACATTAACTCTCCGGGCGGCGTTGTGACATCCGGGATGTCTATGTATGACACGATGCAGTATATCAAGCCTGACGTGCATACCGTGTGCGTTGGCCAAGCGGCCTCTATGGGGTCCTTGCTTTTAGCTGCTGGAGCCAAAGGGCATCGTTATTCTTTGCCGAATTCCCGCATTATGATTCACCAGCCATCCGGCGGTGCACAGGGTCAGGCCTCTGATATTCAAATTCAGGCAGAGGAAATTTTACGTTTGAAAAAGAATTTGAACGATATTTATGTCCACCATACTGGTCAAAAGCTTGATGTGGTTGAGAAAGCGATGGATCGCGATAACTTTATGAGCGCCGAAGAAGCCAAGAAATTTGGCCTTATTGACGAAGTTGTTGCGAGTCATGTGATTTCTGACGAAAATGATAAGAAAAAATAAAGGTTTTGCTATTAATATAGGGGAATAGATTGATTTTTTGGTCAAATGACCCCATTTCACCCTTATTAGACGCATAACCATTCAAAAAGGACAGATATGTTAGGAAGTTCCAAGTCTTCAGCTCAAAGCTATGCGGTGTTACCGCTCCGCGATATTGTTGTTTTTCCACATATGATCGTACCGCTCTTTGTAGGGCGCGATAAATCGGTGCAGGCGCTTGAGCATGTTATGCATGAAAATAAGCAGATTTTGCTGCTTACACAGAAATCTCCGTCTGATGATGATCCGAAGGCTGAGCAGCTTTATGATATCGGCACTGTCGGTACGATTTTACAGCTTTTAAAGCTCCCGGATGGCACTGTGAAGGTGCTTGTTGAAGGCGGGGCGCGCGTTAAGGTTTCAAAATATTCAGAAAACAAAGATTTCCTTGAAGCCGAAACGAACGAAATTGCCGACACAACGGAAATGGATGACGAACTGGAAGCTTTAGCCCGCGCGGTAACGGCGCAGTTTGAACAGTATGTGAAGCTCAACAAGAAAATTCCACCCGAAGTGATTGTTTCTGTGAATCAGATTGAAGAGCCAGTGAAGATGGCCGATACGATTGCCTCGCATTTAGCACTTAAGATTGAGCAAAAGCAGGAGCTTTTGGAAGTCCCAACGTTACAAGAACGTCTTGAACGGATCTATGGCTTCATGGAAGGTGAGATTGGTGTGCTGCAGGTTGAAAAGCGTGTGCGCAATCGTGTTAAGCGCCAGATGGAAAAAACTCAGCGCGAGTATTATCTCAACGAACAGATGAAAGCGATCCAGAAAGAGCTTGGTGAAGGTGAAGACGGCCTTGATGAAATGGGCGAACTGGAAAAACAAATTGAAGAAGCGAAGCTTCCAAAAGACGCGAAAGAGCGCGCTGAAAAGGAATTGAAGAAGCTTCGTCAGATGAGTCCGATGTCAGCGGAAGCAACAGTGGTGCGGAATTATCTCGACTGGATATTGGCCGTGCCGTGGAAAAAACGCAGCCGCGTTAAATCTGATATTAAAGCCGCTAAGAAAATTCTTAATGAAGATCATTACGGCTTGGATAAGGTCAAAGAACGTATTCTTGAATATTTGGCTGTACAGCAGCGTACGAAAAAAGTGCGCGGACCAATCTTGTGTCTTGTGGGCGCTCCCGGTGTTGGTAAAACATCTTTGGGTCAATCCATCGCTAGAGCGACAAACCGCAATTTCGTACGGATGTCTTTGGGTGGTGTGCGTGATGAAAGTGAAATTCGCGGTCACCGTAGAACCTATGTCGGCGCTTTGCCCGGTAAAATCGTGCAAGGTATGAAGAAAGCTAAGACCGTCAACCCGCTGTTCCTCTTTGATGAAGTGGATAAGCTGGGGAATGACTGGCGCGGCGATCCAAGTTCGGCATTGCTTGAGGTGCTTGACCCGGAACAAAACTCGACATTCCAAGACCATTATTTAGAGATTGATTACGATCTGTCCGACGTGATGTTTGTCTGTACCGCGAATAATCTGGCGGAAATGCCGCGTCCATTATTGGACCGGATGGAGATCATCCGCATTTCCGGATATACCGAAGATGAAAAGATGGAAATCGTTAAACGCCACTTGATGAAGAAGCAGATGAAAGCGGCTGGCCTCAAGAAAGAAGAGTTCAAAATTAGCGACAATGGTCTGCGTGACCTTATTCGCTTCTATACGCGTGAAGCGGGTGTTCGTAATCTTGAGCGTGAGATTTCTGGATTATGCCGCAAAGCGATCAAAGAAATTTTGATGAAGGGGAAAGAGAAAATTTCGATTACCCCGCGCAATCTTGAAAAATATGCGGGTATCAAGAAATTCTCCAGCCGTGAGATTGATGACCACGATAATGTTGGTGTGGTCAGCGGGCTGTCTTATTCAGAAGCCGGTGGCTCTATCCTACAAATTGAATCTGTCAGCTATGAAGGCAAAGACGGTAAGGTGACTGTCACCGGGAACCTTAAAGATGTGATGAAAGAGTCTGTGACTGTGGCTGAGATGCTGATTAAATCTCGAGCGGCGCAATACGGCATTGATTATGAAGAGCTGGAAAAGAAACAAATCCACGTTCACGTGCCGGAAGGCGCGGTGCCGAAAGACGGCCCATCTGCCGGTGCGGCGATGGTGACTTCTATCGTGTCATGCTTAACAGGCATTCCGGTTAGCAAAGACATTGCCATGACCGGTGAGGTCAATTTGCGCGGTAAGGTTACTGAAATTGGCGGCCTTAAAGAAAAACTTCTTGGCGCGGTGCGCGGCGGTATTAAAAAAGTATTGATCCCAATCGACAATGTAAAAGACCTGGAAGACATTCCGGCGAACGTCAAAAGAGATCTGGAAATTGTCAGTGTGCGTAATATTGACGAGGTCCTTGCTCACGCTTTATTAGAGGCGCCTCAACCTATAGATGCGGGTTCTAAGGCGAAAATCGACCAAATCTCCTCAAAAAGTGCAGAAAATAAGGGTAAAGACGTAATTACCCATTGATTCCTTCCGAAAAAAGGCCTAAAAGATTCTCTACACCAAGTGAAAAACCTTGATAGCCATGGCTTTTAGGGGTTTTCAAAAGGGATTTTTTTGGAATCTTTCGGAAAAATCATTTGCTTAACTTTAACCTGAAGGGGGTTCTTATGAACAAGCAAGACCTAGTATCAAAAGTGGCTGACACAGCCGACATCTCTAAAACAAAAGCAGCTTCAGCAGTAGACGCTGTTATCGATGCCGTAAAAGGCGCTTTGAAAAAAGGAGATGATGTTCGTCTCGTTGGTTTCGGTACGTTCTCAGTTGCTAACCGCGCTGCGACAACTGGCCGTAACCCACGCACTGGCGAGCCTATCAAAATTCCAGCATCTAAACAGCCTAAATTCAAAGCTGGTAAAGAGCTGAAAGAAGCTGTTAACAAGTAATTCTTATAGCACTTCTAAAACGTTTAAAAGCCCTGCAGTAATGCGGGGCTTTTTTATGGGGAAAGAGGCTTGATTTTTATTAGCGTAGCCCTTAAACATACCCATTCCTTACGCGTTAAGCCGTGAGTAAGGGCGATTAGCTCAGTGGTAGAGCGCCTCGTTTACACCGAGGATGTCGGCAGTTCGACCCTGTCATCGCCCACCATTTAAGCAAGTGCACAACTAGCCTGTTCTTTGATTACCTTGTACAAGGATTGATGTTGGTTTGCCAATGCATGTCTGAATTCAGGGGTCATGCAGTGGTCTGTCATTTGTGCAGCGCTCTCTCTGGTATCGTGGCCCATGCTGACCACAGCCAGATATTCCTCTCCCTCTCCCTCTCCCTCTCCCTCTCCCTCTATTCGGATAAGCGCTTGCTGGCAACGTCCGGCCATAGTAGTGAAGCCTGTTTTGCAAAAAATAAGTTGTTGACCACTGTTTTTAAGCGTTTGGCCTTTTGATTTTTTCACGGAGGGGCTGGTATGCTCCAACTCATGTTGTTTGCCGTTTTGTTTCTGAGCATCTAAAATTTTTATGGTGAATTTTTTCGTGTCTTTCGGCGGCATGGTCCAGAGCTTCATGATATTGCCAATGCGGGTTTTTTCACGCATTTCTTCTGCAATACACTGTAACAAGCGTATTTGGTCATCCGGGGTTGTCGCGCTTTTCACGGATGTTGTGGTTTCTCCTTTGGGGTCAAAGCCAATAACATTGGTATATGTTGTGTCGTCCATGTTGAGATGTTTCGCCATATTATTCATTCGTCGTATAATAGGTTCCTGATCCCCCTCTGCCGGGAGATTTTTAAGACCATGCCTCAATGTTTCGGCTGCACGTGCATCGGAGTATGAGATTAAAGCTAGGAGGAGGTCCTTTATGCTTATGTGTCTTCCAGGTTTTAAGGCTCCAATGACCTGAACGTCTTTTGGAATAATTTGCGGGTCTAAAACGCTTTCGGGAACTTCGAGAAGGGTTGAGTCTTTAAAATCTTTATTGGCCGGGTCGGCGATGTGTTGCGCCACTATCAAGGCCAGCATCGTTTTGGCAAGGGAGGCCGGGGGCCTGGTTTCGTTTGCTTGGTACGCAAACAGTTCAGAGCATTTGTTATGTACGGCAAACTGGGGTTCAGTTGCAATTGAGGGTTTTGTTGAAGAAAATTCTTTTTTTATGTCTTCCAACAAGTCGCCGCCGCCAAACATTCCTGCTGCGGCAACAGTGGCAAAATCAGTTGATACTCTTAGTATAAAGTCCCTTCGTGTTACAAGCTTATTAGTCATAATTTTTGTTTATGTGTTTTCTCTAGAAAAGTAAAGTTTTTATTTGTTTGGCTTTTCTTTGGCGAATGGGTGCGGCGCGCTCGTGGGCTCTGCTGAGCCTGTCGTTGTGCAGGGCATGAAAGGCTAGGCTATTATATTTCTATGTTATGCTCATCGTAGGGGGTCTCTTCCAAATTTTCTGCCCCAAAATAGAGCGCCATTTTTTCATGAATCTCAATTATTTTTTCTTTTTGAGTTTTAACTGTTTCGAATTCTCCAGTGAGGCCAGCTGAATCAGGAAAGGCCCTGTTGGATATTTCCTGCAATGGAAGATCAAGAGAGACAGCTGAGAGATTAGGCTTCACGTCCTCACCCTTAAGCTTTTTGAACACATCTTTCACTTCCTTGGCATTTATAATGGCGTCGAATATGGCTTGGTCGAGCATTTTGTTGGCCGCTTCATCGTCAGGGCCATCAAAGCTATAAACTTCCTTTTTAGGGTGAGCCCGGAGAATTTCTTTATGCTTATCGTTAGAGAGGACGATATTGGAGAATTCCTGCAATGTGAGGTCAAGGTCGAAATTCGGGTGATCGTTGATCATGTTCTTATCATTAAAGAATTTGAGGAGAACTTTCACTGTATGGTTATTCGCAGCAGACCCTATTATGGCTTCGCTGAGCTTTGTATAGGCTTCATTGAGTTCTCTATCGTCCATAATCAATTTTCTTTTGCTGTAGGCGTGGTTGTAAATGTTATGCAAACTATAGGAAGCTTTACCGTGCTGTCAATAGTTTGTCTAAATGCCAACAATCTTTGACGAATATCTCCATTTATGATTAAACGGGGCCATGGTTTCTTTGCCCCAAACTCCGCGTCACAAAACGCATGAAGTAAAGGTTCGTAATGTCACTCTTGGTGGTGGCGCGCCTGTGCTTGTGCAGTCGATGACCAATACGGATACGGCGGATGTTGAGAAGACGTTTAAGCAGGTGAAAGAGCTGTTTTTGGCTGGCTCAGAAATTATCCGCGTTACCGTGAATAATGATGAGGCTGCGAAGGGCGTGATTGCCCTGCGTGAGCGCCTTGAGAAAGAAAGCCTTGATGTGCCTCTGGCCGGGTGTTTTCATTATAACGGCCATACGCTGCTGAGCGATTATCCTGATCTATGTCAGGCGCTTGATAAATACCGCATTAATCCTGGCAATGTTGGGTTTGGGAAAAAGCATGATGCGCAGTTTGAGGTGATGCTGGAGAAGGCTGCGGAATATAACAAGGCGGTGCGCATTGGCGTGAATTGGGGCTCGCTTGATGCAACTCTTGCGACCAAGCTTATGGATGAGAATGCGGCTTTGGCAGAGCCTTTGGACGCGGACAGCGTGATGCGCGAGACATTAGTGCAATCTGCCCTTATAAGTGCGGAGAAGGCTCTACAGGTGGGTTTGCGTAAAGATCAGATTATTCTCTCGGCTAAAGTTTCCCGTGTTCAAGACCTCATTGCTGTTTATCGAGAGCTGGCAAAGCGCAGTGATTATGCTTTGCATCTCGGTCTGACCGAAGCGGGGATGGGGTCAAAAGGTATTGTAGCGACTGCTTTGGGTGAGGGGATCCTTCTGAATGAAGGGATTGGTGATACGATCCGCGCGTCCTTAACTCCTGAGCCGAATGGGGACCGGACATTAGAGGTGAAGGTTTGTAAGGAGGTTTTGCAGGCGCTTGGTTTGCGTTCTTTTGCGCCGGAAGTGGCGGCGTGTCCGGGATGTGGACGTACGACGTCTACGGTGTTCCAGGAATTAGCGAAGGATATTGAGCAGTATCTTGATAAGAAAATGCCGGTCTGGAAAGAAGAGTACTCCGGCGTGGAAGAGCTAAAGGTTGCCGTGATGGGCTGCATTGTGAATGGGCCGGGCGAATCCAAGCATGCCGATATTGGTATTTCATTGCCCGGTACAGGTGAGTCTTCCGTTGCCCCTGTTTTTATTGATGGGAAAAAAGCCCACACACTGCGCGGGGAGACAATCGCGCAAGATTTTCAAACGCTCGTTGAAGAGTATGTTGAAAAACGTTTTGGCGATGCGCATACTAAAGCTGCATGAAACTCAAAAACCAAAAACTTCTGACAGGAAAAACCTATGTAGGCGGCAAGTGGCTTGATGGCTCTAAGAGCTTTGAGGTTACGAATCCGGCGAATGGTGACACGATCGCTGAGGTTGCGGATCTTGATGTGGCTGATGTTAAGGGCGCTATTAAGGCGGCGAATGATGCGCTTCCTGCATGGGCGGCTAAGTCAGCCAAGGAGCGGGCGTCGCTGCTGCGTAAATGGTTTGACCTCATTGTTGCTAATGCGGACGACCTTGCTGCCATTCTGACGGCGGAGCAGGGCAAGCCGTTGTTCGAAGCTAAAGGTGAAGTGCTTTACGGCGCGAATTTTCTTGAATGGTTTGCCGAGGAAGGCAAGCGCGTTTATGGCGATATCATTCCTTCTAACGTTCCGGGATCGCGGATGATGGTGCTGAAGCAGCCTATCGGCGTTTGCGCAACGATCACCCCGTGGAATTTCCCATCAGCGATGATTACCCGCAAGGTTGGTCCGGCGTTGGCGGCGGGCTGTACAATGGTTAGCCGTCCGGCCTCGCAAACACCGCTTTCGGCAACGGCTTTGGCGGTGCTCGCGGAAGAGGCGGGGATTCCGGCTGGGGTGTTCAATGTGATTACAGGCACGGATGCGCGCGGCGTGGGCGCTGAGCTTTGTGAAAATGAAGCGGTGCGGAAGTTGTCCTTTACAGGCTCCACGGAAGTTGGCCGCATTTTGATGAAGCAGTGCGCGGATGGGATTAAGAAAATCTCACTCGAGCTTGGCGGGAATGCCCCGTTCATTGTGTTTGATGATGCGGATATAGACGCCGCCGTGGATGGCGCGATGATCTGCAAGTTCCGTAATGCTGGGCAGACCTGCGTGTGTGCCAACCGCATTTATGTGCAGGACAGCGTTTATGATGAATTTGCCGAGAAACTTGCGGCTAAAATCAAAGCCCTCAAAATTGGTGATGGCGCAGAAGATGGCACAGATATAGGCCCGATGATTGATGAAGCCGGTATGCAAAAAGCGCAGGAGCATATTGCTGATGCGCTTGATAAGGGTGCAGAGCTTGTGATGGGTGGGCAGCCGCATGAAGCAGGTGAGTTGTTCTTTGAGCCGGCTTTGTTGACCGGTGTAACCAAAGAGATGCAGGTGGCAAGCGATGAAACATTTGGCCCAGTTGCGCCGCTCTTTAGTTTTACCGATGAAGCGGATGTGATTGCCCAAGCCAATGATACGATCTACGGTCTGGCTTCATACTTTTATGCCAAGGATAACGCGCGGATATGGCGGGTTTCTGAAGCTCTGGAATACGGCATGGTGGCGGTGAATAAACCGATTTTATCGACAGAGGTCGCACCTTTTGGCGGCATCAAGCAATCCGGCATTGGCCGTGAAGGTTCCAAATATGGCATCGATGAATATCTTGAAATGAAATACGTCCTTATGGGCGGGCTGGATTAAAGATGTTGCGCTGCACCTTGCCTTTATTTGGATTTTTGGCAAAATGCGCGCATCTTAATCAGAAAGGTCATTATTATGCTTATTGGCGTTCCCAAGGAAATTAAAACACTCGAACATCGCGTGGGGCTTGTGCCTTCGTCGGTTGTGGAATTTGTGCGAAACGGCCATGACGTTTTGGTTGAAACCGGAGCAGGGGCCGCGATTAACTTCGCTGATGCGGACTATGAAGGAGCTGGTGCAAAAATTGCGAGCAGCGCTGCTGAAGTGTTTGAAAAGGCCGAAATGATTATCAAGGTGAAAGAACCACAGCCCGGTGAGTGCAAGATGCTGCGCCCCGATCAAGTTCTGTTTACTTATCTCCACCTTGCGGCTGACCCTGCACAAGCGCAAGGCCTTATGGATTCGGGGTGTACGGCTATTGCCTATGAAACGGTTACCGCGAAAGATGGACGCACCTTGCCGCTTCTTCAGCCGATGAGTGAGGTTGCGGGGCGGCTTTCTGTTCAAGTGGGCTCATACCACCTGCAAAAGCATAAAGGTGGTACAGGGCGGCTGATTGGTGGTGTTCCGGGGGTTAAGCCAGCTGAGGTTCTTATTATTGGCGGCGGTGTCTCGGGATTTCATGCGGCGCAGATGGCAACGGGGCTGGGTGCGAATGTCACGATTCTTGAAAAATCGAACGAGCGTATGCGCTTTTTGGATGAGTATTTCCATGGCCGTGCGAACATTGTGTATTCCAATGTTGATACTGTGGAGCGGGCTGTGCAAACGGCTGATCTTGTTATCGGCGCGGTTTTGATTCCCGGCGCGTCGGCGCCCCAACTGATTAGTAAAAAGATGCTCTCAACAATGTTGCCCGGCGCTGTTTTTGTCGATATTGCGATTGATCAGGGCGGTTGTGCGGAAACCAGCAAAGCGACGACGCATGATAATCCGACCTATGTTGTGGATGGGGTTGTACATTACTGCGTGGCGAATATGCCCGGCGCAGTGCCTTTGTCATCGGCTTTGGCGCTTAATCATTCCGTGTTGCCATATGCGCTGGATTTGGCCAATAAGGGTTGGAAGCAGGCTTTAAGCGATAATCCCAATTTCCTTGAGGGCTTAAATGTTTGTGAGGGTAAAATCACCCATAAAGCCGTTGCCGAGGCTCTTGATTTCGACTTTAATCCGGCTGAGGAAAGTTTAGCGGCTTAAAACTGTTAAATGCCGTTGACAGGAAGGCATTTAACTTGATATTAAAACGCTACTCAAATGCGCGGGTGTAGCTCAGTTGGTTAGAGCGCCGCCCTGTCACGGCGGAGGCCGCGAGTTCAAGTCTCGTCACTCGCGCCATTTGAGTTTTCTATCCAGTATATTGTTTGCGTGTGTATGAAATATGCTCGTATCGTTTGAGCGTATAGAAGCAATCATATACAGTTTCCTTATGGACGCAGTTTTAGAAAATAAGAAAATCCTTATAATTGATGATGAGCAGACGATGCTTGAGATTGTTACGGCCGTTCTCAAGCGTGCGGGAGCATTTCCAACAGGTATCAGTTCTGTCAAAAATGCCTTAAAAGCGTCAAAAGTTGAGCAGTTTGACGCGATTATTCTTGATCGCTATATGCCTGAATGTGATGGTCATGATGTTCTTAAACAGCTAAAGTCCTCTCCTGAAACGAAAACAACGCCGGTCATTATGTTGACGGGTGAAAAAGACATCAACGAGGTTAAAGAGTCTGTAAAGCTTGGGGCTGTTGGTTATATTACCAAACCTTTTACGCCTAAAGATTTTTTGAGTCAGCTGGACAAAGTTTTGGAAAGTAAATTCAAAACTGATAGTTGATGAACTTAAGGTGAATTCGCCTGAATTCTATGTTTCTTTTTGCCTTTTGCGATGTTAAAACAAAGAACTAATATAAATCTTTTCAAGAAACATTATGGCCCCTGAAGAACTCCTTATTAATTATTTGCCCATTTTGCTGTTTATTGTGGTTGCGGCCGGGGTTTCTGTTGTGATGATTATGGGTTCCTTATTGATGGGCAATCAGAAGCCTGACCCTGAGAAGCTCTCTGCTTATGAGTGTGGGTTTGACGCCTTTGCCGATGCGCGGAACAAGTTCGATGTGCGGTTTTATCTCGTTTGTCTGCTGTTCATCATTTTTGATCTGGAGATTGCATTTTTGTTTCCGTGGGCCATTTCACTGGGGGCGATCGGCATTTTTGGCTTTTGGTCTATGATGGTGTTTTTAACGGTGCTGACTGTCGGGTTTATTTATGAATGGAAAAAGGGCGGTCTCGATTGGGAGTAAGGTTTAACCATGGGTCACGATAAAAACATTATAGCCGCGCCGGCGTATGATTTTCGTACAGGGGTAGATGCGCCTTTGCCCGAGGAGCAGGATGTTGTTCCCGCAGCGATTTCAAAAACACTGGATGAAAAAGGGTTTTTGCTGACTTCTGCCGATAATCTGTTTGATTGGGCGCGTACAGGTTCAATGTGGCCGATGACCTTTGGTCTAGCGTGTTGCGCGGTAGAGATGATCCATGCTTATATGAGCCGGTATGATTTAGACCGTTTCGGCATCATCCCGCGCCCCTCTCCACGTCAATCCGATGTCATGATTGTGGCCGGTACACTCACTAATAAAATGGCTCCGGCCCTGCGCCGGGTCTATGATCAAATGCCGGAGCCGCGTTGGGTGGTGTCCATGGGCAGTTGCGCCAATGGCGGCGGGTATTACCATTATTCCTATTCCGTGGTGCGGGGTTGCGACCGCATCGTACCGGTTGATATTTACGTGCCGGGCTGTCCGCCAACAGCAGAAGCGCTTGTTTACGGTTTGCTTCAGCTTCAGAAGAAAATTCAACGTGAAGACACGAGGATTGCACGGTAATGGCCACGGATGCTCTCAAAGATCTGGCAGATTACATTATGGAGAAGCTTGCAGGCTCGGTTGTGAGCTATGAGTTTTTTAATGGTGAGTTATCACTGAATGCCAAGCGCGCCGAGATTAAGCGTATTCTCAATTTTTTGCGTGATGATAAAGAATGCTCATTTCGGCTATTGCTTGATGTGTGCGGGGCTGATTACCCTGATAGGCCTGAACGTTTTGATGTAATTTATAATCTTCTGTCCATGCGGCACAATCATCGTGCGCGGGTGAAAATCACCACCTCTGAAGAGCAGTCGATAGACTCTGTGACGGATATTTTCAGCGCGGCGGGATGGTTTGAGCGTGAAGTATGGGACATGTATGGCGTGCTGTTTGATGGCAATATTGATTTGCGGCGTATCCTTACAGACTATGGCTTTGAAGGTCATCCGCAGCGTAAGGACTTCCCCCTGACGGGTTATGTTGAGCTGCGCTATGACGACGAGCTTAAGCGCGTGGTGTATGAGCCTGTGAAACTGACACAGGATTTTCGCAATTTTGATGCGCTCTCACCATGGGAAGCCATCACCGACATGCAGCTCCCGGGGGATGAAAAAGCTATGAAGCCCGAGCATGGCTGGAAAAGTACGAAAACGGGGAGCGGCTCATGAGCGCAGAGAAACAAGACCTCGATATTGCTGAAGAAACGCAGATCAAGCCTTTTACGATGAATTTCGGGCCGCAGCACCCAGCGGCGCATGGTGTGCTCCGCCTTGTTCTTGAAATGGAAGGGGAGATTATAGAGCGTGCCGATCCGCATATTGGCCTGCTCCACCGTGGCACGGAGAAGCTGATCGAGCATAAAACCTATATGCAGGCTTTGCCGTATTTTGACCGTCTTGATTATGTCTGTCCGCTGAATCAGGAACATGCTTTTGCTCTGGCAACAGAAAAACTCCTCGGTATTACGGTGCCCAAGCGTGGGCAATATATTCGCGTTTTATTTTGTGAGCTCAGCCGTGTGATTAATCATATCTTCAACATCACAACCTTTGCTCTTGATGTGGGGGCTGTTACTCCTGCGCTGTGGGGGTTTGAGGAGCGTGAGAAGGGCATGGAGTTTATTGAGCGCGTGTCCGGTGCGCGGCTACACTCGAATTACTTTCGCACTGGCGGCGTTGCGCAGGATATGCCTGCAGGTTTGCTCGAGGATATGGCCGAATGGGTCGAAGAGTTGCCAAAATTCCTTACTGATCTTGAATCGCTGTTGACCAATAACCGCATTTTCAAACAGCGGACTGTTGATATTGGCATCGTCACAGCTGATGAGGCCCGAGATTGGGGTTTTAGCGGGCCGATGCTGCGTGCATCCGGTGTACCGTGGGATCTGCGCAAGGCGCAGCCTTACGATTCATATGAAGAGTTTGATTTTGATATTCCCACCGGCAAGACCGGAGATTGTTATGCGCGTTACCTTGTGCGGATGGCGGAGATTTATGAATCATTGAAAATTATGAAGCAGGCGATTGAAAAGATGCCTGACGGTGATGTGAAATCCAACGATTACAAAGTTTGCCCGCCGCCGCGCGCTGAAATGAAAAGCTCGATGGAGGCCATGATTCACCACTTTAAGCTGTATTCGGAAGGTTACCACGTTCCTGCGGGGGAGACTTACACCGCTGTTGAAGCGCCGAAGGGTGAGTTCGGTGTTTATTTGGTTGCCGATGGGTCGAACAAGCCCTATCGCTGCCGCATTCGCGCGCCGGGCTTTGCCCATCTGCAAGCGCTTGATTTTATGAGCCGCGGGCATCAGCTTGCCGATACGGTATCTATCATCGGCTCGCTTGATATTGTGTTTGGGGAGATTGATCGATAAATGAAAAAACTATTTGAATTAAATGCTGATTATCAGCCTGAAAACTTTAAATTTACCAAAGTGTTTCAGAAGAAAGTCGATGAGGCTATTGCTCTGTATCCGAAAGGGCGGCAGCAATCAGCTGTGATGCCGATGCTGGATCTGGCGCAGCGGCAGGTGGCTGAAGAGGGCGCGAAGGCGGACCCCGTTTATGGTGGATGGATTCCCCGCGCGGCGATGGACCATATCGCCGAGCAGCTCGATATGGCGGCCATCAAGGTCTATGAGGTTGCCTCCTTTTATTCGATGTACAACATGGCCCCGGTTGGTAAATATCTCGTGCAGCTCTGCACGACGACGCCGTGTTGGCTTTGCGGCAGCGATGATATTGTGAATACTTGCAAAAAGCATCTGGGTATCGGCATGGGCGAAACGACCGAAGACGGTAAATTCAGCCTCATGGAGGTTGAATGCCTTGGCGCATGTGTCAATGCGCCGATGGTGCAGATTAATGATGATTACTATGAAGATTTGAATGCGGGCAGCATGAAAGAAATTCTCGATTTGCTGGCCGAAGATATGCAGCCAAAGACCGGTTCACAAAAAGCGCGTAAAGCCTCGATGGCGCAGTCCGGTCCCACTTCACTCGAAGAGCAGGCGAAAAAGGCGGGAGTGGCATAGATGCTTAATGACGAAGACCGGATCTTCACGAATTTATATGGCTGGGAATCTTTCTCTTTGAAAGACGCCAAAAAGCGTGGTGATTGGGATGGGACAAAAGCCATTCTCAAAAAGGGTCCGGGGTGGATTATTGAAGAAATGCAGGCTTCGGGCTTACGAGGGCGCGGCGGTGCCGGGTTTCCGACTGGGATGAAATGGTCGTTTATGCCCAAAGAATCCGACGGGCGTCCGCATTATCTGGTGGTTAATGCTGATGAGTCTGAGCCGGGAACCTGTAAAGACCGCGATATCTTACGCCATGAACCTCATAAATTACTTGAAGGGTGCCTGATTGCCGGTTTTGCGATGGGCGCACATGCGGCCTATATCTATATTCGCGGTGAGTTTTATAACGAGGGCTCTGAGCTTTTGCGTGCAATCGAGGAAGCCTATGATGCGGGACTGCTTGGTAAGAACGCTGCTGGCTCCGGTTGGGACTTCGACGTTATCCTTCACCGTGGCGCTGGCGCCTATATCTGCGGTGAGGAAACCGCGCTGATTGAATCTATCGAAGGTAAAAAAGGCCAGCCGCGAAACAAGCCGCCATTTCCGGCCATGGCGGGGCTTTATTCCTGTCCGACGACTGTCAATAATGTTGAAACGATTGCTGTTGCGCCGACAATTTTGCGCCGCGGCGGGCCGTGGTTTGCGGGCCTTGGTCTGAATGAAAAGAACGCGGGGACAAAGCTATTTTGTATTTCGGGCCATGTTGAACAGCCTTGTAATGTTGAAGAAGAAATGGGCATTCCGCTTAAGGAGTTAATCGAGAAACATGCGGGCGGTGTGCGTGGTGGTTGGGATAATTTGCTGGCGGTCATTCCCGGCGGCTCTTCAACGCCGATGTTGCCTAAGGAAACCTGTGAAACCATAAATATGGATTTCGATAGTTTGCGTGAGGTTGGTACAGGCTTGGGGACTGCGGGCGTTATTGTCATGGATAAATCTACCGATGTAATTCAAGCAATCTGCCGTCTCTCACAATTTTATATGCATGAATCTTGCGGCCAATGTACGCCGTGCCGTGAGGGGACAGGTTGGCTCTGGCGCATTATGACCCGCATGGTGGCGGGGAATGCCACAGTTGATGAGATTGATCAGCTTTTTGAGGTCACCAAAGAGATTGAGGGTCATACGATCTGCGCTCTTGGGGATGCGGCAGCATGGCCGATCCAAGGCCTAATTAAGCATTTCCGCCCGGAAATGGAACACCGCATCATGGAATATCGTAAGGCTGCTGCTTGATTTTTTAAATATAGGCTGGCCAAAATAGGAATTAATTGCTATTGTATTCGGTGTTAAAGGCAGGAAAATATTCTGTTTTTGAAAATATCCGGACTTAGTCCGATGAGCGGGTCTACTTGATGAAATATCAAGGGTTTAGGCTTCCAAAAATCACTTGAGCGGGGCTATTCGGTTCAAAAATCGGGTCCGTTTATCGGGGCTGCTGGGGCTTTAACGGGTCTGGTTACGAGTTTTTTAAGCGCTTTTCTTTTTGGCGACTTCAAAATATCGTGCGGCGTTTTGGAAGATTGAAATCCCATCCGCGGCTTCGGGCAGCTCTTTACCCTCGCGCTGCGCTTTGTCTTTCATCTCCATGTAATCATCACGTTGCCAATTGAACATGCCGCGCTCGGGGTGCGGCATGAGCGCAAGGACCTTGCCGCTTTCATCGGTGATGCCGGCAATGTCGTTTGTTGTGCCGTTGGGGTTATAGGGGAATTCCCCATCCGCGAGATTACCATCCGGTTTGGCGTATTGCGCCGCGATTTGGCCATTGCTTTGGAGCGATTTGAGTGTGTCCTCATTCATCATGAAGCGGCCCTCGCCGTGAGCGACGGGGATGTGCATATTTTCTACGCCCTCTAGCCACGGAGAGTTTGAAGAGACTTTCAGGTCAATCCATCTACATTGATAACGCGCTGTGAGGTTGTGGGTGACAGCCACAAGGCGCTGTCCATATTTCGCATCAAATGCAGGGACGAGGCCCAGATTGGCGACGACCTGACAGCCGTTACAAATGCCGATTGTGAGTGTATCGCGGGCAACGAATTTTTGCAGAGGTCCCCACAGCGCCAGTTTCATTTTCTGGGCAAAGGCGTTGCCGGAGCCGGTATCATCACCGTATGAAAATCCGCCGGGGATGGCCACGATTTGGACTTCATCGAGTTCTTTCGGGTTTTCGATGAGGTCATTGATGTGGCGGATTTCACCGGACAGGCCAGCATACTCAAACGCGTGAAGTGTTTCTTCTTCACAGTTTAATCCGTATCCGGCGAGTATGAGGGCTTTTGCAGTCATTAGTAGTCCCTTAGAGGCGCTTTATATGCCTCATCTAGTTTCTTAACATCAAGCTGCAACTGATTTTTTATATTCAATTTATCAGTATGGGTGATGTGGCCAATATGCTGGAGGGCTTCAAGGTTTTTGAAGCATTTTTCGAACTTCTCTTTATCTTGTGGTGCGACGGTAACGAGGATACGGCCTGTGCTCTCGCTATAGAGCGCTTTGTCTGCACGCAGGTTAATAGCACTCAAATCAATGTCCATACCCATTTGTCCGGCGATGGCTTTTTTGGCTAGGGCTGTGCCGAGCCCACCAAAGCCGAGAGCGTAGGCGGAGGCGATCAGGCTATCACGCACGGCGCGGCCATAAAGTTTATAAAGGTGTAAATTGGCGTGGCTGTCGGTTTCAGGGACGTTATTTCCAAGGTGGCCTTGCATGTCGTAATATTCCGAAGCGCCAAGCTCATCTTTGGTTTGACCTAGGAGGTAGACTAGATCGCCTACGGCTTTTGGCGCGAGGGAGATGGATTTATCAATATTCGGGATGACGCCGATGGATGAGATCAGCAAAGTTGGCGGGGCGGAGATTTTGACGGATTTACCGTCTTTATCAAAGCCTTTGAAGTCGTTGAACATGGAGTCTTTGCCGGAAATGAACGGCGTTTGGTATTTTACGGCCATTTCATAGATGGTTTCGACGGCGCGTTTAAGCTGGCCGAGGCGTTCCGGCTCATCGGATGAGCACCAGCAGAAATTATCGAGGAGTGCGAGTTGGCCTAAGTCTACACCTGCGGCGACAGCGTTACGAACGGCGAGGTCTAATCCGGCAGCGGCCATGGCGGCGGTATCAATATCGCTGTAGCGTGGGAAGAGGCCTTGGGATAGGACAACGCCTTTTTCGCTTGTGAGGACTGGTCGCGTGATGCTGGCTTCGGCGTAAACGCGGCCCGGGCCTTGGAGCGGTCCCATTACGGCGGTGCCTTGCACATTATGGTCGTATTGGGTGGAGATGAATTCTTTGGAGCAAATATTGAGGCGACCTAGCATATCGAGCAAGACCCTCGCGTAATCATCTGGTTCTGCGAGATCAGGTTCGGCTTCACCGCCGCGCGTGAATGTGGTTTTGAGCGGTGTTTCGGGGTTGCCGTCATGGAGGAAGTCCATGGCCATATCCATGATGATTTCATCCGCGTGGGTGATTTTTGCGCGGCCATCATCGGTGAATGTACCGACGACTGTCGCTTCAACCCCGCGCTTGGCGAATAGAGCGATGAGTTCATCGGTGTTTTTCGGCGGGACAGCCATGGTCATGCGTTCTTGGGATTCGGAGATCCAGATTTCCCACGGCGTCATACCGGGGTATTTCAGCGGTACAGTTTCAAGCTCGACATGGAAACCACCAGACCCTTCGGCCATTTCACCGATGGAGGAACTCATGCCGCCGGCACCGTTATCGGTGATGGCAGAATAGAGGCTAAGATCGCGAATTTCTTTGATGATGGCGTCGCTCATTTTTTTCTGTGTGATGGGGTCGCCGATTTGTACTGCCGTGGCAGGGGAGCCTTCATCAAGAGCGACGGAAGAGAATGTTGCGCCGTGGATACCGTCGCGGCCTACGCGTCCACCCGCAACAACAATTTTATCGCCGGGACGGGCGCATTTTTCATGGCCGGGTTTGCCGTTGATGGTGCGCGGAATGAGGCCGATTGTGCCAACAAAGACTAGAGGTTTGCCGACAAAGCGGTCATCAAAGGTGACGAATCCTTGCGGGGTAGGGATGCCGGATTGATTGCCGCCTGCCTCAACGCCGTCAATGACGCCCTTCATAATGGTTTCGGGTGAAAGTACAGCGTTGGTTTTTGCACTGTCGCGGTAATATTCCGGTGAAGTGCGTGGATCGGCCAAGCAAAAGCCGTAGCGGTTAATGACAGGTTTTGCGCCTTGGCCAAAGCCTATGCAGTCGCGGTTGACGCCAACAATTCCGGTAATCGCGCCGCCGAACGGGTCGAGCGCGGAGGGGGAGTTGTGTGTCTCGACTTTATCGGTGATGAGATATTCATCATCGAAAATAATTCCACCTGCGTTATCGGAGAACACGGACACACAAATGTCGTTTTCGCCGCGAATTTCGCGGATCTCTTTGGTCGCGCGTTTGATGTAGTGCTTATACAGCCCGTCTTTTACATCATCGATGGGCGAGGCGAAGATGGTGTGTTTGCAATGCTCCGACCATGTTTGGGCAAGGGTTTCCAGCTCGATATCTGTGATGGTTTTGCCAGCATAATGGCTTTGGATCGCTTTCATGTATACCAAAGGCAAGCCGAGCGGCCCGCGTTCTTTGATACCTTTTTGGCTGATTTCCATCAGTTCTTCATCACTTAAGCCATCAAGTTCAATGGTGTCGGCGGCTGTGTTGCCTGCGGTGTTGATGGTGACTTTCGGGATGATGGTTTCCATACCGCCGTCTGCATTGAATTCATCTGCGCTTTTGATCGTCGCGCGTTGGATGAGAGTATTAGAAAGGCTTTGGGAAAGCTCTTCGATATCGCTTTGCTTGAGATTGCCTTTGATCAAATAGAGACGGGAAGAGAAACACTCATTGTCATTTTCTGCGCCGGCAAGTTTGAGAAGCTCGGACGCGGTATGGCCTACATTATCGGTAACACCGGGAAGAAAACCAATTTCCAAAGCCCAGTCAAAATCATCGGGCAGAGAATCGCTTTCCTGTGTTACCGGATTAACCAGACTGTCTTTGAAGGCAGGCGTATTCGCTTTTTCATGTTCGCTTGTGTAGACATCAACCACACGCACGGCGGCCGTTTTGCCTTTGCTCTTTAGAGCTTTTTCCAGTGTTTTTCCTCGTCCATCTTCAGGTGAGGCTAGAACTTCGATACGCGTGGCCATATACTTTAAACTAACTGTTGATCTTGGCTTTCGGGCAGATTAAACATTAAATGTCTTGGGAATTCAATATCTCCAATTAAGAAGCGGTAAATGAGCACTGTAAAACTCACCATTAATGACATGGAAATCGAGGTTGAGCGCGGGACTAGCATCTTGCAAGCCGCGCAGGAGCTTGGGGTTGAGGTGCCGCATTTCTGCTATCATGAAAAGCTAACCGTTCCTGCCAATTGCCGGATGTGTCTGGTTGAGGTTGAAGGCGGCCCGCCGAAACCTGCGGCTTCCTGTGCCATGGCGTGCGGTGAAGGCATGGTGGTGCGTACAGATTCGGAGATGGTGAAGAAGGCCCGTAAAGGCGTGATGGAGATGCTCCTCATCAATCACCCGCTTGATTGTCCGATTTGTGATCAGGGCGGTGAATGTGATTTGCAAGATCAAGCCATGGGATATGGCTTTGATCGCTCACGTTTTCAGGAAAATAAGCGCGCCGTGGAGGATAAAGAGCTGGGGCCGCTAATTAAGACGGTGATGACGCGCTGTATAAATTGTACGCGCTGCGTTCGCTTTGCCGAGGAAGTGGCGGGCACGCCGGTGCTCGGGCAGATGAATCGCGGCGAAGATGCTGAGATTGGTACTTTTGTTGATGAGTTGGTGCAGACCGAGCTGTCCGGCAATCTGATTGATATATGCCCCGTTGGGGCGCTGACATCCAAGCCGTATGCGTTTAAGGCACGGCCTTGGGAGCTGACAAAAACCGAAACCATTGATGTGCATGATGCGGTGGGTTCGAACATCCGCGTGGATGTGAAAGGGCGCGAGGTTATGCGCGTGCTGCCGTGTTTACATGAAGATGTGAATGAAGAATGGATTAGTGACCGGACACGTTTTTCTTATGATGGGCTTGGTAATGGCCGTTTAGATCGTCCTTATATCCGTGAAGATAAAAAAGGTAAATTACGTGAAGCGAGTTGGGAAGAGGCTTTTGGGTTTATTGCGAAGAAGCTTAAGGGCGTTAAAGGCGAAGAAATTGCCGGGTTGGTTGGTGATTTGGCTGAAATTGAATCAATTGTCGCGCTGAAAGATTTGCTGGGCAAGCTTGGTTCATCGAATATGGATTGCCGCACCGACGGGGCAAAATTCGATCCTTCGAACCGGGCGGGATATTTGTTTAATTCCACGATTGCCGGAATTGACGAAGCTGATGCGATTTTGCTGGTGGGAACGAACCCGCGTCATGAAGCAACGTTGATTAATGCTCGTATTCGTAAGGCGGTGTTTGAGCGCCGTGTGCCTGTGGCCGTCATTGGAGAGGCGGCTGATCTTTCCTATAAATACGCCCATGTAGGTTCGACTTTGCAGGATTTGGAGAAGCTGGCGAAAGATTACAAAGGTAAGGTCAAGTCCGAAAAGCCGATGATTATTGTCGGTTCCGGCGTTTTTGAACGTGAAGACGGTGAAGCGATTCACAATGCGCTGTATAAAATTGCCGAAGATCTGGGCTGTATCAAAAAAGATTGGAATGGATTTAATGTTCTTCACCGGGCTGCCAGTCGCGTTGGAGCGCTTGATGCCGGGTTTGTACCGCAAGCGGGCGGTAAAGATTTTGAGCAAATTATTGCCGGAACTAAAGATGGCTCGATCAAGGCGCTGTATTTGCTGGGCGCGGATGAGTTTGATGTCCATGGCTCTATAGGCTGGAAGACCTTCACGATTTATCAAGGGCATCATGGTGATCACGGCGCGGCGCGGGCCGATGTGGTTTTACCGGGCTGTGCCTATACCGAAAAAGACGGAATTTATCTGAATACTGAAGGACGCGTGCAATATGCTAAGCGCGCGGCTTTCCCACCGGGTGAGGCCAAGGAAGACTGGAAAATCCTGCGCGGGCTGTCTGACGTTCTTGGTCAAAAGCTTCCTTATGATACGCAGATTCAATTACGGGATCGAATTCTTGGTGAGTTCAAACATTTCTCTATGCCTGATGAGATTGCGCCTGCTTCTTGGGGAGGGTTTGGGGTGAAGGGTAAGGTTGGTAAAGAACCGTTTGTGAGCCCCGTTCTCAATTATTATATGACGAATGCGATTTGCCGGGCATCTGATACGATGCGGGCTTGTACACTTGAATTATTGAATAGCCAAGAAGAACAGCTGGAGGCTGCTGAGTTATGAGTAAAACAACATTAGAACAGGTTCAAATTTTTCATGAAACATACGGCCTGCCTGTGAAGGATGCGCCGGATATCAGCGACCCTAAAACTAATGCTTTGCGGGTTAATTTGCTCGCTGAAGAGGTTGAAGAGCTTCAGGAGGCGCTTGAAGCCGGCGATATGGTTGAGGTGCTTGATGCTCTGACCGATATTCAATATGTGCTCGATGGGGCGTATCTGTCATTTGGCCTACAAGACTTAAAAATGCCCGCTTTTGAAGAGGTGCAGCGTTCAAATATGAGTAAGCTGGGCGAAGACGGGAAGCCGATTGTGCGCCCAGAGGATGGAAAAATCCTCAAAGGGCCGGATTATTTTAAGCCTGATTTGGGACAGTTTATTAAAACTTCTAACAAGGCAGCGTAGAAAATGACACAGGATATAGAACTTAATTTTAGCGGCGACATTCCAAAGCTTATGGTTGGGCTGTCGTGGGATCATAATGAGGTAAAGGTTGGTGTTTTAGATGATAGCGTTGTGCCACACAATCTTGATTTGTCATGCGTTGTGCTGACCCAAGGGCTTCAAGTTAAAGATATTATTACGCCTGTTGACCCTAAACGTGATGTTTATAAAAATCAAATCTTTCATATGGGAGATCATCTGAGCGGTGGTTCTGATTTTGAGGATGAAGAAATTCAGGTCAATTTTGAGAATTTAAACGCAGATATAACCGGACTGGCTTTTGTTGTTTCAAGTAACGATAGAGTGAAGTTTGCGGATGTAACGAACGGTAAGTGTGAGTTTTATGATGCCGCTAGCCTCTAACCTTTTATATCTGTAGATTTTCGTAAGGTTGAGAAGCCACATTATCTTGTGGGGGCGGTTGTTAAAAATGATCAAGGCGTCTGGGTTTTGAAAAATTCACAAGCTGAGTTGATTGCTTTGGATCAAACTGTGATTGAAGATGCGCTGAGGAGTGCCGCTTAATAAGCTGTGTTTTTTAGATTAGGCCGTGTGTGTCTGGTTCTGAAGTGTTGCTGCTTGCGAGTGTAGTGTTTTGATTTGTCAGGTCGGCCGTTAATTCGGGGTGCACATATACGCCTACAAAGTTTTCAGGAACAGTTCCACCCCAATTGCTTCTGGCTTTGTCTGATACGTAAAGACGCTCTCCGTCTTTTTCGGCGACCATTTCGACATGTCCGAACCCTGCGCCGCCCTTTTTCCCTGTGAAATTCCGGTCGCGGTCATAGACAATAACGGAACCGGGTGGTGCGTTCTCAGGGTTTTTTATATCATCGAGTTTCTTCCAGCCATGTTTCGGCAGCGAATCTTTCCATGTGTGACCGTCTCCGTTTTTGTTCTTTAGGCCAAGCCCTGTAAGAATGTTTGAGACTCCTCGTCCGCAATATCCATTATGTGCGTTGTCTCCTTCGGAAATATCGATGATTTTTCTTGATAAGGCTGCTGATTGTTCGTTGTTAGGCGCATGGCCATGATCGTGGGCGTCATGGGTACGTTCTGTTGGTTGCTTCTGTTTTGTTACCGTATTGTTAAATGTGCGAGATTTCTCCCGGTCTTTGATTCCGATGGCCTTTAGTTTTGCTGGGTCGGCGTATTTATGGAGCGCTTTGGCCAGCGGGCTATTTTGATCAATGTCTTTGACATGCTTGGTAGTAAGATAATCGGCTAATCGGTTTGCTGTTTGCTTGCCCATAAAGCCATCTACTTCTATTCTTGCGTCCGGATCGTTAGTTGAGGCATTCAGCGCAATTTGCAGCTTAATTATGTCGTTAGGTCTGAGGGCATTGTCTTTTAATGCTAATTTAATATAGCTATCGGCTTGATTAGGATCGGCCAGCATTAAAAGCCCAAAAGAGGTGGTTTCACCCGGATAGCCGTCATTGTAATATTTATGATCTTTTGAAACATACAGGCCCTGCTCTGTGAGAGCTTGTTGCATTGCCTTTGTTTCATTTGATCTTTTAGTCAGGCTGGATGTATCGATGAAGGTTTTTCCACCATCGCTTTTTGTAACTATCTTAAGAATTCTATCTAGAATCGAGTCTGTTGAACCCCGTTCTATCATGTCTCACCTCTATTATACCTTAAGCCCCGTCTGGCGCGGGTTTTCTTGAATTATAAGCGTTATGTATTACTAAAAGGTTAATGTTGGTGTTTGGTGGTGCGGTAATGCGTTGTTTTTAATTGTTTTAAGCTGCTTTTTGCCAGACTGCACTGCTTTGAAGTTTTTTCAGGGTGAATACTGGCTATTTTAACATTTACTTTTTCTTTCAAAGGCTTCACATTGAGCCTCAACGATAACGTTATTTTGAATCGCTTTTCATGCTTGAATTTTTCGCTAATCCTTATGTTTCTTGGACTGCTTGGACACTGCTTTACACGGTGTTGATTGTGGGCGGTGTATTGTTTGTTGTTGCGTATTACACCTATGCCGAGCGGAAAATTATGGGCGCGATGCAGCGCCGTCAGGGACCGATGACTGTTGGGCCGTTTGGCTTGCTGCAACCGATTGCTGATGGGATCAAGCTGTTTTCCAAAGAAACCATTATTCCAAGCGGGGCCCACCGCGTGGTATTCTTGTTAGCCCCGATGATGCTCTTTGCGCTCTCGCTCATTGCGTGGGCGGTGATTCCGTTCGATAAGGGCTGGGTGCTGGCGAATATCAATGTCGGGATACTCTATCTTTTTGCAGTATCCTCCATGACAGTATACGGCGTGATTATGGCAGGATGGGCCTCAAACTCGCGTTATGCTTTTTTAGGTGGGCTTCGCAGCGCGGCGCAGATGGTGAGTTACGAAGTCTCTATGGGACTTATCATTGTATGTGTTTTGTTATGCACAGGATCACTTAACTTACAGGAAATTGTGCTGGCTGATCGGCCTTTTTGGATGCAGGTCTTGCTGTTTCCGATGTTTATCGTTTTTCTGATTTCTATTCTGGCGGAAACCAACCGCGCGCCGTTTGACTTGCCTGAAGGTGAGTCCGAAATTACCGGCGGGTTTATGGTTGAATATTCGGCGATGACCTATGCGCTGTTTTTTCTTGGTGAATATTCCGCGATGATTTTGATGAGCGCGATGACAACCACGTTGTTCCTCGGTGGGTGGTTGCCGCCATTTGGCATTACCGCTCTGGCGTTTGTGCCGGGAATTATATGGTTCGCTATGAAAACGCTGCTGATTATGTTTGTGTTTATCTGGGCGCGCGCGACTTTGCCGCGATTCAGATACGACCAATTGATGCGTTTGGGCTGGAAAGTGTTCTTGCCGCTGACTTTGTTCTGGGTGGTTTTGACTGCTGGCTTATTGCTTACATTTGATGCGTTGCCGGGATGAGGTTTATGAAAAGCTTATTTGTTGCCTCTTTCTTTGTTGTACTTTTTGCAGGGGTTTCATACGCACAAATTAAATCGGTAAAAAATATTGAGTTTAACGAGTCGTCTTACGTTGTATCTGATAGCGCTGTTTTTGTTTATTTTTTGAAGGGGCGTGATGCTCCGTATAAAATTTACGATTTTTCGACCCGCGCTGTGTATGTGTATTTTGGTGGAGGTGAAGGAAAGCAGCTAGCTACACACAATTTCTCTTCTTTGGCTCAGGGGGAAGTGGATCATATACGGAAAATTGGCTGTGACGGTGCGCCTTTAAGCGGTTCTTTTAGAAGGTTTTGTAAATAAGGAAAAATTATGGATGGGTTTGCGCGATCATTTTTATTGAGCGAAATTGTGAAGGGGTTTCTTCTGACCCTGAAATACATGTTTTTTATGCCGCGCGTGACGATCAATTATCCGCATGAAAAAGGGCCTATTAGCCCCCGTTTTCGCGGTGAGCATGCGTTGCGCCGATATCCAAACGGAGAAGAGCGCTGCATTACCTGTAAGCTCTGTGAAGCGATTTGTCCGGCTTTGGCGATTACGATTGAAGCGGAGCCGCGCGAAGATGGCTCACGCCGAACAACTCGTTACGATATTGATATGACTAAATGCATTTATTGCGGGCTATGCGAGGAAGCGTGTCCGGTTGATGCGATTGTCGAAGGACCTAATTTTGAATTCGCCACTGAAACACGTGAAGAGCTGTTTTATAACAAAGATAAATTGTTGGACAATGGTGACCGGTGGGAGGCTCAGCTTGCCGCTAATCTTGCTGCTGATGCGCCGTATCGCTAAGCGCTATTGTTTGTACGCATAAGTGCGTATTTTTACCTTCGAAGCCTTGCGTAAAATCTTCTAACAAACTAGAACTAAAAGAAAAACAAGAGACTGTTTTCAATGATCATTCAGGCACTCGCCTTTTACCTTTTTGCTGGTATTTTGACCTTAAGTTCCTTGATGGTGATTACGGCGCGTAACCCTGTGCATTCCGTACTTTTTCTGATTTTGACGTTCTTTAATTCTGCGGGGTTGTTCATTTTGTTGGGCGCGGAGTTTGTTGGGATGATTATGGTGATTGTCTATGTTGGCGCGGTCGCGGTGCTCTTCCTGTTTGTTGTGATGATGCTGGATATTAGCTTTGCCGATTTGCGCAAAGGGGCGATGCAATACGTGCCGATTGGCTTGTTTATTGGTGCGGTGCTGTTAACCGAGCTCGTGCTTGTTTACGGGGCATGGCAATTCGCGCCGGATGTTGGCTTGAATTTAGCCGCGCCTGCTATGCGGTTTGAAGATGCTACCAATGCCGAGAGCCTTGGGCAGGTTTTGTATACCGATTATGTGCTAGCGTTTCAGCTCGCGGGATTAATTTTGTTTGTTGCCATGGTTGGTGCGATTGTACTGACATTGCGCAAACGTCCTAGTGTACGTAAGCAATCTGTTGCGGAGCAGCAGCGGCGAAAGGCGGAAGATGTGCTGGAAATGCACAAAATTACACCAGGCACGGGGATTTAAGGCATGTTTGAAGTTGGCTTAGAGCATTATCTGACACTGGCGGCTTTGCTGTTCACCATTGGTGTGTTCGGCATGTTTTTAAACCGCAAAAATGTGATTGTGATTTTGATGTCTATCGAGCTGATGTTGCTTGCTGTGAATATCAATTTCGTATCTTTCTCAGCGTATTTGGACGATTTGGTCGGGCAAGTTTTTACGATGTTTATTTTGACCGTGGCAGCAGCTGAAGCAGCGATTGGTTTGGCTATTTTGGTAGTGTTCTTCCGCAATAAAGGCTCGATTGCCGTGGAAGATATTTCGAGTATGAGGGGGTAAGGGCGCGTGGAATTATTAGCAGTCTTTCTTCCTCTGATAGCATTTTTGGTTGCCGGGCTTTTTGGTAAGCAGATTGGTGATGTCGGGGCGCAAGTCGTGACGTGCGGCGCTCTTATTATTGCCGCGTTTGCTTCGATTATTTTGTTTTTTGATGTGGCTGTTGGTGGTAACGCCTATACCACCGTGCTGGCGCCTTGGGTGGTCTCCGGCGATTTTGATGTTTCGTGGGCGCTGCGGATTGATTCTCTCTCTGTTGTGATGATGTGCGTGATTAACGTCGTTTCGGCTTGTGTACATGTGTATTCGATTGGCTATATGAGCCATGACGGAGCTAAGGGCCGGTTTATGGCCTATCTGTCGCTGTTTACCTTTGCGATGTTGATGTTGGTGAGCGCGGATAATCTTCTGCAGCTGTTCTTTGGTTGGGAAGGGGTTGGGCTGGCCTCATATCTGCTCATAGGCTTTTGGAATCACAAAAACTCAGCCAATGCGGCGGCGGTGAAGGCTTTCGTTGTAAACCGTATTGGGGATTTTGGTCTGGCGCTTGGTATTTTTGCGATCTTTGTGGTGTTTGGTTCCATTCAATTCGATGCAATTTTTGAACAGGCGCCGGAACTGGCTGGAACGTATTTTACGTTTTTTGGGCAGGATCTTCATGCTTTGACGGTTATTGGGTTGCTCCTGTTTGTCGGTGCGGTCGGGAAGTCGGCGCAGCTTGGTCTGCACACGTGGTTACCGGATGCGATGGAGGGGCCAACGCCTGTGTCTGCGCTGATCCATGCGGCAACTATGGTGACAGCCGGAGTGTTCTTGGTCGCGCGGATGTCTCCGCTTTATGAATATGCGCCCGATGCGTTGATGGTTGTAACGGTTGTCGGGGCATCAACAGCGTTTGTTGCGGCGACGATTGGTTTGACGCAGTTTGATATCAAGCGGGTGATTGCCTATTCTACCATGAGTCAGCTTGGCTATATGTTTTTTGCCCTTGGGGTTTCGGCCTACGGCGCGGCGATGTTCCATTTGGTTACGCATGCGTTTTTTAAAGCTCTGCTGTTCCTTGGCGCAGGCTCGGTTATTCATGCGATGAGTGATGAGCAGGATATGCGCAAGATGGGCGGCCTCTGGCGGAAAATTCCGATGACGTACGGGCTGATGTGGATTGGCTCACTGGCCTTGGCGGGTATCCCTCCCTTTGCCGGGTATTTCTCGAAGGATATTGTACTCGAAGCGGCGTGGGCGGATCACACATGGTTCGGGCATTATGCTTACTGGATGGGGATTGCTGCAGCGTTTATGACGGCGTTTTACAGCTGGCGTCTACTAATCATGACATTTCATGGGGAGTCGCGCGCTTCGAAGAAAGTGATTGATCATGCGCATGAAAGTCCGGCGGTTATGCTCGGGCCTTTGGTGGTTTTGGCTGCGGGGGCGCTTTTTGCCGGGATGATTTTTTATCAGGGCTTTGTAGGCTCTGCCTCACATGGTGATGGGCATAGCGTGGAACACGCTGTGGAGCAGGTTGTTGAGGAGCACAGCGAAGATCACAAGATAGTGATTGCAGAGGACCATGCGGAAGAGGTTAAAGGTGAAGCGCATACCGTTGAGGAAGAGGCACCCGCAGCTCATTTGCCAATGTCGAAAGAAGTGTTCTGGGGTGATGCTATTCGTGTGCGCGCTGAAAACGACACAGTTGAAGCCGCGCATAATGTACCGTTTTGGGTAAAGAAACTGCCGCTTGTTGTGGCGCTTTTGGGGATTGCTTTGGCGTATCTGTTTTATCTGTCTAAGCCGGGACTTCCAGAGAGGTTTAAGGCAATATTTACAGTTCCTTACATGCTTTTCTTCAATAAATGGTTCTTCGATGAAATTTACGATCGTTTGTTTACACAAACAGCCTTTAAGCTGGGGAATTTCTTCTGGGTTTCGGGGGATCAGAATATGATTGATCGGTTTGGGCCAGACGGTAGCGTGAAGGCCACGCAGAAGCTGGCCGGTATGTTTAGCCGTTTTCAAACCGGTTTTGTCTTTCAATATGCGTTTGTGATGATGATTGCGGTGATCGGCATTCTCAGTTGGTTTGTGTTCAGGAGTGGGATGTAAGGCTATGGTTGATTTTCCACTCTTGTCCCTGATGACGTTTCTGCCGGTAGCGGGGATTTTAATTATTCTGGCGATACGCGGTGATCAAGAGGTTGTTGATCAAAACACCAAGCATATGGCTCTGTATACTTCACTGTTTACGCTGGCCTTTGCGCTATTCATGTATACGCGCTTTGACGGTTCGAGCGCAGAGTTCCAGTTTGTTGAGCACAGCAGCTGGCTAAAGCCGCTTGGCATAAACTACCATATGGGTGTGGATGGCATATCGGTGTTCTTTGTTTTGCTGGCGGCTTTCCTGACACCAATTTGTATTTTGTCATCATGGGATGTGATTAAAACCCGCGTGAAGGAATTCATGATTGCGTTTTTGGCGCTTGAAACCTTCATGATCGGCACGTTTGTTGCGCTTGATACGGTGCTCTTTTACGTGTTTTTCGAGGGGGTCTTGATCCCGATGTTTTTAATTATCGGGGTGTGGGGCGGCCCGCGCCGGGTTTATTCGGCTTATAAGTTTTTCCTCTATACGTTGCTGGGTTCGGTTCTGATGCTGATTGGTTTGCTGACGCTTTATGCTCAAACAGGTTCAACAGACATTCCGACCCTAATGGATAACCCGGTGGCCCGCGATCTGCAGATGTGGCTATGGCTGGCATTTTTTGCGAGTTTTGCTGTGAAGATGCCGATGTGGCCCGTGCATACATGGCTACCTGATGCACACGTTGAAGCGCCAACGGCCGGCTCAGTTATTCTGGCTGGGGTTTTGCTGAAAATGGGAGGGTACGGTTTTTTACGGTTCTCGCTGCCGATGCTTCCCGAGGCCAGTGCTTACTTTGCCGACATGGTTTATGTCCTCAGTATTATTGCGATTATATATACCTCACTGATCGCGCTTGTGCAGGAAGATATGAAGAAGCTGATTGCCTATTCATCCGTGGCGCATATGGGGTTTGTGACCCTCGGGATATTCACAGCGACAACGCAAGGGATTGAAGGCGGGATCTTTCAGATGATTAGCCACGGTTTGATTTCCGGGGCGCTTTTCCTGAGTGTGGGCGTGGTTTATGACCGGCTACATACGCGCGAGATTGAGCGTTATGGGGGAATAGTGAAGAATATGCCGAAATACGCGACGGTGTTTATGATTTTGATGCTCGGCAGCGTCGGTTTGCCGGGGACATCCGGCTTCGTTGGTGAGTTTCTCATCCTGCTCGGTGCGTTTCAGGTCAATACAGTTGTCGCGGCTTTCGCTGCGACAGGGGCTATTTTGGGCGCTGCCTATATGCTCATTCTGTATCGCCGGGTGATTTTTGGCCCGCGGACGAATGACGATGCGCTATCGATGCCTGACCTTAATCAGCGGGAAATTGGTTTGCTGGTGCCGATTGTTTTACTGGTGCTTTGGCTTGGAATATTCCCAGGGACTGTGATGGAAAAAATCAGCCCGTCGGTTGATAAGCTGATCGGCGAGTATAATGAAAAGCTGGAAGTCGCTGCGGCGCAAGGTGAAACAGAAGAAGAGGGGCCAGAGCGATGATTGATTTTAACCTGATCCCGCTTTTGCCTGAAATTTTTCTGTCTCTGATCGGGATGGGCTTGTTGATTGTTGGTGTATCGGAAGGCAACCGCTCAACACGGGTGATTTGCTGGGCCGCCGCCGCCGGGTTTGCGATTGCGGCGCTGATATTGCTTGGTGTTGGCTGGGAAACGCGCAGTGTGCTTAACGGTATGTTCGTTATGGATAAATTTGCAGGATTTATGAAGTTGCTCATACTTATAGGGCTTATTGCCTCGGTTGCGCTTTCTGTCCGGTATCTGGTTCAGGAAGGGATGGAGCGTTTTGAGTTTCCTATCCTGATTATTTTTGCCGGCATAGGCATGATGATAATGGTATCCGCGAATAACTTGCTGGCGTTGTATATGGGGTTAGAGCTGCAAGCGCTGAGCCTATATGTGCTGGCTGCCTTCCAACGTAATTCGGTGCGATCATCTGAAGCGGGCATCAAATATTTCGTTTTGGGGGCGCTATCTTCGGGGATGCTGCTGTTTGGTATGTCCCTGATATACGGGTTTACCGGCTCGATTGATTTTGGGGTTATTGGCCGCACCCTTGGAGAGCTTAACGCTATTCCCTTTGGGGTGACATTTGGTTTGGTGTTTATGCTCGCGGGGCTGGCGTTTAAAATTTCGGCGGTGCCGTTTCATATGTGGACACCGGATGTTTATCAGGGCGCGCCTACAGCGGTGACTGCTTTGTTCGCGATTGTTCCAAAAGTTGCAGCCTTTGCTTTGTTGATGCGCTTATTGTTTGAGCCGTTTATGGCGCTTTCCGACCAATGGTTGCAGATTATCTATTTCCTCTCCTTGATGTCGATGGTCGTAGGCGCGTTCGCCGCGATTGCGCAGGATAATATAAAGCGGCTGCTGGCCTATAGCTCGATTGGTAATATGGGTTATGCGCTGATTGGTATTGTTGCGGGGACAGCCTCAGGGGCCGGCGCTGTTGTGCTCTATCTCATGATTTACATGGTGATGACAGCCGGGGTTTTTGCGGTTGTATTGTCGATGCGCCGACAGGGCCTGGCTGTTTATAAGATTAGTGATCTTAGCGGGCTATCAAAAACGGCGCCCACCTTAGCATATGCTATGGCAATTCTGATGTTCTCGATGAGCGGCATTCCGCCTGCGGCCGGGTTCTTTGGTAAATTGCTGGTATTTAATGCGGCGGTGACAGAAGGCTATTATATTCTGGCAACGCTTGGGATTCTGACATCCGTTGTGGCGGCCTATTATTATTTACGCGTCATTAAAGTGATGTTTTTTGATGAGCCCATCGATGAGTTTGACAAGGATATGCCGTTTGCGCGCCGTGCGGTTTTGCTGATATCCATTCTTTTTGTACTGGGGTTTGTCATTAAACCGAGTGTGTTTATAGAAAACTCGTTGAGTGCCGCGGCCTCTTTATTTACAGGATAAGAACTTTGATCCTCCATTGGGATATTGAAGTTTTGGAAGATCTTCCCTCGACGCAGGATGTTTGTAGGGCGCGGGCGCGGGATGGCGGCCAGCAAGGGCTGGTTATTCAGGCTTTAAATCAAAGCGCCGGAAAAGGCCGTCACGGGCGGGAATGGGTTTCATCCGAAGGTAATCTGACATTTTCTTTTATTTTGCGCCCTGATTGCGACGTAAAGCTGATCGGGCAGATTTCGGTTATGGTCGGCGTAGCTTTGGCTAAAACTGTTGGAAACGGCGCGTGGCTTAAATGGCCGAATGACGTGCTTATAGATGAAGGTAAGTGCGCCGGTATTCTGATTGATAGTGACCTGAGTGGTCAAAATGTGAATTGGTTGGTCGTGGGGGTAGGTGTGAATACGCTCAGCGCGCCTGAGATTGGCGCAGCTTTAAGCGCTGAGCGGGACGGTTTTCGAGACAGGCTTCTCGAAAATATAGCGGTATATTATGCGAGGTGGCGTGACAGCGGTTTTGCGGATATTCGCGTGGAATGGATAGAGGCTAGCTATCCTAAGGGCACAATGCTAAATGTGGGCGTGTTCGAGGATTTGGACGAATTTGGCAATTTGATTGTTCTGGATGAGCAAAATCAGCGCGAAACCATTTCAGCGGGCGATGTTTACTTAAAGGATACGCACTATGCTGCTGGCGATTGATGTCGGGAATACCAATACCGTTTTTGCTGTGTTTAAGGGTGATAGCCTTTTAGACAGCTGGCGTCTGCGGACGGAAAGTGGGCGCAGCGCCGATGAATATGCCGGGTTTTTAACCCAAGTGTTTGATCTGTCCGGGATGAAATTCAAGAAAATCAGTGATGTTATTGTTAGCTCTGTGGTGCCTGAAGCGAATTTTCACATTTCTGCCTTGTGCGAAAAGTATGTGGAAGCGGCGCCTGTTTTTGTTTCCAAGGATAATGTTCCCGTTAAGATTGATGTTGAGCGTCCCGGGGATGTGGGGGCGGATCGTTTGGTCAATGCGGTGGCGGTGAAGGCGCATTACAAAACGCCTGCGATTGTGATTGATTTTGGCACTGCGACCACCTTTGATGTCATTGATGCCAGTGGTGCGTACGCCGGCGGGGTGATTGCCCCGGGGATTGATCTTTCGATAGATGCGCTGCATAGGGCGGCGGCGAAGCTTCCGAAAATCAGTGTGAAGAAACCCGAGCGCGTTATCGGTAAATCAACGGTGCAGGCGATGCATTCCGGTATTTATCATGGTTATGCAAGTTTGATCGCAGGGGTTGTAAAAGGTATCCGCGCTGAGCTGAAGGGCGGTGATGTTCTGATTTTGGCGACAGGCGGGCTGGCCAATTTATTTGCCGATGGGTCGGATGTTATTGATGCTGTGGATCAAGATTTAACGCTCAAGGGCCTCTATGAAATTCAGAAAGGTCTGCAAAGATGAGCCATGACATCTTTAATGAAGACGGATTGTTTTTTATTCCATTAGGGGGGAGTGAGCAATTCGGTGTGAATTTAAACGTGTACGTGTCGAATGGTGACATGCTAGGCGTTGATTGCGGGATTGGTTTTGCCGATGAAGCTTTCCCCGGTATTGATTTGTTGCTGCCTGATCCAACGTTCGTTGAAGATCATAAAGACGTGCTGCAAGGTTTTATCATTACACATGCGCATGAAGATCATATCGGTGCGATGGCGCATATTTGGAAGCGTCTGGAATGTCCGATCTATTGTAGCCCCTTTACAGCAAGGGTTTTGCAGAAGAAATTTGAAGAGCGGAATATCCGTAAAGCCAAAATTGAAATCGTGCAGCCAGGAGATGTGATCCAGATTGGGTCATTTAAGGTTCATTTTGTGCCGGTGTCGCATTCTGTGCCGGATACTTGCTCTCTTATCATCGATACGGATCACGGCAAGTTTGTGCATAGCGGAGACTGGAACCTTGATCCTGCGCCCGTTACAGGTGTGCCGACCGACGGAGAGATTTTTAAGGCCGCAGGCAAAAAGGGTGTGCTCGCCTATATTGGTGACTCCACAAATTCAGAAGTTGATGGGCGCAGCGGCTCCGAAGCGGATGTGGCGATTGGCTTAGAAGCCGAGTTTAAGAAATGTGAAGGCAAGATTGCTGTCACGACATTTTCATCGAATATCGGACGCGTGATTAGTATTGCCAAGGCGGCGAAGGCCTGTGACCGTCAGGTCGCGGTGATTGGCCGTTCTTTGCACCGGATGATTGGGTGTGCACATGATTGCGGATTAATGAAGGGCCTTCCTGATTTTGTTTCGGAAGGTGATATCGGTTTAATCCCGGATAACAAGCTGGTGGTGATTGTAACAGGGTCACAAGGTGAATACCGAGCGGCGCTCGCTAAAATTGCCCGCGGTGATTTTAAGGGCTTCAAGCTCAATAAAGGCGACACGGTGATTTTTTCGGCTCGCGCAATTCCGGGCAATGAAACCTCGATTAATCAGGTGAAGAATAATTTGAGTGGGGCGGGCATCAGTATTATTTCCCCGCGTGATACTAAAAACATCATTCATGTGTCCGGGCATCCGTGCCGTGACGAAATTGCCGAGATGCTGCAATGGCTGCGTCCGAGCGTAATTGTGCCCGTGCATGGGGAGCGTATGCAGCTCGATGCACATGCTGCCTTTGCGCGGCAATGTCAGGTGCCGCAGGCTTTGGTGCCATCAAATGGATCGGTTATTCGCTTGGCCCCCGGAACGCCGGAAATTATAGATCATGTTAAGACAGATATTCTTGCGGTGGATCAAAAGCGGGTCATTAATGCTTCGCACCAATCCATTATTGCGCGTCGTAAGCTGCAATATACGGGTGCGGTGCATATTTCACTAGCTCTGGATGCTCGCGGTGAATTGCTGGGTGAGCCTAAATTTGAAATGCTTGGGTTGATCGATGTGGATTTTGCCGGAGAAAAGCAGATTGAGGATAATCTGCATAATGAAATTCTTGATTTGCTGGATGATATGAGCGACGAAGATGCGCGGGATGATCATTTTGTGACGGAAGAGCTCCGCATTGGGATCCGCCGTTTTTGCGATCATGCGCTTGGGATTAAGCCAAAAACAACTGTGCATGTGTTGAGAATCTAGATGGGCGTTGTGACTGGCATCATTGTTTTTTTGCTTATTTGGTGGACATCCTTGTTTGCTGTGTTGCCGTTTGGGCATAAGCGCGATGAAACAGGGAAGCCTGTTTTTGCCAATATGAAGAAAAAAATTATCTGGACGACCTTTGTTGCGATTGTCCTGTGGGGTATAGTTTTTGCATTGATTGAAGGTGATATGATTAGTTTTCGTGAAATGGCGAATGAGATGATTGAAGAGGACCGGCAGCGATGAGATGGCTTTTGGCTTTTTTCGTTATATTTCACTCTACGTCCGTGTTTGCGCAGGTTGTTTCTATTGAGGGGCTTTGTGATAATCTGCCTGTCTACAAACAACAAGAGGGTGTTGAACATGTTCCGGGGGCGGAAGATGTTGTGCCTGCCGATCTTAATCCGCTGAAAGCGGCTACGCCGGATGTGATCAATATTCCGATTGATGTGATTTTGGCAGAGCGCTTTGCTGCTGTGAATATTCCCAGTGATCTTGAGTTGCATCCAACTGTGGCAACAGTTTCGGTGCATAAAGACGGGCGGGTTGAATATAATGGACAGGATATTTCTGATCAGGCCTATAGGTTTTGTGAAGAAGATTCGGCTGTTTTTGAGGGAGTCGGGCAACTAAATACTGAACAGGGCAATGGACAGCAGGGCCAAGATATTTTAAGCTCCGAGCCGGAAGTCATTGAGATTAAAGACGGCATTGAAGGGGAAGTCCTGAAAGGCCAATCTCCCTAAACAATAAGAGTGTCATGAGTAAGAAACCCAGAACCGCCATTACCCCCACGCGCGAAGAGAATTTTCCTGAATGGTATCAGCAGGTTATTAAGGCTGCTGATTTGGCGGAAAGCTCGCCTGTGCGCGGCTGTATGACGGTAAAGCCTTATGGTTGGGCGATTTGGGAGAATATGCAGAATATCTTTGATCCGTGGCTTAAAGATTACGGCGTGCAGAATTGTTCATTCCCTGTGCTCATTCCGGTGAGCTTTCTTTCGAAGGAAGCGGAACATGTGGAGGGTTTTGCCAAGGAGTGCGCGGTTGTAACGCATCACCGGCTCGAAAAAGATCCTGAGAATGGCGGTCTCCGCCCTGCGCCAAGTGCGGAGCTGGAAGAGCCTTATGTGGTTCGCCCAACATCTGAAACGATTATTGGGGATGCGATGTCGCGGTGGATTCAATCTTATCGTGATCTGCCTATGCAGTTGAACCAATGGGGCAGCGTGATGCGGTGGGAGATGCGTACGCGGATCTTCTTGCGCACGTCTGAGTTCTTCTGGCATGAGGGGCATAATGCTTATGCTGATCATGAAGGCGCGAAGGGTGATTGCCTGCATATTCTGGATTTATATGAGAAGTTCTTTACCGAAATCTTGGCGATTGATGGCTATAAGGGGATTAAGACTGCCGATGAACGTTTCCCCGGTGCGAATGAAACCTATGCATTTGAAGCGATGATGCAGGATGGTAAAGCTTTGCAGGCTGCGACTACGCATGATTTAGGCACGAATTTTTCCAAGACATTCGATATTAAATATCAGACGAAAGATGGCGGCGAAGAGCTGTGCCACACGACTAGCTGGGCGTTTAGTACGCGGATGATTGGCGGGCTGATTATGATGCACGGCGATGATGATGGCATGGTGATGCCGCCGCGCATTGCACCTCAGCAAATCATGATTTTGCCGGTGATTAAGGATGATGCGACGGCCGCCGAGATTACCGAATTCTGCGAAGCTATTGCTGTACAGTTGAAGGCACAGGGTATACGCGCCAAGGTCGATACGCGCGATATGCGTACGCCGGATAAAATGTGGGATGCGATTAAGAAGGGTATTCCGCTGCGCGTTGAAATTGGTGGCCGCGAGATGGAAGCGGGTGAAGTGACCACGGTGCGCCGCGATATTGGGCGTGATTCCAAGCAAACCATCTCTGTCGATCAGTTTGTAAATGATGCGGAGAGCATGCTGGACGCTATTCACGATGACATGCTGGTGCGTTCCCGTACATTTAGAGATGAAAATACGGTGTTGGCGGGCAGCGTGATGGAGATTGATGATTTCTTTAGTGAAGATAAGATTGGCTTTATCCGCGCTCCTGTTGAAATTCTTGAAGATGAGGCCCTTGCCGCTGTGATGAAGAAACATGGGCTTTCCACGCGCAACATGCCTTTTATTGATGAAGGCAGCACTGTGCTCATCGCAAAGGCGTATTAATGATTTCGAAATTTGAACGACTGGTGGCCTGGCGGTATTTGCGCTCGAAAAAAGCGGAAGGTTTTGTCAGTGTGATTGCCGGGTTTTCGTTTGCCGGGATTATGCTCGGCGTGGCGACGCTGATTATTGTGATGTCGGTGATGAACGGGTTTCGCGCGGAGCTGTTTGGCCGGATACTCGGCCTTAATGGGCATATGAACGTTTATTCTCAATCTGGACCATTATACGATTACGATTACCTGAAAACGAACATTGAGCCGCTTGACGGCGTTAATATGGTGACGCCGATTATTGAGTCTCAAGCGTTGATCTCCAAAGGCGGGAATGCCAGCGGGGTTTTGGTGCGCGGGATGGCGTGGAAAGATTTTACCAATCGTCCGCTTTTGCGCGATTCCGTGACACAGGGCAAGCTCGAAGACTTTACAGGCAACGGCATTGCAATCGGTGATGTGTTGGCGAACAAGATGCGACTGCGTGTAGGTGATAAAATCACCCTGACATCGCCACAGGTTAAATCAACGCCATTTGGCTCTATGCCGCGCCAGCGCTCATACACCGTAGCGCTGACCTATGATGTGGGGATGTATGAATATAATAGTGGGTTTGTGTTTATGCCGCTGGAATCCGCGCAGAAATTCTTCCAGTTTGATAATGCGGTTACAGCGCTTGAGGTTTTCTTGGATGATCCTGATCGCTTGCCAGAAGTGCGGAAGGCTGTGTCCTTGCAAATTGAGGGGCAGGCTGGCGTTTATGACTGGCGGGATATGAACCAGGGCTTCTTTAACGCGCTGCAGGTGGAGCGCAACGTGATGTTCCTCATCTTGACCATGATCATATTGGTGGCGGCGTTCAACATTATTTCCTCGATGATTATGCTGGTTAAGGACAAGGGGCAGGATATTGCTATTTTGCGCACCATGGGCGCGACGCGCGGCAATATGATGCGGATATTTATGCTGACCGGGGCGAGTATCGGGATACTCGGTACGCTTGTGGGCGCTGCGCTTGGGATTGCCTTTGCCCTGAATATTGAAACGATCCGCCAGTTTTTGGAAGGACTGACAGGCACAGAGCTGTTTGCTGAAGAGATTTACTTCCTCTCGCAACTCCCTGCGGAGATTGATTGGCAGGAAGTGGTTGCGGTCATTGCGATGGCTTTTGGATTGTCGGTGCTGGCGACGATTTACCCGGCATGGCGCGCTGCGCGGTTAGATCCGGTGGAGGCGTTGAGGTATGAATAAATGCATTGGTTAGTTTATACGCTTGTTGTTATTACGGGTGGTGTGGGTATTCATGCTTTTTCAAAGCTGGCTAAACCCTATATCGATCCAATTTATACATTCCTTTTGGCGGGCGGTGTGTTTTTTGCTATTTCTATTGTTACATTTTTGATGGTGGGGGGGCGCGAGCATATAGCGCAGACGCCGACTAAAGGCATTGTTTTTGCTTTATGTGCGGGAGTAGCGACGGCTGTTGCCAATTTAGGGGTGTTTTTGATGTATAAAGCTGGTGCGCCCATGAGTGTGGCTATGCCAATAACTCGAACATCAACAGCAGTGTTAGCGGTATTGCTTGGTTTTTTCCTTTTTGCAGAAAAGCTAACGTTTGTAAACTTAACCGGTGTGGCGTTTGCTGTTGCTGCGATTGTACTGATTGCGAGATAGGTTCGGATATGAATAACCCGTTGGATGAAGATGTACTGCTCAAGCTTGAAGGGTTGGAAAAGACTTTTATGTCTGGTGGGCAGCCGCTGACCATTTTCAAAAACCTCGATATGAAGGTGGAGGCAGGAGAGCTTGTGGCGCTTGTCGGGCAAAGCGGGACGGGGAAATCCACCTTGTTGCAGATTGCAGGCTTGCTGGATAAGCCTAGCGCGGGGCGCGTGGTAATTAATGGGCAGAATACAGGCACGATGGGTGAGAAGGCCCGCACGGCGATGCGGCTTTCAACTATCGGCTTTATCTACCAGTTCCATCATTTGCTGCCGGAATTTACGGCGCTTGAGAATGTTGCGATGCCGAAAATTATTGCCGGAGAAAATGTGAATGAGGCCAAAGATAAGTCAGAGGCGGTTTTGCAGAGCCTGGGACTAGGAAAACGGTTAGAGCACCGTCCATCAACCCTTTCAGGCGGAGAGCAGCAACGCGTAGCGATTGCACGCGCTTTGGCGAATGACCCGAAATTGCTGCTGGCCGATGAACCGACAGGAAATCTCGACCCCGGCACGTCTGCGGAAGTGTTTGATATTCTGGTTGAGCAAGTGCGGGAGCGCAAAATCGGGGCATTAATGGCCACACATAACATTCAGCTTGCCGATCAAATGGATCGGGGCATTGAATTAAAAGCTGGGCGTATCGTCCCTTTTGACTAGAGCTGCCATCATTAATTTCTGACGTTGTCGGATTTCAACTCAGGTACTCATTGTACATTTCGTTTTATCCTCCTAGTCAGAAAATGAATGCTGTTTGCTCTGGTGTTCATATTCCCTACATTGTTAAACTCTTTCCATGAATCACTTTGTGCATTTGCATGTGCACTCGGCCTATTCTTTGGCGGAGGGTGCAATCAAGGTTAAAGACCTTGTTAAACGCTGCGTGGCTGAAAAAATGCCCGCCGTAGCGGTTACTGATTCCAATAACATGTTTGGGGCGATGGAGTTTGCAATTGAGGCGGCTGAAAAGGGTGTGCAGCCTATTTTGGGTGCGCAGGTGCTTTATACGGAAGATGAGCATCAGCTGGTGTTGTTGGCGCAGGATGAGCAGGGTTACCGTAACCTCTGCCGTTTGCTTTCTGATGCCTATATGGACGGTGAAGAGACGCAGGTGGTGATTACCAAAGAAGAGCTTACATTATATTCGGATGGACTTATATGCCTCTCAGGTGGGTCAAAGGGGCCAGTCAATCATTATTTGTTTCACAAGCAAGATGATAAAGCTGAACAGGAGTTTTTGTATTTAAAAGAATGTTTTACGGGGCGTTTTTATAGTGAAATACAAAGACATGGCTGGGCCGAGGAGGAGCAAACAGAAGAGGCTCTCATTGAGCTGGCTTACAAGCATGATGTGCCTTTGGTTGCGACGAATGATTGTTATTTTTTGGATAGAAAGGCGCATGAGGCGCATGATGCTCTGCTGTGTATCTCTGGGGGGCGCTATGTCACGGAAGAAGATCGGCGGAAAGTCACCCCTGAACATTATTTGAAATCTGCCAAAGAGATGGAAAAGTTGTTCGAGGATTTGCCCGAAGCTATAGCCAATACCAGCGTGATCGCGCAGCGCTGTTCGTATTTACTTGCGCCAATAGAGCCTATTCTTCCCGCCTTTCAAACCGAAGAAGGGCGCAGCGAGTTTGACGAGCTTAAGGCGCAGGCTGAAGAGGGCCTTAAATGGAGGATGGAGAATTTTGTTTCTAGAAAGCCGGGAGATGCAGACGAAAAAGCTTATTTTGAACGGTTAGAATTTGAGCTGGGTGTTATCAAGGATATGGGCTTTCCGGGGTATTTTCTGATCGTTTCGGACTTTATTAAATGGGCGAAAGAGCAAGATATTCCTGTGGGTCCGGGACGGGGGTCCGGCGGCGGCTCTGTTGTGGCTTGGGCTTTGAAGATTACTGACCTTGACCCGCTTGAGCTTAATTTGCTCTTTGAGCGTTTCCTGAACCCTGAGCGCGTGTCCATGCCCGACTTTGATATCGATTTTTGTCAGGATCGCCGGGAAGAGGTTATTCAATACGTACAGGCGAAATATGGCCGTGACCGCGTTGCGCAGATTATTACGTTTGGGAAATTGCAGGCCCGCGCTGTGGTGCGCGATGTGGGTCGGGTTTTGCAGATGTCTTACGGGCAGGTGGATCGGCTGGCCAAGCTCATTCCGAATAACCCTGCCAATCCGCTGACGTTGCAGGAAGCGCTTGATGGTGACCCGGACTTACGGTTGGAAATTAAGAAGGATGAGAATTCTGTCAAGCTTATCGACATTGCCTTGCAGCTTGAAGGGCTTTATCGCCACGCCTCCACCCATGCGGCGGGTGTGGTGATTGGTGATCGTCCGCTGCATGAGCTTGTGCCGCTCTACCGCGACCCACGATCCGACATGCCGGTGACGCAGTTCAACATGAAATATGTGGAGCAAGCAGGCCTCGTTAAATTCGACTTTTTGGGCCTGAAAACTATGACCGTGATTCACAAGGCGGTGCAGATGATTAAAGAGAATAAGGGCGTTGAGATTAAGGTGCTTGAGCTTCCCTTTGATGATGAAAAGACCTTCGACATGCTGAAGGTTGGAAACAGTGTCGGGGTTTTTCAGGTGGAGAGTACCGGGATGCGTGATCTTGGCAAGCAAATCGGGATTAGTAACCTGGAAGAGCTTTTGGCTGTGATTGCCCTGTTCCGCCCGGGTCCGATGGAAAATATTCCGGTTTATCTCAAAAATGTTAAGCACCCTGAAGATATTGATTACATGCATGAAAAGCTCAAGCCCATTACGGAAGACACGTACGGGGTGATGATTTATCAGGAGCAGGTTATGCAGGCGGCGCAGGTTCTGGCGGGCTATACGCTTGGCGGCGCGGACCTTCTTCGCCGGGCCATGGGTAAGAAAATTCAAGCCGAAATGGATGCGCAGCGCGAGATGTTCGTTAAAGGGGCAAAAGACTGCAACGATATTCCCAAAGAGCAAGCAAACCATATTTTCGACCAGATTGCGGCGTTCGCGGGGTATGGCTTTAACAAAGCACACACGGCCGGTTATGGGTTGGTGTCGTATTGGACCGCCTGGCTGAAAGCTAATTATCCTTTAGAGTTTATGGCGGCTTCCATGACGCTTGATTTAGGGAACACGGACAAGCTCAGCGTGTTTAAACAGGATCTTGACCGGATGGGTGTGGAGCTGATGCAGCCGGATATTAATAAATCCCATCCAGACTTTGTGGTTGAAGAGGATGGTATTCGCTATGCTTTGGCCGCGCTGAAAGGCGTGGGTGAGGTGGCGATGGAGAGTTTGATTGAGGAGCGGGAGGCCAACGGCCCGTATGCTTCGATCGAGGATTATGCTTCACGGCTCAATTATAAAGCGATGAATAAGCGTCAGCTTGAAGGCCTTGCGGCCGCCGGGGGGTTTGACAGCCTCAGCCCTAACCGGGCGCAGATGGTGGCGGCGGGTGAAATTATCCTGCGTCACGCACAGAGCTTGGCGGATGAGCGGGAAGCCGGACAGGAAAGCCTGTTTGGTGGGCCGGAAGAAGGCTCAGGTCTTGGTATGCCGGATCTGCCGGGTGTTCCGCAGTGGGATCAACTCGAACAGCTTGCCCGGGAATTTAAAGCTGTCGGGTTTTATCTTTCTGCGCATCCGCTTGATAGCCGTGAAAAACAATTCGAGAATTTACGCATTTCATCTTATGTGCATGTTGAAGAGGCTTTACAGGAATTGCCGATGGCGAAGTTCCAGATGGCCGGGGTGCTCCTGAAAAAGCAGGAGAAAATATCGCAAAAGGGTAATAAATATGCCTTCCTGCAGCTTTCCGACCCGACGGGGATATTTGAGGTGACGTTGTTTTCGGAGATGCTGGTGGGAGCCCGGGATTATCTTGTGCCCGGGAATGCGCTTTTATTGGGTGTTGAGGCTGAGCAGCGCGAAGACCAGATCCGCTTTACCTGTACACGGATTGAGCCATTGGAAGGGGCGCTGGAGAACAAAATCCGGGAAATTACGATTGAGATGGACCGCGCCGCCCCTGCGCATGAACTTAAGAAGTTTCTGGATATTGAGGGACAAGGTAATAGTGTGATTAACATGCATATTCGAGTCGATAATAAGCGCATTGTGCAAATCCAACTTCCCGGACGATGGAATTTGAGTGCGCAAGCCCGTAATATTATCCGCACGCAAGAGGGTGTTCAGGAAATATCTGAAGCGTAAAAACCTCTTGCAATCCCCTAAAAACAACCGTATAAACCGCAGCATCGCTCAATAGTTGAGTGAAATTCACATGTGAGTTCCTAAACCAGTGTTTTTAGAAAAACCAAGGCTCACAGAGGTATTAACTGGATATAAAAAGGAGAATAGCTATGGCTATGCCAGAATTCACTATGCGTCAATTGCTCGAAGCGGGCGTTCACTTTGGCCACCACACACGTCGTTGGAACCCTAAAATGCGCGAATACATCTTTGGTGTTCGTAATGGTGTTCATATCATCGACCTTCAACAAACTGCACCTTTGCTGAATGATGCGTTGAAAAATATTCGTGACATCGTTGCGAATGGTGGGCGTGTTTTGTTTGTTGGGACAAAGCGTCAGGCGCGTGACAAGATTGCGGAAAGCGCTAAACGCAGTGGTCAATACTATGTGAACCACCGTTGGCTCGGCGGAATGATGACCAACTGGAATACAATTTCCAAGTCTATCAGCCGTTTGCGCGCGCTTACGGATATTCTTGCCAGCGATGAAGAAAAAGCGCTTCGTACGAAGAAAGAGCTTTTGATGTTAACGCGCGAATATACCAAGCTCGAGATGTCTTTGGGCGGAATTAAGGATATGGGTGGTCAACCAGATGCTTTGTTTATTCTGGATGTAAGCTCTGAAGATATTGCGGTGAAAGAAGCCAACAAGCTTGGTATTCCTGTGTTTGCCGTTGTTGATACGAATTCAGACCCTGACGGCGTTGATCATATTATCCCTGGTAATGATGATGCGCTGCGCGCGATCGACTTGTATTGTGATCTGGTTGCGGATGCTGTGCTTGACGGCCTTCAGGCTGAAGTGGCTTCATCTAAAGCTGATCCGGGCGCTGCTGAAGAGGTTCATGTTAACCTTCCTAACAGCAAGGCTCCTAAAGGCGCGCAAAAAGCGGAGAAAAAAGTAAAAGATGCAGAGCCTGAAACGTTGACTCCGGGCGAACAAGCGAAGCTGGATGCGGAAAAGAAGAAAAAACCTGCGAAAAAGGCTGAAAAGAAGAGCGCTGACAAAAAGTCTTCTGAAAAAAAGTCCGCTGAGGATGCCGCTAATGAAGCTGCAGAAGAGACGAAAAAACAAGCAACAGCTTAATTTTCTTAATTTAACACATTAATATAAGGACGATTGTTATGGCTGAGATTACAGCATCAAACGTAAAAGCACTCCGTGAAAAAACCGGCGCCGGCATGATGGATGCCAAAAAAGCGTTGGTTGAAAACGATGGAGACATGGACGCGGCCGTTGATTGGCTGCGGACCAAAGGTCTAGCGAAAGCAGCTAAGAAATCAGGCCGGGTGGCCGCTGAAGGTCTTGTGGCTGTTGTGACAGACGGCACGAAAGGTGCGGTTGTTGAGATCAACTCAGAGACTGACTTTGTAAGCCGGAATGAAGAATTTCAAGGCTTTGTTAAGAATGTAGCTCAAATCTCTTTGGGTGTGAGTAATGCTGAAGAACTGGCTGCTGCCGATATGGGTGGTAAACCTGTTTCTGAAAACCTTACAGATCTTATTTCCAAGATTGGTGAGAATATGACGCTGCGCCGCAGCGCCTCTATAGAGGTTTCAAAAGGTGCAGTGATTGCCTATGTGCACGGCGCTTTGGCTGATGGCCTTGGTAAAATTGGCGTGTTGGTTGCTCTGGAATCTGACGCTTCTGCTGATGCTCTCCAAGCTTTGGGTAAACAAATTGCAATGCATGTTGCGGCTGCTAACCCGCAGTTCCTTGACGCCAGTTCCGTCGATTCTGCTGTTGCCGAGCGTGAAAAGAACGTGTTGGTTGAGCAAGCTAAAGCTGAAGGTAAGCCTCAGGATATTGCCGAGAGGATGGTTCAGGGCCGTATGCAGAAATTCTTTAAAGAAATCTGCTTAGTTGATCAAATCTTCGTGATTGATGGCGAAACCAAGATTGCCGACGTTATTGCCAATGCCGGTAAAGAGGCGGGCAGCGAGATCAAGCTTACTGGTTTCCTCCGTTTCCAGCTGGGTGATGGTATCGAAAAGGAAGAAGAGGACTTTGCGGCTGAAGTTAATAAGGTTGCGAACGCTTAATTTTTAGCTTTACTTTTTATGTAATATAATTTATTTCCTCCTTGAATTCATTTTAAGGAGGATATTTTTATGTCTGAGCCGCAAACACTGAGAAGCAAGTTTATTCTAAATCCACTTGCCCCCAAACCTACGGATGGCACTGCTCTGGCAAGGCTTGTGGCCCATTCTGTTGTCGACCAGCCTAATCGTTTTGATGTGAGCATTGAATTTGCAGAAATTTATCATGGCGCAGCTGCCGTTATGGATGAAGACGGTCCTCGTAGCCATGCAATGACGGCTGATGTTATGGACTTGGCGCCCGAGCTAACGAGGGGACTCACGGTTGAACAGGCTGAAGCATTAATTGGGACTTTTGAGACAGGTGAGGCTTTTAAGGAGAGCACCCTCACTGCAGAAGCTTTTTAAGAGTACTTTCCTTTTAAATCTGTAAAAAATCTATTAGCCGCATGGACATTCTGTGCGGCTACATTTAGATTGGATCAGTTTTACTGATCGGAAGCCCTTGCTATGAACGCACAAACAGCCAAAGATGATATGAAGAATTACAAGCGGGTCATGCTGAAAATGTCCGGTGAGGTTCTTATGGGCGATAAGGAATACGGGCTGGATTCTGAAACGGTTAAGCGTATGGCCGGGGATATCAAAGAGGTTGTCGATAGTGGCGTTGAGGTTTGTGTTGTTGTTGGCGCGGGGAATATATTTCGCGGTGTGGCCGGTGCAGCTGAAGGAATGGATCGCACAACAGCCGATTATATGGGGATGCTGGGCATCGTTATAAACGCTTTGGCGTTGCAAAATGCGCTTGAGCATGCCGGGGTGCAAACTCGCGTTCAATCTGCTATTCGCATGGATTCAATTTGTGAGCCGTATATTCGCAGGCGTGCGATGCGCCACATGGAAAAAGGCCGCGTCGTTATTTTTGCGGCCGGTACCGGGAACCCTTACTTTACAACGGATACTGCTGGAGCGCTGCGTGCAACGGAGATGGATTGTGATGCGATCTTTAAGGGCACTAAGGTTGATGGGGTTTATTCTGCGGACCCGGAAAAAGACAAATCAGCCGAGCATTATCCGCATATTACCTTTATGGATGTGCTGACCAAAGATTTGAAAGTGATGGACGCAACGGCGATTTCACTGGCGCGGGAAAATGATATTCCAATTATTGTTTTCTCTGTGAAAGAGAAGGGCAATTTTGCTAAGGTCGTGAATTCCGAGGGTAAATTCACAATTGTGACGAATTAAGGATTAAAAAATGTCTTACGATAAAAATGAGATAAAGCGCCGGATGGATGGGGCGCTTGAGAATTTAGCTAAGGAGTTTGGCGGGCTTCGTACCGGCCGAGCATCGGCTAGTTTGCTGGACCCCGTTGTTGTCGAAGTTTACGGCAGCAAGATGCCGCTTAATCAGGTGGGAACGGTCAGTGTGCCGGAGCCGCGGATGTTGTCCGTGCAGGTTTGGGATGCTGGTAACGTTAAGGCCACCGAGAAAGCCATTCGCGATGCTGGGCTTGGTCTTAATCCGATGCCCGAGGGGGCTAATATTCGCATTCCTATTCCTGATTTGAATGAAGAGCGCCGCGCAGAGCTGACCAAAGTGGCCGGGAAATATGCAGAAAGTGCACGTATATCGATCCGTAATGTGCGTAAAGACGGTATGGACGCGGTTAAAAAAGAGAATTTGCCGGAAGATGAGCAGAAACGTCTAGAGGGCGAAGTTCAAAAAATGACGGACGAGGCGACTAAAAGAGTAGATGATGGTTTGTCCGATAAAGAAAAAGACATTATGACCGTTTAGGTTTTACTTTAAAAAAATGCAACAAATATCAGAAAATAAAGAATTAAAACATGTTGCCATTATCATGGATGGTAATGGGCGGTGGGCGGCGGCCCGCGGTTTGCCGCGAACAGCTGGGCATAAGCAAGGCGCGGAATCTGTGCGCCGGGTGGTCAAAGCTGCCGGTGAATTGGGCGTGGAGTATCTGACACTGTTCGGCTTTTCTTCTGAAAATTGGAAACGTCCGGAAGGTGAGATTAAGGATTTGATGAATCTGCTGCGGTTTTATTTACGCGGGGAAACAGCGGAGCTGCATAAAAATGGTGTACGCCTGCGCGTAATTGGTGATCGCAGCGGGTTTGATGCGGATATTGTGCGGATGATCGAAAATGCGGAAGAACTGACCGAAGATAATACCGAAATTACGGTCGTGATTGCGCTGAATTACGGCGGGCGAAACGATATTCTCCATGCCGCGCATCGGTTGCATATGGCGCATTTGGGGCAAAAGCTGGAATTTGAAACAGTGGAAGCGCAATTCCCCGGCTTTCTAATGACCGAAGGCGTGCCAGACCCTGATCTTCTCATCCGCACCAGCGGTGAGCAACGTATTAGCAACTTCTTGCTCTGGCAATGTGCCTATAGCGAGTTTGTTTTTACAGACACGCTTTGGCCTGATTTTTCGAAAGAAGACCTCAGGTTGGCGATGGAAGAGTTTTCAGGCCGTGAGCGCCGTTTTGGCGCTGTGCAGCAGTCTGAAGGGTAGGGATCTGTGGGTAAACTGAACCTCCAATCTTTGCAAGAACGCACATTTTCAGCCCTGATCATGATCCCTGTTGTGCTGTTTGCGGTTGTCTGGGGCGGCATTCCTTTTTATTTGATGATTATTGCTCTTGCCGGCATTTCCTTACATGAGTGGGTTTCTATGGCACGGCGCACAGAGAGTGCGGCTTTGCACAGTATTTGGGGCAGTGTTTATATTCTGATCGGGTTTTTGTTTTGTGTATTGCTCCGTGAAGATCAAGGCTTTAGTGCGGCTGTGCTATTTTTGCTGATGGTTTGGGCCGCGGATATTGGGGCTTATTTTGTCGGGAAGTATTTTGGTGGACCGAAAATGGCACCAACAATCAGCCCTAATAAAACATGGGCAGGACTTGGCGGTGGCTGCGATTTTGCGGGCGTAGCAGCGGTTTTGTATTTTTCTTTTAATCTGTTGATTAGCCCGGAAGCGGTGTTTAGCTGGTGGATGATTTTTTTGGTGTTTATTTTGGGTGTTCTAATTGCGCTTGCCGGGCAGGGTGGTGATTTGATTATCTCGCTCATGAAACGTAAAACAGGGGTTAAGGACACGGGGTCGCTTATCCCCGGGCATGGCGGTTTGTTGGACAGGATTGATTCCATGCTGTTGGCGGCACCTGTTTTTTATATTCTGTTTTCACTTTTCTCTATAGATCTTTAGGTTATGGCAGAGAAAAAAAGAGTTTCAATACTGGGCGCAACGGGCTCTATAGGCCAAAGCACGGCCGATGTTATTGCCTCTGATCCTGAGCGGTTTGAGGTGTCCACCCTTACAGCAAACGAGAATTATAAAGACTTAGCGCAGGCTGCTATCAGACTGAATGCGTACAGCGTTGTGATTGGTAATAGCACCCACGAAGAGGCTTTGCGTGAAATTCTTAAGGGCAAAGGTGTGAGCGTTCTCAGCGGGCAAGATGCGCTTATCCATGCAGTTCAACCAGAGACAGATTTAACAATTTCTGCGATTACCGGTGTAGCGGGGCTTAAGCCGTTGATGAATGCAATTAAAAACAGCACGGCAGTCGGGATTGCAAACAAAGAGCCGCTAGTGGCGGCGGGCGCTTTTGTGATGGAGGAGGCGAAAAAATACGGCACGCAGATTCTTCCTATAGACAGTGAGCATAATGCGGTGTTTCAGGTGTTCGATTTTGACCGCTCGGAAGGGATAGAGCGGATAATTTTGACGGCTTCTGGCGGGCCTTTTCGAACATGGTCTGCTGAGGAGATGGCCAAGGCAACCCCTGAACAAGCGGTTGCCCACCCTAATTGGGATATGGGAGCAAAAATATCCGTCGATAGCGCGACGATGATGAACAAGGCACTTGAGATCATCGAAGCGCATATTTTGTTTGGCCTGCCAGCTGAAAAAATAGATGTGCTTATTCATCCGGAATCTGTTGTTCACTCCATGGTTGAATATGTCGATGGCTCCGTTCTTTCGCAGATGGGAGCGAGTGATATGCGCACGCCGATTGCTTATACACTGGCTTGGCCTGAGCGGATGCAAACGCCGGGAGAGCGTTTGGATTTAACCCAGATGAAAGAACTGCATTTTGAACAGCCCGATGTTGAGAAATTCCCGGCGTTAAAGCTGGCCTATCAGTGTCTGGAGAAGGGTGCATTGTCATGTCTGCTTTTGAACGCCGCCAACGAAGTGGCTGTAGAAGCTTTTTTGAGGCAAGAGATTGGTTTTCCTGATATTCTAAACATTATAGAGTTCGCATTAGCGAATGAGCCTGATATAAAGCTGGAGTCGCTTGATTCCGCTCTAGAGGCTGATGCGGCTGTACGAAAGAGTGTATCGGACTATATTGATCAAGAGCTATCTCAAACTAAGACAAAAATGAAAGCGTAATAAAAATGAATTTTCTTGAAATTTTCCAAATGCTTGGTGGAAATCTCTGGTTTTATGGCGGCGCCTTTATTCTGGTGCTCAGCATTCTGGTTTTTGTTCATGAATGGGGGCATTACATCATTGCACGCCTATGTGGGGTGAAGGTCGAAACATTTTCGATTGGTTTTGGGAAAGAGCTGTTTGGTTTTGACGATAAGAACGGCACGCGGTGGAAAGTGGCCATGATTCCGCTTGGCGGCTATGTGAAGCTGTTTGGTGATGTTGATCCGGCCAGTGCGCGCCATGAAGATGGGGCCGAGGGTGGGGATGGCAAAATTCGCCCTTTTACCGCGGAAGAAAAGAGCCAAGCATTTTTTGCACAATCTGTATGGAAGCGCGCCGCTGTTGTGGTTGCTGGGCCAGCGATTAATTATATTTTTGCTATTATTTTGATGGCCGGATTGTTCACTTTTAATGGTCAACCGGTAACGCCGCCTGTAGCGGCTGCCATTATGGGTGGGTCGAGCGCGGAAGAGCATGGTTTTAAAGCACATGACAAAATTGTATCGGTTGACGGTAAAGAAATTACGACCTTTGAGGATATCCGCCGGGAAATGATGATCGCGCTGGATCTGGAAAAGCATTTTGTTGTGGAGCGCGATGGTAAGATGATCGACATCTATGCTGCGCCGAAGAAAATAACGCAGGAAGACCGCTTTGGTTTTAAGCATAGCCGTGGAATTTTAGGGCTGATTAGCCCTCGTCATGCGGTGCAGATTGAAACAATTAAAGCTATTGATGGCCGTAAGTACGATGATCCTGATAAGGCCCGCAAGGCGCTGGTTCAACGTATGGATAAAAGCTTTACAATCCAGATTGAAAATGGAGAGAAGAAGGAAATTCTGCGCGTTAAGCCACTTGATGAATTTAACGCCTTCATTAACCAACCGGATGCCGATGAGTATAATTTCCTTTTTCTTTCAAATGTAGAGGCTAATGCCTTTGTAAAGCACCCGATCCATAAATCTTTTGTGGAAGCTGTAGAGCAGTGCTGGGTTATTACGCGCGGTACATTAGAGGCTCTGGGACAAATGGTTTCAGGTACGCGCAGCGCTGCAGAGTTGGGCGGGGTTATTCGTATTGGGGCCTTGGCCGGCGACATGGCTCAGCGAGGGATTATTGCCCTGATTATGTTTACGGCGCTGCTTTCGATTAATTTGGGTCTGATCAACCTATTTCCTATTCCGATGCTTGATGGCGGGCACCTTGTGTTTTACTTCTTTGAAGCTATTTTGGGGCGCCCCATTCCAGAGCAAATACAAGAATATGCCTTCCGCGTCGGATTTGCTTTCCTTATAGGTATTATGGTCTTTGCCAACCTTAATGATATTATGCAGCTTATACTTTAAGTTTAAGTGCGGTCTTTAAGCTGGATTTTTGTTGAAGAATCAGCATAATAAGAGTGTTGTCTTTTTGTGTGCTACCCGCTAAAACTGTTTTGCGGCTGGGTTGGACATATCCCCTCGGTCTACCAATAAATTACGGTGATACCCTATGCGATTGATGCAAAGACTTTTTTTAGGAATTTTGGCTCTTATCATCCTTATTCCGGCGGCTGCACAGGCTGAAGCCACAATACGTGAAATTCGTATTGAAGGCGCTGAGCGGATTGAGCCCGCGACCATCCAATCTTACATGGATTTGAAAATAGGTGACCCGATGAACCGGGCAACTCTTGATTCTGCGCTAAAAGGCCTGTTCGCTACCGGGCTTTTTGCCGATGTGACTTTGACCCAAGAGGGTAGTGCCTTGGTTGTTGAGGTGATGGAGAACCCTGTTGTTAACCAGATTGCCTTTGAGGGTAATGAAAAAATTGAAGATGCCGCGCTGTTGTCCGAGATCCAAATGCGCTCACGTCAGGTTTTTACACGCACGCGCGTTCAATCTGATGTTTCGCGGCTTTATCAGGTTTACCGTCGTCATGGACGTTTTTCAGTGAGTATTGAGCCTAAAGTGATCAAGCTGGATCAAAATCGTGTAAATCTGGTGTTTGAAGTTGAAGAAGGTGATGTGACCAAGGTTGAGTCTATACGCTTCGTTGGTAATAGACATTTTGACGATGACCGTTTGCGCAGTGAAATTAGCACGAAAGAGTCTGTTTGGTACCGTTTTATTAGCTCGGATGATCGTTATGATCCTGATCGTTTAGCGTTTGACCAAGAGCTTTTGCGTCGTTTCTATCTTTCAAAAGGCTATGCTGATTTCCGTATTCTTTCGGCTGTCTCAGAGCTTTCTGATGAGCGCGATCATTTCTTTATTACAATGACTGTAGAAGAGGGTGAGCGTTATAAAGTTGGTGAGATTATGATTAACTCACAAATACGTGACTTTGATGCCTCTGGTTTACGCGAGGAAATTAATATTGAGGCTGGAGAATGGTATAACGCTGATTACGTGCAGGAAAGTGTTGATAATCTAACCAATGCCTTGGGTGATCTGCAGTATGCTTTTGTGAATGTTCGTCCGGATGTGCAGCGTAACCGTGAGCAGCAGCTCGTAAATCTTGTTTTCAATATAGATGAAACGCCGCGTGTGTTTGTTGAGCGTATTGATGTGAGCGGTAATGTTCGCACTTTGGATAAGGTTTTGCGACGTGAGTTTGAGCTGGTTGAGGGCGACCCTTTCAACAAGTCGAAAGTGGCTAAATCGGAACGTAATATTCGTAATCTTGATTACTTCGAAACCGTTGAAATCGATACAAGGCCAGGTTCTGCGCCGGATAAAACAATTGTTGATATTGGTGTTAGTGAGAAATCTACCGGTGAGCTTTCAATCGGTGCAGGGTTTTCTACGAACGATGGACCTTTGGCTGACTTCCGAATTCGTGAGCGTAACTTGCTTGGTAAAGGGCAAGATTTATCGCTTGCGGCTGTTGTTGCGGGTGAGCGGACTGAATTTGACCTGAGCTTTACCGAGCCCTACTTCCTTGATCGTGATGTGTCTGCGGGAGCTGACATCTTCCATATTACGCGAGACTTGCAAGATGAGAGTTCGTATGATCAGCGTCGTACAGGTGGTGGTGTGCGTCTAGGGTATCCGCTTTCTGAGCGTTGGCGGCAAACCCTTCGCTATAGAATTGAGAGTAATGAAATTACGGATGTTTCCAGTACTGCTTCACGCTTTATCCTTGGTCAGGCAGGTGAGCGTGATACATCTGCTGTTTCTCAGCGCACAACATATGATAACCGTGATAGTATAGTCTTTCCGACTGAGGGGGTTTTGTACTGGCTGGATAGTGAAGTTGCTGGTCTGGGCGGGGACGCTAAATATGTTTCAGGGAAAACGGGGCTGTCCTATTATTATCCTATATTTGATCAGGTCGTCTTTAATGCTCTGGGAGAGGTTGGCGCTATTGGCGGGTATGATGATGAAGATGTTGAGATTAATGAGCGTTTTTACCTTGGTGGGAGTACTCTACGTGGCTTTGAAAGCTCTGGAGTTGGCCCGCGAGACACAAGTACAAACGACTCCTTGGGAGGAAACTTTTTCTATCGCGGTACACTTGAAACATCCTTTCCGCTTGGTTTGCCGGATGAGTTCGGTATTTTGGGGCATGCTTTTGGCGACGTCGGTAGCTTGACGGAGCTGGATGATAGCGGCCCTGAAATTCAGGATGAAGCCAGCATAAGAGCGAGCCTTGGGGTTGGTTTGTCTTGGCGCTCACCTTTTGGGCCGGTGCGGGCAGATCTTGCCTTTCCTGTGGCCGAGGAAGATTTCGATGAAGAGGAAAATTTCAGATTTAACTTTGGAACGCGTTTTTAATCTGTTAACCATGCATGCATAGAACATTAAACGGAATACTATGCTCAGATTAAACGCATTTATCGTCCTTATAGCCGCTCTGTTTCTTTTCCCAGCGCATTTATATGCTGCTGGTTCCATTGGTGTTGTTGATGTTTCGCATATTCTGAGCCAATCTTTGGCGGCTAAAAATATTGAAGCGCAGCGCCAAGAGATGCGAGAAGAATTTCGCGCAGACATCTCTGAAGCTGAGCAGAAATTGCGCATAGAAGAAAAACAGCTTTTGGAAGACCGAGCAAAGCTTTCCCCGGAAGACTATGCAAAAAAACGGCAAGTTTATGAGACCAAGCTGATTGAAATGCGCAAAGCTACGCAGGAAAAGAAAAGAAGGCTTGATGAGGTTTCGAAGACATCCATGGATGCTTTGCGCGAGCATCTTTATCTTGTGGTTCAATCCATTGCAAATGAACGTGGGTTTGAGCTTGTTATATCGAACAAGAACGTTATAGCTGGAGAGAATTCTCTAGATATTACGCAAGAAACGCTCAGCCGTCTTAATGAAAAGGTCAAAGAAATACCTCTTGGTGTTAAGGGTGATTAAGCATGGTAGATCCGCAATTTTTTAATAAATCACAGAGTTTTAAACTGAAAGAGCTTGCCGAGCTATGCGGCGCTGATCTTGCTGATGGGTCTGATCCAGAGCATGAATTGGAAGATGTCGCTGCTTTAGACCAAGCCGGCGCGGCAGATTTGAGTTTTCTCGATAATGTTAAATATAAAGATCAATTCAAAGTAACCAAGGCTGGTGCCTGCATTATTCATCCGGATATTGCGGAATTGGCGCCTAAGAGCGTAAATTTATTGCTCAGCGTAACCCCTTACAAATCTTATGCTCTAGTGGCGCAGGCCTTTTATCCTGAGTATAAACCGGCAGATGGCATTTCCGAGCATGCCCGTATTCATGGTGAGGCAAGCATAGGATCTAATTGTACGGTTGAGGCTGGGGTTGTAATTTGCGCCGGAGTTGAAATTGGAGATGAATGCTGGATTGAAGCCAATAGTGTGATTGGGCGGAATGTAAAGATAGGCTCGCATGTTCGTATAGGGTCTAACTGTACGCTCTCTCATTGTCAGATTGGTTCGTATACCCGTCTTTATCCGGGGGTTCGCGCAGGGCAAGATGGTTTTGGTTTTGCGATTGATCCGGCCGGGCACGTGAAAGTTCCGCAGCTTGGGCGCGTTATCATTCAAGAGCATGTCGAAATTGGCGCCAATACCACAATTGATCGTGGCGCCGGGCCAGATACAGTCATTGGGCAGGGCACATGGGTCGATAATCTGGTACAAATTGGCCATAATGTACAGATCGGCAAGGGGTGCGTTGTCGTCGCTCAGGTTGGTATTTCTGGCAGCACTGTCATTGAAGATTTCGTGGCGATTGGAGGGCAGACTGGGATTGCCGGGCATTTGCGAATTGGAACGGGCGCTCAAATTGGGGCACAATCCGGGGTTATGAAGGATATTCCTCCCGGTGAAAGGCAAGTGGGCTTTCCGGCGCAGCCGGGCAGGGACTTTATGAAACAGGTTGCTTTAATGCGGCGTATGATAAAAAAGAACTAAGCTTCTTTTTTATTATAGGCTATACTCACTCGCGGTTTGAGAAGATAAGGACAGTCTTGGTTATGAGTACAATTGATATTAACCGAATTATGGAGATGATCCCGCATCGCTACCCGATCCTGCTCGTAGACAGGGTGCTGGAGCTCGTGCCTGGGGAAAGCGCGGAAGCTCTTAAAAATGTAACTATCAACGAGCCACATTTTATGGGCCATTTTCCCGGTTATCCCGTGATGCCGGGTGTGTTGATTATTGAGGCTATGGCGCAAACTGCGGCTCTCGTTGTTGTTGAAGATATGGGTGCCGCGGCGGAAGGCAAGGTTGTTTATTTCATGACCATTGATAATGCTCGTTTTCGCCGTCCTGTAACGCCGGGGGATGCGCTGCATATTCATGTTACAAAAACGCAGTCCCGGGCCAATGTCTGGAAATTCAAAGGCGAAGCTAAAGTCGATGGTAAGGTCTGCGCTGAGGCTGTTTTTAGCGCGATGATTACAGACAAAGAATCCACCTGATTTTTGGGCTTAATTGTTACGCAGTGCAACAATCCGTGACTTGCTGTAATGCTTTAGGCCCTCTAGAATCCTTACAAAAGGAAATGTAATGAGTTCTTCAAATATTCACCCCACTGCTATTGTTGATCCGAAAGCGAAAATTGCTGAAAGCGCGCAAATTGGCCCTTATTGCATTATTGGGCCGGATGTAGAGCTTGGGGACAATGTACAGCTTAAGGCGCATGTCGTCATTGATGGCCGGACGCGGGTTGGGGCAGATACTATTATCCATGCTTTTGTATCGCTGGGTAGTGCGCCGCAGGACTTGAAATATGCCGGGGAGCCGTCTGAGTTGATTATAGGTAAAAACAATATGATTCGTGAATATACGACTATGAACCCGGGTACAAAAGACGGGGGAATGGTGACGCGGGTCGGCGATAATTGCCTGTTTATGATGAGTACCCATGTCGCTCATGATTGTCAGCTAGGTCATAATGTGATCATGGCGAATAATGCGACGCTTGGCGGGCATGTGCATGTTGGTGATTTTGTGATTATTGGCGGTTTGGCTGCTGTTCACCAATTTATCCGTATTGGGGATCATGCAATTATCGGGGGAATGTCTGGCGTTGAGAGCGATGTTATTCCTTATGGCCGGGTTAAGGGCGAGCGGGCATTTTTGCACGGCCTTAATCTGATAGGTCTGGAGCGGCGTGGTTTTACGAAAGATGATATACGCTCCTTACAAAGAGCCTTTAACCAGCTATTTGGTGATGAAGGAACAATGGAGCAGCGGATTGACAGTGTTTTACAGGATTTCAGCGATCACGAGACCGCTATGAAAATTATCGATTTTGCAAAGGCCAAAACTAAATTCACCTTATGTCAGCCTCAAAGAAAAGCCAGTTAAAGAAGATCACCCGTTTGGGCGTGATTGCCGGTGGGGGTGATATGCCTCGCCAGTTGATTGATCATTGCTCTGAACAGGGCATTGAATGTTTCGTTGTGGGTTTTAAGGGGCAAACGAAAGAAGAGACTATAGAAGGCGTTGATCATATGTTGGTAGCCCTTGGCTCTGCGAGTAAGGCCTTTGCCCCACTTAAGGATCGCGATATTCATGATTTGGTGATGATTGGGAATATCCGCCGGCCTTCTTTTAAAGATTTGAAACCTAATTTTAAGACAATTGAGTTTTTTGCCAAAGAGGGCTTTAGCGCTTTTGGTGATGATGGTTTGTTGAAAGGGCTACGGCGGTTTTTAGCAAAAGAGGGTTTTGAGATTCATGGAATGCAAGATTTTATGCCTGATTTATTAGCGCCAGAAGGGGATATAGGTACGGTGAAGCCTTCACAGGCTGATATGGATGATATTCGCCGCGGTATAGACGTTTTACAGCATATCGGGTCTTTAGATATTGGTCAGGCCGTTATTGTCCAGCAAGGTCACGTATTGGGCGTTGAAGGCGCAGAAGGGACTGACGAGTTTATTCAGCGCTGTGGGCCTTTACAGCGTAAAGGCAAGCCGGCCGTGTTGGTAAAGCTTTGTAAGCCTCAGCAGGATCAGAGCCTTGATTTGCCAACGATAGGGCCTCAGACTATAGACAATATTATTAGTGCTGGTTTTTCTGGCGTAGCTGTTCATGCAGGCAGCAGTTTTATTTATGATCTGGACAAGGTTGTAGTCAAGGCTAATAAGGCCAATATTTTTATAACAGGCATAGATGCCGAAGTTTTTAAGGGGAATCCAGATGAGTAAGTCGGTATTTTTAATAGCCGGAGAGCCTTCAGGAGATGCCTTGGGAGCATCGTTGATGCGGGGGCTAAAGAGCGAAGGCGTAGCCGATGAGAATATTTCCGGTATTGGTGGCGATCAGATGGGCGATGAGGGCCTAGAGAGCTTATGGCCAATGGATGAGCTTTGTGTAATGGGGTTGTGGGAAGTGTTGTGGCATCTTCCGCGCTTGTTACGGCTTATTCATGGGGTGGTTGAAGAAATTGAAGAGCGCAGTCCGGATGTATTGGTTACGATTGACCTCCCTGATTTTAATTTTAATGTCGCAAAACGCCTTAAAAAACGCGGAAAATTTAAGGGTAAAATTATTCATTATGTCGCGCCTACTGTGTGGGCTTGGCGGCCAGGACGGGCGAAGAAGGTTGCGGCTTTTCTTGATGGTGTGATGTGCTTGTTTCCTTTTGAGCCGGATTATTTTAAAAAGCATGACTTGAAAGCAATATATGTTGGTCATCCCCTTATCGAAGTTGATAAGACTGCGTTTCAACGGGAAGGGTTTCGTGCCAACCGGGAGATAGAAGATTCTAGCGTTTGCGTTGGGCTCTTTTTAGGAAGCCGTGAGCGCGAGCTGAAAAAGCTGTCAAAACCATTTTTGCAAACTATGGATGCGCTTAAAGAGCAATATCCGGATTTAGTAATGATTGTACCGACACTTCCGAGTTTGGAATATCAGGTTATGGAGCTTTTGGGCAGCAATGAAGTTGAGACTCATGTGGTGTTTAAGCAGTCACAGAAATGGAACGCTATCGCGGCGTGTGACGTAGCGCTTGCCGCGTCGGGCACTGTAGGGCTGGAATTGGCTTATGCCGGAATTCCTCACATTATTGGGTATAAAACGCATCCAATCACGACCTTACTTCTTAAGGTACTTGTGAAGACTCCTTATGCACATCTGGCCAATATTTTGCTGGAGAAGGAAGTTGTGCCGGAGTTCTTGCAAGGTAAGTGCAACGTTAACTATCTAACGCGTGGGATGATGCGCCTTATAGGCTATCCGGAAGAGCAGGCAAAGCAAAAAGCCGCTTTTGCCGAGCTGGAAAGTCAGCTCAGGCTTGATAGTGATGAGACACCTTCCAAGCGCGCAGCGACCTTTATTTTAAGCTAAGTGTTTACTTGCGTTTGTTCATTGGTACGTATGGACGTTGAGCGGGGCCCGTGTAAAGTTGACGCGGGCGGCCAATGCGCAATGTAGGTTCTTCGACCATTTCTTTCCATTGAGATATCCAGCCGACGGTTCTGGCTACAGCGAAGAGCACTGTAAACATCGATGTTGGGAAACCCATAGCTTTCAGGATAATGCCGGAATAAAAATCAACATTAGGGAACAGCTTTCGATCGACGAAATAAGGATCTTCAAGAGCAATGCGCTCCAGCTCCATAGCCAGTTCCAAACGCGGGTCATGAACACCTAAATCATCGAGAACTTCATCACAGGCTTTTTTAAGAACGCCGGCACGCGGGTCGAAATTTTTGTAAACGCGGTGGCCAAAGCCCATAAGCAGGAACGGATCGTCCTTGTCCTTTGCTTTTTCAAGGAATTCAGGGATGTTTTTCTTGTCACCTATTTCATCAAGCATCTCAAGGACAGCCTGGTTTGCGCCGCCGTGGCTTGGCCCCCAGAGGGATGCTATCCCGGAGGAAATACAGGCGAATGGGTTGGCTTGTGATGATCCGGCAAGCCGGACTGTTGATGTTGATGCGTTTTGTTCGTGGTCCGCATGCAGGATCATGATTTTATCCATTGCGTTCGCAAGGATGGGGTTTACCTTATATGGCTCAGCGGGCAGGCCGAAACACATATACAGGAAATTTTCCGAGAAATTGAGATCATTGCGCGGATACATGAACGGCTGACCAATCGTATATTTATAGGTCATTGCCGCCAGTGTAGGGATTTTTGCGATCAGGCGATGCGCGGAGATTTCGCGTTGCTCCGGGTCATGAATGTCCAGTGAATCATGATAGAAAGCGGCCAGAGCACCAACAATCCCACACATGATGGCCATGGGGTGAGCATCGCGTCTAAACCCGCGGTAGAAGTAGTTTATTTGCTCATGCACCATGGTGTGATAGGTGATGTCGTGATCAAATTTTGTCATCTGCTCGCTGCTTGGCAAGTCACCGTAAAGCAAGAGATAGGCAACCTCTAAAAAGCTACTATGTTCGGCCAGTTCTTCAATCGTATAGCCGCGGTGCATGAGAATGCCTTCTTCTCCATCAATATAGGTCAGGCGTGATTTACAGCTTCCGGTAGCGGTAAAGCTGGGGTCAAAGGTGAAGTGCCCCGTTTGCGCGTAGAGTTTGCGAACATCGATGACGCTCGGGCCAACCGTGCCGTCTTGAACAGGGAGCTGTATGGATTCTCCTGTTTCATCATTTGTCAGGGTAAATGTTTTTTGATTCTGGTTTTGAGCTTCTTTAGCCATGATATCCCCACACGCTTGAAGTGTATTCTTGATGTTGTAAATCGCAGGACGCGATCAGTGAATAATCATTCTAAAGAAGTTTTGAGATTGTTCAAGCGTGATCAATGGCCGCCTGAATGCGCGCGGATGTTTCCGCTTTTCCGAGAATTTCAGCGGCGTGGAATATGGAGGGGGAAACCGTTGTGCCGGTCAGGGCTGCGCGCAGGGGCATGGCGACTTTTCCGAGTTTGCCATCCATTTTTTCATCGGCAATATCTTTGCAAGTAGACTGAATATTTTCGGATGTAAAATCGTTCAGATTGCTCAGCGCTGTCTGGAGCGCTGATAAAATATTCTGATCTAAAAGGCCGGCGGCTTTTTCATCGTAATTAAATGGAACAGTTTTGGCATAAAATGCTGATTCATCAGTAAATTGGAGTAAAGTCTTAGCACGTGACTTTAATTCGTCTGCGCTTTGCATGATACGCTTTTGGGCTTGCTCATCCGGGATGATGTCATGGCGCTGCTGATAAAAAGGCAGGCAAAGATCGATAAGGCGCTGCGGATCGGCTTCGTTGATATAATGGGCGTTAAGGTTTTCCAGCTTGTCGAAATCAAATCTGGCGGCGGCTTTGCCAATGCCTTTGAAATCAAACCATTCAATGGCTTTATCACGCGGGATAATCTCATCATCGCCATGGGACCAGCCAAGGCGCAGGATATAATTCAGCACTGCTTCGGGCAGATAGCCCGTATCGCGGTATTCTTCAACACTTGCGGCGCCATGGCGTTTAGACATTTTAGATCCATCAGGGCCGAGGATGAGCGGAATATGGGCGTATTGCGGTTTGTCCCAGCCCATCGCGTCATAAATTACGTTTTGGCGGAATGTATTGTTGAGGTGGTCATCGCCGCGGATAACGTGGGTAACCCCCATATCGTGGTCGTCGACAACAACGGCGAGCATATAGGTTGGGCTGCCATCACTGCGCAGGATGATAAAATCGTCAAGCTGTTCGCTTTGAATTGTGACATCATCCTGGACTTGATCTGCGACGGTGTTTGAACCTTCGAGAGGGGCTTTGATACGGATTACGGGCTCAACGCCTTCGGGCGGCGTGGCATCGCTATCGCGCCAGCGGCGGTCATAAAAGGTCGGTTTGCCCTCGGCCTTGGTCTTTGTCCGCATTTCATCCAGCTCTTCAGGCGTGCAAAAACATTTATAGGCTTCGCCTTTTTCTAACAGCTCCTGGGCAACTTCAACATGTCGTGCCTGACTGGCAAATTGGGAGACTATATCTCCATTCCAATCTAGCTCCAGCCATTCCATGGAACGGATCAGGGCCTCTACCGCTTCTTCTGAGTGACGCTTGCGGTCCGTATCTTCAATTCGAAACAGCATTTTTCCGCCGTTATGCTTGGCATAAAGCCAGTTAAACAGCGCCGTGCGGGCTGTGCCGATATGCATAAAGCCGGTGGGGGAAGGCGGGAAGCGGGTAACGACGGTCATGATTCTCCTTTGCTCAGCGCGGTTTTTTTACACTAAAACTGTTGCATCCGTCTTAATGCTCATCGGTTTGCCATGCAAGTGTTTCATATAGGTTTAGACAGTAAACTTTTTAAAAATCCGTTGGATTATAGAGTGCAGCTCCGTGATTTTTGGCCGGCGCTGAAGGATGCTTTGGCGCTGCAGCGTACGCAGCTTTTTTTATGGGTGCCGGTTTTTATAGCTGCGGGCATCGCGCTGTATTTTAATTTGCGTTTTGAGCCTTCTTCTTTCGTGGCCACGAGCTTGGTGGTTTTTCCCATCATTGGTTGGCTTTTTTTGAGCCATGACGAGCGGCTGCGGCCGATATTGCTGTTTGCATTATGTGTAGGCGTTGGTTTTATGGCTGGTAAGCTCCGCACTGAGCGGGTCTATACGCCGATTTTGTCGGATGAGGTTAATTTTGCGGATGTGTAAGGGACCGTCATTGGCCTCAAGCATTTTGCGGGAATGGCGGCATCTGTATTGTGCTTGAGGACGCTCTGATTGAAGATCTTGGGCGCGCAGAAATGGCCGAAAGAAGGGCAAGAGGGCGGATTGCTGTGCGGTGAGGAGGGCTGCCGTATGGAGGTCTATGAAACCAGCGTGGCGGTTTTAAGGGACCTTAAAAGTTTTAATGAAGAATGCGCGTGGGCGGATATTTTAATTGCTAGCGATCCGCTGCCTGATTGCGATGGTGCGCTCACGATTGACCGGTTCACAACAAAGCGCGGCGGCTATGCCCTCTCATTTAAGCGTGATGGCAGTTTTGATATAGAAACAAGCGTGGAAACTCGCGGACAAAGGCCGTGGGCTCCTCATTGAGAGTGAGCTTTAATTATAAGAGCGCATCAAGCTGACGAGCTTGCCCTGCACCTTCACGCGGTTTGGTTCTAAAATGCGTGGTTCGTAATCGTCATTTTCCGGTTCAAGGACAATTTTACCACCGGCGCGGCGAAGGCGTTTCAAGGTGGCTTCTTCATCATCAACAAGGGCAACAATGATGGTGCCGTTTTCGGCGCTATCGCAGCGCTGAATCACCACGATATCGGAATCATAAATACCGGCATTAATCATGGAATCACCTTCGATGGTCAGGGCATAAAGCTCACCGGAGCCTCCGAAACCCGGAGGCACCTGAACAAATTCACCTTCATCGGCAATAGCGGCAATGGGTGTTCCGGCGGCGATTTTGCCGTAAAGAGGGATTTGATCGAAATTGGGATTATCCTGATTTGCTGGGCTGGCGCTGCCTGCGTTCTGGTTGTCTTTTTTCATGCCTTCGGGCAGCCGTGTAATTTCAAGGGCGCGGGCGCGATGCGGGAGGCGCTGAATATAGCCGCGCTCTTCAAGGCCACTAATTAGACGGTGAATTCCTGATTTGGACTTAAGCCCCAAAGCGTCTTTCATTTCCTCGAAAGAAGGGGGGACATCATCTTCAGACAAGCGTTGATGGATAAAAACCAACAGGTCGCGTTGTTTTTTGGTCAGCATTATATGGTCCTCTTCACTGGGCCTTATTAACCGCCGCATAGCGGTAAATTGACTAAATTATTACGCAATATACACTTTTTGTTCTACTTTAGTTCACGGTCTGTGTCAATTATTTTCCTGATAATATTTTAAGAGCTCCGGCAACATTGTCCTCACGCATGAGGCTTTCACCGACTAAAAAGCCGCTGTAGCCTGCGTTTTGGAGTTTTGAAATTGTTTGTCGATCGCTCAACCCGCTCTCGGCAATTTTGGTTACGCCCGCAGGAATTTGATCCAACAAATCAAATGAAGTCTGCACATCAACATCAAGTGTTTTGAGATTGCGGTTATTGACGCCGATCATCGCGGGGTTAAATGCTAATGCGCGGGTCAGCTCCTTTTTATCATGAATTTCGACAAGCACATCCATGCCTAGTTTACCGGCCAACATATATAAATCTTCGGCCAGCGAATCATCTAGGGCGGCCATAATCAGCAAAACACAATCTGCGCCCATCGCGCGGGATTCATAAATCTGATAGGGGTCGATCATGAAATCTTTGCGGATAAGAGGTAGGGAGACTGCATTGCGCACGGCCTTAAAATGATCATCATGCCCTTGAAAATACGGCTCATCGGTCAGAACGGAAATGCACGCAGCCCCGCCAGCTTCATAAATTTTAGCGATGACGGCCGGATCAAAATCTTCACGAATAACCCCTTTGCTGGGAGAGGCTTTTTTGACTTCAGTGATGAGGGCGGTGCCGTTTTGGACCACCGCATTTAGATTTTCGATGAAGCCTCTGGGCTTATCTTGCTCTCTGATCTGAGTTTCCAAATCAGAGAGGGGAACGGCGACTTTACGCTCCGCAACATGCTGGATTTTACGCTGACAAATTTCGTTTAGCACACTCATGTCTTAGGCTTCTCTCGATAATGTGATGTAGTCTTTTAAAGTTTGCTGCGTTAAGCCTTGGTCAAGCGCGTCTGCGGCTTGTTTTGCTCCGGCCTTTAGGTCTTCTGCATCACCATGGAGGACCAGCACAGCGGCTGTGTTGGCGATCACAATATCGCGATAGGCGCATTTTTGACCTTCCAGCACAGCGCGCAGGGCTTTGGCATTATCACCGGCCTCCCCGCCGAGCAATTTTTCAGGTTGTGCTACTTCCAATCCAAAATCTTCCGGTGTAATGGTTTTTTCCTCGATATGGCCTTCATGATCCAGCGTGGCAATATGCGTCAGACCGGTGGTGGTGATTTCATCGAGCCCGTCTGAGCCATGGACAACCCAGGCAGTTTTGGTGCCGAGGTTTAGAAGCGTTTCAGCTATCGGCAGCACCCATTTTTTATCAAATACACCGAGTAACTGGTGGCGCGTTCCGGCCGGATTGGCCAGCGGGCCAAGGAGATTAAAGATGGTGCGTGTGCCCAGCGCTTTACGGACTGGGCCGACATGTTTCATTGCGCTGTGATGGTTGGGGGCCATCAAAAAAGCGAAATGCAGCGTTTCCAGCGCTTCTTCTAAACGTTCTTGCGGGGCATCAAGGTTTACGCCGAGAACTTCGAGAACATCGGCTGCCCCGGATTTCGAACTTGCCGCGCGATTGCCGTGCTTGGCCACAGGCACGCCGCAACTGGCTGCAACCAAAGCTACAGCCGTGGAGATATTATAGGTGCCGCTTTTATCGCCGCCGGTGCCGCAGCAATCAACAGCGCCGTAGGGGGCTTTGATATGGGCGGCTTTTTTACGCATGACCCGGGCTGCGCCGGTGAGTTCTTCCACGGTTTCGCCGCGCTCTGCCATGTTTACAAGAAAGGTTGAGAGCTGCTCATCGGAAACCTGAGCTTCCATGATCTGGGTCATAGCTTCGATCATCTGGTCTTCATTGAGAGAGATCTTACCGTCGAAAAAACTTTGCATGAAATGAACCTACAATAATTCGATGAAGTTTTTTAGCATCGCGTGTCCATGCTCGGTGGCGATACTTTCAGGGTGGAACTGTACGCCGTGTATGGGCAGGGTTTTATGTGCCACGCCCATGATAACGCCGTCGTTAGTCTGCGCTGTAACTTCTAGAGTATGAGGGCAGGTCTCTGCTTCAATGACCAAAGAATGATAGCGTGTGACTTCGATGGGTGAAGGTAAGCCTTTGAACACGCTTTTGTTGTCATGGGTAATTGCGGACGTTTTGCCATGCAGGGGCGCGGTTTTGACAATATTACCGCCTAGGGCTTGGCCGATAGCCTGATGGCCAAGGCACACACCAAACAGTGGCGTTTCAGTCTCTACTGCCTTTTCTACCAATTTCAAACAAATGCCGGCATGATCGGGGTCGCTTGGTCCCGGCGAAATCGTCAGGCCTTTTGGCGAGAGCGCCAGCACGTCCTCAACGCTAATTTGGTCATTGCGAAACACTTTGGTTTCCACATCTAGGTCACCAAGATATTGCACGAGGTTGTAGGTAAAGCTATCGTAATTATCGATAAGTACAATCATGGCCGCATTTATCGCTTATCGCGGGGCACTATTGCAAGGGATAAAAATGTGGATGAACAGTGGATTCTTTACTGTGGTCTCAATTAAGGCTATGATGCTGGCTATGAAACGCTACGTGAATCCTCGTGGAACCCTCCTGTTTGTTGCTGTCGCCGTCACCTTAATGCTCATCATGTATTTTGTGACGAACGGCGCTATTTTTGTGCGCGCGCCAAAAGACACCAATCTTTCGCAAAACATGCCCCCCGAACATTTTAAAACAACGATGCAATTTCAAGAGCGGGATATTGAAAAAATATATATGAGGCCTGAGGTTGATGAGAGCGAATTTGAAGAGATTATCGCGGCCTATAGTTATCCTGAACCCGGAAAGCGCGTTCATAAGCCCTCAAAGCCAAAGATAGTTAAGAAAGCGCCGGAATATGAGCCAATACTGGCCACCGGCAAGCCAAAAATTGCTATCATTATCGATGATATGGGCGTGGATCGTAAACACAGTTTTGCAGCGATTGAGCTTGATGCGCCGCTGACTCTGGCGTTCCTGCCCTATGCCCCTGATTTAGAGGGGATTACAGGCGCAGCCAAAGATAACGAGCATGAGTTGATGATTCACATGCCGATGCAAGCGATGACAAGTCCTGTGAGTCTTGGGCCAATTGCTCTTAAAGACGGGATGGACGAGAGCCAAGTGAAGGAAAATATGAAGGCCGCGTTTGAAAGTTTTGAGGGCTATGTTGGTGTTAATAACCATATGGGCAGCATGGTAACCCAAAACCCGGAAATTATGGATTGGGTGATGGAATCCCTTAAAGGTCGGGGGCTGTATTTTATTGATTCAAAAACCATTGGCAGTTCTGTAGGTGCTGAAACAGCGAGACTTAATGGATTGCCGACGGCCGTGCGCGATGTGTTTCTTGATCATGAAGATACTCCTGAATTTGTAAGGCAGGCTTTGCGCAAAACAGAAGAAGCGGCCGTGCGGAAGGGCCATGCTATTGCCATCGGACATCCGAAAGAGGTTACGATTAACGGGCTTAAGGCGTGGATTCCAGATGTACAGGCAAGGGGGTTTGAGATTGTCTATGCCAGCGCCCTTGTCGAAAGGCCTAAAATTAAAGTTGCTTCGAAAACCCGGCAAAACGCGCATAAGGTTCTAGCTAAGACAGAGCCGGCAGCCGGCAGCAAATCAAAAGATCCAAACAGTGCGGAAGCGCGCGCAGAAATTTTGAAGAAACTTTTCGGACAATCTGATTAAGGCTATTGTGCGTTTTTAAGGGCCAGCTCTGCGGCATGAAAAATAGCGCGAGATTTGTTGAGCGTTTCCTGATACTCGGCTTCCGGATCGCTATCGGTCACAACGCCGCCTCCGGCCTGACCATAGAGCTTACCATCTTTAATCATAGCGGTGCGCAGGGCGATGCAGGTATCCAAAGCGCCATTGCCTGAAAGATACCCGATACCACCAGCGTAAAAGCCGCGACGGCTGACCTCCAGTTCATCAATAATCTCCATAGCGCGGACTTTTGGCGCACCGCTGACTGTGCCTGCTGGGAAGCCTGCGAAGAGGGCATCAACGATATCGCAGTCTTTTTTGAGCTTTCCGGTGACGTTCGAAACAATATGCATCACATGGGAATAAAGCTCGACAAAGAAAGACTCTGTGACATTGACGCTGCCAAATTCAGCCACGCGGCCGACATCGTTGCGGCCTAAATCTAGCAGCATGAGATGTTCGGCGCGTTCTTTCTCGTCCGCCAGCAGCTCTGCTGCCAAAGCTTTGTCTTCAGCGGCATTGGCGCCGCGCTTACGCGTTCCGGCGATGGGGCGCACAGTGATTTCATTATCACGCACACGGACCAGAATTTCCGGGCTGGCGCCGACAAGCTGAAAATCATCAAACGACACAAGAAACATGAAGGGTGATGGGTTGACATTGCGGAGAGAGCGATAAAGCTCAAAAGCCGGCAGATCAAAATCCGTTACAAATCTCTGGCTGGGGACAACCTGAAAAATATCACCTTCATAAGTATAGGCCACGGCCTTTTTAACAGCCCCATGATATTGCTCGCGGGTCATGTTGGATTTAACATCCAGCGGGGTTTTGATTTTTGATTCAATTTCCAGACGCCCCCGATCTACGTAGGTGAAAATCTGATCTAGCGTTTGGTTTAAAATGGTCGAGGCTTCTTCATAAACTTCTTTGGCGGTTTTATCACTGCTGTTTCCATGGGCATAAACGGGTGTAACCAATGTGATGACCTGCTTCACATTGTCGAAAATTACCAAAATTGTTGGCCGCATGAGGATGCTATCGGGGATGTTTAAATCATCCGGGTTGGTGTCGGGGATATTTTCAACCAACCGGATCATGTCATAGCCCAAATAGCCGAACAGCCCGGAAACGGCCATGGGTGGTAGGTCTTTGGGGATGGAATCAATATGACAGTTCTTCACATAGGTGCGCAGGGATTCAAGCGCGCTGCCAGCATTTTTAGGAACATCTGCGCCGCTTTTATTTTCAACGCTGACTTCGCCATTTTTACAGCTCCATATCAGGTCCGGTTTCATGCCAATGATGGAATAGCGCCCTAAAACATTGCCGCCCTCTACCGATTCTAAGAGAAAAGAATAGGGCTCATCCATGCAGAGTTTAAGATATGTACCAACAGGCGTTTCAAGATCGCCGGAGAATTGATGATAGACAAGTTGTGACCTGCCAGCAGCGAAAGCGGTTTCGAAATCTGCATATTCAGGGGCGATAACGGGCATGCCTTATTACTCTGTTCTCGCACCATAGACAGCGTTCAGCAGTTTGTCATTTATTTTGACGCCATAACCTTTGTGCAGCTTGGAAACGTAAATTGTGTAAGCTTCGTTTTGCTGGGATTGCAGCAAGGTGTTTTCTGCGGCTTTCAAGCCGTCTTGTTTCGGCTTGTCAGGTATGGTTGATTTTTGCACAGCAACGATGGCTGCGCCGTCTTCCAGATCAATCACGAAAAGATCGTTTTCTGGGGCTTCAAACACAGCCGTTAAAGCGGCAGCTGTCAGCGGCGCTTTTGGCTCATCGCTCCGTTTAAAGCCTGAGAGCGTTTGAGTCTGTTTGTTTTGGCTTTTGGCAAGCTCCTTAATTGGGGTGTTTGCGTTTCTGGCATCACTTAAAATGTGCAAAACACTCATTTTGTTTTGAACGCGGCGATTGTCATTCATCCAGCGCTTTTTCAAGCTGTCTTTCAGATCATCAAAGGGTTTGTAGGTCTTGTCCTGAATTTCGGTAACTACAAGCGCGGCCATGCGACCATCGGCCAGCTCCATAACGGGGGAGGCTTCGCCTTCGCCCAATTCGAACAGGCTTGTAGCCAGTGTTTGTGCATCCGGGCCAAAGGACGCCGTAAAGGTTGCTTTATTATCTTTGCCGAGGCCGAAGCTGTTGGTATAAGGCATGTCCTGAATTTTGACATTGAACTCGTCCTTGAGCGCGTCAATGTCATCACCGGCGGCAAGATAGTCATCGACCGTATTGGCAAGCTCATATTGCGCATCGAGCAGACGGGTTTCGCTAAGCTCTTCCTTAATGTCCTTTTTAACCTTGGTCAGCGGTGTGGTCGTGGGGGCAATGATTTTTTGCACAACAACAACGTGATAACCAAGACCAGATTCTGTAGGGCCAATCAAATCCTTTGTCTTTGCAGCAAAAACATCCTGACGAATTTCTTCAAGTAACTCTTCTTTTGGGACATTCCGGGCAGGGAGGTAATCAGTTGTATTTCCTGTAACTGTTTGAACTGCATCTTTTAGGGCTTTGCCATCCTGGACAAGCTTATGGACTTCCGCGGCTTGCTCTTCGTCGGTGAGGATAACCTGCTCAACCTTCCGTTTCTCTGGTTCGCTATATGAACTTATATTGCGCTCATAAATTTCTTTTATTTCTTCATTGGAAATTTCAAGGCTGTCTTTCAGCATATCTGTTTCGATGAGGATGATTTTACTTTTGCGCGTTTCGGGGATTGCATAAGCCTCTTTTGTGGCCTCATAAAACTCAAGGAGCTTTTCATCGGTCGGGGCTTCAATGGCTGTGAAATCTTTATTTTTAAAGCTGATATATTGGATAGCTCGCTGCTCATCATTATAGCGGGCTAGATCACGGACCATCGGTTGAGAAACCCCCAGAAAGCCTGATTGGATGGCATTACCAAGGAGGTTGACCGTCATTTCCTGACGGATTGAAGCTACAAGCTCGCCTTCGCTGATGCCCTGACTTGCGAGAAGCTGCTGCAGGACATCTTGCGGGCGTTGTCCGGGTTTGGTCATTGGCTGTATAAGTTTTTGGATGTTTCCAGCGACTTTCTTCACGTTTATGCGAACGCCGGTCTTTGCGGCTTGCTGCTGGAGCAGACTGACACGGATTTCATTATTGAGAAGTTCGTGGATATAACCGACCTTGTAAGCTTGCGCCGGGGTCATACCCAAACGGTTGAGAGTGTTGCGGGCGGCCCTGTCAAACTGGTTAATCGAAATTTTATGCTTACCGACCTTCGCGGCGTCTGTGCCAGTTACTCCACCGCGGAAAAATCCGCCAACGTCGGTGAAAACCAGCCCGCCGGCAGCGAGACACAGAATTCCTAACAGGAAATATTTGAGCATTCCACCTGAAGCACCATCACGTAAGGCCTGCATTGCCATGTTTTTACCCTTTTAGTATTGTTTTTGCGATCATCGGCTTGCACTATAAGGGCGTGAGAAGGCAGGAGCAATAGCTATGAAAAAACTTATCGCCGGAAATTGGAAGACGAATGGGAGCGTGGATGATGCCCGCGCTTTGGTTGCCGATATCATCAATAAATTAGAGCCGGATGAGGCAGTGCTTGAGAGCTGCGATATTCTGGTCTGTCCGCCATTTCTGCATATTCCTGCAGTGCGCCATGCCACGCATGGGTACGTGGCTGTACAATTTGGGGCGCAGGATTGTAGCGCTTACGAAAGCGGTGCCTATACAGGCGATGTTTCAGCGGCGATGCTTAAAGATTCCAGCTGTTCTTATGTGATTTTGGGACATTCCGAGCGACGGCAATATCACGGTGAAACGAACGCGGTTGTTCAGCAAAAAGCTGAGAGGGCGCTCGAGAGTGATTTAATCCCGATTATTTGCGTTGGTGAAACCGAGGAAGAGCGTGAGCAGGGCAAAGCCGAAGAAGTGGTGATTGCACAATTGCAGCATTCCTTGCCCCCGCTAAATGATTTCCATCAGATTGTAATTGCTTATGAGCCTGTCTGGGCGATTGGTACAGGGAAAACCGCTAGCGCCGAAGATGCGCGGCATATGCACACCTTGATTCGTGGGGAGCTTGCTAAGCATACCAAAAATGCTGAAAAGGTGCGGATTCTCTATGGCGGGTCGATGAAACCTGATAATGCAGCTGAGCTTTTGGCCACAGAAAATGTCGATGGGGGCCTTATTGGAGGTGCATCATTGAAGGCCGATCAATTTCTTGCTATTGCAAGAGCGGCTTAAATCAATTAGAAAGCAAGTCCATGGAAAGCGTACTTCTTGTCATACATCTATTTTTGGCTCTGGCCATTATCGGTCTCGTCCTTTTGCAACGTTCAGAAGGCGGCGGTCTCGGTATTGGCGGCGGCTCTGGCGGGCTTGGCGGTTTGGCATCACCGGAAGGTACGGCCAATTTATTAACCCGTGCGACAGCCTTTTGTGCGGCGGGTTTTTTCTGTACCAGTTTACTCTTGGGCATTTTAGCAGGGCGCAGTGCGCAGCCTGTTGGATTAATGGATGCCATTGAGAATGCGCCTGCGGCGATTGAAGCGCCTGTTGAAACACCTGCGGCACCTCCTGAGGTCCCGATAGCGGAATAACATGACACGATACATATTTATCACTGGCGGCGTTGTTTCCTCACTCGGAAAAGGCCTCGGCTCCGCTGCGCTTGGCGCATTATTGCAGGCGCGGGGTTATAAAGTTCGCCTGTGTAAGCTTGACCCCTATCTAAACGTCGATCCTGGGACAATGAGCCCGTTCCAGCATGGTGAGGTTTACGTCACCGATGATGGCGCAGAGACGGACCTTGATCTGGGGCACTATGAACGTTTTACCGGCGTTCCGGCGCGCAAGAATGATAACATCACGACTGGGCAAGTTTATACCGAAGTGCTTTCGAAAGAGCGTAAAGGTGATTATCTTGGCGCGACCATTCAAGTTATCCCGCATATTACGAATGAGATTAAAGATTTCATTCATGAAAAAGAAGGTACGGCTGATTTTGTGCTTTGTGAAATTGGCGGAACGGTTGGGGATATTGAGTCTCTGCCATTCCTTGAGGCTATTCGCCAGTTTGGTAACGAAGTTGGAGCTGATCGGGCGCTTTATATTCATGTGACGCTGCTGCCTTATATTCCTGCAGCCGGAGAGCTTAAAACCAAACCAACGCAGCACAGCGTGAAAGAACTTATGAGTTACGGCATTCGTCCGCAAATTCTGCTGTGCCGCGCTGATCGAGAGATTGCCCAAGACGAGCGCGATAAAATTGCGCTGTTTTGTAATATTGCAAAAGATAAGGTTATTCCGGCTCTAGATGTTTCGACGATCTATGAAGTTCCGCTATCTTATCATGGCGAAGGGCTGGATCACCAGGTGATGGACAGTTTCGGCATTAAAGATATTGCCAATCTTGACCTTTCAATTTGGGAGAGGATTGTCCGCCGGGTGAAGGAGCCGGAAGGCAAGGTGAAGATTGCGATTGTCGGGAAATACACCAATCTGGCTGACAGTTATAAATCGCTCAACGAAGCTCTCGTTCATGGCGGCATTGCCAATAAAATTGAAGTTGAACTGAAGTTTTTTGAAGGGGAGGATTTTGAGGGTGATGTGGATTTAGCGCAGCATCTTCAGGGTGTACACGGCATACTTGTTCCCGGCGGATTTGGTAAACGCGGGACGGAGGGCAAGATTAAGGCTGTTCAATACGCGCGGGAAAAGAAAATACCGTATTTTGGAATTTGTCTGGGTATGCAAATGGCAATCATTGAAGCAGCGCGCAATCTCTGTGGGATTGAAGATGCAACATCCAGTGAGCTAAATGATGGCGGTGAACATATTGTGGGTCTGATGACCGAGTGGGAGCAGGATGGCAAGAAGCAAGCCGGTACAGATAAAGATTTGGGCGGAACGATGCGTGTAGGGGCCTATCCAGCTAAGCTTACCGAAGGTTCGCGCATTGCTGAAATATATGGGTCTGCGGATATTAGCGAGCGTCATCGTCACCGCTATGAAGTGAATATTAATTATAAAGACAAGCTTGAGGAGCAGGGGTGTGTTTTCTCAGGGCTGTCTCCAGATGGTGAATTGCCTGAAACCATGGAGCGGATTGATCACCCGTGGTTTATCGGGGTTCAATATCACCCGGAACTCAAATCAAAACCGTTTGATCCGCATCCGTTATTTGTGAGCTTTATTAAAGCGGCCGTGGAGCAGAGCCGGCTGGTTTAGTTACTTTCCAATAAGCATTCTGTTTTTATATTATCACCAGAGCTACCCCAACCCCATTCTCCATGGGTTCTGTAAACAGCTTTTGTTTGAGGGGTTACCTGGGGAGCAAGCGACGTTGTACATGCCTCTTTGATCCGAGCGTTAGCTTTAATCTCCTCAATATTTTCTACGGTTGTGCTTGTTGTCCAAATCGTAACTAGCCCAAGTGCTCCAGCAATTCCGCTGAATAAAATAGCTTTAGGTCCTATAGATTTATTTGCATTCATAAAAAGTCTCCATATTTTTTATGGTAAAGTACACCTTATGGAAAAAAAGTCATGCTTTTTATTTGGTATAAAACAGGCTATATCCGTACCCATGAAAACAGTTAAAATCCAATCTCTGGAAGTATCAAACGACAAGCCGTTTGTTTTGTTTGGCGGTCTAAATGTGCTTGAAGATGAAGCAATCACGCTGAAAGCGGTTGAGGTTTATAAAGCCATCACCGACAAGCTTGGTATTCCTTTTGTTTTTAAAGCCAGCTTTGACAAGGCCAATCGTTCCAGTATCCACAGCTATCGCGGAGTAGGGATGGATAAGGGGCTGAAGATCTTTCAAAAGGTCAAAGCAGAGTTTGATAATGTGCCAATCATTACCGATGTGCATGAAATTGACCAGTGCCAGCCGGTTGCAGACGTGGTGGATGTGTTGCAGATTCCTGCATTTTTGGCGCGCCAAACCGACTTGGTTGAAGCAATGGCAAAAACTGGCGCGGTCATTAACATTAAAAAACCGCAATATATGTCCCCGTATCAGATTGCTAATATCGTCGATAAATTCGGTGAATGCGGGAATGAGCAGACTATTGTTTGTGAACGTGGGCATGCAATGGGCTACGATAATCTGGTTGTTGATCCGATGGCTTTCGGGGTGATGAAAGAGGCTACGGGCGGCTCGCCCATTATTTGCGACACCGTACATGCCTCACAAATGCGACTTCCGGGTAGCGAGGCTTCTGGAGGGCGGCGCGGCCTTGTTCCTGATTTAACGCGGGCGGTTATCGCGATTGGTATTGCAGGATTATTTATTGAAGCCTATGAAGACCCGGATAAAGCTAAATGTGACGGGCCTTCTGCGTTGCCGTATAACAAACTGGAAGAGTTTTTAGTGCAGGCGCAAGCTATTGATAGTCTTGTTAAATCTATGAATTTAGTGCAGATAGACTAAAATATGCGCTTGGTTGGCTAAAAATGCCTGTAAAACTCGACAAAATCGTTAAAAACAGCTAAAATAGAGTATTAAGGTAGTAAACCTTTGATTTTATAGAAGCAGGAGGCTTTTCGTTGGTTACCATTCCCGGAGCATCAGGATTTTTGAACGCGGCCACGCTTGCGAATAAGCAAGGTATTCCTGCCGGTCAAGCCACTGTGCTTGGTGACGGCGGGATTGGCGGCGTTGATATTCTTGAGGCTGGGCGCGCTAATGCACCGGATAACGGTATTGGTCTTTCTTCGACCGCCAGATTTCTGAACAAACAGTTTCTGGAATCCACAACAACTACTTTTAATGCGATTTTCTCGCTTGGCCTTGGCGCAACTGCTTCTGTTGAAGGGTTGCAACAGCAGATTCTTGCTTTGCGCGCAAGTCTTCCTGACAGCCAGCTTGCGCCGTCGCTGCGCGAAGTTGTGGTTAATGAAGATGGTGAGATTCTTAATGATGCCTCTATAGATGATGGCAGTGTTGCGCCTGCCGAAACTGGTCAGGAAGTTGATACCGAGGCATAACTCGAACTTTCCCCTTTTACATTTCAGACAGATTCCTTTAAAACGTCATTGATTAAAATGCCTTTACAAGGGAATTCTCAATGACCGCTATACTCGACATTCATGCACGCGAAATTTTAGACAGCCGGGGAAACCCGACGGTAGAGGTTGATGTTGCACTTGAAAGCGGGGCGAAGGGCCGTGCGGCTGTGCCCTCTGGTGCCTCGACCGGCGCTTATGAGGCGGTTGAGCTCCGTGATGATGACAAAAATCGTTATCTGGGCAAGGGTGTCACAAAGGCCGTTAGCTATGTGAATACCGAAATTTATGAAGCTTTGGTTGGTATGGACGCTGAAGACCAGCTGCATATCGATCAAGAAATGATCAAGCTCGATGGAACCGATAATAAAGCTCGCCTTGGTGCGAATGCGATTTTGGGTGTGTCTATGGCTGTGGCCAAGGCGATGGCCGATGAGCTGGATATGCCGCTTTACCGCTATATTGGCGGATCTTATGCTCATACGCTGCCTACACCGATGATGAATATCATCAATGGTGGGGCGCATGCCGATAACCCGGTCGATATTCAGGAATTTATGATTATGCCGATTGCCGCGGAGGATTTCTCCGAAGGGCTTCGTGCGGGCGCAGAAATTTTTCATGCATTGAAAAAGCAATTATCGGACGCCGGACATAATACCAATGTTGGTGATGAGGGCGGGTTTGCGCCGGCTGTGAAATCTTCGGAAGAGGCGCTTGATTTCATTATGAAGTCGATTGAAGCGGCCGGGTATGTTGTAGGCGAAGATATCGCTTTGGCGCTTGATTCTGCATCAACTGAGTTTTTCAAAGATGGAAAATATCACTTGGAAGGCGAGGGTAAAATACTTGGTTCTGATGAGATGATCCGCTATTACGAGGATCTTTGTAATAAATATCCGATCGTATCTATCGAGGATGGTTTGGCCGAAGATGATTGGCAGGGTTGGACGGATTTAACCAAGGCTTTGGGTGATAAAGTGCAGTTGGTTGGTGATGATCTTTATGTGACGAACTCAAAACGCCTTGGTCGCGGGATTGATGAGAAGGCTGGTAACGCTATTCTTGTGAAGGTTAATCAAATTGGAACATTATCCGAAACGCTTGAAGCCATCGAAATGGCGAAGAAGGCTGATTTTGGGATTGTGCTGTCGCATCGCTCTGGCGAAACGGAAGACGCCACGATTGCGGATTTGGCGGTGGCCACAAATGCCGGACAGATTAAAACAGGGTCGTTATCCCGTTCAGATCGCACAGCGAAATATAATCAGCTGCTTCGTATTCAGGAAGAGCTGGGCTCACAGGCGGCCTTTGAAGGTTCCGGTTTTTTGCGCGCACCGATTGCAGCGAAGCCAAAGGCCAGTAACGCGGCATAAAGCTCAATTTTTTTAAAAGATAATTTAGTGAGTCATTTGAATCACTTACGGGTACTTGTTCTTGCTATGTACTCATTAAGCTATTGAATCAATTGATTTTTTGGGGTTGTCCACAGACTCCGAATATGATTCAATACTCTCATGAACAAGCTCATGTCTCATAGCCAGCTCTTCCGCGAAAATATCTTAGCCCTGACGGGGGTTTGTCTTTGTATTTACTTTTCTTATCATGCGGTTTTGGGTAATCGTTCGTTAGTGAGGTTGTATACATTAGAGAAGCAAATAGAGACATTGTCGCAGGAGCAGACTGCCAGCGCATTCATGAAAGATTCTTTGCAAAAGAAGGTTGTGATGATGCGCCCTGGGTCGGTTGATAAAGATTTGCTCGAGGAACAAGCAAGGCTGGTGCTGGGTTACAGGCAGACTGAGGAGATTGTTCTGCTGGGTAATTAAGTTTCAAATTTTTAGTTTTTCTCTTTTTTTTCAATATGTTGCGGCGCACAAACGTGCGTTTTTTGCTGGAGTGCGGCCATAAAATCGTGTAGCCAATATATCTCTAGTTAAGCCTGTGATATACGGAGACTATAAGCATGTCGGCCAAAAAGGCTAAAAAAAGTTCAGGTAAGAAAGCGACGAAAAAACCGGCGCTTAAACCCGTTTCAAATAGTGAATCCAATCCTACTGTAGAAGAGTTGCGGCGGCTGTATCGTGACATGCTGCTTATCCGTCGTTTTGAAGAAAAAGCCGGACAGCTTTACGGTATGGGGTTGATTGGCGGGTTTTGCCATTTGTACATCGGACAGGAAGCTGTAGTTACCGGCATTACATCTGTGCAAGAAAAGCAGGATACTGTTGTGACGTCTTACCGTGATCACGCGCATATGCTGGCGTGTGGGATGGATCCGAAAGGGATTATGGCGGAGCTTACAGGCCGCATTGATGGATATTCGCGCGGCAAAGGCGGTTCGATGCATATGTTCTCGAAAGAGGAAAACTTCTTTGGCGGTCATGGGATTGTCGGCGCGGGCACCGCGATTGGAACAGGGCTTGGGTTTGCTCATAAATATAAGGGCGATAAAGGCGTGGCAGTTGCCTATATGGGTGATGGCGCGTCGAACCAGGGGCAGGTCGCTGAATGCTACAATATGGCGGCGCTGTGGGATTTGCCGGTGCTGTTTGTGATCGAGAATAACCAATATGGGATGGGAACGTCTGTTTCCCGTTCGTCAGCCGGACAGCTTTATAAGCGCGGCGAAGGTTACGGCATTCCGGGTGAGCAGGTTGATGGCATGGATGTGTTTGCGGTTCAGGCTGCGGCACGTCAGGCGCTTGATTATATTCGCACAGGCAACGGGCCGTATGTGCTGGAGGTTATGACCTATCGCTACCGTGGGCATTCAATGTCCGATCCGGCGAAATACCGGACGAAGGATGAGGTTAATAGCTTCAAGGAAGAGCGCGATCCTATTGCGCACGTCAAGGACATGATGGCGGATATGGGTATTGATGAAGCGGAGCTCAAAGCTGTTGATAAAGAGATTAAAGAGATTGTAAATGAAGCGGCGACATTCTCTCAAAAAAGTCCGGAGCCGGATGAATTCGAACTTTGGACTGATGTTTTGGTGGAGACATAGTGGATATTTTTGTTCCATTTCATTCGGTTTTTGAGAATACTCTTGCCGCTATTTTGGGAGGGGGTGCGAGTGCGTTTCTTATTTGGGGTATCAAACGAGTTATGGATTTGATGGAAGAGAGGCGATATTCCCTGAGCGGGGATTATAAGAGCTATTACGATGATCTTGTTGACGGGGATAGCGTTGTGCAGCGTGACGTCCTAAAGATCAAGCAGCGCGGGCTTAAGATTACGGGAGATGATCATAATGAGTCTAGTAATAGGGGCTGGAAGTTAAGCGGTGCCATAGATCGAGCCAGCGGGCATGTTTATGGTTTTTATAAAGCTAAAAGCCATACGGATTCAGGTTTGGGCGTTTTTATTTTTGAACAGAAAAGTGACGGTGTTTTGGAAGGGCTTTGGGCCGGTTACGATTCTCAGAACAAGAACATAGAGAGCGGAAAATATAGCCTTGTTAAAAACCTTCCTGTTCATATCCGCGGCGCTAAAGATAAGGACGCGGGCCGGATATTGCATTTGTCGTGTCAGGAGCTTGGTGAAGGGTATTTGAGCGCGGAAGATATTCAGAACAATATAGATAATTGTTTTGTCGCCGAACATGACGGAAAAGTTATTGGTTTTTCAATGGTGGAGTGTTTGAAAAAGAACGCTTTTCAAGGGTATTTAAAAGGACAGTCTTGGAAAGCTCCAGCTGATATAAGGCAGGCTGATGAAAGTGGAAAAATAGGGTATTTGAAGTCTGTGGCGGTGAGTGAAAATTTTCAGAAGATGGGCGCGGGGCGGCGGCTTGTAAGGAAATCTATTGAGGCGATTGAGAAATCTGGCGCGGATTTAATTTTTTCTATTGGTTGGAAAACTGATACAGTTCACATTGCTCCAATCCTTTTGGCTAGTGACTTTATACAAAGAGTTTCTTTTAAGGAGTTCTGGAACAAAGAGAGTGTCGAAGAAGATTATTCCTGTCCAAATTGCGGTCATCCTTGCCATTGCGAGGCTTTTTTATTTACGAGAGTTATTTAAGGGAAAAGCTTTATGCCAACGAATATTTTAATGCCGGCTTTATCGCCAACGATGACCGAGGGGAATTTGGCCAAATGGTTGAAGGCTGAGGGTGATGCTGTTGAAGCGGGTGATGTGATTGCGGAGATTGAAACCGACAAAGCCACCATGGAAGTTGAAGCGGTTGATGAGGGTGTGATTGGAAAGATTTTGATTGCCGAGGGCACCGAAGGCGTGGCGGTGAATAGCCCGATTGCTGTGCTTTTGGAAGATGGTGAAAGTGCGGATGATATTGGGGATGTTCCTAGTGCACCTGCGCCAGTGGCCGAAAGCGCTGCTGAGGCTCCTGTGAGTGTTTCTCCTTCTGAGGCAGCTCAGGTTGAAGGTAAGGCGATTGAGAACCGTGACATTCTTTACGCGCAGGGCGCTGTGCTAGAGCCACCCCCATTTGATGAAGCTTCTTTTACAGATATGGCTGAAATTACAGTTCGCGAAGCGCTTCGTGATGCGATGGCCGAGGAAATGCGCAGCGATAAAACAGTTTATCTCATGGGTGAAGAGGTCGCTGAATATCAAGGCGCCTATAAAGTTTCACAAGGGCTCTTGGGTGAGTTTGGCGACAAGCGCGTGATTGATACGCCAATTACTGAGCATGGTTTTGCCGGAATTGCGGTTGGCAGCGCGATGAACGGGCTCAAGCCTATTGTTGAATTTATGACCTGGAATTTCGGGATGCAGGCGATGGATCATATTATCAACTCTGCAGCCAAGACGCTGTATATGGCAGGTGGAAAGCTTGGTTGTCCGATTGTGTTCCGCGGCCCGAATGGCGCGGCTTCCCGTGTGGGCGCGCAGCATTCGCAATGTTACGCCTCATGGTATGGGCATATTCCGGGGCTGAAGGTTGTTGCGCCTTGGTCTGGCGCGGATGCAAAAGGACTGATGAAGGCTGCTATTCGTGACCCAAACCCGATTATATTTTTAGAAAATGAGATGCTCTATGGAGAGACACATAGCGTTCCGACAAGCGAAGATTTTGCTATTCCTTTGGGGCGGGCAAAGATTGAACGTGAAGGTTCTGACGTAACGATTGTGGCGTTCTCGATCATGGTCGGGAAGGCTTTGCAGGCGGCTGAGAAGTTGGCGGAGCAGGGAATTGATGCGGAAGTTATTAACCTTCGCACCATTCGTCCGCTTGATCGTTATACAATTCTGGAGAGTGTGAAGAAAACCAACCGCATCGTGACATGCGAAGAAGGTTGGGCATTTTCAGGGATTGGTGCGGAGATTGCCGCACTTATCGGTGAGCATGCGTTTGATTATTTAGATGCACCATTGGTGCGCGTGGCGGCGGCGGATGTGCCGATGCCCTATGCGGCAAACTTAGAGGCTCTAGCCTTGCCGCAGATGGATGAAATTGTTCATGCGGCAAGGAAGGTTTGCTATGCCGATTAACGTAACCATGCCGGCCTTATCGCCAACAATGACTGACGGGACTTTAGCCAAATGGCTGAAGGCCGAAGGGGATGCCGTTGAGGCTGGGGATGTGATTGCGGAAATTGAAACCGACAAAGCGACGATGGAGGTTGAGGCCGTTGACGAAGGTGTTATAGGGAAGATTCTTGTGGCTGAAGGCACGGAGAACGTGCCGGTGAATGATGTGATTGCGGTTTTGCTGGAAGATGGTGAGAGCGCGGATGACATTGGTGATGTGAGCGTGGCCCCAGCTCCAAAGCCTGCTGCTGTTAAAGTTGAGGCTCCGAAGGCTATGGCACCAAAGACTGCCCCAACACCCAAAGCTGCAGTGCAAACGCAATTACCAAAAGGTGGCCGTGTGTTTGCTTCCCCTTTGGCTAAGCGGATTGCGGCAGATAAGGGTGTTGAGCTTGCTGGACTTCAGGGTTCGGGCCCGGGTGGTCGTATCGTCAAAGCCGATGTTGAAGGTCCCAAAGCTGGCGGAACCCCTGCTGCGGTTCCAAGCGCTTCGACTCAAGCCCTGCCTGCGGATGCCAAGGTGAATGTCTACGGCATGGCCTATAGCGAAATTCCGAATAACAATATCAAGAAAATTACAGCCAAGCGCCTGTTGGAATCGAAGCAGACGGTACCACATTTCTACCTCACAATCGAATGTGTGCTTGATAGCTTGATGGCCGCCCGTAAAGAGATTAATGAAAAAGCCAATGGTGAGTACAAGCTTTCGGTCAATGATTTCATCATTAAAGCGTCGGCCATGGCGCTAAAGGCCTATCCAGAAGCGAATGTGAGCTGGACAGATGAAGCTATTCATCAATATTTTGCGTCTGATATATCTGTTGCTGTGGCGACGCCAAGCGGCCTTATTACGCCGATTATAAAGAATGCCGAGAATAAGGGGCTACGAGAGATTTCTGATGAAATGAAAGAGCTGGCGGGCCGTGCCCGTGAAGGTAAATTGAAGCCGGAAGAATTTCAGGGCGGGTGTTTCTCAATTTCCAACCTCGGGATGTTCGGCATAAAAGAATTTTCAGCGATTATTAACCCGCCGCAAAGCTGCATTCTAGCTGTCGGTGCGGGCGAAGAAATGCCCAGAGTGATAAACGGTGAAGTAAAAATTCAAAATGTTATGCGCGTTACGCTTTCGACAGACCATCGTAGTGTGGATGGCGTTGTGGGTGCGCAATGGTTACAATATTTTAAGCAATATATTGAGAATCCCGTCAGCATGCTTCTTTAAGAAAGGCCGCAAATTATGATTAAAAGACAGCCAATTATAGGCGTCATGGGTTCAAGTACAGAGCCGTGGACGGATTATGCTCGTCCCGTGGGGGAGTTGATTGCGCAGCGCGGCTATCATTTGCTAACTGGCGCCGGCGCTGGTGTTATGAGCGAGGTCTGTAAAGCTTTTCAAAGCGTTGAAGAACGCAAAGGGGTTGCGATTGGGATTCGCCCTGCGGTGGATTACAAAGGTGAAGAGCTCTCAAAAGAAGAGTTTCCGAATACCTATATTGATTTGCCGATTATTACCCCGCTTAGCACTAAGGCGCAAAATGATGCTATGCCGTTTAGCCGCAATCTGGTGAATGTCATGAGTAGTAAAGCCTTGATTGTACTTCCGGGTTCACACGGAACGCGGAATGAGGTTTCCTTGGCGCTTATGTATGACAAGCCTATGATTATGTTTGGCCCTGACAGTGCGTTTGAGAAATTCCCGGAAGACCCATTTCGTGCGGATGATATCTCCCATGTTGAGCAATTTTTAGATGATGTATTTGGTGCATAATGAGCGACAATGACCACAAACCCGTTGTCGGTGTTATGGGCTCGCATGAAGAGAGCTGGACAGAGTTTGCTTTGCCCTTAGGGTTGCTGATTGCTGAATATGGTTATCACCTATTGACAGGATGCGGGGGCGGCGTGATGAGCGAAGTTGCCAAAGGCTATTCGCAATATCCTGATGAAAGAGGAGTTATACTGGGCATTAAACCCGTAGCCGATTATAAGAAAGAGGTAAATTCCCGGAGTGAATTTCCCAATCCTTATATTGATATCCCAATCGTCACCCATCTGGAACAAAAAGCGAAGAATGACTCTATGCCCTATAGCCGGAATTTGGTCAACATCATGACATCGGATGTTTTGGTGGTTCTGCCTGGCTCTCACGGTACACAGAATGAGGCATCTTTAGGACTCTTATATGAAAAACCACTGGTTTTGTTCGGACCTGAAGAAGCCTTTGATCGTTTTCCTGAGGACACGACATTTACGGATGATATTAAAGAAGTTGCCGGTTTCTTTACGCAGAAACTGGGGAGGAAAGAATGATTGATAAAAATTTCGATGTGATCATCATTGGTGGCGGGCCGGGGGGGTATGTCGCGGCTATCCGCGCCGCACAATTGAAAATGAAGGTTGCCGTTATTGAGGCCAATCATCTCGGCGGCATCTGTTTGAACTGGGGATGCATCCCGACAAAGGCGCTTCTACGGTCCAGTGAGGTGTATCACCTTATCAATCATGCAGATGAATTTGGTATAGAAGTCAAAGATGTAAGCTTTGATCTTAAGAAAGTCGTTGAGCGGTCCAGAAGAGTCGCAAAACAGCTTTCCGGCGGGATTGGGCATTTGCTGAAGAAGAATAAGGTCACAGTGATTGATGGTTTTGGCAAATTGCAGGGTAAAGGCAAGGTTGCCGTGGGTAAGGATGTTTATTCGGCCAAGCACATTATTGTGGCTACGGGCGCTCGGGCGCGGGTTTTGCCGGGCTTAGAGCCGGACGGAAAACAGGTTTGGACGTATAAAGAAGCCATGGTGCCAGAAAAGATGCCGAAGTCACTTTTGGTTGTAGGCTCCGGGGCGATTGGCATTGAGTTTGCCAGCTTCTATAAAACTATGGGGGCGGATGTCACTGTGGTGGAGGTGATGGACCGAGTTCTACCTGTGGAAGATGAGGAAATTTCAGCGCTTGCACGGAAGAGCTTTGAAAAACAAGGCATGAAGATTATCACTGGCGGTATGGTCAAAAAGCTAGATAAAGCCAAAGACGGCGTCACTGTGCATGTTGAGGTCAAAGGCAAGATTGAAAAGATCAAAGTTGAAACGGTTATTAGCGCCGTTGGTATTGCCGGCAATGTCAAGGATATCGGCCTAGAAAAAACCAAGGCCAAAGTCGATCGCGGGCATATTGAAACAAATGAATGGCTACAAACTGGTGAACCGAATGTATATGCAATTGGCGATGTGACGGGGCCGCCATGGCTGGCGCATAAGGCGTCGCATGAAGGGGTCATTTGCATTGAAAAGATCGCCGGATCAAAAGACGCACACCCAATGAATAAATCAAATATTCCGGGCTGCACCTATTGTCACCCGCAAGTCGCGAGCGTTGGTATGACCGAGGCGGCAGCGAAAGAGGCGGGGCATAAGGTTAAGGTCGGGCGCTTTCCGTTTATGGGCAATGGCAAAGCGATTGCGCTGGGTGAATCGGAAGGGCTGATTAAGACGGTCTTTGATGAAAAAACCGGTGAATTGCTCGGTGCGCATATGATTGGCGCGGAAGTGACGGAGCTTATTCAAGGATATGTTGTTGGGAAAACAGCGGAGCTAACCGAGGCCGAGTTCATGCATACTATCTTCCCGCACCCAACGCTCAGCGAGATGATGCATGAGAGCGTTTTAGATGCCTATGGTAAAGCGATACATTTTTAAATATGAGCAAATCAGATATTCCAAAAAATGTTTTTATAAAACTTCTCGAATATGGTGAGGAGGATGGGATACAAGGCTCTGATTTTGAAGATGTCAAAAAACGCGCCATAAATGATGGTGTATTAGATGAAAATTCTTTAAAAAGAATTGAAAAAGCGTTGAATGAGCTAAATAACTAGATATGACCTATAACCCAAAATTATTAGATAAAGCCAAGCGGCATCCGGAAAAGCAAAAGAACCCGGATCGTCCTGCCGGGCGAAAGCCGGACTGGATTCGTGTGCCTGCGCCGCAGGGGAAGCTCTATGCGGAAACCAAAGACATTGTCCGTAAACATAAGCTGACCACCGTGTGTGAAGAGGCGGGGTGCCCGAATATCGGCGAATGCTGGCAACAGAAACATGCGACCTTCATGATTATGGGCGAGGTGTGTACGCGCGCCTGCGCTTTTTGTAATGTGGCTACAGGCAAGCCCGAAGCGCTTGATAAGCTAGAGCCTTTGCGTGTTGGTGTGGCGACGAAGCAGATGGGTCTTAAACATGTTGTGGTCACGTCTGTCGACCGGGACGATTTGCCCGATAGCGGCGCGGATCATTTTGTGAAGACGATTCAAGGCATTCGCATGAAGAGCCCTGAAACGACCGTTGAGATTCTGCCCGGTGATTTCCGCGGCAACCAGAGTGATTGGGATATGGTGATCCATGCGCGGCCGGATGTGTTTAATCACAATCTTGAAACTGTGCCACGGCTGTATCCGACTATTCGCCCCGGTGCACGTTATTTCCGTTCTTTGAGCCTTTTGGCCCGTGTGAAGGCTGTTGATCCGTCAATGTTTACCAAATCCGGCCTGATGGTTGGTCTGGGCGAGACAAAGGAAGAGGTGGGGCAGGTGATGGATGATATGCGCGCTGCCGGAATTGATTTCATTACGATCGGGCAATATCTTCAGCCCACGCCAAAGCATGCGCGGGTGATGAAGTGGTGGACACCGGAAGAATTTGAGCAACTAACCAAGATGGCCAAAAACAAGGGATTTTTGATGGTTTCCGCGACGCCTTTGACGCGATCATCGCATCACGCAGGTGATGATTTTGCCAAGCTTAAAGCCGCACGTGATGAGCTGCTTGCTAAACAAGCCGCGGAATAAAAATGCTTACTCACATTGAACAAAAACGCCTGCCATACACGCCGGAGCAAATGTTTGCGTTGGTGGCAGGTGTTGAAAAATATCATGAATTCTTGCCGTGGTGCGTGGCCAGCCGGATTAATAGCCGCGAGAGTGACACTCTTTTTTATGCTGATCTTATTGTGGGTTATAAAATGATCCGGGAGCGGTTCTCTTCGAAAGTCATGCTGGAAGAGCCAGATCACATTTACATTGAGTATTTAAAAGGCCCGCTTAAGCATCTAAAGAACCATTGGCGGTTCATTCGCGAACCGGATGGGTCATGCATGATAGACTTCAGCGTTGAATTTGAATTTAAAAACAAAGCATTACAAGGTTTATCTCAACTATTTTTTAAAGAAGTCATTCATCGCATGGTTAGCGCTTTTGAAGGCCGCGCACTTGATGTTTACGGTAAAAAGGGGGCTCAGGCGGCGGAGGAAACAGATGCCGGGAGGGCGTCAATCTCCTGATCCGTTTCGCCGTCATAAAACGGATAGCGATAGGTATAATTGATGATTTTACCATCGGTTGTTTTGAAATCCGTTGTCTGGGCGCGATCTAGACGCATTTCATCAAAGCCGGAGATATGCAGAACGCCAAGCTCTTCATGTGGCAAATGCGGCTCCACAAAAAGGTTTTTATCGTTATCCCAAAGCGGTTTGAATTCACAGAGCCAGTGGGCATAAGCGGGTAGCGTTTCATATCCAAAATTTTCGAGGTAGCACATCTTTCCGAGGCAAAGCTGCTCAGCTGTGAAAACCTTGCCCTTTGTCATTGTTGTTTTTACAAGCTCTTGCCAACGTGGCCAATGGGGGGCGTCAGCGCGCAGAGCGAACATGCCGGCAAGTAAAACATGATAGGGCAGCAAGGCTTTTGCGGTTTTGAAGCCAAAGGGCTTTAAAGCATTTGAAAAGTAAAATCCCCGAATTTTGATAGGAAATTGTCCTAGCCATTTAACCCGGGCGCCGCCTCTGGGGTAGCTGCGGTCAACTTGCGCGGTGAGCGTGATTTTTCTTTTTTGAGCACCTTGAAGGAACATTTCGACATGGTTCCAGTTTTGCACCCAAGTATCGGCATCCATCCAGATATAGGTTTCGTAACCGGGGAAAATCTGTGGAAGAAACGGACGACATACGCACGCCTTCAGATATTCCCCTTTAATTTTATGTTTTGGGAGATCAACAGGCCACTGCGGGTTTACGATGGTTTTCACGTGCGGTTTCAAGCGTTCAATTTGCTCAGGCTTTAGGCCGGCATCGAGAATGCAAATATCGATGTCTTTGCTCTGGGAAAAACGACGGACCGAATGGAGCCATTCTAATAGCAATGGGAAATAGTTAGAGTCACAGCCGGAGACCAGTACAGTTTTACTCATTCGGGCGTTCCAGAACAGTGATGAGGTGCTTAATAGCTGTGGTCACGGCTGCACCCTGTATTTGCGGGCGAGAACCTTCAAATTTATATTCAACACTGCCGGCAGAGCCCCCTTTCAGCGCATAACCAAAATAGACCAGTCCAACGGGCTTTTTGGCTGTCCCGCCATCGGGGCCTGCTACTCCTGTTATGGAGACGGCCAACCCTGCGGTGCTGTTTTTTAGGGCGCCTTTGGCCATTGCTTCGGCTATTTCGGCGCTGACGGCGCCAAATGAAGAAAGGGGAACTTCCTGAATTTCCAGCATATCCATCTTCGCTTGATTGGAATATGTGATAAATCCACGATCAAAAAAGGCGCTGGCACCCGCTTTGTGAGTCAGGGTGGCGGCCAACAATCCGCCAGTGCAGGATTCAGCCGTGACTAGCGTCATTGCTTTTTCTTTCAGTAAACCAAAGAGTTTTTCAACTAAATCCTGCATAAATTAATCCTATCAGACACCCGGCGGCAAACAACCCGGCAATTATATCATCGCCCATGACGCCCAAAGCGCCAGGGAGCTCTTTATCAAAATAAGAAGCGGGCCAAGGCTTGGTAATGTCAAAAAATCTGAACAAACCAAAAGCCAAAACAATATAGACGAAATTTAGGCCCATAAAATGGAGAACAGGGAGTAGGGCGATCCATTGCCCGGCAACTTCATCAATGACGATCATTTTACTATCGTGGGTTCCTGTTGCCTTTTCAAACTGCTCTGAAGCCCAATAACCAATAAGGGAGACAAGGACGATGCCCAAAATGAAGCCCCATAAGCCTGTAACGCCGAATAAAATAATGCCAAAGGGCAGGGCGCCAAGACTGCCCCATGTTCCTGGGGCGGGCTTCATAAAGCCGCAGCCGAACCACGTGGCAAGCCAGATATAGGGTTGTTTGAGGTCTAGTTTTGGTGGAATTTCGTTCATGATGTTTCGCTTGGCATGGTTATTGTGGCAAGAGCTTGGGCCGCGATGCCTTCTTTGCGACCGGTGAAGCCAAGCCCTTCCGTTGTTGTGGCTTTGATGTTAATCACGCCTTCATCGAGGCTCAGAATTTCAGATACGCGCGCGCGCATGGCCGGCGCATGGGGGCCTATTTTAGGTTCTTCGCATATCACGGTGAGGTCAATATTGTTAATTTGACCGTTCTTTGCTGTGAGCATCTCTAGCGCTTTTTTTAGGAATATTGCGCTATCCATATCTTTAAACTCAGAATTTGAGGGGGGGAAATGCTGGCCGATGTCTCCTTCGCCCATTGCACCGAGCAGGGCATCTGTTATGGCGTGCAGACCAACATCGGCATCTGAATGACCTTTAAGGGCACGGTTGTGCTCAATGTCGATGCCGCAGATACGTACGGGGCCGGGGGCGCTTGTATCAAAAGCATGAACATCAAAGCCGGAGCCGCTTCGGCTTGTTTGCTGAGGTTGCAACAGTTTTTCAGCCATTATTAAATCCTGCTGGTGGGTTATTTTTATGTTTGTTTGTGAGCCTTTGACGAGCTTTACCGGAAGGTTTAACGCGGAGACCAGAGCGGTGTCATCTGTGTAGTTTTTTTCAGGGTCGGCTTGTTCATGGGCTTTTAAGAGGTCTCCATAACGGAAGCCCTGCGGGGTTTGCATAGCCCAAAGATGCTTGCGATCGACCAGTTTATCGGCGTTATTATCATCATTTGCGTATCTTAAGGTTGAAGAGGCCGGAACGGCGAGGCTTGCGGCGGCATCCGCTTTGAGAGCTGAGAGCAAGTTGGAAATGTCATTTTTTGATATGAGGGGGCGGGCACCATCATGAACCAGTATAATGTCTTGATCTTTTAGATAAGACAAAGATTTTAATCCATTGCTTATACTTAACTTTCTTTCTTTGTCTCCTGTGACATGCTCCGATAAATCAAGCCCCATGACCGCGTCATGATACAAATTTGCGTCATCTGGGTTAATAATGACCCGTATGGAGAGGCATTCAGGCATTGTCAAAAAGGCCTCAACGCCCCACCTAAGAACAGTTTTGCCGTGAATTTTGAGATATTGTTTGGGTATTTCGGCGCCCATACGCTGGCCTGATCCTGCCGCGGCAATTAAAACGTGGAATTTTGGTAATTCATCGTAATCAGAATGTTTTGTTTCAGTCTTGGTCAAAATCGTTAATATCCTTGATTATAAAGGCGTAGAGCGGTATGAATGGGGTAATTTAGCAGGTTCGGTAACAGACACAAGTCATAAGGAATATGTGATCGAGAATTTTTCATAGCCTCTTCTTGATTATAATCACAGCGCCATGTTCAACCAGTCTTTTGAAATTTCTTCGTTTTTTCAGCGTTTCGGGTTTACGCTGAGCAATGCTGACGAAGCTGCGCAAGGCCATAAGCTCAGGCAGGCCAAGCGTTGGCAAAATCCGTTGGCATTTGTCCTCATTCTTGCATCCACCATTAGCGGCCTAGCAACATATGCGGCACTTACTGAAACGCCGCCATTTGGGAATGATCCTAAAACGGTGATTTGGTTATTAAATGTTGATCTCATTTTGCTTCTGGCTTTGGTGGGCCTTATTGCCCGGCGGCTTGTCGGGGTGTGGAGTGGACGAAAGAGGGGCCTTGCTGGTTCGCACCTGCATGTACGTCTGGTTTATATTTTTAGTATTTTGGCGGCTACCCCTGCGATTATCATGACAATCTTCTCGGCTGTGTTTTTTCATTACGGGGTACAAAGCTGGTTTAGTGAGCAGGTGAGCACAGCGGTCAATGAATCTCAGGCCGTCGCGGAAGCTTATTTGAAAGAGCATACACAGATCATTCGCGCCGATACATTAGCGATGGCCAATGACTTAAACCGCGAGGCGGGAATGTTGCTGCTTAACGAGCAGGCCTTTAGTCAGGTTATGGACACCCATTCGATGCTTCGGGATCTGTCTGAAGCTATCATTTTCAATGAGAAGGGCCGTGTTTTGGCACGCTCGGGGCTGACGTTTTCTCTGGAGTTCGAGGATATCCCTTATTATGCGCTGAATGCGGCGAATGAGGGTGAAGTGGTGTTAATGACCGGGGGGAATGAAGACCGGGTCAGGGCGCTGGTGAAGCTTGATAATTTTGCTGATGCCTATCTGTTTGTGGGACGCATGATTGACCCGCAAGTGCTCTCACACCTTGCGGCAACAAAGCAGGCGACGGAAGAGTATGCAACCTTGCAGGATCGTTCATCAGGCCTTCAGGTTACCCTTACGCTTATTTTCGTGGTTGTTGGATTACTGTTATTGATGAGCGCGATCTGGTTTGGGCTGGTGCTCGCTCGTCAATTGGTCAGTCCGATTAGTATTTTGATCACCACGGCTGATCGCGTGCGGGCAGGAGACCTCTCTGCGCGGGTGCCGGAGCAAAAAACATTGCAGGAATTTGACTATCTGGCGCAGTCTTTTAATCGGATGACTAGCCGTATTCAGGAACAGCAAAATGAGCTAATCGAGGCAAACCGCCAGATGGATCGTCGCCGTCATTTTACCGAAACAGTTTTGGCGGGAGTTACTTCCGGCGTCATTGGGCTTGACCAGAGCGGAATTGTAACAGTTTCAAATAATTCAGCGTCTGAATTACTTGGGCTTGATAAAGATAGTTTGAGCGGGCAAAAAATAATTAAAATCATACCCGAAATAAAAGATTTACTCGATCGAGCGCACCGCTTTCCTGATAAAATTACACAGGGTGAGATTCCTCTTGTATTAGATGAGGTGAGACGTTTTTTCCTAGTCCGTATTGCTGTAGAGCGAGTTGGCGAAGAAGAAATGGGGATTATTCTGACGTTTGACGATATTACTGAGCTACAATCTGCCCAAAGAAAGGCGGCCTGGGCGGACGTCGCGCGACGAATTGCCCATGAAATCAAGAACCCATTAACACCTATCCAGCTCTCTGCGGAGCGTTTGAACAAGCGCTATTTAAAACAAATTCATGATGATCCTGAGACATTTACAAACTGCATTGAAACGATTATCCGCCATGTCGGCGATATAGGCCATATGGTGAACGAGTTTTCTTCTTTTGCAAGAATGCCCGAACCGGTTCTTAAATCTGAAAATATGAACAAACAAATCCAAGAAGCGCTTGTGTTGCACAGGCAGGCCCATAGCGATATTCAGGTTGAGCTTAAAGGACTGGAAGAGGCTGTTTACTTTGCCGATGTGGATGCGCAGCAAATTCGTCAGGCTGTTAATAATCTTGTTCAGAATGCTGTTGATTCAATAATAGCGTGGGAGGATAAGCCTAAAAAATATAAGGCGCATATTTCCGTGCTGATTGGCGCGAAAAATGAAGATGAGTTTTTTGTGGCGGTGAGTGATAATGGCCCGGGGTTTCCTAAAGATGAGGAGGTCTCTCGTTTGACAGAGCCGTATGTTACGCATAAACAAAAAGGAACGGGGTTGGGGCTGGCGATTGTTAAAAAAATTATGGAAGATCACGATGGACGCATTATTTTGAAGGCGCCGGCATGGATTAAAAGCAATCATGGGTGGCAAGACTTGGACGGTGCGACGGCAATTCTTGTGTTGCCGCTAGAATCCATGATGTCTGAAGGAAAATCACCAGATCAACCCAAAAGAGCAAACGGTTAGAGCCTGTCAAATGAGCGCAGATATTTTAATTGTAGATGATGAAGCTGATATACGCAGCCTGATACGCGGTATTTTGGACGATGAGGGCTATGAAACGCGTGAAGCGGGAAACTCTACGGCGGCCTTTGCGGAGGTGGAGAAGAAGGTCCCTGATCTGATTGTTCTGGATATATGGCTGCAGGGAAGTGACAAGGACGGGCTGGAAATTTTAAAGGCCCTAAAAGAGCAGCATGGGGCATTGCCGTTTGTGATGATTAGCGGGCATGGCACGATTGAAACAGCGGTATCAGCGATTAAGGACGGGGCTTATGATTTTATTGAGAAGCCGTTTAAGTCTGATCGTTTGCTGATGTTAATTTCCCGGGCGCTTGAAACAGCTGCTCTGCGACGAGAAAATGCGGCTTTGAAGAAAAGGTCATTTGGGGAAGCAGACCAGCTGATAGGGAAATCTCCTGTTATCCAAAATATCCAGCAGCTTATTGAACGCGCCGCGCCCACAAACAGCCGCATTCTGATTACGGGTGAGGCTGGCACTGGTAAAGATATAGTAGCGCGCCTTATTCACAAGAATTCTGAACGGGCAGAAGAAGGCTTTATGGTGCTTAACTGTGCAACATTGCGGCCGGAGCGCCTTGAGATTGAGCTTTTTGGTGAGGAAGCAGGTCTACAAGGTGATGGCGGGCATATAGGCATATTAGAACAAGCGAATGGCGGAACACTTCTTTTGGATGAAATTGCTGATATGCCGCTGGAAACACAAGGTAAGATTGTTCGGGTGCTACAGGAGCAGCGATTCCATAAAATCGGCGGGCAAAAGGACATTGAATCAGATGTGCGGGTCATAGCTACAACGAATAAGGATCTTGAAGCCTTGATTGAGAATGGCGACTTTAGAGAGGACCTCTATTATCGTTTGAATGTTATTCAGATCCAAATTCCTTCTTTAAGGAAGCGCACTGAGGATATTCCAGAGCTTACAAATGCTTTTATGGCCGATATGCTGAAGCAATTAGGCTTTGAAGAGCAAACATTAACAAATGCGGCTCTTAACATATTTAAATCCTATGGCTGGCCGGGGAATATCAGGCAGCTTAAGAACGTTATTGAATGGGTTTGTATTATGCATGGCGGCGACAATAAAGGGAGTTTGGGCCCAGAGGACCTGCCCCCAGAAATTTCCGGGGGGAAATGTGCAGCCATAGGGGCCGATTTACAGTCTGGCTTTGACGATAATTTTATGGAACTACCGTTGCGCGATGCGCGGGAAGAATTTGAGCGTAAGTATTTGCTAGCGCAGGTTGCGCGCTTTGATGGGAATATCTCTAAAACAGCGGAATTTGTTGGGATGGAGAGATCGGCGTTGCATAGAAAGTTAAAATCATTACAGATACATCAAGAAAAAACTCAAGATCATGATAAAACTGTGAGTGATATAAGCAGAAAGAGGGCTTAATCCAATGAGAGTGATTATTTGTGGGGCCGGGCAGGTTGGTTATAACATTGCCGAATATCTCGCCAGAGAAGAGAACGACGTCACAGTTGTGGACCTAAGCCGTGAGCTTATTGCACGTATTAATGACGAACTTGATGTGAATGCTATTTACGGGCATGCCTCAAATCCCGATGTTTTAAAAGCAGCGGGGGCGAATGATGCAGATATGATTGTGGCGGTGACGCAATCTGATGAAGTGAATATGGTGGCGTGTCAGATTGGTCACTCCTTATTCGGCATTCCTAAAAAAATTGCACGTGTGCGTGAGCAAGCTTATTTACAGCCTGAATGGTCAAATCTGTTTAGCCGCGCTCACATGCCAATTGACGTGATTATCTCGCCTGAGGTGATTGTCGCAAAGGATATCTATCAACGTTTGGCCGTACCGGGCACAACATTTGTGAATATCGTTGCGGATGGCTTGGCGCATATGATTGGCGTCGTGTGTGAGGAAGATTGCCCGGTGGTGAATACTCCGCTTAGCCAGCTTCACAATCTTTTCCCTGATTTGTCTTTTCAAGTTTTAGCTATCTTACGGAAAAATAAACCCATTATTCCTGATGAAACAGACCAGCTTGAAGTGGGGGATGAGGTATATTTCATTGTTGACACCAACCATATGAAACGGGTGATGACGGCGTTTGGACACGAGGAAAAAGAAGCGCGTAAAATTATTATTGCCGGAGGAGGCAGTATTGGGCTGACACTTGCCAATCTTATTCGTCAACGTTCAAAAAGCGTTCAAATTAAGCTTATAGAGCAAGATAAGGAGCGGGCTGAGTTTTTAAGCGAGCAGCTCGAAAATCTTATTATTCTTAACGGGAGCTCACTTGATAAAGACATTCTTGAAGAGGCGGCTATTGAAAATGTAGAGACCTTGGTCGCCGTGACCAATGATGATGAGAGCAATATTCTGGGTTCATTGCTGGCCAAACAATATGGCTGTGAGCGTGCAATTACTCTGGTGAATAATGAGGCTTATTATCCGCTTGTTGGGCCGCTTGGTGTTGATGCTATGGTTTCCCCACGCTCTATTATTGTGGCGAATATCATGCAACATGTTCGCAGAGGGCGCATTAAGGGCCTCTATAACATTCGTGATGGGTTTGCCGAGGTGATTGAGGCAGAAGTGTCGGAGACATCCTCTATCGTCAATACGACGATTGAAGAGCTCAATTTACCCCACGAGGTGATTGTGGGCGGCGTTATTCGTGATGGTGAATTCATAATGCCAGAGCTGACATTTACCATTCGTGCGGGAGATGATGTGATCATTCTAGCCTCAAGAGCGCAGGCCCAAAATGTAGAGAAAATGTTCTCCGTTCAAGTCGATTTATTTTGAGTGAAGCAATGAAGCTTGGTGTTTTTGATTCAGGTCTGGGCGGCATTATGATTGCCAAGGCAATACGCGACCTTCTCCCAAATATAGATATAGTTTGCCTCGGTGACACGATGCATATGCCATACGGTAATCGTTCTGAAGGCGCTATTTACACGCATACAAAAGCAGCAATGGAATATTTGTTTGCAGATCAGGATTGTCAGCTCATCGTGATGGCTTGTAATACGGCCAGCGCCTCTGCGCTCCGCAAGCTCCAGCAAGAATATCTACCGCAAGCTAATCCTGGGCGCCGGATACTTGGTGTGGTGGTGCCGACGATCGAATATGCTCTAGATCAGGGACATAAGCGGATTGGTTTGATTGGTACAAACTATACGGTGAATTCCAATGTCTATGAGGAAGAGCTGCAGAAGATCAATCCGGATATAGAGATATTCCAAGTTAATACGCCGCTGCTTGTTCCTCTCATTGAAAATGATGGCATGGAGTGGGTTGAAGGGGTGCTTGATCGTTATATCAAACCGCTTTTAGATAAGAACATTGAAACACTTATTTTAAGCTGTACGCATTATGCGTGCCTTAAAGACCTTATTCGTCAGCGTTATGATATTGACGTGATATCGCAAGATGAGATTATTCCAATAAAGCTGCAAGATTATCTAAATAGACATCCGGAAAGCATGGATTTGTTGTCTCAAAATAGCGCCGAAGAGTTCTATGTTACTGACTTAACTGACAGCTATGTAAGAAAAGCAGCCTCATTTTTTGATAAGGGCATTCAACTCAGTCATGTTTCGACAGATAAGGCAGCATGATGGAAGTGGTTCTCGATCAACCGAAGGCTGTGTTTTTTGATTGGGATGGGACGCTTGTCGATAGTTTTGCGTTTCTTCATGCCGCACACAATCATACGCGGGCGCAATTTGGGATGGAGCCGTTTGAGCTTGAGGTTTTTGAAGGGTATTTCGGGCAGCCACGTGAGAAGCTGTATGCCGAAATTTATGGGCCGGAAAATATTGAGGCGGCTAAGGGGCATTTTGAAGCTTTTGTGTATGCCAATCATGCAGACGGGGTGAAACCTATAGACGGTAGCGCGGATATACTTAAAACACTTAAACAGCTCGGTATTCCTTGCGGCGTAGTTACAAACAAGAAGCAGGAACTGGTATCCGCTGAAATTAAGAATTTTGGTTGGCAAGATCACTTTGTGAGTGTTGTTGGGGCAGGGGAAGCAGAGGCTGATAAACCATCACCCGCACCGCTTTTGTTGGCGATAGAAAGAGCAGATCTTAATTTGCCGGCGAATGATATATGGTATGTCGGGGATACTGACAATGATTTGGTTTGTAGCAATGAAGCAGGCGTTAAAACAATCTTGATTGCGCCTCAGCCGCAGACCGCAGATTTATTAGCAAATCATAAAGTAGATCTGCATAAAAATAATTGTTCGGAATTTGCAGAATTTTTGTTGCAATATGAGGTAAAGCGACTAAAAAAGTAAGCTTAAGACTTAAAAATAAAGAAGATAGGCAAAAACAATGGGTGAAAAATTTCAACAGGTTCAGGACATATTCCTGAACAAAATCCGTAAAGAAAAAATGGCTGTGACCGTCTTTTTGGTCAATGGTGTGAAGCTCCAGGGGGTTGTAACTTGGTTTGACAATTTCAGCCTGCTCCTTCGTAGAGAAACGCACATACAGCTGGTTTATAAGCATGCTATTTCCACAATCATGCCAAGTGGTCCTTTAAATCTTCATGATGATGATGATGATGAAGATGAGGGGAGCGCAGCTGAGGCACCTGAAGAAGCGGCCAAGGCGAGTGAAGAGTAACAGCTCTCACAGCATTTATGCCCTCTAAATCTTCAAAGAAAAATAATGCTCCGTTTACGACGGAAGTTTCTCCTGAGCGCTGCCTTATTATCCATCCTATAGTTTCAAACACTAAACAAAGCCGGACGCTTGAAGAGCAACTTGGTGAAATAGCGGGTCTTGCGGCGGCAATTAGCCTAGATGTTGTTAAAGTAACGTCCCTCAATGTCTCACGGCTCCAGGCTGGGCATTTTTTGGGAAAAGGCCAGCGTGAGAATATTGGGCGGGATGTTGAAGACTTAGAGCCCGATATTATTGTTTTTAATCATAGTTTATCACCCGTACAGCAGCGCAATCTTGAGCGGGACTGGAACGTTAAGGTCATCGACCGGACTGGTTTAATCCTTGAGATTTTCGGGGCGAGGGCGCAAACGCGGGAGGGGCGGCTGCAGGTAGAGCTTGCCGCGCTTGAATATCAGCGCTCCCGCTTGGTTCGATCTTGGACACACCTTGAGCGGCAGCGCGGCGGTGCCGGCTTTATGGGCGGACCAGGGGAAACACAGATTGAGATTGACCGGCGATTGATTAATGACCGTCTGGTGAGGCTTAAAAAGGAGCTGGATGATGTGAAGCGTACGCGTGGGTTGGGGCGTAAAGCGCGGGAGAGAGTACCTTTTCCTGTTGTTGCGCTTGTTGGTTATACCAACGCCGGGAAATCGACACTTTTTAACACGCTAACGGGCGCGGATATATTTGCTAAAGACTTACTGTTTGCGACGCTTGACCCAACATTGCGCAAGATTGAGCTTCCGAATGATCAAACTGTTATTCTTTCTGACACTGTTGGGTTTATTTCTGATCTGCCAACCAACCTTATTGCCGCGTTTAGAGCGACGCTTGAGCAAACGCTGCACGCGGATGTGATTTTGCACGTTATTGATGCCTCACAATCAGACTCTGGAGCGCAAAAAGAGGATGTCATTCAGATTTTGGAGGATTTGGGCATAGAGTATGAAACAGATAAGCGCATTATTGAGGTTTACAATAAGCAGGATAAACTTGACTCAGAAACGATTACTGATTTAAAGCGGCAGGCGAAATTTGGGGCGAACATAGCTCTTATTTCAGCGCTCAAAAAGCATGGTGTTGATGAGCTGTTAGGGAAGGTAGCTGCGGTTACAGCGGCAGAGCAGGCCGAGGTGGAGCTGAAGATTCCCTATAGTGACGGGAAGGCGCTTTCCTGGCTTTATGATCATGCGCAAGTACTGGAGCGAAATGATGGGGATGAGCTCGTGAAATGCCGTGTACGTATCAATAAAGCGGACCTCAGCAAGTTTGAAAATTATTACGGAGGGGCATCTTAAGCAGCGTCACTGCGCTCTTTTTGCTTTTGGATAACCCATTCCTGCTCCATCTGCTCCAAAGATGCGTCTTTGAGTTCTATAGATTTAGCTTTAAGATCGCTCTCTAACCCCTTGAATCTTCGTTCAAATTTGTTATTTCCATCTCTTAGGGCTGTTTCGGGATTTATACCGAGCATGCGCCCTAAATTTGCTAAAACGAACAGCAGATCGCCCAATTCGTCGGTTTTTTGTTCCAAAGTGCCTTTTTCCAGCGCTTCACGCATTTCGGCCAGCTCTTCTTCGAGTTTATCGAGAACTTGGGCCGGACCGGGCCATTCAAAACCGACTTTAGCGGCTTTTTTCTGGAGTTTTTCGGCTCTTAATAGAGCAGGAAGGCCTTTTGTCACACCATCTAGGGCACTTTTGTCCTTCTGACCGCCCTTTTCAGCTTTTTCTTGTTCTTTCTTGGCATCCCAGATTTTATCAACATCTTCGGCGCTTTGGGCGTCCTGATCACCAAAAACGTGCGGATGGCGGGAAATCATCTTCTGCGTGACGTCTTTTATAACGTCTTCTATAGTGAAGTGGGCTGCTTCTGAAGCCATTTGTGCGTGATAGATAGGCTGCAGCAAGAGATCGCCCAGCTCTTCACGAAGATCTTTCATGTCGTCGCGCTCAATGGCGTCTGCAACTTCGTATGCTTCTTCGATTGTATAAGGCGCTATCGATTTAAAGTTCTGTTCTAAATCCCACGGGCAACCACCATCCGGATTGCGCAGTGCAGCCATAACGGCAATGAGATTTTCTATAGGATGTTTGTTGGGGGGCTGGACCATTGCGCTATAATCTATGCTGTAATGATGTGATAATATATATTATGGTAATTATTATGTTTTAACCACATTCATAATATAATCCACAATCTGCTTTACGCATACCTCTACATTATTATCTTTGGTGTTTATAACAAGCTCTGGTGCCTCTGGTGGCTCATATGGTGATCCAATCCCGGTAAAGTCTTTGATCTTTCCGGTCCGTGCCTTTTTATAGAGGCCTTTGGGGTCACGGTTTTCACAAGTTTCTAAATCTGCATCTACATAGATTTCGTGAAACGATTCTGGTGCCAATGCGCGGGCTCTCTGACGATCTTCTCTATATGGGGATATAAAGGATGTAATCACGATTAGGCCTGAATCCTTCAGCAAGTTGGCCACTTCGCCAATACGCCTGATGTTTTCGGCCCGATCTTCGGGAGAAAAGCCTAGATCGGAGTTAAGTCCGTATCTGACATTGTCTCCATCTAAGACGTATGTGTGCATAGTCCGTTCATACAAAGCCTGCTCCACAGCGATTGCCAGTGTTGATTTTCCTGAACCCGAAAGCCCTGTAAGCCAGAAAATACCGCTTTTGTGCTCAAATTGTTTGGCGCGCATATCCGGATTAATTAAGGCTTTAACGGCTGTAATGTTGGTCGATTTTGGTTTACCGAGGGTGCGTTGGTCCGGGTAGCCCTCAGTAAGAATGGACCCGCCGCCTGCGATGTCGTATTTTTCATATATTACCATACGGCCAAGGCGCGGATTATCTGCAAAAGAATCTACGGCTAGGTGGTTTTTGGTGCGCAGGGTGATTTCAGCTATTTCGTTACGACATACCTCGGTTTCAGCCCCTTCGCGCTCTACATTTTCATTATCAAACACCCGATCAATTGACTGGACGTTCATGGACGCTTCTGTAGTACCATAGCGAATCCTATAGGTATTTCCGACCTTTAAAGGCGTTGAGGACAACCAGAAAATATTGGCGCGAAACACATTTGTGAGCATTGGCAGAGATTTTGTGTGGCTTGCTAATTCCCCACGCTCAACAAAAATAGATTTATCAATTGTAAGGCCGATGCACTCCCCTGCTTCCGCCTTCTTGATTGGTTTTTTGGGTTCAGGCCAGCCTTCAATGGTTTGAATGGTGGCGGTTTCGTCTGAAGGGGAAAAAACAAGCTTATCACCGACGGACAAAGAGCCGGTTTCCACACGGCCGACGAGAATACGCTTTTCGTCGTGTCTATAGACATCCTGAATGGGGAAGCGCAAAGGGAGTCTAGAATAAGAGGCGCCGACGTCGAATGAGTCCAAGACCTCTAACAAGGTTCCTTTTTTATGCCATGAAAAGTTGTCACTACGGGTGGCGATCATGTCTCCATTACGCGCTGAAACAGGAACTATATGTGGAACTTTTAACCCGATTGAGGTCAGGTAATCGGTGACTTGCTTAGAAAGCGTTTTGAATTTTTTCTGATCATAATCTATGAGGTCAATTTTGTTTATAACAACAAGGATTTGTCTTATTCCCAGCAGTGAGAGCAGATTTGCGTGCATGCAAGTTTGTTCGAGCATACCTTCTTGTGCATCCACAACCAGTATGGCGGCATCGGCTTGCGATGCGCCGGAAATCATATTCTTTAGAAATTGCTTGTGCCCGGGCGCATCAATCAAAGTGTAATTGCGCGCTTCCGTGGCAAAACGTATTTGGGTTGTGTCAATCGTTACAGCCTGATCTCGCTCTGCTTGAAAAGCATCCAAAACAAAAGACCATTCTAGAACCTCGGTTCCGCGATCTTCACAGATTTTTTTCAATTCCTCATGCTTCCCTTCGGGAAGGGAATCCGTGTCATGGAGCAGCCGACCAATCAAAGTCGACTTACCATGGTCGACATGTCCGACAATGACAATATTGAGTGTTTCTAAATTTTTAGTTTTTTTCATGGGATTACTTTTATCTACATATAGCCTGCGGCTCTTAATCTTTCGAAGCTGTCTTCCGTTTCCTGATCCATTGTCCGCCCTGAGCGTTCTGAAACTTTTGTGCTTTCAAGCTCGGTAATAACTTCATCGATGTTTGAGGCTTCACTCTTCACAGGCTTGGTAATGTTTTTTTCACCTAAAGAGCGGTAGCGCATCATTTCGCCGGTTTCAGCGTCTTTTCTGGCGAAATATAGGTCGCAGCACGGTATGCCTTCTTTTTTGGTGTAGCGCCAGATATCCAGTTCCGACCATTGCAGGAGGGGGTGCATTCGCAAATGCGTCCCCTCTTCAAACTCTGTTTTGTATTGATCCCAAAACTCAGGCGGCTGGTCTTTGAAATCCCAACTGCCATCGATGCTTCGCGGAGAAAAAACCCGTTCTTTGGCGCGAAGCCCCTGCTCATCACGACGTATACCTGCAAAGATGCCTTTGAATTTATGTTCATCCAATAGTGATTTTAAGCCTTCAGCTTTTCGCATGGCTGCGCGCGTGTCTGGAGGTAAGGTCTGATCCATCTCTTCTTCAGGTGGGCACATGTGATTAATGCAGTCCAGATCCCATTCTTTGACATATTTGTCACGGAAGGCATAAACCTCGTCTAATTCCATACTGGTGTCCAAGAGTATCAAAGGAAAAGGTACACGGCCGAAAAATGCTTTGCGGATAAGCCAGAGAAGCGCTGTGGAGTCTTTTCCTATTGACCATAGCATGCCGAGCGGCGTAACGCGTTGGTAGGCCTCACGTATGATATAGATTGATTGTGCTTCGAGTTTATCGAGGTAGGGGTACATAGATATAAATACTTGCGTTTATGGTGTGTAATTTTACGTCGATCATATACACATACTCTGGGTATTTTGACAAAGTGTTTTTTATGTTTTTACTGGCCTTTTACACCTTAATTCATTCAAATTTGGCAGTTGAGCCTTAGGCCATCGTGGGCTGGTTTATAGCCTTCAGGCAACTCTTCGCAGAGAGTTTTGTAATCCATTGCTAGTGATAAGCTTGTTAAGTAGACCTGTTCGGCGCCAATTTGCTCGTTTAGTCTATAGATTGTTTTTAAATTAGCGTGCGCGACATAGTCTTCTTTATGATAGCCACAGCCATCAACGATCCAAGTCTTGATGCCTTTCAGGGCATTTACGGCTACTTCATCCAGATCGAGAATATCGGTTGAGTAGCCAAAATCACCAAAACGATAGCCGACTGAGCTGCATGAGTCGTGATCTTGTTCAAAGCACAAAAATTCAAGATCACCGATTTGGTAGTTTTGGCCGTATTCCAGCTTGTTGGGCGCGAGAACCGGCGGGTAAATATCCAGATTACCGCCATCAAATAAAAAACCGAAGCGGCTATGCAGCGCATCTAAAGTAGGTTGGTCGGCATATATCGGTGTGAGCGCCTTATTTCTGAAGGTAAAGGCGCGGAGCTCGTGGATACCGTTGACGTGGTCTTCGTGGAAATGTGTATAAAAAGCGGCGTCTAAATTGGTTATATTTTCACGGTTCATTTGCTGGCGAAAATCCGGCCCAGTATCTATGATGAGCGTCGTTTGATCGGTTTGAATGGCAACTGACGAACGTGTACGTATGTTTTTGGGTTCATTTGGATTGCAGACACCCCAGTAATTGCCAATAGCCGGTACGCCGGTTGAGTTTCCGCAGCCTAAAACGGTTATAGTTGCTGCCTTGCTCATCTCGGGACCTTATCAAAGAGAGCGTAGAAATTATCCGTTGTTTGCTTTGCAAACTTAGCAACCTCGACATCGCGTAGGTTTGCGAGAAATTCACCAGTATGCTGGACGTATCCCGGATTGTTTATTTTACCACGATGAGGAACGGGCGCGAGAAATGGCGCATCGGTTTCAACTAAAATGCGATCGCTTGGCGCTTCTTTGGCTATATCCTGTAATTCTGTTGCATTTTTAAAGGTCACAATGCCAGAGAAGGACAAATAGAAACCTATATCCAGCGCCGCTTCGGCTAAACCACGGCCAGAGCTGAAACAATGCATAACGCCCTTCATCTTCGCCCCGGCCCCCTCTTCTCTCAATATGGCCGCAATATCTTCATCGGCATCGCGAGCGTGCACGATTAAAGGCAGCTTTGTTTCGATGCAGGCGCGGATATGTTTGCGGAAGCTCTCGGCTTGCGCATCTCTTGGTGAATTATCGTAATAATAATCGAGGCCGCTTTCGCCGATACCGACAATGTTGGGATCAGAGTTTGCCAGCTCGACTAACCTTTCAAGTATAATGGCCTGCTCATCGGTGTTTCCCGCATCGTGCGGATGGGTGCCAATGGTGCACGAGACATTTTCATGCTTGCGGGCTATCTCAAGAATTTCAGGGAACTCATCATGAATGAGGCAGTTGATCGTGACCATATGGTCTACGCCTTGCTCAACCGCTTCGTCAGCGATTTGCATGGGGTCAGCGCCTTCGAAACGGCTGTGGTTCAGGTGACAATGGGAATCGATCCACATTATCCGGCGGCTCTTCCAGGTTCATTTTCCTCAACTATGCGCGGGAAAATGCCTTCAGGCTTGTCAATTACTGTGCCGGGTTTGAGCGCATAATCAGCAGAGATATGGGCAAAATCACGCTCATCTGCGGGAACTTTTAATTGATCGAGCATTTTTCCAGCACCTTCGGGCGTGACTGGCTGAACAGATATAGCTAGGCATCTGATTATATCGGCAAGAACATACAGCACAGTGTTCATGCGCTCAGGGTTTTCCTTTTTTAGTTTCCAAGGCGCTGAGTTATCTATGTAAGCATCGCACATCGAAACGGTTTCCCATATTCCTGCTAGGTACTCATTAAATCTAAATACTTCTACATATGGTTTTAGGCTTTCGACTAAGTTGTTGTATACGCCATTTAGAAATTCTTGTTCACTTTTTTCTAAAGCTGTTGGCTCAGGAATTTTTGCGTCACAATTCTTATGAATCATGGATAATGTACGCTGCGCGAGATTGCCGATACCATTGGCTAAATCAGCATTAATGCGTGTTATGGCCTGTTCATGGGAAAAACTTCCATCCTGCCCGTGTGGAATTTCCCGCATTAGAAAATAACGAATTTGATCGAGCCCGTACGTCTCAACCAACCCATCAGGCGAGAGTACATTGCCGATAGATTTAGACATCTTTGCGCCCTGCACATTGATAAAGCCATGGGCGAAGACTGTTTCCGGCAAGGACAATTCTGCCGACATTAAAAATGCCGGCCAATAGATACAGTGGAAACGGGTGATGTCCTTGCCGATCACGTGATACTGCGCAGGCCAGTATTTTTTATATTGATCGCTTTCAACATCCGGGTACCCTGCTCCCGTTATATAATTTGTGAGAGCATCGAGCCATACATACATCACATGGTCTTCATCGCCGGGCACGGGAATGCCCCATTTAAGGCGATCTTTATGGCGGGAAATGGATAGATCCTTAAGCCCGCCTTCTTGTTTCACAAAAGACATGATCTCATTGCGGCGTGATTCAGGCTGGATGAATTTAAAATGCTCCTCGTAATATTCGAGCAGCTTGTCGGTATAGTTGGATAGCTTAAAGAAATAGCTGTTTTCCTCGACCCACTTGACCGGCTTGCCGTCTGCTGTGAATTTTTCACCGTCTTCACTGGTGCGCAGCTCATCTTCGGTAAAATAGGCTTCGTCACCAACGGAATACCAGCCTTCATATTTACCGAGGTAAATATCACCATTTTCCTTAAGTTTCTTCCAAATGGTCTGCACGGATTTGTAATGGCGCTCTTCCGAAGTGCGAATAAAATCATCGTTGGAGATATTGAGTGTATCAGTCATTCTGATGAATTCGGCGGCATTTTGATCGGCGAATTCTTTCGGGCTTACGCCGTGCTCTTCTGCGGTTTTTGCCACCTTTTCACCATGCTCATCCGTGCCGGTGAGGAACATGACGTCAAAGCCATCTAAACGCTTAAAACGGGCCATGACATCAGTCAAAATAACCTCATAAGCATGCCCCAAATGCGGCACACCATTGACGTATGAAATGGCGGTAGTGATATAAAACGGCGTTTTGGCCATGGTAGTCCCTTGCTCTTATAATACTCAGCTTAAGCCGCAATAATTGAGAACGCACCCAATACGGCTTGCCGCTTATCCAGATTGCTGCGTTCAACGCGGCTAAAGTGGCCTTTAAGGTTCTCACAGATTTCGAGCAGGGATTCAAGAGAAGATTGTTTATGCAGAGTTTCTATGGAGCGGATGTGCAGAGCGGCAGAGGCTATCCCCTGCCCCCGGGCTTTGGCCATAATCATTTGGGAAAACACCCAAGGCAGCAACATTGCAAAGCTTTCATAGGAGCTGTCACGACCATTGCGAGCAAGCTGGTCAGCAAGACTATGGATCTCGGGCCATGCCCATTTCGGGTAGTTTTCGAATACGCCAAGGATTTGATCCAGCGTATCTAGGCCGCCTTGCTCTATATTCTCAAGGGCTGCGCCAATACTACCTTCTGAAAGGTGGTAAAGCGTATCCAGTTGCGCCTGTTCAAGGTTATGACCTTGGATTTGCAGGAGCTGCTCAAAAATATCTTTTGGCAGGGGCTGAAAGCTAAAGCTTTGTGTGCGGGAGCGGATTGTTGGGATCATAGCGCCAAGGCGGTGACATATAAGGATGATGGCCGTATGGGCCGGCGGTTCTTCCAAAATTTTAAGCAAAGCATTTTGGGCATTGCGGTTCATAGTATCGGCGTCATCAATGATTACGACGCGCCAGCCATCATCATATGAAGCGGTCATACGCAGGAAAGGATTGACCTTACGGACATCATCGACCGCTACGCCTCCTTTATATTCGTCTTTGGCAGCGTCATAGGCTCTTTCAATGGTGAGAAGATCAGCGTGCCCGCCTGAGGCGACTTGGCGAAACACAGGGGCTTCCCGAGAAGTGTCCATGGTTGTGAGCGCAGGGGCTTCTTCTGCGAACAAAGCATCCTGATTAGGGTCAGCAGCTTGCTGTTTTAACAAAAATCTTGCAAGGCGATAGGCAAAGGTGGCTTTTCCTATGCCTTTTGGTCCAGAAAGGATGATGCCGTGAGGCATGCGCCCGGCTTGGAATTGCTCCAAGAGTGCAGTTTCGTTGGCTTGATGGCCGAAACAGCGTTCTGAGAGGCGCGGAAGCATGAGCCCTTCTGGCTCGTCTGCGATTGCCTCAACAATTTCATCGGGCTCTTCGGGCGGTTCAGGCGCATCTGGTTCACCAAATAAATCCATCGCTAATCTGTAGCCCCTACTGCTTTGCTGACAATATCCGCGACCTGGCCTGATATCGCGTCTATATCTTGGGTCGCATCAATAACATGGCAACGCTCCGGCTCCTTTGCGGCGATATCCAAAAAACCCTGGCGCAGACGTTTGTGGAATTCGATATCAAGCTGCTCATAACGGTCCTCACGCTGTTTGACCTGAAACTGCTCGGCGGCAAGGCGTCGGTCAGAGCGCTCTAGTCCTTCTTTTGGGTCAATATCGAGGATAATGGTGATATCCGGCTTGAAACCATCCAGCGTTAAAGTGCTCAGTTGTTTAATGGTTTCGAGGTCAACGCCGTGTCCATAGCCTTGGTAGGCTACAGTCGAATCTGAAAAACGATCACAAATCACTATTTTAGTGTCATCAAGGGCGGGTTTTATAATTTTACTTACAAGCTCAAGCCGTGCGGCAAAAAAGAGCAATACTTCAGCCAGCGGTGTCCATGTTCCTGCATCACGCTGCACAACCATATCCCTAATAGCCTCTGCTTCCGGTGTGCCGCCTGGCTCACGGGTTGTGATAACTTTGTGACCAGTTTGGGTAAGAGCCTGGGCAAGACGGTTGATCTGCGTGGTCTTCCCGGTTCCCTCCCCGCCTTCGAATGTAATAAACAAACCTTTACGCATTAAAAATTTACCTTCCGGCTATAAGCAGTTTTGCCTTTGCTACGGTTTTTGCAAAAAGCCCCAACCCAGCAACATCTTGGGCAGCGAATACCGGCTGGGAAATTGTCTCCATACCCGGAATAATGATTTCAAGCATGCCGATTTCCTGACCTTGCTTAATAGGGGCGATTACCGGACCATCATATTTGATTTGCATCTGAATATTGGCCCCCGACATTTTGGGAACGGTTAAACGCAGGTCTTCTTTTACAGCTAAGCCCACGGTCTGGCTTTTGCCCATGATAACCTCAGCGTCTTCGATAGTCTCCCCGGCTTTCACCAAGGTTTTGTTTTCAAAGCGCTTCAGGCCCCACTCCAACAATTTTGCAGATTCTTCGGCCCGGGCACGCTCATCTTCAAGACCGTTAAGGACTACCACAACACGGCGACCATTTTCTGTGCCGGAACCTATAAGCCCATAACCTGCGGCCTCTGTATGGCCGGTTTTAATGCCGTCGGCACCAATGCCGCGATAAAGCAGCGGATTGCGGTTGGCCTGTTTAATGTTGTTAAAGGTGAATTCTTTTTCAGCATAATATTTGTACAGGTCAGGGAAATCGCTAATCATAGCCTGGCCAAGGGATGCTAAATCCCGTGCTGTTGAATAATGATCTGGATCAGGCCAGCCGCTGGCGTTGGCAAAATGGGAGTTTCCCATGCCAAGTTCTTTGGCTTTGCTATTCAACATCTCTGCAAATGAACCTTCCGTACCGGCAACACCTTCAGCCAAAACAACGGTTGCGTCATTGCCGGATTGAACAATCACACCGCGGACAAGGTCTTCAACCTTTACGCGCTTATCAACTTCGACAAACATTTTAGAGCCGCCCATGCGCCAAGCTTTTTCGCTAACGGGCAGTGTATCACCAAGAGCAAAGCTGCCGTTTTTTAGAGCCTCAAACACCACGTACATGGTTATAACCTTGCTCATCGAAGAGGTTGGCATTTTCTCATCAGCGTTTTTGGACATCAAAATAATGCCTGTTTCACTATCAACGACGATGGCCTGCTTTGCCGATGTTTCAATCTGTGCGTGGGCGATTGATGGGATCAGGAGTAAAAAAAGGCTGGCGAGAGCCAAAAAAGAACAGATTATTTTATGCATTGCGGCATTCATCCTTAATAACAGAGATGTTTTCATGAAACTCTATATAGAATTTAGGATTCGCGGGCGTTAATCAACCACTACTATCGCATCATCACGGCCAATTAAGGCTAAGCGCTCCAAAACACCGTCGGCTTCCGGCACATTCTGTAGTGGGCCGATACGCACGCGATAGTAGTTACGCCCGTTGACAATAGCCGGCTGGACATGGGCATTACCGACATTTCGAAGAGTGCTGGCAAATTGTTCTGCTCTAGCCGGACTCCCAAATGACGCGGCCTGAACAAATAGACGCGTTGAGCGCACGGCTTGCTGCTGGACAACCGGATCGGGGTAGAACCTACCTTGCGTAACATGGCCGGGAACGGATGTTTGAATATCAGCAACTTCGACAGCTGGCACAGAGGCCTTTTGTGCTACAGCCGGCCGTGGAGCGGGCCTGGCAGCAGCAGGGTGTTTAGGTCTATGAGAAATAGGCCGGTAGCCCCGCTGATTCATGGCAACTTCAGTACCCCTTGTATCTTGTCCACTCTTGGCGGCTTCGGCAATCTGGCGGCTTTCATTTGATAAGACCTGAAGCTTAACCCTAGCTGTGCCCTGATTTTTAAAGTCTAAAAGCTCTGCCCCACGTTTCGAAAGATCAAGGACACGGCCCTTTGAAAAAGGTCCGCGATCATTAATACGCACAATAATTGAACGACCATTTCCGAGATTTGTTACGCGTACGAGCGATGGAATTTGCAGGGTTTTGTGCGCTGCGGTTAACTCATACATGTCGAACGTTTCGCCGTTGGCGGTTTTCTTGCCATGAAAATTTGGACCATACCAAGATGCAATACCTGTTTGTTCAAAATTGTAGGTTTCTTGTGGTGTGTAGCGTTTTCCTGCCACCTTGTAAGGCTTACCAACCTTGAAGTTACCTTTGCTTTTACTGCTAGCCGGTATTGGGGATTGTTTGGCTACATGAGAAGCAAGCTCCATCTCGGTGCAGCCGGATAAGAGAGCCAAGGAACATAAACATATTATAAATAAGGAAAGGTGCTTTTTCATACTCAATCTACTTGGTTAGCGGGCTATTTGATCGGCTAGAAGGCCAACGGAGGTCGCGAAATACGTGGATTTGTTCCATTTCATAATCACACGGTAATTATCATAAACTAAAAAGGTTCGGCCCGCCAGTCCGTCCGGGGCAACGACAGAGGCTTTTAGCCCTGTGGCTGTTGGTAGGGCACTGCCAGATGGGAGGGAAATACCCATATTTGCCCACTCTTGAGTACTTTTTTTGGTTTCTAAACCAGTTAAGCTTTTTGGGAAGCCTTGGGGGAGTTTAACTTCCCTACCCCAGCGTTCATCTTCTTTCCAGCCGCTTTTACTGAGATAATTAGCGGTTGAGGCAAACACGTCGTATAGTGACGTCCAAATATCGCGCTTGCCATCATTGTTGCCATCTACAGCAAAGGCATGAAAACTGGAGGGCATAAACTGGTTTTGGCCCATTGCGCCGGCCCAAGACCCTTTCATATTAGCTGGGGAAATATGCCCTGCATCAAGGATTTTCAGAGCATTCAGCAACTCTGCTCTAAAAAACTCTGAACGGCGGCCATCATGAGCCAATGTTGCCAGTGACGGGACGACCTTAAAGCCGCCCGTATTGCTACCGTAATTTGTTTCAATGCCCCACAAAGCCACTATATAGTGTGCTGGAACCCCGTATTTTTTAGCTGCGCCCTCGAGCTGTGAACGGTGTTGGCGGTACCTTTTTCGGCCTTCGTTGATCCGCTGCTGATTGATAACTTTCGTATAATATTCACCGAAGGTCATGCGTCCTTCGGGTTGTTTACGATCTAATTCTATAACGCGAGGGATTGGCTTTATATCGTTCAGGGCTGCATTTACGGTTTGCTGGGAGATTCCTTTGCGAAGAGCTTCCTGCTTTAAACTGTTTAACCATTGATCAAAAGGTTGCGATGCATAAGCGGCAAGAGGAAATAACAAAGCTAAAACAAATAGGTATGCTATTTTTTTAATGTACACCATTAAGGTTTTCCTGATCTTTTTAAAGTATCGTCCCGATAAAGCTTGGACATGACTTCGAAGATAAAGGCGGTGCTCCAGCCAAACAAGATAAAACCGTTGGCGGATTGAAAAGAACTCACAAGCCTCCATTTTTCATTGAGAATAATATCCCCGAACCCTACGGTCGTGAAGGTTGAGGTGGAAAAGTACAGAGCCTCTTCGAGTTCAGGAAGTGCGCCGACAGCCATATAAAAAACCGCCCATATCCAGATTTGTACAATATGAGCGCAGAAAACGCCCAGAACGGCAATTGCCAAAACGGCGGCCTTCCAAAATAAATGGAAAGTGTGGAAAATGGCACTCCCTTTTCTTTCTAAAAATTTTATAAGCCAGTCGAGCACGAGGGCGTGAATAACCACCGTCAGGCCAATAAGAACCGCGCCAATGAGGAGCTGTATGAACAAGTTTGTGCCTTCCCTAACATTTACTCTGGACAGATGGTTATAAATATCGCTAAAAACTGTAACGCTTACAACCTTGTTGTTTCAGGTTTGGATGGAGAGATGGCAGAGCGGTTGAATGCACTAGTCTTGAAAACTAGCAAGGGTTTACGCCCTTCCAGGGTTCGAATCCCTGTCTCTCCGCCATATTCTTCCACCTACTCCAAATATATGTTTTCAGAACAATGCTATTGATAATGCCCTTATGCCCCGTCTATGATGCGGCTCTAAAGAGTTAAAAGGAATTTGAATGAAAGATTTTCTTCCACAGAACCTTGATTTAAATGGGAAATCTATACTTGTAACGGGCGGCACAGGGTCGTTTGGTAAGCGCTTTATCAGGACGGTTCTAGAGCGTTATAAGCCCGCAAAGCTTATTGTTTATTCTCGTGATGAGCTTAAGCAATATGAGATGATGCAGGAGTTTCCGGTGGATGAGTACTCTGCTATGCGTTATTTTATCGGGGATGTACGTGATCGTGACCGTTTAACGATGGCAACGCGCGAAGTTGATATTATCATTCATGCCGCGGCGATGAAGCATGTCCCTATCGCTGAATACAACCCGATGGAGTGTGTGCGAACCAACATTGATGGTGCGGAGAATGTTGTGCGCGCAGCACTTGATAATCGCGTTGAGAAGGTTGTAGCTCTTTCAACTGATAAAGCAGCTAACCCTATTAACCTGTACGGCGCGACCAAGCTGGCGTCGGATAAAATTTTTGTTGCGGCAAATAATCTTAGCGGTTCGATTGGAACAAAATTTTCTGTCGTTCGCTATGGCAATGTTGTTGGCTCTCGCGGCTCGGTTGTGCCGTTTTTTTTGAAGCTCAAGGAAGAAAAAGCTGAGTTCATTCCTTTGACGGACCCGCGCATGACACGCTTTTGGATTACGATTGATCAAGGTGTTAATTTTGTTTTGTCTTCACTGGAAATGATGAACGGGGGGGAAACTTATATCCCGCGCATTCCAAGTATGAGCATGACAGACTTGGCAAAAGCTCTTGCGCCCGACATCCCTGTTAAAACCATTGGCATTCGCCCGGGTGAAAAGCTGCATGAGGTTATGATTACATCTGATGACAGCCGTCATACCTATAAACTTGCTGATCGCTATCTCATTTTCCCGTCTTTTGATTCAATTCGTAACCGTGAAGAACCAGAGGGCAGTGAAAAAATTGAAGATGGCTTTCGTTATGCCAGTGACAGCAATGATGAATGGCTTGATCAAGAGGGCCTCTTTACGCTTTTAAGGGCGTCAGGTTATGAGCTATAAGCCAGCCACATTCCTGCCCTATAGCCGCCAGAACATTGACGATGATGACAAGCAGGCTGTTTGGGATGCTCTGGGTGATGACTTTCTGACAACAGGCCCTAAAGTTGAAGAGTTCGAACAAGCTCTGTGCGAGGCAACGGGTTCACAATATGCCGTAGCTTGTGGAAATGGCTCATTAGCGCTGCACTTAGCCGTCCTTACGCTTGATTTCCAGCCCGGTGATGCGGCGATTGTTCCTTCCCTGACATTTCTAGCCACGGCCAATGCTGTACGGTATTGCGGGGCGGATGTGATATTTGGCGATGTTGACCCGGAAACCGGGCTGATGGGCGTGGAAGACTTTGAAAAGGCGCTGAACGAAGCGCAAAAGAAAAACCTAAAGGTTAAGGCTGTTTTACCCGTGCATTTGGGCGGTCAATGCGCGGATGTCAAGGCCATTCATGAGATCGCGGATGCACAAAATATAGCGGTAATCGCTGATGGAGCGCACTGTTTGGGCGCGGAATGTTACGGTGAAAATGTCGGCGCTCTGCCCTATACCCTCATGACAACCTATTCCTTTCATCCCGTTAAAACGATAGCGACGGGTGAAGGCGGTGCGATCGCTACGAATGATAAAAAGCTGGCCGATAAGATGCGGCTTTTGCGCTCGCATGCAATGGAGAAGCGCCCTAATGTCGGGCCGTGGGCCTATGATATGAATGATTTGGGCTATAATTACCGGATTAGCGACATTCAATGCGCGCTTGGCTTATCACAGCTTAAAAAAGTGGATGACTTCATTGAGCGACGCCGCGAGCTTGCCGGTTTGTATGACAGTTTGCTTGAACCGATGGCGCCTGAAATTCTAACCCCAAAGCGCGCCGAATATTCTAACTCTGCATGGCATCTGTACGCCCCCCGTTTTGATTTTGAAGCGCTTGGCATTACACGGGCTCAGCTTATGGAACAGCTGAAAGAGCGCGGGATAGGCACGCAGGTGCATTATATCCCTGTGCATACGCAGCCTTATTATAAAAAGCTATATGGTGAGATTGTTCTGCCGGGCGCCGAGCAATATTACAGCCAGATCTTATCACTTCCACTTTATCCGGCCTTAAGTGATGATGATGTTCATTATGTGGTCCAAACATTGAAGGGCATTTTGGGGAAATAAATGGACGCTTTTGCAATCATTCCAGCCCGCGGCGGCTCAAAAAGGTTTCCTCGCAAAAACATTGCGGATCTAGACGGTCAGCCGCTTTTGACCTATCCGCTTAAAGCGGCTCAGGATAGCGCGGTTTTTTCGCGGGTGTTTATCAGCACAGAAGATAAAGAAATCACTGAAATCGCGCAGAAGGCTGGGGCTGAGACGCATCGGCGTAAGGATGAGTTCGCGACAGATACGGCGCATGAGCTTGATGCTTGCCTTAATCTTCTCGATGATTTAGCGGAAAATGGCGAAGCCACCCCTGAATATATTTGCGTGATATACCCCACAGCCGTTCTCGTTCAGCCGGATGATTTTGTGCAATCCAAGGCCGTTCTTGAGGAAAATTCTGATACTCATGTGATTATGTGTGTTTCGGGCTTTAATTATCATCCTTATAAGGCTTTGGTTACAAATGATGCCGGTTATCTTGAGATGCTTTACCCGAAAGAAGGCAGAGAGCGCTCGCAGACCTACCCGCACATGGTCGCCAGCAATGGCACATTTTACTGGTTACACGTTGAAACTTTACAAAATAACCGACATAAGGGGTATTATCAGGATAATTTAAAGTCTTATGAAATCCCCTATCAGCGCGCCGTTGATATAGATTACCCGAAAGATTTAGATTATGCTGCTTTGATGATGAAGATGAAGGAACAAGAATGAGTGCTTCTTACAAGACCGAACAAGAGAATTTCTGGGCCACAGAATTTGGTGATGACTATATTGGCCGCAATACGGTTGAAGACAACCTGCCTGCCCGGTTGAAGTTATTTTCACGAATTCTTGAGCGCACGTACGGCGTTGATGAGGTTTTTGAGTTTGGCGCCAATATTGGTAACAATCTACATGCCTTGCGGATGTTGCTGCCGGAAGCCAAGCTCAAAGCTTTGGAGATTAATGACAAAGCCGTTGAAACGCTTAAATCTTATTCATGGTTGAATGAGGTTCATCAGGGGTCCCTCCTTGATGATGTGTTTGAGAATAGTGCTGATTTGACTTTCACAAGCGGTGTGTTGATCCATATCAATCCAGACGGCCTGCAAAGCGCTTATGAGCAGCTTTACAAATCCAGCCGTAAATACGTGATGGTGTGCGAATATTACAACCCTGCCCCAGTTACCATTCCTTATCGCGGGCATAATGACCGCTTGTTCAAAAGAGATTTCGCCGGTGAGATGATGGATAAATATCCTGATCTTAAACTTATTGATTATGGGTTTGCCTATCACCGCGATACATCTTTTCCTATGGATGACCTCAATTGGTTCTTGATGGAAAAATAAGCCTTTTATTCTGACGGTAAAAACATGAAAAAAGAACATAGCGATACAACGGCTTTTCACGTACATGCGCATGAGTTAAAGCTTGACCATAACGGTATAGAAAATTTTTTTTGGCCGCTTAATCATAACGAAATTCGAGATTTTGCATCAGAGCTAATGGTCAATTTAAGCTCCTTTCTTGTTCAATTTGACGGTGATAAGGCTGATGCTGATATTTACAGGCTTGGCCTTAAATATTTCACCTCAGATGCCTGTGGCTTATACCAATCAGCGTTGTTAAAAAAACGATTTGAGCAACATAATCTAAGGGCTATAGCTCCTGAAGATTGGCCCAACTATGCCAAAGTGTTTGCGGGGCAAGCTCCGGATTCTCCACTGTTTTTAAGTAAGATGCGCACACCCCATAAAAAACATAGCTTTTTTAATCGCTTAAAATTTTCGAAAAGAAAAATTGGGCTCATCAAACAACTGTGCACTCAGAGCGTCGCGGCTAAGGGACAGTTAAATATTGATGGTTTGCTTGTAAAGCCAATAACAAAAAGCGTTTTGGAAAAAAATATTATTTCGACGCAAAGAACTGAACTTATTAAGAAGCATGCCAAACTTGAAGATAACGATGTTGTATATTGCAGTTCATTAAAATGGTTTGAGAATATCGATAAGGCAGAATATGCAGCGGTAAAAAAAGAAACTAAAATAAAGCAATTTTTTATGGAGACTCTAGAAAAGCTTTTTTTAGAAAAAGGCGTTGATTTTCCTCAGAATTACAAAGATTTTTTTTCTTCCTATCTAGATCAACTATTTGGTGTTTTATACATACATTACAATCGCTTATTTCAAAAAGATTTACCTCAAAAAATATGGACCGGAACAGGCGGAAATATATGGGATATGATGTTACGCTTGGCTGTCATGAAACAGGGTGGATCAGCAACGGGGTATGATCATGGTGGGGGTACCGGACACGTGAATCTGGAAATGCTCGGTATAGTAGAAATGTGGGGCTGCGATAAATTTATCACTTTCAACCAAACACAAGCTACCAAGCTGACGGCGGGACTAGATATTTGGCCTTTATTAACAAATTCACCGCCGATAATAGAGGGCGTATCAACGAAAAAGAATTGTCAGCCCATTGCAACATTCTCAAAATTTGAGAATGCTGGAGAAAAAATTAATAATATTATTTTAGCGAGCACTATTTACGATTGTGACACAGGTCGGATTTTAACATTATATTCGGATATTATGTACACAGATTGGCAAGCTCGCCTTATCGGAAAACTTAAGGGCTGGAAGTTTGATGTATTCTTTAAACCTCATCCAGAAAGCAGAATATTGCCCCATCCGGCTCTGGGAAAAGAATTAGAGGTAAAAACAATTCATGAACGTTTTGAAGACATAGTTGAACAGGGTGATCTTTTAATTTTAGATTATACATTTACTTCGATTTTTTTATCCGCTCTCAAAACGAATATCCCAATTGTTATTATTGACTTTGATGGGCTGGAATGGTTCCCAGGAACCCGTGAGCTTGCGGAAAAAAGATGTAGCATTGTTGAAGCTATAATTGATGAGGATAACAGGGTTAATGTTAACTGGGATAAGGTTTTTCGAGCGATAGAGGAAGCACAACAAAAATCAAATAATCATGATTTTGTTAAAACTTTTTACTTATAGCGAAGGTACTCATTAAAATCATGAACGCGCTTTTTCATTGTGAAGCATCGTCAGCAATTGGAACAGGACATGTATTTCGCTGCCTCACACTAGCCAATGCTTTGGCGGAAAAGGGCTGGGTTTGTGCGTTTTTTTGCAGCGAAGAAACGCTTGAAACCGTCCCTGCCCTACAAAGTTCAGGGCTTGAGATTCATCATTCCCGAGACTCTATAGAGGCTTTTTATGACATTATTGTGATTGATAATTACGATATAGCTGCGGCGACAGAGCAGACATTCCGCGGCATTTGCACAAAAATTGTTGTGATTGATGACCTGGCCAACAGGATGCATGCTTGTGACGTTCTCTTAGACCAAACATTAGACTGTGAAGCTTCGCATTATTCAGCTTTTGTCCCTTCTGTCTGTAACATCCTGGCCGGCGTGCCTTACGCCCTTTTGAGGCCTGAATTCATAGAATTAAGAGGAGAGGCGATGCAAAGAAGAGAAGAAAATGCAGGCCGCGTGAAATCATTATTTGTGACAATGGGTGGAACCGATCCCCATAACGTTACATCGTTAGTTCTAAGCTCTCTTGATTACGTTGATAGTGATTTGAAGGTTGATGTGATTTTGAGTCAATCGGCGCCGCACAAGGATAAGATTGCTCAACAATGTGTCCTTCTGCGCGACAAAGGTTTTGAAATAGACTTACATTTCAGTATCTCAGATATGGGCCGTATGATGATGGAGGCCGACCTCGCCATAGGTGCGGGCGGGACCACAAGTTGGGAGCGATGCTGCCTCAGTCTGCCTACCCTAATGGTTGAAATTGCAGATAATCAAGCTTTTGTCGCTAAAGCCTTGCATAACTCTGGGGCTGTCGTAAATTTGGGCAAGGCTGCGCAGCTTAAGGCAGAAGATGTAGCTGAAGGAATAAACAGCCTTCTGAATAGCCCAAAAGATGTTCAAAAGATGGGCATCAAAGCTGCCGGAATCTGTGACGGTTTTGGCATCCACAGGCTCATTCCCTATCTGATTGATCAAGACCAGCTTTGGCTTCGCCGTATGGAAGAGGATGATATGCGTACGCTTTTTGAGTGGCAGCAACTGGAATCCACGCGAAAACACGCAAGAAACCCAAAACCGCCTGTTTGGGAGGAGCATGAAGAATGGTTTATGAAACAAATAAGCGATCCACGGTCGCAGCTTTATATGATTGTCTATAAGGGTGACAACGCCGGTATGTTGAGGCTGGATAGTTATCAACATGAAGCTGAGAGCAGCCGATCCTTTGAGATATCGATATTGCTGGACCCAAAATATTACAAAAAAGGCGTGGCTTCAGACACTTTAAAACTTGTGCGTAAAATTGAACCAATCGCTGATCTGTACGCTGAAATTCTGTCGGAAAATAAAGCTTCACGAAAACTCTTTCAACGCTTAGACTATCGCCCCGTGACGGACACTTTATTTGTTCAAAAAGCTGCAAAATAATAATTAAATATGAAAACATTTAAAATCGCAGATCGTGAAATTGGGGGCGACCAGCCAGCCTATATTATCGCGGAAATCTCCTGTAATCACGAAGGTGATTTTGATGAGGCGCAGAAAATTATTAAGGCTGCGGCTGAGGCTGGAGCGGATGCTGTTAAAATTCAGACCTACAAAGCCGACACGATCACCCGAAATTTTGGGACGCGCCCGAAGGGCACGATTTGGGAAGATTTAGACCTTTATAAGCTCTATGACAAAGCTCACACCCCTTGGGAATGGACGAAAGATTTAAAGGATACCGCCGATGAGCATGGCCTGCATTTTTTCTCTTCACCCTTTGATGAAACAGCCGTCGATTTCCTTGTTGATATTGGAGTCCCAGTATTGAAAATTGCGAGCTTTGAGGTGGTGGATATCAAGCTTCTTGAGCATATGGCTGCTACCGGCCTGCCTATTATCATGTCCAACGGTATGACAGATTATCTGGAGATGGATGAAGCTGTCCGAACACTGCGCGCTCATGGCTGCAGTGATCTTGCGCTTTTGCATTGTAATAGTGGTTATCCAGCCGCTTTTGATGAAGCCAATCTTCTGACCATCCCGGCGATTGAGGATATGTTTGATGCGGTAACCGGGCTTTCTGATCACACGTTGTTTGTTGAAAATGACACGTACAGCACGCCAATGGCGCATATAACACCGGTTGAGGCTGTACGGCTTGGTGCCAAGATTGTAGAGCTTCACCTGACTCTTGACCGCGATCATGCCCGCAGCCTGTTTGAAAAGAATAAAGGCGGTTTTGACTGGCCGTTTTCCCGCAATCCTGATGAACTCAAAAAGATGACAGACATGATCCGTCATTTTGAAAAAACTGGAGAAGTTACTTATGAGAGTGAGCTTGAAAGAGACGTAGCCGCGCGGACACACGGCTCCGTTTGTTTTCAGCCGACTGAAAAAGAGATGAAAAGCCGTGAAGTGCGCCCTACTCTCTGGGTGGTTGAGGATATGAAGCAAGGCGATGTTTTCAAATGCGCCGCCAAAACGCGTGAAGGGAATTTTGATTCCATTCGCCCCGGCGGCGGCCTACATATCCGTTTCACCGATTTTGTTGAAGGGCGCAAGGCCAGCCGCGATATGCAAGCTGGTGAGCCACTCAGTTGGGATATGTTACAAAGCGCGGGTAAAGAATAGTCATGCCTATTATTGCCAAAAGCTCGCTTAATTTATTTGCTTATTTCTTTAAGCATTATCGTTGGCAGACCACTACGGTGGTCTTTGCCCTTATGATAGCGGGCTTTGCTGAAACGCTAGGAATTGGGGCGTTACTTCCTCTTATCTCACTGGTGATTGATGGCCAAAGCAGTGGACCAGATAGCAGTTTTCAAAGCTTTATCGTGCGATGCCTTTCCTTGATCGGGCTGCAGCCTGATCTTGGAACATTGCTCAGCATTATTGTTGTCATGATAGTAGCCAAAGCGACGATTATCTTTTTTGCACTGCGCTATGCCGGGTTTGTTGCGGCTGATATGGCCAGAGATTTTCAGTTACGATTGATTAGGGCCCTGATGGGCGCACAATGGCAGTATTTTTCAGACCTTCCCTTAGGAATCGTTTCAAACTCAATTGCCGCGGAATCGCAGCGTGCAGGTCACAGCTATATGCTTGCCGGGCGCACACTGACCGCGCTTATACAGGTTGTTATTTACTTATCGATTGCGTTCTTTGTCATGTGGAAGCTCAGTGTACTGGCCATAATTTTAGGCGGGGTTTTGGGTTTTGCCGTTAAGCGAGTGATGCGTATGGCGCGCGGCGCGGGTTCTGACCTAACAACAACGATGGATACGCTGCTCGCACGTTTGAACGACTCCCTATCTGGTGCAAAACCGCTTAAAGCTATGGGGCAAGAAGAGCGTTTTTGCGCTCAGCTGAAAAAAGAGGCCGAAGACGTCGTAGACGCAAGGAAGAAGCAATATGTGTCCAATTTGCTGATTAATATTATCTACGAACCCTCCTTGGTTATCTGTCTGGCGATTGCGCTTTATTACATACTGAGTTTCACAACGACCCCTATTTCAGAAGTTTTATTGCTCGCCTTTCTGTTCCATCGCTTGATGGGGCATGTGAATAGTACGCAAAGCTTTTATCAAAATATGATCCAAAATGAAAATGCAGTGTGGTCTTTGCAAAAACAAATTGAAGACGCCCAAGGCTATGAAGAATCTTTACATGGGGGCAAAGCGCCGGTGTTAAAAAAGCAGATTAGCCTTGAAAATGTGAACATCGCGTACAAAGACGGCACGTCTGTTTTTACGGATTTCAGCGCAACAATTCCGGCCCAAAAAGTAACCGTTATTTTCGGCCCTTCCGGCATTGGGAAAACAACGCTGACAGATGCTTTACTTGGCCTTTTGCCGTTGCAATCGGGCATTATAAAAATTGATGATGATAACCTTGATGACATTGATTTGCGCGCTTGGCGTCATTCGATTGGTTATGTGCCGCAAGACACGTTTTTGTTTCATGACACCATTCGACAAAATGTCACTTTGGGCGATGCCTTTACCGATGAAAAAATTAAAACAGCTTTGGAAAAAGCGGCTGTTTTTGATTTTGTTGAGAGCACAGAGTGCGGCATTGAAACCATTGCGGGAGAGCGCGGCGGCAAGCTTTCAGGCGGTCAGCGCCAACGTATTGCGCTTGCACGGGCGCTTATCCGCAAACCAACCTTGCTGATTTTGGATGAGCCGACAAGCGCCCTTGATAGAAATAGCGAAGCACAGATTTTAGAAACCCTGCAAGGGCTATCAAAGGAAGTTGCCATTATTATAATTTCACACAATGAAAGTGTGTTGAAGATTGCGGATAACAAGATCAATTTGGGGCAAAAAGATGACTAATTCAGCCTCCGCCATAGAGCCCGCACGCCCCTATTCCGTTGATATGTCAGATCATTCATCAGATGGCGTCCGGTGCACATACAAAGGTGATCCGGTCATAGCGAAGGCGCTTATAGAGCAGTTGAGTGCTGAGGATGTATTGGCCGGCATTGAGAAAACCCTTAAAGCTCAAAAACACTATACTGGCGGCATTATTGAGACAGAGCGCTTTACCTTCGGCTGGGCTGACCACATCAGAAGCTTTCCAATATCTTACGCTCAAAATGAAGATGAATTCTTAATATCTCCTCAAGCACTGGACGTTGTTAATCAGGCAAAGCTCACGAAACAAGATGAAGCGTCTGTCATTGAGTTTGCTATGTCCGGTTATGCTACGGGGCCCTATACGCTTTATGAAGGCTTGTATGCCTTACAACCCGGGGAGTGCGTGTTGTGGGATAAGGCAAAAAAAAAGCGTTCTAACCTGCGTTATTATCGCTACTTACCTCAACCAGCCAAGCCTGACTGGGATGCTAATGAGCGTCAACTTGCAGACATTATGGACGAGCTGACCAAAGGTATGATTGAACGCGCTGATGGGCGTAGAATCTGGGTTCCGCTAAGTGCCGGGCTGGATTCCCGGATTATTCTGTGCAAGTTACACGAACAGGGCTACAGAAATATTGAAGCCTTCACTTACGGCCCCCGTTATAATTTTGAGTTGCTGCATGCCAAAAAAATTGCTCGCGCATTAGGCGTTCCCTGGCGGCATATCACGTTAAGCGGCAAGCAGCTCCGACGTTACTTTAAAGAAGACCGCCGTAAAAATTATTGGGCTTATGCGGGGCAGTATAAAACTATTGCGAGTATGCGTGAATATAGTGCACTTGCTTATATGCATGACAGTGGTGTGGCTCAACCCGGAGATGTGTTTATTAACGGTCAATCGGGTGATTACATTACCGGTGGCCATATATTTCCCGGGTATTTCACCAAGGGTAAAACAGATCTAAAAGGCTTCTTCGAGAATATTTTTGATAAGCATTATTCGCTTTGGCGATGTTTATTAACGTATGAATTTAAGGCGATTATTTCAAAGCGCGTTGCCACGATTATAGGTGATGAGCACCTACAAGGCGAAAGCAATGCTGAGCGAGCTGTTCAGGAAGAAATCTGGGAATATGATGCGCGGCAAATTTGCCTGGTTGCCAATGGACAGCGTTCGTATGAATTTTTCGGTTATGATTGGGAAATGCCGCTGTGGGATAAAGCCTTATGTGATTTTTACGAACATATATCGCTTGAGGAAAAGCAAGGACAGGCTCTGTATAAGCGCTATCTACAAAATTACAATTACAAGGGGTTGTTCCCTGCCAAAGAACCTAAAATATGGCGCTGGCCGGTTTATATGCTTTGGGTTTTACCTGTGGCGCAATTTATCAAACTCGCTCAGGGTAATGATGCTAAAAACGACTTCTATGCTCTTATGAAATATCACGGACATTATTCTAATCAATATGGCTTTATTTCTTGGGAAGAGCATAAGTCCACCCACAAGACCGCGCGCAATGTCATGAGCTTATATGTACGTAGATTTTTAGTTGAGAATGGATTTAACCTCCCTCCTCTTACATCTGAGGAAAGTACTCATGTGGGTTGAAATGGTGGGGCTGCCGGGCGCAGGCAAAACGACATTGATCAATAATAACCTTGATCATGTTTCAAAGCATTTTGAAATTACTGAATCCAAGCATGCATCTATCCTTCAAAAAATTTACGCTAAGACGCTTTATTACTTATTTATTGCTCCAAAGCTTGATGACAAAAAACTAGCGAAAAAGCTTTCCTACCGTTTAGCCTTCAGGCTTTTCAAACCGCGCAGCGCTACCGTTTTCTTTTTTGATTCCGGCGTCGCCCAGCTCATTTTAGAAAATTTGCTAGAAACTAACTTTAAGGACAAGCAGGCCAAATTGGAGCTTTTGCAGAAGTTTGGCTTATCCGACACCGTCATAATTGTCAGCGATGGTATAAGCGCGGTTATTAAGCGTGAACTCACACGCACAGATCGACGTTTTCAGTTTGATGAGGCCCAACTTCAAAAACTTTATAAAAACGCCGAAGAAAGCATCGAGAATGATTTTAGGCCTTTGTTTAAGCACGCACATATTGTAAAACCCGACGATTATAAAGGCTTTAAGGATATACTCACCAATGCGCAATCACATTAAAAAACTCTACGCAGGCCTCTTTACCCTCGCTTACCACTTGGTTTATTGGTGTGAAGCGACGCTGCCGTTTTTTAAGCTTTATCAGCCGATCTACGGATCAGATATGGATGATAAAAGCGTGCGTGGGTGTGAAGACCGCTGGAAAGCAATGGAGCCACATTTAAGTGGAAAAGGCGCCCTGCTCGACATTGGCTGTAATATTGGCTATTTCAGTTTTAAAGCTGCGGAAAAAGGGCATTCATCCTTTGGCGTTGAAGCAGACCCTATATATTTCTCAACATGTCAGGCGATTAAATCCGTCCATAGCGCGGAAAATGCACATTTTATTAAAGGCTGGGTTGATGAGGATTTTCTCAATCATGCTCCGTCATTTAATACAGTCATTAATCTTTCGGTATTCCACCACTGGGTGAAAAACTTTGGCCCTGAAAAAGCGCAAGATATGATGCGCACACTGGCGGGTAAGTGCGACAATATTGTGTTTGAAACTGGTCAGTCGAACGAGCTCACAAGTTGGGCTGATAAACTTAGCTTTATGGGGGATGACCCTAAAAAATGGATTACAGATTTTCTGAAAGACATTGGCTTTAAGAAAGTCGAAGTGATTGGGACATATCTGACCGGCTTGTCTGCTGTTCAGCGCTATATGTTTTTTGCCAGTAAGTAAGGCTTAGCGCGTGAAAATTTCATCATAATGACGGGCTTTATCGAGCCCAATCTCGGCTTTAAAACCGGCACCTTCAAGACGTTGATAAACATCACTCTGTGCATTGCTGCCAAATATATCGAGATTTTTTTGATCAATTTCAACAACGATTGATTGCACTTTCTCAAACCACGAGCATTTTAGAAGCACATCGAGAATTTTTGCTTCATACCCTTCGACATCAATTTTGATGTGTACTGGGCGATCCGCTATGTCGCGTTCAAGAAATTCCCACTGGCTGATATCAAAGGCTGATATTTTTACGGTTTGTCCGTCTGAACCATCCGCTATATGTGACTTTCCACTGTGGCATTGTTCAAAGCTTAAATTAAGAATGTCCGTTTCTTCCGAAATTGCACTTTGGAACGGAATGATGTTCTCACAATTGTTGAGACGCACATTTTCTATAAAACTGGAATAAATAAATGGGTTGGGTTCAAATGAATAAACGCGTCCCTGCCCTCCAACTTGCTTGGAAGCTATCAAGGAGAACAGGCCATAGTTTGTGCCTATATCAATAAACGCCGCGCCTTTGGGCAGGCTCTCGACGTGATCGGCAACAACGCGCCCATATTCACCGCAGAGGCTATAAACATTTGTCTTATCATGCCGATTAACCTTAAAAACGGGACCGTAGTGCGTCTTCAACGCTCTGAATGGTAAACAAGCCAACGACCATTTAACAATATGGCGTTTGCCTTTATGCGGAATGTTTTGCAGATAATATTCGTAAAGGGATTTGATCATAGTTTCTCTAGGACTTTACAATGTTTTGACGGCTTGAATAGGCGGCTGTTGCGTTGCGTGTATCAATAACAAGCTTGGCATTCTTAACAAGCGCTTGATAATCAACGGCGTCGTGATCGGTGACAATAAGAACAGCGTCATACTGACTTAAGTCCTGAACGTTCCAAGCAATGCTCTTTTGTCCTACAAGCTTTGGATATTCTCTTAAGGGCCCAATTTCGGGGATATGCGGGTCGTAATACTCTACGCAGGCGCCCTGCTCTTTCAACAGCGTCATAACTTCAAAAGCTGGAGATTCTCTCTGGTCATTGATGTTTTTCTTATAGGCCACACCAAGCAGCAGCAGATTGCTATCTTTCAGTGTTTTCCCAGCTTGCTCCTGAAGCGCCTTATCTGTGTTCTCTACAACATAGGCTGGCATGGCTTTATTGATTTCTCCAGCAAGCTCAATAAAGCGTGTGCGAACCCCATATTCCTTGGCTTTCCATGTCAGGTAAAACGGATCAATTGGAACACAGTGCCCCCCAAGACCGGGGCCAGGGTAAAACGGCATGTAGCCGAAGGGTTTAGATTTGGCTGCCTCTACTACTTCCCAAACATCGATATCCATTTTTTGGTAAATAATTTTTAGCTCGTTGACGAGCGCAATATTTACGGCGCGAAAGATGTTTTCGGTAATTTTAACCGCTTCCGCTGTTTTGGCAGATGATACCGGTACAACCTGCGAAACGACCTGCTCATAAAATGCAATTCCCAAATCCAGAGCTTCCTGCGTATTCGCCCCTATAACCTTCGGAATTGTCGAGGTTTCAAAGTTTGGATTACCCGGATCTTCACGCTCTGGTGAATAAACGAGATAAAAATCCTCATTGACTTTAAGCCCTGTTTTTTCGAGAATGGGCGTAACAACCTCATCCAAAGTCCCAGGATATGTCGTGGATTCCAAAGATATCACCTGCCCCTTACGCAGCGTCTTGGCGATGCTTTCGGTCGTTTTTACAACATATGTTAGGTCCGGCTCATTCTTTTCATCCAGCGGCGTTGGTACGCAGATGGTAATTACATCAGCCTCGCCCAGCCTTGAAAGATCGCTTGTCGCCTTGATATGGCCTGATTTGATGAATGGCGCGATACGCTCTGAAGGCACTGTGTCGAGATAACTTTCACCCTTATTCAGCTTTTCTGTTTTTGCCTCATCTACATCAAAACACAGGACATAAAAGCCATTATTCGCGCAGCTATAGCTGAGCGGCAGGCCGACATAGCCAATGCCTACAACACCAACAATAATGTCTTGGTTCTTAATTTTAGAAAGAAGGTCTGAAGCTGATGTCATGTTTTTAGCTGTCGTTTGTTAAGGCTTTAATGCGGGCAACATACTCGCTGAAAATACGCTCCTGTCCAGCTTTTTCTTTAATTTTCAAAGCCCATTCCTTGCGTTTTTCTTCTGAAATTAAGGCTGCTTGCTCTATACTTTTGGCCCAACCTTGTGGATCACCTATATCACAAAGAAAACCGTTCTCATCATCAACAATCCATTCACAAAAGGCTGGTTCGGCTTTATTGGCAATAACAGGAAGGCCGCATGCCATGGCTTCAATCATAGGCGTTCCAAAGCCCTCATCCCATGCGGGCATAGCGTAAATATCTGTGGCCTTCATGTAATCGGCCGCGCTTACAAAATCAAAAACAAGATGCACTCTATCCTTTAAGTCATGCGTGTGAATGAGCTTTTCAATTGTATCAACGTAGGCCTTATCGCGCGTATAGAGTGGACCCTCACTGACCAAGGGCCCTGCTAAAATAGCCTTGTACTGCTTCGGCAGATGGCGAAGCGCTTCGACCAGTAGGATATGGTTTTTTTGTGGAATTATTTTGGCAATGGTAGAAACAACAATATCCTCCGGCCCAAAGGGAGTGAGATCTGTGCGGTATGTAAGCCTCTTATCCCATTCAACTTTAAATTCCTCATCATTTATAGGATTAGGGCGGCACCAAAGCTGCTCCTTGCGGAAACCTTGTTGGATGCAACGTTCACGAGCTTTTTTTGTAAGGGTAATAATGTGAGAATTTTCTGGCGGCTGGACCTTAAATAGAAGCAAGAACTTTTGGACCGGGGAGGCCTGTGCTGTGACCAGTTCTATTAACACAGGAATGTTGTGCTTCTTTGCCCAAACCAAAGCCGCGGCTGTACCGCCGGAGGTGCCCAAAATATGGATAAGATCGACCTTATGCTCATATTTCTGAAGCTCTCGATAGCTCACGATACTTTCGACAATATTAACCAGAGCGCTATGAACACGTTTTGGGAACAGGCTAAAAGGGAAATTATTCTTGCGCAGCACGCTGGCCACACGTCTTTTAACCTCAAAAGTTTCGTAGCTATAATCTTCGTCTTCTGTGTTCTCTACACCGTTACAAAGCACATCAAGGCGCTTTACACCTAAATCGCCACCGATGGCCTTATAAAGCTTTGGAATGCGCACGCCCGGCCCGGTATATTCCGGGGGGAATTTACTGGCGACGATCAATATATTCATTTCTCGCCTCCAATAACCTTATTAAACAGGCCTTCATATTGGCTGCAAATGTTCTCAACCGTAAAGTCCATCGCGCGCGCTTTTTGCTTTTCAGGATCGCACTCCTTATCAAGGGCGCTGATTATAGCGTCTGACAAAGCTTGCGGGTCACAGACAGGAACTAGAGTTCCAAACTCGCCATCTTGCAGAATTTCAGCTGGACCTGACGGACAATCTGTAGAAACCACAGGCAAACCACACAACAGCGCCTCAACAACAACATTGCCAAAACCTTCATGAATGGAGCTTAGTACAAATAAATCGGCATGTTTCATATAGGACAACGGATTTTCAACAAAGCCTGTGAAGTGAATTTTATCCTCTACGCCCAATTGCTCCGCCAGTGCTTCTAATTCACCCCGCAACGCACCTTCTCCCAATATAAGCAGACGTATATCGCGTTTTTGAACTATCTTTTCGTAAGCACAAACCGCGGTTACATAATCTTTTTGATGGACAAGGCGGCCGGACATAACGATGATCTGTGATTTTGCCTGTTCAAACCATTCGTCTTTTGATGTTTCTTTGAGATTTTCGAGAAGACCTTTGGTCACAACGGGGTTATGTATCCAGCTGATCCGATTGGGGCGAATATTGGCGTTCTTTTGAATGTCTTGCATAACGCCCTGAGATATCCCAACAACGGCATCTGCAAATGGATAGATAAGCCTGACAATCCATGGAGCGGCTCTGTCTGGCCACGATTCACCATATTGAGCTTTAACCGAAAGATGGTTGCGTTCGCTGATGATAATTTTTGTTTTAGCCTTAGGGGCCAAGAATTTGGCGAGTACAGCAATGACATTCACGTAAAACAAAGCTGAAAGCAGCGCGTCTGGCTGATTTTCTCTTAAATAAGCGGCCAAAGCAGGTAACGCGAATAGAGCTCGAGGCTTGTCCAAATCAACAATATTAACTTCTTTGCTGAGTAAATTCTGATATTCCCCCTGATTTTTGACTAGGACCAGATCAACCTCATGACCTCTGGATGCAAACTCATTGGCCATGTTGACGATCATGCGCTGCGCGCCGCCACCGGCCAGATCCGGTATAAAAAAGGCCAGCTTCATGAGGTCACCTGCGTTAGAACTTCATCAAAAGCTTTGGCAATATTGGGCTTGCTATAGATTTCAGGAAGCAACGATGGACGAAAGCACGCTGTTGGCATAGGAGCAACCTCTTCCATAGCTTTTAAGAACGCATCCATGTCTTGAACAATACGGACGCTGCCCTTATCGGCGGCTTTGGCAATTTCATCGATACCGCCAGACTCTTGCGTTGCTATAACGGGTGCACCACACGCGAGTGACTCTAGAACAACATTCGGCAAGCCTTCATAACGGGACGGTAGCAAGAAGCAGTCTGCGGCCCCAAACTGTCCGTAAGGGTTTTTTACGAGGCCTTTTAAAATCACTTTATCTGTCAGACCGTGCTTGCTGATGAGCGCCTCCAGTGCCTGCCTTTGGCCGCCCTCGCCCAAGATTGTAAGTTGCCATTCATGTTTGCCCTTCCAATTCGCGAGAGCCTCAATCAACCGGTCATAGCCTTTCTGTGGCTCCAGACGCCCTGCGGCGATGAAGTGCACGCAGTGCTTTCTGCTTTCATCAACTTCGGGGAAGTCTTGCGCTGCACGGATATGCTCAAGATCAACGGGATTTGGAAGATGTGTAAATTTCTGGCTCTCAAAGCCTAAATTCTGACGAAACTCATCAAAAACGCGTTGAGTTGGGCTTAAAATTATATCGGCCCGTGGATATAGAAACTTATAGAGCATTTTAATGACTGGCCTGCGCCATTTATATTTTTGAAAAAAGAAGGATGGGGTTATTGCTTCTCTGACAATAAAGCGGGCTTTCGGTAAAAATGGCTTGAGCAGAAGAACAGCAAAATTCATATGGGCCATAGTGGAGATTACAACATCAGGTTTCTGCTCATTTATTGTTTTAAAAAGCCATGGCAATGACCTGATAATACTGAATTTATTTAACTTTTCTACGTGAATATTTTTCTCAATAAGGCTGTCGAGTTCGCCCTTATTCTGCACTGTTAACAAGGTGGGAGTATATTTTTTGCGATCCAGCCCATTCATGAGTGTAATCAACACACGCTCAGCCCCACCAGACATCAGAGACGGCAAAACAAAAAGCACTTTCACAGGTGGTTGCATGTTCTCACGCATGTTTAATAGGTATGATTCTAAAGACGTACATGCAATATAAAAAGTGACCTGCCGGAGTTTGTTCCTGTTTAAAGCGCGCTAAAACTTTATTCCTTTCCGGCGTTAGAATTCCTTGACAGCCCTTGCTCCTTATGTGTATATCTCCCCTCTCGAATTATTATATATTTAGGTTAAAAAGACATGTTTGCAGTTATTCGCACAGGCGGGAAACAATACCGCGTACAAAAAGACGATAAAATCGAAGTTGAAAAACTTGAGGTTGAGGCCGGGAAATCCGTTGATCTAGACGAAGTTTTGTTCGTAGACGGTAAGATTGGCGAGCCTTTGGTTAAGGGCGCTAAGGTTGTTGCTAAGGTTTTAGAGCAAAAGCGCGGCCCTAAGATCATAATTTTTAAGAAGAAACGTCGTCAGAATTACCGTCGTAAGAAGGGGCACCGTCAAAACCTGACTTTGCTACAGATTACAGATATTAAGACAGCCGCATAACTTAATTTTATAGGGAGATTAAAGCATGGCACATAAAAAAGCAGGTGGTAGTTCCAGAAATGGCCGCGATTCAGCAGGTAGACGCCTTGGCGTTAAAAAATATGCTGGTGAAGAAATTCTTGCTGGCGGTATCATTGTTCGCCAACGTGGCACTAAATATAAACCTGGTAAGAATGTTGGCCTTGGTAAAGACCACACAATCTACTCTTTGGTTGATGGCGAGGTTCTCTTTACCCGTGTACAAGATGACGCACCGGTTGTGAATGTTGTCCCGGCAAACGATGTTGCTGCAAACCAACAAGCCGCCGAATAGCCCTAAGCGCGTACATAAATAAGATTCTAAGGGAAAGGCTTAAACCTTTCCCTTTTTTAATGGATGAAGCTATAGAGCGATGAAATTTCTAGACGAAGCAAAGATATACCTCCAAAGCGGTTCAGGCGGCCCGGGTTGCCTGTCTTTTCGCCGCGAGAAGAATGTGGAGTTTGGCGGGCCGAATGGCGGCAATGGTGGACGCGGCGGCGATGTCATCTTTGAAGTCGTTGACACCCTCAACACCCTCATCGATTTCCGCTATCAGCAGCATTTTAAGGCCAGCAATGGTGATAATGGCAAGGGCGATAACTGTAGCGGCGCTCACGGCGAAGACTGCATCGTTAAAGTCCCTGCAGGAACGCAGCTCCTTGATGAAGACAAAGAAACCGTTCTCTATGATTTTACCAAAGCCGGAGAGCGCCATGTGTTCCTGAAAGGCGGCGATGGCGGTTTTGGCAATGCCCATTACAAAAGCTCAACCAATCAAGCGCCGCGCAAGACCACCCCGGGCTGGGAAGGTCAGGAAATGGCGATATGGCTGCGCCTGAAGCTTATCGCCGATGCTGGGCTTGTAGGCCTGCCGAATGCCGGTAAATCAACGTTTTTGGCGGCTTGTACTAATGCGAAGCCGAAAATTGCAGATTATCCTTTCACCACGCTGCACCCTAATCTCGGCGTTGTGCGCGCCGGTGAATATGATTTTGTCATTGCTGATATTCCGGGCCTTATTGAGGGTGCCAGTGAAGGCCTTGGACTTGGCGATAGGTTTTTAGGCCATGTTGAGCGTACGAATGTGATCTTGCATCTGATTGATTGTACGCATGATGACATTGTCGAGGCGTACACGACGATAAGAAATGAGTTGAAGAACTACGGCAATGGCCTTGATACTAAAGAAGAAATACTCGCTATAAATAAGATAGATGCGCTTGGTGAAGAGCTAGCGGATGACCAAGCTAAAACGCTCGAAAAGGCTGTGGGCAAGCCGGTGTATAAAATGTCAGCGGTCGCAGGTGATGGTGTTAAACCTATTCTATACGAGCTTGGCCGCGTGATCTATGAAGCGCGTTTTGGCCCTGCCGATGCTGATGAAGAAGGCTTTGATACATGAGCACCCAAGAAATCCTTAAAAATGCGCAGACGGTTGTTATCAAAATCGGTACCGCTCTTTTAGTTGAAACAGACGCTGGCAACGTCAAGAGGGACTGGATCGACGCCTTTGCTAAAGACATTAAGGCCCTTACCGAGCAAGGAAAGCGGATACTCATCGTATCCTCCGGCGCTGTGGCTATGGGGCGCCCTGCTCTTGGTATTGCGCTAAACACTCCTCCAGAAGCTATCCCCCTGGAAAAAAAGCAGGCTGCTTCCGCTGTGGGGCAGTTTCATATTTTTAATGCGTACTTTGAGAGCTTTTCCAAACAGAATCTTACTTTGGCGCAGGTTCTTCTGACGATGTCAGAGACTGAAAACCGCCGTATGCACCTCAATGCCCGTGCGACGCTGCATGAGCTGATGAGTCAGGGTATTATCCCAATTGTGAATGAGAATGACACGATTTCCACTGGCGAGATCCGTTTTGGTGATAATGACCGCCTCGCGGCGCGAGTGGCTCAAATGATCGAAGCAGAGGTTGTACTTTTGCTTTCGACTACTGACGGGCTCTATACTGGGCACCCTGAGAACTTTGAAACAGCGGAGCACATCCCCATTATCAAATCCATAAGCGACAAGCACCATAAAATGGCTGGAGAGGCGGTCGAGGGTATGAGCACAGGCGGAATGAAGAGTAAAGTCGAAGCAGCGCGTGCGGCAACAGCCTCAGGTATTCATCTTATCGTAGCTAACGGTGAGCAGAATCATGCGCTAAAAACTACGCATGAAGATAAAAACACACGTACATCGCTGTTTTTAGCAGCAAATAGTGATAAAAATGCCAAGAAACGCTGGATAAGCTCTCATTTAGCACCAAAAGGCATCATTGTTGTGGATGATGGGGCCCTATTGGCGCTTAACTCGGGAAAAAGCCTTTTACCGGTCGGCGTTCATAAAATTGAAGGCACGTTTGAACGCGGCGATATTGTTGAAATCTATTCAATGGAGCGTAAAAAACTGGGTATGGGCGTGAGTGCCTATAATTCCGAAGATACGCAGAAGCTTATTGGTAAGAATAGTGCGGAGATTGCGGAGATCCTCGGCTATGCCGGGCGTAGCGAGCTCGTCCACCGCAACGATATGGTCTTGCAGGACTAGTCCCAGCCCCGAATTTTAGCCCAGTTTTCCCGTGTCACCTCCCAGATTTCAGTTGGCCCATCAATATGTCCGCATGGCTCATCCTCAAGCCGGATAAATGAGGCCCCTGTTTTTTCTTTAATTCTGTGTGATCCAATATTGCTCTGTACGTTTCGAACTCGAAAGGACGTTAAACCATATTTAAAAAACATATAGTCCTGAGTAGCACAAACAGCTTCAGTCATAAGCCCCTGTCCATGGTAAGCTCGCCCAAGCCAAAACCCACGGTCACTATCCTTAACTTGTGATACCAAGCGATAATGTATATTGCCTATCGGATTTCCTTTGTCGGCGCCGTCTTTTGGCACAAGAACCCACATAATATCCCTGCCTTTTTTGATATTAGGAAGAGCTATATTTTCAAGAAAATCGTTTGTTCCATAATCAGGGTATGGCCACGGCACATTACCAGACAGGTACTTTATAATCTCCCAGTCATTGAAATGCTTTTGCAGAGCCGCCGCGTCATCCAAAGAAATTGGTCGCAAGATTAAACGTTCTGTTTCCAATATGGGTGTTTTCATGCATTCTATTAAACCATGAAAACAGATACACCCAAAACCATCTATCTTAAAGATTACCAGCCTTATCCTTATAAGATCGGGAGTCTTGATCTGAATTTTGACATCCATGAAGGCTATACGATTGTTCATGCAACGACGAAATTCAGCGCGCCGGATCATTGCCGCGAAGATTTATACTTGAATGGTGAGCATCTTGAGCTTATGGAGATCAAACTCGATGGCGAGGTTGTTACAGACTTCACCAAAGATGATAAAGGCCTGAGCCTGCCCTACCCGCATAAGAAGGCGTTTACGCTTGAGATCACTACGCGCATACACCCGGAGGATAACACCCGTCTGGAGGGGCTTTATCGATCGGGCGATACCTATTGCACGCAATGTGAGGCGGAGGGGTTTCGCACGATCACCTATTACCCCGACCGGCCGGATGTTCTTACTGTTTTTACAACGCGGATCGAAGCCAGCAAAGCGCATTACCCTGTTTTGCTCTCCAACGGAAACCGTTTGGATCATGGCGACGCCGAGCATGGACGGCACTTTGCTGTCTGGCATGATCCCTTCCCTAAGCCCTGCTACCTCTTTGCGCTGGTCGCAGGAAATCTCAATCACATCGAGGATGAGTTCGTTACGAAATCCGGCCGTAAGGTTGAGCTTTATATCTATGTGCGGCCGGGTGATGAGGATCAATGCGGCCATGCGATGGAGTCTTTGAAAAAATCAATGAAGTGGGATGAGGACACGTACGGGCTGGAATATGAGCTAGATTTGTTCAATATCGTTGCTGTCAGCGATTTCAACATGGGGGCGATGGAGAACACCTCGCTGAATATCTTTAACACCGCGCTTGTCTTGGCCGCCCAGGAAACCGCCACTGACCAAGACTTCCTGCGGGTTGAAGGGGTGATAGCCCATGAATATTTCCACAATTGGAGCGGGAACCGCGTTACTTGCCGCGATTGGTTCCAGCTTTCGCTGAAAGAAGGGCTCACGGTCTTTCGGGATCAGGAATTCTCAAGCGATATGAATTCGCGATCTGTACAGCGGATTGATGATGTGACGCATCTGCGCCGTTTGCAGTTTGCTGAAGATGGCGGGCCGCTTTCTCACCCTATTCGCCCGGACAATTACATTGAGATCAATAACTTCTACACCATGACCGTGTATGAAAAAGGCGCGGAAGTCATCCGTATGATGCGCACGATTTTGGGCGCAGAAAACTACCGCAAAGGCACGGACCTTTACTTCTCCCGCCATGATGGGACAGCCGCAACGTGTGATGACTTTGTGGCCTGTATGAGCGAGGCGAGCGGCATTGATCTTTCGCATTTCAAGCTCTGGTATGAACAGGCCGGCACGCCGGAGATCAGCTTTAAAGGCGCTTATGACGCCGATAAAAAGACGTACAGCGTCGAGCTAAGTCAGGATATTCCTGATACTGTCGGTCAGGCTGGCAAGAAACCAATGCATATCCCGGTTTCACTCGGGCTTTTGGGTGATAACGGGCAGAATTTGATTGAAACGCAGATTTTAAACCTGCATGAAACCGCGCAGAGCTTTATAATTGAAGATGTTTCTCAGCCCCCTATTCCGTCTGTTTTGCGGAATTTCTCTGCGCCTGTGAAGCTGACAACTGATCTTTCAAATGAGGATTTCGCTTTCCTTATGCGGCATGATAGCGACGGCTTTAATCGTTGGGAGGCCGGACAGCAGCTCTATTTGCGGATGCTCAACCACATGATCGATGAGGGTAGCAAGGATGTCTGCCTGAAATTTATGGGCCATATTGGCACGCTCATTGAACAAGCGGCATCTCCGGAAGCCGATAAGGCTCTCATGGCGCGCGCTTTGAGCCTACCTTCGGTAGCGATGATTGGACAGCAGCGTGAAATGATCGACCCTGATGCTATTTATAAAGCTCGTCAGAATTTACTCGCAGCCCTTAAACGCGAACATCGCAAAGGGCTTGATCAGCTTTACAAAGATAATGCGCCGAAGGGATCGTTTAGCATTAGCCCAGAAGCGATGGGACAGCGGACCTTACGCAATGTTGTTCTCGGCATTCTTTCGTCGTCACATGGGACTGGCTGCGCATCTCGCTCGCATGCACATTACAATGAAGCCGATAATATGACCGACCGCGTGGCCGCTTTATCTGTGATTGCCGATATTGAAAAGCCAGAACGCGCGACTGCTTTTGATGATTTTTATGGACGATTCAAGGCTTATCCACTGGTTGTGGATAAATACTTTGGATTGCAAGCGGCAGCGACACAAAATGATATAATTCAAAACCTTAAAAAACTTAAGCAACACTCTGATTTTAATATTAAAAACCCTAACAGAGTTCGCTCTCTTTACGCCAGCTTTGCTATGAACAACCCAGTGGGTTTTCATGCTGTGGATGGTTCTGGGTACGATTTTTTGACCGAGGGCATCATCGAGCTGAATTCGATTAACCCGCAAATCGCCGCGCGTTTGTTGACGCCGATGCGCGAGTGGAAACGCTATACGCCCGATCGCCAGGAGAAAATAAAAGTTTCGCTTGAGCGGATCGTGAATGAGAAAGATCTATCACCCGATGTCTTCGAAATCGCCAGTAAAAGCCTTAAAGCCTAGCTTAGAGCTTGAACAATCGATTGATGGTCCAGTTTGCGGGCTTGATGAGGTTGGGCGCGGGCCTTTGGCCGGGCCGGTCGTGGCGGCTTGCGTTTACATTCCTGAAGAGACGTACGCCCTGCCCTTTATTCCTGATATTCGTGACAGTAAGAAACTTTCGCATAAGAAACTGGAAGAGCTTTACACCCTAATAACCGAGCATTTTGATTGGGCCGTAGCAGAAAAGTCACCGCAAGAGATTGATGATATCAATATTCTGCAAGCTTCACTCGCGGCCATGGCAGTATCGCTTGGGCAAATTGATATTGAATTTAGCCATGCGCTGGTGGATGGGAATAAGCTGCCGCAACTGCCCTGTCCGGCAACCGCTGTGGTGAAGGGTGACAGTAAATCTATTTCGATTGCGGCTGCTTCGATTGTGGCCAAAGTCACCCGCGACCGAATGATGAAACAGCTGCATGAGGAGCACCCGCATTATGGCTGGAACACCAATGTTGGCTACCCTTCGAAAGCGCATCTTGAGGGAATTGATGCACACGGCATTACAAAACATCATCGAAAATCCTTTGCGCCCGTAAGAAATTTTATCGAGCATGGATCGACTCGAAACCCCTTACACAGCGCGGCATAGAGTCGCTTAAGAGTCTATGGTAGAGTCCTGATTCCATTACTTGAATCCATTTTTATGCTTGACGGCGAATCCCTTTTGACTCATGGTGCCTTCTCACTCTTATCCACAAGAAGGATCACCATGCCCGCTCAAAAATGCGCGTCAAAAATAGATTCATATCTCAACAAAATTCATGTGGGGGATTGCGTCGAAAACATGCGCGCCATGCCCAAAGAAAGCCTAGATTGTATCTTTGCTGATCCGCCTTACAATCTTCAGCTTGGTGGTGACCTGCACCGCCCCAATAACTCCAAAGTAGACGCAGTTGATAATGATTGGGATCAATATGAATCCCTGCAACATTACGACGAATTTACCCGTGAATGGCTTGGCGCAGCCCGTGAACTTCTCAAACCCGATGGATCCATCTGGGTGATCGGCAGCTATCACAATATCTTCCGCTTGGGCTATATTCTGCAAGATATGGGGTTTTGGATCCTCAATGATGTGATCTGGCGTAAATCAAACCCTATGCCTAATTTCCGCGGCCGCCGCTTTACCAATGCGCATGAAACGATGATCTGGGCTGGAAAATCGAAAACTTCCAAATACACCTTCAACTACGAAACCATGAAAAATTTCAACGAAGATTTACAAATGCGCAGTGACTGGTATCTGCCACTCTGCACGGGTGGAGAACGACTAAAAGACGATGAGGGCAAGAAGGCTCACCCCACTCAAAAGCCGGAAAGTCTTCTTTACCGCGTTCTTCTATCATCAACGCGCAAAGGCGATACTGTGCTTGATCCGTTCTTTGGCACAGGAACAACCGGCGCTGTAGCAAAAGCCTTGGGCCGTAATTTCATCGGGCTTGAACGCGAACAAGAATACGCAAACCATGCGCAAAAGCGCATTGATGGTATAGAAGAGATGGAAGAAAACGTCCTTAACATTCAAACCAAACGCGAAAAGCCGCGCATTCCATTTGGAACGCTGATAGAGCGCGGTTTGCTTAAGCCTGGAGCTATTTTGACTGACTCTAAAAAACGCCACAGTGCCAAAATCCACGCTGACGGCAACATCATAACCATGAACCGCATTGAAAGCATGAAAGGCTCCATTCACAAAGTCGGCGCTGCTGTACAGGATGCGCCTTCATGTAATGGCTGGACATTTTGGCATTATCAGGATGGAAAAACGGCTAAACCGATCGACGTTCTACGAGAACAAGTAAGAGCGAATGACTTAAAAGCCTAAGGCTGAGCCTCTTGTTTTTCAGCTTCTTTAGCTGCAGCCCTCTTGTCTTCCATTTGTTTTTTCAGGCGTTCTTGGTAGCGTTTTTTCAGCTCAATTTCCATTTTTGAACGCGTCTTTTTCCTTTTGAAATTTTCAGAAAGAAGCAACAATTCTCGATCCTTGTCTCCATAAATTTCATAGCCTTCCAAAACGGCTAAAACCTTAACAAGATCGTGCTCACGTGTTTTAGTCTCACCCTGATAAGAGAAAATACGCAGCTTCATGACGAGATAAGCCTCGCGAGATTTGTATAAATCTTCCCTGTCCTTGAAACGGCGGCCAGACTTTTCAGCCTCTTTATTTTGATTCCGTATATATTCTTCCGCCATTTCAGGCTCGACAGAAATTTTATCGATTGAAAAAGGCCTGTTCAATTCTATAAATAAACCTTTAGGGTAACCTTTGATAGTATGGCTATAGCGTCTGTCGCAAATATCGTCCAAAATATCTTCTGACAGAACCTCGAAGCGTCTTACAGCATCAATTTTGTAAGGTTGCCAGACATCAAAGGATTTATTGTCCATTTCGTATTCTGCAAACCTTAAGGGCTGAAGCAATTCAAAATGCGTTGGAAAGCTTGTGCGGCTGGTGGACAAAAGCTCTTTGGCTGATTCTCGAATCCCCCCCCATTCAAATTCATTGTTCGCGTAATCACGATACAAGCCACAATCATTGATCATTAAAAAATTATCAACGTGATCGTTATCCTCAAGATCGAGCTTTTGTAACGCCCAGTACAATTGGGAAAGCGTTTTTAGTGTCGGCGTTTCATAAATGATGTTTTTTTTCTTTTCTTGCGCATAAACACCAGAGACAAGCATGATGCTTGTTAGAAACACCGATAGAATAAATAGGTTTTTAATCATATTAGAATCACTACCACCCAAATCATTACACCTTTTCCATTATACGCGGAGAGGGCTGATCTATCAACTTTAAGCTTGGAAACCTTTAAAAGCCTTTTTAAACACTGATGGGAGCTTGGCCTCTGTTTGCTTATAGGCGGCCCAAAACATGTTATCTTCTTCAGATAATTTATTGTTTGCGACTTGTGCTTTATAAAGGTGAAGCTGTAAATTAAAATGCGTGAATGTATAGTCTACAAAGGTTTTGCACGACTCTGGGCTTTCAACAAAAACAGGATGTTTTTGTGGAGCACTTGTTCCCCAATCTGAGGTTGGCAGCCCAAGCATACCACCCAGCAGACCTTTTGGAGCGCGCTGGTGAAACAGGGCCTCGCCCTGTTCATTGATAATCCAGTATATATTGCCGTATTTTTGCGGCCGGGTTTTCTCCTTGGTCTTTCTTGGCAGTTCTGCCGCAATGCCTGCCTGATAGCCCTGGCAATCAGTTTGCAAAGGACATAAGGCACAGCGCGGCGCTTTGGGAATGCAGAGCCTTGCCCCTAAATCCATAAAGCTTTGCGCTAAATCTCCGGGCCTTTCCTTGAAGCCATCGTAAAATTCATGTGCCAGAGCTTTGAGCTGCTTCTTGGCTCTTGGCATTGGCTCTTCAACCGCGAAGAACCGCGCAATCACCCGCTCAACATTACCATCGACAACGGTGGCTGGCTTATTGAAAGCAATGGAAGCAATGGCGGCGCTGGTGTATTCGCCAATACCGGGAAGCTTACGAAGTTCATCCTGTGTATCCGGAAACACCCCGTCCAATTCATTAGCCACAATCTGCGCGCATTTATGCAAGTTCCGCGCTCGGGCATAATAGCCAAGCCCTGCCCAGGCGGCCATTACGTCTGCCTGCTCAGCAGCGGCCAAATCCTGTACGGTGGGCCATAGAACAAGAAACTTGAGGTAATAGGCCTTCACGGCCTGTACAGTTGTTTGCTGGCACATAACCTCTGATAGCCATACATTGTACGGATCAGCCACCTGCCCTAGCTTGGTCCGCCAGGGGATATCCCGCCGATGCTGGTCATACCAGGTCAGCAATTGTCCACGATATTTTGCAACCTCCCTTACGGAAATCTTGCTGTTTGTTTTAGTGGCTGTCATTCTTCAAACTTCATTTAACGAAAGCTTTTATATCATGCGCCGCCTATCAGAGGCCACGGCCAAAATTGCTGGAAAAAGCTTTGAGCGTAAATATGTCGCTTTAGGGCGCATTGTGAACAACTGGCGCGATATTGTGGGAGAAAAGCTTGCGGATAAAGCACAACCCGTCAAAATTGATTACCGTAAATCCAAAAACAAGCAAAAACCTGAAGCAACACTTGAGATCGCAGCAACAAGCGCTGATGCCACCGCTCTTCATTATCAGAAAGATTTGATCCTGGAGCGGATAAATCAGATATTTGGTGATCGCTGGGTCACTGGTATTCGCTTTGTGAATGTTCCATCAAACATGCAGACCAAAAGCTTTAAAAAACCAAAAGCCCCCTTGACTGAAGGCGAAAAAAAGACTTTATCCGATATGTTATTAAATATTGAGGATGGCGACATGCGCAGCCGCCTCGAACATCTTGGTCAGTCAATCATAATGGATGATAAATAATGAAGGTTAACGCCATCACGCTACGGTCAGGCAATGTCATCGAATATAACGGCAAGCTTTGCGTTGTTGTGAAGAATGATATTCAGCAGCCCGGCAAGGGTGCCTCTGTCGCGCAGGTAGAGCTGCGGGATATCCGCACAGGTAGTAAAGATAATGTGCGTTTTCGAACACAAGAAAATGTTGAGCGCGTTCGCCTTGAACAAGAAAATTACCAATTTTTATTCGCCGATGGGGAAGACTACACATTGATGCATCAGGAAAATTTTGAACAAATCATAGTAAGCAAAGAGCTGATCGGTCAGCCCGCAGCTTATCTGGAAGAAGGTATGATTGTTGAAGTGGAGACGTATGAGGGAGAGCCTTTGGGCGTCCGGCTACCTGATACGGTCACGGTTGAGATTGCAGAAGCCGAGCCCGTCGTTAAAGGCCAAACAGCCACAACCTCTTACAAGCCTGCTATGCTGGCGAATGGTGAAAAAGTGATGGTGCCGCCGCATATCGAATCTGGCACGCGCATTGTCGTAAAATCTGAAGATGGCGCATATGTTGAACGGGCTAAAAATTAATGGCCGTTGTAACCTCCCCGATTATGAATGTTATGATGCGCGCAGCCGAAAAGGCAGCGCGATCGTTGATCCGCGATTTTGGTGAAGTTGAACAGCTTCAGGTTTCACAAAAAGGGCCGGGTGATTTTGTTAGCGCGGCCGATAAGCGCGCGGAAGAAATCATTCAAGAAGAGCTGCAAAAAGCGCAACCAACTTATAGTTTCCTGATGGAGGAATCGGGCGCCATTGAGGGTTCTAATCCTGGTTTTCGCTGGATTATCGACCCGCTGGATGGAACGACGAACTTCCTGCACGGCATTCCACACTGGTGTATTTCAATAGCGCTAGAGACCAAAGGCGACATTACCCACGGGCTCATTTATGACCCGGTTAAAGATGAAATGTTCACGGGAGAAAAGGGCCAAGGAGCGTTTATTCACCGCAATAAACGCCTGCGGGTTTCTGGTCGCCGCGATATGATACATGCGACAATCGCAACTGGTGCGCCGCGCCGCGCACAAAAATCTCAAGAACAGTTCCTTAATGAATATAGCGCCGTGCTCAATTTAGCGCCCGGCATTCGCCGTTTTGGCGCTGCTGCGCTCGACATGGCCTATGTTGCGGCTGGACGTTATGAGGCCTTTTGGGAACGTGATCTTAAGGCTTGGGATATTGCTGCAGGGATCCTGATCGTTAAAGAATCTGGCGGTTTTATTGCCGAGCTTGATAGCCACAAGGCCAACCCGCTGGACACAGGAAATATTCTGGCCTCTAATGAAGGCCTGTTTAACGATATGAAAAAGATCCTGAAAGCCGCGTGAGGCCCCACCAATGCAAAAGCTGCTGATCCTCATTCTTATAATATTATTCGCGAGCTTTCCTGCCACCGCTCAAGATACGAATGTTGAAATCAATCTTGATACACTTCAAGGTTACACTCCGCCGCCAATGTTTGAAGAAACCGAGCCCGAGGCTTTAACCCCTATGCCTGCGGTGGCACCCGCCCCTGTTGAGATTATTAAAACCGCGAATGTGCCCATCCCGCAAAGAAAGCCGCCATTTAGCGGTACGCTCAAAAAACGAAATGTTGACAGAATTGAAGAGCAAGTTGTTCTACAAACAGCCAAAGACATATTGAGGCAAATCGAAGGAGATACGCCAAAAAACCTGCAAGAGATTGCCCGTGAAGAAGAGCCGCCTGAGCCAACCTTACTCCAACAGATTGTTAAGAAACCTGTAATTCAAGAGAATGTGCCAATTACGCTTAATGGGCCTTTTGAAATTTCTATTCCTTACAAGCCTGATGAAGCCACGCCATCTAATGAACATCGACGTATTTTGCTCGAGCAAATTTTCACACGCCTGCACAAATATGAAGATGCACATTTAGAAGTTAGGGCCTATGCCTCCAGCCCGGCCCTGCAAAAAAGCCCCGCGCGCAGGCTTTCTCTGGAGCGTGCTTTGGGTATTCAGGATTTTTTATTATCCAAAGGCATTGCAGAAGAACGCATATATTTACGCCCTTTGGGACAGGCTGTGCAAAGCCGTAGCGATACCGTACAGCTGGTCGTTTCCAGGCTCTAAATAAGTGGCCTTCTTATGTGGATAAGCATGCCTAGACGCCGCAGAAACGTTGACATCACGCCCTCTTAAATGAAACTTTTATATTGTATTTCTAAAAACAATGCTGCTATGACATCTGTACGCTAGTTGCGTTATGTGAACACATATTAAGAACGATAGAGAGATCCACCATGGCTGAAGATAAAACTCAGGACCCTGCGAAGAAATCAGATAAAAAGCTTTTTATAGGGCTAGGCGTCCTCTTTGTGTTGCTGGCAGGGGCATACGCCATCTCTCTGGGCCCGGTTGAACAGCCTAATGTGGAAATGGATGAGGCTGAAATTGCCGATGTTGAACAGGCTTTCAGTGCTGATGAGACCGAAAGCGCTGAAACGGCGGCCCTAGATATTAAGTCCGCCAAAAAAGAGCGTATTCTGGGCGATCCTTCCGCGCCGATTAAAATTACCGAACACGCCTCCTTTTCCTGCGGTCACTGCGCAAAATTCCACACTGAAACGTTGAAAGCTTTTAAAGACACTTATATCGATACGGGCAAAGCCTATATCGTTTTTTCAGATTTTCCGCTTAATGCCCCGGCTCTCCACGCCTCTATGGCCTCGCGCTGCGTTGATGAAAATCGCTATTTGGATTTTGTTGAGGAGCTTTTTTCTACACAAGGAGAATGGGCTTTTGAACAGAACTATTTAAATCTACTGGAAGCAAAAGCCGCCAATTACGGTTTGAACAAGGCCAGTTTCGCGGCATGCGTCAATAATGAAGAGCTGCAGAATGCTCTTCTTGGCCGGATGAAAGCGGTTCAGCAACAATGGCAGATCAGTTCAACACCCAGTTTTGTTGTCAATAACCAAGAGGTTATAGGCGGCGCTTTGCCTCCTGCAGAGTTTGAAAAGGTGATTCAGGACGCTTTGGAGAAGATTGAAGCGGCCAGTGGGCCGGAAGAAACCCCGGATGAGGGCGAATGATCCAATTTAACAAACTGCGTATAAACGGCTTTAAATCCTTTGTAGACCGTATCGAGCTTGAAATCGGGCCCGGCCTGAACGGTGTTGTCGGCCCCAATGGTTGCGGAAAATCTAATCTTGTTGAAGCGCTGCGCTGGGTTATGGGCGAGAATTCCGCCAAACGCATGCGCGGCGGCGGCATGGAAGATGTGATCTTTAACGGAACCTCCAAGCGCTCTGCCCGCAATATTGCCGATGTCTCCCTCCTCCTTGATAATTCTGCCCGCACAGCGCCGGCTGCCTATAACGGGAACGATGAAATTGAAATCACTCGCCGGATTGAGCGTGATCGTGGCTCCAATTATAGAATTAACGGCAAGACCGTACGTGCGCGTGATGTGCAGATGCTCTTTGCTGACACGGTTACAGGAGCCAACTCCCCGGCGATGGTTTCCCAAGGGCGCATTACCCAGATCATTAATGCCAAGCCTTTAGAGCGCCGTTTGGTTTTAGAAGAATCCGCCGGTATCTCCGGACTATTTGCCCGCAGGCACGAAGCCGAGCTTCGCCTTAAGGCTGCGGACACGAACCTGCTTCGCATCGAAGATGTGCTGGGCAGCATGGAAGGCCGCCTCAATGCCCTTAAACGTCAAGCTCGCCAAGCCACACGCTACCGCAATGTGGCGACGCAAATCCGCCAGATGGAAATCCTGATTGCCTATATGGAATGGCAAACACTCCAAGAGCGCATGGACACCACCCGTAAGGACTTTGAACAGGCAGAGTCACAGGTTGCTGAACGCTTAAGCGTTGTCAGCGCTCTGACCAAAACACAAACTACCCAAGCCGAGGACCTGCCAACCTTGCGCCAAAAAGAAGCGGAAATTGCGGCGACCCTGCAAACGCAAAAGCTTGCCTTCCAAAGACTGGAAGATGAGAGCGCCCGCATTGAACAAATTATCGAAGAAACGCGCCAGCAGATTGAGCAGGTGCAAACCGATCGTAGCCACGAAGAAAACAGCCTTGAGGAAAGCACCGCGCTGCTTGAAAAGCTGGAAGAAGAGCATGGGCGCATTGCCGCCGCGCAAAAAGCAGAAGGTGGGCAGCTGGAAAAAAAAGATGCGGCCAGAGAGGCTTTAGAGCAGAAAGTTTTAGCGCTTGAAGAGCAGTACAATACCCTTATGCAAGGTACAGCCGAGGCGAAAGCCCGCAAGGATGCGCTCAAGCAGCGTATAGAAGCCAACACGCAGCGCCTTGAAACCCTTCAGGGCCGCCGCAAAATTGCAGAAGAAGACCTTAAAGCACTTGAAAAGGCCCAGCCCAAAGATGCACAGAATTTTGAAAAAGAGATTCAGGACCTCGAAACACAAAAAGATAAAAACACCCAGAGCCAAGAGACCCTCCAAAATGATTTGGAAAAACTTTCCGAACGCATTGATACGGCCCGGAGCGCCCTTCAACAATCTGAAAATAAAAAAGCTGAATTTGACACTGAAATCAATGTATTAAATAGCTTTCTTAATTCAGAAAATGAAGATGATTTCGCCCCTGTTCTTCAGGATATCGCCGCCGCGCAGGGTTTTGAGAAGGCCTTGTCACGCGCCCTAGGTGATTCCCTGATGGCTTCATTGGATGAGAAAGCCTCAAGCACATGGCTTAAATCTAAAAATGAATATGTTCTACCTGACCTGCCAAAAGGCGCTGACGAATTACGCCCGCACGTTAAGGCACCCGCAGTGCTTAATATTGCACTGAGCCAGATCGGCGTCGTTGAAAACAGAGCCAAAGGCGACAAGCTTTGGAGCGAACTAAAACCCGGTCAGGCGCTTGTCTCAAAAGATGGCACCTATTGGCGCTGGGATGGTTTTTGTGTGAAATCGGAAGCGCCTGATCGCCATGCTCAGCAGCTTGAGCAGCAAAACAAGCTCAAAGCTTTAACGAAGAAACGCCCGCAAATTGATAAAGAGGTTGAGGCCGCGAATAAGGCTCTCGAAGTTGAGCTGGCCAAGCAGAGTAAAAATCATGAAGCGCTGCAAGCGGCGCAAGCTTCCTTGCGGGAAATTGAACAACAGCTTGATGAAAAACGCCGGGCATGGGATAGCGTCCGTGAAGAAGAAGCCCGCAGAAGCAGTGAGATAAACCGTTTGAACGATGTGATCTCTACAGCCGCGCAGGACATCAAAGATATTGAAGCGGCCCTTGCCGCCGATGGCAAAGAGCTTGCCGCCTATGAAAACACTGCCGAAGACGACAAAGAGCAGCAGCTTGCTGAGCTGCGTGAAACGCTTAACGAAGCGCGCCAAGCCCACTCCGAAGCGATCCGCGCTTATGATCTATATATCCAGCAACAAAACACCCGCAACGCCCGTATGCAGGCGATTGGTGATGAGCGCGTAAACTTACAAAACCGCTCTATCCGAGCACGAAAGCGGACGAAAGAGCTTAGCGAGCGTTCAGAGTTGTTAACGCAAAAACTGCAAACGCTGGATCAACGCCCTGATGATTTTGAAGACAGTAAGACTAAATTACTGAATACAATCTCAGAAATAGAGGCTTTGCGAAACGAAGCGGCTGAAAAACTGGCCCAAGTTGAAAATGAAGTGATGGAGACAGGGCGCGCACTGAAAGAAGCGGAGGCCGTATTGGGTGAATCCCGCGAATCCCGGGCGCACTCAAACGCTCTGCTATCCTCAATGCAGGAGCAGAAAGAAGGCTTAAGCGAATCCATTGAAGAAAAATTCGAGATGAAACCTAATGAGCTGCGCCAGCATTCCGCTATTGATATGGATAAGGAGCTAGGCGATCTTGAATCCCTGAAAGGAAAAAAAGAGAAGCTTGTGCGTGAGCGCGAAAATATAGGCGCGGTAAATTTGCGCGCGGAAGAAGAAACGCTGGAGCTAGAAAAAGAAGTAGGCGGGCTGCTGCATGAGCGCAACGACCTTGTGCAAGCGATTGAAGAGCTGCGTAGCGGTATTCAGAAAATCAACACGGAAGCGCGGGAACGCTTGCTTGCGGCCTTTGAACATGTAAATGGCCATTTCCAACGCCTGTTCGGACGGCTTTTTGCAGGTGGGCAGGCGCATCTTGCTCTGATCGAGTCCGATGATCCACTGAATTCCGGGCTTGAGATATTTGCCCAACCTCCGGGCAAAACACTGCAATCGCTATCCCTGCTTTCTGGCGGTGAACAAACCATGGCCTCGATCGCGCTGATTTTTGCGATGTTCCTGACTAATCCTTCGCCGATCTGTGTATTGGATGAGATTGATGCGCCGCTGGATGATGCCAATGTCGACCGTGTTTGTGATCTGCTTGAAGACATTGCTGAGCGAGGTGAAACACGCTTCCTCATTATTACGCACCATCGCCTGACGATGGCCCGTATGGACCGTCTCTACGGTGTAACCATGGCGGAACAAGGCGTTTCACAGCTGGTGTCTGTCGATCTTCAGCAAAGCTTTGACTTCCTCGAAGAAGCAGCCTAATCCATACAGATGCCCTCTAACCTCAAAGACCTTGAGAAGAAAATCAAAGAAGCCCAGCATGGCGCCGAGCCGTCTGAAGACGAGCGTTTGCGAATCAAGCGCACCCATGACAACAAGGCTGCCATGCAGGCGGGTTATGAATTTGTTGGCTCTGTGCTGCTATCCGCCATATTAGGGTATTTTATTGATCAATGGCTGGGCACCACGCCCCTTTTCCTTATCTCCTTGTTTTTACTAGGAACCTGCGCAGGATTCATGTCTATTTTTCGCATGAATAAAAATTTAGGCATGGGTGTTGGATATTCGGAGTTGCACAAGCGCGAAAAAGACGCTAATAAATCGCCAACATCAGAGTTGAACGATAATATAGATAAGCAAGAAGAGTAACGCAGTGGCTTTAGACCCTATCCACCAGTTTGTTATCACCCCTATCATTCCGTTTGAAGTTTCAGGCATTGATTTGTCGTTCACCAATTCTGCGCTTTGGATGGTTATTGGCGCGGTGCTTTCTTCTGCGTTCCTTATGTTCGCCATTCAAAAGCAAGCGCTTGTCCCTAGCCGCCTACAAGCCTTTTCAGAAATGTTATATGAATTTGTTGCTGGCATGGTGCGTGAAAATATTGGATCACACGGACGGCAATATTTCCCACTGATCTTCACGCTCTTTATTATTGTGTTAATGGGTAATGTTTTGGGCCTATTACCTTACTCATTCACCTACACCAGCCATATAATCGTCACAGGAGTTTTGGCCTTGTCGATCTTTTTACTGGTCACAGCCATGGGCTTTTTCAACCACGGGCTCAAATTCCTGACCCTATTTACACCGCCAGGTGTGCCGATTGTTATGCAGTTTCTTATCGTGCCGATCGAGATTCTTTCATTCCTGATCCGCCCGGCTACATTGTCCTTGCGTTTATTCGCGAATATGATGGCTGGCCACCTGATGCTTAAGGTTTTCGCTGGTTTCAGCACTATGATGCTGGGCTTGGGCGGTATTGGCCTGATTGCCGGTCTCATCCCGATGTTCTTTAATGTCGCGCTGTTTTCTCTCGAACTTCTTGTCGCCGTTTTACAGGCCTATATTTTTGCGATCCTCAGCTGTATTTATTTGAAGGATACGGTTGATCTTCATCACTAAATCTATAGGATGCGCGCCATATAATAACTTTTGGGAATAACTCTTGGAATTTTAACTTTTAACGAAAACTAAACTAAAGAAGGAAAATTGAAAAATGGATGTAGAAGCTGCAAAATTGATTGGTGCTGCGATTGCCCTTATCCCACTATTGGGCGTTGGTATTGGTCTGGGCCTTATTTTCGCCTCATATAACGATGCGATTGCCCGCAACCCGAAATCAGATGAAATCCTTGGTGGTAAGTACCTGCTCTTCTTCGCTTTGACAGAAGCGCTGGCGATTTTCGCTCTTGGTGTGTCACTTCTGATCCTCTTCAAGTAAGAGCTCAATGAACACCACCTTTCTAAAATATAGTGTAAAAGCCTCCCTGCTCTTTTTTGTGGCAGCTGAGGCTTTTGCTGCTGATAGTGAAGATTATGTTGGAAGCGGTTCTGCCGCTCCGGAGTATGAAGTGCATGAAAGCGGCAAGCTTGTTGAAAAAGGTGCTGCCGGAGAACATGGCGCTGAACGTGCTGTGGATCAGGCTGATGCAGCCCATCAAGCGACTTCAGGCTTACCACAGATGGACCCAACATGGTTTCCAAGCCAGATCTTCTGGCTCGCGGTGACCTTCCTGTGCCTTTACATCATGTTCGCCCGCAAAATCTTACCTGAAATTTCCAGCACGCTGGAAACCCGCCGTGAGCAAATCGAGGGTGACCTCGAAACTGCGCAGGAAATGAAGGACCAAGCCGAGAAAGTTCATGAAGCCTATGATGAAATTCTTGATACGGCCCGTAAGAAAGCTTCTGATCTTTTCGTGAAAGCTGATGAAAACATCAAAAAGAAAACAAACCAAAAGCTTGATGAATTTAGAGAGCGCTCCGCAGAAGAAAATGCCGATACGGAAAAGTTGATTGAAGACGCCAAGAAAGCCGTGATGGGTGACATGCATTCTATTGCTGCTGAAATCGCCAGCGTAGCAGCAGAGAAAATTGTCGGCATTTCAACCGATCTTGATCAGGCCAAAAACCTTGTCAAAAGTATTGACCGAAAAGCGGCATAAAGGACAAGAACTATGAATTTTCTTAATGACCCCGCAATCTGGCTGCTTTGTTCATTTTTGATCTTTGCTGGTCTTATATTCAAATTCGGTAAAAATGCCCTGCTCGCTATGCTTGATGAGCGCATTGAATCCATTCGTGAAGAGATTAAGACAGCCGACAACCTCCGTGTTGAGGCGCAGGAAATGCTCGCCCAGTATCAACGCAAACATAAAGACGGAGTGAAAGACTCTGAAGAGATTTTGGCCAACGCCAAAAAGCAGGCTGAAGAAATTAAAAAGCAGGCTGAAAAAGATCTCAACGAAACGATTGTCCGCCGTGAAAAACAGTTGCAGGAGCGCCTCGACCGCATGAAGCAAAATGCCAAAGATGAAATTCTTGAGCATGCCTCCAATTTGGCCATCGCGGCAACAAGTGAGATCATTGCTGATAAGCTCGACAAAAAAGCCAATGAAAAGCTTGTTGATCAAGCCATCAAGGGTGTGGCCAAAAACGTCCATTAAAGGTTTCTATGATGTCTGAGCCCCTCGAACAGCAATCTCCACAGGACATTGTTCATGAGCTTGGCCAACAGACCAAAGCGGCCAGCCGCATTCTTGCGCAAGCTTCCGAAGCCGATATAAGTACCATCCTTAAGGATCTGGCTGAAAAACTGCGCGCCAATATTCCTGTCATCCTTGAAGGCAATAAAAAAGACCTTGCAGCCGGTGAGCAAAAAGGCCTCAGCCCCGCAATGCTTGATCGCCTGGCCCTGAATGAAGAACGCATTGAGGGCATGGCCGCGGGCCTTGAAGCGATTGCCGCTCTGCCCGATCCCGTTGGCCGCTTACTTTGGGAAACTGAACGCCCGAATGGTTTAAGCATTCAACGCGTTGCTGTGCCGATTGGTGTACTCGGTATGATTTATGAATCGCGCCCGAATGTGACCATTGATGCGGCCGCGCTGTGCCTTAAATCCCGGAATACAGTGATCCTGCGTGGCGGTTCGGAAAGCCTGCATAGTTCGCTAGCTTTGCACACGCTTATTCAGGACACACTTAAAGAGCACAAGTTGCCAGAAGCCTGTGTATCCATGATCCCTATCTCTGATCGCGAAGCCGTAGGTGCGATGCTCGGTGCGAGCCAATTCATTGATGTGATGATCCCGCGCGGCGGCAAGAGCCTTGTCGAGCGCGTACAAAATGAAGCACGCATGCCCGTTTTTAGTCATTTAGACGGCCTCTGCCATACCTACATTCACTCAAGCGCGAAAGATAAAATGGCTGTGGACGTTCCCTTCAACGCGAAGCTCCGCCGCACTGGTGTTTGCATGGCCATGGAAACACTGCTCCTCGATCACAACCTTGACCCCACAATCGCCAAAGCGACACTTGGCAAGTTGATTGATGGCGGGTGTGAGATTGTTGGCGATAAAATGGCTCAAGCTTTAGACCCCCGCGTTGGCCAAGCGACCTCCCAAGACTGGAGCACGGAATATCTTGAAAGCAAACTCAGCGTGGCTGTCGTCAGCGATGTTGAAGAAGCGGTGAACCACATCAATACATACGGCTCTCATCATACCGATTCCATTTTAGCCGAAGACGGTGAAGCGACCGCCTATTTCCTCAACAATGTCGATAGCGGCATTGTCATGCAAAATGCCTCCACACAATTTGCAGATGGCGGGGAATTCGGTATGGGCGCAGAAATCGGCATTGCCACCGGTAAGATGCACGCACGCGGCCCTGTCGGCCTTGAACAGCTCTGCACCTACAAATATCTTGTACGCGGCACTGGACAAACCCGCCCATAAGCAGGAAAATCCTACATGTCGATCTTTACACCGCCACATCTGCTGAATAGCCCCCGATGGAAGTATAAGCGCATCGGGCTTTTAGGTGGCTCCTTTAATCCACCGCACGAAGGACATGTGCACATTAGCCTCGCGGCGATGAAGGGTTTGCATCTGGACTCTGTCTGGTGGCTGGTTAGCCCACAAAACCCGATCAAAGAAGATAAGCCTCTTCCTCTCGAGGAACGGATGCAGCTTTGCCAAAACCTCGTCGAGCATCCTAAAATTCTTGTTTCAGATATCGAGAAATATTTGGGTACGAGCATTACCTATTACTCGGTTAAAAAGCTCAAAAAGCTTTACCCTTCCACGCAGTTCACTTGGATCAGCGGAATGGATAATGCTCTGGGTCTACATAAGTGGCATCACTGGAAGGATTTACTCTCCGAGATATCCATGGTCCACCTCACCCGCAACCCCGCCCGCTCTCTGGTCAGCGCCTGTCCGCTTAGGATGTACGAAAAACAGCGCCATGTCGTAATCGACAAAGGCGGCCATTACAGCCTTGATTCGGGCACTACATACTGGATGATGCAGAAAAAAATGGTCAATGTTTCATCGACTGAAATCCGCAATAAGCAGTTGGAATCAAACGATAAACATGAAAATCATGCTGCATAGCACCGCATTATAGTGCCGAGTCTGGTTGCCGAAGGCCTCTAAACGGCTTATAATAGAGATATGTGGTCAAGAAACGACGCTGAGAAGACAACGAACCAAGGGAGGCTGAATGGAGCTTAACTTCGGTGGTGTTGCAGGTGTCCGTAATCTGAACCGCATTTTTTGTGCCCAATATGGCGCGAGTATGGCTGGACCTTTTGGTTCGGCTTTTTTTATGCTAAACCCAAACAATACAACCCTGAAAGGAGGCCTCGGCCATTTCAAATCATGATCCTCATGGACTCTTGAGTCCTGACGAACTTAAAGCACTTATCGAGCAGTCACTAGACGCAGATAAGGCTGAAGACATAGTGAGCATTAAGCTCGACGACCAAACCGGACTGGCAGATTATATGATTGTCGCATCCGGAACGTCTTCCCGGCATGTCAGTGCCCTAACTGACAAAACCCTCAAACGACTGGCCCTAAACGGCATTAAAAGTGTGGGCGTCGAAGGTAAAGAACGCTCTGACTGGGTTGCCATCGATGCAGGGGATATTATTATCCATCTCTTCAGGCCAGAAGTGCGAAGCTTCTATAACATTGAAAAGATGTGGGGTTCATTCCAGCCGTTCGAAGTGGTTGGCGACCAACTCCAGGCCTGATAGCCTCCTTCCATGAATATTCAGCTCCTCGTTTGCGGGCGCCTGAAAAAGGGCGCGCATTTTGATCTGTTCCAAGATTACCTCAAACGCATGGAATGGACTGTTCAAGTTCATGAAATCGAATCCCGGCATAAAGACCAAGCCAAAATTCACACAGATGAATGTGCGCAAATTCTGGAGCGCATAACCACACAAAGCTACGTCATTGTAATGGATGAGCGTGGTAAGACACTGCCCTCACGGGAATTGGCTGCAAAATTTCAAGACTTACAAAATAAAAGCCGTTCAAATGCGCAGATCATCATCGGCGGCGCAGACGGTCTGAATGATGAAATTCGTGGCCGCGCCAATTTTCTCCTCAGCTTTGGGCAGCAAACATGGCCACATATGCTTGCACGCGTCATGCTTTTAGAGCAGATTTACAGAGCCCAACAAATTCTAAAAAACCACCCTTACCACAGGGATTGATAAAGAGAGCCAGCATGCGAATAATCGCGCTTTTCTTATTGGCCATTTTGATAACGCAGCCTGCGCTTGCGCAAAATGCCCCCATTCCACCAAACAAGACTAAAGAAATTGGCGCACTTAAGGACAAGCTAAAATCCGGCAAAGCCGATAAAAAAACGCTTGAGCAGAACCTAAAGACTATCGAAAAGGATTTAGAAGGCACCAAGAGCAGCTTGGTTAAAACAGCGAAAGAAATCCAGAAGAACGAAAAAAACCTGCAACAGCTTGATCTCAAAATTGCTGAGCTGGAAAAAGAGGAAAAAAGTCTCACCGATAAGCTGCAAAGTGATCGAGGTTCGATTGCCTCTTTGATATTGGCGCTGGAGCGTATTCGCCGCATGCCGCCGGAAGCTCTAATCGCTCGCCCCGAAGCACCGCTTAAAACCGCACAGAGCGCTATGTTGCTGGAAGAGATCCTCCCGGCCCTGAATAAACAGGCAAGCGATCTCAAGTCAACACTGAGCAAGCTGCAAAATGTTTCGAATGATCTACAGGAAAAACGCGGACGGGTAGTTTCCGCATCTAAAAAGCTCACAGGTCAACAAAAAAAGTTAAACACACTGGTTAGAAAGCGTTCAGACCTTTACGCCAGCACGCACAAAGACCTGGCAAGCCAAAAGAAAAAGGTTGCTAAGATTTCATCTCAGGCGAAAAACCTGCAAGATCTCGTGAAAAAGCTGGATGATGAACGCACGCGCGCTCAAAAAATAAGCCATACCAAGGGCCGCACAGTTGGGCAGAAACCACCAAAAGCCGGGCAACCGCGCCTGCCATTACCCGGGATCATTAAAACCGGATATAAAGACCCCGATATTTTTGGCGCCCCGAGCGAAGGCATTGATATTGAGGGTCGTGCGGGCGCTCTTGTCGTCGCGCCGATGGGCGGCATTGTACAATTTGCGGGCTATTTCAAGAATTACGGTAATATGATTATCATTGAACATCAAAAAGGCTGGCACAGCCTTATTGCAGGTTTGGAAAATCTTGATACAGTGGTGGGACAATCTGTCGGAGCAGGAGAACCTTTAGGCGTTCTTCACAAAAGCTCATCAGGACAAAAGCCTGTTTTATATTATGAGCTGCGTTATAAAGGTAAACCCGTTAACCCGGCTAAAAAATTTGGAGATCTAAGCTAATGCGCATCCTTTCTATTTTTCTCGTTACCGCCTTTATTTATATGACGCCATATACATCACATGCACAGGAAGAAGAGCGTACAGCCGGAAGCCCTCCCGCAGATCACAGTGAAACATATCAGCAGCTTGATCTTTTCGGCGATGTATTCGAGCGGGTCCGCGCGCAATATGTCGAGGAAAAGGAAGATCAGGAAATCATAGAGAATGCGATTAACGGTATGCTTACATCGCTTGATCCTCACTCTTCCTATCTGAATAACAAAAAATTTGAAGATATGCAGGTTAGCACCCGCGGAGAGTTTGGAGGCCTCGGCATTGAAGTCACCATGGAAAATGGCGTCGTCAAGGTTGTCTCACCGATTGATGAAACCCCGGCCGCAGAAGCCGGCGTTCAGGCCGGTGATTATATTGTTCAGATCGATAATGAGCCGGTTATGGGCCTGTCCCTTTCCGAAGCTGTCGATAAAATGCGCGGTAAAGTTGGCACTGAAATTGATCTTCTAATCAGCCGTGAAGGCGCCGATGCTCCGATTGAAATGACGATTATACGCGACGTGATTAAAATTAAATCTGTGCGCCATCGCGTCGAGGGTAATTCCGGGTATCTTCGCATAACCACTTTTAACCAAAACGCAGAACCCGGCCTTAAAAAAGCTATACAGGAAGTCAAAGCCGAGCTTGGGAACAAGCTTAACGGTTATATTCTGGATTTGCGCAACAATCCAGGCGGCCTTCTTGATCAGGCCATTTCTGTTTCTGACATCTTCCTTGATAAAGGAGAAATTGTCTCAACACGTGGTCGTCATGATGATGACACCAAGCGTGATAATGCTACGCCGGGTGATTTAGCGGATGGCCTGCCTATTGTCGTGTTGATCAATGGGGGCTCGGCATCCGCATCAGAAATTGTCGCCGGGGCTTTGCAAGACCATCGCCGGGCCATTTTACTCGGCACAAAATCTTTCGGTAAAGGCTCTGTGCAAACTGTCATTCCTCTGCCCGGTCATGGGGCCATGCGCCTGACGACTGCGCGCTATTACACACCATCTGGGCGCTCTATTCAGGCAACAGGGATCGAACCGGATATCATGGTGGAGCCTGCTAAGATTGAAACTTACGGCATTAAACGTCTACGTGAAGAAAACCTAAAAGGCGCGCTTGATAGGAAGACTGCAAATGATAATGCCGAAACTTCTGAAAAAGAGGATGAAGAAGCAGAAAAAGAGGAAATTAAGGATTATCAGCTGCTGAGAGCACTGGATCTCCTTAACGGACTTACACTCTATCAAGGCGGTCACGAGGTTAAGAAAACTCAAGCCGAACAATAAAAATGAGCCTTACGCTAAACATCCAGAATAGCTTTTCATTTAAAACCTTTATGATGGGATTGCTGGGCGCCAGCTTGCTTTACGCGCTCCTGTTCTTATACTTATTTCTTGTCCAGGATCAAACTCTTGAACATCTAGAGTCACGATTGGCTTCACAAACCATTCTCATTGACCGGCAGGGCTCTGCGACTCATGAAACTGAAGCTTCCAACAACCAGAGTCACAGCGATGAAGCCCTAGGCCCTCCAACCCCTACCCCGGAGACAGAAGAAAGTCTTGAAGATCTTGTTGGACGTCAAGCGAAGTCACTCAGGGCAGCCCCTGTTGCGGGGTTTTTCGAAGAAACTAAAAATGGCCTTTTGCCTATAGCAAAAAGCCCGATGCAAACACCGTTTCAGGTCTATAAAAAACCCTTCATTCTTAACCGCTCAAAACCCTTTATCGCCGTTGCTATGAATAATTTTGGCTTGTCCAAAGAGCTTTCAAACGCGATGATTGAAGAATTACCCTCCAGTGTTTCGTTTATTTTATCGCCCTATACCGCTACGCCCGAAAAGTGGGTGCAAAAAGCCCGGGAAGCGGGGCATGAGATCTGGCTGCATATTCCGATTGAGAATAACCGATTTCCTATAGAAGACCCTGGCGCAAAAGGCCTTCTGACGCGCGTTAGCCTGCAATATAATCAAGATCGTTTGCAGTGGCTTTTGGGGCGAGCAACGGGCTATACGGGGATTACAGCCTTTACCGACAGCGCTCTGGATAATTCAGGGACCATGTTTAAAAATATGGCGCGCGATACTTTTGGCCGGGGGCTTGGTTATTTCGAGCTGAATACGGCCGAAGATAACTTTTTTAAGGACATTGCACAGGAAACCGCTACCCCCTACACACAAGCCTCTGCAATTGTCGATTTTATTGACCCGCAGAGCGAGAATTTAAAAGCTGTTCAAGCGAAAATAAACAGTGAAGGCGGCGCCATTATTGTTGTTAATCCTTCACCCAGAAATATCCCCTCTTTAAAAAGATGGCTTGAGAGCATGGAAAGACGCGGCACGTTGCCCATTCCAGTATCCGCAATTGCAGACCCTGATATTGAGCGTAATTGATGGACAAAAGCGCCCTGCCATACCGCTTGTGTGTTGGAATTGCCCTGTTCAATGATAATGGTGAGGTGTTTGTTGGCGAGCGTATGGACAGCCCCGGCGCGTGGCAAATGCCGCAAGGGGGTATTGACGATGGCGAGGACCTTGAGGCAGCGGCTTTCCGCGAACTTCAAGAAGAGACGGGTACAGACAAAGCTGAAATTCTAAAAATTTCTGAAAAAATCACGCGTTATGATCTGCCCGATCATTTGCTGCATAAGCTTTGGAATGGCCGTTATCGTGGTCAGAAACAAACTTGGATTGCCATGCGCTTTACCGGTGAAGATACAGACATCAAGCTCGACACCCATAACCCGCCAGAGTTTAGCACTTGGCAGTGGGTGGGCTTGCACGACACGCTCAAGCTCATCGTTCCGTTCAAACAAGACACCTACAAACAAGTTATAAGCTTTTTTGAAGACTTGCTTTAAGGATTAACGGGGCTCCACGCTGGATCAGAGCCATCCTGTGGAGTACGCAGCCATCTCTCATTATATCCGGTGATATCAATCGTGTAGATCTTAGCTTGGCGCTGTGCGCCGCCCGGGCCGACGGGGCGCTCTTTAAAGTAAGTCAACACGCGGCCATTGGGTGACCAGCTTGGCCCTTCAACATGATACGCATTGGTGATTAAACGCTCGCCAGAGCCGTCAGGGCGGATAACGCCGATATAAAACTTTCCTTTATACATCCGTGTAAAGGCAATCAAATCTCCGCGCGGTGACCATACCGGGTTTGCATAGCGCCCCTTCCCAAAGGTTATACGCTGTGCGCTGCCGCCAGTCACCGCCATAGTGTAGAGCTGTTGTGAGCCGCCGCGGTCAGATTCAAAGACAATCCGCTGGCCCTCAGGTGAATAAGACGGTGAGGTATCAATCGATGCGTTGCTAGTCACGCGGCGTGGTTTACGCGTGCGCAAGCTCATCTCATAAATATCGGTGTTACCATTTTGGGCCATCGACATAATCACCTTGCTTCCGTCCGGTGAGAAACGCGGCGCAAACGTCATGCTGGGGAAGTTACCCAGCACCTCATGCCGGCCGGTATTGATGTCATACAGGTACACACGCGGACCGCTGCGGCCATAAGACATATAGGTGATTTGCTGGCGCGATGGTGAGAAACGAGGGGTCAACACCAACTCACGCCCATCGGTCAAGTATTTATGGTTTTGACCGTCTTGATCCATAATCGCTAGGCGTTTAACCCGTTTTGTTGGCGGGCCGTTTTCAGAAACATAAACAATGCGCGTGTCGAAATATCCATTTTCGCCGATTAGACGTTTATAAATTTCATCTGAAATAATGTGGGCAATGCGGCGCCAATTTTGCGGCGTCGTCATATAGGCCATGCCGATCAGCTGTTTCTGGCTAAACACATCCCATAGGCGGAATTCTACGCGCGTGCGGCCATCGGCGGCTGTTGTAACACTTCCGGTCACTAGAGCCTGAGAACCAATGGCGCGCCATTCACCAAAACGTGGACCACTGGCTTGAATCGAGTTTACATCCTGAACAAACGCACGCGGATTTACGGGTTTAAACAGCCCAGAGCTTTCGAGGTTGGCGGAAATGACGCCGGGTATCTGCGTTGCAAAATCATGGTGCTGCGGCGATGCGGCATGAAAGCTGGTCACCGCAATCGGCATCGGCTCTTTGACACCATGAGTAATCGTGGCCTCAACCTGAGCATGCGCTGCGAAGGGAAAGAGCAATATAATGAGAAAGAGGATGTGTTTTTTCATGACGTTGGTCCTTTAAAATCTGATCAGTATCCTAACATCGAACTTGGATCAAAAGTAAGATCAAAATATTTCCCACCGTATTTTTTGGCAGGCAGTTCGAGCTTTTTACATGTCTGGTTTAAGAGTGCATTTCTGGCCTTTTGGTAGACAGCACGATATGTCTTATCCGTTGATAGCCGTAGCGGCTCTAACGGTTCAACCTGTGTCACATTCATTCCCTGGTCAACATAAACGCGTAGTTTGGGTTTATATTTTTCAGCATAGCGTACTCCGGCATCAATCTGCCAGCAGCGACCAACACCGTAATTGAGGCTTTCGAGCTCGCTGCGGGTTAACTCCTTGGAGAAATCTGGAATCTGGTTTTGCGGTACATCTGGCTCATTAGGTTGCTCCGCCTGCTCTTTTTCCGGTGGAGTCATATCCTTAAGCAGATCGTCCATTGTGCGCTTTGGCTTCTCTTTCGGTTTTTCCTTGGGTTTTGGCTTGGGCTTTTCCTTCGGTTTTTCCGGCTCTTTCTTTGGCTCTTCCTTAGGTTTTGGCGGTGGAACGGCCTCTGGAACAGGCTCAGGTTTTTCCAATTCCTCGGGCGGCGGCTTTGGCGGCTCAGGCTCCTTGGGCTTTTCAATCGGTTCAACTTTTTTGGGTGGCGGCTTTTTTGCCTTCGTCAGATCGGATATATCGACGAGTTCAACACTGACCGGCGCAAGAATGAGAGGTTCCTGCTTCACAAACGGCAGGCCCACAAGCGCCACAATAAAAATCAGCCCGTGAAAAATCGCAGAGGTAAGGAAAGGCCCTTTCATAGAGCCTTCAGGCCGATTTGGCTGCTTATCCTGACGCTTAGCGTTCATGGGTTAAAACTACCTGTTGGTATTCTTTGAAATCAGCGCAACCTTGGTGAAGCCTGCGGCATTGATTGTACCTATAAGTTTCATAACGCGGCCGTAATCTAAACTCTCATCCGCGTGGATATATACCCTTTTGTCACCATCGCCGTTATTGAGGGCGGCTTCCAAACGAAACTTTAGCTTATTTTCTGCAATTTCAGTACCACCCCATAACAACTTACCGTTTTTGAGGAACGTGATCTCAATTGGTGCATTATCCTCATCAGTTATGGCCTTTGCTTCCGATTCTGGTATGTCCACCTTAACGCCTGACGTTAGCAAAGGCGCAGCAACCATAAATACAATCAACAGCACCAGCATCACATCAACAAAGGGCGTGACGTTAATCTCCGCCATTGGGCGATACGTCCCGCCGGTCCGGCGCCCGCGGCTACGGGTTTTTGTGGTAAGAGAAGCGCCCATTATTCAGCCGCCCGCTTACTGGAGGCGGCCTCTTCATCTTGTGAATCGAGATGCCGAGATAAAATGGCTAAGAACTCGTCGGTGAAGGCTTCAAGCCTGTCTGCATAGCGGTTAATACCGCTGGAAAAGACGTTATAAGACACCACAGCAGGAATTGCGGCGACAAGTCCCAAAGCTGTAGCAAAGAGCGCTTCAGCGATCCCCGGCGCGACAACAGCCAGAGAGGTATTGTTCGTCGCAGCGATTGCAGAAAAGGAATTCATAATCCCCCAAACGGTTCCCAACAATCCAATAAACGGGGCGGTAGAGCCGACAGAAGCGAGAAAGGTCATCCCACGCTCAAGCGCATTAATCTCGCGGCCAATAGCGACATTCATTGATCGTTCGACGCGCTGGCGAAGGCTGGCTTGCATGCTTTCTTTAACCGGAACACCGCCGGCCACACCCGCCTGCCATTCTTCCATGCCGGAAGAAAATGTTGCTAAAATAGGGTCAGGCTTTGAATTTTTTACGCGCTGGTAAATTTTGTCGAGGGGTTCGCCCGACCAGAAGGAATCTTCAAAAATGTTTGCCTTACGATTGACGCGGCTTAAACTGGCTTTTTTGGAAAAAATAATTGTCCAGCTCCAGACCGAGGCCAGCATCAACATGAACATCACCGCTTTGACGATAATGTCAGCATTCATGAACAAGCCGATCATAGAGAGATCGTGATCAAAGCTTCCTAAATTTTCAATGCCTTCCACTGCGGCGGCGGGAACTGCTTCAGCCATTATGGTTTTCCTTCTTATATCAGCTTATCAAATTCGTTTCTTAACACGTCAGGTATCCGTACTGGTTTTAGCGTATTTGCATCCACACAAACAAGCACGACATTTAAATCCGTAATAACTGCCCCGTCCTTTTTAACTGCATGATGCATGGTGAAGCTCGAATTTTTAAGTGATGTAATTGTTGTATGTACACAAAGTAAATCATCGAGGAAAGCGGGCTGGTGATACTCAACCTCGATATGCTTTACTACGAAGGTTACGCCCAAATCCTTCGCAAGATCAGAAGATTGATGGCCAATATGACGTAAGAATTCAGCGCGGGCGCGTTCGCCATAGGCGATGTAATTGGCATGATAAACAACACCGCCGGCGTCAGTGTCCTCATAATAAACCCTGATATCAAGTGTGTGCTGGGTCATTCTTCGAATAAATTATCCTGAGTTTTTACTTTAGGTCTAAGGCCTAAATATTTGTAACCTTTAGAAGAAATCATTCTTCCGCGGGGTGTTCTTTGCACCAAGCCTTGCTGGAGCAGATAAGGCTCAATGACATCTTCAATCATATCGCGCTGCTCAGACAAAGCTGCGGCCAATGTATCAACGCCTACAGGGCCGCCGCCGTAATTCTCGCAGATGCAATTGAGGTAGCGCCGATCCATGGAATCAAGGCCGCTGCCATCGACATCGAGGCGTTTAAGGGCACCGTCGACAAGGGCTTTATCAATTTTCTTGACCTTTTCAGCTTGCGCAAAGTCGCGCACACGGCGGGTTAGGCGCCCGGCAATCCGCGGCGTCCCGCGTGACCTTTTGGCAATTTCCAGAGCACCCTCATCAACGAGCGGCATTTTTAAAAGCCGCGCTGTGCGCGCGACAATCAGGGATAGCTCCTCAGCGTTATAAAACTCCAACCGTAGCGGAATGCCAAAGCGATCACGTAAAGGGTTGGTGAGCAAGCCGGATCGCGTGGTTGCGCCAACAAGCGTGAAGGGCACGAGTTCAATTTGAACGGACCGGGCAGCCGGGCCTTCACCGATGATCAGGTCAAGCTTGCCGTCCTCCATGGCGGGGTAGAGAATTTCTTCAACAGCCGGGTTGAGGCGGTGAATTTCATCAATGAAGAGCACATCGTTAGGCTCAAGATTGGTGAGGATAGCGGCCAAATCTCCAGATTTAGCAATCACCGGGCCAGATGTGGCGCGGAAACCAACGCCGAGCTCTTTGGAAACAATCTGCGCGAGCGTGGTTTTGCCCAGCCCCGGTGGGCCGAACAACAAGACATGATCCATCGCGTCGCCGCGGGCACGGGAGGCCTCAATAAACACGCGCAGATTATCGCGCAGGCCCGGCTGGCCGATAAATTCATCAAGCGAAAGTGGACGCAACGCCCCCTCTTCACCCTTTTCAACATCTTGCAGGACGGTTTCCAGTTCCGGGTTTTTCTCTATATTTTTCTGGGCTTCACTCATGCGCTGAGCTCCTTGAGGGCGACGCGAATGAGGTCTTCGAGATTGTCGTTGGCTTTGCCTTTTGCCTTGCTGACCGCGGTGAAGGCGTCGGCGCGAGCGTAGCCGAGATTAACCAGTGCGGAGACCGCGTCTTGGTCAGCTGAGGGTTGCCCCTCATCACTTTCGCCCAAGTCTTTGAAATTAGCGGGTGCGCCGCCGACTCCTGCTGAAATATCCATGTTCGCGGCTTTATCTTTGAGCTCTGTCAAAATCCTCGTGGCCAGTTTTGGCCCAACGCCATCGGCCTGCGTGAGTATAGCTTTATCCTGCGCGGCGATGGCCAATCCGACTTTCTCTGGTGGACAGACGGACAGTATCGCGAGACCTGCTTTCGCACCAACCCCCTGCACAGATGTGAGCAATTTAAACCATGATTGTTCCGCGGCATCGGCAAAGCCATAGAGCGTGATGGCGTCTTCACGCACGGCGGTTTCAATCAATAAACTCGCCGGTTCGCCCTTTTGGCCAATCCGCCCCAATGTCCGCTGGCTGGCATTCACCAGATAGCCAACGCCGCCCACATCCAAAATCAAATGTGTGGGCGAAAAAGAATCAATAATGCCGCTTAATTTTCCGATCATAGGTGGTACTCATCATATTGTTATTCAAAAAGAATTTAAGGTCCTTTATAGTTCGTTTTCAACTTTTTACGCTCGCAGGGCCTTGGGAACGCTTCCATAATGGGCGTGTGTGATGGCCACCGCAAGCGCATCAGCCTCATCCTCACTGATCTGCCCACAGGTGGGCAGCAGCGTTTTAACCATCATGCCCATCTGCTCTTTCGCGGCATGGCCGGTACCCACAATTGATTTTTTGACTTTGTTCGCGGAATATTCCGCTGTCTCAAGACCGTAAAGCGCGGGCACAGCCAACAAAACGCCTCGCGCTTGCCCTAATTTTAGGGCGCTGGCCGGGTTTTTATTGATGAAGGTTTCTTCCACAGCGGCTGCCTCAGGCTGCCATTGCTTGATCACGCCTGCCATTTTCTCATGCAAAGTGGCCAAACGCATGGGCAAAGGCGCTTTCGCATCCGTTTTAACCAAACCACAGCCAACAAACTGCAATTTCGAACCAACACTATCAATGATCCCCCAGCCGGTTTTTTGCAGGCCGGGATCTATGCCTAAAATCAACATTCCGTTACTTCCTTTTACTTTTTCAGGGCGTTGCTTCGCTCCTAAAGTAGCAAGTGTACTCGTCGTCGCTTGCGTCTGCTGAAAAAGTAAAATCAAGCAACTCTTAGTAATAGAATGATAACACAATAACGGAACAAAACAAGAACAAATATTCTTAGCCTTCGGCCATTACTTTTTCCATGATTTCGTCAGAAGCCTCAAAATTGGTGGTGACAGTTTGCACGTCTTCGCTATCTTCCAAAGTATCAATAAGCTTCAAAACAGAGCGTGCGCCGTCCTCGTCAATTTCCGTACTGACATTGGGTTTCCAGATCAGTCCCTGACGCTCTGGCTCACCAAACTTAGCCTCAAGCGCATCGCGCACACCGGCAAAATCATCGGCTTCGCAGTAAATTGTGTGAAATTCATCATCACTCTCAACATCTGAAGCGCCTGCTTCAAGCGCCTCTTCAAACATTGCATCTGCATCGGCTTTGCCCGCTGGAAAGACCACCTCGCCCATACGGTCGAACATGAAGTTCACAGAGCCTGTTTCGCCCAAATTACCATTACATTTGACAAATAAAGAGCGGACTTCCGCGGCTGTGCGGTTACGATTATCGCTGAGACATTCAACAATCACGGCAACGCCGCCGGGGCCGTAGCCTTCATAGCGAATTTCTTCGTAATCTTCGCCCTCGGTGTTCCCAGAGCCCTTTTGGATATTCTTTTCAATCCCGTCTTTGGGCATGGATTGTTTACGCGCGGTTAAAATCGCGAGGCGCAAACGCGGGTTCATATCCGGATCAGGGCCGCCAAGCTTGGCCGCAACATAAATTTCTTTTCCAAGCTTGGAAAAGGCTTTGGATCTTTGCGCATCCGCACGGCCCTTTTGATGCTTAATATTGGCCCATTTGGAATGTCCAGCCATGGTTTAAACCTCTTTGTTAATTAGATTTTCCGAGTATATAAGGCTTTACGTGGCTTTCAAGGGAATTTTGCGCAAACTTTAGAGCTTTCGCAAATAAAAACTCCATAATTAACAGCGTCTTGTGGTAAAATGGTCATGTAGTATAAAAATAATAAAACGCGGGTTGGATGGCTTACGATTTTTCTGATGTTTCTGTTTTGATTGTTGAGGACAATCAGCCGATGGTTGATCTTCTCAAATCCTTGCTGAACACCTACGGGTTTGAGCAAGTCTCCACTGCGCGTAATGGCGATGAAGGCTTTGAAGTTTTTTGTAAAGAATCGCCCGATCTTGTAATCACAGACTGGATGATGAAACCTGGTGACGGTATTTCTCTGGCGCGCAGAATGCGTAATGACCCGATTAGCCCAAATCAATTTGTTCCGGTAATCCTGATGACTGGATTTAGTGAACAGCGCCGCGTTATGCAGGCCCGCGATGCGGGTATAACAGAGTTTCTTGTGAAGCCGTTTAATGCCCGCGATTTGTATCGCCGCATTGCGCAAATTATTGAACGCCCACGTCAGTTTGTTCGCTCTGAGGATTTCTTTGGCCCGGATCGGCGGAGGAAGAAAGATACAGATTACGCGGGTCAAAATCGACGAGACGCAGCTGAGGAAACTGAGCCAACTGACACTGGACCGCTTGTTAAAAACAATCCATTAATTTAGAGAGCCCCGAGTATAAATATGCAGCATTACAACCGCAGACCTCGTAGAAAGGCTGAATTCATTAAGCCTACAAACACCTTAAAACAAAAGGTGGGATCTGGAGGCCTGAGCGATGAAATCCTAAACAAAGCGCAAAAACTTCTCGAAGAAAACACCCTTGATTTTGAGCCCTTGGCGAATATGTACTTGGCTTCCTTGCTCAACGGCATCGAGATGGCCAAAGGTTTCTCACCGGCGGATGATACAGAGCAGGTCATTGCGAATATGCTGTATCCTGCTATGCAGCTCAAAGCTAATGGCGGCATGTTTCGCTACAGCCTTGTTTCGAGAATTTCTGACAAGCTGATTCAATTCTTAGAGGTTTTGGAAGAGCCGGAGATTGAAGCTGTGGAAATCGTTTTGGCTTTCCACACCACAATTACAGCCATTATTCAGGGTGAAATTACAGGTGATGGCGGCGAGAACGGTGAAGAGCTTATGACCGCTTTAACCGATGCCTGTATGCGTTATTTCGAACTCCACCCGGAAAGATTACCTCCAGCCAACTAATCCTTTGTCGCCGGCATAACATCGGGCAAAACTCCACCGATACGAATAGGCTCGATTGATTGTGCTTTTCCGGTTTTATCGTTAGAGATAATTAAGCAACCACAAAGCGTGGCTTTGCCAGAGGCCGGGATCATTTTTTCACCAGGAACTCCGGTTGTGAATTGTTGAATCGGAACGTCTTTTCTGGCACCGATCACGCTATCATAATCCCCGGTCATGCCCGCATCTGTCTGGTAAGCGGTTCCGTTTGCCAAAATATGGGTGTCGGCTGTTGGAATGTGAGTATGTGTACCTATCACGGCTGTAATTTTCCCGTCTAGATATTGGGCCATTGCCATTTTTTCCGAAGTGGCTTCGGCGTGGAAATCGACGAAGATTGAGTCGACAGCCCGACCCATCGGGTTTTCATCGACAAGCTTTTTTACAGCCTCAAACGGATCATTCAGCGGGTTCTTTATAAAGACGCGACCTAAAGCATGGATAACCAGACACGTGCGGCCATCTTGGGTTTGGTATTTATAATGTCCATTACCCGGTGTGTTTTGAGGAAAATTTATTGGCCTTAAGAGTTTTTCATCCCGCCCTATATAAGGAATAATTGCGCGTTGATCCCAGATATGGTCGCCGCCTGTTATGCAGTTCACGCCCCATTCATACATTTCTTCAACATGCTTAGAACTTACGCCGCGGCCATTCGTCGCATTATCAGCGTTCACAATCACAATATCGGGCCTAAGTTCTTTTTTGATTGTAGGGAGGTGCTTTTCCAAAGCTTCACGACCGCTGCGACCATAAATATCTCCGATAAAAACAATACGCATATTAATCCCTGTAATCCGTTATGCCCTGAGGCGTGAGAATATAATCCATCTTCTCGTCGTGTGCCTCGACAGGCAAACTAAACAAAACCGCCTGCAATGCATAGGCAATTCCAACTGCGGTAATGTCTTTTTGTCCACGATAATGAGAAAGGGTTGCGTCATAGTACCCGCCGCCCTGCCCCAAACGGCTGCCACGGCGGTCGAATGCCAGCATTGGCACTACAAATATATCAGGTGAAATCTCTTCGTTGCTTTCCGGCTCCATAATACCAAAAGCGCCCTTTATCAGCTTGGCTTTGTTGTCCCATTCTATAAATTTGAGGATTTTTGTGTCAGCTTCAACCTTTGGCAGCGCACATTTAAACCCCTTTTCCAAGGCCTGCTCCAGAATATGTGTAGGGTCGAACTCCCGTCCTTTTGGCCAATAGGCGGCAATAACCTGCCCCTCTTGCGGTTGAACTGTGTCAAAAAACAGCGGTGTCGCGTCTTCGACATCCTCATGACGGATATCGGTCAGCGTGCGATGCTTGCGGGCCTGGTCTCTTAAAACTTCTTTTTGGTCAGACATTTGGATAATCTATGCAAAGAAAGTGGGCGCCGCAAGAGCCGTGTACAAGCGATATTCGCGTGGGCCCTGGTAACCAGGTGGGCGCCGTTAATAACAAGATCCCCAATGCGAAGAGAGTGGTTCAAGTCAGGGACAGCTCCCTATGCAAATAAGCATCGGCCTCCGGAATAAAATATGTATCACAAACTCCGCAGCAAACCCGTGGCGCACTATGGTTGATTTAAGGGGTAGATATCAAGAGAATTATGCGTTTTGGATACGGCTGGCAATCCGGTCAATACGGTTGGCGAGATCATCAATCGCGTGAGCAACGGCAGCTTCTTCGTTCTCATTGGCTTGTGCGGCTTCAAGATTTTGATTTATCGAACCCACATCAGTGCGTAAATCAAAGACTTCGTCCGCAAGCAACAATGATGTGAGAACCAGCAAATGGGCTTCATTACTCGCTGCGCCGACTTTGGCAATGTCCTTAAGACGTCCATCCACATAATTACTGAGATCGGCCACGCGCTGTTCTTGTCCATCTTCACAGGAGATTCCAAAAGATCGCCCGTTAATCGTAATATTTACTTCAGACATTAGCCATGCCCTTCCTGTAACACAGTTTCCATGTGCGCAATTGCGCTATCGAGTTTTTCCGCTACCAACCCGGCATCAATACCGTTACCGTTTGCCGCGGCGGCAGGCGATCCACCAAACATGTCACGCTGCTCTCCAGTAAGAGCGGCCTCAACATGGACAGCTGCACCTTCGAGTTTTCCAATCGATTGCTCTAACTTAACCAAAGAATCAAGTATAACGGACATGCTTGCACCTCTTGTTCAAATGTTCTTCGAGAATGCCTAACGCTATCAGCCTATGAAAATAACCGTCAAGGATGCAAAGCGTTTTTCTCCACTTAAACCACAAGAAATTATTAGCTGCATGCTTGACGCCAGCCCCGCATAACGGCATGTTACACGCACATTATTATAAAGTATGGACTCATCACATAATGACTTCGCAGAGCGCCGCCGCCCCTGATGCGCAAACTCAGGACCTCACGACACCTCAACTTAAATCTATGGCCAATGCTATTCGCGCCCTTTCAATGGACGCGGTGCAAAAGGCCAATTCCGGACACCCCGGCATGCCGATGGGCATGGCCGATGTGGCCACGGTGCTGTATTCGAAATTTTTAAAATTCAATCCGAAAGACCCGGAATGGCCGGATCGTGACCGCGTGATTCTGTCCGGCGGACATGGATCGATGCTGCTTTATTCTCTGAACTACCTCACCGGTTACGATAAAATGACGATCGAAGAGATCAAAAATTTCCGTCAACTTGGCGCCATTACTGCCGGCCACCCGGAAGTTGAACATAATGCGGGGATTGAAACCACCACCGGGCCATTGGGACAAGGAATTGGCAATGCTGTCGGGTTTGCTCTGGCTGAACGCATTTTAAATGGCCGCTACGGCGATGGTTTAGTGAATCACTATACCTATGTGATGTGCGGTGATGGTGATTTGATGGAAGGTATCAGCCATGAAGCCTGTTCATTGGCCGGACATTTAAACCTAAATAAAATGATTATGCTTTATGATGACAATTCAATTTCGATTGATGGCTCGACGGATCTTTCATTCATTGATGACACGCCGAAGAGATTTGAAGCTTATGGCTGGAACACAATTTCCGTTGATGGTCACAATATAGATGAGATTGAAGCGGCGATTGCGAAAGCGCAAGATAGCGATAAGCCGACACTGATTTCCTGCAAAACAAAAATTGGTTACGGCGCGCCGACGAAAGAAGGCAGTTCTTCTTCTCATGGCGCCCCGCTCGGTGAAGATGAAATCAAAGGTGCGCGTGAGAATTTAGATTGGCCGCACGCACCGTTTGAAGTGCCGGATGACATTTTAGAAGACTGGCGCAGTGTAGGAGAAAGAGGCAAAGCAGCCTGCCACGACTGGAAAAACCGTATAAACATTTCCGACTGGCAGGATTGTCATACGAAAGCGCACGCGGGTGATTATGCTGCGGCGATTGCCCCGGTAATTGCAGAACTTAAAAAAGAGTTTGCTGCCGAAAAACCCAAGAAAGCCACGCGTCAAACTTCAGGCATGTGCTTGGAAAAGCTCGTTGAGAGCCTATGGTTGATGATTGGCGGGTCCGCGGACCTCACCGGGTCAAACAACACAAAAGTTGCGGCCTCCAAGGTCATCAATAAAGAAGATTATGAAGGTAACTACATCAATTACGGCGTGCGTGAACACGGTATGGCCGCGGCGATGAACGGTATGGCCCTGCATGGCGGCTTGCTGCCTTATGCCGGAACGTTTCTGCAATTTGCTGATTATTCCCGTCCTTCCATTCGTTTAGCCGCTCTTATGAAGCAACGCGTTGTTCACGTGATGACCCACGATTCTATCGGTCTTGGTGAAGACGGCCCAACGCACCAGCCGGTTGAGCATGTTGCCGCCTTGCGCGCTATCCCAAACAATTACGTTTTCCGTCCTTGTGATGGCATTGAAACTGCCGAAAGTTGGGAACTTGCTATCAGCAACCAAAATGCGCCATCCGTTTTGGCGCTCACGCGTCAGGGCTTGCCGACCCTTTGCGGCGATCGCAAAGAAAACATGACAGCCAAGGGCGCTTACATCCTGCAAGACAGTGACAGTGAACCTGATGTGACGATTTTTGCTTCTGGTTCCGAAGTTCATCTCGCCATCGAAGCTGCCGAGAAAATTGATGCTAATGTGCGCGTCGTTTCGGTGCCGTGTATGGACCTGTTCTTTGAGCAGTCCGGGGAATATTTCCAGAGCCTTGTTTGCAACAAAAGTGTCAAAATTGCTGTAGAGGCTGGAATTCGTCAGGGATGGGACCATATCATTGGCGGGCACTCAACCTTTATAGGTATGAACAGCTTTGGCGCTTCGGCCCCTGCCCCCGCATTGTTTGAACATTTCGGCATAACCACCGAAGCCATCGTTGAAGCCGCGAATAAAAAACTAAAAGCCTAATCAGGAGACTTTAATAAATGACCATGCGTGTTGCCATTAACGGATTTGGGCGGATCGGCCGTCTTGTTGCCAGAGCGATAATCGAGGCTGGACACGACGAAGTAGAATTGGTCGCGATTAATGATCCCGGCGGGAACTTCTTTCCGCTGTTGAAATATGATTCCGTACATGGTCGCGCGCCTTTCACCGTTGAGCGTAATGGTGATGATGGCATTTTAATTGATGGTGAAAATGTGCATCGCTTCCGCAACCGCGACCCAAAAAATATCGACTGGGCGCAGGAAAATGTCGACATTCTCATGGAATGCACAGGGAAATTTAACAACCGCGAGGGCGCCCAACTTCATATTGATTCAGGTGCGAAGAAGGTTCTGATTTCTGCTCCAGCCGACGGTGAAGACATCACGATTGTTTATGGTGTGAACCACGAAAAAATTGAGAAAACTCACAAAATTGTGTCCAACGCATCATGCACAACGAACTGTCTGGCACCTATGGCCTACGCACTGCATGAATCCATCGGCATTGAAAAAGGGTTCATGACCACCATTCACGCCTATACCGGCGATCAGAATACGGTTGATGCCTCCCACAAAGATCCATACCGCGCGCGCGCCGCGGCGATGAACGCTATCCCCACGTCAACTGGCGCTGCGAAAGCTGTTGGCCTCGTATTGCCGGAGTTGAATGGCAAGCTTGATGGCGTATCGATCCGCGTACCAACGCCGAACGTCTCGCTGGTTGATCTGACCTTCACCTCCAGCCGTGATGTCACGGTCGAAGAAGTCAATAAAGCCGTGACAAAATACGCCAACGGACAGCTCAAAGGTATCCTCGGCGTGTTTGATGATCCATGTGTTTCATCCGACTTCAATCATGACCCGCATTCGGCGATGTTTGACCTCAACGCAACAAAGGTCGTTGAAGGCAATCTGGTCCGCGTGGCCGCTTGGTATGACAATGAATGGGGCTTTTCCTCCCGGATGCTTGACACAGCTCTAAAAATGCACGAAACCGGCTACTAAAGCGCTATTCCAAAGCCCTTCAAAATTTTATTGACTTGATTTTTCTCGAGTAGCATACTGCTCGTTCTAAACCGTTCTCCGTGGCAAAGTCGGTCTGTGAAGCTAGTCTTCCGGGCCGACTTTCACGTTGGGGGCAATTTTTCTAAATCCCCTGATTTTTTAGAAATTTGCGCTATCATGCGGAATGATCACCGCAACCGCAAATCCGCTTGTTGCTTTATCACAGCTTTCACAGAAGGCCCTACAGCCTGCTGAAGCCACGGCTGCGTCCGATCCCAATGCGCCTGCCGAAGAGCTCACTGAAGAGCAACTTGCCGTGCAAAAGCTGCAAGAGGCCGCAGCAGGGAAGAATAATTCCGAATCACCTTTTGCTGGTCAGCTCACCGAAGAAGAGCAAAAAGTCGTTGATGACCTCAAAGAAACAGACGCGCGCGTGCGATCGCACGAACAGGCCCACAAAAGCGCCGCTGGGCCTTACGCGGGACCCGTTAGCTTTGAAACTGTTACCGGGCCGGATGGCCAGCAATATGCCGTTGGCGGAGAGGTTCAGATTGACACCTCACCGATTCCCGATAACCCGCAAGCTACGATTCAAAAACTCGATGCAGTGATTCGCGCGGCGCTTGCCCCTGCAGACCCCTCTCCACAAGACTTTGCGGTGGCCAGGGCCGCTCAACAAGGCCGCGCTCAGGCGCAAAGAGAACTGCAAGAACAGCACGCCGTTGAGCAAGAAGATTCGGGCAATACGGCGCCAAACCTCAATGAAATTGAAGTTTTTGACCCAAACAACCCTACGGCAGAGCAGAAACAGCAGATAAATCAGTTAATTCAAGGGCTTAACGAAACAGAGCAGCTTACAGAGACCATCCGCGGCGGGCTGTTTGATGCTATAAATTAGGCACTATTGTGCATTAAAGGTTAACAAAATCTGAATTTTCTTGTATTTCGCGCCTCATTTAGTGTATGTATATAGTTATGGTTACAAACCTCGCAAAGAGAGCGATGACAACAAAAGGGCAAAAGGCCTGTGTTGTTATTGATCATTTAGTCGAAGCTTTGGGTAATGACCCCTCTTCATCTTTGCGCCGTGCCTCGATATTGGCTGATATAGACCAGTACCCCGGTACAACACAGGCTGGAATTATGGAGCGCTTAAATCTCGATAAATCCACCGTAAAACGCGAAACAGACTGGCTTTTTGATTATGGCTGTATTCGCGTTCAGGATTGTAACGAGGATGGCCGCGCCAAAAAGATTGAAGTGGCGGGTTATTCCAAAACAGGCCTTGATGCCGCCCTCGGGTATTTCGACGGACAGCATCAGTTTTTAAAGGCTTTTTTGGATGGATTAACTAAGTTTTTGAAGCAGGAAAAGCCCTCGCTTCGTGACGCAAAGATTGTTTCTGCGCTGTACGAACGAAAAGGTGCTTCAAAACAGGAAGTAATTGATGACCTTTATAATGGTCCCGCTTCCACTGACAACCGGGCTTACAATAAATTGCGTGAAGATGGAGTAATTACTGATGGTTGATAAAGTTAACAACAATTTATTTGAGAACAATGCCCTTGGGGCTTTTGATTTGGGGCAAAACTCAAATGTATTGCCATTCAACAATTTTCGCGGAGTTTTGCATATTTCAGACGAACCTGCGCTTGCTAAAGAATACACAACGCCTGGGCTTAGAGGCCTGTAAACAAAATTATCTTGTTCCACATCAAGAGGTTGGCTATACCATTAGGTTATAGCCAATTTTTTTGTCTGAAGCTCAAGGAACAATCCGATGTCTAAATCTGAACAACGCACCAAAATCTCAAATGGAAAAGGCTTTATTGCCGCGCTGGATCAAAGCGGCGGGTCGACACCCAAGGCGCTTAAGAATTACGGCGTGGAAGAAAGTGCTTACAGTAACGATGATGAGATGTTTGCGAAGGTTCACGAAATGCGCAGCCGCATCATCACCGCTCCGGCTTTTAACGACGACAAAATTCTTGGCGCGATCCTGTTTGAAAAGACGATGGACAGCGCCGTAGAAGGCACACCAACCGCGCAATATCTCTGGGATACGCTGGGCGTTGTGCCATTCTTAAAAATCGACAAAGGCTTAGCCGATGAAGAAGATGACGTGCAGATGATGAAACCAATGCCCGAGCTGGAAGCTCTTTTAAGCCGCGCAAACGCCGCTGGAATTTTTGGCACCAAAATGCGCTCGGTGATTAACAGTGCCTCACCTTCAGGGATCGCGGCTAATGTCGCGCAGCAGTTCGAAGTGGCCAAAGTAATTCTTGCGAGCGGCCTAATGCCTATCATCGAACCGGAAGTGAATATCAACGCCCCCGACAAGGCAGAATGTGAAGCTCTATTGAAAGCGGAAATCCTGAAACAGCTGGATGCCCTGCCCGACGATCAGCAAATTATGCTGAAGCTCACATTGCCGGAAGCCGCCAATTTTTACGCCGAGCTGGTGGCCCATGACAAAGTGATGCGTGTGGTCGCGCTCTCTGGTGGTTACGATCTGAGCGAGGCCTGCAACCGCCTATCACAAAATGATGGCATGATTGCCAGCTTCTCCCGCGCTCTCACTAACAATCTTCAAGCCTCGCAAAGCGATGAAGAGTTCAACTCTGCTCTATCCAACGCGATTGATAAAATCTGCGCAGCCTCGGTAAACGGCAACGCCAAAACCCAAGCGGCTTAAGGTTGCAGCGCTATGCGCGATAAACCCCTTAAATACATCATCACAACGCTGCTACTGATCTGGCTGGCTGGGCTATATCAGGGGAGCTGGCCGGAACCACTTCAGGAAATCATAAACGGCTACAAAGGCGAAGTTTCTGAAACGACGATTGATCAGGCCGTTATCCTCACCGAAAAGCGCCGCAAGCATATTCTTTACGGCAATGGTAAAAGCGGTGGGCATAAGCACGGTGTTGGTACACCCTGTAAATCTGAGTTTCCCGAGAATTGGGATGATGAGAAGATTATTAGCGTGACCAAGAAGATCGCCGCGAATGACAATTTACCATGGAAGCAGCAGGATAATGGTTATCACGTTAGTGAATATTTCGAAGATAATGTGAAAGTGCGTGTGGTTTTGGGCGAGAAAAAGCAGCGCGTGATTACCAGCTATCCCTTAAATCTGCCGCGTAATCCTTGTCCACCGGTGGGCCCGGCGAATGATAATTAAGGTTTGCCGGTCCAGAGGACTTGCTCTATACGCTCTGCGCCGGTAACCAGCATCGCAAGGCGGTCGATGCCGAGCGCAATGCCGCCGCTTTCAGGCAGGCCGTGTTCGAGAGCTTCGAGGAATTCTTCATCAATAGGATAGGTTTCGCCGTAGCGCTTATTTTTCAGAGCCATTTCTTCGATAAAGCGCGCGCGTTGCTCTTTCGCATCGGTCAGTTCACCAAACGCATTAGCCAGCTCGACGCCACAGACATAGAGCTCAAAGCGTTCCGCGAACCTCAGGTCATCCTGCTTTTTACGAGATAAAGAGGCCATAGAGACCGGGTAATCATAGAGAATTGTGGGCGCGCCCATGCCGAGATGCGGCTCTATTTTTTCTGCCATCACGGCATGGAAGATATCATCCCATGAATCGCTCTCTGTCACGCGTATGCCCTGCCCTTCTGTAGCTTTGGCGAAGCTTTGCGTGTCTTCTAAATGCTGTTCCAGTTCGATACCGGTATAGTCCTGGAATGCCTCGCAAACGCTAATTCTCTGCCATTTTGTGAACGGATCGGCGCTGTGGCCATCAAATTGATATGCTTTAATATCTAAAACCTTCGCACAATGGCGTAGCAACGCTTCACAATCATCCATGATGTCTTCGTAGCCGGCGTCGGCCCGGTACCACTCAATCATGGTGAATTCGGGGCTATGGAGCCGTGACCCTTCGCCATTCCTGAATACATGGCATATCTGGTAAATATTGCTCACTCCCGCCACCATCAGCTTTTTCATGGCAAATTCAGGGCTGGTGTGGAGATAGAGCTCACGCTCTTTTTGAAGGTCCAAGCCTAAGATATCGGTCTTAAAGGCATGAATATGGGTGTCCATCACTGGGCAGACCTGCAGAATGGGCGTTTCGGTCTCCCAAAAGTCCTGACCATCGAAAAAGCTGCGAACGGCCTTGATCAGGCGCATTCTGCTCTCGAGATGCGGTTTTTGCTGCTCAAATTCGTGTGGGTGCCACCAGCTCATGGTTTTCGGCGCTTTCCTTAAGAAAATACTTGCATTCCGGAGATATAAACGATAAATATTCGCCTCGATCAATAGGAGATTTAGACATGAAAGCCGATATACACCCCGATTATCACGACATTAAAGTAGTGATGACAGACGGCACGGAATACACAACACGCTCGACCTACGGTAAAGAAGGCGACGTGATCAAGCTCGACACCGACCCTTTGACACACCCTGCGTGGCAAGGCGGAACCGGTAAAGTTGTTGAAAAAGGTCAGCTTTCCAAGTTTGAGAAGCGCTTTGGTAATTTTGGTCTGGCTGAAGAAGCTAAAGATACGAAACCTGCTAAAGAAGAAGCAAAGGCTGAAGAAGTTCCAGCTGAAGACGCGAAAGCCGAAGACAAAGAATAAGCCCTTTCAAAGGCTCAAACAAAAACGCCCTCATCTGATGGGCGTTTTTTATTGGTTAAACGTTGCTGTTCTCAGCGGGATTGAATACAGGAACTTTTCCCAAAGAACGCGTAGTTACTAATGTAGCTTCACTGGGAACGTCCCTAAACTTCACCGTCCTTGCCCCCTTAAATGCCTCATCAGCATCTTGTCGTAACACGACAGCACCGTCGGGATCTATTTTGTCCGCTAATTCTCCAGCCGTTTTTTTCTGTCATCAGCAACCAAATAATTACCATCGTCGTCATCGTCGTCGCCGAAACATAAACTCAGTAAGCCCATTGATATTCTCCAATTGTGTAAAGACAGATATTTATAACAAACCTTACCTTATGTCAACTAATTAAGCGGCTTCGAGTTGTTTGAGGGCGGAGGTGAATTTTTCCTGTTCCGCTTTTTTCTCGGCGACCAGCACTTTTTGCTCAGCAATGAGCTCTTCCGGAGCATTCTCAATAAATTTTTTGTTATCAAGTTTTTGCGATATTTTATTAATATCTGACTCGAGCTTATCAATGCGTTTTTTGAGACGCTGCCGCTCTGCATCCAGATCGATAATATCGGCAATGGGGAGGATGAGTGTTGTCTTGTCCACAATCGTTTGAATAGCGCCCTTTGGCGCCTCATCGACAAGATTAATCGCTTCCAGTCGTGCCATGCGCTTAAAGATGTCCTCAAACGCTTTGAGGCCCTCTTGCGTATCGGCGCAAGCGTCTTTGACCAACAGCTGAATCTTCGCCCCTGCAGGGACATTCATATCGGCACGGACGCTGCGAATCTCCGAAATCATGCGGATGAGCCAGCCCATTTTCGTGCCTGCCTCTTCATTGATAAGGCACGCATCATATTCCGGCCAATCCATGGACATGACCTGCTTTTCGCCGCTGATAAGGGCTCCATAAAGCTCCTCGGTGATAAACGGCATGAAAGGATTGAGCAGGATGAGAATCTGCTGCAACGCCCAGCCTGTGGTTTGCTTGACCTCTTCCGCTGTATCACCACCTTCCTGCAAAACAGGTTTGGTGAATTCAAGGTACCAGTCGCAGAATGTGCCCCATGTAAATTGATAGATCGCCTGAGCCGCTTCATTAAATTTATATTCCGCCATGGCTTTATCGATGGCGCGTTGCGTTTTGGCGACCTCGCTAACGATCCATTGGTTGGGCGCATATTGGACGATGGCGGGATCAAAGGCCGGATCAACCTTACATTCATTCATTTCGCAATAACGCGAGGCATTCCAGAGCTTGGTGGCAAAGTTGCGGTAGCCTTCGACGCGTTCTTCGGACAGCTTGATATCGCGGCCTTGTGCGGCCATGGCGGTGAGGGTAAAGCGCAGCGCATCGGCGCCGAATTTCTCGGTAATTTCCAGAGGGTCCATAACGTTCCCTTTGGATTTGGACATTTTCTGCCCCTTTGCATCGCGAACCAGCGCGTGCATGTAAACGGTTTTGAACGGTACCTGCCCGTCCATAAAGTGCATGCCCATCATCATCATGCGCGCAACCCAGAAGAAGATAATATCGAATCCTGTCACCAGAACATCGCCGGGGTAATAGCGCTCTAGCATAGTTTTCACATCTTCGGTCTCTTCCGGCCAGCCGAGCGTTGAGAACGGCCACAGGGCAGAGCTAAACCACGTATCGAGCACATCTTCGTCGCGGGTAATCTTTACGCCTGCGCCTGCTTGGCTCTGCGCGTCTTCTTCGGTTTCCGCGACGTAAGTATTGCCTTCTTCGTCATACCAAGCGGGGATTTGATGCCCCCACCAAAGCTGGCGCGAGATACACCAAGGCTGGATATTACGCATCCATTCGAAATAGGTGTTTTCCCAACTCTTCGGCACGAATACCGTCTCGCCGGTTTCAACGGCCTTAATGGAGGGTTTTGCGAGCGTTTGCGCATCCACATACCACTGATCGGTCAAATATGGCTCAACAACGACGCCAGAGCGGTCACCGTATGGTGTTTGGTTGACGTGGTTTTCCACCTTCTCCAGATATTCAAGATCATCGAGATCTTTGATGATTTTCTTGCGCGCATCAAAACGATCCAGCCCGACATAATCTTCGGGACAATTTTCATTCATTGTTCCATCCGGGTTCATCAAGTTGATGAGCGGAATTTCGGTCTTGCCCTTGTGGCGCATATAGACCTCAAAGTCGTTATAATCGTGCGCGGCGGTGATTTTCACTGCGCCGGAGCCGAAGTCAGACTTCACGTATTCATCGGCTATAATTGGAATAATGCGGTTACAAATCGGGACAACCGCGTTCTTACCAACCAGATCCGTATATTTTTCATCATCTGGGTGCACGGCAATCGCGCCATCGGCGAGAATGGTTTCGGGCCGCGTGGTGGCAATGCTGATAAAACCGCCCTCTTCCAGTGGATACTGGACGTGATACATTTTGCCTTTCACTTCTTTGTGAATGACCTCAATATCCGAAATAGCGGTTTGGAAATGCGGGTCCCAATTCACAAGGCGCTTGTCCTTATAGATCAGCCCTTCTTTATGCAGCTGGACAAAAACCTTGGTGACGGCCTTGGATAGCCCCTCATCCATGGTGAAGCGTTCACGCGCCCAATCCGGTGTTGTTCCTAAACGGCGGAGCTGATTGACAATTTGCCCGCCTGATTCTTCTTTCCATTCCCAGACGCGATCGAGGAATTTTTCACGGCCTAAATCATGGCGCGAAATTTTTTCTTCAGCTAGCTGGCGCTCCACCACCATTTGTGTGGCAATACCGGCATGGTCTGTTCCGGGCTGCCAGAGCGCATCGCGGCCATGCATGCGATTATAGCGAGTCAAAATATCCTGAATAGTGTGGTTCAGTGCGTGGCCCATATGCAGGTTTCCCGTTACATTGGGCGGCGGCATCATTATTGTGTAGGGTTTGGCATTACTCTGTGGATCACAGGCAAACGCGCCCGAATCTTCGGAGCGCTTATAGTGCTTTTCTTCAATTTTCTTTGGGTCGAATGTTTTATCAAGCATTATCAATATCCCTTTGGCGAGGGCGATCATACGGTTTTTATGGGGGAAATCAAGGGTTAGAAGCGGTTCTTTTTACTCTTCCATGGCCCGCTTAGCCACACGATCGAGCTCATCTTGAACCAAGCGTTCGATAATGCTCGGTAAGTTCTTATCAAGCCAGCCTTTCAATAAAGGCCGCAGCTCTGAGCGTACAATTTCCTCGACTGTAATACCATTATGCTCAATAGCCGTTTTTTTGGCGAGTTCTGAGAATGCTTCAAAAGCGGCATCTTCGGCATTATCCGTTAAAAGTGAATCTGCATCTTCCTCTGGTTCACTATCCTGCATTTCAACTTCAATGGGCTCTGGTTCTGTAACAGCTTCGGGCTCAGCCTCAGGTTCCGGCGCAGGTGCAGGCTCTGAAACAGCCTCAGTTTCAGGCGCGGGCTCATCGTCAACTTTTTCTGTTAGTTCAATAACTTCTTCTGACTCAGAATCAGGCTCAGGCTCCTCAGGAGCTGCTTCCTCCGCTGGCGCCTCTCCGGCCTCTTCATCGTCATCAGAAATGATCTGGCGTATCGACGTCAGAATTTCTTCGATGGATGGCTCTTGTTCGGTATCTTGATCAGGCATTTAAATTGAATATTTATGAGAACGTTATTTCATTTAGTTTCTATCATAGAAAGCCGCTTGTCAAAGAGGGATGTAAGAGTTTCCCCCAGCCTATCCACATTTCTATTCAAGCTGTGGCCAAAAATAGCCATTCTAAAATTGAAAAACAGGCTTTGGCTCAAAACCCTTTAAGTACGGCGATCCTGCGTCAAACAACGCATAAGAGGAATATTGACCATCTTCAGACTTTTGATAAATTCTGGCCTGCCCCATGACGTGCCCGGCCTCTTTAATAATACAAACAAGACGCCCATGAGGCACGAGTTGATCAATGATTTGGGGGGGCACTTCGGCTACTGCGCCGGCAATAACAATCGAATCATAGGGGGCATTCGCCGCATTTCCTTCATTAAGTGGTCCTTCAAAAGAGGCAATGTTGCAAAGGCCCATCTCTTTCCAAACTTGGCTGACTCTTTCAATCAGCTCGTTCTCATTTTCGACAACCACTACGGTTGAAACCAGAGGAGACAATACGGCCGCGCCATATCCTGTGCCTCCACCGATATCCAGCACAACATCGTCGGCTTTTGGTTCTAAAGCCTGAATCATCCTAGCATGTACAGAAGGCTCCAAAAGATAACGCCCGCCCCCCAAAGGAATGTCTTCATCGTTACAGGCTAAATTCTTATAATCGCTGGGGACAAACAACTCCCTAGGCGTTGTTTCAAATGCCTCCAGCAATTCGGGCATAATTACACCATTGGGGTGTATTTGACCCTCGACCATATTTTTGCGTGCTTGTTGAAAATCTGCCATGGGCCCGTTTGCTTTCTTATGATTTGAGCGATTACCAGTATATTTATTTATCGCAGTTAAAAACATCATACCAGCCGTTTTTCAATTGCATGCACGATTTGTAAAGGTTTAACCTTCCTAAAGTCGGTTAAGACAAAAACTTTGTGAATTGACAGGTGGCAGGGTTTTACACTAAACCCTAACTAATTGGCTGGCGCGGTGGCAGAGTGGCTATGCAGCGGATTGCAACTCCGTGTACACCGGTTCGACTCCGGTCCGTGCCTCCATTATTTGCCTCGCGGCGCAAGGCGCCTCCGGCCGGGCGGCAAATAATTGCCGGGGTCGCAGTCGCGCCCCTTATATTCCCTGCATAAAACTTATGAAACTGGTTTTATCTCTGCGCTTGACAAAAATTTACGGCTCAAGCATAAACATTCCAGTGTTCCCCAGTAACTCAGTGGTAGAGTAGGTGACTGTTAATCACTTTGTCGGAGGTTCGAATCCTTCCTGGGGAGCCATTTATTCGCAGTCGAGAGACTCACCCTCTTCAAGAAATCTTAAATTTGATATGAGAAGTTGAAAAATAGGGTATGGCCAATGCTCATATGCGCTACCTTCAGCTATAACAGGGCAACTTGATGTCTCAAAAAGTCCTTCCTCATCAAGCGGCATCATACGCATGTCATAGCGCAATGGCTTGGAAAATGGGTTATAGGCTACAAACATCATATCAAGCCCGCTACCATCAGATATAGATTCTTGATCAAACTTTAGAATTATCGTTTTTTTAGGTTTCGTATTTTCTTTAACATGAATAAAATTTAGGGGGGCCTCATCAGTTTCATCAGCCTCTATGTACAGGGTTTCTCCTGAATATATGGAGATAAAAGATGGCTGCACTACGGCGGGTAAAATATAAAATGTTTTATCATAAACACCCCCATCCTTTTGTTTTAGAACAATATTGGTTTTTTCCCTGCATGAATTTTCCTTACAATACTCAACAAACTCATCTGGCGGAGCCTCTTGAGCATAACCTCTTGTGCCATACAGATTGAAAACCATCACAAAGATAGCAACCATAATAGAAAACTTCATTATCAATCCTTTTTTGTAACTGAAATGCTTAAACACTTTACTAAATCTATCCTATTTCTTCAATTTTTTCTTCTTCGGCGATGGTGTTCTCTATGAAGCTTGTTGGAAAAATTTTGAAAAAGAATTACTCTATTCTGATAATAATGAGTTCGTATGTATCAATTGTGCTGAGCCATGACCTCCAGTTATCGCGATGAGGCGGAAAATGAAATTTACTTTAATTCTTGTATTATCATTGTTAGTTGGAATGCCCACAACAATGAAGGCCGCTCTTGCTGAGTGCGCAACCGGACTACCCTTAGAGGGAACTATATGGGTTGAAACTTGCGACGCAAAAGTTCAAGAGTGTGTTTATGCAAAAAAAGCTCTATATGAATATCTGAAGAATATGAAGGATGACGATGAGGTCATCTCCGTTGCTTCTATTTCGAGCCCGTGGAGAATGTACGATTCAAATATGCGTATATTACGCGTTACTGAGCTCGCCGAACTAATTAAACCTAACTTAGAAAAAAGTAAAAAAGTTTTACTGCTGGCCTCTTGGAGTGGTGTCGCGCCACATGGAAAAGAAAAAAGCTTATCTGATGAACTATCAGAATTGTTAGACGGTTTTCCTGTCACGGGGATGGATGGCTTTTTATGGCTCAAAAACAATGGTGATTTTTACACTACTAAACAGGCATTTACAGGAAGCAAAGGTGGTCCATACAAAATTAAACCGGGTGATGATGTAATGATGCCATTAACCCTAGGCTGGTTCGCGTACTATGAGGACCATTTTGCTAAAGAAAAAGATGAAGATGGGTTAATAAGTGCTGCGGTAGCGTGGGATGTATCAATGCTATGTCCGGATCATGCCTTACAAAGCTTTGAAGAAATTGCTGCGACGTTCTCCAATCCCATAGCGGCGTATAATGCTGCCATAATGCGTCTTGATCGTGGAGAGGAAGGAGATCTTGATACTGCCACTCAACTTCTTATGCAGGCATCTAACTCCGGAGATGAAAAAGCAAAAAAACTTTTGTTGGAAATATCAACGAAATAAGGATGCTTTACTATAAAAGCTTGCCTAAAAATGGGTAAAAATGTGTAACACCTCACAAAAAAACCTTAAAAAAGCGTATTTACCTATCGAAAACAGACTAAACAAAGTAATAAAAATCACAAAATGGCAGAATCAAACCAATTTAAGTATACACCTATACATATAAAAAGTATTTTTTACTCAAACTATTACAATAGTTCTGATTTTATACTTATTTTATTGTTAAAAACTACTGATAGTTCCGGTTTTGATAAAATTTTAGACAAATTTTGTGTTTTTTTCTTGCAATGGTTTCGAAAATGCGTATACTAACAGTTACACACCCTCTATTACCGCCGTTTGTCCGGAGCATCTTTCAAAAGGTCTCCGGACCTTTTTTTGTCTGAACCACTTTATTTGCCCTGATCCCCTTGCCCTTCTCGGTCCATTTGATAGCCTATTTGCGCTGTTTCATTTTAAGGATTAAGAGCATTGAGCACCCCACCAAACTTAGCAACCGCCGATAACAAGGACGGCCCTGATGCGGCCTTGCACGCGCAAGGAATGCAAGCAGTGAATGCGCAAGACTTCGAAGGAGGAATTGAATTTTTTAGAAAAGCGCTCCATCACAACAATGAACGCGCAGATACACATTTCATGCTCGGTGTATGCTACAGCACAGTTGGAAAAACGGATGAAGCCATTGACCATTTCCAAATCGCCGGGGTGCTGGCGCCAACATATACGGAGTGCTGGATTAATCTTGCACGGGTCAGAGCAAAGGCCGGGCGTTACAGGGAGGCCTTAAGCGCGGTTCGACAGGCCCGTAAATATGCCGAAAACCCGAATGAGCGGGAATTGGTGGAGCTTTTGCTTCAATGTATTGCGCCGATGGAGACATTTGATATTAACCCTCAGATTGTTGAAGAAGTGACCTGCTGCTTCCAAAATGCGGAGGTGCCCAGTGAACGGCTTATTCATACGGCGCAAAAGCTGCTTTTGCATCAACCTGTTGTCAAAACACTGATTGAGCATTATTCACCATCAGGGATACGCGACTTTAACGCCTTGCTTGCTGACCAATCTTTGAACTGGCCGGTCCTAAACCACCCCTTGTTCATTCGCCTTATGAGCGATCATCTTAGCTGGCATAAAGATCTAGAAGATGTTTTCCACGGCCTACGCTCGCATTTCCTTAAAAACGCCGCCAAGGCGCCGTTAAGTGATGTAACTCTATGGTCGAACGCCCTGCACTTCGTGGCCGCCTTGGCTCAGCAATGCTTCATTGGGGAGTATATATACGACACCAAGGACAAGGAGAAAACGCAACTTACAGCCCTAGAAAAGCGCATTGCCGCTTCGGCTGATCCTTATGACATCGCCCTGCTCGCCTGTTTTAAACCTCTCCATGAATTAAATTGCGCGCAAGAGCTTATCCAAAATGAACAGCTGCAAAACATTGAACCGGTTGCCGGGCTGTTGCGCACACAGATTGCCGAGCCCGCCCAAGAGAAAGAAATTCTTGAAACACTCGAAACTTTTACCTCGATTGATGACGAGATTTCTTTACTCGTTAAAGAACAATATGAGACATTCCCCTACCCGCGCTGGGTTTCCACGGCCATTGAAAAATCCGCAACGCTTCGGCATATCCTGAGATTCCAATTCCCGCATATGGATGATGCGGATTTACCAGCAGATGATCTAAAACCTGAAATCCTCATCGCTGGGTGCGGGACTGGCAAACAATCTATTGGCAACGCTCTTCTGCTACCCGACGCACAATTCACAGCCGTTGATATAACAGCGGCCAGCTTAGCCTATGCGCAGCGTAAAACCAATGAAATGGGTTTGAAAAACCTTCGCTACGGACTTGGTGATATTTTAAAACTTGCAGAGCTTAACAAGACATTCGATTCAATCCAATGCGGCGGTGTATTGCACCACATGCGTGATCCGATGGAAGGTTGGAGAGTTCTTGAGAGCATCCTAAAGCCCGGCGGCGTCATGATTATTGCTCTTTATAGTGAAATTGCCCGGCGCAGCGTTGTCGCAGCGCGTCAATATATATACCAACAGGGCCTTGACGACACAGCAGAAGGCATTCGTGAAATGCGTGAACATATTAAAGGCCTGCCTGAATCTCACCCAATGAAAAGCCTAATGGCGTACAGGGATTTTTATTCGCTCTCAGAGCTCCGTGATTTGATTTTTCATGTGCAGGAACACCGCTTCACGGCTTTGGACCTTAAAAAATCAATCGAAAGTCTTGGCTTGAAGTTTTTAGGCTTTCAAAAACCCTTGCCGCCGAATGTTCTACAGGCCTATCTAGCCATGTTCCCGAACGACCCCTACGCTCTGGATCTCGAAAACTGGCATGAGTTCGAGCTTAAGAACCCAACCATATTTGGCGGCATGTACCAATTCTGGCTACAAAAACAAAAAAGCTAAATAGACCCGTTAAACGGGCCCGGTGTTACCAATCAAAGATTTAATTGGTACGAAATTGGCCAAGTGGGTCCACTTAAGCAAACAGAAATGGTGAGCCCGGAAGGACTTCTTTGTTGCGGGTCTACACCCCTTACAAAGTGGCAAACGCTAAATTCGCCCGTCATGCTTCCGGTCTCATTAAGCTTATTGTCGAACCTTTTTACGGTTCGAGTAGCCATCAAAACATTATTTAATAAAAAAGACCCCGTTGGGGCCTGTTTTATTAAATGGTGATCCCGGAAGGACTCGAACCTTCAACCCCCTGCTTAGAAGGCAGGTGCTCTATCCGGTTGAGCTACGGGACCGGATTGCTGTGAATAGCATATAACGCCTTAGTTAACAAAAGATTGCGCGCGCGTCACGTGGGAAATTACTTTTCAGCTTCTTCGGGCGGGATATATTTGAAATTATCACCATAATTACGCGGTTTGACTTTCCGTTCGGACGGGGTTTGCACCTTACAATACAGGCCTTTTTTTTCAGCGTAGTCTTGTGCATCTTCCACTGAATCGAATTTCAGGCGCACCTGCCCCAGCGTATCACCGCTTCCAGTCCAGCCCATAAGTGGCTCAGGACCTTTGGCGGTGGAACTTTCATATTCGAGAATCCATTGTTTGGTTTTACCACGGCCGGACTGCATTGCGGATTTGGCGGGTTTGTAAATGCGGGCTTTAATCATTGGGGTAATCTAAACGAAAACGCCCTTAAATTCTACCATTTATAGAGTTTTTTCGCGGCTATCCCTAATAGAGCGCCGATCAGCACATACGGAACCAGATGCGATACGGTGGCATGACCAACCGTGTCCATTATGCAGGTAAAGCGCAAGCCAATATAGCCAAGAGCTCCGGCTGCCAGAATGTTCATGAAGCATGTCAGGCGGGGCATCGTAGTTGCACCGCTTTTAATCATGAAGATCAGCATGGTCATGGGCACAGCGGCCATAAACACCCCTTCGCCCATACAATGATCCATGTTCAAGACTGGCATATGCAATCCTTCGGACATGGCGCGGAACGTGCTCCAGACCGCAAAAATGCCCAACGTTGTAAGCGGCGGCGCAATCACCCATTTTTCCCCGCGCATGTCCGGCACGGATAAAAAGACTGAAGCAATACCGGCAGAAATTGCAATAAAGCCCATCAGAAATGTTTCCATCATCCATGAGGCATCGGCAAATTTATTACCGATGTCAGGACGCAAGCCGACAAAAAACACAAGCGCGGCAACATACAAGAGCGCAATTGCGAAAAACGGCAAAATACGTATAAACGGATGGGCGAGCGGCTTTACCGGCGCGAGATCATCGGCCAGTCCATCAATTAATTTATCTAAATTCTGCTCGCTCATTCTTACTTACCCTAAAATTGCTTTTAATTTGGCCATGCTTCTATGCGCGGAAACCTTGACTGCGCTTACACTCATACCCATTTCATTAGCGACTTCCTTGGCGGTGTAGCCCTTGATCTTGATCATTTCGAAAACTTTACGTTGATTGTCGGGCAAGGTATCTAGGGCCGTTTCTATATCTTTATATTCGCCCGCATGGGTGGGATTGGTTACATGCGCTTTTTGGAAATCAAAATCATCAAGCGTCGTTTGTTTATTTTCACGCGCGTTATAATGTTTGCGCAGATAATCGGTGCGGCGAAAGTTGACAATCGCCATGAGCCAAGGGCGGAATGGGCGATCGGGGCTGTATGTGTTCAAAGATTTATGAACGGAGATCAAAACTTCTTGGCTAATATCATCAGCCCAATCGGGGTTTGCCAGACTTTTCAGGATGTAGTTGCGGATAAAAGGTGCGATTTCGCGTAGCAGCGCATTATAGGCGGTTTTGTCACCAGCCTGCGCCAGCCCGGCATATTCTGTCCAGAGCTCACTTTGCGTTTTTTGCGCGTTATTATTAGAAGGGCTTTTCATCGATAGCCTTTGCTTTATAAAAAATGGTCGGAGTGGAGAGATTCGAACTCCCGACCCACTGCTCCCAAAGCAGTTGCGCTACCAGGCTGCGCTACACTCCGATCATTTAGACAGCCGTTTTACACGAACAAAATTCGCAGAGCAAGGCTATTCTACAGGGTTTTCAGGATTATTGAGCCGCGCCGGAATTGCTCAAAAAACGTTGCTGGATCACATCCCCTACTTTAATGCCCATTTTATCGGCAATGCCGCCGCCCAGCTCAAGCACAGCTTTAGATGGAAATTTCGATGGAACACCGGTCGTGTCCCCAGGGATTGCATTGGGATGGATGTGTAAAATAGTGCCATCCTCAGCCAAAAACAGCATATCAAGCGGGATAAGCGTGTTTTTCATCCAAAAAGACAGCGGCTTCACTGTATTAAACACGAAAAGCATGCCGGAATCTTCGACCATTTCCGTTCTGTACATCAGGCCTTTAGACTGCTGAGACGGGGTCACGGCCAACTCTACGTTGAAAGATAAGACTTCACCATTTTGCTTATGAATGGATAGAATCTCTTTCTCAGCCGTGATGGGCACAGGTGGCGGGATTTTTAGAGCCGTAGGCGCTGTAGGTTCATTCTGCGCTGTACACTGGCGGGAAGAAACGACAAAGCCCACAGAGATGGTAACTAAAGCGAGGAAACCAAGCTTAGAGGCAGCCTTAAGCTTTCTCATGTCTCGCTTTCCTGCAGGCGTTTAAGCTCGTCCATTGCCGATTGCGATGTAATCAGACCGATGAATTTGTTGTTTTGGCCCTCAACAACAACCAAGGGGTCATTTGAGCTGACCAGATAGTTTACAGCCTCCCAAATCGGCGTTTCCGGATACACGGCTTTAAATTTGCGTTCCATTAGCTCCGCAACCGCGAGCGGAGAAACTTTTTTGAGGCGTTTGGCAATGCCGGGCGCAGCGCGCACAGTGACATCAAGCTGAATACCGTCGGCCATGGCAACGGAAACGGGCAGCAGGTTCTTCATGACAATTTGGAGGGAAAAAACACCTTCAACCTCGCCCTGTTCGTTCACAATGGCGGCAGATTCTGTTTTCTTTTTCTTCAACTCTTTAAGCGCTTTTTCCACTTCCATATCCGGAGAGAAGCTTAAAGATTGCTCGGCGATGGCCGCATGTGATGGCATTGGTCGATATCCTTAGTTGTAAATTTGAGGCTATCTTGCGCAAAAATGAGAGAATATGCAATGGGCTGAACGCCCGCGTTAGTCTTTCAGACCGGCTTTATACATTTTAGCGTAGAGACCACCCTGCTCCATTAAATCATCGTGCGTGCCGCGTTCGACGATTTGCCCCTGATCGAGCACCAGAATTTGATCAGCGCTTTGGACGGTCGACAGGCGGTGAGCAATGGCGAGAGTTGTGCGCCCTTGCTGGAGTTTTTCAAGTGCTTGCTGAACGAGCTTCTCGGATTCGTTATCCAGCGCTGAGGTTGCTTCATCGAGCAATAAAATCGGTGCGTCGCGCAGAATAGCACGGGCAATGGATATTCTCTGGCGCTGTCCGCCGGAGAGTTTGACCCCGTCTTCACCGACTTGCGTGTTGTACCCCTCCGGGAACGCTTCAATGAACCCATGCGCTGCGGCGGCTTTGGCTGCTTTGATGATTTCGTCTTCCGTTGCTTCCGGGCGGCCATAGGCTATATTGGCCGCAACCGTATCATCAAAAATCGTGATGTCTTGGGATACAAAGGCAATATGGGCGCGCAAAGATTCCAGCGTCAGGCCCTTTATAGGCTGCCCGCCAATTTCTATGGTGCCGGCCTGCACATCATAAAAGCGCGGGATCAAATTCATGATTGTTGTTTTACCGCCGCCCGATGGCCCTACGAGCGCTGTAATCTTTCCTGATGGAGCGCTAAAATCTATTTTATCTAAAGCCTTTAAATCACTTTCTTCATATTGAAACTGAACGTTTTTGAACTCTATGCCGGGCTGTTTTTCTTGTAGAGGTTTGGCGTTATTTGCGTCTTTAATTGCCGGCGGCAAATCAATCATATCAAAAACACGCTCAGCCGCCCCTAAACCTGTTTGCAGGGTGTTATTCAAGCGCGCTAGCTTCTTCATCGGCTCGTAAGCCAGCGTGAATGCGGCAAGGAAGGCTCCGAGTTGCCCGGCGCTCATGCGTCCCTCTGCCGCTTCATAGCCGCCATAGACAATGATCCCAAAAAAAACAAAACCGACGAGAATTTCGTTTACAGGCGTTGAGAGGTTACCGATGCGTACAGATTTAATATTGAGGCGCTTGACGCTGTTAATCGCTTCCCCTGCTCGTGCGCACTCATATTCTTCCATGCCGTACGCCTGTACCTGACGAATGCCTTGGAATATCTGTGACAAGCGATCGGTCAGGCTGCCCAGCTCCTTTTGGATTGATGTGGAAACTTTCCGTAAGCGCTGGCCAATAGTCGCCACAAAAAAGGCCGCGAACGGGAAGATGGTGAAAGCCGCTAAAGAGAGTTTCCAATCCTGATAAAACATGACGATTGTGAGGAATAGCAATGTGAGGATGCTTTTGCCAAAGCCTGTCAGCGTATCGGACACCGCAATGCGCATAACGTTTACATCGTTAACGACCCGGGAAATGAGCTGTCCGCTTGGGTTTGCATGAAAAAACTGAAGATCCAGCACCATAAAATGAGAGAACAGATCTTGCTGAATATCTGCAACGATGGACTGGCCAACCTTGTTCATGATGATGGTATGAGCATAGGTTGAAAGGCCGCGCACAATAAAGACGATCAAAATGGCCAACCCAACGGGCAAAATCAGCTCGGTTTGCTTGCCATTGAGCACATCGTCGAGGATAGGCTGCATAAGCTGCGCTACTGCGGCTGTCATGGCCGCGGCTACGGCCATAAACAGCAATGCAGTCAGAACCGAGGCCAAATACGGCAACAGATACGTTTTCACCAACCTTTTCATGAGGTTAAGTGTGGTTTTCTGCGGCGCTGCAGCGTGCTGAATTGTGTCGTTTGCCATAGGCATTGTGTTATACTGTATAGAGCGGAAACTTCAAGCAAAGAAGAGTTTAAATGAGCGATAGCGAAGGTGATAAAGGGGTTATAAGTGCGGGGATGCCAGAGCATCCGCCGGGCATAGGATTGGCCCTTGGCGGCGGTATGGCGCGCGGCTTTGCGCATATTGGCGTGCTCAGGGTTCTACAGCGGGAGAGCATTAAGCCATCTATCGTTACAGGAACATCCATCGGCGCAGTTGTCGGGGCCAGTTATCTGGCTGGAAAACTCGATGAATTTGAAGAATGGGCCTTATCGCTTAACCGCATGCGGATGCTGTCCTATTTAGATTTTCGTGGACGTAACGCCAGTTTGATTGGCGGGAAAAAGCTACAGCGCATCTTAACCCATAATTTCAAGAATATGGATATTGAGGACCTGCCGACACCGTTTATAGCCATTGCTGCGGATTTGCTGACCGGACATGAGGTATGGCTGCGTAAAGGTTCGCTTATCGAAGCGATGACAGCGTCTTTTGCCCTGCCCGGTGTTTTTCCGCCGGTTGAGCGTAATCACCGCTTTTTGGTTGATGGCGCACTGGTTAATCCCGTGCCTGTCGCACCGGCCCAAGCGATGGGAGCACGGATGACAATTGGCGTGGACTTAAATGCAGACATTATTGGTAAAGCTGCCAAGCCCGGCGAAGGCTACCAAACTGTGGCCGGGTTTGATTTGTTTAATGACGCGGACGTACCGCCGGAACAGCAGAAGAAATACACATCAACCTTGACGAAAAAACTTTTCGGGCGCCAGGAGCACTCGCCCAGCCTGTTCGGCGTGATGGTTTCGGCGTTGAGTATCATTCAGGACCGGCTGACGCGCTCGCGTTTGGCCGGTGACCCGCCGGATATTCACATTAAACCGAAGATTGGTGATATTGGATTGCTGGAGTTTGAGAAGGCCGAGGAACTTATTGCTCGCGGTCAAGATGCCGCAGAGAAAGCTTTGCCAGAAATCAGAGATGCGATGCGGGTTTTTCTACCGCCTTCATCTTGATTAACGAATGGCGCGTTTCTTATGCTTACGATCGGGCAGAGCATTTCCCCATTTAAGACTATCAACCAGATATAGCGGACGAACATTATTGAACTGATTCACGAGAAGTGTCAGGGCCTTATTCATTGATGACGGAGTGTTGGCATTTTCAAAAGACCCGGCATGCAGGCCTGTTCGCACGAGGCAGGTATCAATATTAACCGAGTTTCCGCCCATAATGTCGTGAGCGAGGGTATCACCAATGACAATGGTCTGGCCGGGATATATCTCCTTGTCCTGCAAAATTTTGATGCAGTGTTTAAAAATCGGCTGGTGCGGTTTGCCAATATAATGAACAACGCCGCCAAAATCCTGATATCGGCGGGCCAAGGTTCCCGGGCCCATAATAGAATTGGCGCCCATAACCCCGCGGCTGTCCGGGTTGGCACACAGAGCTGTCAGGCTCTTACGGACAGCTACTTTTAAAATTGGCTCGTAATCTTCAAGAGTTTTTTTAGGGGCGTCTGAGCCGCTGATAATCATGAAATCGGCCTTTGCCGGATCATCAACGACCTCTACATCCAAACCATTAACGATAGAGCGGTCGCCGCCGCGGCTAATAACAAAGACTTTCTTACCAAGACCAACGAAAAAGCCGTCATCTTGGTCGTTAATACCCTGCCAGGTCATTTCACCGGAGGTTAAAATTTGGTCGTAGAGGCTGGGGCCGATCCCTATTTTCTTAAGCCGCTCTTTGTTTTCGTCGGAGCGCTTACCGGAATTAGAGAGAATAATGATGTGTTTTTTGCGGGCTTTGAGCTCTTTAAGACACTCAACCACGCCCTCATAAGGCTTTTCGCCATTATGGAGTACACCCCACTGATCAATAATGAAGCCGGAATAGCTATCGGAAATATCCGATATGCCGTTACAGAATTTGGTCTTAATATTTGAATCCATTGCTTATAGCCGCCCACAGGTTAGAAAAAACCAAGTCAATTGATACGCGATGACCGCAAGACATTATTATGTTTTTGCGCGCGTATATCAATCCATTTAAGCAGATAAAGGGTTAAGCAGCCTTTAACATTGTCTTGGAAAGAACAGATTTTTTGCCGGAAACATTTATCAATGTCTCATAAAGCTTGCCAATCTCACTGGAAGCAATGGTTGAGCACAACATAGCGCCGTGATCGTTTTCATCTGCCTGGGCGTACATTTCCTCAAACTGGCGGATATAACGCTGTACGTAGGTACGGAATTCTGTGTCCTTGGCAAATTTATCGCGGGCTTTATCCATGGAAACCTGATCGCTGAGCGCTGCCAAGCGGCGAGTAAACGCGCCAACATCACCTTTTTGGAAGGCTTTCCAGGTTTTTTCAGAGATTTCACCGTCTTTCATACGCGTGAGGTCGACAGACAGCGAGTGCAGACTTTCAACAATAAATTTCGCGGCGCTCATAAAGCCTTCACGTTCGATACGCAATGACTTACCGCGCATTTTATCAGCAAACTCAGAGGCATCGCGGGATGCCTTAAACAGAGATTCGGACTGTTTACCAAAGGTGCTAGCTGCATTTTTGGTCGACTCAATGGCGGCGGTTGAAACGCTGATTAAGCGTTCAGACTCTCCGGCCAATTGCTCACGGCTTTGTTCTACTTTACCGGTCACATCTTTTGCCGCTTTGCTTACGTCACTCATTTGCGACTTCAGGACATTGATTGATTTACTGAGCTGTTCAACAGAAGCCGCAGATGTTTCTGCCACCTGCCCGGCCTGAACGCGGAGTTCGGCGCCGTATTTCTCTGAAGTTTCCAGAGAGGATTTCATGTGCTCGGCAACCTCACGGGCGCGTACAGCAAAGCTGTCGCCGGCTTTTTTGAGTTCGAGAAGTGTTTCCTGGGCGTTGCCTAACAATGCGTTTGCCTCGGATTGAACGCGACGGACCATGTCCTCTGTATCAATGACGGCCTTTTGGCTAGATTCGTGAAGCATGCCGGTTTCTTCTCGTGCGGTGGACCCCAAGCCTTCAAAATGCATGGCGACGCGGTCAGATTCAGCCTGTAGATCTTCGGATTGTTTGGTAAATTCTGATCCGGCGTCCTGAATACGTGCGATTGACTGGCCAACAGATGCTGAGAGTTCATGGAACTGGTCGTTAATTGCTTTTTGTACCGTTTCAATTTTCAGTAAAGCCTGATCTGTCGTTAAATGAATATCTGAAGACTGGCTGGACAGAGATGAGGCGATATCGAGCATCTTATCGTTGGCAGAGCTCGCTGCGATTTCGATCTCCTGCACCCGTTCCTGCAAATGATCACTGGAAGAGCGCAGCACTTCCGCGGCATCGCTTGAGCCGGATTTCAAGCTTTCAAGGCGCTCATCAAACACAATGCCAATTTGTTTGAGCTTACTGAGATTACTTTGCGCAGTCGCATCAAAACCCTCATGCAATTTTTCAAAACGATCCTGAGCTTCTTCGGCCTGCGAAATGACCTTAATATAAACTGGCTCAATGTCTTGAGCTGTTTCTATCAATGCGCTTTTCATGGTGGTGATTGATCCTGTGGCCTCTTCGGAGTGCTGCATCAGAGCAGTGAGTTTCTCGTCCATAGACTGATCAAGCTCCGTGAGTTTTTCAAAGCTGAGCCCTGTAAAGTTGTCCATCTCCTTACAACGGCTGGAGATTTCATTGCGCAATGTCACGATATCGCCGGTGGCTTTTCCGGAGATTTGGGTGAGGTCCTGCGCCTGTTCATTCAAAGCAGTGCTGACATCCTCAACCTTGCTTAAAGCTTCTTGAACCTGGCCGGACAGCTCGTCTTTTTGCGTACGCATTTGATCATTAATGGTGCGCGCGTTGCCGGCGATTTGACCAGAAAGTGTTGAAATCTCCTGCGCTTGGCCCCGTAAAATTTCACGGATATGCTCGGCGCTATGCGTCGCCTTCTCACTGGCTTCGTTGAGGTCTGTAACGCGGCGGCTCAGAACTGTTTCAATCATCTCATGGCGGGCATCAGCATCGGCGATTGTGCTTTTAATATCGTCAAGTGGCTCAGAGAGAGCGCTCTTCACCGCTTCAATACGCTCCATCAGACCGCTGCTGGACACTGTGATCTGGTGGTTTTGCTCTTCAACAGCCTTTGACAGCTCATGAATATGCGTTTTGGTTGCTTCAGACGCGCTTTCGATTTGCGCGCGGCTATTTTCCAACATTTTGGCAATATCGCGGATTTCTTCTGCGTGAGCGCGGCCTGATTCATTGAGGCTGCCAATGTGCTCTTCGGTTGAACTCAGAAGAGTTACGGCCCGCTCGCTCGCTGATTCTGAAACAGATTCGAGAGCCTCAACCGCGCGGCGCACAGCGCTGCCAATATTTTCAGAGCCAGCAATAGCCAGAGAGAGTGCCTCAGACAATTGATGCGCTGCTTTTTGACCGGCGGTTTCCACAAGGTCAGCTTCCTTGGCGATGCCCTGAACAGCGTTTTGTAAATTCTGCGTTTTAACATCAAGGCGCGTTTCGAGTTCTCCGACTTTGCTTTCAACGGTGTCGACAGTCTCACGCATATCCTTAACGCTTACAGATAATGTCTTGGCAATGTTTTTGGACTGCGCGGCTAAATCAGAAGCGCCATCATCAAGCGCCTGCTTATGTCCCTGAATGGTATCGGCAGATCGGCTCATAGCCTCGACGGTTCTGTCGGTGACATTTTCGAGGCCGTCCACCTGATCGCGGATCATTTCCGCCAGACGCTGGGTTTCATCAGAAATATTATCTGTGGCATTGGAGAGATCAACTTTATGATCATCAAAACGGGTGCTTAGGTCTTCGAGCCGCGCGGAGATATTATCAACAGTGTCACCCAAAGACACATAAGTTTGATCGAGCGAGGCTTCAATATTCTTTGTCTTATCACCAGCCTTATCGGCCGCATCGAGGAGTTTATCCGCGCCCTTGCCCAGAGCGGCTTCCATTTCAGAGGTGCGCTCGAGAACGGTCAATGTGGCCTGATCCCATGCGTCGGTCCCGGCCTGCGTCCGTTCATCAATTGCGGCTGTACGTTGCTCTATTTCATCGGTCAGCGTGGAAAGCTTACCCGCACGCTCCTGAAGATTTTCGGCCAAGCGGTCGATATGAAATTCAGCTTTTTTAGATACACCTGAAAAATCACGAATTTCAACACGCAGACCTTGGCGGGCACGCTGAAGCGACTTCAATGTTGCTTTAGACGCTGCGGAAATTTCGGCAGCCTGACGGCACAGGCGCTCAACGTCTTTATTAATCAGGCTGGCGGTTTCTTCGGACGGGAAAAGCAGAGACTGAAGCTCGGCACGCAAAGATGAGGCGTACATATCAACATCGGCGCGGCGATTGATGGCCGAGACCATCACCCACATCAAAGCTGGTGGAGCGAACATACCGGCGAGAAAGGCGCCAAGTGATTGCGGTGTAAGCTCAAGGCCAGTCGTCGTATAAAGATAGAACAAGCAAAAGCTTAACCAGGCGAGCGTCGCCACCACACTTAAAGCACCGAACATCCGCGTCGCAAAAGCAGGTTTGCCCAGAGACAGATTTTCATTTGAGGGTTTAAGAAGCAAAACCGGTTCTTCATCATGATCGAAAGACTCGAAAGATACGGGCGGCTGCGCCTTCAGTTCTGATTTTGGCCCATTAGCGGCAGAGATTTTTAGCGCGCCAAGTCCCGATGTACGTTTGCGCATGTCTTCGGTTTTCTTTACGCGCGTATCAACAGCTAACTCTGATTTTGCAGTTTCCTTAGCCGCCTCTTGGGGCGCTGCTTTTTCTTCGAGTTTTTCAGTGAGTTTTACGGCCGCTTTGTCGCGCATCGGTGTGCTCCTAGGTTTTATTGCGCTCAGAAGAACGCTCAAATTTGAATGTGATGAAGCACTAAAACGCCACGGCCAGAAGCTTTCCGCAAGACGGTATTTTAGGTTATACACAGGTTGAAAAATTGCCTGCGTTTAAGCGTTTGAAATTATTGATTTTGGCTGCACGCCGCCCTGTGGATAAATCAGGCAAGCTTCATCTTTTGTATGTAAGCTTTGAGATCCTGCTTTATTTCGGGAGCCAATATATACAGCGCGATCACATTCGGGACGGTCATGATGAAGACCATAGAGTCTGTGAAGAGGACGACGCTGGAGAGGTTTGCCGAGGCACCAATCACGATAAAGGCGCAGAATATTGCTTTGAAACCCATCTCCACTTTCGTTGAATCGCCGAGTAAATATGTGCAGGCCTTCACGCCGTAATAGGACCACGAGATCAGCGTTGAGTAGGCAAACATAAACACGACAAGGAACAGCACATAAGGGAACCACGGCAGGCCAGAAGCAAAGGCGCGGGAGGTCAGCTCAATGCCTTCCATACCGTTACTATCCAAATGAACACCAGAGACAACAATGACCAAAGCGGTGACCATGCATATCACCATCGTATCAATGAAGGGGCCAAGCATAGCGACCATCCCTTGGGATACGGGGCTATTTGTTTTCACCGCAGAATGGGCAATGGCGGCTGTACCAAACCCGGCCTCATTCGAAAATGTTGCGCGTTGAGCGCCTATGAGCAGCGCACCTAAAACTGCGCCAAGGCCAGCCTCCGGCACAAGTGCAGATTCAAATATAGAGATAAATGCTTCAGGAATTTGCGTATAGTGCATGGCAATCACAACCAAGCCCGAAGCAATATAAATAAAACCCATAACCGGAACAATGCGCGAGGCGACAGCGGCGATTGATTTAATCCCGCCGATAATCACGAGACCGACAGCAAAGACCATCAGAAGCCCAAAAAGCCATGCTTTATCGGCGAAGAAGCTGGCTTCACCGCCCGTGATATTTAAAAGCTGCCCATAGACTTGATTAGTCTGGAACAGACTTCCTGCTCCAAAACTACCGAAAAACATACTGATTGCGAACACAGACGCGAGCACCTGTCCTGCCGTTCCCATGCCCTTGCCGGCTAAGCCATCGCGTAAATAATACATGGGCCCACCGGAAATTTTTTCAGGGCGCTCAGGATCAGGGTGATGGCGATATTTAACGCCAAGCGTGACTTCGGCAAATTTTGTGGTCATACCGAAGAAGCCCATGACAAACATCCAAAAGGCTGCCCCCGGCCCTCCTACGGATACGGCTACAGCGACGCCGGCAATGTTCCCGAGACCAACAGTCCCGGACAAGGATGTCATCAAAGCCTGGAAGCGATTGATCTGCCCGTCCTCGCCTTTTTTATCATGCTTGCCGCAGACAAGTTCGAGGGCGTGTTTGAAATAGCGAATGTTTATGAAGCCGTAATAGAATGTGAGAAACAGAGAGGCAATAACAAGCCAAACAAGAATAAGCTTTACATCCAGCCCATCCCCTAGTGAGACAGAATAGAAGACAATGTCCGCAAGTTTTTCTGAAATGGGAGCGAATAGCTCCTCAATTTTGGCATCAATACCCATTGAACGCATCCTTATGATCAAGCACTCCCTGATAGACTACCTATGAATGTTGCTTTTAAAAGGGAAAAAGGGAAATAGGCTCTAACTTTTACACAGAGGCCGTGAAACAGGATGTGAGGCATGGAACGTTGCTGCCCAGCGGCGTACATCCTTTTGAGCCATGCCCGAGGCTTGGGTTATACGCGGCGCATAGCGAGAGCAAAAAACATCAGGGCGCATATCAGCCACATCATTTGAGATTTTATTGGCAAAGCCTGTGCGCAACGTGTTGAGTTGTGCCTCAGGTTTACCACCACCATTTTTAGAATAATGGCTCATCAGAATTTCTTCGTATTTGGCAAAAAGATTAGCGTGCGTAGAGGTGAATTGACGATATTGCGAATACAGATTCATGCCTTTACGTTTACCCATATGCTGACAATTCAAGCCAATGACCATGAGTTCGCTATGGATACGGATGCCCTGCTCCGCCTCTGCTTCAACATTGGAATAGCAAGACCCGGCGAAAGCCGAGTCTGGAAGAACAAAAAGAGCGATTACGATGATTGTAAGAATTCGTGGCATATTACTAACCTTAACGCATTTAAAACCGAGACAGTGCTTATAATCCGAGCATAGCAGATTTGTCCAGTTTTTTGATCAATTCTTATTGATTTATCCTTGTATTCTGTGATTTATAGCCATCATGAGCACAAACACCAAAAAGCTGTTTATCAAGACTTGGGGCTGTCAGATGAACGTCTATGACAGTAACCGCATGGCCGATATTTTGCGTCCGCTGGGGTATGAAAATACGGATACAGCCGTAGATGCGGATATGGTGATCCTTAACACCTGTCACATTCGTGAAAAGGCTACTGATAAGGTTTTCTCTGATTTGGGGCGTTTGCGCCCGTTGAAAGAGGAGAAAGAGGCCAAAGGCGGAAAAATGCTAATGGCTGTGGCCGGTTGCGTAGCGCAAGCCGAGGGCGATTTCATCCTTGAGCGCGCGCCTTATGTCGACATGGTCTTTGGCCCGCAGGTTTATCATGAATTGCCGGAGATGGTTTTGAAGGCTTCAGGTGATGAGCGCGTGGTGAATACCGAGTTTCCCGGTGATAATAAATTCGATAAACTGCCCGAAGAGCAGAAGAACTCCGGTGTATCCGCGTTCCTATCCATTCAGGAAGGCTGTGACAAGTTCTGTACGTTTTGCGTTGTGCCCTATACGCGGGGGAGTGAATATTCCCGCACGGTTCAGGAAATTATCGATGAAGCGAAGCGCTTGGTTGATAGCGGGGCCTTGGAGATTATTGTGCTGGGCCAGAATGTGAATGCCTTTCACGGCGTTGGGCCGGATGGCAGCATTTGGGGATTGGCGCAGCTTTTACGCGCGCTGAACGAGATTGAAGGGCTAGAGCGCCTGCGCTACACCACATCGCATCCGCGCGATATGGATGATGATTTGATTGCTGCGCATGGCGAGCTGAAGAAGCTGATGCCGTTTTTACACCTCCCTGTACAAAGTGGTTCGGATAAAATTCTCAAAGCGATGAACCGCAAACACACACGGGAGCTATATTTTGATGTGATTGAGCGTATACGCAAAGCGCGCAGCGACATCACATTTTCCTCTGACTTTATTGTTGGTTTTCCAGGAGAGAGCGAAGAAGATTTTGAGCAAACACTGGATATGGTGCGCCAAGTGAAATTTGTATCGTGTTACAGCTTTAAATTCAGCGCTCGACCCGGTACACCGGCGGCGAATATGCAAAATATTATCCGTGATGATATTGCGACTGAGCGTCTGGCACGATTGCAGGGCCTGCTGAATGAACAACAGATAGCGTTTAACAAGAAGTCTGTCGGCCTTACCCTGCCCGTTTTGTTTGATCGCAAGGGCAAAAGAGAGGGACAGTTGGTTGGCCGCTCCCCGTTCAGCCAATCGGTATTTGTTGAAGGAAACGCGCGCCTGATGAACACAATTGCGGATGTTAAAATCACCGAAGGATTTGAAAACTCCTTAACAGGGGACATTTGCACAACAGAAACAATGAGTTCTGCGCGTTCTTAATAATGGAATTTTAAGCCTTTATAGTGTAAAATGGGTATATTCGGAACAATTGAAGGATTATCTGCTTGAGCAGCACCCAGACCATAGAGTTCAGAAAGAACGACCTTCTCCCCCTGCTTTTTGGCGAGCATAACGCCCATCTCAATTATCTTGAAGAAAAACTCGGTATCCAAATTGCTGATCGCGGTAATCAGCTCACGCTGTCTGGTGATGATTTGTCAGTGAAAACCGCTGAAAATATCCTCAATACACTCTGGCAGAAAATTGAAAAAAAGCATGAGGTTGGCACAGCCGAGATTGATGCGGAGCTGCGTTTCCTGCAAAATGAAAAGCAGGGTAAGAAAGAAACCAATGGTAAAGCGAAGATGAGCAAATCCGACCTGACAATTAAAACGAAGAAGAAGACGATTGCCCCGCGCTCTCCCAATCAGAAAGCGTATATGGAGGCGATCCTGAACCATGAAATGGTGTTTGGTCTAGGCCCCGCGGGAACGGGTAAAACCTATCTGGCCGTTGCGGTAGCCGTATCCATGTTTCTGGAAGGCAAGGTTGAGCGTCTCATTTTTGCACGCCCAGCAGTAGAAGCGGGAGAGCGTTTAGGGTTTCTACCCGGTGATATGAAAGACAAGGTGGATCCATATCTGCGGCCGATTTACGACGCGCTGCACGACATGATGCCATATGATTTTATGATGAAGAAAATCGAAGACGGCGATATCGAGATCGCCCCACTGGCCTTTATGCGCGGACGAACGCTAAGCAATGCGTTTGTTATTCTGGATGAAGCGCAAAACACAACCAAAACTCAAATGAAGATGATTTTAACGCGGCTTGGCGAGTCTTCGCGCATGGTGATTAATGGGGACCTTTCCCAGACTGACCTGCCTGTGGCGGTTAAATCAGGCTTGCGCGATGCCAGTGAGCTTCTCGAAGGTGTTGATGACATCAAATTTATACATTTCAAAAAAGATGATGTGATCCGCCATAAGCTGGTCAGCAAAATCGTCAATGCCTATGATAAACAACAATGACTGGCAAAAATAATCCCGATATCGACATCACAGTGCAGCATGCTGAATGGACAAAAGCCATGCGGGATATTCAAAACGTGGTTTTGTCTGTGATTGCCATTACGTTTGAAAAAGCAGACATAGAGAACCGGAAGCAAGAGCTTAGCATCGTTTTGGCCGACAATGATTTTGTGCAGGCTTTAAACAAAGAATGGCGCGGCAAAGACAAGCCGACAAATGTTTTGTCCTTTCCTCAAGATGAGCCAAGTATGCTTGGTGATATTATACTAGCCTATGAAACTGTAGCTGAAGAAGCCGAAGAGCAAAGCAAGCGGTTTGAAGATCATGCAACGCATCTCATTGTCCATGGATTGCTCCACTTATTAGGGCATGATCACGAAGAAGATGGCGAGGCAGAGATTATGGAGGCGCTTGAAATAGAGGTTTTAAACGCCCTGAACATAAAAAACCCTTATGAAACGAATGATATCGTGGCATAATCACTTTTAACTTTATGATATTAAAAATGCGCATCGACCCTGAAGCTTCTGTTACTCCCTTGCCATCCAATGAACTGGATGAGCAGTCGGCTGAAAGTCCGAGGGGGCGCCCTTCCCACAGCTCTAACGGTAATGGACACGACAAAACCAGCTTTTTAAGCCGGCTTAAATTTCTGTTTACAGGCAAGCAGGAAAAAACTGACGAAAGTCTTCGCGAAGCGATTGAAGAGTACATCGTGGAGCCGGACCGTTTTAATGCAGATTCCGTTTCAACCCACGAACGCATCTTATTTTCCAATATTTTAAAACTCCGCGATATTTCCGTTGTTGATGTGATGATCCCGCGTGCGGACATTGTGGCGCTGGATGTGGACACATCAAAAAATGATTTGCTTAAGCTGTTATCTGAGCAGCAATTCAGCCGCTTCCCTGTTTACACAGAAACGTTAGATGATGTGCTGGGCACTATCCACATTAAGGATATTGTAGCTGCTCTGGCGCAGGGGCAGGAAATCAAACTCAAAGACCTCATCATTGAAATCCCGATTGTTTCACCATCAATGTCTATTCTCGATCTGGTTTTAAAGATGCGCCATTCCCGCCGTCACATGGCTTTGGTTGTTGATGAATATGGCGGAATTGACGGACTGGTGACGATTGGCGACGTGATTGAAAGCATTATCGGGGAAATTGATGATGAGCATGATAATCAGGTCGACCCGCAGATGATTGAGGCGCCGGACGGCTCGGTTATAGCGGATGCGCGGGTTGACCTTGAAGAGTTCGAGGGTCGCTATGGCGCGATGCTGAAAGAAGAAGAGCGCGAGGAAAGCGATACGCTCGGCGGGCTGGTTTTTGATCTGGCTGGGCGTATTCCTGTGCGCGGCGAAGTGATTACACACGCCAGTGGCATGGTTTTTGAAGTTATGGAAGCGGACCCAAGGCGGATCAACAGCCTAAAAATATCGCAGATCCCAGAATCCAGAACAGAGTAAGTTTTAACCCATGGCTTCTGTACTTTCCGTTCTTACAGGCTTAGCTGATCAAGTGGAAGCGTTGTTTAAGCGCCTATTTCTATCGTTAGCTCTTTCCTTTGCCGCTGGAAGCTTTTCTTCCCTTGCAATGGCGCCGCTCAATGCATGGCCGGTTTTGTTTATCAGTATTCCTGTTTTATATCTGACCATCACACATACAGGATCTCGCAAAGGAGCCTTTTTTCTTGGCTGGTTATTCGGGTTTGGATATTTCCTCTTTAGCCTGTCATGGATTGGCAACGCTTTGTTGGTTGAAGGAAACCCCTACAAATGGGCATGGATTTTGGCTGTATCCGGCCTGCCTGCCCTACTGGCTTTCTTCCCAGCTTTTGCTGCCCTGTGCTCAAAGAAGCTTTTAAACCTTCGGAGCCTTTGGGGCTGGCTGGGCTTTGTGTCTTTTTACTGTGGGTTTGAATGGCTCCGTGGGCATATTTTCACAGGATTTCCGTGGAATTTATTTGGCTATACATGGGTAGACCATTTGGCCGTCCTGCAAGTTCTATGGCTGAGTGATGTTTATATGCTGACATGGCTGACGCTGCTCTGGACAAGCATTCCAGCCTGTATCATCTTATTCAAAAAACAGCAGAAAATTATATGTGCGACCATTGCGGGGGCATCTTTTGCCTTGTGTTTTGTATTTGGTTTGTGGCAGTTGCAGGGCGAGCAAACATATTACAAAGATATCAATATACGGTTGGTGCAGCCCAATATTGAACAAGCGGAAAAATGGCAAGCCGACAAAATGGCCGGACATTTTCGCAAGCATCTTGAGCTATCACAAAATACCGAGGAGACGGACAAGCCTACAATCGTGGTTTGGCCGGAAACAGCGTTGAGCTATCGCATTTTTAACTCTCCAAAGGCTGTGGGGGAGATACAAACGATGTTGCGCTCCTACAACAAATCATCAGATTTGCTTACGGGGATGTTGCGCTTTGATGAGAGCGACAAATCATATGCAAACTCCCTAGTGATGATTGAAGGGAATGGAGCGCTTGGCAATGTTTATAACAAGCACCATCTGGTGCCGTTCGGCGAATATATCCCTTTTCAAAAATGGATCCCTCTGGCCCCGATTGTCCAATTTAAAGGATTTGAACGCGGCGATGGCCTGCAAACTCTGGAAACAGTCTCAGGCTTAAAATACAGCCCTCTCATTTGCTATGAAATTATTTTTCCAGGACGAAGTATACAAGCAGGTTCAAGTCCTGACTTTATTGTGAATGTAACGAATGATGGCTGGTACGGCGAGAGCGCCGGGCCACATCAGCATCTTACACAAGCGATCTTTAGGGCGGTGGAAACCGGCATACCTGTAATTCGTTCGGCAAATACTGGATTTTCAGGGATTGTTTCACCCCATGGTAGCATTGAAGGAAAGACACAACTGTACTCAGCCAGCGCCCAAAACCTCGCCCTTCCAGACAAAAAAAACCAGCTGGTTTTCGTTCAAACGTTCAAATACCGGCTTTTTTTACTTTTTATACTCTTTTTTGTTTTTATGGGAACCCGCTCTGAGCGTCATTTAGCACAGTGCAGTTGATTTTTTTTACAAATTACATACCTTAGATTAGTTGCATACTAAGGTAATCATAGGGTATCTCTTGTTCATGTAATAAATTCTGCGTGTCTTTTGTATCCTAATATAAAACCCCGCTCGAATTTTTTATTAATTTTGTAACTTACTGCTTAGGATGTTGTTCGAATGAGCAAGATGAAAACTAAAGGGACGCCAAACGACATGGATATCCACGTCGGGCAGCGTCTTAGAGTACGACGTGCCCTTCTCGGCCTTAGTCAAGAAAAACTGGCTGACGCAATTGGGCTTACTTTCCAACAAATTCAAAAATACGAACGTGGGGCCAATCGCGTGAGCGCCGGGCGCTTATATGATTTGAGTAAAATACTGGATGTCCCGGTGAGTTACTTCTTTGAACAGTTTGGTCAAAACCCTTCCGATGTCTCTGTACAAGGCATGGCGGATAATGATCAGGACGGTTTTGAGTACAAAGATGTTATGAGCAGTAAGGAAACGCTCAGCCTTGTTCGCACCTATTATTCCGTAGAAGATCCGGAAGCACGAAAAGATATTCTTAAATTTATAAAATCTATGGCCGCAAAGCTGTCTTAAGTATTTTCAAATTCGGCTTGCCTCGACGTAAACCAAGGACTACTGTCATTTGTTTAAATGATGAAGGACCTGTATTTAGGTCGCATAATTTTCAAAAGATTGGATTTTAAAATGCAACAAAACACGGCACCTGCTATGCAAGAACAAGCACACCCATCAGCCCGCCCGGAACTTAAAGATTACATCTTTACTAGTGAGTCTGTTTCTGAAGGCCATCCTGACAAAGTCTGTGACCGCGTTTCTGACGCTGTTGTTGATTTATATTTGAAGGCTGATCCGCTCTCACGCGTTGCTTGCGAAACCCTAGTGACAACCGATACAGTTGTGCTAGCTGGTGAAACACGTGGCCCTGATAGTGTAACGAAAGACATGATTGAAGAAGCGGCGCGCGCCGCGATTAAAGATATTGGCTATGAGCAAGAAGGTTTTCACTGGAAAACAGCGAATGTTCAAGTTCTTCTGCACAAGCAATCTGTAGATATTGCGCAAGGTGTTGACGCCGGAACAGGCGTAGACAAAGAAGAAGGCGCTGGCGACCAAGGAATTATGTTTGGCTATGCCACAAAAGAGACAGAGCCGCTTATGCCTGCGGCTATTCATTACTCCCACCAAATTTTGAAAGAATTGGCCGATGCCCGTAAAGACGGACCTTTAGCAGGCAAAATTGAACCGGATTCAAAATCTCAAGTGACGCTAGAATATCGCAATGATAAGCCAGTGCGCGCAACATCCGTTGTTGTATCTACCCAGCATACCGAGGGTCTATCACAAGACGATGTGAAAGAGCTGGTGCGCCCTTATGTTGAAAAAGTTCTGCCCGAAGGCTGGATGCCGCCGGAAGAAGAATTCTATGTGAACCCAACTGGCCGTTTTGTTATTGGTGGCCCTGTTGGTGATGCTGGCCTTACGGGTCGTAAGATCATTGTTGATACATATGGCGGCGCGGCTCCGCATGGTGGCGGCGCATTTTCCGGTAAAGACCCAACAAAGGTTGATCGCTCAGCGGCTTATGCTGCGCGTTATCTGGCGAAAAATGTGGTTGCTGCCGGTTATGCAGAAGGCTGCACCATTCAGCTGGCTTACGCCATTGGTGTTTCCAAGCCGCTTGGTTTCTATGTGAACACACACAGCACGGGGACCGTTCCTGAAAACGAAATCATCAAAGCGCTTGCTCAGCTTGTTGATCTATCTCCGCGCGGTATTCGTGAACATTTACAACTCAGCCGTCCTATATACGAGCGCACAGCTGCTTATGGTCACTTTGGCCGGACGCCGACGGACGATGGTGGTTTCTCTTGGGAAAAAACCGATCTGACGGATGGCCTGCAAAAGATCCTTGGATAATCCGCTAAAAAAACGAGTATTTGGGCGCAAACTTGGCCGCCCTTTAAATAAATCCCGGGCAGATGTGATAAATTCGCTTCTGCCCGCGCTTTCTCTGTCTGCTGATTTATTAAAGGAAGATGGCAGCCTTGCCCCCTCCTCGCTTTTTCCTCAGCATAAAGAATGCTGGATGGAGATTGGTTTTGGCAGCGGTGAGCATTTAAGCGCCCTGATGCGACGGCATCCTGAAAATGCCTACCTGGGGGCGGAGCCGTTCATTAATGGCATGGCGGCGTTCCTGAAAGATATCAAAGACGATCCGCATGAGCGCATTCGCGTGTTGATGGATGATGCGATGATGTTAGGCAATTCTTTGTCGGATGACAGCCTTGATGGGATCTATATCCTCAACCCCGATCCATGGCATAAAAAACGCCATCACAAGCGGCGTATTGTGAACCGGGATAATCTGGAGTGTTTTGCCCGTATCCTGAAGCCCGGTGGACAGCTGATTATGAGCACCGATGTGCCCTATCTGGCCGATTGGATGATTACGGAAGCGACGATCCATGGCGGATTTGAATGGGCGGCCAAGAGCCGTGAAGACTGGTCAACTCCACCTAAAGACTGGATACCTACGGTCTATGAAACTAAAGGCGCCAAAGGCGCGGACAAGATGGTGTATTTGTTTTTTGAGAAAAAAGCTTGAAACATAGGTAAAACGGGGCTATAAAGCTCCCAACATCCCAATCATATTGATAAGGGTGGGCTCATAAAGAGGCCCGCCTTTTTTGTTGGGAAATTGAGAGAGATAATGAGACTAACGCCGTTAGAACAACGTTTAAGCAGTTTTGCCGCGCCCGTGATCGAAGATCTCGGCTTTGCACTGATTTGCATTAAAACCATCAGCGAAGATGGCGGGCAAACCGTACAGATTATGGCCGAAGACCCGGCGACAAAGAAGCTGGGCGTTGATGATGCAGCCAAAATCAGCCGCGGCGTATCCACTGTCTTTGATGTTGAAGACCCGATTAACGGCGCTTACCGCCTTGAGGTCAGCTCTCCGGGGATTGACCGCCCGTTGATGCAAATTGAAGATTTTAAGACCTATGAAGGGTTTGAAGCCAAGATTGAAAGCGATATACCGGCAGAAAACGGCCAAAAGAAATTTCGCGGGATTTTAAAGGGATTAAACGGTGAGAATGTTTTGATCAAAACCGATGAAGGCGAAGCCGAGATCCCGTTTGAGAATTTGACCAAAGGTAAATTGGTCATGAGTGATGAATTAATTAAACGAACAGCCAATCTTTAAGGAGTAGAAAAGATGGAATTGCTACAAGTTGCGGATAACGTTGCAAGAGAAAAGAACATTGATCGTGAAATCGTGGTAACCGCGATGGAAGAAGCGATCCAAAAAGCTGGGCGTTCTAAATACGGCCATGACCACGATATTCGTGCCGTGATTGATCGCACCAATGGAAACATTGAACTGAAACGCCACCGCGAAGTTGTGGCGGAAGATGCTGAGATCGAAAATGAAATGGCGCAAGTGCCGCTTTCAAAAGCTGTGCGCATTAAAAAAGATGCCGTTATTGGCGAGTTTTTGGTTGATGAATTACCGCCGCTTGATTTTGGCCGGATTGCTGCGCAAACAGCCAAACAAGTTATCATGCAAAAAGTGCGTGAAGCCGAACGTGCGCGTCAATATGGAGAGTTTAAAGACCGCGTTGGTGAAGTGATCAACGGCGTTGTGAAACGTGTTGAATACGGCAATGCGACTGTCGATATTCAGGGCCGTGCCGAAGCTGTGCTTCGCCGTGATGAAGGCTTGCCCCGCGAGCATCTAAAAAATGGCGACCGCGTGCGCGCGATTATCTATGAAGTGCGTGAAGAAATGCGCGGACCGCAAATTTTTCTTTCCCGTACGCACCCGGAATTTATGGCGAAATTGTTCACGCAAGAAGTGCCGGAAATTTATGACGGGATTATCGAGATTAAAGCCGTTGCCCGTGACCCGGGAAGCCGTGCGAAGATTGCAGTTGTTTCCAAAGACAGCTCGATCGACCCTGTTGGGGCGTGCGTTGGTATGCGCGGAAGCCGCGTTCAAGCCGTTGTAAACGAGCTTGGCGGTGAGAAAATCGACATCATTCCATGGTCTGAAGACATTCCGAGCTTTGTTGTGAATGCCTTGCAACCTGCGGAAGTTGCCAAAGTGGTTCTTGATGAAGAAACGCAGCGGATGGAAGTAGTTGTTCCCGATGAACAGCTTTCACTGGCGATTGGTCGCCGCGGTCAGAACGTGCGTTTGGGCTCCATTCTGGTTGGCTGGGATATTGATATCCTAACCGAAGCCGAAGAATCAGAACGCCGGGCGGAAGAATTCACAACACGCTCTGCGCTGTTTATCGAAGCTTTGGACGTTGATGATGTGATTGCGCATTTGCTGGTTGCTGAGGGCTTTAGCAAGGTTGAGGAAATCTCCGAAACACCGATTGAAGAGCTGAGCCAGATTGAAGGTTTTGAAGAAGAAATCTCTGCCGAGCTGCAAAACCGGGCCAATGTTTGGCTTGATGCTAAGAAAAAAGAACTGGCAGAGAAACAAGCCGAATTCAAAATTGCCGATGATTTGATGAGCGCAGAAGGCTTAACGCCTGCACAAATCATTAAGCTTGGTGAAGGTGAGGTAAAAACACTGGATGATCTAGCTGATTTGGCTGCTGATGAGCTTGTAGAAGCCTTGGGTGAAGGTCAAATGACAGAAAAAGACGCCAATGCGGTTATTATGGCAGCGCGGGCACACTGGTTTGAAGAAGAAGATAAAGCAGCAGCTGAGGCGGCGGTAGCCGCGGAAGAGGCTTCTGAAGAAGGTGTACCAAGCGAAGAAGAAAACCCTGTGTCAGAAGAAGCGGCTCCGGCTGCTTCGGCTGGCAATGCTTAGAGCGATGAAAAGGAGACTGGACAAATTTTGGTTAAAGCCTTTAACAGATTTACGCTTTTACTCAAAAGCGCTGCTTCATTTTGCGGTGCCCATTGTCCTGTTTTCTTAGAACTTAATTCTAATACCTTTATTTTAAACAAATATTTTGCACTACGGGCCCCGTGGTGTATAACCCTAATGCGCGGTTTTTAGCCGCTGGAAAGCATTTAAGAGATTATGAGCGAAGCAAAAAACAAAGAAAAAGACGACAAAAAAGCAGATACCGGTAAAAAGACGTTAAGCCTTGGGACATTGAGCCTTAAAGCTGGCGGCGCGGCTAGTCCGAAGGCGGCAAGCCCCGGCACTGTGGCCGTTGAAGTTCGTCGCAAACGCGCGCCTGCTCCGACTTCTGAGCCTGCCCAAACAGCTCCGCAAAATGAAGTACATCTTTCAAATACTGAGCGTGATGCCCGCGCTAAAGCGCTTCAGCAAGCTTTGGCCGAGGGTGGGAAGGGCAAAAGCTCTTTACCGAAACGCCGCACAACAATCGAAGATAAGAAAAAAGAAGAAGCTGCCAACAAAGAGGCGGCTGAACATTCTGCGCGCGAAAAAGAGTTGGAAGAGCTCGAGAAGGTTGAATCTGACGAGAAGCAGAAAAAAGATGACGTCAACCTCAATGCGCCTGCCTTGCCTGACCCAGAGACGGCCGCAGCGAATGCGGCGCGACGCGGGAAATTTGAAACACCGGCAGAGACAGAAACCTATCGCGACAAGCTGAAAAAAGCTGAGGCGAAAGCCCCGCCGAAACCGACAGTAGACCCACGCCGCGGCGGACGGATTACCGTTACGCAAGCGCTGAACCGGGACTATGACCGTGATCGCGGGCAGTCGATGGCGGCGCAAAAACGCGCTCGAGAAAAAGCCCGTATGGCGGCTAAAGGGCCGAAAGAACCGGCTCAAAAAGTTTTCCGCGAAGTGGTTGTTCCTGAGGTTATTACTGTTGCCGAGCTTGCCAACCGTATGACGGAACCAACTGGTGAGATTGTTAAAGCGCTTATGAAGCTCGGCGTAATGGCAACAGTTACTGAAAGTATTGATGCCGACACAGCTGAGCTGGTTATTGAAGAATTTGGCCATAAGATCAAACGTGTTACCGACGCAGATGTTGAAGAAGGTTTGTCTGGAGTTGAAGATAAACCGGAGGACCTGAAAGTTCGCCCACCGGTTGTCACGATAATGGGCCATGTGGATCATGGGAAAACATCGCTACTGGATGCCTTGCGTGAAACCAACGTTGTTTCCGGTGAGGCTGGCGGCATTACCCAGCATATCGGCGCTTATCAGGTCAATATGGCCTCTGGAGAGAAGATCACTTTCCTCGACACACCGGGTCACGCGGCCTTTACTGAAATGCGTGCGCGGGGCGCCAACGCCACGGATATTGTCGTTGTTGTTGTATCCGCAGAAGACAGCGTCATGCCACAAACGATTGAAGCTATTAACCATGCTAAAGCGGCGGAAGTTCCGATTATCATCGCGGTTAATAAAATTGATTTACCGGGCGCAGACCCTCAAAAGGTCAAAACAGAATTGCTTCAACATGAAGTCGTTGTTGAAGATATGAGCGGAGATGTACAATGCATTGAAGTTTCGGCGATCAAAAAAACCAATCTGGATAAGCTTGAAGAAGCCATCTTACTACAAGCTGAGCTGCTTGAGATTAAATCCAACCCCGACCGCGAAGCACAGGGCGTAGTTGTTGAAGCTAAACTGGAAAAAGGCCGCGGCCCTGTTGCAACCGTGCTTATCCAAAATGGAACGCTGCGCATTGGTGATATTTTTGTTGCGGGCGCGGAATTTGGTAAAGTCCGCGCGATCCTTGATGACCAAGGTCAAAACATCACAGAAGCTATTCCTGGTCAGCCAGTTGAAGTTCTTGGCCTGAACGGCGCGCCGAATTCAGGCGATGCATTTAGCGTGACCCCTGATGAAGGCAAGGCGCGTGAGATTAGCGAATACCGCCAGAAAAAACGCAAAGAGAACCAGGCTGTTGCCGCTGTTAAAGGCCGTGTAACGCTTGATGATCTTTTGCAAGTGCAAGAGCTGGGCGAGAAAACCGCCCTGCCGGTTATTGTTAAAGGTGACGTACACGGCTCAGTTGAGGCGATCATCGGTTCCTTCACGAAAATGACGGAAGAAAACGAAGATATCGATGTGCAGGTTTTGCATACTGGTGTTGGCGGAATTACTGAAAGTGATGTGAAGCTTTCACAAGCTTCCAACGCGATGATTATTGGCTTTAATGTGCGCGCCAATGCACAAGCCCGTGAGCTGGCCACCAAAGAAGGGGTCGAGCTGCGCTATTACAACGTGATTTACGACGTGATTGATGATGCGAAGGCCATTCTTTCAGGCATGCTGTCTCCATCACAGCGTGAAGAATATCTTGGCCAAGCGAAGATCAAGCAAGTCTTCAAAGTTTCCAAAGTCGGGAATGTGGCTGGTTGTGATGTTATCCTCGGCGTTGTGAAACGCGGATCAGGTGTGCGTTTGCTGCGCGATGATGTTGTGGTTCATGAAGGTAAGCTCAAAACCCTGCAACGCTTTAAAGATGAAGTCAAAGAAGTTAAAGAAGGCACCGAATGCGGTATGGCCTTTGAGAACTATGACGACATCAAAGAAGGCGATGTCATTGAATGCTTTGACGTGATCGAAGAAGCACGCACGGTTCAGTAAGCGCTACTATGAAACCTACTCGCTCATCCAAAGGTCCATCTCAGCGCCAACTTCGTGTTGGTGAGCAAATTCGTCATATTATTGCCGAAACCATGGCGCGTGGGCATTTTCATACGGAAGCCCTAATGGATGCCGGGCGGATTACGGTGGCGGAAGTGCGCGTTACGCCGGATTTGAAGCAAGCGAAAGCCTATGTGATGTCTTTGGGCGGTGAAAATATGGACGAAATTCTTCCAGCTCTAAACGCCGAGGCTCATGTATTTCAAAAAGATATTGGTCGCCAGCAAAGCATGAAATTCACACCGAAGGTCCGGTTTGTACGTGATGAAAGTTTTGACGAAGCGCAAAAGATTGATGAGCTGCTGCGAGGCGTTCTTCCCCAGGAAAACGAAGACTAACCCCATGGGACGACGCAATAAAAAAGGCCAAAATATCAGTGGTTGGGTCAATCTCGACAAGCCTATAGGGCTGACCTCTACACAAGGCATCGGTAAAGTGAGGCGTTTTTTGAACGCGCAGAAGGCCGGGCACGCGGGAACGCTTGACCCGCTGGCCACAGGCATTCTACCCATAGCACTCGGTGAAGCGACCAAGACTATTCCTTTTGCGCAAGATCATCTCAAAACTTATGAATTCACTATTACATGGGGCCAGCAGCGCGATACCGATGATTCCGAAGGTGAAGTGATTGAGAAATCGGATGTGCGCCCTAGCGCCGAAGATATCACCGCCCTGCTCTCGGAGTTTATAGGTGATATTCAGCAAGTGCCGCCGAAATTCTCGGCGATTAAGATTGATGGGCAGCGGGCTTATGATATGGCGCGTGCGGGCGAGGACGTACAGCTCACATCACGCCCTGTATTCGTTGAAAGCCTTGCGCTATTAGAGGCACGCAGCGACGAAGCTGACCTCGTCATGATCTGCGGCAAAGGCACGTACGTGCGGTCTTTAGCGCGGGATATGGCCTTAAAACTCGGCACTTTTGGCTATGTTTCGGCCCTTAGGCGCACTGCCGTGGGGCCTTTCACGGAAGAAAATGCGATTTCTCTTGAAAAACTCGAGGAATTGAGCAATAGTGCGCCCGCTGATGCAGGTGCACCAGCCGGGGTTTTACTGCCTCTTGAGACCGCGCTGGACGACATCCCGGCCCTGGCCATCAAAGAGAACGAGCTTTCAGACCTTAGAAACGGACGGACAGCGTCCTTTGTTTCCAAACCGGATTTTGAGCGAATTAAGCTTATCGGATTGGAAGAAAACCAGACCGCAATTGCCATGTTTCAAGGGCATGCAGTGGCACTGGTTGAGCGCAAAGGGCCAAATATTAAACCCGTTCGTGTTTTCAACATTTAAAATAAGGAGAAAACGATGTCGATCAGTCCAAATATCGCTGTAAAAAAAGCAGCAACGATTGAAGAATATGCCACGAAAAAGGGGGACACAGGTTCACCAGAGGTTCAGGTTGCCGTTTTAACCACACGGATTGCCGAGCTTTCCGAGCACATGCAAACGCACAAGAAAGACCTCCACAGCCGTCACGGCTTGCTGGCCATGGTTGCCAAGCGCCGTAAATTGCTGGATTACCTTAAAGGTAAGGACGATGCGCGTTATCAGGATCTGATTAAACGTTTGGGTCTAAGACGCTAAGAATTGAATGACAATCTAAGCATTAAAAAAGGCCGCTTAATTTGCGGCCTTTTTTTAGAATATGCATGGGGCTATCCTATGCCGCTACCAGGGCGAAAAGCATGCTCCATTTCAAAGACTACGGGATATTTTGTTTCTAGCTCATGTATCCTGTTTTGGTTTCTTAGTCTTGCCCCGTCAGCTTCGGGGCCACTTCCTTGCATGCCTTGGACCAGCTCCAAGCCCATTATAAGATCATCCCTGCTCAGCCGCTCTGAAGGGTTTTTGATTGTGTTTATAAAATTAGGCAACATACTTGGCCAATTCATAGTTAGTCTACCAATCTTCATTTTTTTCTCCTCAATAAAAACTAGAGGAAGAATAACAAAAAAGCTTATGTTATGTCAATCAATACTGAAAACCCTTTATTTTTCAATAGAATACTGCTTTTTCCTTGTGCATCTTCGATTTCAAAGACCAACGGTACACCAGCCGGCATCTGCCCGTATATTTGGATTAGGAGCGCTTTTTTCTTGCAAGATTCCTAACAAAAGCATAGTTTACGTAAGTTTAATTTGAGGTTTTAAGATCATGGATTTTAATCGTTTTAAAAAGTTCCTAGTTGGAGCATTCATCATAGCAAATACTAATAGCTGTATCCAGATTCCCGCACATGCGGTGAACGAACTCATGAAGAAGGATATACCACAACAAGCTTTGAGCGACGGATGTCAGCTTATTCTCAACAAAACGCGCGCTTTGAAAGAAGAAGTCGAATCATCTACCAGGTTCTCTACAAATCTTTTCTTTGGAGATATTGAGGACATTGAAAATGCGAAAGATTGGCTTCAGAGCATGATGAGCAGCGGCATTGCAAGTAAGGAGCTATTTGTAAGAATTAGAGACCTCAACAATCGCCTTAAAATTACAGAATACAACGGTCTAATCGAGCCTTATTGCGCCCCAAATAAGGATTAATTTTCCAGGAAATAGCGTTTCTGGATTTCACCATTTTCAATTTCAAACACCAACGGCTGACCGGTAGGAATTTCGGCTTCATTAATGGTTTCAGGCGTTTCAACGCCCAGAATAATCAGCATTGCGCGTAGAGAGTTACCGTGCGCGGCGATGAGTACGTTCTTGCCCTCCCCTACTAGACTCTTAATATTAGCCTCATAATAAGGGCGGACGCGGTTTTCCACGACATCTTTCAGGCATTCACCGCCCGGCGGGGGCACATCGTATGATCTGCGCCAGATATGAACCTGTTCATCGCCATATTTCGCGCGGGTTTCATCCTTGTTTAAGCCAACAAGGTCGCCATAGTCGCGCTCGCGCAGATCATCATGGGTGATCATGGTGGTGATGAGATCAGTTTGATGCGCGGCATCCAAAGCCAGACGCGCTGTACGGTTGGCGCGTTTGAGCGTGCTGGTAAAGGCTTGATCAAACTGAATATCCGCTGCGAGCAGCTTTTTTCCGGCGGATAGCGCTTCTTCGACGCCCTGCTCCGACAGATCCACATCATGAAAGCCGGTAAATTTATTCTCTAAATTCCACTGTGACTGGCCGTGACGAAGAAGAACAAGGTAATTCATGCTTTTGGATATCCTTTTTGATTAGATGCGAAAGCTATAAGGATTTTTGAGGGGTTAATCAAGTGCAGGATATGCTTTGACTTTCATGTTCAATGGCAGTATGAATAAGCCCGTTGATAAGCGGGAATACCGTGAGGTTGACTGTTAAGCGCAAAATTTTTGTTTTTTACTGTCCACCCCACAAAATTCCCCCAAATTTTTAAACTAAAGAGGTTGTGGCGCCAAAGATGCGCCTACAGCTATATGAAAGGTAAACATTATGTTTAACGTATATAAGAAAGAAGTCGATTTCGGCGGTAAGACACTGACCCTCGAAACCGGTAAAGTAGCGCGTCAAGCTGACGGCTGCGTGATTGCCACAGTTGGCGAAACAAGTGTACTTTGTGCCGTTACAGGCTCAAAAACTTTGCGCGAAGGGCAGGATTTCTTCCCGCTTTCTGTGCATTATCAAGAAAAGACATATGCCGCCGGTAAAATTCCAGGTGGCTTTTTCAAACGCGAAGCGCGTCCTTCTGAAAAAGAAACGCTGACATCACGTTTGATTGACCGTCCATTGCGTCCGCTCTTCCCGAAAGGCTTCCTCAACGAAGTGCAGGTTGTGCTGACTGTTATCTCTCACGACCTTGAGAATGACCCGGACATGATTGCCATGGTGGGCGCATCTGCTGCCCTTACAATTTCCGGCATTCCATTCATGGGCCCAATTGGCGGCGTTCGCGTTTGTTATAAAGACGGTGAATATCTCATCAACCCACCAATGTACGAAGTCGAAGAAACTGACCTCAACCTGGTTGTTGCCGGTACGCAAGAAGGCGTGATGATGGTTGAATCTGAAGCACAAGAGCTGAGCGAAGAAATTATGCTTGGCGCGGTTGCTGCAGGTCACAAAGCCTATCAGCCTGCAATTCAAGGCATTATCGAGCTCGCTGAAATGTGCGCTAAAGATATGTGGGACATCGAAGAAACTCCTGATCACATCAAGAAGCTTGAAGCTGACATCAAAGCGAAATATGCGGGCGATGTTGAAAAAGCTTACGGCATTCTTGACAAGCTTCAGCGTCAGGACGCTGTTGGCGCAGCGCGCACAGCGGCTACTGCAGAATTTCTTAATGAAGAAACCGGCATTGATGGGAATTTGATTAAGTCTAAATTCAAATCACTGGAAGCGGATGTTGTTCGTGGCCAGATATTGAAAACTGGCAAACGTATTGATGAGCGTGACACAAGCACTGTGCGCCCTATCATTGCGGAAGTTGGCATATTGCCACGTACGCACGGCTCTGCGCTGTTCACACGCGGTGAAACGCAGGCTTTGGTTGTTGCAACGCTGGGAACGGGTCAGGATGAGCAAATCATGGACCGCCTTGAAGGTGAAACACGCGAACGTTTCTTGCTGCACTATAACTTCCCTCCATATTCTGTTGGTGAAGCTGGTCGCATGGGCCCTCCGGGTCGCCGTGAGATTGGTCATGGTAAATTGGCATGGCGCGCGCTTAATCCGCTTTTGCCTTCTGCTGAAGATTTTCCTTACACAATGCGTACAGTGTCCGAGATTACTGAATCAAACGGTTCGTCTTCTATGGCGACAGTTTGCGGAACGTCTCTCGCGCTTATGGATGCGGGTGTGCCTTTGAAAGCCCCTGTTGCAGGCATTGCGATGGGCTTGATTAAAGAAGGTGACGATTTTGCGGTTCTATCCGACATTCTTGGTGATGAAGATCATCTTGGTGACATGGACTTTAAAGTTGCCGGTACGAAAGACGGTATTACAGCCCTGCAGATGGATATCAAGATTACTTCGATTACCGAAGAAATCATGACGATTGCTTTGGCGCAGGCTAAAGACGGACGTATCCACATCCTTGATGAAATGGCGAAAGCCTTGACCGAAGGTCGTGACCAGCTTAATGCCCATGCACCGCAAATCGTATCGATCAAAATTCCGGTTGATAAGATCCGTGATGTTATTGGGACTGGCGGTAAAGTTATCCGCGAGATCACCGAAACTACGGGCGTTAAAATGGATGTTGATGATGACGGTACAATCAAGGTTGCGGCATCTAATCAAGAAGCTATTGACGCGGCTGTTGAGTGGATCAAAGGTCTGACTGATGAGCCGGAAGTTGGCATCGTTTATGATGGCAAAGTCGTAAAGACTGTTGATTTCGGCGCATTCGTGAACTTCATGGGCGCGAAAGACGGCCTTGTTCACATCTCTGAGCTACAAGATGCACGCACCGCCAACACAACGGATGTTGTGAGCGAAGGTGACGCGGTTAAAGTCTTGCTGATGGGCATTGATGATCGCGGTAAGATCAAACTTTCCATGAAGCGTGTTAACCAGGAAACTGGTGAAGCGATTGCAGAAAGCGACGAGAAGCAAGAAGCCAACGGTTAAGCTTCTTCGTTATTAAATAATTCAAGGGTGCCCGCTATACATGCGGGCACTCTTCGTTGTAAGGACTGGATTATGGTCGATCAAATCGTCATATTTATAGCCTCTTTCGTTGCCAACACCATGTCGGCGTTTGCAGGCGGTGGGGCGGGGTTGGTGCAGTTTCCGGTTTTGATTTTTATGGGGCTGCCGTTTTCAGTGGCACTGGCTACGCACAAGACAGCAACGGTGGCGCTTGGTCTGGGCGCGGCTTATCGGCACCTCAAAAACCCCGAGAATATTGACTGGACGTTTGCCATCTATGTCATGCTTTGCGGCGTTTTTGGCACTATCCTCGGCGCGTATATTATTGTTCAGGTGCCGGATAAGATTGCGGAAATTACCCTTGGCATTATCACGATTGCTTTAGGGCTATATTCTATACTCAAAAAAGAAATGGGCCGTATTGACAACCCGAAGCACCGCGACAGGAGCGGTTATGCAATTGGTGGGATTGTGCTGTTCTTAATCGGCGTATTTAACGGGTCGCTCACATCGGGCAGCGAGCTGTTTGTGACGGTGTGGCTTATCCTCTGGTTTGGGCTGGACTACAAGAAAGCGGTTATATACACGATGCTGCTGGTCGGGGTTTTCTGGAATGCAACTGGCGCGATTTCCGTTAATATGTTCGGGGCGCAGACCCATTGGGCGTGGATGCCTGCCCTACTCCTTGCGTCCTTTCTTGGCGGCTATGCGGGTGCACATATGGGTATCCTCAAGGGCAGTACGTGGATTAAACGCGGGTTTGAGGCAGTTACCATTGCCTCCGGCCTTTATCTCATTATAAGGTTCTTTTCATGACACTAAAACTCCCTCAAATTATTGGTCATCGTGGCTGTGCGGCTTATGCGCCAGAAAATACGCTCGAAGCTATTCACACAGCCGCGGATATGGGCGTGGAGTGGGTTGAGCTGGATGTGAAGCTGACCAAAGATCAGGTTCCTATTATCTTTCATGATGACACGCTGGAGCGCACCACCGACACCACCGGCAATGTTGCGGATATGAATTACGCAGAGATAAAAGAGCTTGATGCCGGGCTTTGGTTTGGCGAGAGCTTTATCGGCGCGAAAATTCCAACGCTAGAGCAAGCGGTGGATGTGTTGATTGAGCGGGAATTGGGATTGAATTTAGAGATTAAGCCCTGCCCCGGCCGCGAGAAAGAAACTGCGGAAGTGGCGCTGGATATATTATCTGGCATTTGGGATGACCATGATCGTTTGATTATTTCCGGCTACAGTCTCGTTGCCATGGAAACATCAATGGATATGGCTTCCGATTGGGCACGAGGCCTCGTCTATGGCCATCACTGCCAAGAAGATTGGCTTGAAAGCCTTAAGCAAGGTCGCCTTCCTGATAATTATAAGGATGTGATCCAGCATCTTGGTTTGAGCGCTATAAGCATCGATAACGATTTCGCAAATAAAGAAACAATGACTGATTTATTACAAGCTGGCGTTATACCCATTCCTTACAACGTCAACGATGGGCCAACGGCAAACCGCCTACAAAGCTACGGTATTAAGTGTGTTATTTCGGATATGCCGGACGTCGTGCAGGACGGGCTTTTTAGCGTGCATTAATCAGGTCCTGCTGACCCTGATGCTCCCGCAGATAAAGAATAACAGCGCCAATGTGAGCAGGAAGAAATCTATTTTTTGAAAAAAATAAAGAAAGGAAATAAAAGCGACAGAAAAAAAGAATGTAGTCATTATGTAGTACTTCAAAGACATCATCATAATTTGGGAAAAAAATATGTCCTTTGCCCTTATTTTACTTGATGATTTTGGAAGGTCCTGAATATTTGGATAGAGATATCGTTTATAATACGCCCACGTGCACAGAATACATGCCAGAAACATTGTTCCCATCTGAGCCCATACACTCACATCATTCTCAGCACAAAAAATTGCAAACGGGATAACTAAAACCCCAAGGCTTATATAGACCTTGTTCAGGCCTTGCATTATTCGAAGAATTTCGTCGCGCTTTTGCGATGAATGAACCGTATATCCCTTGCCCACACCCCAAGGATAAAATACCTCGCTTCCATATTGGTCTTTTACGAAAAGCTTAGAATAGTCTATCAAGCGCCATTCCCGTTTCCGTTCTTCAGCATTTCATTGAGCTGGTCATGTTCGGGCATACCCATGACATTATAACCGCAATCAACATAGTGGACTTCGCCGGTGACGGCGGAGGACAAATCAGAAAGAAGATATAGCCCCGTGCCGCCGAGTTCTTCGAGTTCAACTGAACGGCGCAGCGGCGCGGTGATGGTGTTGAATTTGAATGTCTTGCGCGCCCCGCCAATGACCGCTCCAGCGAGTGTGCGCATCGGTCCAGCGCTAATCGCATTGACGCGGATATTATCAGGACCCAAATCAGCAGCGAGATAGCGCGTTGAAGCTTCCAAAGCGGCCTTTGCCACGCCCATAACGTTATAATTCGGCATAACCTTCTCTGAACCATAATAGGTAAGGGTCACTGCGCTACCGCCATTTTTCATCAACGGTTTGGCGCGGCGCATCACGGATGTAAAGGAATAGCAGGAAATATGCATGGTCTTAAGGAAGTTATCCAGCGTTGTATCCACATAACGCCCTTGCAGTTCATTCTTATCGGAAAAGGCGATGGCGTGGATGACGAAGTCCAGCTCGCCCCATTTATCCTCAAGTATGGAAAAAACTTTATCCAAATCATCCTCAGAGGTGACATCGCAATCGATAAGAATGTCAGAGCCAATAGATTCCGCAAGAGGCTTAACCCGTTTACCAAACGCATCGCCCTGATATGTGAAGGCCATTTCCGCGCCCTGCTCGTGCAAAGCTTTGGCCATACCCCAGGCGATCGACTTTTCGTTTGCGACTCCCATTACGAGGCCTTTTTTGCCCTTCATTAAATCACTCATTAGTTTAATCCTTATACTTGCTCATCGCGAGCGAGCAATTTGTACCGCCAAAGCCAAAGCTATTTGAAATTACGGTTTCGTGTTGAACGTTATCGAGGCGGGTCTGTGCGATTGGCATACCGGCGGCCTTTTCATCAAGGTTCTCAATATTGATGCTGGGGGCCACAAAATCATTTTGCATCATGAGGAGGCAATAGATTGCTTCCTGCACCCCTGTTGCGCCCAAAGAGTGCCCGGTCATGGATTTAGTTGCGCTGATATGGGGGATGTCTTTGCCGTCCCAGACTTCGCGGATGGCGTCGAGTTCACCAATATCCCCAACAGGTGTGGAGGTGCCGTGGGTGTTAATATAAGTCACATTACCCTCAACGGTTTCTAAGGCCTTAAGCATCGCGCGCTTACCACCCTCGCCGCTTGGCGCGACCATGTCGTGCCCGTCAGATGTTGCGCCGTAGCCGGTGATTTCGCCGTAGATTTTTGCGCCGCGAGCCTTGGCGTATTCGAGTTCTTCCAGAACAATCACGCCGCCGCCGCCGGAGATAACAAAGCCGTCACGATCCGCATCATAAGCGCGGGCCGCTTTTTCAGGTGTGTCGTTATATTTAGAACTCATCGCGCCCATAGCATCGAACAGTACTGAAAGCGTCCAGTCGAGTTCTTCGCCGCCGCCGGCGAACATCACGTCTTGTTTGCCCCATTGAATAAGCTCGGTTGCGTTGCCTATACAATGCGCGGAAGTCGAACAGGCAGACGAAATTGTGTAGTTCACGCCTTTAATTTTAAAATTCGTGGAGGCAGTGGCGGAGGTTGTTGAACACATGGCCTTGGGCACAGCGAACGGGCCAACACGCTTTGGGCTTTTTTCGCGAGCAATGTCTGCCGCGGCGACTTGCGCGCGGGTTGATGGGCCGCCGGAGCCAACGATAATCCCTGTGCGTTCGTTGGAAACGATATCTTCGCCAAGGCCAGCATCGGCGATGGCTTGCTCCATAGACAAATGCACATAACCCGCCGCATCGCCCATAAAACGCCAGAGGCGTTTATCGATAACTTCTTGAAGATCGATGTTTGGCTTGCCGGATATTTGCGAACGAAAACCCATCTCAGCATAGGTTTCATCAGCTGTGATACCGGACTTACCGGCTTTCAAGCTTTCAAGAACCTCGTCCTGATTACTCCCAATGCAGGAAACAACCCCCATACCTGTAACAACGACACGTCTCATTGATTAGATTAGCCTTCCTTGTTTGCAGAATTATCGAATAAACCAACCTTCATGTCGGTGACTTCGCAGGCAATGTTTCCATCCACCTCAACGCGGCCATCGGCGACACCCAAGATAAGGCGACGATTGATGAAACGCTTAACGTCTACGGTATATACAACTTTTTTTGCTGTCGGCAAGATCTGCTCCGTCAGCTTCAGCTCACCAAGGCCAATTGCGCGGCCAGAGCCTTCAGCACCTGTCCAGCCGAGAAAAAATCCTGTGAGCTGCCAGAGCGCATCAAGGCCTAAACAGCCCGGCATAACCGGATCGCCCTTAAAGTGGCAGTCGAAAAACCAGAGATCACGCTTAATATCGAGCTCTGCCACCACCTGGCCTTTGCCATGCGGGCCGCCATCTTCAGAAATGTGGGTGATACGGTCAAACATCAGCATATTCGGCAGCGGCAATTGTGGGTTTCCAGGGCCGAAAAGTTCACCTTCGCCGCATTTGATGATGTCTTCATAGCTATAGCTGGATTGTTGCTGTCCTGCGTGGAGATTAGAGGTCATGAAAAGCCCTTATAGTTTTCATTGGAATTTATAGAATTATCATATGGTTTTATAAGGGCATTCTAAAGGCTACGCAAGACCCGTTAAACAGAGACGATGGCGTGTTCCATACATACAGATTTGTATGTCTCTGTAATGGCCGCCATGGCGAGCGGCTTGGCAATTGCCGGTTCCATTTCCGGAATCTCGCCCCCCGAAGCAACGGCCAACATACGGCCAGCGGCTTTTGCGCATGAAACGGACTGTTCATACTGGTTTTTCATGCCTATCGCTTTGAAGAAGCTTTGGCAGTACGGTTCAATCCCAATGATCAAATCAACGGGAGCATTCACCGGAACATCGTTAGCCGCCAAACCAAAACGCCAGTCTGTGCCAGCAGGAACGCCGAGGCGTACGGCCTCCTGCGTCATGACAAAGACAACCTGATCAAGATTATCTGGCAATTCACAGCCACGGAAAATCATGCAGGCATCATTATTTAAAGATAGTGCAAGGCGGCGGCCAGACACTGCGCTGAGTGAGGCTATACAATCAGCAAGGCTCCAGCCCTCACAAGCAACCTTTCGATCAATCACAACATCGCAAAGCTCCTGCGCCGCAAGCTCAAAGCCCATCGCCTTATGCGTACACTCAATTAAGAGCCGGAAGGTTTCAGCACGATGCTGCCCGTCAGCTTCCCAACTCACCAAAACATTGTGAACAATCACCAATATCAAATTATGAAATTCAAAGGCGCAGTCCAGCCACTCTTCAAAGAAAATCCGCGCGGCCATGCGCCCTTTTTCAGTTTCCTGATCGAGAATATGAGCGGGTGGTAAAATGCCGTGACCGATAGGCCCAGCAACCGGTTTACATCCCAACATAGACTGCAGCTCTTGTAAGCTGGCCTCCATGGCCTGATCAGGCTCATCAAACACCATATAAGTCTCAACAAGCACTCCAGCGATATGCTGGATGACTTTCATGCAGTCCGTGCCGCGATCAGTATCGGTCGCGAGTTGAATCAGGCCGGAATACAGGCGCGCGGCCATATCAGGCTTATTGGTCAGTGCAAACATTGTAAAAATCACCTTGGGGTTAAGGCGCTCAAGAACTGGGTTTGTGGATAAAACTGTGGAAAGTTACTGCGGAAGGACGCAGAATTAACTGCACCTATGAGTCTAATCGAATTTTTCGGCTTCGTAAACACCCCAAATTGAACTTTGTTTGAGCCAACCCTTATAGCCAGCGGCGTTTACACGGCACCATGCCCCATCGCATTGGACAACATCAACTAAAACCTCTGGCTTAAGATAAGCTTGTATCTTACTGTTTTGTTTTGATTTTATGTGAAGGGAAACTTGTTCATCACTTTGAATAAATGCAGTTCGCTTTCCACTCAGCAGTGATTTATGGACCCAGCCTTCATGCTGGTCAAAATCTTTAATTTTGCGCCATACATCGTACTCTAGGACGATTTCGACCGGAATTCCTTTTTTTCTAAAAATCCACTGAACAGGATATTTTTGCCCCGGCCCTGTGCGTACATACACCTCGCTTGAGCGTAAAGACACAAAGCGCGGCAGAGGGTACTCTGTCGAGCGAAATGCTTCGGTTTTTTGTGGATCTGCAGCGATTGCCATGGAATTTAGCCATAAAAACGCAGAAAAAACACAGATGAATGCAATTTTTTGAATCATAACGCTTATGATTATGATAAAAAGCGCCCATGACGCAAGCAATGGATGCAAAATTCGAAATCTCTGTGGCGCCCATGATGGATTGGACGGATCGGCATTGTCGGTATTTTCACCGTCTCATCAGCCCGAATGTGAAGCTGTATACGGAGATGGTCACCACGGGCGCGCTGCTCCATGGTGAGGCTGAGCGTTTTTTGCGCTTTGATGACATAGAGCATCCGGTAGCGCTACAACTTGGTGGATCTGATGTAGATGACTTAGCTAAATGCGCTAAAATGGGTGCAGAGAGTGGTTATGATGAAATTAACCTGAATTGCGGGTGTCCTTCTGACCGGGTGCAAAGCGGACGTTTTGGCGCGTGCCTGATGAAAGAGCCGGACACGGTCGCCGAATGTGTTGGTGCGATGGTTAAAGCTGTCGATATACCTATCACCGTGAAATGCCGGATCGGCATTGACGAGCAGGATGATTTTGCTTTTCTGGATAAGTTTGTGGGAACAATTGTTGATGCGGGCTGCAACAGCTTTATCATTCATGCGCGTAAGGCTTGGCTGAAGGGGCTTTCACCAAAACAAAATCGTGAAGTGCCGCCGCTAAATTATGAGCGGGTGCAGGCTATTAAAGATAAGCATCCTGAACTTCGCATTATTCTTAACGGCGGAATTACTGATACAGAAGCTACCCAAGGACACATCAAAACACTTGATGGCGCGATGATTGGCCGCGAAGCGTACTCTAACCCTTATTTGCTGGCTGATATTGAACGGGACATTTTCAACAATCATGAGATTGCAGAGCGTGATGAGATTGCGCGGCAGATGGCGCTTTACGCGCAGGAGCAATTTGAAACGCATAAAACGCCGGTCAAGTCTATAACGCGCCATATTTTAGGGCTTTATCATCACCAACCCGGTGCGAAGGCTTGGAAGCGCGTCCTCAGCAGCCTCCCCTATGAAAATGGCGCGACGGCTGAGGTTATTAACCAGGCCGTAAATGCGCGAAATGAAGCCGCGGATGCGCAAAAAGCTACACAAATTTGTGAATCGGTATAGCCTAGGATTATTGCTTTAAAGGAACACCCATGCCTGATGATACCGAATGGCGAGAGTTAGGAACCTACGAAACTAAAAAATTCGTTGAGGACGTTACTGATCCAAACTTTGCTGATCTGTTTAACGGACCCGCCTATGAATTATGGGCTAGGAACCTGCGGTTTTTTGACGGATACGAGCATTATATGCTTTCGAATAAGTCAGTCTTTCCGTACTTCACGCTGGAATATGTCAGCAACGGTGAAAATCATTATTTTTTAGATGGGTCTGAACATCCTTTGGAACTGCTAATTGATAAGAAAAACTGTCTGCGCCTGAAAGAAAATAATGTTCTGGCGTATCTGGAATTTCACAGCGATGTGACGTTTTACCCTTACCGCAAAGTCAAATTCATTACCGACCCAACCAACACTCCCTATTCCGGGGCCAGTTCGATGATGCACCATTTCAAAACCCAGAGATATTTTGAAAATTTTGAACTGCAGGAGAGCGAAGAAGATGCGTGTTTTTATGTCACGCTGCCGGTTCTTAACAATGGAGAGACGGTAGACGGACGCGTACAGATCCTAAAAACCGGGAAAATTAACATTATTGAACCCGTAAACATCCCGTTGATGGATGGGAAGCGCGACCATAAGCCGCTGGATTACGATCACCCGCAAGAAAAAGAGCTTTTAGAGCAGAATCTGGCGATCTTAACGCAATCCGAAGAAGGAAAGCGGATTTGGGAAACTGTAAAAAGCCATGAGGGAAAAATCAAAGTTGTTTCCGGTGTGGGCAGCTCTGCCTTTGCGCCCCATGCGCAGCTTGGTTTTATTGTGGCACCGGAAAATCTTGAGACATCAAGTCCCTATCAAGTCATTGCTTTAGCAGGCATTTTACGAGACATGGAGCTGCAACTTCTGGACGAAAAACGCCCTGACCCTTTTGATGATATGAATGAGGTTTTAGAGCGTAATGTGGCGCTGGATTTGGATATATTACGCAAAATCTGTATAATTGTAGATGAGTTAGCAATAGCCGGACATGAAGACATTCTACGCAAATTTAAAAAGTCCGGCTTTGAAGAGTTTTACAGCGGCTATAAAAACGGCGTTTCAGACTCAGAGCTGGCTGGAATTTTAGGCCAATATTTTGGAATAAAGGTGGTTGACTAACATGAGCAGTTCTTTTAGTGCAGGCCAAGGGGCCAGATCTTCAGGATCTTCAGCAGGTGCTTCGTTTATGAACGTGCCGCCGACCTCGCGTGCCGGCACGATTAGCGATGGGGTTATCCGTTTAGCGAATGTTGATCGCGTGACTGCGCTTTTGCGTAACCGTTACAAGCCTATTTATATGCCAGGCCAAAGCCGTTATGTTGGTGGGCCCAACAATTCTGGAGACAGCACCAGAACGCCAGATGCACAAGGCGGCGGGTCTTTATCTACCTCTACACGAAACAGCTAATCTAATCTTTTTTCTCAACTTGAAAACTTTCACCGCAGCCACAACGGCCGGTTTCGTTTGGATTCGTGAAATCGAAGCGAGCATTGCCGAGCTCATCGGTAATGTAATCGATGGTGGTGCCTATCAACATCCATGAATAGATTTTTGGGATGTAAATGGCTGCGCCGTTGCTTTCGATGAGGTCGTCATTTTCGGTACCTTTATCCGCATATTCCATTTTGTAGGAGCTCCCCGAGCACCCCGTTGCGCCAATGCTGAGACGCAGACCTTCAGCCCCTTCCGGTATTTTACCCAAGAGTATTTTGATCTGCATGGCGGCTTTATCTGTGATTTCGATTTGCATCTGTTGTTCCTACATGAACATGTTTAATTGCATTTTGGCTGTTTCCGACATCATCGCCGGGGTCCAGACAGGGTCCCAGATGATTTCAACATCGACTTCGCCGACACCTTCGAGTGGTAGAATAGCGCCCTGCACCCAGCCGGGCATTTCCTGGGCGACCGGGCAGCCCGGTGAAGTTAGCGTCATCTTAATATCAACATCGACTGCTCCGTCTTTTTCTTCGCCAATGGTGACGGTGTAGATGAGGCCGAGTTCATATACATTCACGGGGATTTCAGGGTCATAGATTTCCTTCAACGCCGCCAGCATTTGCGGCCACATTGGGTGGCCCTGCGGCACATCGGCGTTGGGCGGCTCTTCCAGCTCATCATAAACATGCTGACATTGCGTTTCCGGTTTTTTTACGTCTTCTTTGGTCATCCCAACATATCCTTGGCTTTTTTTAGCCCTTCACTTAATTGATCTATATCACTTTGGTTTGAATACAAGCCAAGCGAAGCGCGTATTGTGCCCTCTATACCAAAACGTTGCATGAGCGGCATACAGCAATGATGACCCGCACGCACGGCGACGCCGCATTGGTCGAGGATCATCCCGATATCGCTGTGATGGAGACCTTGAACCCCGAAGCTGAAGATTCCGGTTTTATCGGGATGCGTGCCGTAGAGTTTCAGGCCATCGATTTCTTTTAACCGCTCATGGCCGTAATCGCGCAGCGCGTTTTCATGGGTCTCAATATACTCAAAGCCAACATTTTCAAGGTAATCTATAGCAGCGCCGAGGCCAATAACTTCAACAATCGCAGGCGTTCCCGCCTCAAAACGATATGGCGGCCCTTTAAATGTTGTGCCGTCAAAGCTGACGCGTTCGATCATATCGCCACCGCCTTGATATGGGGGCATGGATTCAAGTACATCATATTTGCCGTAGAGCACGCCGATACCCGTGGGACCATAAAGTTTGTGACCGGTGAATACATAGAAGTCACAATCAAGCGCTTTGACATCGATTTTGGTATGAACTGCGCCTTGCGAACCATCAATAAGCACTTTAATTTTTAGATTAAAATCACGTGATAACTGAATGATTTTACTTATGTTATTGATGACACCTGTAGCGTTTGAAATATGAACAACACTGACCAATTTGGTTTTTTCTGAGAGCAGTGTTTCAAAAGCAGCGAGATCCAGTGACCCGTCTTCCAGAACAGGAATGGTTTTAATTTCGATGCCGATTTGCTCAGCGAGAAGTTGCCACGGCACGATATTGGCGTGGTGCTCCATTTCGGTGAGAATGATCTCATCACCAGCCTTTAGGAAGGTTCGCCCCCAGCTTTGTGCTACCAAATTGATAGATTCAGTTGAGTTCCGGGTAAAAATGATCTCTTTTTCGCTGTTTGCGCCGATAAAGCTCGCAACTTTTGCGCGTACGGCTTCAAAATCACCTGTTAGCTGCTGAGAGATGCTGTAAAGACCGCGATGTATGTTCGAATACCCACCTTCCAGCACCACGTTCATGGCATCGATGACGCTCTGCGGTTTTTGCGCACTGGCACCGGAATCAAGAAATGCGAGAGGCTTTCCGTTCATTTGCGTTTGAAGGACAGGGAAATCAGACCTAAAATCGTGAGCGTTGATCATTTTTGGAGCGCTGTTTGCAGCCATGCGTTTGTCGCCTCCAATATTTCGGCGCGGGTGGCTTCACCCCCAACCTTGTCTACGACTTCGTCGACGAAGGCCTGAATAAGCAAAAGCCTCGCCTGTGCTTCGTTTAGCCCGCGCTGACGCAAGTAGAAGAGCGGCTCTTCATCAAGCTGCCCTGTCGTTGCACCATGGGAACACTTCACGTCGTCAGCGTATATTTCCAGCTCGGGCTTGGTATCCATTTCTGCATCCGGCGAAAGCAGCAATGTGTTTGAAAGCTGGTAACCATCGGTTTTCTGCGCTTCTTGATGTACGTGTACCTTGCCTTGGAACACGCCGCGGGCTTTATCATCGAGGAGCGTGCGGTAGAACTGGTTTGAGCGGCAATGCGGCGCCTTATGCTCGATCAGAATGGTTGTATCGCCGTGCTGCGTATTATTAAGCAAATTTACACCGTTGAATGAAATTTCGGCGTTTGGGCCTTCAATGTCAGCCGCGATTTCATGGCGGGTGAGCTTACCGCCCATATTCAGGGAGAAGCCGTTATAGAGCGCATCCTTAGCTGTTTTCAAATGGACGAGATTGGTTTGGACGGCCTCGGCGCTATCCTGATTAATGCGGATATGTTGAAGATTGGCGTTTAGACCCAGTTCAATTTCGGTGACCATATTTGTCCAATAGGCGCCTTCGCCATTATGGCGCTCAATCAGTGTGAGACTTGCGCCCTCTTCCAGCACGATTTTCAAAGTAGGCTGTGAGTGCTGGCCATCGGCACCTGTGAACAGGATTTCCTCAGGCTGTACACAGACTTCTCCACGGTTTTTGTGGATAACAATTTCTTGCGGCGCGTCGGCCAAAACGAGATTAGCAGGCAGCGCGCGGGAAATATTGGTGTATTTCCATTCCTCAACCTTTTGGGTTGGAAGATTTTTTAAATCAATGGCATTCATTTTCATTCAATCATGATCGTAATAATATAAGCGATTGCCACTATGATAAAAAACGACAATACAAATTTTAAGTTTTTCGGCTCAAGCGCCCAAACTATCGCCAAAGCAAACAATGACTTGGCGAAAAAGGGCATTTTAAGCCGCTTCCTCGAGAAACTCGGCGTAGCCTTTATCTTCGAGTTCTTGTGCGAGTTCAGGGCCGCCAGATTTGACGATCTTGCCGCCCGCTAAAACGTGCACAACATCAGGCTTGATGTAATCCAACAAACGTTGGTAATGCGTAATCACCAGGAAAGAGCGATCGGGGCTACGCATTTTATTGACGCCATCGGCAACAATTTTGAGAGCATCGATATCAAGACCGCTGTCCGTTTCATCAAGCACACAGAATTTTGGCTCTAGTATCGCCATTTGCAGAACCTCATTACGCTTTTTCTCACCGCCGGAGAAACCAACATTGACCGCGCGTTTCATCATGTCGTCATTAATGCCAAGCTCCGCACATTTGGATTTAATGAGCTTGAGAATGCCGAGCGCATCAAGCTCATCTTCGCCACGTGCCTTTCGGATTGAATTGATTGAAGTTTTTAAAAATGTACTCATATTTACACCCGGGATTTCCACAGGGTACTGGAACGCCAGAAACAGGCCGGCGGCGGCGCGCTCCTCGGGCTCCATATCAAGCAGATCTTCACCGTCCATTTTCACGGTGCCTTGCGTGACTTCATAGTCCTCACGTCCCGCCAACACATAAGACAGTGTTGATTTACCGCTGCCGTTCGGGCCCATAATTGCATGAACCTGCCCGGCAGGAATATCGAGCGAGATTCCTTTCAGGATTTCAGCCTTACCATCATCCGCTTTCACGGAAGCATGAAGATTCTCAACTTTAATCATGTTTTATCCTATAAAAGCAGCAATGCCGCGCCAAGCAGGATGCCGGAAATACCATCGAGCCACAGCCATTTATTGACGAATTCTTTCTTCAAAAACCCCTGAATCAAGCTAGGGCGCATCAGCAGAATCAAAGCTTTGGCAAGTGCGAGCCAGCCAATCACCATTAAAATGGTTGAGGCCAGAGTGTCCCAATTGTTGTAAAAGGTAATGATGAACAGTGCGATTGGCAGGATAAGAATCCCCATCACAAGGCTCAGCGCATCATTATCGACGAACAGCTGGATAAATTCTTCCCATGGCTTCCTTGCGAAAAAGCAAGACACGCCCAAAACCAGATAAAACCCACCAAAAAACAGTAGAAATGGGTCTGTGTTCAAAAAATTAGTCATAGTTTTTTCCTTCTTATAAAAGTAATAAGGCCAGCCCAAGAACCACCCCGGACAAACCATCAAGCCACATATATTTATAAATAAACCCCATATTCAGAAATCTTTGCATCCAGATTGGACGCAACAAAAGCACTACAGCCTTCACAAAGCCGATATAGCCTAAGACCATCAGTACGGTAGAAGCGAGTGTTTCCCAGTTATTATAGAAAAAGATGACAAATAAGGAGATTGGCAACGACATGATGCCGATGACCAGACTTAAAGAATCGTTTTCTATAAACAACTTCACAAATTCATGCCAATGCTTCGCTGCAAAAAAGAGCGACAATCCCAGCACCAGATAGAAACTACCGAAAAACAGCAAGAATGGGTCTGTGTTAATCATATCAACATTAATCATATCAGCCATTTCGAATCTCCTTGAACATCAATTTCATGCATATAAGTGTACACCTAACCGACGCTTCCCTCCAGACTAATTCCTACAAGCTTTTGTGCTTCCACCGCAAACTCCATGGGGAGATGCTGCATGACTTCGCGAGCGAAGCCATTGACGATGAGTGCGATGGCCTCTTCTTCGCTGAGACCGCGCTGCATACAATAAAAGAGTTGGTCTTCGCCGATTTTCGATGTGGTGGCTTCGTGCTCCAGATTTGCGCTTTTGTTACGACTTTCAATGTATGGAACCGTATGGGCGCCGCATTGGTTACCAATGAGAAGGCTATCGCAAACGGTGAAATTCCGCGCGCCCTCTGCTTTGGGGAGAATTTTCACAAGCCCTCTGTATGTGTTGTTCGATTTTCCGGCACTGATGCCTTTGGAGATAATCCGACTGCGCGTATTTTTACCCAGATGGATCATTTTTGTGCCGGTATCGGCCTGCTGGCGGCCATTGGTGATGGCCACAGAGTAGAATTCCCCTTGGGAATTATCGCCCTTAAGAATGCATGATGGGTATTTCCATGTGATAGCGGAGCCTGTTTCAACCTGCGTCCAGCTTATTTTGGAGTTTCGCCCTTCGCACATGCCGCGCTTGGTGACAAAATTATAGATGCCGCCTTTGCCGGTTTCAAAATCACCGGGATACCAGTTTTGCACAGTCGAGTATTTGATCTCAGCATCATCCAGAGCGATGAGTTCAACCACCGCAGCATGAAGTTGGTTTTCGTCGCGCATGGGCGCGGTGCAGCCTTCCAGATACGACACGTAGGAGCCTTTATCGGCAATAATCAACGTGCGTTCGAACTGTCCGGTGTTGAGCTCGTTAATGCGAAAATAGGTGGACAGCTCCATCGGACAGCGTACGCCCGGCGGGATATAAACAAATGAGCCATCTGTGAAGACCGCGCTGTTGAGACAAGAATGTTTATTATCACCGGGAGGAACAATGCTGCCCATATATTTTTTCACCAGTTCAGGGTGTTCCTGAATAGCCTCACTGATAGAGCAGAAAATGACCCCGACTTCTTTGAGCTTTTCCTTGAACGTGGTGGCGACAGATACGGAGTCGAAAACAACATCCACAGCGACTGGCGCTCTATTTTGCACACCGGCCAGTATTTCCTGCTCGCGCAGGGGAATGCCAAGCTTTTCGTATGTCTCGAGTAGCTTTGGATCTACATCCTCGAGGCTTTGTGGACCTTCGGTGTGGTCTTTCGGCGCGGCGTAGTAATAGCTATCCTGATAATCAATCGGCTTAATCTTAAGCTTTGCCCATTCCGGCTCAGGCATGTCCTGCCATTGCCTATAAGCCTTTAAACGCCATTCGAGCATCCATTCGGGCTCGTTCTTTTTCGCCGAAATAAAGCGCACGATGTCTTCGGATAGACCCTTTGGCGCTTTTTCCGTTTCAATGTCGGTGACAAAACCGGCCTCATACCGGCCCGCCATATCGGCAACGGTTTTAATAGTTTCTTCAGAGATGCTCATGGATTTCCGTTTCCCTTGGCATTTTTAAAAATGAATGGCCGGACATCATATCGGCCAACGTAATGCTTTCAAGCGCAACCCGGACCGCCACATTCACGTCATCCCAGCGCCCCTTAACTGCACAATGTCCATGGTAATCGCATGTTTCCTTACTGCCTTCAACGCACGCTGTTAAAGACACGGGGCCATCAATCGCTTTAATGATATCGGCCACATGAATGCGCATGGGCGAACGCGCCAGCTTATACCCGCCATTCACACCACGTATTGATTCAACAATGTCGCCTTTAGCCAGCAGCTTTAGAACTTTTGCCACAGTTGGCTCTGGTAAATGTGTTCTTTGCGTCACGCCGCCAGCAGAGATGAGCCCTTCACCTTGGTGGGCTAGAGACGTGAGAATGACAACCGCGTAATCGGCAAGGCGGGATATTTTAATCATATGCTTTAATCCGTACTAAAAACGTACTGATTAAATGTCACTGTTAGCGGCTGATTTCAAGCCAAAAGTGTAAAAAACCTAGGAAAATGATTAAAAAATAACGCTTAACGCGTGAAAAACACTTCAGTAATGGTAAGCTTTTTGGAAAGTTTACTCTTTTCTAAGGCTTTCCCATGACCTTCCGGCTTTATACCCCCGTTTATGCGCTTACACTTTTGTTCAGTGCAGCTCTCATTTTTTCCGTCCAGCCCATGTTTTCAAAAATGGTTCTGCCGCTGCTTGGTGGAACGCCGCAGGTCTGGAACACGGCAATGCTGTTCTTTCAGCTCTGCTTACTTGGGGGATATGCTTATGCTCATGGAACCACCAGATTTTTAAGCATTCGCGTCCAGGCAATTTTGCATCTGGTCTTACTGGCAATTTTCATTCTTGTTTTACCGTTTGCAATTCCCGAAGATTGGGTGCCACCAGTTGATAAAGATCCGACCCTCTGGCAACTTTCGCTCATGGCGATAACGGTGGGAGGGCCGTTCTTTGTGCTGGCCGGGAGTGCGCCGATGCTACAGCGCTGGTTTTCTGCCACAGACCACCCAGACGCTGACAATCCCTATTTTCTTTATGGCGCAAGCAATCTGGGGTCTATGACCTCTCTTCTTGCCTACCCCGTCTTGATTGAACCTTTCATGACACTCTCATTACAGGCACACAGCTGGATGCTGGGTTACTTTGCCCTCATTGGCTTTACCGTGCTTTCCGCGCTTTTGGTGTGGAAATCTGTGCCCCCTCTCAAACAAATGGCTGGCGCAATCGCCAAAAATGATGACCATGCCGTTACATGGCATATGCGGGGACGTTGGGTTCTTTTGGCCTTTATTCCCTCATCCCTCATGCTCGGGGTCACCACCTTTATTACAACAGATATTGCATCCGTGCCTTTGCTTTGGATATTGCCATTAGCTATTTATGTCGGAACATTCATCCTTGTTTTCGCTCGAAAACCTCTGTTAAGCGAAAAATTAATCACCACAATTTTTGAATTTATTATCATTGTTATGATTGTCCAGATGGTGGGCATGTATAATGAAAAAATAAACCCTGCGCTGCTAATTACCTTACACCTTAGCGTCTTTTTCTTTGCGGCTCTGCTTTGCCATACCTTGCTGGCCAAATCTCGTCCACCGACATCACATCTGACTGAATTTTATTTACTGATGTCATTTGGCGGCGCGCTCGGCGGCGTTTTCAACGCCCTCATTGCTCCAAAATTCTTTATCACCCCAATAGAATACGGTCTTATTTTAGGAATCTGTGTTTTCGTGCGTTATATCGATGACCCAGCTCAATATTTCAAACCTTCCCTAAATAAACTTACTGAAAGCTTTCGAAACAACGGACTAAATACAGTTTTTACACTTAAAGGGATGTCTGTGGTTACAATTATCATTGCAAGCATTTTTGCGTTTGGCATTCCAAGCAAAACTATTTTTATGAGCGCTGCCGTGCTTATTTTAATTTCACTGCTCTTGCTGTCCTTAAATCGTTGGTTGTTTGGGGCGGCGGCTGTTTTTACTCTTGCGTTGTTCCCGCTGGGTTTTCATTGGGGACAACATAATTTTACCGACATCATCCATCGTGATCGTAACTTTTTTGGCGTTATCAAAGTTGCCAACACAACCAACCACGAACGCATATTGCTTCATGGCACAACCAACCATGGTGCCCAAGCACTGGAGGATAAATTTCGTTTAACACCGCTTTCTTATTACAGCCATGAAAGCCCAATCAACGATCTATTCTCTTACTATGATAAAAAACGGGGCAAACAGGAGGTTGGTATTATTGGTCTTGGTATCGGTGTTACGGCCTGTTTTTCTAAAGATAAACGACATTTTGATTTCTATGAGATTGATGCAGAGATCGCAGAAATTGCCCAGAACCCGGATTATTTCACCTATCTTAGCGAATGCGGCAGTCCGTATGACATTATTCTTGGCGATGGGCGTCTGACGATTGTAGATAAACCAGAAAAACATTATGACGTTATTTTAGCGGATGCTTTCAGCTCTGATAACGTTCCGATCCATATCATTACCAAAGAAGCCTTAGAGATGTATCTCTCAAAGCTTAAGGATGGAGGCGCCTTAATTCTCAATGTCTCGAATAACTACATTGATTTAGAGCCGGTTGTTGCGGCAACTGCGCAAGATATTGGCATAGCATCCCTTGCACGCATCTCAAATGGAGGAACGCTGGAAGGCTCAAACATTAAATATTACCCCGCGCACTTCATTGTTTTAAGCAAATCAAAAGCATTAATGAACCATCTGCGCGCGCAAAACTGGACTGAGGGCATGCTGCGTGACGGCGTCAAACCTTGGACGGACCAATACTCAAACATCGTCAGTGTTTTGGGAAATAAAATTGCGGTAAAACGATACAGAGCTGGGCAAGCCAAGAAAGAGGCGTCTAAAGACGATTAACCTTACTTTGTTGTGTTGAATTTTATATCAGGGTTTTTGTCTTCAGCATCACCCAAGTGCCAAGCATTACGAGCCAAAAACACAGGATCGCCGTCATGGTCATTGGCGATAGAGCTTTGGTTGGCATCCGTAAATTTTTTGAGGGTTTGCGGATCGTCTGCTGAAAGCCAGCGCGCTGTGTAGAGCTCGGTCTGCTCAAACTTCACAGGGATTTCGTATTCTGTGCGGATACGATCGCGCAGCACTTCAAATTGCAGCGCCCCAACAACTCCGACCACCCAATCGGCCTGCATAATCGGTTTAAACACACGAGCCCCGCCCTCTTCTGCGATTTGCTCTAGAGCCTTGCCCAGATGCTTGGCTTTCAATGGATCTTCGGGGCGAGCGCGCTGCATTAATTCCGGAGCGAATGAGGGAATGTCGCAGAAAACCAAATCTTCGCCTTCGGTAAACCCATCACCGATGCGGAGACCACCATAATTGGGCAGGCCGATAACATCACCAGGATACGCTTCCTCCGCCATTTCACGGTCCTGCGCAAGGAAGAGCTGCGGTGAATGGATGGTCTGCATTTTACCGGAGCGCACATGCTTGAGCTTCATGCCCCGTTTGAATTTACCTGAACAAATGCGAGCAAAAGCCATGCGATCGCGGTGTTTTGGATCCATATTAGCCTGAATTTTAAAGACAAAAGCGGTGACCTTTTTCTCATCGGGCTCGATCATGCGTCCTTCGGTTTTTTGTGGGCGCGGCGATGGTGCAAACTTTCCAATACCGCCGAGCAGTTCGCGCACACCGAAGTTATTCACTGCCGAGCCAAAGAAAACCGGCGTCATTGTGCCCTCAAGAAATGCCTTCTGGTCAAATTCTGGGCAAAGACCGCGCACCATTTCAACGTCTTCACGCAGCTTGGCCAGTTCCTGCTCGTTTAAAAACTCAGCAAGCTTTGGATCATCCAACCCTTCCACCTGAATGCCCTCATCACGCGTTTCGCCTTTAGAGCGAGCAAATAAGATGAGCTGGTCATTCATCAGGTCATAGCAGCCCTTAAAATCGCGGCCCATGCCGATGGGCCAACTGGCTGGCGTTACATCTAGAGCGAGGCTTTGTTCAATCTCATCGAGCAGGTCAAACGGGTCTTGGCCATCACGGTCCATTTTATTGATAAAGGTAATGATGGGCATATCGCGCAGACGGCAAACCTCGAACAGCTTACGGGTCTGTACTTCGATCCCCTTGGCGCAATCAAGCACCATGATAGCGCTATCGACAGCGGTCAGCACGCGGTAGGTGTCTTCGGAAAAATCTTCGTGGCCGGGCGTATCGAGCAGATTATATGTGAGGCCGCCATTTTCAAACGTCATCACGGATGAGGCCACAGAGATCCCGCGTTCCTGCTCAACCTTCATCCAGTCAGAACGGGCTCGGCGGCGATCGCCCTTTGCCTTCACCGCACCAGCAAGCTCAATCGCGCCGCCAAAAAGCAGCAGCTTTTCAGTCAGTGTTGTCTTCCCTGCATCCGGGTGCGAGATAATGGCGAAAGTTCGCCGATTTTTGATTACATCTTGAAGCATTGTGCGTCTTTATAAACGCTCAATAATGATTTGATCAACCGGGATAAAGTTATTCTCCATTTTAGACGCTGTAGATTTATTGTCTTCTAGGACTAATGCTGCATCTTCAGGCACTTTGAACACAAGCTTTCGACCATCAATCTCCGGTTTAATATTGGCTGTGATAGAACTCGGATCAATATCCCCGGTTAAAATAAAAGTAATTTTTGCAGCTTCAGTAAAATAAACTCTGCGCATAACATGTTCATCGAATTTTTTGCCAAAATAATCAAAATAGCGTGTTAAATCCCACTCACCAGTCGCTTTAGAAACGTCCTCTGCTTTGCCGTCAACCGTTCCGAAAAGCAACGGCTCTTCCAAGACAGGCGCTGCAACGTTAATGTAAAGCGGGTAACCCGGCGGAGCAAATATCGTATGCGCAAAATCTTCGTAAAAAGAAACATCTGAACCTTCATCCAGTTTCATAAATATACTTCGATAATCCGTGCCATCTGACACAAAAGAGCGTGCAGCATATGGACCAACAATCATAGCGTTTTCATACATGGCAATTACACCATCTATTGGGTCCAAGTATTTATAAGAGTTATCTTCGACCTTCACTACAATTGCACGCTTTGTTGCCTGCGGCGCCACAATATCCCATTGCTCAACGTTAAACCCTTGCTGCTTTAAGATATCAGCCAGAAGATGAAGTCCATTTTGGGTGGTATCCTTTTTTGATTCTCTATAGGCATAAAGCGTTGCGTTCGTAAGCTTTTCACCGAGACTTTTATATTCTTTTGATTTTTGTATATATTCGGCTGTTTTGTTTTGAGCGGTCTGTTCTTGAGTGGGTTTTTCGGTTTTATTTTTTGCAATCCACAGACCAGCCCCCCCTGCTACGATCAGAAGCAGCCCTATAGCTAAAAAGAATTTCATAATTTTCATGGCTTTATCTTATGTATGTTCGAACGGGTTGTTCATTTCTGTATCTTCAATCTCCAACACCCATAAGTCAGGATCACGAGAGATTGCACGCTCAATATACGCATCCGCCTTGGCTTCTTCAACAATTTCCTTATCCAGAGCATTTACCCAGACCAGTGTGTCTTCTATAAAGTCACGCTCTTGCGCGAGCAAGCGGACATCTCCGTTTAATCCGTTGAGCTTGAGCAGCAGCAACCCTGAAGACGGATTACCTTTTTGGATGAAATAATAGAATGTGCCTTTGGCAGTAAGATTGGTCAGATGCCCTTCAACCAGCAGAGCTGTTGGCAATTGTGCGCCCGACATTAATGGACATGCTCGTCAGCCGTAACCCATCTTTGCACAGTCAAAAATGCGTCTTCTTTAGAGTCTTCGGGATGGTGATGTCTATAGACACGTTGGGCAGCTTCCATAGCCACATGTGGCGGCTCATCGCCCATAGCTTTGTATGTGCGCAGGACAGCGCCATAGCATTTACAATCAGCGGGTTTGCGGACATTTTTTTGAACAGGAATATTACAGGACATTTACTTACTTCTTTTTCTTCAGTTTTTTACCATACAGCTCCAACCGATGATCAATCAGATCGTAACCCAGATCGCGAGCAATCTTAACTTTTAGTGCTTCCAACTCTTGATTCTGAAACTCAACAACTTTACCTGTCTCTAAATCAACTAGATGGTGGTGGTGCTCATCATTGACCTCATAACGGGAATAGCCTTCTTGAAATTCATGGCGGACTACCAGATCCAGCTCATCCAAAAGGCTGAGCGTTCTATAAACGGTAGCGATACTGATCGATGAATCTAGGTCTTTGGCCCGCTCATACACGTCTTCGACGGACGGATGATCGCTTGCCGTGCCAAGAACCTTTAGAATAACGCGGCGTTGCCCCGTCATTTTCAAACCGGCTTCTGCACATTTTTCCTCTAAATCCGACATGGTATCCTCTTTTGCTCTAAATCATGTGATTTCGAAAAGATAATACGCCGTCAAACGGTTTGAAACAAGACCAGCTTAGCGTTTAAACTTTGGCCTTGGTTTTGCGTGGAATAATACGATAGGCGGGGAAGTTTACAAAGACGGTTGTGCCCTGCTCCAGCTCTGATTCCAAGCTGAGCTCACCATCATGCAGATCAACCATAGCCTTTGCCAAGGGCAGTCCCAATCCCGTTCCTTGATACATCGAATTTTCTGCGCCATCGCTGACCTGCCCAAACGGCTCCATAGCCTGGTTAATTTTGTCTTTTGGAATACCTACACCTTCATCAGTGATCTTTATCTGCAGCCGCCCATCATCCAGCATGTAGGACATGATATTCACGGTTCCGCCGGATTTTGAAAATTTCACAGCGTTGGTTACAAGATTAATCAAAACTTGGCGAATGAGACGCTGATCCCCCTGCAAGTTCGGCAGGTTTTCTGTAATATCTGTAACCAATTTCACATCACTTCCAAAAGCGCGAGAATCCATCATTCGGACAACGGATTCAATAAGCCCCTTCAGATCCATTTCGCCTTCGTCTATTTCAATGCGGCCGGCCTCAATTTTAGACATATCCAGTACTTCATTAATGATTTCCAGCAAATGCTTGGCGCTAGAATGCACATCGACGATATATTCTTTATATTTTTCGTGCCCCAATTCACCGAATGTTTCTTTCATCATCATTTCGGAAAAGCCAATAATCGCGTTCATTGGTGTGCGTAGTTCGTGACTCATATTTGCCAAGAAAACAGATTTTGCCCGATTGGCAGTATCGGCCTGATCTTTGGCCATACGGAGTGATTGCTCCATCTGCTTGCGCAGCGTGATGTCCATCACCGTCGTGACCTGAAAACGTCGTTTCTGGCTGAGCTCCAAGGTCGCGGTTGTGAACAGAGAGTTGGCAATAGATCCGTCTTTGCGAATAATTTTCATTTCACCTGAAGAGCGAATGCCGGAGCGAATGTACTCTTCATGATTGCGTTTTGCCTGCTCGCGCTCATCTGGGGTCACAAGTCCGGTAATATCCGCATTAATTAGCTCATCACGTGACCAGCCATAGGTGCGGATAAAGCTGTCATTCACCCGAACAATACGGCCATTGAAGTCTGTTACAGCAATGCCCACTTCACTCACTTCAAAAATTGAAGTGAGAAGAGAGATCGCATCGTCCCGCTCGCGCTGCACTATTGACTGATCAGCAACATCGAGCTGGCCAATTACGTCCAAATAAAGCAGATTTTCACCCTCATCGAGAATGGGGCTTATATAAAAACCATAGACACGCACACTTCCGGGAACGCCGGGCAGAGCTTGAATTGTTACAGAGCGGTTTTTAGAGGTGCACACTTCAAAGGATTGCTGAAAATGCAATGCATTTTCTTGATCCATAAAATCCTGAATGCGCTTTCCGATGATCTGGTCTTTGCTTAAATTAAAATATTTAAGCGCCAGATCATTGGCGGCCTCAATAGAATAGCCCGCCTTACCACTTTGCTTCACAACAAAGCGCGGGACTGGCATGGCCTCGAAAAATTTGATGTACTCTTTTTGGGTATCAGACATATTGATTAGAAGTCGTCAGCGGCAGACGTTACTCCTCTTCTTTCTTAATAAAACGCTGCAAAGGACTGAGCTCCTGATAAGTCAAAACCGATCCAGGGTCTTTAATCTGCTGATCCAGATCAACATATAAATTATCAATTAAATCCTCAACATCGTCACCAGGAAGCGGTGCAGCCACACAACATGACACAGATAACGGTCTTTGTTTACCATCAACGGTATAGACCTCTGCAGCCTTCTCTAAAATATCTCTGAGGCGTTCAAGCGCTTTTTGTCCTCCAACTATATCAGATTGTTTTAAGCACATAATGAAATGATCGCGGCTCACACGATAAGCGTCATCATAAGAACGTAGGCTGCTTAACACGAAACCCGCAACGGTTTTTACCGTGGCATCAGCTTTTTCTTCGCCAAGGCTTTCCTCAACAGCTTTAAAGTCATCAATGCGCGCCAGACCAATACAGAACGGCCAGCCCTCGCGGGATAAACGCTCCATCTCAATCGCGAGATCTGCATCGATGACCGCATTGTTTTTCAAACCGGTAAGAATATCCAAACCACCTTCTTCAAGCACAACAGCCTGACAGAAACCATGCAGAGCAGCGATGAGCGTTCTAAACTTTTCCGAAAGGTCCGCAAAACTTGCAGGGTCAGACTCTTTATTTAAAGAGGAAATTTCTTGGATTAAGTCATTATGCTGAATAAGGAGCCGGTCCTTTTCTTCAGTATAACGCCCTTCAATATCTATTTTTTCAAATGAAACTTTTTTCAACCAGTTTATAAAAACTTCGGGTACAGGGTGCTTGTGCGCATCGCAGAAAACATGCAGGACAACGCTGGAAAACCAAGCCTGATATTCATCCAGAACTTCACCGAGGATATTAAACTTTTGGTCGTGTGTGTAACTTATAGCCATTGCGTTATTTGCGTCTTCTCGTTGCCCAACATATCTTATAGGTTATAGCTCAATCCTATTGATTTGGTTAATAAAAACAGAAAGTTCTTACTTAAGAAAGCCATTCTTTTTCGAGACTGTCCAGCGTTCCTGCTTGAATGGCGTCGCGAACCTCGCGCATGAGGCGGTTGATAGTGGCTACGTTATGTTGCGCCAGAAGCTGCATACCAAGGATTTCCCCCGCTTTGAACAGGTGATGGATATAGGCTTTTGAGTACTCGGTTGAGGCCGAAACGCGGTTTTCTTCATCAAGCGGCGTATGGTCGTCACGATATTTAGCATTTTTCAGGTTAATTGTTTCACCCGGCTGGCCTTTCATCAGGGCTGTACCATGACGAGCCAGGCGCGTGGGGATTACGCAATCAAACGTATCCACGCCGAGACGTACGAATTTGAAAACATCCTTCATCTGGCCAATACCGAGAAAATGCACAGGGCGATCAGGATGCGCGTGCGGCAGGCTAGCGGCCACAACCGTTTCCATTTCTTCTTCGCTACCGCCAAGACAGCCGCCAAGAGCTGTGCCGAAGAAATCACGATCTTTGGTATATTCCGCTGAAATTTTCCGCAAATCAGAGTGAACGCCGCCCTGAATAATACCGTAAAGCCCTTGGGCTCCATTATCGTGACGCTCAAACTCGGCAAGGCAGCGATCACCCCAGCGCATCGACATCTCCATTGAACGCGCCGTGTAGTCTTTATCGACGTGATAAGGCGTACATTCATCGAACTGCATCAACAGATCAGCGCCGAGCTTACGCTGGATCTCCATCGAGCTTTCCGGAGTGAGTTTGATTTTATGACCATCAACGTAGGAACGAAACACGCAGCCCTCCTCATTCATACTGATCAGGCTTTTATTGTCATGCTTGCCTTGGTTTTTGCCTTTAATCTCATTGGCCATTGTCCCCTCGCCCAGCGAAAACACCTGAAAGCCGCCGCTATCGGTTAGCATCGGGCCATTCCAGTTCATGAATTTATGGAGGCCTCCGGCCTTTTCAATTAAATCTGCGCCCGGTTGGAGCATGAGGTGATAGGTGTTGGCGAGGATAATATCGGTCTGCGCCTCTATCATTTGCGCCGGGCTGAGTGCCTTAATCGCAGCCTTTGTCCCGCAGAAAATGTAATTCGGCGTTTGAATCTCGCCATGCGGAGTTTTGAGCACACCAACCCGCGCACCGGATTTATCCTTGTGCGTAATATCAAAGCTGAAATTTGGGTAATTAAGTGTCATTCTTCTTTATCCAATAAAAAACCCGCCATCATCTGGCGGGCATCTTAAATGCTTATTTGCGAAAACTTAAGCGGCTTTTGCGGCTTGCTTCTTTTCGACCTGAGCTTTTACCGGGCGCAATACAGGGTCAAGCTTGGTTTTAGCCGTAGAGGTCAGGAATTTATCAAATCCACCTTTATGCTCAACAGTGCGCAGACCAGCTGAACTGACCTTAACTTTAACCCATTTCGCCAAAATTTCGCTGTACAGGCTAGTGTCCTGAATGTTTGGCAAGAATTTACGGCGCGTTCTATTCTTCGCGTGGGATACATTGTTCCCACTCATTGGCGCTTTTCCAGTAATCATACAACGACGGCTCATAGCCCGATTCCTTTATATCTAGAGTTATTCTGGTGCGGAAAATAGTCGAAATAGACTCTATAAGTCAAGCTATAAATCTACAGAAGCAGCCCACCCCACATATAGGCCCCGAGCAAAGAGGCAATAAAGAGGATGTGGGCGATGACATTGATATAGATAGCGCGGCGTAAATGTTTGTGATCAAGCTGCGCTGTGGCTCCTTCCGGGCCAACCCATTCGCCTTTCAGCGCCACGCCGGACAGATCCTGCACAGCTCCACCCAGCGAGACATTTAACGCCCATGCGAGGGCGGATAACGGTGCGCCACCCTGTTCATAGGGGCTGCGGTTTTTATGCCCCAGCCATGACTCCAAACCCTTATGGAGCCTAGCTGTTGGCGTAAATGTTGAAGCCAATGTGATAAAAATAGCGGAGAATAACGACGGAATCATGCCCATGAGCCGTTCCAGAGCAAGCGGCACTATGCCGAAACCGGCGCCGAGGCCATTCTTACCAAAGCGCCAACTGGCCAGCGCCAGCGCACTATAGATACAGGCCGCCGGGAAACCACCGATGAAAAACCACAAGGCAGGGGCAACAAGCCCCTTATCAAAGCTGCGAGCACTTAAAGCCATTGCGGTGCGCGTTACACCGAAATCATCTCCAGCGGCCAAGTTAACGCGGGAGCTTCGGGCAATCGCGTAATATACCCCTTCGACAACTTTGTCCTGCTCCATGGCGAAATACAGCCTGAGCAAGGAAAACCATATGCTTCCGGCGGTGAATAGCAGTGAGAGCAAAAGAACCTGCGTCACGCCATAGGCCGGCTCTATTATACTCAGCTCTGCAAAAATCTTTCCGGTAAGGGCCGCGATAAAAACCATAAAGGACGCTGTCATGAACCCTCTAAAGACAAGATCGGCCTTGGGCCGGTTTGGGCGATCCATACGCTCCCCCAGCTTGCCGAACAGAATATCAAACACCTGCCAGAGAAAGGGGTAAGCGTTGCCGGCCAGTGGCCCGGAGACCATCCCCACAATTGAGCAGAGCAGCATCGCCAATAGAATCACCGGAATACGGTCTACATCCATGAGCTGCGCATGCCATTGTATAAGAAAGTTTTCCATTTGGGGTTACGGACCTATTTATTGTGCATTGCGGTATTTTTAGTGTAAAATGGAAGTATATAGGATGATATGCTTTTTATAAAGTGTAAGAAATCTACTGAAGAATCTGGGGAAACAAGCATGCTTTACCATCTACATGAGCTTCAACACGCTCTTTCAACGCCGATGCGTTTACAGGCAGAATTGATGCGTAGCGCGTTTCAAAACCCTTGGAACCCTATGTCGCACACCCAAGCGGGGCGCAAAATTGCAGCATCAGCAGAGATGATAGAGCGGGCAACGCGGCGCTTTGGTCGGCCAAATTTTGAATTGAACGAAACCCGCATTGACGGACGCAAAGTTGAGGTTGTTGAAGAAACAATTGTCGAAAAGCCGTTTTGTCGGCTTTTGAATTTTCAGCGTAAAACGAAACGGAAAGACCCCACCGTTTTGCTTGTTGCTCCGATGTCGGGGCATTATGCGACGTTGCTGCGCGGAACTGTGGAATCTCTGCTACCACACCACAATGTTTATGTGACCGATTGGGAGGATACGCGGCAGGTTGCCATGAAAGATGGCGAATTTAGTCTGGATACTTATATTACCTATCTTCGTGAGTTTATGAGCCTTTTGGGGCCGCAAACTCATCTCATTGGTGTTTGTCAGCCGGTTGTGCCTGTTTTGGCGGCGGTTTCGCTTATGGCCTCTGAAGATGACCCGAACCAGCCGCTGAGCATGACTCTTATGGGCGGCCCGATTGATACGCGGGTTTCAAAAACCGAAGTGACGGAGCTGGCTGAAACCCGGCCGCTTAAATGGTTTGAGCAAAGTGTTCTCTATGATGTGCCGTTTTATTACCCGGGTGCGCACCGCAAAGTTTACCCCGGCTTTTTGCAACTGGGCGGGTTTATGTCGATGAATCTTGATCGGCATGTTGGCTCCTTTATGAAATTTTATTCTCATTTGGTCGAGGGTGATGGTGATAGCGCCGATGCGCACCGTAAATTTTATAATGAGTATTTATCCGTGATGGATATTCCGGCGGAGTTTTATCTGCAAACCGTTGAAACTGTTTTTCAGAGGCATTTGTTGCCCCGCGGCCTGATGAAATGGCGCGATCCGCTATCGGGAGAGCTGGTTGATGTGGCCCCGAAAGATATTCAGCGCACCGCGCTGCTGACCATCGAAGGTGAGCTGGATGATATATCCGCCCGCGGGCAGACCACAGCGGCGCATGAACTGTGCTATTCCCTGCCCCAAAGCAAGCAATACCACCATTTTCAGGAAGAATGCGGGCATTATGGTATTTTTAATGGGCGGCGCTGGCGAGAACAAATAATGCCACGCGTGCGGCATTTCATCCGTGAATTTGACCCGAAGGTTGACCCCATTCCGAAGAAAGATTTGGCGAAAGTGCCCGACCTTTCGCCGCCGCGTTACAATCGCGACACCCACGGCGTTGCGGCTGTTCGGCGCTGGGTGAAAGAAAACCGCGCAGAAAATTACAAAGAAACCATCGATTAGACAAAAATCTTCACATTTTCAGGATTGCTTTTGATTCGGCGTAGGCCTAGTGTATGGATATGCTCCTAAGACGAAGTGACAGCTTTCCACCTTATGTGACGTTGAAGCGCAGCAAGCGCGCACGGCGGCTAGCCTTGCGTCTGGACCCTAAAGACCGGACATTTCACTTAGTTGTCCCCGCCCGCATGAGCCTTAAAAAGGCCGAACGCTTTGCCGAAGAGCATGACAGCTGGATGGTTGATAAGCTTATGGAGTTGCCGGAGCCTGTTCCGTTTGAATATGGCACAGTTCTGCCGATTTTGGGGAAAAACCGCCGGATACACATCTTCTATGATAAGACCTTAAGAAAAACCTTTATAGACTTGAAAGATAAAGAACTTTTGGTCACCACTAATAAAGAAGACCCTTCTGGCCGGATTGAACGCCACCTGAAGAAACTGGCGAAAGAAGAATTGCACGAGCTGGCGATCGAAAAAGCCGCGATGATCCGCAAAACAGTGAAAACCGTGAGTACGCGCGATACCAAGAGCCGCTGGGGCTCTTGTAGCTCGGATGGCAATTTATCCTTCTCATGGCGCTTGCTATTCGCGCCCTATGAAGCGCTCGATTACGTTGTGGCGCATGAAGTGGCGCACCTGAAATATATGGATCACTCCAATAATTTCTGGCATTTATGCCGGGATCTCTCTGAAGATTTCTTTGAAGGGGAATACTGGATGCGTGAGCATGGGCACGAGCTGATGCGTTACGGCGTTTCTCAAGACGGATTATTCTGAATATAATCAATCGCCCCTTGCAAAATCACCTGCGCCGCAAGCTTATCTATGAGGCCGGAAGCCTTTGCTTCTGCTTTAGTTTTTCGTTTTTGAACTTGTTTATCCACAAACTCTTCCACCGAAACTGTGGATAACCTCTCATCCCAAAGAGCAATCCAAGCATCGCCACCTAGAGACCGCTGCATTTCATCGGCGAAATCACGAACGCTTTGCGCGCGCGTGCCCTCGCTGCCATCCATATTGACGGGATAACCCAGAACAAACCCTCCAACCTCATATTCCGCGATGACAGCTTTAAGCTCCTCCATATCCTTGGTGAATTTGGTGCGTTTGATGGTTTGCAATGGCGTGGCGATACTCTGATCGGGATTGGCAAGCGCCAGACCAATCGTCTTTTTGCCAACATCTAGCCCTAAAAGAGCCGTGCCCTTGGGACAGCCCTCAACTACATCTTTTAATAAACCTATACTCATAAAAATTCCCAAAAGCTTTCGAGGGCTAAAAACCCCATTGTGTCTTTCTCTCTTCCTGTTTAAAACAAATGGCTTAAGAAAGGAATATCAATGTCTCTGGATGAAAAAACAGTTCGTAAAGTTGCCCGGCTGGCGAATATTGAAATCGCCGATGAAGATATCGAGCGTATCGGCACGGAGCTCTCCGGCATTTTGGCCTGGGTTGAGCAGCTGAGCGAGGTGGACACTGACAATGTAGAGCCTTTGGCAAACGTTGTGAACATCGAACTGCCCTTGCGCAAAGATGAAGTCACAGACGGTGATTGCGCCGATAAAGTGCTGGCCAATGCGCCGGAAGAAACCCAAGGATTTTTCGTAGTGCCTAAAATCGTGGAGCAAGAGTCATGAGTGAACTGACGCATCTCACCATCGATGAAGCACTAACAGGGCTTAAGAATAAAGACTTCACAGCGGTGGAGCTTACCCAAGCGCATATCAGCGCGGTGGAAAATGCGCGGACATTGAATGCTTTTATCGTGGAAACGCCGGAAATTGCGCTTAAACAAGCCAAGGAGAGCGATAAACGTTACGCGGCCGGTGAAGCTCGCCCGCTCGATGGCATCCCTTTTGCTAATAAGGATTTGTTCTGTACAGACGGTGTACAGACAACAGCGGCGAGTAAAATTCTAGAAGGTTTTGTCCCGCGCTATGAATCCACGGTTAGCCAGAATTTATTCAATGATGGCGCAGTGATGCTTGGCAAAGCCAACCTTGATCAATTTGCCATGGGTTCATCGAATACATCGAGTGCCTATGGCAATGTTGTTAACCCGTGGAAACGCTCTGATGGTTCGAATGCTGAGCTTGTACCCGGTGGCTCTTCCGGCGGCTCTGCTGCGGCCGTGGCGGCGCGCATTACTATGGGCGCAACAGCAACAGATACGGGCGGGTCTATCCGCCAGCCTGCCGCGTTTTGCGGAATTGCCGGCATTAAACCAACATATGGCCGCTGCTCTCGTTGGGGAATTGTCGCATTCGCATCATCTCTGGATACACCGGGCCCATTGGCGCGGACAGTAAAAGACAACGCCCTGCTCTTAGCATCTATGGCCGGACATGACCCAAAGGATAGTACGTCAGCAAACCGCGATGTCCCTGATTTTGCATCAGCTATGACAGGCGACGTTAAAGGTCTTAAAATCGGTATCCCCAAAGAATTTAAGCTCGATGGCATGCCAGAAGAGATTGAGAAACTTTGGGAACAAGGGATTGCCTGGCTGAAAGAAGCAGGAGCCGAAATTGTTGACATCTCCCTGCCCCATACGAAATACGCGCTGCCGACCTATTACATTATCGCTCCGGCGGAGGCTTCGTCCAATCTCGCGCGTTATGACGGCGTTCGTTATGGACACCGTTCTTCTGAAGGCGCTAACCTTGATGAGATGTATTCTAAAACCCGCGCCGAAGGTTTCGGGGACGAAGTAAAACGAAGGGTTATGATTGGTGCATACGTATTATCAGCAGGGTATTATGATGCGTATTACATTAAAGCGCAGAAAGTGCGGCGGTTGATTTTACAGGACTTTGAGAAGGCCTACGAAACCTGTGATGCGATTTTGACACCAACCGCGCCGTCTGCAGCGTTTGCTATTGGTGAAAATGAAGACGATCCGATTAAGATGTATTTGAACGACGTCTTTACAGTGACGGCAAATTTAGCGGGCATTCCGGCAATATCCGTTCCTGCAGGGCTAGATGCGCAAGGCTTGCCACTTGGTTTGCAAATTATCGGCAAAGCCTGGGATGAAGAGATGGTGTTTAGAGTTGGCGGCGTGATCGAAGAGGCTGCGCAATTCAGCGCTATGCCAAAAGGGCTTACGCAAAAAGCCGCTTAAGGAAAGACAAGCTATGCCTAAAGCTATAAAAATGATGTTTTGTTTATTGGTGATCCTGTTGCTGTCTGGAGCAGGTACTCAGGCTTTGAATGCTGCAGAGATTTTCAACAAAAAAGAACCTCTACAAGACCAAGCGCAACAAAATTCTGATGAGGGAATTCTTGAGTTGCTGGATGAAGCGCCTGCACCCAGCACAAAGAAGAAGGCGGCTCCGCCGGAGACCATAAACGATTTTGCCAATTTGTATTACAAGAACTGCACCAAGCAAGAACACCCGATTTTAAAAGGTAAAAGTCTTGAGCTACTGTGCGGGTGTACGTCGGCGCAAATTCCGCAAAATATGTCGGTGAAACAAATGCGCGACATGCAAGAAAACACGCCCGAAGGAGAGCATCAGCGTAGCCGCATGCTGCTTTTTGTTTATACCCCGTGCATACAATACCCAACAAAAGCTCTGGTCAGAAAGCAATGCCTAGACAACCCGGAAGTTAAAGCGGGTATGAAACAATATAAAAGAGTCTGCGAGTGTCTTGCAGATGGTATGGCGGGCTTTATGAAAGAAGAGGCGCCCAGATACGTAGAAATGGCCATGCGACGTAACGGCGCTGATCTGGACCCGCTTCGCATGCTCATGGAAAGCACTCTTTTTGAAGAGAAATCTCAATATTATATGAGGAAATGTGTAACAACACATGAGTTTGGGATAACCCGCTAACCTTCGGAAGAGGACTTTAAAGAATGGCGAAACTGATTCAAGGGGAAACAGGTGAATGGGAGATTGTGATCGGCATGGAAGTTCATGCGCAGGTGATCACAAAGTCCAAGCTGTTTTCCGGTTCCTCTTCGGTGTTTGGAGCCGAGCCAAACACACATGTTTCATTAGTTGATGCCGCGATGCCGGGCATGCTGCCTGTGCTTAATGAATTTGTTGTTGAACAAGCGATTAAAACCGGCCTTGGGATTAATTCCAAAATTAACAACACTTCTATCTTTGCGCGGAAAAACTACTTCTATCCTGATTTGCCGCAGGGCTATCAAATTTCCCAGTTCGAAGACCCTATCGTTGGGGAAGGCGTTATCGAAGTTGATCTGCCCGATGGGACGACCAAAGAGATTGGCATTACCCGAATGCATCTGGAACAAGATGCGGGTAAATCTGTGCATGACCAGCACCCAACAAAATCTTTCGTTGATTTGAACCGTTCCGGCTGTGCGCTGATGGAAATTGTATCAGAGCCTGATATTCGAGGCCCCGAAGAAGCTGTGGCTTATCTTTCAAAGCTGCGAATGATTTTGCGTTATCTCGGCACCTGTGACGGAAATATGGAGGAAGGCTCGATGCGGGCGGATGTGAATATCTCTGTGCGTAAGCCGGGGGATGAATTGGGGACACGCGCGGAGATTAAAAACGTGAACTCTCTTAAAGCTGTTCAACAATGCATTGATTACGAAGTGCCGCGCCAAATCGAAATACTCGAAGATGGCGGTGAGGTTGTTCAGGAAACGCGACTGTGGGACCCGGCGAAGAATGAAACGCGTTCGATGCGCTCCAAAGAAGAAGCACATGATTACCGCTATTTCCCTGACCCTGACCTTTTGCCGCTGCATGTGAGCAACGATCAGATCGAGAGCATTCGTAAGACCCTGCCCGAGTTGCCCGATCAGAAAAAACACCGCTTTATGGATGAATATGGGCTCAGCCTGTATGACGCCTCTGTGATCATCGCCGAGCAGGCGCGCGCTGATTACTACGAAAAAGTGTCAAACGACAATGATTCAAAGCTCGCGGCAAACTGGGTGATTAATGAATTGCTAGGCATCCTCAACAAAAATGAAACACCGCTAAGCAAATCGCCAATTCAAGCAGAACAGCTTGGTGGATTGATTGCGCTTATCACCGACAACACCATTTCCGGGAAAATTGCCAAAGATGTGTTCGCCGAGATGTATAAAACCAGTAAAGACGCCGCGGCGATTGTTGAGGAAAAAGGGCTGAAGCAAGTTACAGATACGGGCGCGATTGAAGCGGTTATCGACGAAGTGATTGCCGAGAACCCGGACAATGTTGCAAAATATAAAGGCGGCAAGGATAAGCTGTTTGGTTTCTTTGTCGGCCAAGTGATGAAGAAATCTCAGGGCAAGGCCAACCCAGCCGCTGTAAATGAATTGCTGAAGAAAAAACTTTCCTAATTTATTTGAGGGTTTGTGGGCTCGGCTCCCCCTTCAGCGTGGCGTGGCCTCGTTTGTTTCTCGATAGCTGTCGCGATCTTTCCATCAAGATGAAGTATCTTTATACCAATCACGCCCTGCAAAGCGGCTGCGCCAGCCATCAATGTCTCAGCTGTCACGCCGTAGTGGTCTCCGAAATGCTTAGCCAGAACTGCAAGGGACACCCCTTTTGCTAAGGTTAAATATCCTGGCCCTTTCGTCATAAGAAAGCCTGGATTATATTCATCGCCCTGCTTAATTCCTTCAAGAACCCTATGATAAAAATTTGATCTCAGTCCATAGATAGTGATAGACGTTGCCGAGGTAAGCAAACGCCCTATGTCCTCGATTGTAAAGAATGCATAAACCCCCTCTCCCGCCATGGGAGCATGGGTCAGCGCCGACTTCAAATTCAAATTCTTCTGATCTTCAACCCTGTGCTTTCGTTTCTCTTCTTTATCTGAAAAGTTATTATTGCTGTTGCGGTGAAAAACGTGATTAATCTGCCACCCACTTCGCCCAATTCCCAAAAAGGCCGTTAATGATGTTCCGCTGAGATAAGAAAGCGTCATTACCAAGTTTGAATCTGCCGTGCTCAGCACAGCAGAAGCCGCGGCAGAAAATATCAAAGTATTGCTCAGGAGTTGCGTAGAATACATCTGCAAATCTTTTGTATCACGGCTGACTTTATGGCGGTAATGCTCCGCCCATTTATGACATACAGGCGCTATATAATTAAATGCTGTGCGACAAGGCGGGGTAAGCGTGTCAAAGCCCGGCCGGGCTTTGTTTGAGAGGCGCATTGTTGCAATCTCTGCCTTAAAACCGGCTCGCCAAGCCGCCGCTTCTATCTTGTCAAAGATATATTCGGCCCCATCATCAAAGTCTTCAACAAGATATTGAGCAGCCTCCCTAGCCTCTTTACGCAATACCTCCCGCTCAGGATGCATAGGATCACGAACCAATGCAAAAGTGGCGCGCAACCCTTTAAACATGGCATCAGCAGACCCAGTATGTGTACGGGTCAACATCACGGATTTTGCTTCATAATTGTTTCCATATAATATACCAATTTTCTATAGCACATGAATTTAGTAAAAAACAAGAAAAACGCATCTTGCCATGCCGTTCCTGCTCAGGCAGCATGGCCTCTGTAAAAGCAGGTAAAACAAGGCTATGAGCAAAAAATTCGAATATAAAGTCGCGATTTATCGCGAGAGTATGCTGGGCTCCCTCTTCCTTGGCGGCTCAAAAGTTGATCCGGTCAAGTTTTCGGAATTTCTCAATGCTAACGGCGCACAGGGGTGGGAAGTTAAAACCATGGAGCGCGAAGATCGCCGTATGCTACTCTTCTTCAACCGCGAAGCTTTTCTTGTTGTAATGCAAAGGGAGACAAGTTCATGAGCATGATTGATAAATTACACAAACCATTTTTCTTTACGCTAGTTGGGCTGGTTTGTCTGGGCGCAGCTTTGATGATTGCAAGCATCTGGGGCATCGCCCTGCCGGAAGATTTGATTTGGAAAATCGGCGGTACGCTGGTTGTGCTCATTCTCCTCTTCGGCTTCCTTCTTGTCGTCAATTCCGACTTTGGCCAGCATAAAAAGCTTAAAGACGAAAACTATCTCGACTAATGCCCCGCATTCCTAAAGGTCAGACCGTTCCCCTTAATGTTACGCAAAAAGCGCGGCGCAGGGTTTTTGTCGGCCTTGGCTGGGACCCAAACGAAGATGTCGGCATTACAGATAAAGCCATGGGCGCTTTGGGCTTAAAAGACACCCATCACGATCTTGATCTTTCCTGTTACATTTTTGACAAGAACAAGCGCTATATCAGCCATGTTTCAGTGGAAGAAGGTCGCGGCGTTGATCAGACCGGGAAAATTTATCATAGCGGGGATAATGTCGAAGGTGTAGGCGATGGTGATGATGAGCAAATCTCAGTAGAATTGAAAAATCTGGATAAAGCTATTCACACAATCGTCTTTAAAGCTTCCATTAAAACCGGACATACCTTTGATGAGGTGACTGACCCGGAAATCCGACTGGCAGACGGTTATTCAGACCACAACTTCCTGAATGTTTCTTTATTAGATACGGACAACAACAATAAATCCGCCTTTGTCTTTGCCAGCTTGGTTAAAGATGCTGAAGCCCAGTGGACAGCCCGTCACATCGGCGAATTTATCGACGTGCCTGAAGATGGGAATTGGGCGGAGCTTCTTAAAACTTATATCTAGAAAAAAATGGCGGACACTGAGGGATTCGAACCCTCGATGAGGCTATAAACCCCATACTCCCTTAGCAGGGGAGCGCCTTCAGCCACTCGGCCAAGTGTCCGCACACAAGAATAGTATGAGTTATCAGTTCATAAGGCTTTGTTCAATACAAAATCATGGTTAAACTACCAGAAAGACAACGAATAAGAGCCCTTAATGCCATATTTCAGAAAAACACCTGCATTTACGACGACGAAAAAGAAAACCCATATTGCTGTAACCGCCGTGAAGGAGGGGAAATACAAGGCTTGGCTAGCGAAACAGCCTGCCAACGTAAAGACCTTGGTTAAGGAGATAGGTTTTAAAGGCAAGGCCGGGCAGATTCTTGTGCTGCGGGACAAAAAAATAATCTATGCCGGAGCGTCCGATAAGCTCAAACTCTTTGATTTTGCTTCCGTATGCGGCCAGATTAGCGGATTTTTTGATGATGATGCTCTTAAAACTATAAGTTTTGAGATTAAGGGATTATCTGGCAAAGAACTCAATGATGCGCATATTGGCTGGGGCTGGGCGTGTTATAGCTTTGATCAATATAAATCAAAAACCTCCGCTAAACCCTCCCTGCTCTGGGCTAAAGACGTGGATAAAAAGTCTGTGCTGAGCCATGTGGAGAGTGTAGACGCTCTACGTGATCTCGTGAATACACCAGCAAATGATTTGGGACCAGACGAGATTGAGAAGGCTGTTAAAGAGCTCGCCAAGGGCCATGAGGCCAGTGTCAAAGTTATTAAAGACCAGAAAACCCTCGAAAAAGATTTCCCTCTGATTTTTAACGTTGGTAAAGCCAGCCCTCGCTTACCCCGTTTAATTGATATGAGTTGGGGGAATCTAAAACACCCAAAAGTCACGCTGGTCGGTAAAGGCGTGTCGTTCGATACTGGCGGGCTGGATTTAAAGCCCTCGGCCTATATGAAACTAATGAAAAAAGATATGGGCGGAGCGGCACACACAATAGCTCTGGCCAAGCTGATTATAGACCACAAGCTGCCTGTGCGGCTCAGGCTCCTAATCCCTGCTGTTGAGAACTCTGTGGCCGGAATTGCTTTCCGCCCGGGCGATATTATGAAATCCCGCAAAGGGCCATTCGTGGAGAATACAAATACAGACGCCGAAGGGCGGCTTATCCTCGCCGATGCGCTTACCTATGGCTGCGAAGGCAAGCCGGAACTGATTATTGATTATGCGACATTGACGGGTTCTGCGCGCGCGGGGCTTGGGCCTGATATTCCGGCGATGTTTTCAAACAATGATAAAATCGCGGCGAAAATCCAGAAATTTTCTGAAGGCGCAGAAGACCCAGTTTGGACAATGCCGCTGTGGCAGCCCTATCGCAAACATATAGAAAACTCGACCGGTGATATGGTGAATAGCGTGGGCATCCCAGGAGATGGGATTTACAGCGCGCTCTTTCTAGAAACTTTTGTCGATGACAAAACTGATTGGGTGCATCTGGATTGTTTTGCTTGGGAACAAACCGGACGTCCCGGACGCCCTAAAGGTGCAGCAGATACGGGCCTGCGCGCTGTCTTTGCGTATTTACAGGATCGTTATGTCTGAGCAATATCAAATTCACGCGCCTTCCGTGATGATGCGACTTGAGCCCGATGAAAGTGCGGAAGTTTCCAATGAGATGCTGTACGGAGAGATTGTAAATGTCTTAGGTGGCAACGAAGGCGATTGGATCAAAGTTCGAGCCGATCATGACGGCTATGAAGGCTATATCCCTTTCACAATTATGGGATCGGTCCATGGCAGCCCGCATCATGTGTGCGTGCCAACCACCCATATTTACAGCAACCCTGATTTTAAAAGTGCTACGCAGTCTCCGCTTTATATGGGCTCACGTCTTGCAACTAAAGAAGACACCAAAGATGGGTTTCGTGAATTACAGCATAGTGGCTGGGTTTTTGAGCAGCATTTACGTTCTGCTGATTCCACACAAAAAGATTATGTTGAAACAGCCTTATTATTTGAAAATGCACCTTATCTATGGGGTGGGCGGAGCTGCGCGGGCATTGATTGTTCGGGCCTTGTTCAGATTAGCCTTATGGAAGCAGGGCATCCCTGCCCGCGTGACACTAAAGATCAAGCTCAAGAAATTGGTCAACACATAGAGCCTGATCAAAAACGGCAACGCGGCGATTTGGTGTTTTTTGAGGGGCATGTGGGGATTATGATTGACGAGAAAAATATCCTGAACGCCACATCGCGGCATATGCGGGTGATTGCTGAAAAGCTTGAGGATGTTATTGAAGCTTATGAAGGTATTCAGACCGTTCGGCGTCTAGGCTAGCTACTCACTAGGAGGAAGCAAAGGCACAGGCCCGCCAGCATTCCCTTGAGAAGGACCATAGGTTGAAGACTGAATTCCATCGGCAGCGTCCATCAGGTTGCCTTTTCCACTCGCGCTGGTAGAACCATTAGAGCCGCTCTCTGCCACCGGTTCAGAGAACACGGCCGCTTCATTCATAATCGTATTCGCGCTGGAAGAAGCGCCTTCACGGCGCAGAATTTCTATAGGCGGATTATTACGATCTTCATTCATCATCGGCTCAGAAGGTGAGAACTCTTCTAAGATATATTCTTCAGGCTGGCGAATATCCGGTCTATTTTGCGCAGGCGGCTCGGGATCTACAACCGGCTCATTTGTGAAATCAACTTCGATAACATCGGGATAGTGGAACAAAGCGCCCGAAGCATAATCCCAAGGGAGACCAACCCCGGCATTTGTTACATTCCAAGCCGTAGATGTTTCAATTCCCGATTCAATATACAGAATTTTTCGACGATTACCCGGGGCCATACAATCCACAACAAGATCTTCTTTTGACTTAAACAGATTAACGGTTTGCGGCGGTTTAACTTTGTACTTCAAGCCTTCGACATAGACGTTACAAGCCGCGCCGTGCGCGCCGGGCGTAACGAAATGAACATCCTGTATGGAGTCGTCAATGGCATAAGCACAGGCTCCAAGGATAGCTAACGGTATAAGATAAGAGGCTTTTTTGAACATAGGGCTACAAAAGAAAAGTGTGAGGGCACGAAAAGTAATGCTGCGTTAATGCTACAGGAAATATGCGGGCATGGCAATCAGAGCCTGATCAAGCTACAGATTTGATTTTTTGCTGGCTTTTATTACTCACACCAAAAGACAAAACATCGCCTTGCACAGATATTTTAACAGTAGAGCCGTCCATAACTTCTCCATTAAGAATCATTTCCGCGAGTTTGTTTTGTAGCTCTGTTTGAATCACGCGCTTCAATGGGCGCGCGCCATAGGCTGGGTCATACCCTTTATCGCCAATCCATACTTTAGCCTTCTCGTCGATTTCGAATCTGATGTGACGATCGGCCAACAACTCACGCAGATATTTTAGCTGGATATCGACGATGCCGGTCATTTGTGCGCGATCAAGACGCTTGAAGAGTAGAATTTCATCAAGGCGATTCAAGAATTCGGGGCGGAATGCTGCGCGAACGGCTTCCATCACTTTGTCTCTGACATTATCAACACTCTCACCATCCTTCTGAGCAACCAGATGTTGGGCGCCGAGATTCGAAGTCATGATGAGAATCGTGTTGGAGAAATCGACCGTCCGGCCCTGCCCGTCTGTTAGGCGGCCATCATCGAGCACTTGCAGTAGGATGTTAAAGACATCGGGGTGGGCTTTTTCAATTTCATCAAACAGAATGACCTGATATGGGCGACGGCGAACGGCTTCGGTTAGCGCGCCTCCCTCGTCATAGCCAACATAGCCCGGCGGTGCGCCGATCAGCCGGGCCACGGAGTGCTTCTCCATATACTCAGACATATCCATCCGCACCATCGCGGCGTCATCATCAAAGAGGAATTCGGCCAGAGCCTTGGTGAGTTCGGTTTTTCCGACGCCTGTGGGGCCGAGGAAGAGGAACGAGCCCATGGGGCGGCGCTGGTCTTGTAGCCCTGCGCGAGCACGGCGGATGGCATTAGATACGGCGACGAGCGCCTCGTCTTGGCCGATGACGCGCTGGCGGAGTTTATCTTCCATGGCGAGGAGTTTGTCACGCTCGCCTTCGAGCATTTTATCGACGGGGATGCCTGTCCATTTGCTAACAACACTGGCGATGTCATCTTCGGTGACTTCTTCGTTGATGAGGCTGGACGCGCTTTCTGTGGGCTCATGCTGGCTTGAATGGTCGGCGGCCTCCGCAATTTTTTGTTCCAGATCGGGAATTGCCCCGTATTTCAGCTCACTAGCTTTGGCCCAATCACCATCACGCTCGGCCTGCTCCAGTTGGATGCGGGCCTTATCGAGCTCTTCGGTATATTTTTGGCCGGTATTGAGTTTTTCTTTCTCGGCTGACCATTGCGAAGTCATATCTGCGCTTTGCGATTCGAGAGATTTTAATTCCTCTTCGAGCTTTTTCAGGCGCTCCTTAGAGGCTTTATCCTTTTCTTTCTTTAGTGCTTCACGCTCAATTTTCAGCTGGATAATCCGTCGATCCAGCTCATCAAGCTCTTCAGGCTTGGAATCGACCTGCATGCGAATGCGGCTGGCGGCCTCATCAATTAGATCAATGGCCTTATCCGGGAGGAAGCGGTCAGTGATATAGCGGTGTGAAAGCGTGGAAGCGGAGACAATCGCATTGTCGGTAATGCGTACGCCGTGGTGAAGCTCATACTTCTCCTTCAACCCGCGCAGAATGGAAATTGTATCTTCCACTGTGGGTTCGGAAACGAAAACGGGCTGAAAACGCCGGGCCAGCGCGGCGTCTTTTTCGATATGTTTGCGGTATTCATCAAGCGTGGTTGCGCCAACCATGTGCAGCTCACCGCGAGCAAGCGCAGGTTTGAGCATATTGCCCGCATCCATGGAACCTTCGGCCTTACCGGCCCCGACGAGCGTGTGAAGCTCATCAAGGAACATGACGACTTCCCCTGCGGCAGCTTTGACCTCATCGATGACCGCTTTAAGCCGCTCTTCGAACTCACCGCGATATTTTGCTCCAGCCAGCAATGCGCCAAGATCAAGAGACATCAGGCGTTTATTCTTAAGGCTTTCGGGGACATCGCCATTGACGATGCGCTGGGCCAGCCCTTCAATAATCGCAGTTTTACCCACGCCCGGCTCGCCAATCAGCACAGGATTGTTCTTTGTCCGACGGGAAAGCACCTGAATTGTGCGGCGGATTTCTTCATCGCGGCCGATAATTGGGTCAATCTTACCTTCTTCTGCGGCTGCGGTGAGGTCATGGGCATATTTATTCAATGCATCAAACTGGTCTTCGGCGCCGGCGCTATCGGCTGTACGGCCTTTGCGCATATCATTTATGGCCTGGTTAAGCTTGCTGTCTTCCAAACCCGCATCCTCGAGATAGCCAGAGATATCCATCTTTTTAGCGAGCAGCATGGATTGAATAATGCGCTCTGCGGTTACAAACTTGTCACCTGATTTTTCAGCTAATTTCAATGCATTATCAGCCGTTTTTGCGAAATCAGTTGAAATACGAAGCTGCGCGCCAGAACCCTCAACGACAGGGAATTTGGCAATGGCGCCCTCAACATCGCTGCGCAGGCGTGCAACGTTAGCATCTGCGGCTTTCAACAGCTTTGAGACCAGTCCATCCTGGTCATCCAGCATGACTTTTAGTAAATGCTCAGGTTCAATTGACTGATGGCCGTTTCGCATCGACAAAGTTTGCGCAGCCTGAATGAAACCCTTTGATTTCTCTGTAAATTTTTCGAAGTCCATAATATTAACTATAGGCGCCCAGCCCCGCTTTGGGAAGAGTTAACCGCTCTCAAGAGTACAATTTTAACCTTGCTCAAAATAGCAAAAAAGGCGGCCAGGCCGCCTTGATTTAAATCAAATATAAGAAAGCTTTAATTCAACAAACTATGAGGAAGCTGTTTCAGCTGTACGTGCCTCGGATTCAGCCTTAGGAGACTCCCCTAAGATACTGGAAGGCAAGGATAAATCATCACTCTTTTGTTCTGGTTTTTCTGCATTCTCCGCTTGTGGCTTACGCTCACCCTGTACGCTTCCTTCCCAACTATTGATGACTCGCTGGTAATGTTCGGCGAATTGAAGGTAGCTCTCAGCCAAAACACGATCCCCTGAAGAGGCGGCATCTTTAGCTAAGGTTACATATTTTTCGTTTACCTGATGCGCTGTGCCACGGATACGTACATCGGGGCCATTGCTATCAAAAACCTGCATACGCTGTTGGTTTCCACCGCCGCGACGCTGACCTCCGCCATTGCCGCCGCCGTTGCCTCTACCACCATTGCCACGCTGGCGTCTACTTGATGTTCCGTGTCTCATCATTTTTTCCGTTTCTTTAATTACGTTAACCACACATACACGTACACCATACATTATTTGCGTACGTCTGGCTACCCCTTAGAGGCTTAAACACACTATATGTTGGGTTTTTCCAACCAGCATCAGACTGCATCTTGTAATCACTCAATTGCGTTTGTCTGTGCTGATGATTTTTAACCTACAGTGATGGGCTCGTTCTAATCAACCGCCTATGCAATATTTTTTTTATTTATCCCCACTGATGTTCTCGGGCACAAGCTCTACAACCCTTGTGTGCCCTGCTATATCAGCATAAGATGATATAATGGAAAACCGCGATTCTTCACTGAGTCGCCTTGTGGATTTTTCCTGATCGAATCCGATTTCAAAAAAGGCTCTGCCACCCGGTTTTAAAAGGGGAAAAAGCTGCGAAAAAATTTCTTTATAGGCTTGCAGACCGTCTTCCCCTCCGTCCAAAGCCAGAGTCGGATCATGATTTTTGACCGATTCATCTAGGTTTTGAATCACTTTTTTAGCTATATAGGGAGGATTCGAGACCACGAGATCGAAAGATTCATCCAATGATTCTGCCCAATTTCCTTGTAAAAACGTGGCACGATCAGCCACATAATTCTGCTGCGCATTGATTTTTGCGGTTTCAATCGCCTCTGCAGAGAGATCTATTCCCACGCCTGCGGCCTGCGGAAACTCGGAGAGCAGCGCTATCAAAATGCACCCTGTGCCTGTGCCAAGATCGAGAATATTCTCAGGAGGATTGTCTTTATAACGCGCAACGACAGCCTCCACCAACGCTTCCGTGTCGGACCGCGGATCGAGCGTCGCATCAGAAAGCTCGAAACGCATGCCCCAAAATTCGCGCTCGCCATAGATTCGCGACAGAGGAATGCCCTGCCTATAGAGCTCAAGGTCATTTAATATGGGTTCCTCATCCACGCTTTGCCCGGGATTGGCGATCATATCCGCGTGCGATAGCCCTGTGCGTTTTTTCAGAACATAGCGCGCATCGGATTCGGATAAGCTCACGCGAAGCTGTTTATAGAGCTCTTGGAGAGTCATGGTTTTAGGATTCTATCGATGCAAGCGCGGAGGCTTGATCTTCGGCGATGAGTGCGTCAACAATCTCCCCAAGCGCTTCGCCGCTGAGTACATCATCAAGCTTATGCAGTGTCAGGTTAATGCGGTGGTCGGTCACGCGCCCTTGCGGGAAATTATAAGTGCGAATGCGTTCGGAGCGGTCACCAGAGCCAACCTGGCTTTTTCGGTCCTCTGCGCGTTCCTCATGCAGTTTTTGGCGCTGCATGTCATAGATGCGCGTTGAGAGCACCTTCATAGCCTTGGCCTTATTCTTATGCTGCGAGCGCTCTTCCTGCATTTCCACAACCACGCCGGTTGGAATATGGGTGATGCGCACAGCGGAGTCGGTAGTGTTGACGTGCTGGCCCCCTGCGCCTTGGGAACGGTAGGTATCAATGCGCAGATCATCGCTATGGATGTTGACCTCGGCTTCTTCTGCCTCGGGAAGCACGGCAATGGTAGCAGCAGAGGTATGTATACGACCCTGACTCTCGGTTTTAGGCACGCGCTGCACGCGGTGTGTGCCCGATTCATATTTAAGCTTTGAGAACACGTTCTGACCGCTCACCTCGGCTACAATCTCCTTATACCCTCCAGCATCACTTTCGGACGCTTCCATAAGCTCAAGCTTCCAGCCCTGCTTGCTGGCATAACCTTTAAGCATGGTGAAGAGGTCTCCGGCAAAAAGTCCGGCTTCATCCCCGCCCGTACCAGCACGAATTTCAACAATAGCGTTTTTGGCATCGTCTTCGTCTTTGGGGATGAGGGCCAGTTGGATTTTTTTCTCCAGCGCCGGCATTTTGGCATCAAGCGCGCGGAGCTCTTCGCCGGCAACATCTTTCATTTCCGGATCAGAGAGGAGTTCCTGCAGGTCTGCTTTTTCGCTGCGGGCGGCCTCTATAGCGTTAATCGCCTCAACAACCGGGTCCAGCTCCGCATATTCCATAGAAAACTTGGTAAACTGCTCACCGCTCAAGCCAGTTTCTGACATGAGAGCAGCTAGCTCGGCATGCCGATTTTTGATTGAGTCTAATTTTCCTTCTAAAGCCATGGCTGGGTTTTAAAGCGTTTTAAGGCGCTGTATCAAGTGCAAAGTTCGCTTTGAGGTATTCCGCATCAAGTGAGAGGCGCCGCAAAACCTTGCCGGTTTCACCAAGTTTTCGCAGAGCTTGCCCATCGACCTCGACCTCCACGCCGCCGGCATTGCCGATGGAAATGTTGAGATCTGGCCGGTCAGGGACATAATATTGATCGCCCGCTTTCAATACCCGCGACAACATCGCTTTGCCTTTTTTATCGCGAATTTCAACCCAGCTATTTTCACGGATATTGAGGATAATGCCTTTAACCGGTTTTTTCTCAATAACAACCTCTTCTACAGCTTCTTGAATTTCGGGCGCGGGCGCTGCAGGGATTATTATCGCTTTTTCCTCCTGCATCTGTACGGGCACTTCCGGGATATTCTCGACAATGTCACGCTGCTGACGGTTTTCGCCAAACCAAAACGCCAGAATGGCAATCGCGCTAAACAGACATGTCAGCGTAATCCATAACGGTGGAAGCTGTCCCTCCGAAGACGGCATAGGGAAATACAGCTCCGTTTCCGCAGTCTGCCCTCCCGATTGAACCTTAAACAATTTGACCATTTTATCGCCATCCAGTCCTAGATATTCGGCGTAAGAGCGAACAAAACCGACTGCATAAACTTTACCGGGCAGCTTTTTTAAATTGCCGGATTCAATAGCTTCAATCTGGGACGCGCGAATGCGCAGCGCCTTTTCAATATCTTCTATAGACTGGTTGTAATGGGTGCGAGTACGGCGCAGAACTTCACCTACGGGCATGTCCGCAATACTCATATCATTGTGCTGTGGTGAGGGTTCTGCCATAATACATGCAGACTAACGTATTTAAACGCTTTCTTTAAGCGGTTTCTTCCAGCCCATAGGCCGCATGCAATGCGCGCACGGCCAGTTCAGTGTAATCTTCCTCGATCAAAACGCTGATTTTGATTTCAGAAGTTGAAATCACCTGAATGTTAATATTCTTTTCGGCTAGCGTTTCAAACATTGTATTGGCCACACCAGCATGCGAGCGCATACCGATACCAACGACCGAGACCTTGGCAACATTGCTGGCAGAAATAATTTTCGATTTTTTCAGAAAATCTTGCTTTGTAAGAACAGCTAGCGCCTGTTCAAGCTCATTCTTAGGCGCGGTAAAGGTCATGTCTGTTGCTTTACCGTCAGTTGAAATGTTCTGAACAATCATATCGACATTGACGTTTGAATCCGCCAGCGGACTGAATATTTTTGCGGCCACGCCCGGAACATCGGGTACGTTCAAAATTGTGACCTTGGCTTCATCGCGGCTAAAGGCGATGCCTGTTACAAGCTCCTGTTCCATAATATCTTCCTCTTTCGTTACTAATGTTCCCGGCATATCGCTACCGACATGGTCTTCAAAGCTAGAAAGCACCTGCAAGGATACCTTCTGCTTTGCGGCAATTTCAACAGACCGGGTTTGTAAAACTTTTGCACCTAAAGACGAAAGCTCCAGCATCTCCTCATAGGCGATTTTTTTGATTTTGCGCGCGCCCGGCACAATGCGTGGGTCTGTGGTGTACACGCCGTCAACATCGGTATAAATATCACAACGGTCCGCTTTTAAAGCAGCGGCCAGCGCTACTGCAGAAGTGTCAGAGCCACCGCGGCCCAATGTCGAAACCCTGTTGGCATCGGTTATTCCCTGAAAGCCGGGAACAACAGCAACTTCACCGTTGCCCAGACGTTTATGTAATTCAACAGTATCGATATCTTCGATGCGCGCTTTTCCATGGATATCATTGGTTTTGATTGGCACCTGCCAGCCCATCCAGCTTCGCGCCGCTATGCCGCGTTTTTGTAGTGCCATGGCCATGAGACCGGAGGTCACCTGCTCACCACTGGAAACGACCACATCATATTCGCGCAAATCATGCATTTTGCTAACTTCGCCGCAATAGCCTACCAATTGATTGGTCACTCCGGACATCGCAGAGACGACGACGGCAACCTGATGGCCAGATTCAACCTCACACGCGATCTTATCGGCAGCGCGTTCAATGCGCTCGATATCTGCGACGGAGGTTCCGCCAAATTTTGCAACTATTAAAGCCATATCTTTTTGCTTCTAAATCGGTTAAAAATCACTCGTATTAATAAGGAATCAAAGGCTTATGTCCAGCATAGATACGCAGGAGATCGAGAATTTTTCTAAAGATGCCGCTGATTGGTGGGATGAAAACGGCCCGTTTAAGCCCCTGCACGCCCTCAACCCTGTTCGTCTATCATACATAAAAGCACAGATTTGCGAGCATTATGAGCGTGATACTCAAAGTCTGAAGCCCTTTGAAAAGCTTAGTATTCTCGATGTGGGCTGTGGCGGCGGATTGGTTTGTGAACCCTTGGCCCGTTTGGGTGCCAAAGTCACAGGGGCTGATGCAGACAGCGTTACCATTGAAACCGCCCGAGAGCATGCTAAAGCCTCAGGTTTGAAGGTCGATTACCAGAATAAACCAGCCGAAGAGATCAAAAAACAATTTGATGTGGTGCTGGCACTCGAAATCATTGAGCATGTCGCCGATCCTTCAGCTTTTGTTGAAAGTATTTCCACGCTGGTGAAGCCCGGTGGGTTGGTTATTTTCTCAACCCTTAATCGTAACCCTAAATCATTCCTGCTTGGTATTGTCGCGGCGGAATACATCCTGCGCTGGGTGCCACAAGGCACTCACAGCTGGAAGAAATTTGTGCGTCCGTCGGAGCTTTCACGTATGGCCCGCGCAGCAGAGCTCACACCACATGATGTAACGGGGTTAATTTTTAACCCGTCGAGTAATGAATTTGCGCTTTCCAAGCGCGACCTTGATGTGAACTATTTACTCAGCTGTAAAAAAGGATAAATTAAAATCATGAGTAATTTCGCCGCCATCGCCATGGGCCTTGCCATGCTCTCTGTCCTCGCCGTTTTGTGCTTGGGGCTTTTTGCCATGATCAAAGGCGGAGATTTCAACAAAAAATACGGCAATAAATTAATGCAGGCGCGTGTCGGTTTACAGGGGCTTGCTTTGGCCCTGCTTGCGCTGGCATACTATTCTTCTAATTCCTAACCACATCCGTGGGAGACAAATCTGATGAAAATTTTAGTCCCGATTAAGCGTGTTGTTGATTACAACGTCAAAGTGCGCGTTAAGGCCGATAATAGCGGCATCGAGCTGGCCAACGTTAAAATGTCGGTGAACCCGTTTGATGAAATTGCGATTGAAGAAGCGGTGCGTTTAAAAGAAGCGGGCAAGGCAACGGAAGTGATTGCCGTTTCGATTGGCCCGGAAAAAGCGCAGGAACAGCTGCGCACCGCGATGGCGATTGGTGCGGACCGCGCAATCTTGGTGCAAACAGATGCGCCGATTGATTTGGGCGGGGTTGAACCGCTGGCGGTTGCGAAAACTCTGAAAGCTTTGGTGGATAAAGAGAGCCCTGATCTCGTGATCATGGGCAAGCAGTCGATTGATGACGATTCAAACCAGACCGGGCAAATGCTTTCTGCTTTGCTGGGTTGGGCGCAAGGAACATTTGCATCGAAGCTGGAGCTTGGCGATGGCAACCTCAAAGTCACACGCGAAGTTGATGGAGGACTTGAAACTTTAGAGCTTAAAACTCCTGCGATCATTACAACTGATCTGCGCTTGAATGAACCACGCTATGCGAAGCTGCCGGACATTATGAAAGCGAAAAAGAAAGAGCTCGAAGTTCTGGCCGCTGAAGATCTCGGCGTTGATTACACGCCGCGCCTATCCATTGTCAAAGTAGAAGAACCGCCGACCCGTCAAGGCGGCGGTAAGGTCGCCGATGTCGATGAGCTAATTGATAAACTGAAAAACGAAGCGAAGGTGTTGTCATGAGTGTATTAGTTATAGCCGAACACGATAATTCCGAGATTAAAGCCGCGACGCTGAACACGATTACAGCGGCGCGGCAGATTGACGGCGATGTACATTTGCTGGTTGCCGGCGCGAATATGGATGGCGCAATGCAGGCGGCTTCGCAAATTCACGGCATTGCTAAAGTTTTGAAAGCGGATGCGCCGGAGCTTGGCCATCACCTCGCGGAAAATATAGCGCTGGTGATTGTGGAGCTGGCGACGAATTACACTCATATCCTCGCCCCCGCTTCAACATTCGGTAAAAACGTTATGCCGCGCGCGGCGGCCCTTCTAGATACACAGCAGATCTCGGATATTTCAGCCGTCGTTGATGCGGACACTTTTGAGCGTCCGGTTTATGCAGGGAATGCAGTGGCGACAGTGAAGTCTTCAGATGCCATTAAATTGATTACGGTGCGCGGGACGACTTTTGACCCTGTTAAAGCCGAAGGTGGACAGCCAGAAGTTGAGGATGTTGCGCCCAAAGGTGATGCCGGGCTTTCAAGTTTTGTCGGGCTTGAGGCCAGCGAAAGCGACCGGCCTGAATTAACCTCTGCCGATATTGTTGTATCCGGCGGGCGCGGCGTGGGGTCGGCTGAGAACTTCGCAATTATCGAGAAGCTGGCTGATAAGATTGGCGCGGCTGTCGGCGCTTCCCGGGCCGCTGTTGATGCGGGATATGTTCCGAATGATTATCAGGTTGGGCAGACGGGTAAGGTTGTGGCACCTGATCTGTATATAGCGATTGGAATTTCCGGCGCGATCCAGCATTTGGCAGGCATGAAGGATTCAAAAGTGATTGTTGCCATCAACAAAGATGAAGATGCCCCAATCTTCCAAATTGCTGATTACGGGTTGGTTGCTGATTTGTTTGAAGCTGTGCCAGAGCTTGAGAGTAAGCTCTAGTTAAATAGCTTCACACCTGTGCGAGCATCATCACCCCATAGATCATCAAGGTGGGCATCGCGACCACATTTCCAACGATAGAATTTATATTTTGTCTCGTTCGTTTTGTAAAAATTCTGATGATAATCTTCCGCGGGATAAAACTCCGCAGCTGGCAACAATTCCGTCACAATGTCTTTCTTTAATATCTCTTCAGCCTTTTCCAGCGATTTCATCGCGAGCTTAAATTCATCTTCATCATTGTAAAACACGGCTGTACGATAGGTTGAGCCCTTGTCGCAGAACTGGCCTTTTGGATCGAGGGGGTCAACGTTGCTCCAGTAGACTTCCAGCAGTTTTTCGTACCCCACTTTGTCAGAATCATAGACAACCTCAATGACTTCATAATGCCCGGTGTCGCCGCGGATGACTTGCTTATAGCTTGGGTTTTCAACATGTCCGCCAGAAAAGCCGGAACGCACATCTGTTACGCCTTCAACATGCTCAAACGGTTTTTCCATGCACCAGAAACATCCACCAGCGAAAATGGCTGTCTTGGTTTCTGCTAAGGCGCTTTGCGGGAACAATGCCAGCAGAAGGGCCAAGACCATATATTTTTGAATTCTGTTCATAGGGTTATATTCGTGCCGATACGGGAAAAGATACAAATTAATCGGCGTCTTTTTTCATTTGGAATACAGGCTTATCAGGCTGTGGGATAGATGCGCCTTCGGTATCAGCTTCATCTAAATTCACGCCGGTCATATTGGCACCGGTGAAATCAGCGCCGTTCAAATTTGCACCAGATAAATCGGCATAGGAGAGATCAGCGCCTTTAAAGACTGCACTTTTAAGCTGTGCACCCGATAAATCAGTATAGCGAAGTTTGGCATTTTCAAAATTGCAGGGGCTAAAGCGTTTACCTGTGCTTTCTGCGCCAAACATCAGCGGGCTGGCCTCGATATTTTTCAATTTAGCGTGGGACAAATTTGCACCGACAAAGCTGGAGCCACGGAAATCGGCTTCTTCCGCATCGCAGTTGCGGAAATCCGAACCATCCAGTACCGCGCTTTGCAGTTCAACCTTGTAGAGATTCATGCCCAAAAATTTAGTTCCGACAGCGCGGATGGCGGTAAGTTTTTCCATCTTAAGTGTTTTAAGGCTGCGCATATCCATATCGCTGAGGTCGAGCTGCTTTCCGCTTTCACCACTGCTTTCAACCCAGCCGCGGTGCTCTTCAATGAGCTGGGCCAGCGGTTCGTCCAGATCCGCCACTGAAACCCCGGCGTTTTCATCGGTAATAGCATCGGAAAGATCAACGTTCGACCTATCACGAATTTTACTCATCTCAACGCCCGTCAGGATCGCCGACTTTAAGTTCACGCCTTCCATTTGCGCGCCATCAATGTCCGCGTCTGATAAATCTGCACCTTCCATCTGCGCACCACGCAAATCGGCCTGAGCCATATTCGCGCCCGTGAGAATGGCATCGGAGAAGTTGGCTTTAGACGCGATAGAGCCCGCAAGCTTTGCGCCGCTTAAGTTCGCACCGCGGAAATTCACAGCCTGGCCTGAATCATAGGCGCCATCATCAGCTATCCCGCCGACACGCAAATCTGCATTTTCCAGATCCGCGCCCTCAAGCGATGCGTTTTCGATCGTTGCCCCGCGCAAATCTGCACGAACAAACCGCGTATCATTAAGGTTTGAATTGCTCAGGTCACAGGCATAAAGTGCGGCTTCCTGAAAATTGACTTTGGAAAGATCCATCCCGACCATCATGCAGCCCATGAAATTAGCCTGCCTTAAGTCCTGCCCCTGTAATGACAGGCCAGATATATCCGTGTTTTTAAGTGTCGCGCGCCGACCGCCTAAACGTCCATCCAAAAACCGACCATGCAGCGTCACCAGCGCATCGAGCTGATCCTGCGACAGTCTCTCCAGTGTTTGCGCTTGTTCTTGATGATCTGGCATTGTGATTTATGTCTTTGAAAAAGCTTATAAAGTGATATTAACCTATAAAAGTGTACATTCTTTTAAGAAATTCGCCAGAGCAGATTATAGATTGTGGATGGCAATTCAGCCCCTCGTAGCTTATAAACATTGGAAAATAGAGATTTATTAGAGTTATGCGCGATATAAGAACAATATTGATGATAAGTTTATGTCTGCTGGCCACCGCCTGCGGCGTTAAACCGGGCAATGTTGCCGCTCCGGAAGGCGCTGAAGACAGTCATTTTCCGCGTACTTACCCCGATCTGGCCACTGACCCGGCCCCTAAAAACAAAGAATAGAGCGTCTTATGAGCGGATTTCATGAAAAAAATGGCGTTTTGCATGCCGATTCAGTGAATTTAACGGATATTGCCGCTGAATTTGGCACGCCTGCATATGTCTATGCGGCCTCCAGCATTCGTGATCAGTATGAGAAACTAGCCGGATCCATGCGGAAAGCCTTACCCGCTGGTCGCCAGCCCATGCTGTGCTATGCCTGCAAAGCTAACAGCAATATCGCGATTTTGCGTTTGTTGAAAAATCTCGGCGCCGGTCTGGAAATTGTTTCTGAAGGGGAATTGCACCGCGGTTTAAAAGCTGGCTTTGCACCTGAACAAATCGTTTCTACAGGCGTTGGTAAGCAGACTTCAGAAATCACTGAAGCCCTCAAGGCCGGCATCCATCAATTTAATGTCGAATCCCTGCCGGAACTTGCACATATTCAGAACGTTGCCTCTGAGATGGACAAAACTGCGAGCGTTGTTTTCCGCCTGAACCCTGAGGTGACCGGCGGAGGGCATCATAAAATTTCCACCGGGCGAAAATGCGATAAATTTGGCATTAGTCGTGACCACATTTTCGAAGGCTTTGCCATGGCCAAAGAGATGAGCCATATCGAGCCGCTCGGCCTTTCTATGCATATCGGTTCGCAGGTTTTTACTGTCGAAGCGTTTAAGCAAGCTTTTGAGAAACTCCCCGATATTGTGAAAGATTTGCGCGCCGAAGGGCACAACATCTCTCGCCTTGATATCGGCGGGGGCTTCCCGATTGTTTATGACGACGAGAATTTATTGGATCTTGATGCCTATGCACAGTGGGTGAATGACATTGTCGTGCCGCTTGATACTGAAATTATTATGGAGCCAGGACGTTACCTGGTGGGTAATGCTGGCGTACTTTTAACCCAAGTGCTTAATGTCAAAGAAACGCAAGGCCGGGATTTTCTAGTTGTTGATGCGGCGATGAATGACCTCATCCGTCCTACATTATATGAGGCTTATCATGGGGTAGAGGCCGTGCAGAACCGCGATGTGCCTAAGCAGGCTTATGATGTTGTTGGGCCGATTTGCGAAACGGGGGATACCTTTACAACGGATCGTGAACTGCCAGCCATGGCGGCAGGTGATCTGGCTGTTATCAAGTCTGCCGGAGCCTATGGTTTTTGTATGGTGTCGAATTACAATACGCGGCTCATGCCGCCGGAAATCTTGGTTGATGGTGATAATATAGCTGTTATTCGCCCGCGCCAAACATACGAAGATATTATAGATGTTGAAACAATTCCTGATTGGCTTAAAATCTAATTTATGAATTTCCGCATTCTATGGATAAACACCCTTAGTACTGTTTCCTTGGTTTTTGAAAGACTGAGCGCGGCCTGCTGGCGAGCGTTCTGCTGGCTCATGTTTTTTGTGGTCTTGTGGTTATTTGAAATCCCCGCACTGCTTGGCAACTTCGTATCTATAGCTATTTTAATTATTGCCGCGCTAGGCGCTGTTTATTTCATTCGCAAAGATGTGATGCTTTTTCGCTGGCCTTCTCGTCACGAAATTGAGACTCGCATTGAACGTTATAGCGGCACCAAACACAGGCCGTTAAGCACACAAGATGATAAACCAATAAACGGAGAAGAAAATGCGTTATGGCAGCGTGAACAGCGCCGTAAGCAACGCCTTTTAACACTCTTGCGCCCTGCTCCGCCGCGGGCGTTTTTAGCGAGCAAAGACCCTCGCGCCTTGCGGCTTGGTTTATTCATGGCGCTATTTTGCGGCTTGCTGGTTGCTGGTAATGGTTGGAAGCCTCGCATTCTCAGCGGGCTTTTTCCTGCTCAGTTTTTTCAAGGTCCCGTTATAAAACAAGACCCTGTGACATTCTGGATTAACCCGCCGGAATATACCGGTATCACGCGCATTGTTCCTGCTGCGGATTCGGCAATGCTTGAAATTCCGCAAGGCAGCATCCTCAAAGTCATTGTCCAGCAAAATACTACGCATATTTTGCGAAAACCATCACTGCGAATTGATGAGCAAAATTATGCGATGAACAGGGCAGAAGACGGCGCCCATACGCTTGAAATGGAAATACCCAAAGGTGCACATCTGCGCCTACAGCCTGGTCTATTTAAAAACATTGGCTGGGATTATACATTCATCCCAGATACGCCGCCGATGATCGAGGTGCAGGATCAACCAGAAACTCTACCAGATGCGCAGATGCAATTTGCACTTAACATGCTTGATGATTACGGCGTTAAAACTCTGGATATACGCATGACGCTGGATCCGGTTGCTAAAAATGCGCCAGTGGGCTGGCCGGTAGAAGAGCAGAGATCTGTGCTTTCGCCTCCGGCAACGAATTTTCAAATTGCCCCAGTTTATAATCTCACGGCTCACCCTTGGGCCGGGCTTCCCGTTGTTTTTACATTTACCGCGCATGACCATCTTGATCAAATTGCCCAGAGCAAACCTCTGCGCGTTGTACTTCCTGAGCGGCGTTTCACGCACCCGGTTGCCAGAAAACTTATAGAAGTTCGTAAATATTTGGCTTGGAACCCAGAAAACGATTATAGCGAGGGCGCTCTTGCGATCGAAGGTTTGCTCTATATTCCGCAGAGCTATAGTCACGATATACGAGTCTTCTTAGCACTGCGGAGCGCCGCTTCCCGGCTTTACTACAACGAACCTTCGATTAAAACTGCGCAGAGCGTTATTGCGCTGCTTTGGGATACGGCGCTTCGACTTGAAGACGGCAATTTAAGCCTAGCGGCGCGGGATTTGAAAAACATTCAACAAGCTTTGGAAAAAGCCCTACAAAACCCCGAAACCAGCGACGGCGAAATTTCTGCGCTGATGAATGAGCTGCGCCAAGCGATGGCTGAATATATGCAAGCTTTGGCGCGTGAATGGCAGAAACAGGCACAAGATCAGGCCAATATGCCGCAATTGCCGCCGGAAGTTCTGTCTCAAATGATGAATATGAATGATCTGGCCAGCTTGCTGGACAAAATGGAATCGGACATGCTGTCGGGCGACCGCAACGCTGCGCAAGATATGCTCTCTAAACTGCAGCGGTTGATGGATATGGCTAACCCCTCCATGAGTATGGCGATGCCAAAAGATATGCAGATGATGCAGGACGGGATTAACGAGTTGCAGGAGCTGGTCGAGCGACAAGAAGAGCTGCGCGCGCAAACAGCTGAACAATCCACATTGTTTGAGATGATGCAGGGATTGGGTGTTAAGGACAAGACCACCGGAATGGCACCCTTTATTAATACGGAAGACAATAAAACAGAGCAGGAAGCGCTGCGCTATGTTTTGGGGCAGCTTATGCTAGAGGCTGATTCTGCTTTGGATGAAATTCCCGAAAATTTAGGCTTGGCTGAACAAGCTATGCGCGGGTCCTCCGAGCAGCTTGGCGGAAACAGACCCGACTTATCGCTGCCATTTCAAGACGAGGCGATTGCGCATTTAAAGGATTCCCAGCAGCAACTCGCACAGCAACTTGTCCAGCGCATGCAACAAATGACCGGATTTTCGCTTGGCGGGATGCCGTCACGTATGGACCCTTTAGGGCGTCCGTACGGTGGACAAGATGGTGATGAGGGGCCGCCGTTTGGCTCAAAAGTTAAAGTGCCTTCCGAAGCGCAGAAAAAATGGGTACAGGATATTGTTAATGAGCTGCGGCGCCGTGCGGCTCAGCGTGGTCGTCCGCGTGAAGAGCTTGAGTATTATCGGCGTCTTCTGAAACGGTTTTAGCCTCTTCATGATGCGCTTCGTCGGTTGTTTCTTCAGAAGCCTCTTCTCCACCCAATACAAAACGAATCTGCACGTGATCGGCCTCGTCTGTATTCCCAGTATGAGTGGATTTAAATGGCAATTTAGCTTTTGGCGGCATCTGTGCAAAAGGTGGAGGACTTAGATTCTTTTGGATTGATCCCCCGGCCTCATTACGGATAGAAATTTCAATGACTGGCAAGTTTTGCGTTTTATCAGTCAAATTGATAATAAAACCTTCAACGACAATTTTATTGTGACCCTGCAGAGTCGCTTTAATTTTATCAAAGACCAGCCCCTCTCCCGGCGCCACTACACTTATACCAATCATTTGATAGAACGCGGCGCTTGGTAGCCATGCCTTTAGGACAGCGTCTTTAGACACCGCCAATCCGCCTAAGATGCCTAAAAAGATAATCGCTGCCCCGATATAACCCGCTAGATTCGTTCGTCCGTTGCCCGACCCTTCACTTTCTTCGGGGAGCGCGGGAACAGAAGAGCCTTCCGGAATCGGCTTAACGCTTTCCGGAATTTCTTCAATTTCATGCTCAACATTATCGACCAGCTCATCTGGATCGGGCAGCTGGAACCATTCTTCCGCACAGGATGAGCATTTCACACGCCGCCCATCCGGCGCCAAAGCTTGGGCCGATAATAAAAAGCGTGACGCGCAATTGGGACAAGTTAGAATCATTGTGCTGTAGAGCTTCTCATGTGCGATTTAATCTTGTATTTATATGAATTAACAATCATTTGAGCAAGGGTATCATAATTTCGAGCATGGTTATAAGACGTTTATTTACAATCACTTTTGCGATGTTGTTTGCTTTTGGGCACACAACTCAGGCGGCTGAATGCGCCGTTAGCGATCGTGTTTGCATCCTGAAAGAGATCGAAGCGCAGTCTGTAAAAATTGAAAACACATCATGGCGTGATCAAACATATCGTGAGCTTGCCAAAACCAAGGCTTTTGAGGGGGATATGAATGGTGCGCTAGCGATCATCGATAAAATTGAAACGCCTGATACGCAAGCCATGACCATCCGAGGAATCGGCATGGTGGCGGCGGATCTTCAGTTTCAGAAAGAGCAATATGACACCTTGTTTGCGCAGCTCCGTGAAAAAGCGGAAAAAATTAAGCACCCCCCCTCTTATGCTATTGCACTAACCTATATCGCGATGGCTCAAGCGTTTGCCGGAGACAATGACGGGGCGTGGAAAACAGCCAGTGAGATGGAGAATGACGCCCTGCGCCATAAAGCCTACGGCGAAACGGCTGAAATTCAAGCTGAAGCTGGGGACGGCGCCGCAGCGATGAAAAGCATTGGTTTTATTGAAAGCCTGGCGTTTCGTAACAAAGCCTATGCGATCGTTTCAAAATTGCTGGCTGATCGAGAGAAATTTGAGGATGCACTAGAGGCAGGGATGAGTATTGAAAATCCGTATAAAAAAGCAAAAGCTTTGCAATATGTTTTGGACAAGCAGAAGCCGCGTGATATTAAAAAATAAAATTAGAAAAACAGAGTAACACTTTGATTAAATTTGAACATGTTGGCTTACGATATGGCATCGGCCCGGAAGTTCTGACCGATATTAATTTCGTATTGGAACCGGGCTCATTTCATTTTCTCACCGGGCCCAGCGGCTCTGGTAAAACCTCGATCATGTCGCTGATGTATCTGGGGCGAAAGCCTACACGGGGCCTCGTGACCATGTTCGGGCAAAATATCAATGACATGGACCGCAGCCAGCTTTGCGCTCTACGCCAGAAGATTGGCGTGGTATTTCAGGAATTCCGCCTGCTCCCGCACCTTTCCGCATTTGATAACGTGGCCCTACCGATGCGCATTAGCGGGCACCCGGAATCGGAAGTGAAGAGCAATGTTGATGAACTGCTCGAATGGGTCGGGCTTGGCGATTACAAAAATGTACTGCCGATGACGCTTTCCGGGGGGCAACAGCAACGCGTAGCGATTGCCCGTTCAGTTATTGCGCGCCCTAAATTGCTGCTGGCTGATGAACCGACAGGAAATCTGGATGATAATATCGGTTTTCGCCTGATGCATTTGTTCGAGCAACTCAACCGCATGGGCACGACCATCGTGATTGCGACGCACAGCCAAAGCATTATGGATCGGTTTGGGCATCCTCGCCTTGTACTCGAAGCCGGGAACCTGCATGTGCACGACAATGCAAACTGGGTGCAGAAAAATATTGAGGGTGTGTACTGATGAAAGCGCTTCTCTCTCGTTTAACGGGTAACCGGCGGCTTGGTATTGCTGATAACAATGGCCGATACGATCTGCCGCTTAATCAAAGCGCGGGGACGCATTTTTTGGTGCTGCTAGTGGCACTCATGACCTTTCTGGCGATGATGGCGATTACCGCGACTATGATGCTCGGCGGGATTACCAAGCACTGGTCCTCTGGATTGGAAAATAAGCTGACCATTGAAATCCCGGCGCTGAAGCCTGATGGAAAGATCCGTGAACCTGCGGAGATAAAGGCGTTGTCTGATACTGTATCAAAGACATTGAACACCAATCCAAACATCGAAAGCCTTGAGGTTCTTAGCCAAGAGCAGATTAACGAACTGGTGGCGCCGTGGCTGGGCGATGATGTGGTGCTCGATGATATTCCCCTGCCCGGGCTTATTTCAGTGCATTTGCATATCCGCGACGATGAAAAGCTAACACAGATTAAAAAGACTGTGGAGCGCGCTGCCTCCGATATTCGCCTCGATACTCATGAAAGCTGGCTGAGCGATATTTTGCGGCTAGCCCGCACGATGAAACTCTCATCGCTCATTGTGACGCTGATTATTACGTTTACGACTGTAACCGCAATTGCTGGCGCTATTCGATCACGCATGGCAGAGCATAAGGCCGATATTGAGCTACTTCACCTAATGGGGGCCAGCGATCTTTACATCACACATCAACTACAACGGCATGCCATTATCCTCACCTTAAAGGGCAGCGCCTGTGGGGCTGTCAGTGCGCTCATGATTTTGTTCTTTTTATCAATCATCAGCGGCGGTGGCGAGAATGGTTTGTTGCCGGGTCTGTCTTTCAGTGGGTTACAAATTCTGTTTTTATTGGCTCTGCCAGCCTTTGCTGGTCTTATCGCATCACAGACGGCGCGCTTTACCGTCTTGCGCGTACTGGGGCAAATGCCCTAAAAGATATACGTGATGAACATAATCAAAAAAATCGTTCTTGGAGCCGGAACCCTTCTTGTCTTATGGATTGGTGGCTTTGGAATTTTTGCGCTGAACGCGATGTTTTCCGCGCCGCAAGCTGAAGCTGATACCACTGATGCTATTGTCGTTTTAACGGGCGGACAAAATCGCGTTGAAGAAGGGCTGAAGTTGTTTGCCAATGGCCGCGCTTCACACCTGTTTATCAGCGGCGTGTTTAAAGACGTTACGCGCCGGGAAATTCTGGCTCTCTGGACGGGCGATCACGCGTTGCCGCCATGCTGTATCACGCTGGGCTATGAAGCCACAACAACCGCGCAGAATGCACAGGAAACACGGGCGTGGATACAAAAGCATGATTACAGCTCAATCCGTATCGTCACAGGCGATTATCATATGACACGATCAAAAATGGAACTTGGGCATGCCCTGCCCGGCATTTATATATTCGCGCACCCTGTACGTCAAAATGACTTGAGGCGCATTTCTCCTCGTTATTGGAAACTCTTGTTCAGCGAATATCACAAAAGCCTATATCGCCGCGTGCGACTGCTCTTCACAGCCCGGCCTGCTTTGGATGAAACGGAATAGTTTATGAAGCTTGTTCCTGTTAGATCGACAGTTTTTAACCTGCTGTTTTATATGCTCACCGCGGTTGCGTGTGTTTTATGCCTGCCGACGCTGGTGCTGCCGCGAAAATATTTCATGGGCGTGGTACATTTTTTTGTCCATAAAGTGCTCTTTTTGGAAAAATATGTTTTGGGGCTGCGTTATGAGGTGCGCGGGCTGAAACACCTGCCCAAAGAGGGCTCCTACATTGTCGCCGCCAAGCATCAATCGGCTTATGAAACTCTGAAGCTGCATATTTTGTTCAAAGACCCATCAGTGATTTTAAAAAAGCAGCTGCTTTCAATCCCGTTATGGGGGATGTATCTCAAAAAAAGCGACCCGATTGCGATTGACCGCTCCAGCCCCGATGCTGCTATTGAATCCATCCAAGACGGGGCGCGGCGGATGAAAGAGCTTGGCCGTCCTATTGTTATCTTCCCGCAGGGCACGCGCGTGCGCGTAGATCAAAGCTCTAAAGACAAGCCGTACAAGGTCGGCGTTGCCCGCATTCAAGAAGCCACGAACTTGCCTATTATTCCGATGGCATTGAATGCCGGATTATTTTGGCCTAAGAATAGCTGGTTTAAAGCGCCGGGAGTCGTTATTTTTGAATTCTTACCGCCCATAGAACCCGGATTGGAAAGAGGAAAGCTTTTGGCCAAACTTGAGAATGACACAGAGAGCGCGACAAAAAGCCTGATGAATGAGGCGAAAGAAAAACAGCTCAACACAAAGCCTTCGCTCAAGATGGCGGGCGTTTCGGCGCTTATCATCTTTCTGCTCGGCTTTGGGCTCTACAGTTTTATCTGGTTCGCTGCTGCTGAGCACATCAAAAAAGAATATGTGCTGGTCGTGCAAGACCTCATTGATCCCGCTCAAGCCGTGCAAGAACCGACGATTGATGGTTATCCGGGACGGTTGAATTTATCAGTTGTCGAAGAAACTATCGTAACCGATGATGGCAGCGTCAAAGTTGAAAACTTTCGTGCCAAAGCTTGGCCCATTCCAATCCTCCCCACCACCATCACAACCGGGCCAATTGAGGTACGAAATTTCAAATGGAAGACGCCTTTGCATTTTGATTCCCTTTACGTCTTACTTTCATATAGCCGTCACACACTGAACATTCGGAAAAGCTCGCTCAAACAGGGCGACTTTATCGCTTCAGTTTCCGGCAGCGCCGATTTAAAGCAGGAGCCTTTCCCGGCTCTCGACCTTAACGTCCGTTTGGAAAACCATCCCAGTCTGCTTCAAGCTCTGGCGGTCAGCGACATCATCGAAACACGTATGGCACTGTTTATGGGCGCGGGGCTTTCAAGCCTCGCCAATGAAGATGGCATCGTTGAGCTACCGGTTCATCAAAAAGGGGATACTGTTTATGCGGGCCCTCTGCCGGTGATGAAAATTCCAACACGGGCACAAACATCACTCAAAAGAGAACCACCTAAGGTTTCTCCGAGTCCGTCCCTTGATTCATTAGAGCCGGATTTGGATACCCCTCCGCTCCCATCTCCATAACTTCACGGCGAATGGCGCGTGTGCGGGTAAAACATTCTTCCAGATATTTGGCATCGCCGCGGCGAATGGCTTTTTGCATCGCGGTAAGGTCTTCATTAAAACGCTGAAGAATTTCAAGCACAGCGTCTTTGTTAAACATGAAGACATCGCGCCACATCACCGGATCAGAAGCGGCTATACGGGTAAAGCCGCGGAAGCCTGACGCTGAAAACTTAATCACTTCGGATTTAATATCGTCTTCCAGATCGTCGGCCGTTCCCACGATTGTATAGGCGATGAGGTGCGGTAAATGCGAAGTAATGCCGAGAACAAGGTCGTGATGCTGCGCATCCATAATTTCAATCATCGCCCCGCAAGCTTCCCAAAAAGCCGTGACTTTTTCGACCGATTTTATCGGAGTGTCTGAGGTGGGCGTAAGAATGCACCAACGCCCTCCAAACAAGTCAACAAGCCCAGCTTCCGGGCCGGAATGTTCCGTTCCGGCAATTGGGTGGGCCGGAACGAAATCTACGCTATCGGGTAAAAAAGGTGTCACAGCTTCAAAAATTGCGCCCTTCACAGAGCTGACATCGGTAAGTACGGCATTCGGCGCCATCATCGGGCCAATCGCCTCGGCCACGGCTTTAATGCCACTAATTGGAATGGCCAGAATAACCAGATTGCTGCCAATCACGCTTTTGGCAATGTCATGGGTGACAACATCGGCAAGCCCCAGCTCCTTAACCTTGGCGCAAACTTCTTCGCTAGCATCGGCCGCTGTTAACTTACCGGCTAAACCGTTTTGTTTGATGACACGGGCCAGCGATGAGCCAATCAGGCCCATACCGATAATTGTCACTTTTTCAAACATTGCACTCATAAACTTTGCCTTTTCAGAGTATTAGAGTACAAAGACATACAGACAGACACTGGATAAATCAAAGGAAAACATGCCTCTCGTAGCCTACAAAAACCTCCCTTCATTTGACCGGTTGCGTGCAGAAGGCCGGACTGTACTGTCTCCTGAGCGCGCTCTCAGCCAAGAAATCCACGAGCTTCACATAGGTCTGCTGAACATGATGCCTGATGGCGCGTTGCAAGCGACAGAGCTACAATTCTTTCGTTTGGTCGGCGAGAGTAACCAGATCGCGCAGTTTTACGTGCACCCCTTTACCCTGCCTGAACTTGAGCGCGGCGAAGACGTGCAGGCCTATATTGATGAGCATTACGAGACATTTGAACAAATTAAAGAGGATGGGGTTGACCCCAATAACCCATTCAAAGGATTTTAGTTTTTTGCGCGGTTTGCAATAGGCTTAGGCATGAAAACGCCGCGGCCTCGCACCTTCACTTTTGAACCTGAGCCGCGATCCGCTGTCGCATAAACCTGTTTGCTGGCCTCAACGATATGAACACCCGCACCAATAGGAAGGATATTTCTGCCCAAACGTTCAAAAAATCCGGCAACCTTCAAAAACGAGGTGTGCTTCAACGGCGGCATAAACAGTGCCTCTTCTGTGCGTTCATGCACGAACAAACTGTCCCGTAAAAAATACGTAAGCTGGGTGGCTGAATACGGGGTTCCCTGACCAAACGGTGACCAATCGGCACGCGCCCAAAACCCTGCGCGATTTGGAACAATAACCATTAACCGGCCATTGGATTTCAGCACCCGCCAGACCTCTTCCAAAGACGGCTTTAGAAATTCAGAAAACTCCAGATCGTGGATCATTAAAACCCGGTCGATCGAATTCGTTTCAATGGGCAGCTCAGCGCGTTCCGACAGCGCCACGCAATTCGGCCCCTCGTGCGGCCAATCATGCGCGCCCTGCCCAGCAGGCATTAAGGCAAACACCTGCTGGGCCTCGTCTTTAAAAACCCGCAAATACGGCGTGGCATAGCCTGTTCCCATTACGGATAAGCCGGTTACATCCGGCCAGATCTCGCGGATGCGTTCCTGCAAGACACGGCGAACAACACGGCCTATACGCTCGTTATAAAAGCTTTTAAAATCATAAACAGAAGCAAACATAGGGCTGATGCTACAGCAAATCACGCAATGTTGTCACCAGCGGAAGGTCGGCAGCAGGCATAGGATAGTTCAGCATATCAACCGGCCGCACCCAAGCGCTGACCTGATGCTCTTTAAGCTCAATCTCACCTTGCCATTTACGACAAGCAAACAGCGGCATCAAAAGATGAAAATCATCATAGCTATGTGAGGCAAAAGCGATCGGGTGGTAACAGGTCGGCCGCGTTTCAATGCCCAGCTCTTCTTCCAACTCACGCATTAGGGCGTATTCCGGTGTTTCGCCTTCATCAACCTTACCGCCAGGGAATTCCCACAGGCCTGCCATGGATTTTCCTTCGGGGCGCTGGGCTATAAACACTTCGTTTTGCGCATTGATGATGGCAGCCGCGGCGACAAGTATAATCGGAAGGTCCGGCGCAGGAGGTTTAGGTTGTTTTAGAGCTTCATCGCAATTCATTATTTTACTTACTGTCCTTTTGATACGAAAAAGCCGTGGCGATAAACACCACGGCCTTTCGCAGGAAATTTTTAAATATTACTCGCCTGCGGCGGGCTCAATAGGCTCGCCGTTAATGTCGAGAATTTCAATATTGGCTTCATTACGCCACCCCTGAACCAAATCATTAAGAACCTGATTGCGGATTTGACTGGCCAGATATGCTTTAGCCTTCTCAAATTCAGCTGGTGGGCGCATACGCGTTTCGAGAACTTCAACGATATGGAAGCCAAAATCAGAGCTAATGGGTTTTTTACTGACTTCATCTTTTTTCTGAGTAAATGCAGCCTCAATATATTGTGGAAGCACCTGATCATCGCGAGAGATATAACCTAGCTCTCCACCATTCTCTTTAGTTGCATCAATTGAATGCTCCTTTGCCAAAGCCGCAAAGTCACCGCCACCCTTCAACTGTTTGATGATATCTTTTGCCAAACCTTCTTCTTTGACCAGAATATGGCGCGTTTTGACTTCCTCAACCTCAGGGAAGTTTTTCAAATATATGTCGTAAGCGGCTTTGAGGCGTTCATCGGTCATACCTTTTTGAATTTCTTTCTCGATGAAAACTTGCCGCACAATTTGTTTTTTAGCCAGTGCAAGCTGCTCTTTCACAAGAGGATCATTGTCGAGGTCAACCTTGCTGACTTTTTCTGCCACCAAGCGTTCATTCACGATTTGATTCTGCGCCAAAGGAAAGAGTTGCTCCGGCGGAACTGCTTGACGTGTTTGCGGCGGCAAAGTTTGCATGTAGTTCAAAACATCTACGCGCGTTACGTCTTTTCCAGCAATTTTGGCGACAACGGGATTGCCCGGCTTGATATCCGGAGAAACAGTTTGGCCTTCACCTTGTTTTGCATCGGCTATTTTTTTATCAGCTTTGTCTTCGCCGCTTGCGGGCTCTGAAGATGCTGTTTGTGTCGAAGATTTATCTGTACCCATATCGAGCTGCCCAGACATATAGGCGATGGCACCGACGGCCACCAAGACCAAAACAATGAGGCCAACAATAACTGTGTTCCCGCTCTCAGTATTTCTTTGGGTGGTTCTTTGCATAGACGTCATCAACTTTGAATTGGTCATTTTTTCTGCTTCCTTATAACTAAAAAACTAATGTTTGAATTTATGGAGACTAACTAAAGCCTAAAGCGTTTGCAATAGAGCTTTACATGCTTTTCAAAAATTCGCCCCCAACAAGCATTGACGCGGGGTATCAAGGCCTTTATATCAAGACAACTTGGTACTTCAGGAGAATTTGATTGTTAGGCTTTGCCACTAAAATTTTTGGCTCATCAAACGAGCGCGCACTCAAAGCGTATCATAAGCAAATCGAGCCAATTAACGCGCTTGAACCGCGCTATGAAGCGATGAGTGATTCCGAGCTACAAGCGCAAACAGGTGCGTTTCGTCAAAGACTGGAAAATGGAGAACCTCTAGAAAGCCTCACGCACGAAGCTTTTGCGGTTGCCCGTGAAGCGGCCAAGCGCGCGCTTGGTCTGCGCCCTTATGATGTGCAACTTGTTGGCGGACTTGTCCTGAATGACGGTAAAATTGCGGAAATGAAAACAGGTGAAGGTAAGACGTTGATGTCGACCCTACCTGTTTACCTCAATGCTTTGGGCGGTAAGGGTGTGCACGTTGTTACCGTTAACGACTATCTCGCCAGCCGTGATGCCGAATGGATGGGCGTGATTTATAATTATCTTGGCCTGAGCGTTGGCTGCATTACAAATGACACGCCTCCGGACGCACGGCGCGCGCAGTATGCAGCAGACGTTACATACGGCACCAACAACGAGTTTGGTTTTGATTATCTACGCGACAACATGAAGTTCAGCCTAGGCCAGATGGCGCAGCGTGATTTCAATTTCGCGATTGTTGATGAGGTTGATTCCATTTTAATTGATGAAGCGCGGACACCGCTGATTATTTCCGGCCCTTCCGAATCTGCAACAGAACTTTATACGGCCGTGGACAAACTCATCCCTGCTCTGAACGCTGATGATTACGAAATGGACGAGAAACATAAAACCATCGCGCTCACCGACGAAGGCACTGAGCATATTGAACAGCTTTTGAATGACAATAAACTGCTCGATGGCGGTAATATGTATGACATTCAGAATATTTCAATCGTTCACCATGTGAATCAGGGGCTGCGGGCGCATAAACTCTTCCATCTGGATAAAGATTATATCGTTAAAGATAGCCGCGTTATTTTGATTGATGAATTTACCGGCCGAATGATGGAGGGCCGCCGCCTATCCGAAGGGTTGCATCAGGCAATTGAAGCCAAAGAAGGGGCCGAAATTCAAACAGAGAACCAAACGCTGGCTTCGATCACGTTCCAAAACTACTTCCGCATGTATCCAAAACTATCTGGAATGACGGGCACAGCCATGACCGAAGCAGCCGAGTTTTCGGAGATCTACAACCTCGGCGTAGTCTCTATCCCAACGAATGTTGAAGTTACCCGCATCGACAGTGATGATAAAATTTACAAATCCTTAGATGAAAAAGAAGATGCGATTGTTGAGCTGGTTAAAGATTGTTACGAGCGCCAACAACCTGTTTTGGTGGGAACAGTTTCGATTGAGAAATCAGAAACTTTGGCCGCAAGACTGAAGAAAGAAAAGATCAAACATCACGTTTTGAATGCGCGTTACCACGAACAAGAAGCCTATATCGTTGCCCAAGCGGGCCGCCCGGCGGCCGTGACCATCGCCACCAATATGGCCGGACGCGGAACAGATATTAAGCTCGGTGGTAACGATGAGATGCGGATTGAAGCAGAAATCGGTGAAACGGCTGATCCGGTGAAAGACAAAAAAGCGATTGAGAAGATTAGGGCAGAAGTCGAGAAAGACAAGCAGACCGTGATTGATGCGGGCGGACTTTACATTGTCGGGACCGAACGTCATGAGTCGCGCCGGATTGACAACCAGCTGCGTGGCCGTTCAGGGCGTCAGGGTGACCCGGGCGCCTCGATGTTCTTCCTATCCGTTGAAGATGATCTTATGCGGATTTTCGCCGGCGATAAGCTTGAATCGCTACTGAGCAACCGCAATATCGGTCTGCAGGAAGGTGAAGCGCTCGAACATCCGCTAATTTCCAAAATGCTGGAGCGGGCGCAAGCCAAAGTCGAGAGCATGCATTTCGAGATTCGTAAAAACCTGCTGAAATTTGATGATGTGATGAATGACCAGCGCAAAGTCATTTATGAACAGCGCCGTGAAATCATGGAGGCGGAAACCATTGAAGATATCGCCGCAGACATGCGTCACGAAGCTATTGAAGACACGGTTACAGCAACCATTCCACCAGGAACCTACGCGGAACAATGGGATGTGAACTCTCTGCATACTGAATGCCAGCGTTTGTTAGGCCTTGATTTGCCGATAGCCGATTGGGCGAAGGAAGAAGGCATTGCGGACGGCGAAATCCTTGAGCGCATCATTGATGTTTCTGATAAAAGAATGGCCGCCAAAGTTGCCCATTACAGCGCGCAAATCTGGCGGCAGCTTGAAAAATCGATTGTACTGCAATTGCTGGATCAGAGCTGGAAAGAACATTTGCTCAATCTTGACCATGTGCGCCAAGGTATTAACTTACGCGCCTTTGGACAAAAAGATCCGCTTAATGAATATAAAGCAGAAGCGTTTTCTGCTTTTGAAAACATGCTCAACACGATGAGCGAAACCATCACACAAACTCTCAGCCTTGTTGAAATTAACATTGAAGGCCGCGAAGTCAGTGTGCCGATGGAGGGCCCGCAGGAAATGCATGAAACGCGGCAAGATCCAGCCTTGATGGGAACCGGCAAGGCCCCTGAATCCCTTAGACCCGACAATGTTCAGACCTTAAACCCTGGACCACAAAAGCGGGCCTTTGATAATGCAGACCCAACGACGTGGGGGAAAGTGCAGCGGAACGCAACCTGTCCATGCGGCTCAGGCAAGAAATTTAAACATTGCCACGGACAGCTTGTTCAAAAAGCGTGATAAATCCGTTATAAAGAAATATGAGCTTCACAGAAAAATCATATTTCGGCTTTCACGATAACGGCCAGCATCAAATTTATTACAATGACTGGGGCGCTGAAGACGGCAATCCTGTCATCTGTGTACATGGCCTGACCGGCAATGGTTATGATTTTAATTTTTTAGCTGAAGAGCTGATTAAACATGGCCACCGCGTGATTGCTGTTGATTTGCCCGGACGCGGACGTAGCGATTTTCACGCCGACCCCCTCCTCTATAATTACGATCAATATATACGCGATTTGCAGGAATTGCTGGTGCATCTCGATCTGCAGGCCCCGGACAGTGTTGACTGGCTGGGCGTGTCTTTGGGCGGGGCGCTTGGTCTTCGGATGGCGGAGATGGAGCACAGCCCGGTTAAGCGGTTGATTATTAATGATATTGGCCCGGCCGTGGAGAAAGCTGCGCTCGATTTTATTTATCAGGTGATTTCACAAACATACATTTTCGATACGGTTGCCGATCTCGAAGCGCGCATGCGCGCCACGCGCGGTTTAACATGGGGACCCGTTACGGATGCGCAGTGGCGGCATATGGCGGAGCATAATGCGCGGGCGACCGATGATGGGCGAATCACCTATGGGTATGACCCGCAAATTGCGCGTGTGTTTGAGACAGCGCCGATTGGTGATGCGGATTTATGGGAGAGCTGGAAGGGCACCACCTGCCCCGTCATGGTCATTCAAGGGGCACAATCTGCACTGTTAACGGATGATATTATTGATGAGATGGAAGAGGTTCGTGAATTCGACCTCACCGTTTTCGAAGGCTGCGGGCATGTGCCTTCGCTTATGGCACCGGAACAAATTAAAATTGTGAAGACATGGCTGAACGACAAATAGACATTGTTATTTTTGGCGCTGGCATTGCCGGGCTTTGGGCGCTTCACCGCTTTAAGGCGATGGGCTATGATGCGCTGTTGCTTGAGTCAGAGAGTATTGGCGGCGGCCAGACAATTGCTTCTCAAGGGATTATCCATTCCGGCCTGAAATACGCCTTTGCCGGAAAGATCAACAAGCTGGCGCAAAGCATCAGCGCGATGCCGGATCTTTGGCGCGCAGCCTTACGCGGCGAAGGTGATGTTAATTTAAGCGCAGCGCGATATAACGCCGAAAGCCAATATCTAATGATCCCCGGTGGATTGATGGGGAGCTTGGTGAAGCTTGTGACCAAGCAAGCGCTTGGCAATAACGTGCATGAAGTGAAACCAGATGACTGGCCGGAGAAAATTAAATCCAGCGGGTTTAAGGGCACAGTTGTTTTCATGGATGAGCCGGTGCTGGATGTTCCTTCCGTTATTAGAGCCTTGGCAGAGCCGTACAAAGATTCCATTCGCAGCATCGACACTCCGGATGATCCGTTTGGGTTTTTGGAGCGTCATGGCATTGAAGCGCGGCATGTGATTTTTACCGGCGCGGCATCGAATGCAAAGATTGCAGCGTTAAAACCACAACATGCAAAGGGACTGGAAATGCAGCATCGCCCGCTTCTTATGGGACTTTTTAAACCCGCACCCTACAGGCTTTATGCACATCTTGTAGGAACATCAGACAAACCTGTTGCGACAATTACGACACATGAAACCAGCGAGGGTGAGCTTGTCTGGTATCTTGGTGGCGCTGTGGCAGAACGTAAAAAAGAAGCGCCCGCCGAACAGGTTTTTGAAGCTGCGCGCAAGGGCTTTGTGAAATATATGCCACAGGTTGATCTATCGAATGTGCAATGGGCCACTGTGCCGATTGACCGCGTAGAAGGAAAATCTATTTCAGAAGGCTGGATGCCAGATACGCCGACAATCCACAGTATTGGCAATGTGCATTATTGCTGGCCGACAAAGTTGACCTTTGCGCCGTTACTGACGGATCGTTTGTTGGAGAAGCTGGATATTAAACCTTCAGATACACAAACCGATTTTTCTTTTCTGCCTGAAGCGGATTACACTCAAACCCCATGGGACGAGGCACAATGGACAAAAAGCAGTTAGGCAATACCGACATCGCAATTTCTCCGCTAGGCCTTGGCACGGTAAAATTCGGGCGAAATCAAGGCGTGAAATACCCGGAAGAGTTTGAAATTCCTGATGAAGCCTTTTTAGCTGAGCTGCTATGGCTAGCGAAAGATATGGGCATCAATATGCTCGACACAGCTCCCGCTTATGGCGCCAGTGAAGAACGGCTTGGCCGGTTGCTAAAAGGCCAACGCGAAGACTGGGTCATTGTCGGCAAAGCCGGAGAAGAATTCAAGGATGGCGAATCTTTTTACAACTTTACGCCTGCGCATTTTGAAATGAGCCTTGAGCGAAGCCTGAAGCGGCTTAATACAGACTATATTGATGTCTTTTTACTCCACTCGGATGGGCATGACGTCAAAAACCTCTCCGATGAGATTATCAAGACGATGCAAGGCTTTAAAGAGCGCGGCATGGTACGGGCGATTGGCGCCTCGACCAATACAGCGGAAGGCGGTCTGGTCGCTTTTCTTGAAATGGATGTGGTGATGGCGAGCTATAACCCGACTTATACGGATGAAAAGCCAGTGCTGGATTACGCGGCGGCGCACAACAAAGGCGTGATTTTGAAGAAGGCATTATCGAGCGGGCATAACAGCAACATTGAAGACGCGTTTGAATTTGCGTTTTCTCACCCGGGCACCAGCGGCATTATTGTTGGAACGATTAACCCTGAACATCTCAGGCAGAATGTGGCGGCGTTACCCGGATCTTTGTGATCTGGTGACGTTGGCGTTTCATAATATCAAAACGGAAACCATGGAACATAAAGCTCTGCCCTACTTCCGGGATCATCTGTGCTTCAAATAAAATTAAACCGGCCAGCGTTGCGTATTCTTCATCCGGCAGGCCCCATTCATATTCACGGTTGAGGTCACGAATAGTCACCGTGCCATCAACAAGATATTGATTATCAGCTTGTGTGCGCACACCGGCGACAGAAACATCATGTTCGTCATCAATATCCCCGACGATTTCCTCTAGAATGTCTTCCATCGTTACAATGCCCATAAAGGCGCCATATTCATCAACAACAACCGCAAAATGCTCTTTATTCTCGCGGAAGGCTTGAAGCTGCTCGTAGAGATTTGTGGTCTCGGGCACGAAACGCGGCTCCATCATAATCTTTTTTAAACTAACCTGATCATTATTGCCTTTCGCGACACTCAGCTCGCGCAATAATAGCTTGGCATGCAGCACGCCGATAATATTATCAGGATTACCCTTCCAGACAGGAAGGCGGGTATGAGGGCTTTCGAGCGCTTCTTTGATGATAATCTTCATCGAATCATCACTATCGATCATTGTGACGCTTTTGCGGTGAATCATAATTTCTTCGAGATCAACATCAGCCAGATCAAGAATCGAGCGCAACATAGCGCGCTGTTCCTGTGTTTTCTCTTCCGGTCCCTGGTGCATATCAATCACTCCGCGCATAAGCTCAAGGTGTGAGCCTGCGCTGACTTTGGATATATCGATACCGAAGAGCCTTAAGACCTTGCGCACAACCCAAGTCACCATTTCCGTGATCGGTGCGAAGACTAAAATTACCACGCGCATGATTGGCGCAATGCGCATCGACATGGGTTCAGCGTGGTGCAGCGCATAGGTTTTTGGCAGCACCTCTGCAAAAATTAGTACCAGCATAGTCATCACCAGCGTCGCATAAACAACACCGGCTTCACCAAACAACTTGATAAGAATGCTGGTAGCCAGCGCGGAAGCCAGAATGTTAACGAGATTATTGCCGAGCAGCAAAGCGCCGATCATGCGGTCTTTTTTATCGCGAATTTTATTCACCAGCGCGGCGCGATCGTCGCCCTCACTCTCGCGGCGGTGCATACGAATTTTCGATGCCGCGGTCAGCGCCGTCTCAGACCCTGAAAAAAAGGCCGATAAAAACAGCAAAATTATAATTGCTATGACAGAGAGGAAAATGCCGATGCCCATCGCCCTTTAATACCTCCCTGTGCTGTTTTAACTTCACCCCCTAAAGAATCACGCAACACATCGCGGACCAAGTCCATAGACACATCCTCGCTTAAAAAGGCTTCCCCAATCGCGTTCACAAGCACGAATGTCGGCTTGCCGCCCTTAATCTTCTTGTCGTGGGCCATGGCCGCTATCAGCTTATCTACGCTGGTGGATAACAATTCAACAGACGCAGCCTTTGTCGGCAAACCAATACCTGAGAGGTGATGTTCAACGCGGTCGACATCCTCTTGTGCACACAGCCCCATGCGGTATGACAGATCAAAAGCCATCACCGTGCCGATAGCCACAGCTTCGCCATGCAACAACATCCCGCCATAACCGGCCTCAACCTCCAACGCATGGCCGAACGTATGCCCGAGATTCAAAAGTGCGCGGCTGCCCTGCTCCGTTTCATCAGACTGAACCAATTCAGCCTTGGCCTTACAGCTCACCTCAACAGCAAAGGCAATTGCCTCTTCATCAAGATTGCAGATTTTCTCACCGTTCTTCTCAAGCCATTGGAAAAAGCCCAGATCCTGAATCAGGCCATATTTGAGAATTTCGGCGTAGCCGGCCAGTAATTCACGCCGCGGCAATGTACTTAAACTTTCAATATCGGCAATCACGGCAGTCGGCTGATAAAAGCTCCCAACAAGATTCTTACCTTGGGCTGTATTAATGCCAGTTTTGCCGCCAACAGAGCTATCAACTTGCGCAAGTAATGACGTAGGCACCTGAATATATGGCACGCCGCGCATTGCTATTGCGGCGCAAAAGCCGGTTAGGTCACCAATAACGCCGCCGCCAACCGCAAGAACTAAAGAATCTCTATTAATGCCGCCCTCCAGCAGCCAAGTACAAACCTCCTCGACTTTGGTAAAAGCCTTGGTTTTTTCGCCCGCGGGCAAAACCTTAAGTTCACAAATGCGCGCGCCATTGTCCTTGAGAATATCCTTCACCCGCTGCGCATAAGGCTCAACATTCTTATCGGTGACAATAAAAACGGCCTTACCAGCCATATCCTCAGGTACGAAATCGTGAATTCTGAACAGCAGTGAAGATCCTATGTAGATATCATAGGAGCGCGCATCCAAATCTATTGTGACAATTTTTGTTTCCATGGCTTTTCCGGCTCAGACATTATCCGCATTCAAAAACTCATACAATGCTTTTATCACATCGGGTTGACGGGTTTGGCCGCTCGTGTCGATATGGATATGTGCCTGTCCATAAAGAGGGTTGCGCTGCTCCAGTAAAGTCTGCAGTCGTGCGCGTGGGTCTTCCGTATGCAGCAATGGCCGGACCTTCGATTTCTGAACTCGCTGCCACAACGTATCAATATCCGCATCCAGCCAAATAACAATCGCCTTATCCAACAAGGCTGCTCTGATTTCATCATTAACAAAAGCCCCGCCGCCCGTGGCTATCACGCATGGTTTGCGCCCTAACAGCTCAAGAATCGTGTTTTGCTCCGCATCGCGAAACTTTGTTTCCCCAAAATTTTCGAAAATATCTGCAACGCTTTGCCCTGCCTTGTCTTCGATCTCTTTATCGCTGTCGAAAAACTCCAAATCCAGACTCTGAGATAAAGCCGAGCCAATATGGCTTTTTCCTGCGCCCATCATGCCGACAAGTGCGATGGGCTTTGAAAGCTTTAATTTGATTTGTTCTATGTCGCTGCCGAGCATGATCTCATTTCACATGTATATTTTATAACGAAACCCTATTTTTGACATTGAAACGCAGAATGCAAGCGCCTAAGGTCTCTAAAGTTTGTACAAATAGTGAGAATTTCACGTCCCATGTCAAAGCTTTTACTCTATTTCCTCGCTTTAATAGCCATCGCCTTCATCGGCTTGTTTGCTTTTTTTGCTCTCAGTAGCCCACAAATCGAACAAAATTCGATAATTATCGATGTCCCAGCAGAGCGTTTTGAATAAAAAATACATATATTATAGAAAATACTGACAATTCTGGGTATTGTGTTGATAATACGAAAAAAAATTTATGAAAATGCTTGACGTACGGGGGTTTAGTATATTATGTAATGCATAGTTTCGCATTATGTATGAGTGGAATAAATGTAGCTGCCTTTAGTCAGCACTTAATTTCGTGATTACAGCGCAAACTTTGGACAGGAAGACTAAGAAGATTTGCCTAGAGGCCCTGAACCTAAATACTGTGTGGGATGAAATGAGTCTGAGCTTAAAAAATTGAAGTTCAGAACAATATAAAAGGAGCAATAATTATGGCACGTCCAGGTCGTCCAGCAATGCCGAAGCCGGATTTACATCCGTCGGTTGATGCGTTTTTAGATATGTTAACAACAGAGCGCGGAGCCGCGCTGAACACACGTCAAGCTTATTGGCGAGATCTTGCAGATGTCAGCTTATACCTACGTAAGGAACGTAATTCTGACGTTGATAGAGCTACAACAGAAGATCTGAAAGCTTACCTCAAGGATCTAAGCGAAAAAACGCACATCAAAGGTGCACACAAAGGCAAGATCGCCGTGCGCACTATTGCACGCCGTTTGTCTGCGATGCGTCAATTCTACCGTTTCTTGATTTCCGAAGGAAGTCGTAGCGAAGATCCAACGTCAACAATTGAAAGCCCTAAGCAAGGCCGTACACTGCCAAAAACATTGAGCGAGGGTGAAGTCAGCCAGTTGATTACAACAGCCGCCATTCCCGGAACACCGGAAAGTGTGCGTCTCGTATGCTTGCTGGAAATGCTTTATGCAACCGGTCTACGTGTTTCTGAGCTTGTCGGTCTGCCTATGTCAGCGATTGGCGAAGATGCTCAGTTCGTAACTGTTGCCGGTAAAGCCGGACGTGAGCGCATGGTTCCATTGTCTGAGCCAGCGCAGAAAGCTTTGAGCAACTACATGGATATCCGCAAGCGCTTTGTCGGTATTGAAGGCCAAGCTAATCAGGAGCCTTGGGTTTTCCCATCACGCACATCTGATAGCGGTCACCTAACACGTCAGCGTTTTGCGCAATTGCTTAAAGATTTAGCGCGCGCAGCTGAAGTTGAAGAAGGCCGCGTAAGCCCGCATATCCTTCGTCACGCCTTTGCTACGCACCTTCTGAGCCGCGGCGCTGATTTGCGCTCTGTGCAGAAAATGCTCGGCCATGCTGATATTGCGACAACGCAGATTTACACGCATATCGTTGGTGACAAGCTTAAGAAAACTGTTAAGGACAAACATCCTTTAGCAAAAACAGGTACAGACAGCTAAGTCACAATCAATAGATTTCACATCAGGCGCCTCTTGTTCATTGAACTTTGGCGCCTGATTTGTTATTAACACCACGAAATAACAATCAACGGATACAAGATGGCCCAACTTGAATTTGAAAAACCAATTTTAGAGCTGGAAGCAAAAATCTCTGAATTGCGCCATGTTAGCAGTGATAGTGAGGTCAACATTGCTGATGAAATCAAGCGAATGCAGGATAAAGCTGATAAACTACTTCAGCAGGCCTATGCCAAACTTACAGCGGCGCAGAAAGTTCAGGTTGCCCGTCACCAAAGCCGCCCTCACTTCAAGGACTACCTCAAAAGCCTGTTTACTGATTTTACGCCGCTAGCTGGGGATCGGAATTTTGCCGATGACCACGCCCTTATCGGAGGACTTGGCAGATTCAACGGGCGCTCATGTGTTGTAATCGGCCATGAAAAAGGCCACGACACAGAAAGCCGAGTTTACCACAATTTCGGCATGGCGCGCCCTGAAGGCTATCGGAAATCCCAAAGGCTGATGGAAATGGCTTCACAGTTCCAGCTGCCGATCATCACGCTGGTTGATACAGCTGGTGCGTATCCCGGCATGGGCGCGGAGGAGCGCGGGCAATCAGAAGCTATTGCAAAATCGATTGAAAAATGTCTGCGCGTAGACGTGCCTATTATTTCTGTAATTATAGGTGAAGGCGGCTCTGGGGGGGCAATTGCAATTGCCGTAGCAGATAAAATTTTTATGCTGCAACACTCAATCTATTCCGTGATTTCACCGGAAGGATGCGCTTCTATTCTTTGGCGCAGCGGCGATTATGCGCAGGATGCGGCCGCAGCCCTTAAGCTAACAGCTCAAGACCTTTACGAGCTCAAGCTTATTGACGGCATTATCAAAGAACCTTTAGGCGGAGCGCATCGGCACGGCGAGGAAACCATCGCCAATGTCGGGCGCGAAGTTCAAAAAGCGCTCGATGAATTAACCCCTTGGGACGGCGCTGCACTTAAGCAAGCGCGCCGCGAAAAATTCATCGCATTTGGTCGAGAATTATAAAACCGATACAGCGCTAATTCTGCACTGTTCTGCCCATATAGGGTGCACTAGAATCTGTTTTTGCGACGATTAAGCTGGCATCTTCTTCGTTATAAGAACTGTCACCATTTCCGAGCACAGACCTTGCTTGTCCATTAAGCGCAATTTTTGCACGTTGTTTCATAGATTCAAAACTGCCATGACCGGCGCGCCCATGTCCCTCTTCCGTGCTGGAGGCCCGAAAATAAAGCATAAGAAACACCCGTATTGCCGCAGTGAGCGAGGTGTTTATGTTCTTGCGCAGGCTAATAAGGCCGCAAACGTCATGGATTGTACACTGCTCTCGCTTGGATATTTCTTTGAGGGCCATCCACATTTCGGGCTCAAGCCTGACCGATGTTCTACGACCCATCAGAGTCACATTACGGCTAATTAAGGTACTTTTTGGTAAATCATCATTCTGAGATTGTAAAAATGTATTCTGCATTCTATATTCCCCTTAGTAAAAGTTGCATAATAAAAATAAACACACCCTATGGTATATATAGACACAACCTTAAGACGTAAACGCTGTTTTTAAACTTTTATGTGTTTGGGGTGGATAACTGCATCGTAATAGCGTGTAATCCTTTAGAGAAAGCGCTTTCCAAGACTTGCATCACAAGTCGTTGCCGCTCGATTCGCGAGCGTCCTTCAAACATTGAAGAAACAACTATAAGTTTATAATGTGTTTGACCGGAGCCATCATCGCCAGCATGTCCCACGTGCCTATGACTTTCATTAATGAGCTCAAATTCTACAGGATCTAAATTTTCTTCAACCAAACGCTTGATCAATTCATCCATATGCATAAGTTATTCCTTTAACCCTAGTTGCTGCGCACCCGCCAGTTACGTTATCATAAAGAGATACACTGCATTATTTTAGGTTTTTAACAACGCCATGCCGAAAATTTTTTTAAAACCAAACTCGCCAGAGTTTCGTGAGGGTTCTAACAAACCGCGAACAGCCCTTTGCGATATGCCGGGATGTGCGGAGCATGGAGATTTTCGCGCACCACAGGATCGCTCCTTAAGCGACCATTACTGGTTTTGTCAGGACCATGTGCGTGAATACAACAAAGCGTGGAATTTCTTTGACGGTATGGCCGATAGCGAAGTTGAAGATCACATGACCAGCGCCCTTTATGGCGATCGCCCAACATGGAAATATGGCGTGAACGGGAAAAGTGCGGAAGAAGAGCTTTATACGCGCGCATGGCAAACATTTAATTACAGCGAGGATGAGCCAGACCATAAGCGCGCGCATGACCCACAAAACGGTACGTTTAGTCAACATTCCCAAGAACATAAAGCGATGGCGTTGATGGGGCTAGAGCCGCCTATAACGCTTGCAGGAATTAAAACCCGCTACAAAGAGCTGGCGAAAAAGCACCACCCGGATCTTAATCATGGCTGCAGTAAATCAGAAGAGCTTCTCAAAGAGATCAATATGGCCTATACAATACTCAAGCTAGCCTACGAAAAATTCGAAGACCTACCGGAAAGAACATAAATTCATGGAAAGCGCAGAAGAGCTGGATAAAGAAAAAGAAACCTCGGGGATGTCTTTTGACATCACGACGATCAAAGCCAAGGAAGGTAAATATTCGAGCATCCCCGATATTAAGGTAAGTGTGCGCGATATGTTTGGCTTGGATGTTGATTGGGAAGTTCCAGCCTTTAGCGAAGACAACTCCAACGTTCCGGCGATTGATAAAACCTATCAGTTTGACCATGACACGACGCTGGCGATTTTGGCCGGTTTTGCCCATAACCGCAAAGTGATGATTCAGGGCTATCACGGCACTGGTAAAACCTCACATATCGAACAGGTGGCTGCGCGGCTGAACTGGCCCTGTGTGCGGATCAACCTTGATTCTCATGTCTCCCGGGTGGATTTGATCGGGAAAGACACAATCGTCCTGAAAGAAGGTAAGCAGATTACCGAATGGAAAGAAGGCTTGTTGCCGTGGTCTATCCAGAACCCTGTTGCCTTGGTATTTGATGAATATGACGCCGGACGCCCGGACGTAATGTTTGTTATTCAACGTATTCTGGAGCAGGAAGGCCGCTTGACCCTGATTGACCAAAACCGCGTGATCCGTCCGCACCCGGCGTTCCGTCTATTTGCGACGGCCAACACTGTGGGGCTTGGCGATACAACCGGGCTTTATCACGGCACACAACAGATCAATCAGGCGCAGATGGACCGCTGGAGCATGTGTGTGACGCTGAACTATCTCGCCCATGATGATGAAATGAACATCATGCTGGCGAAGTTCCCTGACCTACAAAACGATGAAGGGAAAGACATGGTTGATAAGATGGTGCGTATGGCGGACCTGACCCGTGAAGGCTTTATCAATGGCGACCTTTCAACCCTGATGAGCCCACGAACTGTGATTGCATGGATTGAAAACACGCTCATCCTCGATAACAACCGTGATCTTGGCTTCTTGCTGTCATTCATGAATAAATGTGACGAGACCGAGCGACCAATTGTCGCGGAATATTATCAACGCTGCTTCGATGTTGATCTGCCGGAAAGCTCTATCCGCAATGTCGCGGTGAGTTAAGCATACCCATCTTGTTCAAATTTTCGAGGTTCCACAGCCGTGCCGATCTGCTTTTCTAGCTGCTGCTGCCGACGTAATTTACCGACTGTAGCCCCCTGTAAACCGGCGATCTCCGGCGGTACATTTACAACTGATTTAGAAAATGAAGTGACAAGCTTTTTTTCAGGGTCAATCGCCATCACCCGAAGCTTATTATTTTCTTTATCAACGTGAAAATAAAGCTGCGTATTATCATCCAGCTGGGCTGCATTGGCATCACTCATCAGCCATTGAGCAACACGTACATGATTTAAAGCCCAATGCTTCGCTGTTTCTTGAGCAAGCACCGCCGGCCAAGAAGAATCACTGCCAGCATTAAGTCTATCAGCTCCTGTACTTAAGCCCATGACTGTGGAGACAGCCAAATTAGCGCCCTCTACCGATAAAATAATTCCTGCACCAGCCCAGCCAAAACGACCTTTAAAAAATTGCATAAAGCTCATAGCTCTCCCCTCATGCAGTTACGAAAAAAGAATGGAGTGATACCATAATGTTCCGTAATACGTCAAATTTATTAGTTCTCGTCATTGCGAGCGTAGCGAAGCAATCCAAGTTTACAAACTAGATTGCCGCGTCGCCTTCGGCTCCTCGCAATGACGTAAACTCTGTGTTAAAAAACACCATGAGCGAGAATAACCCGAACCGGACCGAAACTTTCAAACACGTCACCTCGGTGGCGCTGCGGACGATTGCCGGGGAAAAGGACCTTGAGGTCACTTACTCCTCTGCCGAAGTACCCACGGGGCGTTTATCACCAACAGGTAAGCCGCGCCTCCCTGCTCCCGGTCACAATCTGCCACCGAAAGAAAAACGCCTGCTGCGCGGGTGTGCGGATGTGCAGGCGCTTTATATCGCACATCATGATGACAAGCTCCATCACCAGATCAGTCCGCGAGACACTCAAGCTCTGGAAGCTTTTAACGCGCTGGAACAGGCCCGCTGTGAAGCTTTGGGATATGAAGAGATGGAAGGCGTTGGCGCGAACTTGCGCGCTGTGCTGGAAGAAAAATGCCGCCATACGGGGTTCCATAACCTGACCAACAAGGATCAGGTCAATCTTGGTGATGCGCTGCATGTTATTTCTCGCATGGCTTTAACCGGCGAGGCTCCTCCCCCCTCAGCTGAAAAGATGATTGAACTTTGGAAACCGACAATAGATTCCCAGCTTGGGGATTTTAATTTTGAAGAACTGAAAAATTCACTGCACGATCAAACCGCTTTTGCGACGATCGCCAAGCAGCTTATCAAAGCGCTCAACATGCCGATTGAAGATAGCGACGGCAGCGACCGCCCAGATGACCCCGAAAATGAAGAGCAAAACACTGAGCAAGAACAACAGGAGGAAGATACTGGTGAAGAATCCTCCGAAGACACTGAAGGCGGGCAAGCCGGGCTTGATGACACCTACGAAGGTGATGACGGGCAGGATATGGACATGTCCGGCGAAGATGATAGCGAAGGCGCTGATGGCCAGGACCAGGCCGGAGAAAATGCCGGCGATCCGTTTTTTCAAAACCGCAAAGATTTTCTTGAAGGGCCGGATGGGCGCTATCACATCTACACCGACCAGTTTGACGAAGAAGTGGATGCGCGAGAGCTAACTGAACCCGGTGAGCTTACGCGCCTGCGCTCTATGCTCGATACGCAGCTCAGCGCGCATCAAGCCATCATCACCAAGCTTGCCAACCGTTTGCAGCGTAAAGTGATGGCGCAGCAACGACGGAGCTGGGAGTTTGGGCTTGATGAAGGGATACTCGACCCGACCCGGCTGGCGCGAATTATCGCCAACCCGACAGTGCCGCTCTCCTATAAGGCTGAAAAAGAAACCGAGTTTCGCGATAGTGTTGTGACAATCCTGATCGATAATTCGGGTTCAATGCGCGGACGGCCAATTGCGCTGGCGGCGATGAGCGCGGATATTATTTCGCGAACGCTCGAGCGCTGCGGCGTGAAGGTGGAGATCCTCGGCTTCACCACACGTGCATGGAAAGGTGGCAAGTCGCGCGATCTGTGGATGGCGCAAGGCCGTCAAGCTGAGCCCGGACGCCTGAATGACATCCGCCATATAATTTATAAGGCCGCGGATGCGCCAATGCGCCGCACGCGCAAAAATCTCGGCCTGATGCTCAAGGAAGGCATCCTGAAAGAAAATATTGATGGTGAAGCGCTGGTCTGGGCCTATAACCGCCTCGTCAAACGCCCCGAGGCGCGCAAGATCATTATGGTGATTTCTGATGGGGCGCCGGTGGATGATTCCACGTTGTCGGTAAACCCTTCGAATATTCTGGAAGTGGACTTGCGCAATGTCATTCACTGGATTGAAGATAGCGGGAAAGTTGAGCTCAACGCCATTGGTATCGGCCATGATGTGACACGCTATTACAAAAAAGCGATGACCATCGCGGATGCTGACCAGCTCGCGAAGGCCCTGATCGACCAACTTGCTGATTTATTTGAGGAATAAAGGGTAATTGACATAGTTCTTTATTCCTGTTAGTTTCTCGGCAAATTACAGATAGAGAGTAACTGATATGAGCAAACTTAGAAATGCCATTTTTGCAGCAGCAATGGCCATCACCACTTCATGCACGCAAACACCGGAACAAATTGACGGTCAAAACAGCGGCACTATCAAGGGTAAAAACGGCAACACTGCCGTTTTTCATAAAAGTATGAGAACCGGTATGGCAACCTTAGCTTTAGGCTCTGAGGAAAACCCAAAAGAATTCTACGCAGAATACCCAACAGATATAAAAAGCAGTTGGACGAAAGAGGCAGCCGAAAACTACATAAAGGATGGAACTTTTCCCGAACTTGGCAGAGTAAATCTCTGCAAAAACGGATCTTATGAAGGAAAAGTTAAAAGTGATTCTCTTTCGGAAATTTCTGTACTCCTTAAAAAAGATGGCAAGGTCACATTACGCAAAAGCAACTGGAGGGAAAGAGGAGAGGATCCTTTAGAAGTGGAAAATTTATGGAAAGCTCAAGAAACAGCTGCGGAGCATTGCAATAAAGCCCTTGAATTTATACCCCCCTCCCAATAAAAGCGCGTTCGATACGTCTCTTTACTTCACTAAAGCTAATCCCTCTTGTCATGATGGCTTGTTTCGCCTAACACATCATATATGAGTGATAAAAAGAAAATCTATAAGCCCAAGCCGATTAGCGGTTTTCCTGAATGGCTTCCCGAATATCGCGCTGTTGAACAAGCATGGCTGGATAAAATCCGCGCCGTGTTTGAAAGCTATGGCTATGCCTCGATCGAAACGCCGTCGGTTGAAGAGCTGGACGTGCTCACCGCCAAGGGTGAAGACGTTGATAAAGAAATTTATGTACTGGAACGCTTGCAGGCTGATCCGGATGAAAAGAAAAGCGCGCGGCTGGCGCTGCACTTTGACCAAACCGTTCCCCTTGCCCGTTATGTCGCGCAGCACTTTGCCGAGCTGACATTTCCATTCAAGCGCTATCAAATGCAAAAAGTCTGGCGTGGTGAACGCCCGCAAATGGGCCGCATGCGTGAATTTTATCAATGCGATATTGATGTAATTAATGTCGACAAGTTGCCGATCCATTTTGATGCGGAAGTAGCTGCGGTAGTTTATGAAGCGCTCGAAAGCATTGATATTGGCCGCGTACAGCTGCGCATTTCCAATCGTAAAATCCTTTTGGGCCTGATGGAGGCTTTAGGCATTGAAGACCCCGTGCCCGTGACCCGTTTTATAGACAAGCTAGAAAAACTCGGTGCAAAAGAGATCAAACATATCTTGATTGGTGAAGTCGGGCTTACCCCAGAGCAAACGGACGCCATTTTGGATCTCGCCGGACAGCAAGACCTTAGCAAGATCAAACCGCAGAATGAAATGATGGCTGAAGGGCTAGAAGAGCTCTCGTTCGTGATGGACCAGCTCAAGCACCTGCCAGTGCACGGCGCACGCGCGGACCTTTCGATTGTTCGCGGGCTGGATTACTATACTGGCACGGTTTACGAGACCCAGCTTTTAGACGTGCCGGAGTTTACCGGCTCTGTGTGTTCTGGCGGTCGTTATGACGATTTGGCAGGGAGCTATATAAATAAGCACCTACCAGGCGTTGGTATTTCCATCGGTTTTACACGGCTGTTTGATGTGCTGCGTCAGGCGAATAAAATTCAGCCCGGGCCAAAATCCCCGGCGCAGGTTTTGGTGGTATTGCCTTCCGAAGAACGCCGTACAGTGGCCGCGGAAGCCGCGCGCAATTTACGTGAACGCGGTATGAATGTGGAGCTTTATCACGCGCCGCAGAAAATCGGCAAACAGATGGGCTATGCGGAGAAGAAATCCATTCCGTTTGTCTGGTTCCCGCCTTTTGAAGATGGGCAAGACCATGAAGTCAAAAACATGGAAAACGGCGAGCAGACAAAAGCTGATCCAAAGAGTTGGAGCGCATGAGATATTTCCTAACGCTTTTTGCTGCCCTCCTCCTCTTCCCGTACACAGCATGGGCCGAGGATGCTGAACCGACCGAACCCGCCGCGGAAGAGGAAGCCGTTGAGGAAGAGGTCTCGACGGAATCAGTATACTCCCCTGATCATTGTGAATTTACCATCGCCTTCCCCGATGCGCCCTACACGGCGCGACGCTGCGAAGATGAAACCAAAGAACGTTGTTTTGATCTGGTGAGCTACACCCAAGTGTATGAGCTGTCCTCAACTGTGAATTTCCGCGTGATCTGCAACCCGGTTGATAAAAGCCTTTATGATGATTACAGCGCCCAAGTGATGGAAGCGACGCTGCGAGCGATGACAAAGAACAGCGTTGTCGATGAATATAACAGCGATTTTCGTGAGGAAGATGGCTACAAGCAAGCTGGGCTTGCCGGTTCCGGCAAAGTTGGCGCTATGCCGACCATATACATTGCCCAGCTGTGGATCGGGAAACAGTCTGCCCTTTCCATTGAAGCGGAATTAATCGGCGAAGCGCATGATACAGCCGACAAACTGTTCAGCGATATTTTAAAATCCGTGCGTTATTCAGGGGTTAAGAAAAAAAACGCGCCGAAAAAGACTGTCCCGCCTCAGCAAAACTAGCCCGCCAGAGATTGAATTTTTTCAACCATTGAGAAAAAACCGTTGCGGCGGTTGGGGGAGAGATTCTGATCGAGGCCGATTTTTTCAAACGCGCCTTTTATATCGATTTTTCCGATTTCACTTACATTCTGTCCCTGATACGCCCGATCCAGAATAGCAATCAGCCCGCGGACGATATGCGCATCGCTATCCGCAACAAAATGAAATTTACCATCGCGAATTTCGGGGTGCATCCATACGCGTGATGTGCACCCCGGCACAAAACTTTCATCGGTTTTGAGGGCCTCATCCATAGCTGGAAGTGTGCGCCCGAGGTCGATGAGATAGCGGTAGCGCTCCTCCCAGTCTTCGAAAAGCGCGAAGTTCTCAACCAGTTCACTCAATGTCTCTTTTGTCATGATGAGGCACCATATAGTACAATAAAAGTATAGAGCAATTGGTTTTATGCGAGGAAAACCCTAAATTTATCGATATAGGGGTTGCGCGTGCCTAGGCGGCTTGGCTAGATTGGTAAAAATATCAAAGATTGGAACGTTCTCTCCATGAGTAAATCATCAGACAAAGATAAGACAGATAGCAAAAACACCCTGTACTGCTCTTTTTGCGGTAAGAGCCAGCACGAGGTCCGCAAACTGATTGCCGGACCCAATGTATTCATTTGCAATGAATGTGTTGAGCTGTGCATGGACATCATCCGTGAGGAAGATAAAACACAGCTTGTGCGCGAAGGTGAAGGCGTCCCTGCCCCGTCCGAGATTAAACAGGTTCTTGATGATTACGTAATCGGACAAGAAAGTGCCAAGCGCGTTCTGTCTGTAGCGGTTCACAACCATTATAAACGTCTTGAGCATGGTGGAACGGGCAGCGGCAGCGATATTGAGCTAGCGAAATCGAACATCCTGCTCGTTGGACCGACCGGTTGTGGTAAGACTCTACTGGCGCAAACACTCGCACGTATTCTCGATGTTCCTTTCACCATGGCCGATGCCACAACCCTGACCGAAGCCGGTTATGTGGGTGAAGATGTGGAAAATATTGTGCTTAAGTTGCTGCAATCCAGTGATTACAATGTTGAACGTGCCCAAAAAGGTATTGTGTATATCGATGAGATCGACAAAATCTCTCGTAAATCTGACAACCCTTCCATCACCCGTGATGTATCGGGTGAAGGTGTGCAGCAAGCGCTGCTCAAATTGATGGAAGGCACAGTGGCTTCTGTTCCTCCGCAAGGCGGACGCAAGCACCCACAACAAGAATTCCTGCAGGTTGATACAGCCAATATCCTGTTTATCGCTGGTGGAGCGTTCTCGGGCCTTGATAAGGTGATTGCAGAGCGCGGACGCGGCACAACAATCGGTTTCGGCGCAGATGTTCAAGATTTGGATAGTCGCGGTATTGGCGAGCTGTTCAAAAAGCTAGAACCGGAAGATTTGCTGAAATACGGCCTTATTCCTGAATTTGTTGGTCGTTTGCCGGTGCTGGCAACGCTTGAAGACCTGGATGAAGAAGCCCTCATCACCATTCTGACAGAACCAAAAAATGCTCTGGTTAAGCAGTATAAGAAGCTGTTCGAGATTGAAGGTGTCGAGCTGACATTCAAGCCTGATGCGCTTAAAGCGATTGCTCAAAGAGCGATTGAACGCAAAACCGGAGCGCGCGGTCTTCGCTCTATTCTCGAGAACCTTCTTCTGGACACAATGTTTGAATTGCCCGACATTGAAGGGCTTGAGGAAGTTATTGTGAAAAAAGAAACTGTCACCGATCTGAAAGAGCCCGTTATGGTTCTTGCCGATAAGAAGAAAAAGAAAAAAGCTTCGGATGACAAAAAAGAGAAAGAGTCAGCAAAGGCTTAGGCCACTCTTCTAAAGCTACATATTAAGGAAAAGCGCGTGCCAGTGTCATATGACCATATGGATGCGCTTTTTTCATTTTCTGTTTAGGTTTTTATGCGTACAATAGATATTCGAGTTTTTAATCATTCGATTAAGGGAGAATCCAGACAATGCCAAGCGCCGCTAAAATAATGCCGGAAAAAGGGAAAAAATACCGCCTAATCACACGAAGTGATATGGACGGCCTCGTTTGCGGGATATTACTGAAAGAGCTGGATCTTATTGACGACATAACCTTCGCGCACCCCAAAGATATGCAAGATGGCCTTATTGATGTCACACCAAGTGATATAACAACGAACCTGCCTTATGCCGAAGGTGTTTACATGGCGTTTGATCACCATGCCAGTGAGACAGAGCGGCTGGATGGCCTGGCTGAAAACCATATCATCGACCCTGATGCCCCTTCAGCGGCGCGCGTTGTTTATGATTATTTTGGCGGCGCGGAAACTTTTCCCAATGTTGCCGAAGACATGATGGCGGCTGTCGATAAAGCTGACGCTGCTCAATTTAGCAAAGAAGACATACTCAACCCAGAAGGTTGGGAGCTTTTGAGCTTCATTATGGATGCGCGCACAGGACTTGGGCGCTTTCGCGATTTCAACATCTCAAACTATCAGCTGATGATGAAACTAATCGACCATTGCCGTCAACATGACACCATTGAAGACATTCTACAGCTGTCAGACGTTAAAGAGCGCGTTGATCTGTATTTTGACCATCAGCTCAAAGCGCGTGAACAGATTGAACGCTGTTCTACCGTGCACAGTAATCTGCTTGTTCTTGATTTGCGCAAAGAAGAAACCATCTGGGCAGCGAACCGCTTTATTGTTTACGCCCTTTTCCCACAGGTCAATATTTCAATGCACGTGCTGTGGGGTAAAAATAAACAGAACACCGTGTTTGCGATCGGAAAGTCCATCCTCAACCGCACCAGCAAAACTGATGTTGGCTCGCTTTGCCTTGAATATGGCGGTGGTGGGCACCAAGCCGCTGGAACATGCCAGCTTGAAAACTTAAAAGCCGAAGAAAAGCTTCAGGAAATTATCAAAAAAATAACAGATGACGGTTAATTCCACGCTCATTTAAACGCCTCAACATCAGGAAAATGCATGGCAGACCAACCAGCCTTTTCTCTCAACCCCGGTGACACCATTGGCGTTATGGCGCCCTCCAGCTTTGTAGAGCAAAGCGACATTGAGAAATCAAAGGTCGTGATGGAGGAGCGCGGTTACGAAGTGTTTATTCATGAACAAACCTATGCACGCCACAATCAATCTGCCGGCACCGCGGCAGAAAAACTCGACGCTTTGCATGAGCTCTATGTGCGAGAAAACATCAAAGCCATCTGGGCCGCTGGCGGTGGGAACCGCTGCCTTTATTTGCTTGATGGTCTAGACTACGAACTCATCAGCAAAAACCCCAAACCCCTGATCGGCTTTAGCGACATCACCGCGCCTTTAAATGCCATTTATGCGAATACAGGCATTCCCGGCTTTCACGCACAGGTGTTTAAAAATCTGCATGGTTTTGACCAACTGGATGACACTCTCGATTTCTTAACGGGGGGAAACTCATCGATGCTGCTCGATCAGGCAGAAGTTTTAAACCCGGGAACCGCTTCAGGCATTCTTATTGGCGGCTGCCTGTCCCTCTTCCATTATTTACCTGGCACCAATGATTGCCCGAATTTGCAGGATGCAATCCTTTTCCTTGAGGATACGGGCGATCAACTCAGCCGTTTTGACCGCATGTTTGCCCAGATGAAACGGATGGGTGTGTTCGAACAAATCAGTGCCTTGGCATTAGGAGAATTTCATGATCTCAAAGATGGCGCCCGTCCATTTGGCTTTACGCTCAAGGATATTACACTGGAACTCACCGAAGGCCTTGATATACCCGTTGTCATGAATGCACCATTTGGACATGGTGCCAATCTATTTCCTATGCCCATTGGTAGAAAAGCGACCCTAGACACTCACAAAAAAATCTTAAGTTTTTAGCTTTAGCCTTAAGCGTGACTAAATTATGCACAGTTATGCATAACACTTAATGTCGCCTACAGCGTACCTACACTCCATAGCCCCCTATCCACCTGTATTTCTTGTGTTTTTTGCGCACTGCCGCACAAAATTTATTTTCATCTAAAGCACTAAAATTCGCGATTCACGACAAAAGAGACCAACCCATTACAAAAATGTTATTTATTTTCAATGTATTACATCTGAAATTTGACTTTCACATTTTTTAGGCGCATATATTAGGCAATCAAAATAAAGAAAATTACAGGGACTGAGTTCGTTATGAAGTATGAGGAAACTTGTGCGGAGGGCTCATTTATAGTTTGGGGTACGGGATTTCGCTTTGAGTATGAAGCACAGACTAGTTTTCTAAATGTTACCCCGCTGGATGAAAAAAGAGCCTTAGTGCATTTAAAACTTGATCGGCATTTAGTCAAAGACCCTTTGACCTATGTTGAATCTCTTGATAAAGCCAATCAAATCAAAGCGTTGATGTATAGCAACAACGCGACCATAAACCTTGCTGAAATCATGGATGACGAGCGCGTTGCCAGCCTTATTGAAACAACAGCGAGTATTTCGCGTTGTGCTTTTGATCTTCACACACATAATTTTGAGCGGTTTTCTAAAATGCTTTGCCAAAAATTTGATTTAAAAAACGTGAAAATCAAAAAATTCAGGTCGCGCCGCAAAGAAAATGAACTTTATCTAGCCCGCATACAGACTCGCTACAATAATTCAGTTTGTGTTAGGGCCTGTACGCTTACAGGCCTGACTGCCGCACTGTCTGAACGAACATTGCGAGATCTGATCACAATGGAGTTTGGGCATAGTTACAATAACTCTGCGCATAGCCTGCTCAATGTCTCATCCAAGCTTGCAACAATCAGCCATATCCTCGACCAGAACTTTATTCCTGAGCGTAAACTTGCTCGCTATAACGCATTGCGAAGTCAGATGAGTACAGCCGGCATAAGGCGTCACAAAGAGTGATACAAACAGGCTCTGAGCGCGCTTTTTGAAGTTTTTGTTGATTTTTTACGAAAATTTAACTATACTCCCCCTTCACGTTCAAGCAGTAAACTGTTTTGTGAGTAGGGAAAACCGCTTTGTGAGCGCCGTTTTAGGCGTTTTAGCGAAAGCGGTTTTTACATGGACCAAACAAAAACAAAAAAAGGTGCTAAAAATGGCTGATAACGACAACTTTGACTTCACACAAGGCGATTATGTTGTTTACCCTGCACACGGGGTAGGACAAATCGAAGGCGTGGAAACACAACACATTGCTGGCATGGATGTCAGCCTGTACGCTGTTTCTTTTGAAAAAGACCGTATGCGCCTCAAAATTCCTGTGATGAAAGCCGAAGCTGCAGGCCTCCGTAAGCTGAGCACCTCAGACCGTATGGACGACGCCTTGAAGACCCTCAAAGGGAAGTCACGCGTACGACGCACTATGTGGAGCCGCCGCGCGCAAGAATATGAAACAAAGATCAATTCCGGTGACCCAGTCGCGATTGCAGAAGTTCTGCGCGATCTTAAGCGTAGCAACGATGACACTGAGCAATCTTACTCTGAGCGTCAGATTTACCAATCTGCGCTTGAGCGTTTGGCACGTGAAGTGGCCGCTGTTGAGAAGATCACAGAAATCAAAGCGACTGAGCGTCTTGAAGACCTTATGGGTGTCATCAAGGATGATGTTGAAGAAGCAGGCAAAAAAGCCGCTTAATTACAGACTACAGTTTCAAACAGGCGCACCGGCGAAGTTTTCCACTTCCTATGCGCCTGTTTTTATTGTATAGTATTCTTGATTCTGGGAATTCTTCCCGCCCTCCTTTCTTATTTTTCCGCCACGAAAGATTATAAAAGACTTTGTGCACGCACTGGGAACATAACGATTCTTATGCAAAAATAGGACAACCGAATGCGGTTTGGACTGTCCCCGCCATCCACGGGCATTTGGATGAACTCACCCGACTTCACGATCATATCCTCAAACATATAAAGCCCGGTGACCGCATTATTTATCACGGTAACTATACCGGCTATGGCGATCAGTCGGTTGCGTGTATCGATGAAATTCTAACCTTCCGCCGGATGGTTCTGGCTACACCTGGAATGATCTGCACTGATTTTGTTTATTTACGCGGGCAGCAGGAAATTATTTGGGAAAAACTGCTACAGCTGCAATTTGCACCTGACCCAACAAACGTTTTGCTGTGGATGCTGGGGAGCGGCCTATCCAACACGCTTTACGATTATGGCCTCTCGCCGCATGACGGGATTGAAGCCTGCAAATGCGGGACGATGAGCATTACCCGCTGGACGAACATCATCCGCAAAGCTTTGCGCGCACGGGCCGGCCATGAGATTTTCTTTAACCAGCTCAAACGCATGGCGTTCACCGATGAAACAGCGCCCTACCCTATGCTGTTTGTTCATGCAGGCCTGATGCCTTGCCAACCACTACATGATCAAGGCGATCATATCTGGTGGGCAACGGACGAATTTAAATCGATAGAAACCCCTTATAAGCCGTTTGAAAAAGTCGTGCGCGGTTTTGATCCCGACCATAGCGGGCTGCTTTTAAATTGTATTACAGCCACAGTTGACGATGGTTGCGGTTTTGGCGGAAAGCTTATCTCTGTTGGCTTTGAAGCCGACGGTCAGGTTGCCAAAATTCTCGAAGCTTAAAAAAACACAACCCTCCCCTTCATTTTTTGTAACTTTATTCTACTTTATGCGAAGGTGTTTATACTTAGACACGTATAAAGAATATAGGGAGTTTATATCCAATCTTCAGGAGGACATCATGGCGTATATCGACGATCCACAAACACAAAAAGCCAACATGGACTACATCCGCAGTTCGATGAGCGAGCCAATGCTTGAAAAAGAGCATGAGCTTGATTTGGCAAGACGCTGGCGTGATGACGAAGATGAGAAGGCCCTACATGAGATGGTGAAGTCCTATACACGCCTTGTTGTTTCTGTTGCCTCACGCTTCCGTAATTACGGCCTGCCGATGGGCGACCTTATTCAAGAAGGTAATATCGGCCTTATGCAAGCTGCTAAACGTTTTGATCCCGAGCGTGATTTACGCTTTTCGACTTATGCAACTTGGTGGATCCGCGCAAGCATACAAGATTACGTGCTGCGCAACTGGTCCATCGTGCGTACAGGGACAACCTCTGCACAAAAATCATTGTTCTTTAATCTGCGCCGCTTGCGTTCAAAAATTGAAGGGCGCGCTGAAAAAGAAGGGTTGAACGATGACAACCGCGCCGAAATCGCGCGCGAGCTTAACGTGAAAGTCAAAGACGTTGAAATCATGGAAGGCCGTATGTCTGGTTCCGATCAATCCCTCAACGCCACGATAGGCGAAGACGGTGAAGATGATTGGCAAAGCATGCTTAGCGATGACGGGCCAAACCCGGAAGAAGTGGCAACGACCGTTATGGACTCTCAAGCACGCTCTCGCTGGTTGAATACAGCCCTTGGCGGTTTAAGTGACCGCGAGCAAACAATCATCCGTCAACGCCATTTAGGTTACGACGTCGTAACACTTGAGGCGCTTGGCAAAGAGCTTGGCGTGAGCAAAGAGCGCGTGCGCCAACTTGAAGCCCGCGCGATGGAAAAAATTAAAAGCTCAATCGAAGACCAGGTTGAGGATAAAGATAATTTGTTTTTGGAAGATTAAAGCCTGCTAAGACAGCCCCTTCCAAGCGCCGAGCGCCCTTCCCCCGGGCTGCTCGGCTTTTTATTATTCAACAATCTTTTTATACAAACGCCCGGCTTTTAAATTTTTACCTGCACTCAAACCATTGAGAACCCGGAAACGCGGTTCCTGCAGCTTTGTAAATGGCTGGCGGCGTGCAATAGAAGCAACCGTTTCTCCAGCGCTAGCGGTAAAGGCTTTAAGCCTATACGGCCGCACCGATTTTTTCTCAGCCGCGCTCATAGAACGGAAGCTATAGGTTGTTTTCTTCATGCCATCAACCAAGCTAGCCGAAGCACCTTGCGGTATGGCCACCTGGAACCGAGCAAAACGATCTCCCCATTTGATGGCCACAAGCCGGATTGTGACAGGCCGTCCATTGAGATTGCCGGTAAAGCTCGCTGTTGCACCGGGCTTTCCATTCACCGTTATAGCCTCAAGCCCTTCCAGTTTTTTATCCTTTACCCAATTCCTTACATAGGCAGATGGATTAAAACCTTGTTTATTCTGCGCCATATCAAAAATTAAAACGCCGCCGGATTGTGACGTTGCCGTTACCTGTGATGGCTGATTGGCGATATTAAAGCCTTCGGGCACGCTAAAAGTAAAACCAATGCCGGTGTGGTAGAAATTCTGGCCGCGGGCAAATCCCTGCGCGGCGCTATGGCCATATGTCATACCATCAATTGTTTTGAGGTGACGATCATGATTAATTTTACCGCCCTTTGGATATCCACCAGCTTGGCCGCGCGTTTGTGCAACACGATCGGCCGTCGCGGGGTGCGTTGAGAAGTAGCTTTGGCCAGCTGACTTGCCCCGTCCGGCGAGCTGCGCCTCTATCTCCGATTGATTTTTCAATGATGATAAGAACACTGACATCGCATCGGCATTATAACCTCCGCGGGTCATATAGCGCAGGCCCAGAGAGTCGGCTTCATTCTCCTGCCCCCGTGAATATGAACTCATATATAGATTGGCGCCCACACCAAGCGCTTGCGACGCGCCTGAGCTATCAAGGACTGCTGAGATAATCCCTGCCCCCAGCGACGTCACAACGCCGCGGGAATAGCGCTCTGCTGAATGGCGCCCAGTGATGTGTCCGGCTTCGTGCGCGAGCACCGCAGCCAGTTCCGCTTCGCTATTGGCTAGCGCTAACAAACCGCGAGAGATGTAGATATAACCGCCGGGCAGCGCAAAAGCGTTTACAATTGGGCTATCCAAAACATAGAAGGTGTACTTAACGTCTGGGCGCTCTGTATTCGCGGTGACGCGCTTGCCGATTTCGTTTACATAGGCGCTTACAGCAGCGTTTTTATATAAACCAAATTGCTGAACAATCTTCTCATGTTCAGATGCGCCGACCTTCACTTCCTGCTGTGGAGACATCAGCGCGGTAAATTGCTGATTGCCCGTTGCGGGGTTTGTCGAACAGGCGGATAACAAAACCGCTGGCAAAAGGGTTAGAGCCGCAAAGAAAAGCTTGTAATGTCTCATCAAAATCATCCACTTTGGTGTCATGTTTAAAACCCGCCCCATATTAGTCATTTTTTCCGCGCTCGCCAATCTTTTATGGTTTTCCCCTGCACTCGCGCAACCTTTCCCCGAAGGCAATTACAGTGATCTTCGCGAAACAGGCAAGGCCGAAGTGCTGGAGGTGATTTCACCACTGACAATGAAGCTCAGCAATGGTGATATTGCCCATCTGAACAGCCTGCACCTTGTTGACAATACGCCCGAGCATGCCGGACCCTTCGCTGTCACGGCTTTAAATATTCTTAAAGATATGCTCGAAGGTGAAACGGTTCTGATCTATCAAGCTAAAAAGAAAGATTGGGGCCGCACCAACCGTATGGGGCATACGCTTGCCCATCTTGCACGGGAAAAAGATAAAGCATGGGTTCAAGGTACGCTTGTCGGGCTGGGCCTTGCTCAGGTTCAAACCACCAAACGTAACCCTGAAATGGCAGCGCAGCTTTACGCGCTTGAAAAACATGCGCGGAAAGAAAAGCTGGGTATTTGGGCCAAAGATGCCAAAATTATTTCGCCCGATGAGGCGCCCGAACACATCAACAGTTTCCAAATTGTTGAAGGCACGATTGAAAGTGCGGCGCTGAAGAAAAACCGTGTGTATCTGAATTTTGGCCGAAACTGGCGCGATGATTTTACCGTGTCGGTTGCGCCGGAAGATCGACGCGCGTTTTCCGCAAAAGGCCTCAACCCGTTTGAGTGGAGCGGCAAAAAGATCCGCGTGCGCGGCTGGATTGAAGATTATAACGGCGCTTATATAGAAATTGACCACCCGGAAGCCATCGAGCTTCTTTCAAAATAAAGTCTTTACCTCAGCAGGTGTAAAAGCCTAAGCTGAGCTCAATTCGTAAAGATTTTAAGACTTAATTTATGCCGCAGCGAAAGACAGCAGAAAACAAGGTGCCTGCACCTGAAAAAACCAACCATACGCCCCGCGTAAGGCTGCTGGACCTGTTCCCTGCGCTCACGCCATACTCCAGTGGTTTTTTAGCCGTAGATGCCACGCATAACCTGTATTGGGAGCAAAGCGGCAACCCAGATGGCGTGCCGATCCTGCTGCTGCATGGTGGCCCCGGCGCGGGCGCGACCCCCACGCACCGCCGCTTTTTTGACCCTGATCATTACCGCATCATTATTATCGACCAGCGCGGCTCAGGGCGATCCCATCCGCTGGGCAGCCTTGAAAACAATACAACGCAGCATTTGGTCGATGATCTGGAGGCCCTGCGTGCACACCTCCAGATTGATCGCTGGCATCTCTTTGGCGGGTCTTGGGGCAGTACGCTGGCTTTAAGCTACGTCGCACAACATCCGCAGCATGTTCTAAGCATGATCTTGCGGGGTATTTTTCTGTGCGAGCAGACGGAGATCGATTGGTTTCTTTACGGCATGCAAAAGATTTTCCCTGAGGCCTGGGAACAATTCGCCGGGTTTTTGCCGGAGGATCAGCAAGACAATTTACTTGAAGGGTATTATCAATGCCTGACAGCAGCAGATGAAGACACACAAATTCAGGCGGCCATTCGCTGGAGCCTATATGAAGGCGCGTGCTCATCCCTGCTCCCGAATTATGAAACCATTACTACGGCGGAGCAAAAAAGCCACGCCTTGGCCTTGGCCCGACTGGAAGCCCATTATTTCAAGCATGAGGTTATTGCCCCGGAAAACAGCCTGCTCAACCATGTTGGAACCTTCAAGAAAATTCCAACGACAATCATTCAGGGGCGTTATGATGCGATCTGTCCCATTCAAACCGCGCACAAGCTACACCAACAATGGCCAGAAGCAGATTATGTTGTGGTGCCGGATTCCGGGCATTCCGCGCTAGACCCGACACTACGTTCACGATTGATAGAAGCGACGGAACATGCCAAAAGCCTCAAAACGTAAACCAAAAAAGAGTTCTCATGAATTTTAAATCAATCCGCGATATGGACTTACAAGGCCAGAAAGTTTTGCTGCGCGTCGACCTTAACGTTCCGGCCCAGCGCAGCCAAGTGATGGACACCACACGGATTGACCGTTTAAAACCAACCATTGACCATTTGCGCGATGCGGGGGCAAGAGTGCTTATTCTTTCTCACTTCGGTCGACCAGAAGGCGAACAAAACCCAGCGATGTCGCTAGCCTTCCTCTTGCCTACTCTTGAAGAATGCTGGGGCTGTGAAGTGCGCTTTGCACAGGATTGTATTGGGCCGAAAGCCGAAAAGGTCGCATCGTCACTGCAAGATGGTGAGGTCGCTCTACTGGAAAATTTGCGCTTTCACAAAGGTGAAAAAGCCAATGACCCAGACTTTGTGATGCAGTTAGCCGCGCTCGGCGATGTCTACGCCAATGATGCGTTTTCTGCCGCGCACCGTGCCCATGCCAGCACAGAAGGTCTTGCCAACCAGTTGCCTGCTGCTGCTGGTCTGTTGATGGAACAGGAATTAAATGCGCTTGATGCCGCTTTAGAGCATCCGAAAAAACCAGTCACAGCAATCGTAGGTGGGTCGAAAATATCAACTAAACTCAACGTTCTAAACAATATTGTTAAGAAGGTTGATTATCTTATTCTCGGCGGCGCGATGGCCAATACTTTTATCTTTGCGCAAGGCGGTAATGTTGGTAGTTCACTTTGTGAAACTGACATGAAAAATGAAGCCCTCAAAATCATGGAAACCGCGCGCGAGCACGACTGTAAAATCGTGCTGCCGATCGATAGTGTTGTGAGCGAAGAATTAAAGCTCAACGCCCCTTCCGAAGTTGTGAGCTCATCCGATATTCCGGATGGTAAAATGGCGATTGATATTGGCCCGCAAACTATTGCGGCGGTGGAGGACATTTTAGAAAAAAGCAAAACGCTGCTTTGGAACGGTCCGATGGGAGTGTTTGAGCTTAAACCGTTCGATAAAGGAACAAATGCGCTGGCGGAAAAAGCCGCGGCACTGACAAAGGCTGGAACACTAAGCAGCATTGCGGGTGGGGGCGATACAATTTCCGCGCTTGAGAATGCAAATGTTTGTGAGGATTTTACTTATATCTCAACTGCGGGTGGCGCTTTTCTGGAATGGCTCAAAGGCAAAACACTGCCCGGCATTGCCGCGCTTGAAAATGCTGCAAAAGCTGCTTGAGCCAATAAACTTAATTCTGGGTTATTTTGAAAGTTCGTCTTCTAGAGAATTTTTAATGATGCCGCGCGCCACATCCGGCTTAATCCGGTTATAATAATTGATCGCCTTGGTCATATCGTTCAAATCCACCATGCGAGCCTGATTGCGGATACGGTTTGTCAGCAAAAAGATCGAAACAAAATCTTCTTTCGAAAGATCGTAAGCTTTACATGCGACTGCCAAGCCTTGACCGCTAGCTTGCGATATAATCTCCAGCGTCGTTTTTGGACACAATCCTGTATATTTTGAAAACTGAGAAACAAAAGCTTGGATCTGGCCGCGGCGCAGGGAACCTAGCATTAACTTGGCTGTCAGCAACCCTTTTTCTTTATAACGATCCGCAGCTTTCAGCATTGAAGCCGTTGGCGCAAACACGCCTACCGCTTCGCTGGCATCAACCAGATCAATGATCACCTCATCAACACTATCAATGATTGAACCTTCTTCGATTCCATATTCGTCTTTTATAAGGGCTTTGATCTCTTCGCCAACATATTTGAAAAGTGCTTTGGCCATATCCGCCGTCACTTCATCACGGCGCAATAACGGCTGCGCCAATTTATCTGAATTTTGCGCCATATCGCTTAACACTGTGAGCGCGTGATCCGTCAGGGTAATGTTTTCATTTTTGGCCAACGTCACGGCGGTATCTAAATCCCTCGTATCGGCCAGCAAATTCGCAACCTGATTGCTCATTTCTTCGCGCTTGGCAATCGCCTGCCAATAAGCCGGGCCTTTTGATTTAATAATATAAATAAGATCGAGATCTCCCAAAACCGGGCTTTGGCTTAAAACCGGACCAGCAACTTCGATTTCATCATTTGCAAGCTGCAATATCAGGCGCAAAGGCACATTGTCGATGAGCGCCAAACGCTCAGCCAATGCTTCACGCATATCCAGCTCGGCCTGACGCATAAGACCTATCAAAACATCAGCAATCAACTCACTTTCCCTTGGGGAAAGCTCCATCTCCAGCAATTCAGTAACAGCGGATGTTAACTCAACGCGCGCCAGCGGCTTTTCATCCTTTGCCAGACCGTTCAACTTTTGCGAGTCATACAATCGTACTAGCAGCGGTGTCACATTTGAAGATTTATCTAAAAAACTTAGATCCATTTGATTTATTGCCCCGTAGACGTAATTTTTTAAGTTATTATTTTTTTATTGTTGTTCCGAGAAAAACCCCTGAAAAGCGTTGAAAACATTGTGTTTTATACAAATTTTACGCAGTTAGCCGTTTCTCCTGCACTAATATATACGCTTTATTGGTTACATTTCGGTTAAAAAGAGATTACCAAAGACTTAAGATTCACAGGCCTTGTTTATTTGCTTTATATACACGACTCCTATACTGTTTATTAACGCTTATGCTGTACTCTAAATAGTGGGTTTTAAGTTTTTAAGCAGATCAAAAGGATGAACGATCATGGCAGGACCACTTAGCGGAATTGCAGGCCAGCAACAAGTACCACTCTCTCAGTCATCACAGGTTGATCAGAATAACACGCAGGTGCGCCAGCGTGAAGAGCGTGAGCCTGAAGAAAATCGGATTCAGCCACAAGGCACAGCGGCGGCAGAAACGCAAAACACAGAAACAAATAATCAGAACAACCTGCAGGAACAAGCGGACGAGCTACTTGCGGCCAATCAAAGCGAAGGTGGCCAGCAAAGCGAAACAGCGCGCCGTGGGTCCTTAATCGACGTTGTTGTCTAAAGAATTTTAAGAATACGTGTATACGGGATAAGGTGCTTCACTATGAGGCGCCTTTTTTTATTGTCTTAATCCTCATCTACAGCTAGCCACAAGAGACCCACCTTTTAAACTTTGTTAATCTTTTATGTCTATCCTTAAGAATAAAAAGTAAAAAAATGCTTGAGGGGGAAATTAGGCTATGGCGAGCGCTGATAATATCTATGTAGTCCAACGTAGTGACGGTTTAAAAAAAATCGCCGAGAATAACAACCTTTCCCTAAAACAACTTTTAGCTATAAACCCTAAGCTTGATAAAAACTCAACCATCCATCCTGGAGATGAAATTACACTGCCTTCAGCTGGCTTTGACTATACGGTGAAGGACCGCGATAATTTAACAAACATAGCAGCCGCTCACGGGATAACTTTAGAGGTCCTTAAGGCCGCTAATTTGAAGCAAACAGATACAGCAATTGACGCGGGGGACAGGCTCCATATTCCCATTGAATATTACAAACACACTGTACAAGACCTCGAAAACCTTACACAAATTGCACGAAATCAGGTTGCACGAAATAAGGTTGCACGAAATAAGGCAGGCGGTAATATTTCCTCGCATACGCTCAGGCTAGCAAACCCTCAAATTCCCAAAAATTCTACTATTCACCCTGGCGATGAAATCCGTATTCCAACAGGTTATTACGCTCATGTCGTAGGAGAAGGAGATACGCTTTACCGCATCTCGAAAGCCTATAGCGTTCCAATACAAACTTTAAAAGATACGAATCCTTACATTCCTGAAGATGGTACAATCCACCCTAAAGATATAGTCCGTATCCCAAGCCCAAGCCCAAGTTTAGAATTGGCTTTTGTTACGGCAGTTGTCCCGGATAAAGCAGTTGTCCCGGATAAAGCGGTTGTCCCGGTTGAAGATGTTGCGGCAGTTGTCCAAGATACAACGACACCCAAAACAAGCAATACAACGAGTGAAAAAACATCCCCTCGTTCCTTTAAAGTCCCTGCGGAGCTAACAGATAAAGCGTGGGACAACACCGTAAAAGGCATAGTTCACTCACCGGTAAATTCTGAAACCGATGCGCGCCCTCTTATTGTTATTGATTTAGGTCACGGTTCAAAAGACAAATCAGGCGCCTATGATCAAGGAGCTGTTTCCAAAGACAAAAAATTGACAGAAGCTGATATTGTTGATGCTGTCGGGCGCTCGCTTGCTCTACAATTAGAGAAAGCAAACCACCGCGTTGTTTTTACGCGCGGCCCGGGCGAGGTCTTTGAATATGAGGGCAGCAAAAGCAGCCGCTTGACTAAAAGAGCGCAATTTTCTGTGAATTTGGAGCGCGAACTTAAAGCGCCTTATACTGTTTTTATCAGCCTGCATGTAAATAGTGCCCCGGGCAATAGAGGCAAAGGGTATGAAATCAGAACCCCCAGAGCATGTGATGGCAAAACCTTAAGCATAAACTCAAACCGATTTGGCGATTTGGTTTCCAAAGAAATGGGGACATTCCACAAATCCGTTCCTCGCGGTGTCACCCCTCAAGACCTGCAAATATTTCGTGAATTTGGAAAATATGATCATGGCTCTGATGCCGCGATCTTGGTTGAACTGGATTTTCTTAATAATAACGAAGGAAAAAGCCGCCTTAAAGATATGCAAGAAGAACCATATCGGATAGCCAGAGGTATTTTCAAAGGTATTGACCAATATGTTAACGAAAAATCACCTAGACTAACAACGCCCCCCCTTCCCCCAACGCAGCATATCTAGCATTTATTGAAAGGCGACCTCGTCGAAGCTGCGGAGTTTGCGGGAATGGAGTTTTTCGGGCTCCAAATCACGGAGCATTTCCATGGCTCTTAGCCCTACCTGTAAATGCTGTTTCACCCGCTGGCGATAAAAACTATCGGCCATGCCGGGCAGCTTTAATTGTCCGTGCAGCGGCCTATCAGACACGCAGAGCAATGCCCCGTAAGGGACGCGAAAGCGGAAACCGTTGGCGGCGATCGTGCCACTCTCCATATCCATGGCAATTGCCCGGCTTTGGCTGAGGCGTTTATTTTGCTGCGTCGAAGATCTAATTTCCCAATTTCGGTCATCCGTTGTGGCCACGGTGCCCGTGCGCATGACTTTTTTGATGTCATAGCCGTCAAAACCGCAAATCTCACTCACCGCTTTCTCAAGCGCTTGTTGCACCTCTGCCAGCGCGGGAACCGGAATTTCGGTCGGCAGATCATCATCCAAAACATGGTCCTGACGCAAATATCCGTGTGCAAGGACATAGTCTCCCAAGCTTTGAGAGCTGCGCAAACCTGCGCAATGTCCCAGCATCATCCAAGCATGGGGGCGTAGCACCGCAATGTGATCCGTAATGGTCTTGGCATTGGACGGTCCAACCCCGATATTCACCATCGTAATGCCTTTGCCGTTTTTGCACTTCAGGTGATAGGCAGGCATCTGCGGCAAACGCCCTGCAGTATCAGGGCCCGTGAACTCATCAAATCCACCTTTTCCGGCTTTTTTCTGGCCAATCTCAATGAACTCATCTATGTAAAACTGGTAATTCGTGAAAATTACAAAATTCTGGAAATGTGACGCAGGCGTCCCGCAATAATGCTTCAGACGCTGCAAGCTTATATCCACGCGCGGGGCTGTAAACAATGAAAGCGGCAGATCTTCACCCGGCGCAGGGATATGGCGCGAATTGGCAATTTCATCATCCATGATGTTTAAATTCGGTACATCGAACATATCGGGCAGGCTGGCAAGCTGCTCAGAGCTCAAATCCCCTTCTAGATGAAACCCCTCGCCCAGCGCAAAATGCAGTGGAATCGGCGTATCGCTGACGCCAATTTCAATCGGCACCTCATGGTTTTTGATGATATGGCGAAATTGCTCAATAAAATAATGATCAAATATGTCAGGGCGGGTCAGCGTTGTGCTGTAGGTGCCTGGACGCGCGGCAAAGCCATAGGACAGCCGCGTATCTTGCCTGCGGGCCAATTTTGTTGAAATACGCGCATACGGGTAAAACCCTCGGAAACGCTGGTCTTTCAGCTCCCCCTTGACGAAACCCTTGAATTGCTCCCGCAGAAACTCAACATGGGCATTATAAATCAACTCTATGTGTTTCAGCGCCTCTTCTGGCGTTTTACAGTTTTTAGGAGATATACGTTTGGGAGATTTTGCCATTCTTTATTATCACCTATTTTTCATTAATTTTCAAGTGTTTAGGGTTAACTCTTCCTGTTAAACCTTTAGGCCCATAAGTGAGCTTGCATATTCCCGGGCGACAAAGGGCTGCATGTCCTCCAGAGCCTCTCCCACGCCGATTGCATAGACCGGCACGCCGAATTGATCGGCCAGCCCCACCAAAACCCCGCCTTTGGCGCTACCATCAAGCTTTGTGACGATTAAACCGCTGACATCGACCATGTTTTTGAAGGTTTCGAGCTGTGAGAAAGCGTTTTGCCCGGTTGTTGAATCCAGCACTAGCACCACTTCATGCGGCAAGTTTTCATCCTGTTTTTTCAGTACGCGGATGATTTTCGCCAGTTCTTCCATCAAGTTGGCCTTATTCTGCAATCTTCCCGCCGTATCGATCAGCAACACATCAACGCCCTCGGCTTTGGCCTGCTCATAGGCTTCATAAGCCACGGCCGCGGCATCCGCACCGACATCCTTCTTAATCAACGTGCAGCCCGTACGTTTGGCCCAAATCTCCAGCTGCTCGACGGCGGCAGCGCGGAAAGTGTCACCAGCGGCCATCATAACTTTATGACCATCCTGCTGCTTCAAGCGCTGTGCCAATTTCCCAATTGTTGTGGTTTTGCCGGCGCCATTGACCCCGCACATCAGTATGACGAACGGCCCTTCGGCTGGTTTCTTGATCTCTAAGGGTTTAGCTACAGGCTCGAGGATCTTGGCGATGCTTTCTGCTAAGGCTTCGCGGATTTCATTTTCTTCTAAGTCTTTGCCAAAACGGCCTTCGGAGAAACTCTCAATCACCTTTATCGCTGTTTTTGGCCCCAAATCGGCTTCAATCAAGACCTCTTCTAGGCTATCAAGCATCTCTTGATCGAGTTTTTTCTTGGTCACGAGGTCGGAAAGGCCCGTGGTAATCTTGCTGGTGGATTTAGAAAGCCCTGAAGTTAGCCGTGAGAGCCAACCCCCCTCTTCCGAATGATCGGCCAATTCTTCGCTTTCTTCCGCATCATCAACTTCTGTATGCTCGGGAACGGGCTCAACTGTTAAATCTTCAAGGATTTCGCGACTGGTTTCATTGAGTTCACGGTCCGTATCGTGATCTATTTCAGCTTCATAGTCTGTGGAAGGCTCAATATCGGGCTCATGCGGGTGGTGGACGAACTTGTCCTCCCGCGCTTCCTGCTCTTGCGCGCCTTCGTTCTTTTTCTTACGCCAAAACACCATTAATTGCTCCTTTGAATGAGGAGACTATACGCCTTCTAAGCGGGCGCGCCAACCAGCTTATCGCCGTTTATTGCGGTAAGCTCAACCCGGGCAAGCTGTCCGGCCTGCAAATCTTGCTCAACTATCACAGGTACGAAGCTTTCACTGCGGCCAAAATTTTCTTTTTCCACAATGATATCCACTGTTTTATTCACATGTCGCTTAAGAAGTTTTTGCAGCTGTTTATCACCCAAATCGCGCAATCTTTTCGCCCGCTCCTTTCGAACGGCCGGATCAACAGGCGGCATTTTTGCAGCCGGGGTGCCTTCACGCTCCGAATACGGAAACACATGCAGGTATGTCAGATCGCATTTTTCGACAATATCGAGGGTATTTTGGAACATTTCTTCGGTTTCAGTGGGAAAACCGGTGATAATATCGGCTCCAAACTCTATATTTGGGCGTAAATTACGCGCTTTTGAGCATAAATCGATAATATCTTGTCTCAAATGCCGTCTTTTCATGCGCTTTAGGATTAAATCGTTGCCAGATTGCACCGAAAGGTGCAAATGTGGCATTAAACGTGGCTCTTCTGCGATTAAACACCAGAGATCTTCGTCAATTTCGACCGGATCCAGCGAGGACAGCCGTAAACGCTTCAATTCCGGCACCAACGCCAGCACGCGGCGGATCATCTGGCCAAATGTAGGGCTACCGGGCAAATCCGGGCCGTATGAGGTCACATCCACGCCGGTGAATACTATTTCGTTACAACCTTGCCCCACCAGCGTACGGACCTGCTCAGCGATGACTCCAATGGGCACAGAGCGTGAATTTCCGCGGCCATAGGGGATTATGCAGAACGTACAGCGATGATCGCAGCCATTTTGCACCTGTAAGAATGCTCTAGAACGGTCTTCAAAGCCTTCAATCAAGTGGCTGGCGGTTTCTTTGACAGACATAATATCATTAACCAAAACGCGGTCATTGTGACGTACACCCCATGTTTCGGCCTTTAACTTGAGGTCATTACCGATAATCTGGTCGATTTCCGGCATCTGTGCATAAGTCTGTGGATCAATCTGCGAAGCGCAGCCTGTAACGATGATTTTTGCCGCCGGATTTTCACGCCGCGCCTTGCGAATGGCCTGCCTAGCCTGCCTTTCCGCCTCTTTCGTCACGGCACAGGTATTGAAGATAATGGCATCTTCGATCCCTGCTTCTTGCGCATGTGTACGCATCACTTCGCTCTCATAGGTATTGAGGCGGCAGCCGAATGTAACGAGTTGTGGGGTTTTGTTAGACATAGCGCGGTTTTATAGGTCTTTTATCTCACCGTCAAACACGTAGGCGATAGGGCCGGTCATGAGGACGTGGTCATTTTCGGCAAGTTCGATGAAAAGCGCGCCGCCATCGAGCTCAACCTCAACTTTTCGCGCTGTTTTGCCAGCATTCAGCCCCGCTACGGCCACAGCGCAGGCGCCTGAGCCACAGGCTAGAGTTATTCCTGCGCCCCGTTCCCATGTGCGTTGACGCATTTTGGTGTCATTGATGATTTCAACGAATTCAACATTAGTACGGCCCGGAAATAACGCATTGTTTTCCACCGCTGACCCGAGAGTTTCCACATCAATGTCCTCAACATTGTCCACAAAAAACACGCAGTGCGGATTGCCCATATCAACCGTGGTGGGGCTATCAAGCGGATCTTCGGTGAGGTCAAGATTACCCACGCTCACTGGCGCGCCCATATCGACGGTGACCATGCCTTCGTCTGCACGCATACAGTTTAGAACACCAGCACCTGTTTCAATTGTACAGCTCTGGCTCCCCTGCTCTTTCATGATGATATCCGCCGCGCAGCGCGTGGCATTTCCGCAAGCATCACTTTCGGAGCCATCTCCATTGTAAAACCGCGCGAAGATATCGGCGACGCTAGACGGCTCCAACACGACAAGCTGATCACAGCCAACACCAAGGTGACGGTCGCAAATATAGCGGATTTGAGCATTGGTGAGCATGCCATGCTTGATCTGTTTTTGATCGAGAATGACGAAGTCGTTACCTAAGCCGTGCATCTTCCTGAATTTCATCTCATATCCTTTTGGCGCTTTTACGCTTTAATTCCTTGACAATATAGCGCTTAAGCCATATTTTCCCAACAAATTCCACTGATATTTCTTTTGAAGTCAGTGCTTAACGGTACACCCCACTCGGCGCGAACGCTCAGTGGGGAGGTTTTGGTTTTATATGTTTGATAGTTTGAGTGAAAAATTAGGCGGCGTATTTAAGAACTTAACGGGCAAAGGCTCGCTGAGTGAAAATGACGTGATGGCAGTTTCTCGCGAGATCCGTGTTGCGCTGCTTGAGGCGGATGTCGCTCTGCCGGTCGTTAAAGATTTTATCGCCGGCATTAAAGACAAGGCCGTTGGTGAAAATGTCATCAAGGGTGTGAACCCGGGTCAACAGGTTATCAAGATTGTTCATGATGCGCTTGTGCAGATGCTGGGCAGCGAAGCTGATGAGCTTAAATTCTCCTCCCCGCCTTCGGCCTATCTTATGGTTGGTTTGCAAGGTTCGGGTAAAACGACATCCACGGCGAAGATCGCCAAGCGCCTCACCGACAAACACAACAAGAAAGTCCTGATGGCATCGCTTGATGTGTATCGTCCCGCCGCGCAGGAACAGCTAAAACAGCTTGGTGAACAAACAAAGATAGCCACCCTCGAAATCATTGAAGGCCAGAAGCCTGTCGATATTGCCAAGCGCGCGATGGATGTCGCTCGTAAGCGAGGGTATGACGTTGTCATGCTTGATACGGCTGGGCGTCTTTCCATCGATGAAACTTTGATGGATGAAGCCGCCGCTATTCAAAAAGCAACTAACCCGATTGAAACGCTGCTCGTTGCCGATGCAATGACAGGCCAAGATGCGGTGCAGACCGCCAAAGCCTTTGATGAGCGCGTACCGCTTTCAGGCATCATGCTAACCCGCGTAGACGGTGATGCGCGCGGCGGTGCGGCGATGTCGATGAAGGCCGTGACCGGCAAGCCGATCAAGCTTATAGGTGTTGGCGAGCAATGGGATGCGCTGGAAACCTTCCACCCTGATCGTATTGCCGGGCGCATTTTGGGCATGGGCGATGTGGTGTCCTTGGTTGAAAAAGCTGTTGAGACGGTGGATGCCGACGAAGCCCAAGCAATGGCTGCTAAGTTCAAAAAGGGTAAGTTCGATTTTAATGACTTGCTCAAACAAATGCAGCAGATGAAAAAAATGGGCGGCATGGGTGCGATGATGAAGATGATGCCGGGCCTTTCCAGTATGGCGAGCAAGCTCGATGAAGCAGGCATGGATGATGGAATGGTGAAACGTCAGGAAGCGATTATCTTTTCCATGACCAAGGCCGAGCGCGAAAAGCCCGACCTCCTCAACATGAAACGCAAGCAGCGCATTGCCTCTGGCTCCGGTACATCCGTGCAAGAGATCAACAAAATCGTCAAGCAGCTCAAACAAATGCAAACGATGATGAAGCAGATGCGCAAAATGGGCCCCGGCAAGATGATGGGCATGATGAAAGATATGATGGGCGGCAATGCCGATGAGCTGGAGATGATGGCACAGTCTATGGACCCTGATGGATTAGGCGCGGATATGAGTGCGGCTGACTCTATGAATACGGGGGGCGGCCTCGGTCCCAACCCGTTTGCAGGGGGCGGCATGCCTCCCGGTTTACCGGGGCTTGGTGCCCCACAATTAGGTTCCTTGTCATCACATGGTGGCAAGAAAAAAGATCGCAAGAAAAAGAAGCGATAAACAATTTGTAGGCAACATTAAAAGGAGAAAATGAAATGGCACTTGCAATGAGACTATCAAGAGGCGGACGTAAGGCCCGTCCATTTTACCGTATCGTCGTAGCCGACAAGCGCATGCCGCGTGATGGCCGCTACATCGAAAAACTGGGCGTTTATAACCCGCTTTTAGCTGACAATGATGAAAATCGAGTTCAGTTGGTTGAAGACCGCATTAAATACTGGCTTGAGCAAGGCGCGCAGCCTTCCGAGCGTGTAGCGATCTTCCTTGGCAAAGCTGGCTTGGCCGAAATGCCTGCGCAGCCTAACCGTCCGAACAAAGCGAAGCCGTCTGAAAAGACTTTGCTTCGCATTGAAGACAAAAAAGAGAAGCAAGCCAATGCTAAAGAAGCTGCGAAAGCGGCTGCAGAAGAAGCAAAAGCTGCTGCGGAAGCGGCCGCCAATGCACCGGATGAAGAACCTGCTCCAGAAGCTCCTGCTGAAGACGCTGCTGCTGCTGAAGCTCCTGCTGAGGAAAAAGCTGAAGAATTCGCACCTGAAGCGCCTGCGGAAGCACCGGCTGAAGAAGCTAAAGCTGAAGCACCTGAGGCTCCTGCAGAGGAAGCCCCTAAAAAAGACGAAAAGCCTGCGGAATAAGGCTTTTGATGTCAAAGGATCTAGACCAACCCTCAAAGCGCATTTGCGTGGGCAAGATTACTTCGCCCCACGGTGTGCGAGGGTTGGTCAAAATCCATCCCTATTGCGAAGATGTTTCGCTGATTGAACAATCTGAAGGTTTCAAAATAAAAATTAAAAGCAGCGGTGGCAAGCACCTCCTCGCCGAAGTTGAAGGAGTAGCAGATCGTGACGCTGCCGACGCGATCAAAAACACAGAGCTGTTTATCAGCAAAGATATGCTTCCAAAAATCGAAGGCCAAGACACGTTCTATTACGAAGACCTTGTCGGCCTAAAAGCCATTGACGAAAACGGTAAAGACATCGGAAAAGTCATTGCCGTTGAGAATTATGGTGCGGGGGAATTGCTGGAGGTTCGCCTTCTTTCTGGCCAAGATGTCCTTGTGCCGTTTACAAATGAGTATATTCCTGATGTGTCCGATGCTGTGACACTCCGCAATTATGAGATGCTTTTAATATGAGCATCCAATTTAACATCCTCACCCTTTTCCCGGACATGTTTCCGGGGTCTTTGGGGCAATCTCTCAGCGGGAAGGCGTTGGAGCGCAGAGATTGGAGCTATGAAGCCATCAATATCCGTGATTTTGCGCAAGGCGTTCATAAAAACGTTGATGATACACCCTATGGCGGCGGGGCGGGTATGGTGATGCGCGCCGATCTGATTGAAAAGGCGACGCTGTCCATCGAAAAGCCAGGGCGGAAAATCTACCTTTCCCCCCGTGGAACACCGCTTACGCAGGCTTTGGTCAAAGAATTGGCGTCTACGCCAGCACTAACCCTGCTCTGCGGGCGTTATGAAGGGGTGGATCAGCGGGTTTTGGACGCACAAGACTTTGAAGAAGTGTCGATTGGTGATTATGTGCTTTCGGGCGGTGAGCCAGCGGCGCTGATCCTTATGGATGCCTGCATTCGCCTTTTACCCGGTGTCATGGGCAATGAAACCACGCCGGATGAGGAAAGCTTCTCCAATGGCCTTCTCGAATACCCACATTATACGCGGCCTGACGAATGGGCGGCGGCGGATGGAAACGTCCATAAGGTGCCGGAAATCCTGAAATCCGGCGATCATGCGAAGATCAAAGCCTGGCGCGAGGAAGAGGCACTGAAAATTACCAAGAAACGCCGCCCGGATTTGCTCAAATAAAGCTTGCAAAACGGGCCTTGCGGCGATATAAACCACACAAATTAAGAACTAAGCCGCCTCTGGTTATATATAACCTTTGATTATCGGGCTTTGATAAAAGGAACTAAAACGATGAATACACTGCAAAAATTCGAGGCAAAAACCCTCGCAAAATTACAAGAAACAAAATCTATTCCAGCATTTGGGCCCGGTGACACCCTAAAAGTTAACGTGCGCGTTAAAGAAGGTACACGTGAGCGTATCCAAGCCTATGAAGGCGTGTGTATCTCCCGCTCAGGTGCTGGCATTAATGAAAATTTCTGCGTACGCAAGATCAGCTTCGGCGAAGGCGTTGAGCGTGTATTCCCATTGTGGAGTTCACGGATCGACAGCATCGAAGTGGTTCGCAAAGGTGACGTACGCCGCGCGAAGCTTTATTACCTGCGCGATCGCCGCGGTAAAGCAGCCCGCATCACCGAACGTACATCCGGTCACGATATTGAGAACGAAGTTGATGAAAGTCTTGAGGCGATGACCCAGACACAGAAAAAAGCGCAGAAAAAGGCAACAAAAGATGCCAAACGCGCCGAAGTCAACAAAGCGAATGTAGAAGCGAAAGAAGCGAAGAAAGCTGAAAAAGCGGCCGCTAAAGCTGCTGAAAAAGCTGAAGCTGCTGCGGCGGAAGCCCCTGCTGAAGCCGAGACACCGGCAGAGAATGCAGCGCCCGAGGGAAAAACTGAAGAGTAAAATTTTCTTCGCATTAAGAATTAGAAAAGCCGCTTCGACGAGTGGCTTTTTTTGTGGTTATTGTGTTAAACCGGCTAGAGGAGCAGTATGCTTGTCCTCACCCAAATCTGCTTGAATATCTTTCAAACGTGCCCGCATAGCACCCCCAAGATGTTTCAAATCACTAGACTCACCGCGCAGACCATTAATTTGCTCTTTTACAACATCGGGCACGTCGTCATTATTCTGTAATTTTTTACTGAGCTCTCTTTCTATGCGCCCGTAATTATCTCGCCCCGTATATTTAACTTCATCCGAGGCCAAGCCAAAACCCACAGCTTTATTATACAAATCTGCAGCATGATGCATCACATCATCTCGTAAGCCATTTACGGACGATGCCTCAAGTTTGTATTCTTTTAAGGTCACCATTTTGCTCTCGTCTCCGTATTTTTCAAAAAAATCTTGGGGCGCATATTCAACAATATGACCAAAATCTCCTGAAAAAGTGTTATCTATATTGCTAAAACCTGGATTTTCTTCATGCACCTTATACACATCCCCTTCGGTTGAGATGAGTACAGGTTCATATCTAGCATCATCTGTAGAATGGGTCTTTACAAACTGGCTTGTAAGAACTCCTCTTTCGGACAAATCAACTGTCATAATTACACCCTCGTTTTCTAATTACCGTTTTTTGACGGGCTATCTTGTGTTTTTAAGCGTTGTTTGCTTAAATGCGCAGCCCTGTTCACAGTAGATTCTAGGGGCAAAGCCTTAAAATAGAGTTAAAAAATGAAGCCACGCACGCTATTTGAGAAAATCTGGGATGATCACGTTGTTCACAGCGGCGACTCTACGAAAAATGGGGGAACCTGCCTGATCTATATTGATCGCCATCTCATCCACGAAGTGACCTCTCCGCAAGCGTTTGAGGGGCTGCGCATGGCTGGCCGCACGGTGCACCGCCCGGAAAACACACTCGCCGTAATGGACCATAACGTGCCGACAACCGATCGCTCCGTGCCTATCGAAGAGGAAATGAGCCGCATTCAGGTCGATACGCTGCGCACCAATTGCGAAGAATTCGGCGTGACGTTGTTTGACCTGACCGATACGCGCCAAGGGATTGTGCATATTATTGGCCCAGAGCAAGGCTTTACCCAGCCCGGCATGACGATTGTTTGCGGTGACAGCCATACCTCCACGCACGGTGCGTTTGGCGCTTTGGCGTTTGGGATTGGCACATCCGAAGTGGAACATGTGCTGGCCACGCAAACGCTGATCCAGAAACCGGCCAAGACTATGCTTATATCCGTCAACGGAGAACTCGGCCCCGGCGTTACGGCGAAAGATATGATTTTGGCGATTATTGGCGAGATCGGCACGGCGGGCGGTACGGGTTACGTGATTGAATATGCTGGCGCGGCGGTGCGGAACCTTTCGATGGAAGGACGCATGACGATCTGCAATATGTCGATTGAGGGCGGCGCGCGCGCCGGGCTTGTCGCGCCGGATGAAACCACATTTGAATATATAAAGGGCCGCCCGATGGCGCCAAAAGGTGAAGAGCTTGAAAAAGCTATCGCCTATTGGAAGACCCTGCCATCGGATGAAGGTGCGACCTACGACAAGGAAATTGTGCTGGAAGCCGCAGACATTATCCCCACCGTCACATGGGGCACCACGCCCGAAGATGTGGTTGGCATTACCGGCGCCGTGCCTTCTCCGGATGATTTTGATGATGCAAATAAAAAAGCCTCAGCCAAGCGTATGCTTGAGTATATGGGCCTAGAACCCGGCACGAAAATGACCGACATCACGCTGGATAAAATTTTTATTGGCTCCTGCACCAATGCACGCATTGAGGATTTACGCGAAGTTGCCAAGGTGGTTGAAGGCAAAAAGGTTTCCGATACGATTAAAGAAGCGATGGTGGTGCCCGGCTCTGGTCTCGTGAAGGCAATGGCCGAGGAAGAAGGGATTGCTGATATTTTGATTGAGGCCGGTTTTGACTGGCGCGAACCGGGCTGTTCGATGTGCCTTGGCATGAACCCGGATCAGCTGGAGCCGGGAGAGCGCTGCGCATCAACCTCAAACCGTAATTTCGAAGGGCGTCAGGGCCGCGGCGGGCGCACACATCTTGTTTCCCCTGCTATGGCGGCGGCGGCGGCCATTACAGGCAAACTTACTGATATTCGGGATTTATAGACCGAGCTTGTCCAGAGGGACGGTATAGCGGACAGAGATTTTACTCTCCTCGCCTATGGATGTTTTGTATTTAAGACCTTCAACAGAGCCGATAAACGGCAGAGCGCTGCCTTCAATTTTGAGCTTCATTTTCTTGCCAGCATAGGCTTTAAACTTTAAGCCTTCAACATCGCCCATAAACGGCACTGCGCTGGTTTGATACATCACGCCCGTATTGCCCCGGTCAAAACGAAGGCCATCAACATAGAGGTCAGTTTCACCATCCACGAAGTTCCATGTTGATTTTAAGCTTTTGCTATAGGGCACCTTCTCCAGAAGATTATCGATATACCCCTCATCCTTCGATGTCTTTTTTTCCTGTTTAAATGCGACCCTTGCCCCTTGAACGTCTGCGGGATTACCCGAAGCCGGGCTGATTTCGTTTAGTTCAGATGGTGCAACAGGTTCACGGAAATCACCGCTATTTTCACGCCAGCTATACTCATTTTGATATGCGGATAAAGAGTAGCCTTGCAGTGAAGCTGCCTGAGAATTTTGAGAGTCATCGGCATGGGCGCTGGCGGATATAACAGCGAAGATAGAAAGAAAGAGTATTTTTAAAATATCGTTTTTTATATTTAATTTATAATTTTTTATATCATGCATACTTCCATGTTAGCAGAAAACAGCAGGCTTGGCGAATCCTTGACCTTCTGTATCCCAATAATACCAACAGTTACAGGGGAGCACCACCTCCCCCGCAATCAATATATGTTTAAAATTACAGATTGAAATCGATTGTGAACTGGATACCTGCAGCTGGTGAAATAGCGTTTAGTCCTTCCGTATACAAAGGATGTTCTTCGACAGAAAAACTATCTTTTGCTACAAAAAAGCGTAAAGCGCCCTCTTCTTTTTTACCGGCAAACTGAAAACTAAATTCTTGATCCGTTTGATAAAGCAGGCTTTGCGTCTCAAACACACTTTCAGACGGCTGATATGGCCCATAAGACTCATCAGGGGCGTTATTCAACCAGAAAAGCATTGGCTGCAATGGTCCAAACACAACATCGTCCGCCTTTGAAGGTGTTACAGTCAAAGCGCATAAACAAACCATACTCAGCATTATTTTCTTAAACATGAACCCGTTCCCCTTTTATTATTGTTCATCTGCCTGTAATAGTAACGCCAAGTCTCTAATATCTGGTAAAAACATTATGGCAATAAAACCTTCTGAATGGCCCAGTGACTTTGATTTACGCGACACTCCCGAAATTGGTGAGCGCATCCGCGGATTCATTGATGAACAAATGGAAGAGCTCAAAGCATTCGATCAGCAGCGCCCGGAAGGACACACCTATGTCTTTCATGAACATGCGCAGCGCGTGGCGGAAAATGTGAAACGCACCTGCGCGCATATGGGGCTTGGTGAATTGGTGGCGACCAATATGTATTACGCTGTCCTGCCGCATGATATTGGTAAAAAACTGCTGCCCGTTGATATTTGGGATCAGGAAGAGCAACCGACCGGACAGATGAAACAATATCGCCGCACGCATACTTTGCTGGGCGTGCAGATCGTGATCGAACATCTGCATGATATTGATCATCCCTTTAAGGATCTAATGATCGACATCATGGCCCATCACCATGAACAGATGGATGGTAAAGGCACGCAAGGCGCACCGGCGGAACAGCTTTCCGCGCCCGTTCGATTGGCGGCAATTGTGGAGGCCTATGACGGCTGGCGGATCTGGCGGCCACATTATGGGGACCGCGACATCTCTCCGCCCGGCGTTCTCAAACGCATGCGCGATGAAAAAGGCGCGGAAATATTTGATATGGAGCTATTTGAAATGTTTGCAGACATGAAGATGAAAGACTATAAAGAAGGCCGGATTTTACAGGATAACTAAGCTATGCAGCCATTTACGACCTTAAAGGCCATCGCCGCCCCGCTGGATATGATCAATGTCGATACGGATATCATCATCCCAAAGCAGTTCCTCAAGACTGTGAAGCGTACAGGACTTGGCGTCAGCGCGTTTTATAATATTCGTTATGACGACGCGGGGCAGCCTCTACCTGATTTCGTTTTGAACAAGCCTGAATACGCAGAAGCAGAAATTTTGATCGTTGGTGAGAACTTTGGCTGCGGTTCATCGCGTGAGCATGCACCGTGGGCGCTGCTCGATATGGGGTATCGCTGTATCATTGCGCCGTCATTTGCCGACATATTCTTTAACAACAGTTTTAAGAACGGCATTCTGCCGATTGAACTGCCCCAAGAACAAGTGAATGAACTAATGCAAAGCGCGCAGGAAAACCCTGACGCAGAGATTGAGATTGATCTGGAGAAGCAAACCATCACGCGCGGCAACAAATTCAGTTTTGAATTTGATATCGACCCGTTCCGTAAACATTGCTTGCTTAACGGGCTGGATGATATTGGCCTGACCCTTGAGAAGAAAACACATATTGATACGTTTGAAGAAAAACGTTCATCGCAGCAGCCTTGGGTTTAATATGATCATTCCGTTTAAAAAGAAAAAGCCGCATAAAACCCGTGAAGGGAAAATTGTTCTGACGCTGAAGGCGCATAACATCGATACCGTGATCGATATTGGCGCGAATAACGGCCAGACGCGTGATTATTTGCGTTTTGGCGGTTATCAGGGCAATATCATCTCTGTTGAACCTTTGCCATCTCTACAAGACACACTACAAAGTAAAGCCAAGGGTGATGCGCGCTGGAGCGTTCTTCCTGCGCTGGCGGTTGGTGATCAGGATGGTACCTGCATGATGAATGTATCTGAAGCCAGTGATATGAGTAGCGCCCTACCCTCATCAGCTGAACTCATGAGCGCGCTGCCAAAAACCCGCGTGGTGGAGCAAGTCGAAGTGCCGATGAAAACGCTCGATACGTTGCTGGAGGATCTTAACCTTGAAGACAAAAATGTGTTTGTGAAGATGGACACGCAAGGGTACGAAATGCGCATCCTCCAAAATGCGCCGAAAGCTCTAAAAAGCGTTGTGGGGCTGCAGCTTGAACTATCGCTGTTTGAGCTCTATGAAGGCGAAACGCTTTATGATGACATTATCGCGTTTTTGAAAAGCTATGGCTTTAGCGCCCATATGATTGTTGAGAATAATTTCTCACGCAAACTTAATCGCCAACTGCAAGTCGATGGCATTTTTTATAAGGATTAGGCATGACACAAAAACTTGCAGTACTTCCCGGTGATGGCATTGGACCAGAGATTGTTGCCGAGGCCGTTAAGGTCGTTGAATGGCTAAATGAGAATGCCGGACTGGACGTAAGCCTTGAGCATGACCTCATCGGTGGACAGGCTTATGATGAATATGGCGTTCCGTTTGCCGATGAGACGCTGGGAAAATGTAAGACCGCAGATGCAATCCTCATGGGCTCTGTTGGCGGGCCGCAATGGGATAGCGTGGATTACGATAAACGCCCAGAGGCCGGATTGCTCCGCGCACGCAAGGAACTCGAGCTATTTGCTAACCTGCGCCCTGCCCTTGTGTTTGATGCGCTGGTGGATGCCTCATCCTTAAAGCCTGAAATCGTGAAGGGTCTCGACATCCTGATCGTGCGCGAACTGACGGGGGGTGTATATTTCGGCGAGCCACGGGGCATAGAAGATCTCGGCAATGGACAACGCCGCGGGGTTAATACGCAAGTTTACGACACCTATGAAATTGAGCGCATTGGACACGTGGCTTTTGAGCTTGCCCGCAAACGCTCCAATCGTGTGACAAGCTGTGAAAAACACAATGTCATGGAAAGCGGCAAGCTGTGGAAAGAAGATATGAGCGCTCTGCATGCAGCTGAATATAGCGATGTGAAGCTCGAGCATATGCTGGCCGATAATTGCGCGATGCAGCTGTGCCGTAATCCGCGTCAGTTTGATGTGATTGTTACAGACAATCTGTTTGGCGATCTCTTAAGCGACGAAGCTTCCATGCTGACGGGATCATTGGGCATGCTGCCTTCTGCATCTCTTGGCATTCTCGGCGCACCGGGGCTGTATGAGCCTGTTCACGGATCCGCGCCAGATATTGCAGGCACTGGCAAGGCGAACCCCTTAGCAACGATCCTCAGCCTGTCGATGGCGCTGCGTTATTCATTGGATCGCGGTGATATGGCCGAAATTATTGAGACATCTGTGCAAAATGTCTTGAATGACGGCATCCGTACCGCTGATATTATGGCTGAAGGCTCGAAAGAAGTATCGACCGAAGAGATGGGCGCGGCGGTAATTGCTGAGCTTTCAAAAGCCAAAGCGCTCGCCGCATAATTTGGCCGCATAAAAAAAGCCCGGCGCGAACCGGGCTTTCTCAATATTCGAATTTTATGTCTTACAGACGGTATGCAATCGCGCAAACTTGAGTGTCCAAGACGGCATACTGGCCAGCTGCAGCACCAGCACCACCTGTACAAGTCGTCGCTGTGTTCTCACCAACAACAGAGCCTGTCGCTGGCACACCATCATCAAGACGGCGGTCAATATTGGCCGCTTGTTGAGGCGTCAAAACACCAGTATTACCGACAGTCGCACCAATTTGTCCATTAATAACGACATGTGGCGCAGGGCGTAGATTCGCAAAACCGTTTGCCCCTGTGCGTGAATCACCAGCAGTAAATCCGCCGCCGATAGGCGCAGTTGGGTTACTGGTACCAAAACTAACAACGGCTGTACCGTCCATACCGGTTATGAGGCCAGCAGTCAAAAGATGATAAAAGAAACCAGTTCCTTCACCACCAGCACCAGCACCAACTGCTGGAATAGAACCAACGTTAACGCTGATCGTGCCTAAACCATCACCATTATTACATGGTGCAGCACAGTTGGCCAAACGCGTTTGTGCCGTTGCCATGTCCCCTGGAAGGGCATTGAACTGGTCTCTGAAACCGTTATAGGCTGCGCCCATAGCTTCAAGCTGAGACGCCGTTGATGTTACACGAGCGTTAGTAATAAGCTCTTGTCCTTTCAAGATCCCCCCGATCAACAGACCGATGATGATCATCACAACCGCAAGTTCAACAAGGGTAAAGCCCTGTTCGTCCTGACGGAGTGTTTTGATTGATGTATTCATTCGCAAATCTCCTTTAAAAATAAAAAAATATAGTAAGGCGGGTTCATTTGTGCGCGATTCACGCACCCAAGGAGTATACACAAAATACTATCCCCAAAACAGCCCTATATTTAAGCTTGGCCCGGATTTGATAAAGATTTCCTTAAGAAATGCAGTCACTTACCCTCAGTGAAGTTTTCAACAACTGCAAAAAAACAAACTGATCAGTTTACGTTTTGAGGAGCGCTTTTACGAAAGCCGCTAGGGGCTTGACCTGTCATGTCTTTAAACACCCTATTAAAGGACGGCAGAGAGTTAAAACCAACATCTTTTGCCACTGTCTGGATGGTCGCATCAGTCTCAACGAGCAGGCGTTTGGCGTCCTCAATCCGGCATTCATTAATCAATTGCGGAAAAGATTTTTGAAAATGGATATTAATGACGCGGGAAATTAACGTTTCAGAAGATTCACATTCACGTGCCAGATCGGCCCTCGAATATGTTGGCTCTTGATACACTTTTTCAAACTTCAGCAGGCTTTCAATCTTCCCGGCCAGATCGCTTTCTTCTTCTGTAAGTTTTTCAACCACTCCGCTTTGAACGATGCGCTGATTACGCGGAATAATGCGGAGCAGGCTGGTGGAGACCAAATACACAAACCCAATTCCCAAAACATTTCGAAGCAATATTGATTCATCGCCGCTGACATGGTTTGTCAGGCTCAAAAGCATGACCAGCAAGAAACAGGTGTTGAGGAAAATAAGTGAGAAAATAAGCCAGTAACGCTCTTTACCGAATTTTTGTTTAGCCAGGTTTTTAAGCAAATCTTTTTTGCTGAAAATCACCAGCAAACTGATTGTCCCGGCCATCAGGCCCGTTACCTTTAATAGCTCGCGCAGCGCCTCACAAGATTCCCCGTGGGCGCAGCCCATAGCAGTGTCTGCCCCCAAGAGTGAAAGCATGAAGCTTAAAGGCAGTAACAGTAGAATCCAGTAATCGCGGATAGCCGGTATTTTATTGATGTCGGCGAGCTGAATAACCAATAAAACGCTCAAAGGCGGGCCAGCGAACCATAACAGCCATTGCAGATAAAAATACGGATCGCTTTCAAGATGCAAACGGCTTTGCGCCAAATCTGTTGTAAAGGCCAGCCCTAGAACCAAGAAATATAGGAGCGGCAGCCCTGCACGTGAAATTTGACGCGCGCGCAGCCCAATATGCACAATCAAATATGTACATTGGATCACGCCAATAAGGGCGAGAATTTCGGGTAATGAAAATGTAATCTGGCTCATGGTTGTTACGCACCGTTTATGCTAATGAAAAACACTGCAGAGCGGCTCTACCGCTGCTTCATGTTCATCCAATATCTGTTCACAGATATAGGCAAGTGTCGCATTGACTTCATTCGGATGCAAGTTGTGGGATTCTGTTTTCAAGAGATTCAGCATAAATGCGTAGGCGGCCTCTTTTTCACCTTGTGCATTTAGAATAAAGACAGGCATTTGCCGCGCCCAAGAAGCCATGTCCGGGTTTTTAAACGCCGCCAGCTTTCGTGCAAGTTCCAGCGCCCTATCCATATCATTCATCTTAAAACGCGCTAAAAAAGCGGCTTGACCCATGAAGCGCCATTTCTGCCCTTCTCCGTTCCCGGCGGCCAACTCAAGATAATCAATAATTGGTGGCAACTTTTCAGGGTGGCCTCTGAGGCTTCCAAAAGCATAGCCGGCAAGTAATGGCATAAAGTCTGATTTTGGATCAAGCTTATGGGCCAGACGGAACCAGAGCCCTAACGCGTTATAATCATAATCTTTCAAGCTTGTGATAGTGCCGCCAGTATAACCCATATTCTGGATCATGGTGCCGTAGGAACGATAAGCAAGCTGCCTGTCGCCAAGAGACGACCACAGGGCGGCAGAAACGCTGGGCGTTGGCGGCACATCTCGCCATTCAACCCTTACAGTGCGCACTGATGACCATAAGGCAATATTGAGCGCGATACTTAAGGCGAAAAAGCCCGTGAGCATTAAATATGTTTTATCCACGTTAACCATGTCACCCCAAAACGGTCTTTAGAATTGCCTGCGCCACATATCAATCAGCGCAGCGCAAAGAATTAAAAACGCGTAAAGCGCGCCTTGGGCCAAGACAAAGCCATAGCTGATTTGCGGATCAGGGCCGTAGACAATCCATGAGGTTTGGGCCATCAAATCAAGCCGCGGCATGACCGAAGAAATCATCTGCATCACGGTTTCAAGCGCCTCAATATTCACCAGCTCTTTGCCGGAATCAATGATGCCCAAAATTTGCGACATCATCCGCGAAAGCACATAAAAACCAAGAGTAGCAAAAGCGCAGCTTGCCGCGCTGGTTAAAATCATCGAGAAAAACAGCGCGACGTTGACCATTAAAATATTTTCGACAATGAGACTGAGCGTCCAGAGAACATGCCCGCTGGAAAATAAATGCGGGGACAGCGCTAACACGCATGCGCCGGAGATTAGCCCCATAAACACCGCCAATATCGAAAATCCAGCCGCAAAGGAGAGGACAAGCTGGATACGGCCAATGGGACGCGAGAGCATAAATTCTATATCGCGCGTTTCAAAACTACGGCGGATAAAAAATACGATAAACAGCACAAGCCCAAAGACATTGAGCATTCGAATAGAGCCCGCAGCAAAGACAGCAACGAAGCGATCCTGCTCCGTCAGCGCGGCTGAACCCATAAAAATTGAAAGCGATACCGCCATGATGAGCAAAAAACACAGGCCAATGATCAACCTATCACGAAGCGCTGCCGTGACAACATAGCGGATCATTGTCAAGACGTTCATGCTAAAACTTTAAAGGGCGACGGTCTGATGAAAACTGGCGATAGAGGTCTTTGTCCGTATTGTGGACACTCTCTGAGGGGGAATCCAAAATTGTAGCTTTGAGGAAGATAACCAGTTCGGTCTTTCTAACTAAATCATCATGATCCTTAAACAAACTGCCAACGACTGGTACCTCACTCAATAATGGCACGCCCGATTCTCCTGTTGTTACGCGATCTTGCAGAAGCCCGCCCATCACGATTGGTTGGCCTGAATTCACCTTAATAACGGAGTCAATTTCTTGAACATTCAGCTCGGGGATAGGTGAGACAATGCCCGAACAGGCGGCGCCACAGGTTCCGACGATAAAGGCGACAGCCGGATCGTTAATTGAGTCTGACACTTGCGTAATCGTTGGGCGCACAGACATGGAAATTGTGCGCTCGTCCAAATTGATGGAAGGCTGAACATTGACCAGAACACCTTCTGGAACGTTGCGAATTTCACTGTCAATATCTGTTTGTGTTGCGCCGCCGCCATCCGTTGTTACATCAATGTCGATCTCAAAGAACACGCGGTTTGTGGCAACATTCAATACGGCCGACTGGTTGTTCAAAACCGTTAGACGCGGACTCGCGAGCGCCTTCACCGTTCCGAACTGAGAAATAGCGCCGATCAGAACCGAAAGATCATTGCCATTATAGGATGCTGTAAAGGCTTGTGAGTCTGGTGTTGTTACGCCGCCAGGGGGGAATGTCACGCCCGTAGACCCTGCCGCCAAAAGCCCAAGTAAGCCGTTTCCTGTGGTGGAAACAAAGTTGGCGTTGAATTCGCCGAAAGAATCCAACAAGCCCCAACTTATACCTGTTGCAAATTCATCATTCAGCGTCACTTCCAAAATTTTTGCTTCAATAAGAACCTGAGATGTCACAGCCCTTTTAACCAGTTTAAGGTAGGCTGAAACTTCTTCATGCGCCTTTTCCGATGCGTATACATTAATTAAGCCCGCTTGCTTGTTAATCGTAAATGTCCCTTTTTCTTCTTCTTTCTTGTCCGTGGAGCTTGCCGTCCCATCATCTACCGGCAAAGACTCGACGCGCAATGTCGCTTGCGGAGCTTGCGTCGTCACAGTTCCATCAGCATTTGGTGAAACAGCCTGCACGTCGGGATTTTGTTCTGTCGCCACAATACGTGGGTCACTCTTTGTTTTAAGTGCGCCTGTTTGGTTACCCCTAACAATCTGTTCCAAATTGGTTTCCAGCTCGCCCCAAAAATTAATCTCACTTTCCGAATTAGCCGCAAAATTTGAACCTGAATCCGCTCCATCACCAGACACAACAGAAATATTATTACTCACCTTGCTTGATGTGCTGCGGACATAGCTGAGATAATCAATTTTGTAGACGTGGCCATAAGGCGTATCGAGCTCTACACGCAAAACATCATCATCAAATTTATAACGCAGCCCTGCAATATCGGCTATGCGCTTAACGACCTGATCGAACGGACGATTGCGCGCAGTAAAGATGACCGAGCCGCGGATGCGCGGGTCCAGCTCAATATCATAATTGGCCTGTTGCGCTAGCTCATAAAGTGCATCACGAATAGGAACCGTCTGGTTGATCGAAATAGAAACCAACGGCATAGATTTCATCTGGTCGCCTGATTGCGCGACGTACGGTTGAAAATCTGGAATCGTGCCGGACGTCGGTTTGTCGTCATCAGTTTCCGGCAGGCGCGTGGCCAAACCATCACGATAATCCTGAAATTGAGCATTGCTTTCGCGCTCTGCTTTAACCTGATTTTTCACCAAGTCGCAGGAAGACAAGGTGAAAGAGGAGAAGAGCAAGCATAGAATGCTTAATAAAGATTTTAATGAAAACGCTTTTCGGTTAATTTGAAAAACAGTCATAGACGGCAGCCTCATATAGAATAGTCGTGCGCGGGTGCGAATGCGCCCTTTGCGATTCTTGTTAAGCATAGCATTATTTTTAAGGGGAATGTAGGGATAAGTTTAACTTAATAAACTACGATTAATCGCCCAAACTTATGCGTGATGTGTCAATTTTTTGCAGGCCTTCGGTTTTTCCGTCGCCGGCAGAGACTAATTTGCTCTGTTGAAGCCTAATCTTGAGGTCTGACGGCCTGTCAGAGTTGCTTATAGCCACATCTTCGGTAATAAGACCTTCTTCGAAAAGCCCTAGCAAGCACTGGTCGAAGGTGCACATGCCCAAGCTATTATTCTGTTCCATGACATCCTTAATTTTTGTGATCTCACCTTTCAGAATAAGCTCCCTCACCAATCCTTGATTCAGCATAATTTCAACAGCGGGAACCAATTGATTATTTACACCCGGAATTAGACGCTGGGACACAATGGCCTTCAGGTTCATGGCCAGATTCAGCCGCACTTGCGTTACCATGTCTTCCGGGAAAAAGTTCACGATCCGCTCAATGGCCTGATACGCGTTGTTGGTATGGATAGTCGCCAGACAAAGGTGCCCGGTTTCAGTAATGGTGAGTGCCTGATCCATAACTTCGCGATCGCGGATCTCCCCGACCAGAATAACGTCCGGGCGCTGACGCAGTGCGTTTTTCATCGCAATCGCGTAGCTTTCGGTATCCACACCCACCTCACGCTGGGTAACAACAGCTTTTTTATGATCGTGGTAATATTCGATTGGATCTTCGATGGTAATAATGTGCCCTTCCATAGCGGCATTACGGTAATCCACCATAGATGCCAGCGTGGTCGATTTACCGGAACCGGTAATCCCGGTGACCAACACAAGCCCTCTTTTCTCAAGAGCAAGCCTCTCAAGGACTTTAGGAAGATTTAAATCTTCAAAACTTGGAATTTCCGAGGTAATGCGGCGGATAACAAGCGCGGGAAACTGGCGCTGTTTCATGACATTCACGCGAAAACGCCCATGATCGCCCATATCCAGCGCGGTATTCAGCTCCATAGCCGTATCAAACTCACGTTTTTGCCGGCTTGTAAGTATAGCGCCGAGAATATTTTCTATATCCTGCAAGGCCAACGGCTTATCAGAAAGCGCCAGCATCTTATCTTCAACGCGCAATGTCGGAGCGCGGTCCACTGTTAAATACAGGTCGCTGGCATGATGCTCTTCCATGGCCATCAGGTAATTGAGAATAACAGAAGCTTCAGGCACTGGTGTCAAAACGAATACCCTTCTTCACTTGAGCCTGATTCCTTTGAGCCCCCTCCAGAGCCTGGGGAAACTTCTCCATCTTCATTGTTGAGTTTTGCTCCACCAAGGGATGCGGCGGCATAGTCCTCATCGCCTTCGCCTTCTTCGCCAGTAGTCAATTGTGTTGCACGGCGCGCTTCACCTTTATCAATAATGCCGGCCTCAAACAAATCAGCAATCGCATCTTGCATCGTGACCATGCCGTAGCGTGAACCGGTTTGCATCATCGAATACATCTGCGGGACCTGGTTTTCACGGATCAAGTTTCGCACCGCATTGGTTCCCACCAAAATCTCAAAGGCCCCTACGCGCCCCTCACCATCAGCTTTACGCACAAGCGTTTGGGCAACAACGCCCTGAAGGGAACTGGACAACATCGCGCGCACCATCTCTTTATCCCCGGTCGGGAACACGTCAATCACACGGTCAATAGTTTTAGACGCAGAGTTGGAGTGCAGCGTGGCAAAAACAAGGTGCCCGGTTTCAGCGGCAGTGAGCGCCAGCGAGATTGTTTCATAATCGCGCATCTCACCCACCAGGATCACATCCGGGTCTTCCCGCAACGCGCTTTTCAATGCGCGGGCGAACGAATTGGTATCGGTTCCCACTTCACGGTGGTTAACCAAACTTTTTTTCGACTTGTGGAAGAATTCGACCGGATCTTCAATTGTCAAAATGTGTTTCGACATATTGGCGTTGATATGGTTGACCATCGAGGCCAGTGTTGTCGATTTACCGGAACCGGTTGGCCCGGTTACCAGAACGATGCCTTTTTCAAGCTCTGAAAAACGTCGCAGCACGGGTGGCAAACCAAGATCCTCCATGGTCGGCACTTCTGTTGGAATTGTTCTGAATACGGCCGAGGCGCCAAGGCGTGTTGTAAAACCGTTTACACGAAAACGCGCTTTTTCCCCCAGCGCGATCGCGAAATCAATCTCCATATTCTTTTCATACTCGGCGCGCTGATCTTCAGTCATCACCGAATACAGCATTGTGCGGATCTCGTCGCTGGAAAGCGCATCGGCCTTCACACGTTTCATCAGACCGTTTGTGCGTATAATGGGTGGGCTTCCGGCGCTCAAATGAAGGTCGGAAGCATCGTTTTGCATGGTAAAAGCAAGAAGTTGAGTAAGGTCCAAGGACGGCCTCCTTTTCTTTTAAAATGGGCAGAAGCAAAAGATTTTTGCTTCTATTAGTTGTAACGCAATATTCTAAACGGAAGGTAAAGATTAACCCCTTATTTCATATTAACTTTTTTCAGGGTAAATGAGAACCACTCAGTAGAAAAAGCACGAAAAATGACAAAATAAGTGCTGGACCAAAGGGAAACTGCTGCTCTCCCTTGGTTTTCTGCCATAAAACGCCAATAAAAACACCAAAAACGCCGGAAAATATAAAAAACAAGGCTAAGTTTGAAAGCCCTAACCATAGGCCAGCGACAGCAAAGAACTTCACATCACCAAGCCCTAGGGCCTGACGCCCTAAAATTTTTTTCATAAATACACCCATCAGGAACACAGAGACAGCATAAATGAGCGCCCCGCCGCCATATTCGAGTATTTGCGCTCCATACCCTCCAGTGATATGTGCGGGCCAGAAACGGTAAAAAATGCCAAAAACACCCAAAGCTAACACAAGGTTATTGGGTAGAATTTTATGCCTCAAATCAAAGACAGCCAATGCCGCCAAAATCGCAAAAGCGGCATAAGCGGCTAACAATTGCGAGACCGGATAAAAGCCATACATATAAAAGTAGCTAAAACCTAGAAACAGAACAGACAGTTCGATAGCTGGATAAATGGGTGAAATTTTTTCGGCGCAATAGCGGCACTTCCCCCTTTGAAATACCCAGGAGAAAAATGGAATGAGATCGATAACTTTCAATCTTGTTTTACAATGCGGGCAGCAAGAGCGCAGACCGCCTTTTTCTTTTTCATCAGCTTTCAGCGTAAAAATGGAACCGCGATGAGCAAGCATCGTTGCGAAGCTACCAAAGGTCAGGCCCAATATAATTACAATAACGATTTCGAGAATTTCAGGCGTGTGCGCAAGCAGCATTGTCAGCGAAGCTCGGCAAGACGCTCAAACACGGAGTCTCGCGGAATACTACGCCCTGAACCATAGAGCGTATCAATCTCTAGCGCCTCTTCATAAAATGCGATGGCCTGCTTCTTGTCTCCGGCGCGATCCGCAATAATAGCCATGTTAAAAACATGTCCGGCATTTTCAGGCTCCATGCTCGCGGCCATGCCTAAATAACGGATAGCATCGCCGTAACGACCCATCTTCGCTTCGACAACCGAAAGCTGCGCGACGATCGCGGTGTTGCCGGGATTATCCTCATGCAGTTCGAGCAAGTTACGCATTGCAACGGCCGGGTAGCGTTTACCAAGGAGGCCTTGCAAATTCACCTGCGCATCAATATTTTTCGAACGGATATCAAGCAATGCTTCATAAGCATCAATCGCTTCATCATCACGGCCAATCCGTTGCAGCGCGACGGCGCGGCCCATCAAAACATTCGGATCACGTTTATTTGAAGCATATATTCCGTTGTAGATTTCCAGCGCCGATTCGAAACGTCCGAGCTTCATGGCTCGATCAGCAGCAACAAGGCGCGCCTCCTTACTACCGGGGTTTGCATTTTTGCGCGTGACAACCAGACGCGAGCCTGGACTTAAAACCGGATTCACCTTGGATGGTGCCCCCTTACTTGAAAGCTCACTATCCGGAACAAGCGCTTCGGCATCAAAGAATAAATTCTCATCAAACTCTTCAGCCTGCGCAGCTTCAGGAATATTCGGCGTGCCTGCCGTTTCTGATATAATAGGGGTAAGGTCTGCCCCTTCCGGCATGGCCGACGACGACGCTGCCTCATCGGGCAACAGCATCTGAATTTCGTTATTATCCTGCGGCAAGTCCAAAGGCATCTCTTCGACGGGCATCAAATCCTGGGCACTGGCAGACATAGCTACAAAGGAGCCTGCGGCGATTGTAAAAACGCTAAGCTGCAAGAAAATTTTGAATTGTCTTCGCATTTTAAACCCTGCTGTTGAATCCATCTGAATAGACGTGAAAGGCGAATCATAGAATATACGCACCTCTTTAATGTATCACGCCGCGCGGGTTTCCTCAATAAAATGTAGAAAGGCTTGTTCGAGAGTTTTTGAAATATTTTGAGATTTAAAATCTGACGGCTTGCCTGTAAATCTGATCTGTTTGTCGTGTAATATGGCGACGCGATCGCAAATTTCATCCATATCAGCCAAGATGTGGGAACTTAGGAATATCGTGCAGCCATTTGATTTTGCTTCTAAAAGTAGTTTTTTGGTATGTGCTCTGGCGATCGGGTCTAGGCCGCTCATTGGCTCGTCCAAAATCAACAAATCACACCCGGTTAGCACCGCCGCCAATAGCCCCAGCTTTTGCCGCATGCCCTTAGAATAGGTATGCACGCGGCGCGGCAAAGCATCCGCATCCAGAGAAATACGCTGCGCATACTCAAAACAACGCTCGTCTGTAAGCTCACGACGATAAAGCTTTGCCGAAAATTTAAGAAATTCGAGACCGCTTAAGAACCATGGAGGCTCAAACCGCTCCGGCAAGAACGCCAAACGTTGCTTAACGCTTTTGGCATCCACGGGCTGTCCAAAAATCTCAACGCTGCCTTTATTCTGAGTGCGCAGCCCCAAGAGCGTTTTGATCAGCGTGGTTTTGCCTACACCATTGAGCCCTATCAAGCCGAAAAACTCCCCCGCACTGACCTGCAGGTTTACATTCTCGACAGCCTTAAACTGCTTATAGGAAACGTCCACGTCTTTGATATGAAGTGCGATTTCTTTCGAAGATGTCATGAATAAAAGCCTTAACCGGGAAGGAAAATCCGTGTATCGATGTTAAAGCGCTGATGCGGCCGCAGGCGAATTGGGAAAATCTGATTGGTCCAATCGTCGAACCACTTAAACTCGATATATGTCTTATATACTTTAAGGTCCATTACCTCTTTAGGCACAGCATCGGGTGTTACGCGCTGTTCATTCAACCAAATGGTCCACTCAGCGCCGCCGTTATAAACGATACCGCTGAGCCTGATTTCACGCTCCTCGGGTGGCGGCTTAACCTTCTCAATCTGATCCACACGTTGGCTCAACGCCTTATCCAGCTCTCTTTTTGTAACGCCCCGCGTTTCACCGCGAGAATTGCGGGCGTCCTGAATTGCGACATGCTCCCAGTGCGTAAACACCAGCGATTGATACTCAGACGGATTAAATAATGGGCCTTTATCTTGCGACCCTTCCGGCTGCGGTGCTTCTAGGGCTGCAGCAGCCGGTGTGGGCGGCGCGGCGTCCTGCGCACTGGAACTTAAAGGCCACAGCATAAAACATACAAGAACTAAACGAAGGATCATCATGGCTGTTCCTCCCCTATCACACTGCTTTCAGGGATCATCGTCCGCCACATCATTTGCACATTGGCCTGCACCAAAGATGGATTGCTGCCCGTAGCAATCGCCCGAAGAACAGTTCCCGTCACGTCAGCTTGTCTCTCAAGATGGACATCCTCAACCGTTATATGACCGGGGAAATAATGTTCCACCAAAAAGAGATAATGGAAAATATTGATGTCATCAAATGCTTCCAGCCTGATTTCAATCGGGCTTTTTAAAACTTTATGCTCAGCCTTTTTGGCCTCTTCATTCTCTTCAATCTCACCCGAAGCAATGCTGGCAATCGCCTTGCTTACCCCCGATGTTTTCTGAATTTGGTTGAGAATCTGTTCAGCCTGTCGGCGCCCCTGATCTTTAAAAAACCCATCAGCGGCCAACACTTCGAATTCTTCTTTTTGTTCTTCAAGCTGTTCAAACTCAACCTGCATACGGCCGATATCGGCGCGCAACGTTGAAACCTGCCCCTGCAGGCCGCTGAGCTCGCGCTTTTTACCCATTACCTCCGGAGCCAGATACATGTAAACACTTGCGCCGAGCACGCCACAAGCGGCCGCCAGTAACAGCAAAACAATAACGCGCTTTATCCCAAGAACAGCAATCATTCCGACACCGGCCCTTTTATCAATATCTCAGCAACAAAATCCTGCTGGATATTTTGTGTTTCCAGATCACCGGCCTCAACAACAAGGCCTTCCGTATACTCATAATCTTTCAAAAACTTTGTGACCTCAACCTCATGAGAAGGCAGCAAGCCCTCAATCCGTCCACGAAGATCAGCAACCTCCTGATTTCCTCGATCAACATCAGCTGTCGAAGGATACGTCATCTTTAGCGTAGCCTGAAACAGCGACTCCGCCTTTTCGTTTTGCACGGCATTCCAAACATTTTGAACAACGGTTGGCTCCGCCCTAGTAATCTCTATACTATCAACGCGCAGATCCTTACCCAGCGCCTGCCCAATCCCCTTATAAAGACCAAGAACTTTTATACGGTTTTTCTCAAGCTCTGTATAAACAGACAGTGAGCTTTGTACCAAGCGCGCATCAAAACCGACCTCCTGAAGGCGCTGAACCTCTCTTTGATACTGCGAATCCAATTGCGATTTCTGACGCTTTGAGCTTTCAATATCCCCATTAATTTCAGCCAGTGCTCCGGCTTGGGATGCGGCTTGATAGCCCAAGAAAGCCATTCCGGCAAACAAACCCAGCCCAACCATCATCGCGGCCTGCCTTGGCCTTGAAACCTCATCAACTTGGGCGACCTTCATCGGCAAGACAAAACGTCCCTTGCGCCCCGTCCAGCCGACATGCAGCACATCGGCATAACGCGCATCGGCCTGCGGGCCAATATTCAACCCCAGCGCTTTAGCGGCTTCATTAACGCCCAAAACATGAAGATCACACTCTTCTTCAAACATATTTTTTAAAGCTTCGCCGGGCGCCGGATTGGCAATAACAAAAACATCAAGACCTTCACTGGGGTCATAACCAAGACGCGAAAGGTAACTGATTGTTGATTTGAATTCCTGATACAGCTCACGCGCCCAATTTTCTGGGTCAGAATCACTGTCCGCCATTGGGCTCATACGTGTCAGAGCAAGCTCACCATTTTTCGTTAAAACCTGACGCAAGCTACCGTTTCGATGCTGGCCAATAAAAATAGACCATGTGTTTTTCTTGCGTTTTTTCTTCGCGCCAAGCTTAAGGGACAGCGCCTTGACCATGTCCGAAGCCTCAACAGGCAACAAACAAAAACCGGCGACAGAGGCTAAAGATTTTTTCGTTGCGCTGATCGCGCCCTTGACCTGATCGCCATTGGCTACAGCGGCAAAAATATAAATATCGGCGGCCGGCTGCGCACTGGTCTTGGGCATTTTTTCTTTAAGCGGATAGGCTGCGCGGATCGGATAGCTTGGAAAAGCGACATTCAGCTTTCTTTTGACCATGGACGCCTTATCAACCATACCAACGCCGGCGCGCACAACGCGCTCCTTGCGGTAATGCTGTTCAACCATATCACTCAGAATGAGCACAGGCTTCTTGCCACAATCTTTAGCAATCACACTTGCAACATTTTTCTCAAAGTTTTCCGCATCCCATGGCAAGGAATCAATAAGCTTTACCCCCGATGAATTGGCCGTAAATATCGACAAAAACTCATCAGATACGAGTAAAACCGTACGGGCGGGTGATAGAAAAGATAGTGACATTGGACCCCTAAAATTCCATAAAGTTTCCAAGATTCATGTAAATTGGACCAAGACTTCCGGCTGCGATCCAAGCGATAATCAATCCCAGTATAGCAGTTAATGTCGGTTGAATCATCTCAATTAAACCTTCAATCGCTTCATTCACATCATGGGTGTAAAACTCTGAGACCTGATCCAGTACAGGCGTAAGGTTTCCAGACTCTTCACCGACCTTAACCATACGCACCACAAGGCTTGGAAACTCGCCGCTGGCGTTGAAGGCCTCAGATAGCGCAGCGCCTGCCTTAACATGACCCTCAACGCTTTCCATCGCATCGAGCATCACAAGGTTACTCACTGTTGCGCGGGAGGCTTCCAAGGCTCCAATTACATCAATGCCACTGGCATAGAGCGCACCAAAGGTCTGCGCGTAACGGGCAATCGAAATTTTTCGAATCAACGGACCAATCACCGGTGACTTTAAATACCACTCATCAAACTTATAAGCTATATTATCAGAACTTGTTCGTAACATCTTGATAAGAGCGAATAAAATCACAGGCAAAATTAAAACAATAAATGACCCATATACCGGCAAACCGAACAGATGAAACTGCGGGATGATCATAAAGTCTGATGTTGCAATCAACCAAACCGTAAACCATGGCAGATCCAGGTCGAGGAATTTCAAAAACCCGACGATCTGGGGCACAACAATACTCATCATGAACACAATCGTCCCGAGAACCACAGCCGTCACGATAATCGGATAGCGCGTCGCTTTACGAATTTTTGCCTGAATAATATCGACCCACTTAAGATATTTAATAAGCTGCAAGTAAACAGAGGGCAGGTCCCCGGTTTCTTCCCCTGCCTGAATTAAAGAGATATAAAGTGGTTTGAAAACTTTCGGGTGCTTATTCATGGCCTCAGACAAAGCAGAACCATCAGAAACATCGCGGGAAATCTCGGACATTATATCGCGAAGACCGTCATTCTCTGTCGAATCACGAACATCGGACAAAGCATCCAAAAGCGGCACACCCGCGCTTTGCATTTGCTCCAATTGCACAAAAAGCTGGATCACATCGCGCAGCTTGACCTTTTTTGCGCCAAGCTGAAGAAAGCCTTTCTGCGCCTTTGTTCCGACCACAGAACAATCAACCAACTCCAACCCTGCGGATTGAAGTTGGCGATAAAGATCGACCTCGCTATTCGCTGCAATATTGCCACGAATGGGACGCCCTTTGGTATTTATTGCTTTATATTTATACCGTTGAATGATTAAAACCCTTACTCATGTCGGAAGATTATCGCTTGATATCAACCACTTTGGAGAGTGCATCGAGAGATGTGACGCCCTCAAGAACTTTAAGAATGCCATCGTCCCTCATGCTTTTGAAGCCTTTTTTAACAGCCAGAGCTTTTAGTTCAGCTTTGGATTCGCCGTTTGCAAGCAATACGTCCATATCTTCGTCAAATGGCAAGATCTCAACAACAGCCGTTCTGCCTTTATAACCCGCGCCGCCACACGCATCACAACCGCCTTGCTTCGCGCGGTAAATTGTTGGTGGATTGCTCGAATTCACTTCTAAAATTCTACATTCCTCAATGTCCGGTTCATACGCTTCTTTGCAATTATCACAAAGTCTGCGTGTCAGGCGCTGCGCGAAAATTGAAACAATAGAGCCAGCAACCATGCCGGGCTTTAAATTCAAATCAAATAAACGCGGGATTGCACCAAAAGAATCGTTGGTGTGCAATGTTGTATAAACTTGGTGACCGGTCATCGCGGCTTTTAAAGCCATATTGGCTGTTTCAGCATCACGAATCTCCCCGATGAAAATAATATCCGGGTCTTGACGGAGCAGCGCTTTAATACCGTCTGCAAATTCCAGCACACCTTCACGCACATGCGTTTGACGGATCATCGGCAGGGAATACTCCACCGGATCTTCCAGCGTTTGAATATTTACTTCGACATCATTAATTTCATTAAGCATGGAATAGAGCGAGGTTGTTTTACCTGAGCCTGTTGGGCCTGTTACGATAATAATACCTTCGGGCTTACTCTGTGATTGCTTGATTAAATTGAGGTTGTGTTCACTAAATCCGAGCTTCTCCATCGGCATAATGCTCTCGCTCTGATCCAGAACGCGCATAACAATATTTTCACCATTCACCGTTGGCAGCGATGACACACGGAAATCAGCCTCGCGCCCACCGACATTCATTCTAAAACGCCCATCTTGCGCGCCAAGTTTATCGGCAATGTTCATGCCCGACATAATCTTGATACGCTGGGAAATTCCGCTCCAATGCTGTTTATGCAGAATTTGCGCGGTAAACAGCACGCCGTCTTTACGATAGCGCAGACGGATAAAGTTTTCTTCCGGTTCAAAGTGCAAATCGGATGCACCAATTTTCACAGCTTCAAATACCAATGCATTCACCAAACGCACAATCGGGTGAGAGAAGGCTTCACTTTCATCCAGCGAAGCCACATCTTTTTGTTCTTTGCCTTCTTCCAGCTCCTGTAAAATGGCATTCACAGAACTGGCATAGCCATAAGCCGCGTCAATTGCATCGCTTAAAACCTTCGGTGTACACACCATTGGTTTAATCGTAATGCCTTTCGGAACAAACCGGCGCAGCGTATCCATGGCCACAATGTCATAAGGATCTGACATTGCGACTTTCATGACCTCTTCATTCATGGATACAGGAAGAACCTGATGCTTTAAAGCGCTGTCCTTATCAATGAGCGCCAGAACATCGCCGTCAAAAATCGTGTTTTGCGGATCAAAAAGTTCAAAGCCCGAGCTTTCTGCTAAAAATGCGCTGAGCGTATCTTCATCAATAAAACCGAGATCAACCATGACCTCGCCCAGCATTTTATTAGAAATTTTCTTTTCCTGAATCGCAACGTTTAGCTGATCTTCCGTGATAAGCCCCATCTCAACCAGACGATCGCCGATGCGGCCTTTTTTGCGCAGTTCATCATCAGGATCTATATCGGCCTGAGCAACATCGGTAGCATAAGTTTTAAGTGCGCGCCCTGTTCCGGCATTCCCCTGGTCTTTCTGTGCGGGCACAAATTTTGTCGGTAGCTGGTCGCTCATCTCTTCGTTTTTGTGATTACTGCCGTTCTCAGCAGGTGCAGACTCCTGCACCTCCTCATCAATAACTTCCGCGTCTAATATAGGTGCATCTTCCAGGGTTAAATCCTGAAACGTTCCAAAAGCTTCGCCTTCCGGCGGCTTATCACCGGATTGCTTGCCCTTACCCACACTATCTTTATCCTTCTGGATCATCTTTATAGCTCTCTCGCCCGTTTAGAAATAATTTTGATAAATACATAAGAAAGAATACGCCGCTCGAGTATTTAGAATACCTCAGAAAAGTTAACAAAACAAATACGTATATTTTCATAAAAACAGTAGGTTAAACAAAAGAAACGCCGGAAAACCGGCGCTCCTTCAGAAAAACTATACTTTCGTTGCTTTTATTCAGCGGCTATCGCGAATTTAGCGTTTTTACGCGGCCAGCTATTGAACTTCATAATAGCCTCATCAAGCCCGGCTACAGTCGCACACAAGCGCGCCGCCACGAGGTATGGGTCCGCATTTGCACCCGGACGGCGATCTTCAAAATAACCATAACCTTTGGCGGCAACCGGGGCCGGAATGCGGATTGAACAGCCGCGGTCAGCATTGCCGACTTTAAAGGTGCCGATAGCGCAAGTTTCATGGTCCCCTGTGAGGCGTTCGCCTAAACCTGCGCCATACACGGCAATATGCTCGGCATGCTTATTACCCAACGCTTTCACAGCCGCATCAATGGCAGCCTTGCCTTTCGCCTTATCGCGCGTGTCTTTGGTGGAGAAGTTGGTGTGCATGCCCGCGCCATTCCAGTCCCCTTTAACAGGTTTGTTATCCAGCGTTGCGGAAATTTCAAACTCTTCTGCAATTCTATAGAGCAACCAGCGCGCAATCCATGTTTGGTCAGTCATTGCCAATGCCCCTGAATTTTCGCTGGTGTCTCCACGGAAACCGATCTGGAATTCCCACTGGCCCGGCATTACTTCCGCGTTTAGCCCGTAATACATGATACCCGCTTCAATGCAGGCCTCGGCATGCGCCTCGGCAACTTCGCGGCCAAAGGCTTCATCCGCGCCGACGCCGCAATAATACGGCCCTTGCGGTGCCGGGAAACCATGATCAGGCCAACCTAAAGGTGTGCGGCGACCTTTACTAAAGAGTGTGTATTCCTGCTCGAAACCAAACCACGGCTCATGCTTGTCGGCTCCGGCGGCTAAAACATCTCGTAACTGCGCGCGGGAATTGCTTTCATGTGGCGTGCCATCCGGATTGTTGACTTCGCACATCACAATGAAATTGCCTTCACCACGAATGGGGTCCGTCACATAAGCGACCGGCTGCAGCAAGCAATCTGAATCATTACCGTGCGCCTGCAAAGTTGAGGAGCCATCAAAACTCCACTCTGGAAAATCCTCGATTTTTGGATTTTTTCCAGCATTGATGACCCGTGCCTTAGAACGCAAAAAGCGCGTCGGTACCGCGCCATCAAGCCATAGATATTCTGCGAGAGTAAATTTGGACATTTCGTCGCCTCCTTAACACATCGTCTTAAGCGGTTAAAAACGTAGTTTAGACCCTGTTAATCGCTGCTGGCAATGACTTGCTGCAGTGAATCATGCGATTTCACGGGAAAAGTAAGAAAATAAGAAATGGTGCGCCCGAAGAGATTCGAACTCCTGACCCCTTGATTCGTAGTCAAGTACTCTATCCAGCTGAGCTACGGGCGCACACTTTTTAAATGTTTAACGTTCCTAAAGTCCGTTAAGACCGGACGATTACCTCTTCATGCTGGTTAAGGCAGAAAAGTTGGCAGAAGATAGACGAATTCATAAATGATTGCAAGCATCGCTTGTCAACCCTCTTTTTGCTCTGTAAAACTCATAATACTTCAAGGGTTTTGCTTGACTCGTCAGATATTTACGGCGATGCTCGAAGCAAGGGTATATATCTAAATTAAGGGTGGCATTGCCCCCGTTAACAAGAATTTGTGTAGACGATAATGATGAAGACTTCACCGCTTTTTCTCAGAGAGCTTTTGGTTCTCTCAGCCATATTTGTAGTTTCACCGGGTTTCGCGCAGGCCGCAAACCCCGCTGATGCGCCGTCCCTAATCATTACCAGTGATCCTTTGCCGGAAAGTTTGCGCCGCCAGATTTACAGCAAGCCTGTGCGTGTGCGCTCTATCAAACCTGCAGAGGTGATGAGCGGAGATTATTACAACCAGACACAAACTCTTGTTGGTGACAAAGTCAAACAAATCACCGGTGAGCTTGCCAACATTCAAGGTAAAGTCTCCTCGCTTTCCGGTAACCTTAGCGGTCTGGAACGTTTGAACGAAGAGCGCGCGGCTGAATATTACGCGAATATCGCGACCATCAATACACAGCTGCAGTCCGGCACAACGCCGGGTAACCCGCGCTTGGTACGCCGCCTTGGTGAAGCCGAAGGCCATCTGGAAACGCTGTCTAATAGTGTGGCACAGCTCAATGGCGTCGCTGTTGAAGCGTCTAACACCGCTTCCGAAGCCTCTTTCCTGCTTGAAGAAACCCGCGCAGCCTACAGCCTGTCTGGCGCAATTGAAGAAGATCATGTGCATCTGGCACAGGTTGAAGACTCTATTAACAGCACGATCATCCTTATTCAGCGCGTTTTGAACACAGTGAATGATGATGTGACCCGCACCAGCACCTATTTAAGCTCCGAACATGAAAACTTGCGCATTCTCGGCCTTGCTGTCTCGAATGGTGACTTTTACGGCCGCAGCTTGGCGGATCGCCCATTCTCTGCTGCTCCACTTTATGCCAGCAGTGAAGGTACTTCTGGCGCGCCTTTGCAGCAGGGCACCCCTGCCCTTTCCGGCCCTCGCCCATTGGCTAAAATCAAGTTTGACCGCTCAGATGTTGAATATCAGGAGCCTATCTATCTAGCCATTAATGAAGCGCTGAAACGTTATCCCAATGCACGATTTGACCTTGTGGCCGTTACACCAACCCAAGGCAATGCCGCAGAAGTGGCGATTGAGAGTACAAAAGCCCGCAGAAATGCTGAAAAAGTGCTCCGTACCCTCACGCAAATGGGCCTCCCACAGGAACGCATCGACCTTTCTTATAGTGAAAGTGGTCAAGCGGCTTCCAACGAAGTTCACCTCTTTGTGAAGTAATTTTTACATAAAACTTGCATTTTTTGCACTATTTTCTGTATTGTGTGCAGCTAATCATAGCTGCACTGGGTTTTTATGACTGAAGAGACACCTGATAAAGAGATCAAAACGCCGATTTATCAATGCGTATTCAGAGGGGAAACCTCTGAAGGAAAGCCTATTCAGCGCGTTTATGTAACAGAGAATGAAGAGCAAGCTGCTGCTTTCAACAGCTTCATTCGCGTCGTACAACATGAATTGCACACCCCTGAATCTTTAGATGAAACTATAGCTGAGAATTTTCCGGACCTAGAGCTACGTCTTAAAGAGGTCGGGGAAGACAACATTACCAGTATTGAAAATTTGTTATTGCCAGATACCTTACCGCTGGACGAAGGGTTTTGGGATAAAAAAGACGATGTTCAACTGCTTAAGCGCGCCCTTATAGAATATTACGGTTCATGGCATGATGGCGCAAGAAGGCGGAATAATGAGCTCGTTTCCAACCTGCCTACATTTTTTGGAGCCGCCGTAAAAGCTGACAACAGTCTCTTGATCGGTGCGAGTATCGGCGGTGCGCTTGTTGCCGCCGCCATTCAATGGCGCTCCCAACGCGAAAAAAATAAACTCATCGACACACTCAAAATATGGATAAAATTCCAAAATGATCTTCAACATGATCCTCTAAATGCCTTGGATACACTTAATAAAAACATGAGAGATGGTGGACTGCTCTTCTCAGGTATTCCTGAACACAATCTGAACAATTTTCCCGAAAAAAAGCTTATACAGGCCGCAAAAAAGTTTAAAGTTTGGTACGATAAAGACTTCATTGAGCAAAAACGTAATATCCGGCTTCCTAAAGCAGAAGATTTCCATGGCGCTTCGCGGTGGATTTCTTGTGTAGGCATTCCAAAGGTCTTGAACAATACATGTGACCTTATGTCGGGGCGCCTTAACCTGTTCGATAAGCAGCACTTCCCAAAGTGGAACATAAAACTCCCTACAACAGAAGATTTCCATGACGCTTCGCGGTGGATTTCTTGTGTTGCAACCCCAACTGTACTGAACGGTACATGTGAATTTGTTTCTGAACAGCTTTCCGACCTTTACAAAAACCCAAGATGGTCAACGTTTAAGACCATTGGCAAGGGCCTTAAAGATACTGGCCCTTTGCTATGCAAGGATATTGCCGGACACTTTATACAAGCCGCACGACATAAACACTCTGAACGCAAACACCTTGACCCGGAACATGGCACCCCCATAACCAATGACCGTGAAGATTTACAACAAATTCGAATTGAACATTGTGATGTTATTATGAGCGCAGCAGACCCTGTTTACGCTGAACGGTTATTTAAAGTTTTAAAACAGGCTAAAAGTGAACGTTTTGATGGGGCAGTTATGGGCACAGCCAACATTGGTGAAACCGTTTTTATGGGTATGCATGGTATGGAGATCTTTCACGCTGCTCAAGATCTGATCGAAGGCTCAACAGAGGCTCCAGAGACGTGGATGGACAATCCCTTTACTACAATCACATTAAGTGTCGGCTCAATTTGCCTTGCGCTCGGCGCTCATAGACATATTGGCGCAGAAGTTTCACATATCCGAGCAACCCTTGAAAGCCGCGCTGCAGAAACCTCAGAAGAGCTTCGCCCTCAAATTATTTCTCAATATATTCAAAGCAAAGAAAAGGATACTTCACCTGGGGCAGAACTATAACCTACGATCTTTAAAAACCACCCTTGACCCGCTCCGCGGAATGCGTAGGATGCGAAGGATATGTCCGAAAATACATCAGATGACGAATCCATATATGTACGCCTTGCGGAGAATTCCCAAGAAGTTGAGGCTGCGCAGCGCCTGCGCTATCAGGTTTTCTATGAAGAATATGGCGCGAGCGCTGATGCGGAGATGGAGACCAGCAAGCTTGATATCGACGAATATGATGCTTATGCAGACCATTTGATCGTTATCGATGCCTCTGAATCAAAAGAAAAGATCATCGGCACATACCGCATGCTTCGCCGCGCGGCAGCAGAAGAAGTCGGGCAATTCTACTCATCAAGTGAATATGACCTTGATCCTCTGCTTTCCAGTGAATCCTCACTTCTAGAACTTGGTCGCTCATGTGTGCTCGAGCCCTATAGAACCCGTCCCGTGCTACAATTGCTCTGGCAAGGGATCGCTGAATACATCACCGAGTATGATATTGATTTGATGTTTGGCTGCGCCAGCCTGCAGAGCACGGATATTAAAAGCATTTCTAAACCGTTGTCTTACCTCCATCATTATCACCTCGCCCCCGAACAGCTGCGTCCGCGCGCGATCAAGGGCCGCTACATCAATATGAACATTATTCCCCAAGAGGACATCAATGCGCGCCGCGTTTTTGCCGAATTGCCGCCGTTAATTAAAGGTTACTTACGCGCGGGTTCCTGCATTGGTGATGGCGCTGTCATTGACGAACAGTTCAACACAACGGATGTGTTTATCATTGTGCAAACCCATCTTTTGGCCGATCGCTACCGTAAACATTACGAACGTAAAATTCAAAAAACCATTGCTGGTGGATCTGAAAATGTTGAAAACATCTCAGATTTCAAGAAATCCAAAAATTCATGAGAACCTTTATCGCCGCTATTAAAATGATCGCTTTTGTCGGGCTTTGCCTTCTGATTGTTCCCTTACAACTTGTTGTTATGTTTTTTCACAAGGGGCGCTACGCCTACATTCTGCCGCACCTTTGGCATAAAGGTGCGTGCGCCATTTTCCGCATTCGCGTACAAAAAACCGGCTCAATCTATACAAACTCGCAAGTGCTCTATATGAGCAACCATCTTTCTTACCTCGATATTCCGGCGATTTCCTCTATCCTTTGCTTTGGTTCTTTTGTCGCCAAAAAAGATGTCGCAAGCTGGCCTTTGTTTGGTTTTCTTTCGACGCTGCAGCAAACTGCGTTCATCAGCCGCAGCCGAGGCGATGCCAAAAAAGGCGTCAATGCGCTTGATACGATGCTTGAAGATGGTAAGAACCTGATTATTTTTCCGGAAGGCACATCGACCGATGGTCAAAGCGTTCTGGATTTTAAATCTAGCCTATTTTCAATTGCCCTGCGTGAAGGCCTCGAGGAACTGATCATTCAACCCGTTACAGTGGAAGTACTATCGGCAAATGGCCACGACCTCAAAACACAGGATGATCGAGATCTTTATGCCTGGCACCGCGATATGGATGACAGCATCGAGCTGCACCACCATCTATGGAGCTTTGCCAAAAGCTCCGGCGCTGTTTTATCAATCACTTTTCATGACATTATTCATTCAAAAGAATTTTCTGATCGAAAAATACTTGCCAAGACATGCCATGACGCCGTATCCAATGGACTACAGTTTTCAAAAGCCGCATAAAAGGAGCGCATAAGATGATCGAAATAAAGCCAGAAGAAGTATCCCGCTTGCAATCCTATATGCAAACTACGTTCAAAAATACGGGTTTTGCCCTGAAAATGCGCGAAAAGGCCGTGGACTCAGTTGAAGTCCTGCTTGATGGCGAATTTATTGGCCTAATCTACAAGGATGAGGACGGCGATTACAACTTTGATATGGCTATTCTTGAGATTGATATTCCCGGCGCCATTGGATAACCCTGTAAAATATACCGCTTAAGTTGCAGGCATAGCCCCCAATTTGCTAAAATTATAGAAGTGAGCATAATTTTGGGCGGTTCTTCGTGAAAGCATGGCATTTCAGCACAACTATATTCCTTGCGCTTGTGAGCGTAAATACGGCCGCGCGGGCCGCAGAAACGTTGCGATTCAATGAAAACTTACCGCATAGCAGCTTCGAGAAGATAAAATCATATTCTTCCAATAGTTTAGATAAAAATATTCAAGATTTTGAAATCGGCAAGGCAGACCTCAACAATGATGGTCTTGATGAGTTTATTGCGCGCCCCAAAAACTGCCAAAAAACACCGACATGTGAATTTTACGTTTTGGCGGAAACCCCCGGCGCGATTGTCTCTCTTGGTCGTTTTGAAGGACAACATGTGGCTCTGGGCAGCGAATATCGTCACGGCGTGCGTAATCTGCTGGTTTTTTACAATGGCGCAAATGACTTTGATTACCATCTATATACATGGCATCCTGAAATATCTGCTTACAGAAAGTCAGGCTCATGATCGGCGTTCAGAAACTCTTGCGACAAAAAACTCTATCTGCACTTTGCGCCGTGATTTTTTCCGGGGTGTTTGTTGGCGTCTTTGCCTTGGGTGCGAGCCCTGTCTATGCCGCTGCCCCTTGCCTGCCCGGCTTGCCTTGCGATGTTCCGCTTACCCCTGACGATGATCCCTTCGATGGCGTCATCGAACCAAATCAGCCCGGCACGCCCAACGCCCCTAAGCTTGGCCTTTCTTCATACGCCTGCGATGCCGATTTCATGAATCAGATTTACGCCAAAGCTTTTTTAGAAGCCGAGCGCGAAGTTGTGATTAACAACGCTCTGATGCTCAAACCTGACAGCGTTTTAGAGTATTCATGCTTTGATCAGGACGCCGCAGCTGTCGCGCTTTTTGCCGGGCCTGTTTTCTCAGAATCAACGCGTTGGGCACCAACGACCATAAATGTTCTCCCCGGCTCTGTTACAATCAATGTCAATATGGGCGACACCCGTTTGGACACGTCCATTGAACAGCTCGTGCTGGAAAGTCTTAAAGTTTATGTGGACGAAAATTTTGCTCACGACTTTCTCGGGGGGGCCGCTACAGGGGATAATAATACAATTGCGAATACCGTCGCGGGCATCTCAACGCTGCCTTGCGACTTTATGTATCTGGTTCAGGATGTTTCCCGGTGTGATGATTTCGCACTGAACAGCCGCTTCATGACCTTTGAAACTTATTTTTCGACACCGGCTTTGATAAATAACGATCCCAGAACTCTGCCCGAAACATGCCCAAGCGGCCATCAAATTACACAAGCCACTATTAACATTGCAAAAAATACGGACTGGACCTTTGCAGCATTTGACAGGCTTGATGCGCTTCTTCCTTTTCAACGCGCTGGATTTCCGCCCGCCGCGGGTGGCAACAGTTGTGAAAGCGCAATACCGATCCCCACCGGGGTTATAACATTTTACGAAGAATATGGATCGGACCCGGCCGGAAACCCCATTACGATCGAAAAATATCCGTATGAGGACAAAGTTTGTTCAAATCCAGACTGTCTCTTTGATACTCAAGGCACTACAAGTGATGCAGATGACAGGTGCGTCCCTTAAGGTTTGGAGATAAAAAGAAAAGCTATTTGCGAAACAAGGCTGTAATAGCGTACAATTATAGAAGGTAGAGAGTGAATGGTAGCGTTGAGAGCACATATTATACAGACACAGCTTAAGCGGCTTACGGCTTGGATTGCCGTAGGGTTTATTGCTTGTGGTGTTGCTTTTTCCGCTCAGGCGCAACTTTTCGCTCCTGATCCTTGCGATCCGGACTATTATGAATCTCTTGAAGCTCGCGCGTGGCTCGAGGCTCAGAGAGAAATCACGCAAAATCAAAATCTGATCTTTAAAAGTGACAGCGTTCTTGAATATACATGTTTTGACAGCTTTTTGAGCGAACTTGTCGACCATGGCGGCGCGCCGACTGGCGCAGACAAACTCTTCACCGCGACAGACCGTTGGGGAACACCGCCACCAGGCGATATGAGCGGAACAATCTCAAATCTCGTAGGAAGCGCGATTAATGCTTACGATACAGCAAACTTCAACCATAATCTTTTAGGTGGGCGATCCGAACCAGGGCCCTCTAATCCCTACCCCTTGCCTGCGACTATTGGCGCGGGCAGCTACACATGTAACGTAATGGGGCAGGTCTGGCTTCTGGCAAAATGTATGGATTTCATTGATCAAGCTTCTTACGACGGCACCCCGGCCAGCGATCATGACGGGTTTTTTACATTCGCTGAATATGCCGCAGACCCTGAAAAACGCTTTTTACCAACAGCCTGTGCAAATACAGTCGGCGGCGCGAACAAAAACTCTCAGCTTTTTACGGATAATACAAATATAGCGGTTGTAAACGGCCCTGCGCCAAACACACCTTGGGATGAAGATAACGTTGTCACATATTACGGCCTTATCTACCCACCTGCTGGTGCTAATGTCTGTGGTCAGGAAATCAGAGCCGGAGCTATAACCTATTCATCAAGTATCGCGACGGGTTTGATCGTGGAACGCTCCGCAGGTGTTGGTAATTCTAATATTACCCGCTGGGGAGAAAAGATATGTGTTGTTCCGGGCTGTTACTTTGAACCAACAGGTGCGTACGTTCCAGCCAGTGGGACCTCTTATGGTGAACAGCCGGGACGATGCTGCTCTTATAAAGGGGGCGGTGAACCAGGCTGCCCTTCTTAATTCAGCAATTCTTTAAGCTGTTTTTTCAGCTTGCCTGACGTACCCGGATTCAGCGCCGCATATTTCAAAACCGCTTCTAAATTCTTTTGGCGATCAATCACGACCATTTCATCGGTATCAACAGGTTTTGCAGTTTCTTCAGGCGTTGCCTGCTCTTCCTCAACCTTCCCGACCTTAGCGACCAATTTCCGCATAGCCTCAAGCAGCGCAGGGTGCTCTTTTTCAAAATGCGCCCGCGTTTTACGCAGCTCGCCCATCGCCTCTTTGCGTAACTTTTCGGTTTTTCGTTTATCTTTGATGCGTTTCATTGAGTAAAACAACCTTGCTCAAAGGATTATAGCCGCTTATACCTTCACTCTAGCGGAAATATACTAAGAGAATATTAGCATACGAAAACCCATGATACTTCGAATTTATAGATACGGCATGCGCGCCGGAGAGCCTCTTCTCCGCAAGGCCTTGTTAAAGCGCCAAAAAAACGGCAAGGAGAGCTTGACCCGCCTTGATGAGCGCTGTGGTGTGCCCGGCCTTAACCGCCCTTCTGGGCCGCTTATATGGGTGCATGCGGCCAGTGTGGGGGAGGCGCAATCCGCCCTCATTTTGATCCAGACACTATTAACCTCCTGTAAAGGCACACATATTCTTGTTACCACAGGAACGCTGACCTCTGCCTCTATGATGGAAAAGAACCTGCCCAAAGGCGCTTTTCATCAATTCTACCCGCTCGATCACCCCAAATGGGCCCAAAGCTTCCTTGATCATTGGCAGCCTGATTTTGTTCTTTGGATGGAATCCGAGCTTTGGCCCAACATGATACTAGGTCTTGGCCAGCGAAAAATCCCGGCTGTGCTGGTCAATGCGCGGATGTCAGAAAAATCACACAAACGCTGGGCGCTTTTTAAAAATGCAGCAGAGCAAATCCTACAAAGCTTTTCTCAAATTCTCTGCCAAACAGATGGCGATGCAACGCTGTATAAAAAGCTCGGCGGGCAAAATGTCACGGTTACCGATAACATTAAATATAACGCCAAACCGCTTGCGGCGGATGAAGATGATTTAAAAGCTCTCAATGCCGCCATGGGCAACCGTCCGCGCTGGGTTTATGCCAGCACGCATGCCAGCGAAGAGCTGGTTGCCGCGCGCATTCATGCGCAGCTCAAAACCTCAATCCCAGAGCTCATAACCATCGTTGTTCCGCGCCACCCAAACCGGCGCGATGACATCGTTCAGGATTTAAAAGACCAACATCTGAATGTTGTATTCCGCAGCAAGAATAAAACTCTTCCCAAAGACAATACTGATATTTATGTCGCTGATACGATGGGCGAGCTTGGCTTGTTTTACCGCAGCAGTCCCATTGCTGTGATCGGCCGCTCTCTCAGCGATGATGGCGGCGGCGGGCATAACCCTATCGAAGCGGCGCAGCTGAATTGCGCTGTGCTGCATGGCCCGAATGTCCGAAACTTAAAGGAAATTTTTGATCAGATGAATGCTGCTGACGCAGCTTTTAGGGCTACCGATGAAACGGCTTTGGCTGACCGCCTCCATGAATTGCTCATCGATGAGGCTCTATGTAATAAAGCCGAGCAAAGCGCGTTTGAATTTGCTAAAAAGAAAGAAAAGGTTCTAGAGGGCGTACTTAATATTTTACAGCCCTATCTGGAAAGCCTTGAAATGGACAGGAAAGCTTCATGACACTGAAGACGCCCACTTTTTGGTACAGAAATTCGACAAGCAGTGCGCCGTTGCTGGAGCGCCTACTCACGCCATTTTCAAAAATTTATCAACTGCTGTATAAGCTCGACCAATCGATGCACACATCTTATAAAGCGAGCATTCCGGTGATTTGCATCGGCAATCTTGTGGCCGGGGGAACTGGCAAAACCCCAACCGCCCTTGCCCTCCTGAAACTCATAGAAAAGGAAGCCCTTGCCCAGCGCTCCACCTTTCTTATTCGCGGCTATGGAGGCGCGGAAAGAGGTCCGATTCTGGTTGACCTTGATATACATACAGCGTGGGATGTCGGCGATGAAGCGCTTATTCTGGCAAAGTACGCGCCAACCATCGTCGGGGCCGACCGCGCCGAAAGTGCAAAGATGGCGGTAGAAAACGGCGCTGATCTGGTCATCATGGATGATGGCTTGCAAAATACAGGCATTGATAAAGATTTGCGCCTTGTTGTTATCAACGGTGAAATGGGTTTGGGCAATCAAAAGCTTATGCCAGCCGGGCCTCTGCGCCAAACAATTGAAGACGGGTATGGTCATGCTCACGGGTTTATCCTGATTGGACGCGACGAGCATGATGTGGCAAAAACCTTGCCACGAGACAAGATGCTGCTGCATGCGCATTTAGAGCCTAGACCCGATATCAGCCTTGACAAAAACGCCACGTATCTAGCATTTGCCGGACTAGGATACCCGGAGAAGTTTTTTAAATTTTTGCGCGATAAGCTGCAGCTGAATGTGGCGGATGCAATCGCGTTTAGTGACCATCACCCTTACGAAGAAGAAGACCTGCTGGCACTAGATGAAAAAGCCGAAAAGCTTGATGCAAAGCTGATCACAACTGAAAAAGATTTTATGCGGCTGCCAAAAGTTAAAGGCATCACGGTTGAAGTGCTTCCCGTCGAAATGACATGGGATAATGAAGACGAGTTGCTGCCCCTCATTAAAACAGTCATTAGTTCTTAACGTATGAAAAGCGATCCCCTCAAATATATCCGCTACGGTTTTGAAGCTTTTGGGCTTTGGATTCTCTTGCTGGTATTTTCTCTGCTCCCCGCACAAGCAGCCTCCAACTTTGGCGGGTGGATTGGCCGCAGCATTGGCCCGCGCCTTGCGGCCTCGCGCAAAGCACGTAGAAACCTTGAGAATGCCCTGCCCGATCTGAGCGAAGCGCGTAAAGACGAAATCATTAAAGGCATGTGGGATAATTTAGGGCGCCTTTTCGCAGAATACCCACACCTTGAAACGCTCTCCGCCGAGCATACAGAAATTATAGGCGGTGAAATTTTACAAGAAGCCATTGATAGCCCGAAAGGCGCGGTATTTTTTGGCGGGCATTTAGGAAACTTCGATATTAATGCAGGCGCCGTTTTTAAGCAGTACAACCATGCAATCGGCATAAGCTATCGCGCACCGAACAACCCATGGAGTGATAAACTCCTGATAAAGGCCCGCACGTTAAATGGACGCTTGAAGGTTTATTCCAAGTCACGTCATGGCGGAAAAAATATGATGACGGCGATTAAAAATGGTGGTGAGCTCGGCATCCTTATAGATCAAAAATACAATCAAGGTATTGCGATGCCTTTCTTTGGTATGGATGCGATGACAAATACGTTTTTTGTACAGCTAGCGCAGAAATACAAATGCCCGCTTATTCCTATTCGCAACCGCCGCCTTGACGGTGCAAATTTTAGCCTTACTTTTTATGACCCGATCGAGGTTGAAGGTAAAAGCGTTGAAGAGGTGGTTGCCGAAGCGCATAGCCTGCTTGAAGGCTTCATCAAAGAAACCCCCGAGCAATGGCTGTGGCTGCACAGACGTTGGTCAGACGGCCCTAAAGATAAAGAACAAGGATAAAGAACATGACCAAACATTATGATTATTTTGTAATTGGCGCCGGATCTGGCGGCACGCGCTCCGCCCGCATTGCAGGAAGCCACGGCGCGAAAGTTGGCATCGCGGAAGGCTCAGACCTTGGCGGCACGTGCGTGAATTTGGGCTGCATCCCTAAAAAACTTTTGGCCTATGGCGCGGATTACGGTTTTCATCTGGATGATGCGCGCGGGTTTGGCTGGGATATCCCGCACGACATTACGCTCGATTGGAAAAAACTAATCGAGAATAAAAATAAAGAAATCAGTCGGTTAAACGGTATTTATCAGACTCTACTTGATAATACGGGTGTCGAACTCACCAACGGTTTCGCAAGCTTCGAAGATGCGAATACACTTTCCATCGATGGGCAAAGCGTTACAGCCGATAATATCCTGATTGCCGTTGGCGGCACACCGCGCAGGCCAAAATTTGAAGGCGGCGAACTGATGGCCACATCTGATGAAGTGTTCCACTGGCCGGATCAACCGAAAAATGTGGTTATTCAGGGCGGCGGCTATATCGCCGTTGAATTTGCCCATATCTTCCACGGGCTCGGCGCGCATGTCACTTTGCTTTATCGCGGCGAGCTTTTTCTGCGCGGCTTTGATCGTGATATCTCCGCAGCTTTAGCCGAGGAAATGCGGAAACCCGGCATTGATCTGCGCTTTAATACCGACGTCACAAAAGTCGAAAAAAATGGCGATCAATATGCTGTCCACACGAGTACGGGCGAGACACTCGAATGTGACCTCCCCATTGCCGCCATTGGCCGTGATCCGAATATCAGCAGCCTAAACCTTGAAAAGGCTGGCGTTGAATTGGCCCCTAACGGCCAGATTGCCATCAATGATCAGTATCAAACCTCGGCGCCTCATATCTACGCACTTGGTGATGTGGCCAGCCGGGCGCAACTCACCCCTGTAGCTATTCAGGAAGGGCATCTGCTGGCGGATCGTTTATTCGCGGATATGCCCGATCGCAGCGTAAGTTACGATAACATTGCCACGGCGATTTTCTCTGCGCCGCCAATCGGCACAGTGGGCCTCAGCGAAGAAGCTGCTCTTGAAGCAGGTTTTGAGATTGATGTTTATAATTCCGGTTTTCAGCCGCTGAAACACAAGCTCTCTGGCCGGGATGAAAAAACGCTGATGAAACTTATTGTTGATACCAAAACCGACAAAGTGATCGGTGCACATATGATGGGTATGGACGCCCCGGAAATCCTACAAGGCGTGGCGATTGCCATGAATATGGGCGCAACCAAGGCGGACTTTGACCGAACAATGGCCATTCACCCGACATCAGCCGAGGAATTCGTGCTGATGCGTACGAAACGTTCTAATTAATTGTTTTGGAATCGGTTTCTTCAGCGTTAGCGCCGAGAATGAAATCGGTATGCTGGGCCCGGGGAAACGGCTCATTACCATTCTGATCAGCTTCTTCGGCCAGCGCATAGATCCGCGCCAGATTGGCCCCGAACAATTTCTGCCCGGCATCGGATAAAAACCGCCGCTGGCAAACCTTCTCAAGAAAATCCAACACATGCGCCGGGCGCGCTTCTTGCGCCCCTATTTCATCCATGAGAATACAGGTCTCATATTGCGTTACCGCGTAATCAACACCGGCAGAGGTGGCAATATCGGCTTCCTGCAGTAAACACGCCATCAGCGTGAGCATGGAATCGTCTTCAAACACAGCCCAATCATCCGACAAATTAAGCGTTGAATATTGCTCATTCTCTCCGAGAAAATGAAATCTGTATGCCGCTTTCATCTGGTGCATCGGGTTGGTGACAATGCCCAGCGGCGTCACATCGGTGGTCAAGACAATTGCCTTAAGAGTGCTCAAAATATCGTCGCTTGCTCCAGCGGCATGCAAATATGGCGCGGCAAACTCAAATGACTGGCGCTCCAGCCGGCCAGGATAAAACACACCTTTAACCGTATTGCCCAGACCATCATGGCCCAAATCATGGATACAACCACCAATTAACAGCACGGCGATTTGTTCGGCACTCAGCGCCCGCGCCGTGCCTCCATAAATGCTGTTATGCACCGAAATCAAACGGATGAGCTGCAACAGCACCTTCTTAAAATGCGTGTTGCTGTGATAGGGCAAATCATTTTCAACATCGCCAAGCACAGCAGCCATCAGCAATATCTGCACATGGTCAGGGCTGGTAATTTCAAATTTCTCGCACGAAGCGACAGCCAAAGACACCAAAGACGGAACTTCCCCCATGACGTGCCAGCTGCGCAAATAGTTAGCCAAATCGGCCGTGCCACCACCAGCCTTCTGATGCGTCAGAAAAACAAAATTGTGCTTTTGAATAGTCTTTACGTCTTTTTCCAGCGTATCAAGCGCGAGATCAATGGCTTTTTTTACCTCTTCAGGCTCCCGCCAATCCTCGTCCTGCACCTGCACTATAGCCGGCTTCAGGCCCTGAAGCAGCTTTTTCCAATCATGATGGGAGGGTTTAGGACGAAAAATATTCAACATAGGCACTTCATACTCGAAAGCTGTGAAACATATATATTCTTATTTTATGCTTTTTGGCGAAGATTGTACAAACTTAAAAGTTCAGATTTGATCCAAATGCAGTTTAGCTTTGCGCTAAGCCCCGCTTTCCGTTATAAATTTTACGCTTAAAGAAGGAGCCGAAGATGGCACAAAATTGGAGCCCCGATAGCTGGCGCGCAAAACCGGTACAACAAATGCCGAAATATGACGACCAGAGCGCCTTAAAGGCCGCAGAAAAGGAGCTGGCAGGCCTGCCTCCGCTGGTTTTCGCCGGGGAAGCCCGTAATTTACAGGAAAGTCTGGGCGAAGTGGCTATGGGCAATGCTTTTCTGCTGCAAGGCGGGGATTGCGCCGAAAGTTTTGCCGAATTTAACGCGAATAAAATCCGCGATACTTTCCGCGTTTTGCTGCAAATGTCTGTAGCTCTGACTTATGGCGGCTCTCTACCTGTTGTTAAAATGGGCCGGATTGCCGGACAATTTGCCAAACCACGCTCCAGTGATACCGAAACACAAGGTGAGGTTACTTTGCCCAGCTATCGCGGCGATAACATCAACGGGTTTAAATTCACGGCTGAATCCCGCATTCCTGATCCACGGCGGATGGTAAAAGCCTATCATCAGGCTGCCGCAACGCTCAATCTTCTGCGCGCTTTTGCCAAGGGCGGTTATGCCGATCTTAACCGTGTGCATGGCTGGAACCTTGATTTTGTTTCTGACAGCCCGCTGAAAGAGCGCTATGAAGATCTCGCCGGACGCATTGATGATGCGTTGCGTTTTATGGCCGCATGCGGCATTACATCTGAAAGCGTGCCGGATATCCGCCAGACGGATTTCTACACTTCACACGAAGCGCTGCATCTGAATTACGAGCAAGCGATGACCCGTGAGGACAGCTTGACCGGTGATTGGTACGATACCTCTGCGCATTTCCTTTGGGTTGGTGCGCGCACGCATCAGGCCGATCACGGACAGATTGAATTCGTAAAAGGCGTCAAAAATCCGCTCGGCATGAAGTGCTCGCCAGCTTTAGAGCCGGATGAGCTGATGAAGCTGATCGATACGCTCAACCCGGACAACATCCCCGGCCGCCTGACATTAATTGCCCGCATGGGTCATGAACAGGTGGAAGAAAAGCTCAGCCCCCTCGTGCGGAAAGTCAAAGACGAAGGCCGCCATGTTGTATGGTCGTGCGATCCGATGCATGGCAATACATTTAAATCCGAAAGCGGTTATAAGACCCGGCGCTTTGAAAATATTCTTGATGAGGTCAAAGGTTTCTTCGCCGTTCACAAAGCTGAAGGCACGCATGCTGGCGGCGTACATTTTGAAATGACCGGTGAGGATGTCACCGAATGTGTTGGCGGCGCGAAAGATGTTCAAGACGAAGATTTAGGCAGCCGTTACCATACGGCTTGCGATCCACGCCTGAATGCCAATCAGGCTTTGGAACTGGCATTCTTGATCTCCGATGAGCTGAAAGCCGTGCGACAGCATAAAACACCCAAGCCCATTGAAGCCGCGGCTGCGGAGTAAAAATGTCTAAACTCCTTACTTTAAGACTGGCCCAACTGAACCCGACAGTCGGGGACATTGCCGGTAATGCAGAAAAAATGCTGGAGGTCTGGAGGCAATCAGAAAGCGATCTGGTTGTCTTTGCCGAGATGGCTTTATGTGGCTATCCGCCGGAAGACCTTGTTCTCAAGCCTGCTTTTATCAGCTCAATTGAAACGCACATCGAAAAGCTCTGCACGGACAGTGCTAATTTTAAATCTGCCGCGCTCATCTCCACACCTTGGGTCATCGATGACAAAACTTATAACGCTGTGCATCTAATTGAAAACGGCAAAATTACGGCAACCCGCACCAAGCATCATTTGCCCAATGAAGGTGTTTTTGACGAGCTCCGGATTTTTGAACCCGGCCCCCTCCCCGATCCTGTCGATTTTCGCGGCCATTCTCTAGGTATTATGATCTGCCGTGATATGTGGTTCCCCGATGTGGCCGCTCACCTCAAAGACAGAAACGTGGAAATACTCATAGTGCCAAACGGCAGCCCCTTCACCACGAAAAAAAGCCAGGACAGACAAGAAAAAGCCCGCGAATGTATTAAAACAACCGGACTGCCGCTGGTCTATGTGAACCAGATCGGCGGGCAAGATGAGTTGGTGTTTGATGGCGGCTCTTTCGTGATGGATGGTTCTGGCGAGCAGGTTTTTCAAGGCGCTGAGTTCGCCGAAGCCACTTACGATATTGAATTTTCCGGCGGCAAGTTTACCTGCCCCGAGAGCATTCCTCAATACAGCGAGACGGAAGAACTTTACCAAGCCCTTGTGCTGGGCCTACGGGATTATATCACCAAGAATGGTTTTCCCGGTGTGCTGCTTGGGTTATCCGGTGGGATCGATAGTGCGCTGAGCGCCGCCATTGCTGTGGATGCCCTGGGCGCGGATAAAGTCTATTGTGTGATGATGCCCTCACCCTTCACCTCTGAAGACAGCCTTGAGGACGCGCGGGGCTGCGCTGAAGCATTGGGCTGTAATTACGACACCATGCCCATTGATCAGGCCATGGGCGCCTTCACCACGATCATCCCCGGCCTGTCAGGCATCGCCCATGAAAATATGCAATCCCGCGCCCGCGGACTGATCCTCATGGCGCTGTCAAACTCCACTGGCAATATGGTGCTGTCCACTGGCAACAAATCCGAAATGGCGGTGGGTTACGCCACGCTGTATGGCGATATGTGCGGCGGGTTTAACGCGCTGAAGGATCTTTATAAAGGCCAAGTCTATGCCCTGTCCGAATGGCGCAACCGCGAAGGCGAAGTGATCCCGAAGCGTATCATCACCAAAGCCCCAACAGCGGAGCTGAAAGACAATCAAACGGATCAGGATTCCTTGCCAGAATATGAAACCCTTGATGATATTCTTGAGTGTCTCATCGAACATGAAATGGACACCGCCGAGATTTGCGCGCGCGGGCATGATGAAACCGTTGTCACCCGCGTGTGGAAAATGCTGGATGCTGCAGAATACAAACGCCGCCAAGCCCCGCCGGGCGTTAAAATCACCTCCCGCGCCTTTGGCCGTGACCGCCGCTATCCGATTACCAATCATTTTGGGAAAAACATTGAAAAATAACGCTCATAGCGCTATTCAATAACCTCCGAACAAAGAAAGAATAAGAATGTCTGTCAAAGTCCGTTTCGCACCTTCTCCCACCGGTATGCTGCATGTCGGCAATGCCCGCACGGCCCTTATGGTGTGGCTATTCGCGCGTAATAAGGGCGGGAAATTCCTGCTTCGAATTGATGATACGGACCAAGAGCGCTCAAAAGCCGAATATGAAGACGCTATCGAAGAAAGCCTGATATGGCTTGGTCTTGATTGGGATAAAAAGGCCAATCAGAAAGACCGCACCGCGCTGTATGATGCCAAAATTGAAGAGCTTAAAAGCGCCGGACGGCTTTATGCCTGCTATGAGACACCCGAAGAACTCGGCCTCAAACGTAAATCGCAGCTTTCGCGCGGTAAGCCGCCAATCTATGACCGCGGCGCTTTAGAGCTCTCCGAAGATGAAATTGCCAAATTCAAAGCCGAAGGCCGCAAGCCGCATTGGCGTTTTAAGTTAGAGCATGCCCCCATCACATGGAACGACCATATTCGCGGTGAAGTTACATTTAACGGCGGCGACCTGTCGGACCCCGTTGTTATCCGCGAAACCGGCCTGCCGCTTTATCATTTATGCTCTGTCATTGACGATATAGATTTCGGCATCACCCATGTTGTGCGCGGTGAAGATCATGTTTCCAACACGGCCACCCATGTGCAAATGTTTGAAGCGCTGGGTGCGAGTGCCCCGGAATTTGCGCATAACGCGCTGATCTCTGACAAAGACGGCGGCAAGCTCTCTAAACGTCTTGGGTCTTTAAGTATTCTTGACCTGCGTGATGAAGAAGGGTTAGAGGCGATGGCGATTGTCTCGCTGATGGCCCGCCTTGGCACCTCTGATCCGATCGAAGTGTTCGATAATATCCAGCCGCTAATTGATAGTTTTGATTTTTCAAAGTTCTCACGCGGCACGCCGAAGTTCGACCCGGATGAAATTTTGCGCCTGAATGCAAAGCTTTTGCATGAAATGGATTTTACCGACGCGGACGAAAAACTCAAAGCGCTTGGCCTTAATGATATCGATGAAGAGTTCTGGAACGCTGTGCGCCCGAACCTTGAGCGCCTTCGTGACATCAAAGACTGGTGGAACGTTGCCAAAGGCCCGGTTGAAGTCACAATCGAAGATCCTGAATTCATCAACCAAGCTGCCGAGCTTCTCCCTGCCGCGCCATGGAGCGAAAACACATGGAGTGAATGGACATCTGCTGTAAAAGAAAATACCGGCCGCAAAGGTAAAGAGCTTTTCATGCCGCTGCGTCAGGCCTTAACAGGTATGGATCACGGACCGGAGCTTAATCAACTCCTGCTCCTCATTGGCCCGGAAAAAACCAAAGAACGCCTCGCCCATAAAAAAGCTGCTTAAGAATCTGGCGGGCATGGATGCGCATCGAGGAACGCCTGTAGGTCGGTTTTCATCGCGTCTGGATTTATTTCATCATAAGGCTGCAACGCGCGCGGCACAGGCTCGCCATTGGCGGTGAAAGATTCATGGAGGCTTTCGATAAAGTCATGTTGATCTGGTGAAGCGTCAAAAAAATGCTTTCTTTCCGTCAGGCCGCGGAAAATCACGCGGGTGACATGCGGATGCGCGCTGTCTTCGGGGCTGAGATTTTCCGGTGTGTATACAACACCGGCACTGGATGGAAACAGTGTGATGATGCGGTCTTGCGGTTTTTTGTGTTTTACCAGCGCCCCGGGCAAGCTTTCTTTAAAATTAAGCCCATGGATTTTATCGCCCAAATGACCATGTCCAGTCTTGGCAAAGACGATCGGGGCCGCCACGTCACCTTCAATGATACGCCGCGCCATGACATGGTTACGAATAACCGGCCCTTTTATATTCGGATCGTCTTGAAATAGACCTGTAGGAGTATCATTTTTTGTTAAATCCAGCTTATAAAGCTTTTTCGCGGTCTCGCAGGCCGCCTTATCATTTTCATCGAGGAAAAAACCACCGCTCTTTCGAAACGCATCCATCAGGATTAAGGGATGGCCCCCGCGCAGCACCGCGTTGAGCAGGTGATTTTTTGCAACGGGCGCCGAATAGTTATTATTCGCTATGACGCTTCGTGCATATAACTCCCCTTTCAGGTCATGACTCTGCAGCCTGTATCTTTGTGCGTCTGTGATACTGCATCCATAAACCTCCTGCATATAGTCCGCCAGATCGTTGGCTGGATGTTCCAGCGCCAGCGGCACGCCCGGGTACGCCTCGATCATGCAGGCCTGAAGGGCGGTATGCACGCTCACTTCATGGATCTCCCCCATCACCACATACAGTGTGCCTTCCCGGCCCATATCCGTGCGCTTTTGATCAATCACATCTTTAAATATCTGCGAAGCGCGATAGAGATTGCGCGAGCCTAAATTCTCGTCCGTGCCTTCAACAAAATCCTCAAATCCGCTCAGCGTAAAATCCAGCGATGAGAGATGGACGGGACGATCCGTTGTCAGCGCCCCTTCGCTAACGTTCACCCCCAGCGGCAAGCCTTTCTTCACCAAATTATTCGCAAGCACACGCTCATCCAGCTCCGCGTGGTTCTCAGACGACGTTGAAGGTAGAGCGCCCTGTGGATTAGTAGGGCCGTTCCCTGCTGCTGATAAATCTTGAGACATGGCCGGAAACGTACCTTAAACCCTCCATTATGTCAATACAAAGCACCAGAGATGCAAAAAAAACCGCCTGCTTGGGGGGAGCAGACGGCTTGTGTGGTTTCACCTTCGATGTGTATACCCTTAATGTGAACCCTGGGAACCCTAAGAGCGAAACCAGTGTGTTAGTGGGCTGTACTTTTTAATAACACCAAAAAATTTTCCAACTTCTTAATATCCTGTGCAGTGGCCTCGGGCCAAAGTAGCTCAACGGTGCCTGCAAATATGTTGCGGCCTTCAACGAAGTAATGATCACAAAGTAAAACTTTTCGCTTGGGGCTGAGCGCCGCATATTCTTCAATAATATTGAAGGGCTGCTCGGAGCTTTTAATTAAATCTTTTAGACTTCCTAACATTTTATTCCTCTTGTCACGTTCCCTTGGATCCGTGTGTTCTAAACTGTAAGTCTTAACGAAGTATTAACAACCTACCACAATTCCATAACTCTGCAAAATTGTGTATGAATTCCACTTATTTTTCAATATGTTGCCTATGTTCATACTTTTTTAACTTTTTGAGGAAAAATGCCTAAATACAGCCCAGCTATCATTTTGGTCAATCCGCAGATGGGGGAGAATATCGGCGCTGCGGCCCGCGCGATGCTGAATTTCGGCCTTACGGACCTGCGCCTTGTGGCCCCGCGGGATGGCTGGCCGAACAAGCGCGCGGTTGACCTTTCCGCTGGTGCGTTTGACCTGCTCCCTCCTGCACAAGTGTTTGAAACATTGGAGGATGCGGCCTCCGATTTACAGCATCTCTATGCCACCACGGCCAGAACCCGCGACATGATAAAGACTGTTTTCACCCCGCGAAACGCCGCTGTCGATGCCGCAGAGCGCACTGATAAAGGTCAGAATATCGGTTTTGTTTTCGGCAAAGAGAGCTGCGGCCTGACCAATGATGAAACCGCGCTCTGCCACAGCATTATCCAGATCCCTGCCAATCCCGAATTTTCATCTCTTAATCTGGGTCAAGCGGTACTGCTCATCGGACATGAGCTTTTCCAAGTGCAAGACCAGACACAAGCGCGCGTTCTGAGCATGGGAGATAGCATCCCTGCTCCGCAAAGTGCGTTTGAAGGGTTCTTTTTCCGCCTTGAAGATGAAATGGATAAAGGGGGATTTTTCACCTCCGCCGATGTTCGCCCAACGATCGTGCGCAATGTTCGTAACATCTTCACCCGTTCAGAACTTAGTGAGCAGGAAGTGAACACGCTGCAAGGCATCATCTCTGCGCTGATTGGCAACAAAAATTCAGGCAAGAAAAAAGCCGCCCAAAAATAAGCGGCTTGTCTCAAAAATCTGAAATTCAGACCTTAACGTGAGTAAAACTCGACGATCAGGTTCGGTTCCATTTGAACCGGGTATGGTACATCTTCCAACGCAGGAATGCGGATATATGTAACCTTGAAGGCTTTCAAATCAACATCAACGTAATCAGGCACTTCGCGCTCTGGCTGTTGTGTAGACGTGATAACCATTGGGATGAGCTTACCTTTTTCACGCACTTCGATCACATCACCCGGCTTAACCGCGTATGACGGGATGTTTACGACTTTACCGTTTACTGTGACGTGTTTGTGGTTCACGAACTGACGCGCTGCAAATACTGTCGGCACGATACAGGCGCGGTAAATCACGGCATCCAGACGGCTTTCAAGCAAACCAATCAGGTTTTGACCTGTGTCACCGCGCATACGGCCGGCTTCCTTGAAGTAATTGCGGAATTGTTTTTCACCAATATTGCCGTAATAGCCTTTAAGCTTTTGCTTGGCCATAAGCTGCAGACCATAGTCAGAAAGCTTGCCGCGGCGGTTGGCGCCGTGCATACCGGGGGCAACCTGGCGTGTGTTATATGGAGATTTGGGACGGCCCCAGAGGTTTCCCCCTACGCGGCGGTCGATTTTGTGCTTAGCTGATAAACGCTTACCACTCATAGTTAAAGTCCTTTCTTAGACGTTTTCATTTTTCATGTCCCGATAGACCACTAGGCTTGAGAGAAAAACTCTCAACGGGGCGCATACGCACCCTCTTTCTCGGGAGTAAGGGGATTTATAAGGATTTTTGGGGTTTTGTCAAAGTTTTTATGCCCTTTAGGCCGCATCCTCTTTTGCCTTCGGTGGGTGGCTCTTATAATCGACAACTACGCGGTAATGCGGGTCGCCGTCTTTATCTTCCTCCACCATGCTTCCAGCCTTATAGAGAAGATCACGGCAATCGGAGCTTAAATGGCGCAAATGCAGCTTTTTACCATTGCGCAAATACCGCTCTGCCAGCGCATCAATCGCCTCCAACGCCGAGTGATCCCACACGCGGGAATGGCGGAAATCAATCGTCACGTTTTCAGGGTCACTGCTGGGGGTAAACAAATCACGAAATGTTTCAATCGAGGCGAAGAATAACTGCCCGTGCAGGACGTAGGTTTTATCCTTATCCGTGTCCACAGTGACATCGACATAGATATTGTTGGCCGTTTGCCAAGCAAAGACCAATGCCGAGACAATCACCCCGACAACCACAGCAATGGCTAAATCCGTAAAAACCGTCACAGCGGACACTAAAACCAGCACAAATGCATCGGAACGCGGAATTTTGCGCATAATGCGGATCGATGACCATTCAAACGTGGCAATCACGACCACGAACATCACACCAATCAGCGCGGCAATCGGGATAATCTCGATCCAGCCTGATGCAAACAGAATGAAAGACAGCAGGAACAGCGCCGCAGCAATGCCGCTGAGGCGCCCTCGCCCGCCGGATTTAATATTGATCATGCTTTGGCCAATCATCGCGCAGCCGCCCATACCGCCGAAAAAGCCGGTAACAACATTGGCCGCGCCCTGTGCCATACATTGTTGCGAATTGCGCCCGCGGGTTTCGGTCATTTCGTCTATCAACGTCAGGGTCAGTAAGCTTTCAATCAAACCAATCGCCGCCAGAATGAGTGCATAAGGCAAGATGGTATAGAGCGTTTCAAAACTCAAAGGCACCATGGGGATATGGAAGGTTGGCAGCCCGCCAGCGATTGTCGCCAGATCACCAACTGTGCGCGTATCAATCCCTGCAAAGATCACCACAGCCGAAGCGACAGCAATCCCGGCGAGCGGCGCGGGGAATTTATTCGTAAACTTTGGCAGGATATAAACCACTGCCATAGTGAGAGCAATCACCCCGCCCATAATCAGCAGCGCGCTTTGATCCATCCACGCACCATCAACTTTGAACTGCCCCATTTGCGCCAGCAAAATCACAATAGCCAAGCCATTCACAAAGCCCAGCATCACCGGGTACGGCACCATACGAATGAATTTCCCGAGCCGCAGCACCCCGGCGGCAAGCTGGAACAAGCCCATCAACACCACGGCTGCAAACAAATACTCAACGCCATGCCCGGCAACCAAACTGACCATCACGACCGCTAAGGCTCCCGTTGCGCCGGAAATCATCCCCGGACGCCCGCCAAACACGGCTGTTATCAAGCCCACAATGAAGGCTGCGTACAAGCCCACCAGCGGCTGCACGCCGGCAATGAATGCAAAAGCCACAGCTTCAGGAACAAGCGCCAGCGCAACTGTCAGGCCAGACAGAATCTCCGTCTTGGCGTTCTTAAAAATCGATAATGTCATGTTGTGAAAAATTCTTTTGTTGAAAAAATGGTGGGCGTGGAGGGACTTGAACCCCCGGCCAGACCGTTATGAGCGGTCTGCTCTAACCAGCTGAGCTACACGCCCTTAAAATTCATTATACACATAAGGCAAGCGAGGCCGAAATGACAATGATTTTTTATGGGGTTTTTTACGCTGCTTTTTTAACAGCTTTGCTTTTCTTTTTGGCTGCGGGGAGCGCATGGGATAGATAAGCCAGCTTTTTAGCCTCCAGCCGCATATTGGCGACACTATCCAAGATCACGCCACAAACAAAGCAAATCACGGCGCTGAGCATAATGCCAAGGCTTAAAAACGCGGTGGGGAAGCGCGGCACGAGGCCCGTTTCCAGATATTCACCAACAATCGGCAGACCAAAAGCCAATGACACAAAGGCTAATCCAGCGGCCAGCAGTGAGAAGAACATAAACGGACGCCCTTCTTTAAACATGAAGAGGATGAATTTGAGAATCTTGATGCCGTCTTTATAGGTTGAAAGTTTACTCTCTGTTCCTTCCACCCGTTTGAAGTAGCGCGTGGGCACTTCGGCCACCGGCATCGAGAGCTGCAGGGCATGGATGGTCATTTCGGTTTCAATCTCAAACGCCTTGGACGAGGCCGGGAAGCTTTTGACATACCGCCTAGAAAACACGCGGTAGCCCGAAAGCATATCATCCAGCGTTTTATCAAAGATGGTGTGGACGCAAAAATTCAGCATGCGGTTGCCAAATTGATGTCCACGGCGATAGGCCTCATCATCCTCATGCTCTCTCGCGCCGACAACCAGATCGAGCTTTTCATCGATCAGCTTTTCGACGAGCGCTGGCGCGACGGATGCATCATACGTCCCATCGCCATCGGCCATGATATAAATATCGGCATCAATGTCCGAAAACATGCGGCGCACGACATTGCCTTTACCTTTGCGCGGTTCATTGCAAACAATCGCGCCGGCTTTTTCTGCTACTTCCGTGGTTTTATCCGTTGAAGCGTTGTCATAGACGTATATATCCGCGCCGGGCAGCGCACCTTGAAAAGACTTAATCACCTCGGCAATCGCGGCTTCTTCATTATGACAGGGCAGTAAAACAGCAATATTCATCTTTGGACCTTTATTCCACTTTAACGGATATGTAAGCTATTGAGCTGATAACGTAAAGAAAGATATTTATGGCGCTGTTTTCTAAAGCCCCCGTGTTTGTGCTGATTGCCACCCTCTTGCTGGCGGCGAACTTCTCCGGGCACATGTTTTCCAGCCTGCCGCTGAAGCGTTTTCTCAATAACGAATTCCCCTCCGAAGCGCATATGATTACCCGCTTGGCCTATAATTCAGAAGGCAGCACGCAAGATCACAGCGGCTTCATGCTTTATTCCCCGGTTGTTGAGGAACTGTTTCTCGCTGCTGATAAAGAGCCCTACAAAGACATCCGGCAGACCATCAACAATAATCCGAAAGACATTGTCATCTATCAATCTCATGTTGGTTTGCAGGATGAGATGCTTTATCCCGTCTGGAAGATGCTGTTTAAGCTGCGCGATAATGTGCTTGAAAAAGCGCGTGAGGGTTCGCGCTGGCAAAAGCGCATGCAGAGCTATGATCTGTATTACATCGTTAAAATCACGCAAGCGTTTGTCGCGCTGTTTAACGGGCTTATCATTGCTTTAATCCTGCTGTGGGTTTTTAAACAATTCTCGATCAAAACTGCCTATATCGCGCTCGCCCTTGTTCTCGTCCTGATGGCCGACCTCACCTTCTTTGGCCGCTCGATGTGGTGGATCATGGGCGTGTGGTTCCTGCCCTTCCTTATTATGAGCATGAGTTATCTGATGGCACGCGGACAACCTCTGCGCACCGCTCCCCTGCTGCTCGCCAGCATTTTGGCCGGGCTTGGCCTCACCCTTAAAACCTCTTTGGGCTATGAGTTTGCCAGTACAATCATGGTCAGCGCCGTCGTGCCGGTGACATTCTATGCCATGCTGAACAAATGGAGCTTTAAGAGTTGGTTTATCCAATGCCTGCCTGTCGGAATATTCCAACTTGCCGGATTGGCTCTCACCTTCTGGCTGCACGCACAGGCGCTTGAAAGCGGCGGATGGGACCCGATTGCACTGCTGAAAGAAACCTTTGAAGGGCGCGCGCATGGCAACGGACATTTCGACGCACTTGAAGATCTGGTCGGCGACAGTGTCAACTCATCTGTGCTCGGTGTCTGGGCCAGCTATATCTTTGGCTACAAGAACATGGGCTTGCCGCAATTCATTTTGATGAGCCCGCTGCTCTTCTGGCTTTGGACCCGCCGCAAAGACTGGAAAACCGGCTTTACCAAAGTGGCCGAGGAAAAAGCTCTGCTCACCGGCATAGCCCTAGGTGGGCTGGGCGCACTCAGCATGTTCACTATATTAAAGGGCCATGCCTATATTCACAGCTATGACGTGGCTGCGTGGAGCATTCCGATGAATTTATTGCTGATGGTATTTTATGCCCGCTGGATTGAAAAACGTTTTTCCAGCTGAAGTTCTTTCAACAAAGACCAGCTATGCCCGATCAAATACCCGCTTGAACACAAGATGCCGGGAACAGACATCAAGGACACGTTAATAACCAACCATACAAAAGCCCCTGAAATACTCAAAACTCTGAGCTTAAAAATGTCACTCACATATTTGGCACAAAACCCCGGAAGAACCGCCACAAAGATGACCAGATCCATAGGCATACCCTCGCCGAACATCCAAATTAAACAAGCCCCCAGAGGAATACTGAACAATGTCATACATTGCGCTCTTGGAAAGCGCTCCGTGATAAGACCACTTAACGCTGCATAAACGCACGCAATATGAATCCATGCCGCAGCAGGAGAGGCCAACAAAAGCCACTGAACAAAGACAATGGAGCAGCCAAGCCCTTCTGCCAGAAACATATGGCGGCGGTGTTTAAAAAAGCCGGACAATGCGAACAAGGCATAGCCGAGCGCACCGAAACACTGAATTGCCACAATATTGGAAGTCAAAAGCTCCAACACGCCGAAAACCCTCTATCTTTGAGCCTTTAAGATAGAGGAATAGCGTTAAAAACCGCTTAATGGTCTATTGCATTTTAAGTATCGAGGAAGCTGCGGAGTTTCCGTGAACGGCTAGGGTGCTTGAGCTTACGCAAGGCTTTGGCTTCAATCTGACGAATACGCTCGCGCGTTACGTTGAATTGTTGACCAACCTCTTCCAGCGTGTGGTCGGTGTTCATACCGATACCAAAACGCATTCTAAGCACGCGCTCTTCACGCGGCGTAAGTGATGCCAAAACACGCGTTGTCGTTTCACGAAGGTTGGAATGAATAGCGCTATCAATTGGCGCAATCGCATTTTTATCTTCAATGAAGTCACCCAATGATGAATCTTCTTCATCACCAATTGGCGTTTCAAGCGACACAGGTTCTTTCGCGATTTTCAAGACCTTACGGACTTTATCTAACGGCATATGCAAGCGCTCAGCCAGCTCTTCCGGTGTTGGTTCGCGGCCAATTTCGTGCATCATCTGACGCGATGTGCGCACCAGCTTGTTGATTGTCTCAATCATGTGCACAGGAATACGAATTGTGCGCGCTTGGTCGGCAATGCTCCGCGTAATGGCTTGGCGGATCCACCATGTCGCATAGGTCGAGAATTTATAACCGCGGCGATATTCAAATTTATCAACCGCCTTCATCAGGCCGATATTCCCCTCTTGGATGAGATCGAGGAATTGCAGCCCGCGATTAGTGTATTTCTTGGCGATCGAAATCACGAGCCGTAAATTGGCCTCAACCATTTCTTTCTTAGCACGTCCGGCTTCACGCTCACCTTTTTGCACGGTGGAAATAATGCGGCGCCATTCAGAGATCGGCAGCATCGCCTCTTCGGAAATCAACGCAATCTGCGCGCGCATCTTAATCACATCATCTTTGTGCTTGGTGGTGAATTTTTCCCAGCCTTTACCTTTAAGCTTCGCAACTTTCGTCAGCCATTTCGGGTCCAACTCGTTGCCGTAGTAATTCTCGAGGAAATCCTCGCGTTTAACCTTACAATCCACAGCCATACGCATCAGCTTGCCTTCAATGCTCACTAGTTCGCGATTGGCGCTATATAAACGATCCAAGAGCTGATCAATCCGTGCATTGTTAAGGCGCACTTCTTTCATCAACACAACCATCTCTTCTTTGAGCTTGTTGTATTTTTTATCGGCTGCTTCTGGCGGGGCTTTCCCAGCCTGCAGCGATTCCAAACGCTCGGCCTGCACCTTTTGCATTTTCTTATATGTTTTTTGAATCTTGCCGAAAATTTCGAAAACCAGCGGGGCCAACTCTTCTTCCATGGCCGCCAGTGATACGTTCGCATCATCATCAGAATCCGCGTCGCTCTCTTCTACAACCTCGCCCCTTGCCGCAGCTTCTTCGGCTTCCTTTGCTTTTTTAGCGATTTTTTCTTCTTTGGCTTTCTTTGCCTCTTCGGCCTCTTTGGCCTGTTTAGCTTTTTCTTCCTCAGTCTTCTGAGTCATATCTTCCGGATCTTCCTTATAGGTCGCATCCAGATCAATAATTTCACGCAGCAAGATGTCGCCGTCTTGCAAAGCTTTGTACCAGGCAATTAAAGATTCAATCGCTAGAGGTGATTCGCAAATGCCGCCAATCATTAATTCCCGGCCGGCCTCAATGCGCTTGGCAATGGAAATCTCGCCTTCGCGGGACAACAGCTCAACCGCGCCCATTTCGCGTAAGTACATGCGCACAGGGTCATCTGTCCGCCCCGTATCATCATCGGCAATGTTTCCGCCAGCCTCGTGGGCTTTCTTGTCATCATCCGCAGCCTCTTCAGTCACGTCCTCTTCGCTTTCAACAAGCTGGAGGCCAATATCCGAGAAAGTCGACATGGCTTCATCAATTTGCTCAGACGAAAACTCGCCAGCCGGAATGGCTTTGTTTATCTGCTCATAGGTCAGGAACCCTTTATCCTTACCTGCTTTCACAAGTTTTTTGACAACACTCTCTAAAGAGCCTTTGCCTTCTGTTTCCTGATTTTCGTCGTTTGTTTTTTCACTCACAGCCAAATTTCCAAGTCCTTTTGCAGCCATACCCTAGTCCGCCATTTCCGATTAGATCCTAAATTTCGTGATATTTAAAGTGGTTGGATGGATTACCCACGAAGTTATGCTCTGCTTATCCCCTATTCAGAGCCCTTGATTCGTACCATATCGCGTAATCTATCTTCCTGTTGTTCATTTGAACTTTCAAATGCACTTTTCCATCCTGCCTTAACTTCCTCGTTTAAACCTTGCCCTTGTAATCCTTCATAATAAGAAAGCCACTGTTTTTGCATGTGACTTTCCCCTAAAGATGCAAAAGCGCCTTGACGAGCGAAAGCAGCGTGAACATAAACAGATTCGTTCAATATGTCATCTCTTTCTTTTTCAAAACCTTGAAACTCTAATTTAGCGCATAAGCCTTCCGTATCAAGGCTGGCGTCTTCGTTCAGGCTGGCGATGACATGAGCGCGCAAATTATTGAGATTTTGCGCCTCAATTATGAACTGGCCAAACTCTTCTTCTAGGCAGCTATACAACTCGGGATTATTGATCACCGCGCTCAGTAAAACCTTCTGCGCAACGCGATTCTTTTTCTGCACGAGGGGGCGCAAACGCAGAGCACCTGAGGCTTTTGCGCTCTGAGGCCCTTGCCCACCTTTTCCCTTACCCTGATAAGATTTGAAGAAATTGTCAGAAATGCGGCTGCTGATCAGCTCCTTATAATGCTTCTGAATCTCCGGATCGGCAATCGTTGAAACTTGTTTCTGCAAGGCTTTGGTCAAGCCCGCGCGGCTTTCCGGCGTTGAAAAATCACGCCCTGCTGTATGCGCGGCCCAGATAAAATCAAACAGCGATAATGATGATTCTAAGAATTTTTTAAACCCGGAAGCTCCTGAGGACCTTAACAAGCTATCTGGGTCCTCGCCTTCAGGTAAAAACGCAAAGCGCACTGTTTTGCCGGGTTTGAGCAGCGGCAAAATGTTTCCACATGCCCGTGAAGCAGCACTTCTACCGGCATTATCACCATCGAAACACAAGATCGGCAGCTTCTCATCATCGATCACCATCGACCAGAGTGAGAGGATTTGATCCTCGGTCAGCGCCGTGCCCATAGGCGCAACAGCGCCCTTGAAGCCATATTTATTACAGGCAATCACATCCATATACCCTTCGGTAACCAAAATCGTGTGGCCTTCGCGCGCGGCCTGACGCGCTAGCGATTCGCTATAAAGCATCCGGCCCTTGTCGAATAAAGGGGTATCGGAGGAGTTGATATATTTCGGCGGAGTAAAATTTTGATCCATTTGCGGCCTGATATGTTCGGGCAGAATACGTCCGCCAAAGGCGACCACCCGGCCACGGCGATCAGCAACCGGGAACATCACCCGGTCGCGGAAAAACACATAAGGCTCGCCGCCACGGTTTGATTCCTTTAACAATCCAGCTTCGAGCATATCTACATCAGAAAACCCCTTACCCTTTAAATACGTGCGCAGCGCCTGGCCATCCGCTGGCGTATAGCCAACACGAAAGCCTGAGCGAATATCTGCGTTCATTCCGCGCCCCTCGAGATAATCCAGCACATCGGCGTTCCCCGCCTCATCAACTTGGCCTTGCATCCAGCTCGTCGCTTCATCGAGGAGTTCATGCAGCCCCTTGGCCTTTTGTGCCTGCTCAATCGCCATGGGGTCTGGTTTGGGCATTTGCAGCCCTGCATCGGCGCTTAAGCCCTCGACTGCGTCGATAAAGGACAGATTATCGTGGGCCATGACAAAGCCAATCACGTCGCCATGCGCACCACAGCCAAAACAATGATAGAATTGTTTATCGTCATTAATAGTGAAAGATGGGGTCTTTTCCTTATGAAACGGGCAGCACGCCTTGAACTCCCGCCCTGCACGCGTCACAGAGATGCGCCGCCCGATAATCTCAGACAGGCTCAAGCGATTACGGATCTCATCCAGAAAACGCGGGGGAATCGACATGGAGCATAGCCTAACAGATTTTTTTAAAAAATATTATATTTACTCTTGCGCTCTTTTAGAATAATATATACATAGTAGGCTATAAATTAAGTAAGCAAGGGCGTCAGCACAGATTAATGCCACAAGTCTTTAAAAAGAACTGCAAAATCAGCGTCATCGAATATGGCGATTCTTCACATAATCATATGTCCCTGAAAGACCTTATGCATAGCGCCCTCTCTGCCTTTAAGATCTTCATCAAAGCTTAAAATTTTCATTTTACAGAATACACTTAACCAAAAATTAACAATTAAATCATATGCTTGACCTGCTTAATTTGCAGAATCAGCCGTTTTCATGTACATTAAGTATCAGTAATATAATAAAAAAACGGCAGGGAGGCGCTAATGCCTAATATTTTTTCAACAGACCAGAAACTAAAGCTTATTGAGTATGGCTCGAACCAGCAAGGCTTGGAGAGCATTGAAGAAGCAAAAGATAAAGTTGTCAGCTTTCTTCACAACATCATCAAAAAATAAGAACTCAAAAAACAAACTCAAAAATTAATTGGGGCCGCGCAAGCGGCCTTTTTTGATGGGATTAAGCTGTTTCTCTAAAATTTAGCAAAGAATCATCGAAGTATTTTGTGGCGAAAGTTGTGGTTTTTAAGAACCGTATCGCAGAATACATTTTGGCATTTGAGAAACGGAAGCGCAAAAAACTACAATTTGCAGCCCACTTGTGCCCCGCGGGTAAAAGACGAAGATGTTAGCCGAGCTTCTCTTTTACAAGACCGCCGGCTTTACCCATATCAAGCTGCCCGGCATATTCACTTTTTAAAGCGCCCATCACCTTACCCATATCCTTAATATCGGCTGCGCCTGTGTCAGCTATAATCTTTTCAATCGCGGCAGCGACATCGTCATCACTCATCTGCGCCGGCATAAAGCGATGAATCACTTCAATTTCCGCTTCTTCACGTTCGGCCAGCTCTTCGCGGCCCGCATCACAATAAATTTTTGCTGATTCCTGACGCTGCTTAATCATGGACCCAAGCATAGAGAGAATTTCAGTGTCCTCGATGCCGTCGGCCTTACCCTGTCCGCGGGCGGCAATGTCTCGATCTTTGAGCGCGGCTAAAATCAAACGGATGGTCGACATGGCTGTCTGGTCTTTACTTTTAAGTGCTTCTTTAAGCGCTGCACTAAATTCTGCTCGTATATCCACTTTTTACTTCCCTTTTTGCTCAGAAATCATTATTAAATCTATCTCTAGCGACACACTGCTAGAAAGATCATCATTTATGAAGCAAGGTACTACCCCAAAACAGCCCTCAAATGCAACGGCTGTGATTCTTTTTGCCGACGGGACGACGTTTTTTGGGCGTGGCTTTGGCGCTGAAACTAAGTCTGTTGGCGAGATATGCTTCAATACGGCGATGACGGGATATCAGGAAACTTTGACCGATCCATCTTACGCCGGGCAGATTATCACTTTCACCTTTCCCCATATCGGCAATGTCGGCACCAACGAAGAAGATATCGAAACCACCAACCCGGCGGCGCGCGGCCTGATTGTGCGCGAAGATGTGACACAACCCTCAAGCTGGCGCGCAACCAAACCTCTGGATGAGTGGCTGAAAAATTATAACCTTCCGGGGATATCGGGCATCGACACAAGAGCTCTCACCCGCTACATCCGCGATAATGGCGCGCCCAACGGTGTTTTATGTCACGACCCGTCTGGCAAATTCGATTTGGACGCTTTGCAGAAAGAAGCCGCAGACTGGCCCGGCCTTGAAGGCATGGATCTGGCGAAAGAGGTTTCCTGCACGCAAAGTTATGGCTGGAGCGAAAAAACATGGACGATTGAGGATGGTTATACCGAACAGGATAGCCCCAAATTTAAAGTCGTGGCGGTAGATTACGGCGCGAAACGCAACATCCTGCGCTGCCTTGCAAGCGCTGGCTTTGATGTCACGGTCGTCCCCGCCACAGCAACAGCCGAAGAGATCCTCGCTCATAAGCCCGATGGTGTTTTTTTATCCAATGGCCCTGGCGATCCGTCTGCTACTGGCGAATATGCCGTGCCAATGGTTCAAGAGCTCATGGAAAAGAACATGCCGATTTTCGGGATTTGTTTAGGACATCAAATTCTTGCCCTCGCCCTTGGCGCTAAAACCAAGAAAATGCATCTGGGGCATCGCGGTGCGAACCAGCCTGTCAAAGATCTTGAAACCGGCAAAGTCGAAATCACTTCGCAAAATCATGGGTTCGAAGTTATCGCCGATAGTCTCCCCGATGGCGTGGAGGAATCGCATATCAGCTTGTTTGATGGCTCAAACGAAGGTTTAAAAGTTAATGGTAAGCCCGTATTTTCGGTACAATATCACCCCGAAGCCTCACCGGGCCCACAGGACAGCACTTATTTATTTGAACGATTTAAAAACAACATTGAAAAGGTAAAAGTTGCATAACATGGAAGATATATCACTTTTAATTTCCGGCTTTGAACGGACTATGCAGAAACATGGCGCTCTAGTTGAACGGCTGGCTGTGGAAGGGCAAAAACCTAAATTTTTATTGGTGAGCTGCATGGATTCACGCTGCGCTCCAGAAACTCTTTTGAATTTGGAGTTAGGTACAGCGTTTTCACACCGGCCCATGGGCGGATTTGTGCATGCCTATAAAGAAGGTTCAGAGCTGGATGCTAAATTGACGTTTTCACTTCTAAAGGGCGTGAAAAACATCGTTCTTATAGGTCATACACAATGCGGCGCGGTGGCAGGCCTATCCAAAGATGTGGACGATCCGCACATCAAACCCTGGCTTAAAGTCGCCAACCCAGCGAAGCAAGCCGCACTGGAAAAAGTGGGTGACGCCGATCTTGATACCCTATGCCGTGAAATTGAAAGACAGGTTGTTATTTTGGGCCTCAAAAACCTGCTGACCTACCCGGAGGTTTCGGAAGCTGTTGAGTCAGGGGCGTTAAAACTTCACGGCTTGTTTTATGATATGCACAATAAAGCGCTTTTACGATTAAACACCGATTCCCGGACATTTGAACAGCTTGCACCAAACGAGAACAATGTGAAATATGCCTAAACGCACCGACATAAAATCCATCGCCATTATCGGCGCGGGGCCTATTGTTATAGGTCAGGCGTGTGAGTTTGATTATTCCGGTGCGCAGGCCTGTAAGGCTTTGCGCGAGGAAGGCTACCGGATTGTCCTGATCAACTCGAACCCCGCGACCATCATGACTGACCCGGACATGGCGGATGCGACGTATATCGAGCCGATCACGCCGAAAGTTGTTGCGAAGATTCTCGAGAAAGAGCGCCCGGATGCGTTGCTTCCTACTATGGGCGGACAGACTGCGCTGAATACCGCGCTGGCGCTTGAGGAAATGGGCGTACTCAAAGACCTTAATATCGAGATGATTGGGGCCAAGGCTGATGTCATCGACAAAGCCGAAAACCGTGAGCGCTTTAAAGAAGCGATGGAGAAAATCGGCCTTGAATCCCCGCGCTCCGAAGTTGTGCAAGATATCGACGCGGCGCGCAAAGTGCTTGAGGAATTTGGCCTACCTCTTATCATTCGTCCATCTTTTACCATGGGTGGGACCGGCGGCGGCGTGGCTTATAACAAAACCGAGTTTGAGGAGATTATAAAATCCGGTCTCGATGCCTCCCCCACTACGGAAGTTCTTATCGACGAATCTCTTCTGGGCTGGAAAGAATATGAGATGGAGGTGGTGCGCGATAAAAATGACAATTGCATCATTATCTGCGCCATCGAAAATATCGACCCGATGGGCGTGCACACGGGCGATTCCATCACCGTGGCCCCGGCCCTCACCCTCACCGATAAAGAATATCAGATCATGCGCAATGCCTCGATTGATGTACTGCGAGAAATTGGTGTGGAGACCGGCGGCTCGAATGTACAGTTCGGCATGTGCCCGGAAACGGGCCGCATGGTGGTGATTGAAATGAACCCACGCGTATCGCGCTCCTCCGCACTAGCATCAAAAGCGACAGGATTTCCGATTGCGAAAATCGCGGCTAAGCTCGCGGTTGGCTACACCCTCGATGAACTCGACAACGATATCACTGGCGGAAAAATTCCCGCCTCGTTCGAACCAACCATCGATTATGTGGTCACCAAAGCCCCGCGCTTTGCGTTTGAAAAATTCAAAGGTGCCGACAGCACGCTAACAACGGCGATGAAATCAGTTGGAGAAGCGATGGCGATTGGCCGCAGCTTCGAGGAGTCTTTGCAAAAAGCGATGCGGAGCTTGGAAAAAGGCCTCACCGGCCTGTCTCCACTTTGTCCGCTACAAGCCGAGGATGAAGAATCCCTGCGCGATAAAATCACCTCCAACATGGCGAAGACTTCACCGCAGCGCCTGCTCCACATTGCCGATGCTTTGCGCCACGGCGTGGATAAAGAAAAAATCTACCGCACGACGAAAGTCGACATGTGGTATCTCGAGCGCATTGAAAACATCGTGCACGCTGAAAAAGAAATTCTCGATAAAGGCCTGCCCGTCGATCCCGAAGGCTGGATTAAAATTAAAAAGCTCGGCTTTTCCGATGCCCAGCTGGCCGACCTTCGCGGCGTTAGCGAAGATAATGTGCGCAAGGCTCGCCACGCTCATAAAATTCACCCGGTTTATAAACGCGTGGACACTTGCGCGGCGGAAATTCCATCGGGCACCCCGTATATGTATAGCTGCTACGAAGGTGACGGCCTCACCCCCGCCGAAAGTGAAATCGATAAAAGCGACAAAGAGAAAGTCATCATCCTTGGCGGCGGGCCCAACCGTATTGGCCAAGGGATTGAATTTGATTATTGCTGCGTGCATGCGGCTTATGCCCTGCGCGACGCGGGATACGAAACCATCATGGTGAACTGCAACCCCGAAACTGTTTCCACAGATTACGATACGTCTGATCGTCTCTATTTCGAACCGCTGACCGAAGAAGATGTGGTTGAGCTGATCCGCGCAGAGCAGCAATCGGGCACAGTGAAGGGTGTGATTGTACAGCTTGGTGGGCAAACACCGCTTAAGCTTGCGGATGCATTGCAAGAACAAGGCATTCCTATCCTCGGCACCTCACCCGATATGATTGATCTGGCCGAAGACCGCGAGCGTTTCCAAAAGCTCGTCAATGACCTCAAACTGAAACAGCCTCCAAACGCTCTAGCTTCCTCCACTGAAGAAGCGCTTGAACAAGCCGAGGGCATAGGTTTCCCGCTGGTTGTGCGCCCTTCATACGTGCTGGGCGGACAAGGGATGCAGATCGTTCATTCCATGGACGAGCTTGAGCGCTACATCAATGTCGCGGTGAAAGTTTCCAACGATTGTCCTGTGCTGCTTGACCGTTATCTCAAGAGCGCGATTGAGCTAGATGTCGATGCCTTGTGTGACGGCACAGATGTTTATGTCTCCGGTATCATGGAACATATCGAAGAAGCGGGTGTGCATTCCGGTGACAGCGCCTGTGTGCTGCCGCCGCACTCTCTTGCACCCGACACAATTAAAGAGCTGGAACGTCAAACCGTTGAACTTGCCAAAGCGCTTAATGTGATTGGCCTGATGAATGTGCAATTCGCCGTGCGTAAAGATGAAGAGACTGGTGAAGATGTGATTTACCTGATCGAGGTTAACCCGCGTGCCTCACGCACTGTACCGTTTGTCGCCAAGGCTACCGGCGTTCCTGTGGCGAAAATTGCTGCGCGCCTAATGGCCGGAGAAAAACTTACGGACTTCCGCGATATTTTGGTGGGCATGCCAACCAATCTCCATGCCGTGAAAGCGCCCGTCTTCCCGTTTGATCGGTTCCCGGGTGTCGAGCCCCTGCTGGGTCCTGAAATGAAATCCACTGGTGAGGTGATGGGCATTGATACCAACCTTGCCCATGCGATTGCAAAATCTCAACTGGCGGCCAAAACGTTATTGCCAAAATCAGGACGCGTGTTTCTCTCGGTTAAAAATGATGACAAAGAAAACCTCCTGCCGATTGCCAAAGAGCTTGAAGAGATGGGTTTTGATCTGGTCGCCACGGGCGGCACCTGCCGTTTCCTGGATGAGCATGGTGTGAAGGTTGAGCGGATTAATAAAGTTCTGGAAGGTCAGCCGCATATTGTCGATGCCATTATCAATGGCGAGATTGCCCTAATGATCAACACAACCACCAAAAGCTCGGCTGCGGTGGCGGATTCAAACAATATCCGCCGCATGGCGCTAATGAATAAAATTCCGTATTACACGCTTATTACGGCCGCCACAGCCGCCGTGCAGGCTATCCGCGCCATCAAAGCCAAAGATATCGAAGTTGCCTCCTTGCAAAGCTACTTCCCGCCGAAAAAGGCGAAGAAAGACGCGGCTTAGCCAAAAATCTTGACGAAATCTAAAATATCGGCTTAAACTAGCCTAATCCCGCTTCTTTTGAGGCGGGTTTGTTTGTTAAAGAAAGTGACGAGATGGAACCTATTCCTGTTACAAAAATCGGTTTTGAGCATTTAGAAGCCGAACATAAAGATTTGAAATCTGTGCGCCGCCCGGCTGTGATTGCCGCGATTGCGGAAGCACGCGAGCATGGCGACCTCAAAGAAAACGCAGAATATCACGCTGCGCGGGAGCAGCAGAGCTTTATTGAAGGCCGGATTCAGGAACTGGATGCCGTGATTGGCCGCGCTCAAGTGATTGACCCATCTACGCTTTCCGGCGAGGTCGTCAAATTCGGGGCCACTGTGCAAATTGTGGATGAAGAAACCGACGAAGAATCCGTTTACCAAATTGTTGGGGATTACGAAGCTGACATGGAAAATGGTAAAATTTCAATCTCTGCACCCATTGCACGCGGCCTGATCGGCAAGTCTGAAGGCGATAGCGTGAAGGTTAAGACGCCAAAAGGCACCAAGGATTACGAAATTCTCAAGGTCGAATATAAATAAAGACCGGACTTAGTCCGCGCCGCGGACTAAGTTACTGGTCGATCGGCACGCCGGGCTCGTCTTTGGCGCTGCGAATTCCTAACGAGGATTTTATCGACACAACATTCGGCGCGCTGGTTAATTCTTTTGTCAGGAATTCCTGATACTGATCCCAATCTTTGGCAACAATACGCAAGATAAAATCAACATCACCGGCAAGCATGTGACATTCGCGCACCATCGGCTGCGCTACCATAATTTTTTCAAAGGCTTCGAGGTCTTTTTCGGCTTGCGATTCTAAACGCACGCGAGCGAAAACTGTAACGCTATAACCCAGAATTGACGGGTCAATCCGTGCATTATACCCTTTGATATACCCCGCTTCTTCCAAAACGCGAACACGGCGAAGGCATGGCGGCGCAGAGATACCAACGACTTTGGCGAGATCAACATTTGTAATGCGGCCATCAGCCTGCAGCGTTTCAAGAATTTTTTTATCAATTTTATCGAGTTTAGATCGGCGCATTTTGACTTCTTTTTAATTAAATCGTTTCACAACAATATCCTGAGTTGATATAAAGTTGCGCGGGTACACATGCAAGGCCTTTCATTCAATATGACGAAAAAAATTAAAAGCTGCTGGGTTGTAACCGAAGGAATTGCGGGAACGGAAAACCAATGCTTGGGCGTGGTTGAGGCGATGGGCGTTGATGCAGACGTTAAACGCATTGCCTTAAATCAGCCGTGGAAAAGCCTTTCGCCCTATCTAGGCTTTGAGCAGAACTGGAGCTTTTCCCCTGCCATTACAGGCCCATGGCCGGATTTGCTGATTTCTTCAGGACGAAAATCCATTGCCGCTTCGCGCTATATCAGAAAGATAAGCGGCGGAAAAACCTTCGCCGTGCAAATTCAAGATCCGCGTGTATGTCCAAAGCAGTTTGACTTGGTGGCCGTGCCGCGGCACGATCCAACGCGCGGAGAGAATGTTTTGGTGACAACAGCTGCGCCGAACCGGATCACACAAGAGAAGCTTGATGTGGCGAAAAATCAGTTTGCGCAATTTGAAAAATTTGAAGGGCCGCGCATTGCTGTTCTTATTGGCGGGACCAGCAAAGCTTATAAAATGACATCGGACATTACCCGTAAATTGGTAGAACAGCTTCGAGAAGTTCAAGGCACATTGATGATTACGGCTTCGCGCCGCACGGGCGCAGAGAATGAAAAAATTCTGCACGACTCCTTAGAAAATTCAGGCCATTACATTTGGGATGGCAGCGGCGAGAACCCTTATTTTGGATTGCTAGGCTGGGCAGATGTCATTCTGGTGACAGCCGACAGCGCATCGATGCTGTCTGAAGCTTGTAGTGCAGGCAAACCAGTCTATATGATTCCTCTGGATGGGGGCCATCCGCGTATTGACAAGCTCCATGAAAACCTAAGACAATCAGGGTGTTTACGGGATTTTGACGGCACGCTGGAAGAATGGACATATGAGCCATTGAATGACGCCGGGATGATTGCAGAAGAAATAAGAAAGCGTATGAATTTATGAGCAACACACATCACACAAAAGTTTTAATCATTGGCTCCGGCCCTGCTGGATACACTGCGGCGATTTATGCCGCACGGGCGAATTTGAAACCAATACTTGTCACAGGGTTTGAGCCGGGCGGACAGTTGATGATTACGACCGAAGTTGAAAACTATCCGGGTTTTGCCGAAAAAATTGAAGGACCATGGTTGATGGAGCAGATGAAAGGGCAAGCCGAGAATGTCGGCACCGTTCTCATCAATGATTACATCAAAGAGGTTGATCTTTCGGTGCGGCCGTTTAAAGCGATTGGTGATAAGGGCGATGTTTATACGGGCGATTCACTGATCATTTCAACGGGTGCGAAAGCCCGCTGGCTGGGCCTGCCATCGGAAGAAAAGTTTCAGGGTAAAGGTGTATCAGCCTGCGCTACATGTGATGGATTTTTCTTCCGCGGAAAAGATGTTGCGGTTGTCGGCGGAGGAAATAGCGCCGTTGAAGAAGCGTTATTTTTGACGAATTTCTGCTCCAAGGTGACACTCATTCACCGCCGTGACACCCTTCGCGCCGAAAAGATTATGCAGCAGCGCCTGTTCGACAATGAAAAAGTCGAAGCTATCTGGAACACTACTGTAGAAGAAGTCGTCGGGGATGATACGGGCATGACCGGTTTGCGGTTAAAGAACGTAAAAACCGGCGAGGAAAGCACACTGAACGCAGACGGGATGTTTGTAGCCATTGGCCATGACCCTGCTACAGAGCTGTTTAAAGGCCAGTTGGATATGGATGAAAACGGATATTTGGATACAGCGGCCGATTCCACAGCGACATCAATTCCCGGCGTTTTTGGCGCGGGAGATGTATCAGATCACACATACCGCCAAGCGGTGACCGCCGCCGGGATGGGCTGCATGGCTGCGCTGGAGGCCGACCGATTTTTAGCCGCGCAAACAGACGATAATGAAGCGCAAGCAGAAGCTGCCGAATAAATATGGATTGGGACAAGCTTAGAATTTTTCACACGGTTGCTAAAGCGCAAAGCTTTACAGGCGCAGGTGAGATGCTCAATTTGAGTCAGTCTGCAGTGTCACGGCAAATCAGCACTTTAGAAGGAAGCATTGGCGTTAGCCTTTTTCACCGTCATGCACGCGGGCTTATCCTCACCGAGCAAGGTGAAATTTTACAAAAGGCGACGGAAGAAATTGCGAACAGGCTGCAGCTTATAGAAGGCAAGCTGGCCGATACGCGGCAACTTCCGGAAGGGCCGCTAATTGTCACAGTCTCAGATTTCATCGGCACGACATGGCTTGCACCACATCTTGGCGGCTTCAGAGAGTTTTATCCGGATATTCAGCTGACAATTTTATTTGATGAGCGGATTCTTAATATTGGCATGCGCGAAGCCGATGCGGGCATTCGTCTGTACAAACCAAAACAGACAGACGTCATCACTCGCGAACTGACGACGCTAAATTTTCATATTTGCGCAACAAAAAATTATCTTGAAAAACACGGCACACCAAAATCTGTCGAAGATTTAAAGAATCATTGTTTGATTACTTACCCACCAGAAGGTCAATCCGCCGTGCGTGAACCAGGTTGGCTCTTGGATCTCGCCAATGTCAATAAAGAGAACAACAACAACATCCTGATGATGAACTCCCTTTATGCGATATACAAAGCGGTTCAAGCAGATGTAGGCATTGCCGTTTTGCCTGATTACCTGATCAACAAAAATGAAACGTTTGAGGTTATTTTACCTAAATTCCAGAGACCGTCGGTAGATATGTATTTTGTTTATGCCGAAGAGCGCCGGAACTCAAAGCGAATCAACAGTTTTCGTGACTTTCTGTTGAAGACTATAGATGACACACCGTTTTAGCAGAAGAATCTAATATTCTTTTGTTTACAAAATATTACCCCAATAATTTTCTATGAAAACCATAGATATGCATTTTTTGCATAGCTGACCATGGAAATTAATGTTTCTCACGCATGGCACGCCTATGTATAACCTCGCTATCAGCTCTTAGCTGATGAGGGTCTTTATTGATCCTCGCGTCTCCCAGACGCGAAACCTCCCTGTTCAACTCGCCGGGCCCGACGCATTTTGCTGTCAGAGGTCCGGTTTTTTTTGCTATACTGTTTATATGTGTTTTTCTATGCGCCCATTCGGGCAAAGGATCATAAAAAGTGAGTGAACAAAAAACGGTAGTTGTCCTGTTTAACTATGGTGGCGGCATGCGCGGACTTATCCCGGCGCATATCATGGCCAAAATTGAGGAAAAAACAGGCCTGCGGATGGCGGAGATGGTCGATATTTTTACCGGCCCTTCTACGGGGGCGATTCTTAATGCCGCTTTGAATATTCCGCATGACAGGGATCCTACGCGCCCTAAATTTCGCGCGCGCCATATGGTGCGGTTTTATGAACGCGAGGGGATTAATATTTTTCCACCGGACCGGTTTCGTGATTTTCGCGGCTTTGTGCATGATTTTAACAACCGGACGATGAAGATAGGACAGCTACAAAAACTGATGCAGCATGGGCATTACAACCCGGCTTATCTTTCTAAATGCCTTAAGGATTTATATGGAGACCGGAAACTTTCGGAGACGCTGAAAAGTCTTGTGATACCCGTTTACAACATTGATGGAGAGCAGCTGGAGCTGGTTGAAGAAGCCGGTGAAACGCCCGACACGCCTGTTCACACACAAAATAACTTTATGGATAGGGGCGGGCATGCGGTCTGGCTGAAAAATATTCAGCAGCGGCGGAACCAGCGCAAGACACCAGATGTTTCTCTGCGTGATGCCATTTTGGCCAGCACGGCGGCGCCGACATATTTTCCCTGTCATCATTTTAAAGCTGAATGCCCCCACACCCAAACAACGAAGCATTATTCAGGAATTGATGGCAGCATCTTTGACAACCCCTGCATCAGCTATCATGGAGCGATCCGTCAGCATTTGGATGCAGGGACGCGGGTGATTATGATTTTACTGGGCACGGGGTATACGCTGCGCTCGATTAAGAAAGAAGACTGGAACAGCTATGGTGGGCTGGGGGTTGTTGATCCGGTTAATGATTTACCGCTGATAAATATTTTATTCCATGCGCCTGAATCGGCTTTGATTGAAAGCTTCCGGCAGGAGCTTGGTGATGATTTGTTTGTCTTTAACAAATCGCTGGTTGCGGAGGTTGGCAAGCCTGATGCGGTGAATATGGCGATTGATGATGCGAGCGATGGCAATTTGAAGAGCCTGAGCAACTTTTCTGACACTATTCTAGAAGAACAGAGCGACGATTTTGATCGGCTTTGTAATATCCTAGTGCAAAATCGTGATGAGACACCTGCAAAAGAATCGCTGTGGAATAAAACACGCAGCATCCTGCAAAAGGTAAGTTAAGCCGCCTTTGCCTCACCCTGCAGAGCAGAGCACGCCTTTTGAATTCGGCCGCAGGCCTCTTTCAGCGCTTCCGGCGAGGTGGCGTAGGAAATGCGGAAATGCGGAGAAAGACCAAATGCTTCTCCATGCACACACGCAACGCCTTCAGTTTCCAGCAAATACGTGACAAAATCTTCATCGCTCTCGATCGTTTTGCCTTCGGCGGTCTTTTTGCCGATACAGCCAGCGCAAGATGGGTAAACATAGAATGCGCCTTCGGGCGTTAAACAAGACACGCCTTCGACATCATTGAGCATCTTTACAACCATATCGCGGCGCTCTTTAAACGCATCGTTACGTTCATTCAGGAAGGATTGATCGCCATTAAGGGCCTCTACAGCGGCGGCTTGAGAGATTGAACTGGGGTTCGAGGTGCTTTGACTTTGAATTTTCGCCATCGCCTTGATGAGATCTTTCGGTCCGCCAGCATAACCAATGCGCCAGCCGGTCATCGCGTAGGCTTTTGAAACGCCGTTAATGGTTAGTGTGCGGTCATAAAGGCCGGGCTCCACTTGCGCGGGCGTTGCGAATTTAAAACCGTCATAGACGAGGTGCTCATACATATCATCGCTCATGATATAGACATGTGGATGTTTCATCAGAACATCGGTGAGCGCTTTGAGTTCGTCATGGGAGTACGCACCGCCTGTCGGGTTTGACGGCGAATTAAAAATCAGCCATTTGGTTTTTGGGGTAATCGCGGCTTCGAGATCGGCGGCCTGCAATTTGAAGTCATTGCTTTCAGGGCAATCAATAATGACGGGCGTGCCTTCGGCCAACAGAGTCATATCCGGGTATGATACCCAGTATGGCGCGGGAATAATTACCTCATCCCCCGGGTTAACAGAGGCCATTAAGGCGTTGTAAAGAATCTGCTTTCCGCCTGTTCCGACAGAGACTTGATCCCGAGCGTAATCCAAATTGTTGTCGCGTTTGAATTTGGCGATAATTGCATCTTTTAGCGCGGCCGTGCCGTCAACAGGTGTGTATTTTGTATCGCCGGCATCCATAGCGGCTTTTGCGGCGTCCTTAATGAATTCAGGAGTATCAAAATCAGGCTCCCCTGCCCCAAGGCCAATAATATCGCGACCTTCGGCTTTGAGCTCTTTCACGCGGGCCGTTACGGCCAATGTCGGAGAGGGTTTAATACGGCTTAGACGATTAGCAATAATGGACATCGGTTTTTCTCTATCTGTTTATTCGGTCGTTTAATGAGCATCTGGCCGAACATATTGCTCGGCGTCTGCTGCATTAAAGGCGTATGGAGTGGAAAAATCAATATCAAGATCATCGAAAAATTGTTTCAGAGGTTTTAGAAGCGGGTCATCCATCGCGCTATGCAGGTAATTTTGCAAACGCGGGACATGCTTAAGATAGGTTGGATTATCATCGACAGCGGCCTGCTTGAGAAACTGGCCGATGACGCGGCAATGAAATTGGGTCGCGAGAATGCGGAACCAAGCTTTTTCGGTTTCATCCAAAGAAGATAGTAGAGCAGCCTTAACACCCTGCGGAACATCGCGACGGGCATCTTCGAGGAGATTGGCGAGGTCGTAGAGCTGCGGCCCGATCATTGCGCCTTGGAAGTCGAGAACTCCGCATTGTTTTATGCCCTGTTCCTGCGGAAGCCACATTAGATTTTGCGTGTGAAAATCGATATGGAGGAAGCCCTGCTTGCACGGTGGGAGGCTGTTTTCGATATCCTGCCATACAGCTTTATAAGCATCGACCAAGCCATCATCATTACGCTGACGGCGCGTTAAGGGCACGAACCAGTCCACAATACGGCGGTGACGGCGATGAACATGGCTGTCGTAATAATTGGGCAGCTCTAACGCGCAGCCCTGAGCGGCAATATGATCAAGCACATCTTTTGCTGCGCCATAAAGTGCCTGCGCATCCTGACCGCCGTCCAGAGCATCCCTGAAGCAAACATCACCGAGATCTTCGAGGAGAAGATAGCCATTTTCTAAATCCTGCTCGTAAATTTCCGGGACCTTCAAACCAAGCCCGTGCACCCAGCCGGCGATACGGAGAAAATCAGCAAGACTATGGCCGGGGGTGGCGTGAGGAGAGCTATCAGGCACCGTTTCCATGAGGATGGCGGTTTGATTACCCTTAAACACACGGAAGTACCGGCGGATGGAGGAGTCCCGGCCAACCGGCTGATCGATAGTCCAGCCATGGGTATTTAAGAACATCTGGCGATGATCCTCATCAAAAAGTGTGTTTTGCAATTGGGCAACATTCGACACGGTGCGGCGGCTCTTGTGAAAAAAGGTTTAATCAGACTTTTTGGTTTTGGTGAGGGCTTCGATCGCATCCATATGCGATTGCGATACGCCCCCGCGCGTACGTGGGGCGCCAGGATCTTCCAAACCAAAAATTTCAGGCGAACCCGCCACGGCTTTTAGAATTTGGAGACCAAATTGTTCTTCGGTATCTTTTCCATTGGCTTTGGCTTTTTTGGCCGGTTTTTTCTTCTTATCAGGCGCCGCTTTTGTATTCTTCGCGGCATCTGCTCGGCCGGAAGCCACGCGTTCAATATTATAAGCGACTATGCCGGAAAGATGTGGTTTGGCGAGCGCATGGAGTAATTTTGCGTCTTCGAACGTCCAAGCGATAATTTGTTGGCGGGCTTTGACTTGATTGCCGCCACTGAGTTTTAGCGCTTCTTTAATGCGGCTTTCTGCATATTCTAGTGACATATTGGCCTCCTTTACGTGTGGGCCTAAAGAATCTGATACTCCTTATAGGATGCCATATATAGGTTAATTTACCAAGAAATTAGGGTTTGCGTTTATATTCGTGGACTTTTTCAAAGAACAACCCAAAGAGCCCGTCATGGAGAGGCCCCTCCAGCTCAAAATGGGCCTGAACGCCAATAATGCAGGCCTTATCCTTCGCGCTTATGCCTTCGATTACACCATCAGGGGCAAGCGCTTCTATACGAAAAACATTTCTGGCTGTTTTATTGCGAATGCTGGCCCATTGTTTTTCGGTGATACCTTCATGGTGGATGGAATTCACAGCAAAGTTTTTATCGGTATAGATGTTGTCTAAAAACCCGCCGGGCTGAACCTCAACATCATGAATACGTTTATCCATATCCTCCGTGCATCTTTGCCCCGTTTCACTTTTAGCCGCTTCATATCCGGCAGCGTGATCGATTTGGCTAAAATCCAGTTTTTGAAGTTGTCCGCCAAAGGCTACAATCATTTCTTGCATCCCGCGGCAAATTCCTAACGTTGGGATATCCAGATCATAGGCTTTCTGTATCAAAGCTATAGCGGTTTTGTCACGATCAATATCCCGATCTTCTTCCGAAGAGAAATTATCTTCAGCAATTTTCGGGTTGTAAAAAATGGGGTGGATGTTGGAATCTCCTCCGGGCAAAAGCAGCCCGTGAATGTTATGGAGGCTTTCTGCGATGTTTTCACAGCCAACAGGAATGCAGCGGACGGCAATGCCCGCTTTTTCAAATGGTTTGGCCCAGCGCGGGTCAAGACAAAAACCGCCACACTCATCAAGCGGCGCAAGAACGCCCACACGCAGGTGGGCTGAGGGTTTTAAAATGTCATTACGGCTTTCAAAAGCCGGAGCTTGTATCGTTGTCATTGCTTTATAGTCAATTGAAATGGTTAAGAAAAACTTAGCGCTTCAGCCCATGTATAATATTCGATAATGCCATATATTCAGCTACATCCGCTGGTGAGACCTTGTGTTGTCGCACCAATGCCATGAGGAGGCGTACATTCTCGGCAATTTTTTGAATCGTCATGTCTTTCGCTTCCTGCACTTTATTCTCTGAATTCGAAGTTAGCTCAACAAAAGCGGCAATAACGCCTCCAGGATTCGCGATGATGCCGGGAATGTCGATAATGCCCATATCGTAAAGTGCTCTATATGCACCATCGGTGGTTGCGTTATTCGCCCCTTCCAAAATAAAACGTGACTTGAGCTTTGAAACATTTTCCTCAGTCAAAACATATTGCACGGCGCAAGGAAACAACACATCAACTTCCTGATACAAAACGTCCTGCGTATCTTCAGAAACTTTACGGGCGCAGGTAGGAAAAAGCGTGTTCACTTCTTCCGTATCTCTTTGGATAATTGCCTCAATCAATTCCGTAGGCGGATCGCTTTCGAATGCCCATGTCCCGCCATAGAGCGGGTCGGAAATAGCGCGCAAAGCGCCACCATATTCATCAAAATAACGTACAACAGCAGCGCCCATCGCACCAAGGCCCTGCACAGCGTAAGTTGTACTCTTCGCCGTCTCTCCATGTTCTTCGAGAAGTGTTTTTGCGGCTATGGCCACACCTAAACCGGCGATACCCTCGCGGTCATAGTCGGTTCCGCCCATCTCCAATGGTTTACCGGTAAAACAACGCGTTGAATTCAATTCATCGCATGCCCATATCGCATGAACAGGGTCCGCGCCGATATCAAAGCCGAAACCACCAAACACGCCGCCATTTTCATGCAGGAATGGCTTACACAGGCTAACAAAACGGCGGTATTTTCGTTCAAAACCATCTGCCTTCGGATCAGCTTTAAGGCCGGATTTTGAACCACCAAGGGGTAATCCAGCAGCAGACATTTTAAGCGCCATAGAACGCGCCAGCATTTTGATCTCATCAAGAGTAAGGTCGGGCTTGATGCGTGTGCCGCCTTTGCCGCAATTATTCAATGGTCCACCTTCGCTGATTTTTGTATTCCAGACAACAACGTAACCCTCTACACCGAGATCGGCGTCCTGAACAGTTTCAACCCATACAGGCGGCCGGGTATCAAACTCTGTTCGTAGCTTCGTTAACTCCTCTGAAAAAGTCATTCCTTACTCCCTTTTTAAAGTGATGATAATTCTTTCATTAAACTATGCACACCCCGGGCGCGTTTGGTGGGGGTGTCCCACTGGCGGATGGCGACGAGCTTTTGGTCGGGGCGGAGTTTTATTGCGCCGCGCTGGGAGGTCACCCAATGCATGAGCCCTTCGATATTTGGCGGGGTGTTTTCATGAAATGTGAGGACGGCGCCCTTTGGTCCGGCCTCAACGGATGAGATGCCGGCTTTTTTACAAAGCTGTTTGATAGCAACGATATCGAGGAGGTTTTGCACTTCATCAGGGAGATCACCGAAACGATCGATGAGTTCGGCGGCGAAGGCTTCGACGTCTTCGGGTTCGATGAGATCGGTGAGGCGGCGGTAGAGGCTCATGCGCACGCCGAGATCTTCGACATAGGTTTCAGGGATAAGCACAGAGGTGCCGATATTGATAGTTGGCGACCAGCCTTTTTCAGCGGGCATGTCATCGAGGGATACACCTTCGCGGGCCATGGCGACGGCTTCTTCGAGCATTTGCTGGTAAAGTTCAACGCCGACTTCCTTGATATGGCCGGATTGTTGATCACCAAGGAGGTTTCCTGAACCGCGAATATCCATATCGTGGCTAGCGAGTTGAAAGCCGCTGCCCAGCGTGTCGAGCGTTTCCATGACTTCAAGGCGTTTTTGCGCTTGCGGGTTCAGAAGATCATTCGGCGGATAGGTGAGATAGGCGTAGGCGCGGACTTTGGAGCGGCCAATGCGCCCGCGAATTTGATAAAGCTGGGCCAAACCAAACATATCGGCGCGGTGGATGATCATGGTGTTGGCGGTGGGGATGTCGATACCGCTTTCAATGATATTGGTGGCGAGCAGCACATCATATTGCCCATCATAGAACGCGGTCATGCGGTCTTCGAGATCTTGCGGTGGCATTTGCCCGTGGGCGGTGATGACTTTGACCTCTGGCACAAGCTCTTTCAGCATCTCTTCAAGTTCCGGCATATCTTTGATACGCGGGCAAACATAAAAAGACTGGCCGCCGCGATAGTGTTCACGGAGCAGCGCTTCGCGGATAACGTGGGTGTCGACAGGCATAACGAAGGTGCGCACGGCGAGGCGGTCGACAGGCGGAGTTGTGATGAGCGACATTTCTTTCACGCCGGTCAGCGACATTTGCAAGGTGCGCGGGATCGGCGTGGCGGTGAGTGTTAAGATATGGACGTTGTTTTTGAATTCTTTGAGGCGTTCCTTTTGTTTGACGCCAAAGCGTTGTTCTTCATCGACGATGAGAAGGCCGAGATTGTCGAACTCGATGGTTTTGGCAAACAGAGCGTGCGTGCCGATGACGATATTGACGGAGCCATCTTTGAGGCCTTCCTTGGTGGCGGCGGCGTCTTTGGCGCTGACGAGACGGGAGAGCTGGCCGATGCGCAGATTCGTCCCGGCGAAGCGCTGTATAAAGCCCATAGTATGCTGGCGCGCAAGCAAGGTTGTGGGCGCGACGATAGCGACCTGATATCCATCCATCGCGGCAACATAGGCGGCGCGCAGGGCAACTTCGGTTTTGCCAAAGCCCACATCACCGCAGACGAGGCGATCCATTGGATGGGTTCCGGCCATGGATTCCAGCGTGTCATTAATGGCGCGCTCTTGGTCTTCAGTTTCTGCATAAGGAAATTTAGCGGCGAATTCGTTGTAGAGATCATTTGCGATTTCGATGGGTTCTGTTTTCTTGAGCTGGCGCGCGGCGGCGATTTTAAGAAGGCCATCGGCCATTTCCATGAGATCTTTTTTAACGCGGGCTTTACGGGCCTGCCACCCTGCCCCGCCGAGTTTATCGAGCTGAACCGTGCCCGCGTCACCGCCAAAGCGCGAAAGCACCTCGATATTTTCAACCGGCACAAACAGACGGTCGCCGCCTGCATATTCGATTTTCAGGCAATCGTGATGGATTTTGCCGATGGTCACGGTTTCCAGTTCGAGGAATTTACCGATGCCGTGATCGATATGGGTAACCAGATCGCCTTCATCAAGGGTAGAAACTTCACGGAGGAAATTATCGGCTTTTTTGCGTTTTCCGGCTTTACGGGCGAGACGATCGCCGAGAATATCTTGTTCTGTGAGAACCGCGAGATCATCAGCGGTGAAACCATGTTCAAGTGTTAAAACGGTGAGGCCGATTTCCCCGGCTTTGTGTTTTTTAAACTGAGCCGCTTCTTGAATGACTATGATGTTTGGAATGCCGACGGCTTCCATCATGGCTTGCAGGCGTTGGAGAGACCCCTCACTGTAAGCAGCGATGAGGATTTTACGATCACCGAGGGAGAGCAGATGTTTTCTTAGTTCGCTCATGACATCGCCATCGGGCAATACGCGGATGTCAGCAAAGTCGCGCGCTTTCTTTGTGCCGGCCTCTTCCTTGCCCGGTTCACCGAAGGGAGAAAAGAGCTGCGCATCATTGATGACGCTTACCCATTCCGCTTCATTCAAATAGAGCCGATCAAACGGCAGCGGATGGTAGACCGTTCCGGAAAGGCTGACATCTTTGGATTTTTTGCCTTTGGCCGCAGACTCGAGTGTTTTACGGGACTGGAAGAAATCACGGATTTGTTCGAAACGTTCGTCATGGGCACGACGGCCGTGGTGGTCAATAATTAAATCATGCGCGCCGACATAATCGAAGATTGCATCCATCTCCCCGTAGAAGAGCGGCAGCCAGTGCTCCATACCGTTATAACGGCGACCCTGCGAGACAGATTCATAAAGTGGATCATCACCCTGCACCACACCAAAAGCTTCGCGGTAACCGGAGCGAAAGCGATCGATGCTGTCTTCATTGAGGAAGAATTCTGTAACAGGCTGGAGGCTGAATTCCTTGACGTCTTTATGCGTAACTTGAGAAAGAGGATCAAAGGCTCGGATCGATTCAACCTGATCACCAAATAAATCGAGGCGAAGCGGTTCTTCGTCACCCGGAGGGAAGATATCGAGAATGCCGCCGCGCATGGCATATTCTCCGGCCTCGCGCACGGTTTCTGTTCTTGTGTAGCCGTTTTGAATGAGGAATTTTTTGAGAGCGTCTATATCCAGCCGGCCACCTTTGCTGGCTGTGAAGGACGCGCCTTTGAGTATGTCTTTCGGCATCACACGCTGTGTCACGGCATTTACGGTTGTGAGAACGATACGCGGATAACGTTTACTTTCTTGCTCCCAAGCCAACATTTGGGTAAGGGCGGAGACCCTTTTGGCAACGATTTCGGCGTTCGGTGACACACGATCGTAAGGCAGGCAGTCCCAAGCGGGAAATTCGATAATTTGCACATCCGGAGCGAAAAAGTTCAAAAGCTCTGCCATTGTCGCGACGCGCGTATCATCCAGCGCCACATGCACGAGGACCTTATCATCAGCCATGATTGCGCGCGCATGATCGGCTAGGAGCCTTGTATCCTGCCCTTCCGGCGCACCAAAAATAACATTTTGGGTGTTTTCTATTTTTTCTGCCGCTTCGGCCATAAATCGCCCATAAACCAATTGTGTTGCCCGGTTTTTATATATAGGAATAGAGAATAATCAAAGGATGAATTACATGACAGACACGCCAGCGGCCAATCAGGACGAAAAGCCAAACACTGAGCTTTTGAAAAATGCGGTCCATGGCCACAAAGCGATGAGCAAAAAAGGCTTTCTGGAGCGCCTTTTTACGCTGTCTTTTCGTGGATTTGTCTATCCGCAAATTTGGGAAGATCCGGAAGTGGATCTGGAAGCGCTCAAGCTGGATAAGACCAGCCGGATTATGACGATTGCCTCGGGTGGTTGTAATGTCATGAATTACCTAACCGAAAGCCCAGAGATTGTTAAAGCGATTGATTTGAACCCCGCGCATGTGGCGCTCACGCGCCTTAAAATTGCAGCGATTAAGCATTTGCCTGATTATGAGAGCTTCTTTGCGTTCTTTGGCCATGCAGATGAAAAAAAGAATATCGAGAATTACGATCAATATATCGCGCCGCATCTTGATGCATTTTCGAAGAAGTATTGGGAAGGGTGGAGCCCGTTTCGAGGACGCCGGATCAATTACTTCACTAAAAACCTGTACCAGTTTGGATTGTTGGGACGGTTTATTTCTGTCGTTCATATTTTGGCGAAAATTTACGGTGAAGATCCGCGGCAAATTTTGGAAGCGAAAACGCAGGAAGAGCAAGGCGAGGTTTTTGATCGCACACTTGGGCCAATCTTTGAGAAAAAAATCGTACGCTTTATTTGCAATATGCCCCCTGCCCTTTATGGGCTTGGCATTCCGCCATCACAGTTTGAGGATTTAAAAGGTGACGCCGACATGGCCGATGTTTTGAAACATCGCTTGCGCCGCCTCGCTGTCGATTTCCCGATCGAGGATAATTACTTCGCCTGGCAAGCCTTTGGCCGTGGTTATGACCGCGAGCACAAAAAAGCCATCCCGCGTTATTTGACAGAGAAAAACTATAAAAAGCTGAAAGAAAATGCCGATAAGGTCGAGGTTTACCACACGAATATCACAGGGTTTTTAGAAGCCCAAACGCCGGAAAGCCTTGATTGTTATGTGTTTCTTGATGCTCAAGATTGGATGAATGCTGAAGGTCTTAATAATTTATGGCGCGAAGTTGTCCGTACAGCGCGCCCGGGCGCCCGCGTTATTTTCCGCACAGCAGGTGATGACAGCCCGCTGGAAGATGCTTTACCAAAAGATATACTTCGAAGATTCCATTACGACCCTTCTATCTCGTCTGATGCGGTCAAAAAAGATCGCTCCTCAATCTATGGCGGCTTCCATGTCTACACATTCGGCGGTGACGTCGGTACGCAGAAAACAAAACAAACAAACAAGATGGTTGCCTGACCCGTGGATAGCAACGCGCAAATCAAAAACAACATGGACAGAATGTATCGCTGGACGCGGCATATTTATGATGCCAGCCGGAAATATTTTCTTTTGGGACGTGATGAACTCATCCATAAGCTTATGTGCAAGGATGGGGAACATGTTTGCGAAATTGGATGTGGTACGGCACGTAACCTTATAAAAATGGCACAGCTCTATCCGCAAGCTTCATTTTACGGCATTGATGTTTCAGACGAGATGTTAAAAACCGCGCAGAAATCCATTGGGAATACGAGGCTAACAACCCAGATTATGCTTAAGCAGGGCTTTGCTGAAAGCTTTGATTCAAAAGCTTTGTTTGATTTGGAAGAACCTCTGACCAAAGTGGTGTTCTCTTATTGTTTATCAATCATACCTCCCTGGAAAGAAGCTGTTGAACATGCGCTGGTTTGCCTGCCCAAGGGCGGTGAGATTCATATTGTTGATTTTGGTGGTATGGACGGCCTGCCGAAATGGTTTCAAAAGCTGATGTTCTGGTGGCTTTCGCTTTTTCATGTGTATCACAAACCTGAAATTCTGGAACACCTCAAAGCGCTGGTAGAAGGCCAAAAAGGAACGCTAAACGTGACAAGTCTTTATGGCGGATATGCCTATGTGGCGGTGTTCAAGAAAACCTAAGCGAGTTTATGGCGCTGTAGTTTTTCAAATACAGGGCTTACGATGTTAGCTGGGGCATTTTCTTTGCCAGTGAGCCAGTTGTATAAATTAGGATCGTTTTCCTGCAAAATCTCATCATATTGCGCCAGTTCATCTTCGGAAAATTCCGGTACATGCTCGCGTGCAAATGAGCCGAGGATCAGATCCATTTCCTTGGTCCCGCGATGATCGGAGCGAAAGATCAAGCGTTTACGTTTATTTTCGGTTGTTTCATTATCAGCCATGCCTTTAAAATAGCTATATTCTTTGATTTTAAAAGCCTTAAAGTGAGTCTATGTCTCGACCTTTCGAATTGGATACCCTGTTTCGCGCACTGACAACCCTTCCGGGTGTTGGGCCGCGCAATGCAAAACTGTTTGAAAAGCTGCTCGGAGGGCCGAAAGTTTTAGATTTACTGTGGCATCTTCCCGTTGATTTCATTGACCGGCGGTTTTCACCGACGATTGCAGAAGCGCCAAATGGCCGGATTGTGACAATGGAAGTGACGGTGACAAGCCATAGCCCTAACCCGCGTAAAGGCCTGCCGTATCGCGTGAAATGCAAGGATGATAGCGGGGTTATGAGCCTTGTATTTTTTCATGCACATAAGGATTGGATTGAGAAGCAGCTCCCCGATCGGGAAAATGTGATTATCAGCGGCAAGGTTGAGTATTACCAAGGCAATCCACAGATTGTACACCCTGATATTGCGCCTGTGGCAGAGCGAGAAACCTTAGAGACCGTGGAGCCGATTTATCCGCTAACTGCTGGCGTGACCAACAAGACGATCCGCAAAGCAATGCATGGGGCGCTGGGGTTTATCAGTAAACTGCCCGAATGGCTGGATGCCGCTTATAAAAAACAGCAAGGCTGGGGTGATTGGGATGGTGCGCTTGAGGCTGTGCACGAGCCAGAAAGTGAAAAAGAGCTGCTGCCGGAGAGTAAAATACGCCAGCGGCTGGCTTATGATGAATTGCTGGCAAACCAGCTAACGCTTTCTCTTGTGCGCCATCGCCAACGGCGGATTAACGGGCGGACGTTTAATGGTGATGGATCTTTGCGGGCGAAACTTAAAGAGGAAATACCGTTTGAGCTGACGCGGGCGCAGGAACGTTCCTTACTCGAGATTGAGAAAGATATGGCCGAACCCGCGCGGATGCTCCGGCTTCTTCAAGGCGATGTGGGTAGCGGAAAGACTGTGGTGGCGGCAATGGCGATGTTAGCGGCTGTTGAAACGGGTGCGCAGGCGGCGATTATGGCACCCACAGAGATTTTAGCGCGCCAACATGCGGCCACCTTAAAGCCGTGGCTAGATGCGATGGGTGTACGATTTGTGACGTTGACGGGGCGCGACAAAGGGAAAACACGCGAAACGCTTTTGCAGCAGATCGAAAATGGAGCGGCACAGATTATTATCGGCACACATGCGATTTTTCAGGAAGGCGTGGAGTTTGCCGATCTCGGTATGGCGGTGATTGATGAACAGCACCGCTTTGGTGTGCATCAGCGTTTGCAGCTTTCATCGAAAGGAACGGGCGTGGATGTGCTGGTGATGACGGCAACGCCGATCCCGCGCACGCTGACACTGACGGCTTATGGCGATATGGATGTTTCAAAACTAGATGAAAAACCGCCGGGACGTAAACCTGTTGAAACGCTGCTGATCAACAATGACAAGCTCGATAGCATGGTTGATGGGCTGGCGCGAAAAATTCAGGATGGTTCGCGGGTGTATTGGGTCTGTCCATTGGTGGAAGAGTCCGAAGTGCTGGATCTGGCGGCAGCAGAGGAACGGTTTGATATATTGCGCCAACACTTTGGCAAGGTGGGGCTTGTGCATGGGCGGATGAAACCAGCGGAGAAGGATGAGGTGATGGCGCGCTTTGCGGCTGGCGAGCTCAATATCCTTGTGGCCACGACGGTGATTGAAGTGGGTGTAAATGTGCCGGAAGCGACGATCATGGTGATTGAACATGCGGAGCGCTTTGGGCTGTCACAACTCCATCAATTGCGCGGGCGTGTTGGAAGAGGCGGCGAACAGAGTTATTGTTTTCTGGTTTATTCCGGGCCGTTGGGGGAAACGGCGAAAGAGCGCCTATCGATACTGCGCGAGACCGAGGACGGGTTTTTGATTGCGGAGAAGGACCTGCAGCTGCGCGGTGGCGGCGATATTCTTGGCGTCAAGCAAAGCGGGCTTCCCGCATTCCGCTTGGCTGACCTCAGTGTTCATGGAGAGTTATTAGCGGCGGCGCGTGATGATGCACGGCTGATTATCGAGAAGGACCCTGACCTTAAGAGCGAGCGCGGCAAAGCCCTGACCACCCTGCTCTATCTTTTTGAACGTGATCAGGCGATTCAGTATTTACAGAGTGGTTAGGACAGACTATCGGCAAGTAAGTGAGAGTGATGATAGGGGCTATCAAGATCTTCTGTTATAAACTTACCCGCCATTGGATTAAAATGAATGTCAGCAAAATTTAATAGCTTAGGGCTGTCATGATCGTGTAGCTCATGGTCTTGGTGAATAAAGGAATATGCTCCACCTATAACAGGCTCTTGCGGATCATCAGGATGTGGAAGGTACATGTTCGCCGGCAAAAAGGCAATTTTTTGAAACAGATCCGCAGCAGCTTCTGCCTTGTTATAGCCTAGGCCCTGAAGAATAGATAACACGCCTTTTCTTTCAAAACTAAACATCTCTTTGAGCCTTGGCATTTCTTTGAGCCTTGGCATTAAACCATTCTCAGCAATCATCACACAGACGTTTGGAACAACACACGTTGTTATTCCATCATACTTACCATAAGATACACCCCTAAAGCTATCCTTAAGAACTTTCTGAGGATTTATGTATATTGTAACCTGCGGTTCAATAGTCATACTATCGCCAAAACCCAGAGGTTTGCTAGCAATTTATTAGCAATATGTCAATAATAAAATTAAATCCCTGCGCCCTTTAGGGCGTCGATGTCTTTTTGCAGATCATCCATAACCTTGCCAAGCTCATCCAGTCTTTTTCGCGCCGGCATACCGTAAGCCCGCGGCGTTTTTTCGTCTCTGGCAATTATGCGTGCAGGCATACCGATCGCGGTGCAGCCATCGGGCACATTATCGGTTAGGACAGAATTCGCGCCGACTTTGGCTTTCTTGCCAACGGTTAAATCGCCAAGAACCTGCGCGCCGGCCCCGACCATAGAGCCGTCTTTGAGTGTGGGGTGGCGTTTACCGCCCTCTTGGCCTTTACGACCAAAACCGCCGAGCGTGACGCCATGGTAAATGGTGACATCATCGCCAATGATTGCGGTTTGCCCGATGACAACGCCTGTGCCGTGATCAATAAAAAAGCGCTTGCCGATCTGAGCTTCGGGGTGGATTTCGATGCCTGTTAAAATGCGGGCAAAATTGGCGATAAACCTTGCAAAGGCCTTTAGCCCCAAACCCCAGATTGCATGGCTGAGCCGATGAATAAGCACCGCGTGAAAACCGTTATAGGCAAACACAACCTCCATGAAGGTTGGCGTCGCCGGGTCACGCTCGCGAATGGATTGTATGTCTTCTAATACGCTCATTTATTTCTTATTTCTTTGTCTCTTTTATTTTTTTGGCCACGATCCGGCGGTGTGATAATGCCTGCAGAGACCACTAACTTGACGGCTTCTTCGACGGTCATATCGAGATAAACTAATTCCTTTTTAGGAACAAACAAGAGATAGCCAGAGGTGGGGTTTGGCGTGGTTGGAACAAACACATTGATGGTTTCTTCCTCGGTAACGCGCTGCACTTCACCTTCGGTTTTGCCAGTGACAAAGCCAATCGACCATACCCCTTTGCGTGGATATTCCATCATCACGGCTTCACGGAACGCACTGGACTGGCTGGCCATAATGGTTTCGAATATTTGCTTAATCGCGCCATAAACCGTGCGGATCACGGGCATGCGATCGAGAATATACTCATAAATACGGATAATGAAGCGGCCGAGAATATTCGTCGCAAACCAGCCGACAATAATGAAAAAGGCAACCGCAACAATCAGGCCAAGGCCCGGAATAGCGGTTTCGCGGTAAAATCCCTGATACCACTCATCAGGAATGATGCGCGTCACATGACCATCAACAAAGGTCAGGAAAACATAAGTGAGATAAATGGTGATCGTAATTGGGGCTGTTACGACAATGCCGGTTAGCAAATAGCGGCGCAAACGGCTACCGAAGCTGGTTTTCACTGGCACGGCTGCTTCTTCATGTTTTTCTGCTGATGACTTACCCTTGCTCATTGCCGCATCATGCCGCGGGTTTTAGGGGAATGCAACGTAGAATTAGGGTAACAAAGCCAAAATCGCATTCTAAGCTTGACGTAAGCTCATGAAATTCATATGTTTCGTCAGTATTTTCCGGGTCCTTATTATTAGCCCTCAAATATGATCGCTTAGCTCAGCTGGTAGAGCAACTGACTTTTAATCAGTAGGTCGAGGGTTCGAATCCCTCAGCGATCACCACTTTCCTTTATATCAATAGGTTAGAGCCAGCACAGCCACTCTTCGTACAATTTGTTACAGAGGAGTGTCACATCATGGCAAGGCTTCCACACCTTATGAATCGTAAGGGTCACTACTATTTCCGCATTGTTGTTCCTGCAACTCTCATTTGCAGATTTGGCCGTAAAGATTTAACCTATTCTCTGAAAACCAAGTGCAGAACGCAAGCAAAGATCAGATGCTTCGCCATGTTACAGGTCGCGCATTGGTTATTCAGGAAGGTTGAAACAATGCCGAGGCTCACCGCTGAACAGGTCAAAGAGGTTACGCAGAGATACTTCAAGGAGTGTTTGAAGCGTTTAGAATGCCAGCTTGATACAGTAGATGGTTTTTCCGGTGCAATGGTCAGGATGGGAAAGTCTGAACCACGAATAGCAGCACAAGTGAAAAACATTGATGCTACATTCGATAAGGATCGTTTAGATTTTCTTCTGCCCGATAATTTCAAATACGATAACCCTGATGATGCCGAAGATGTGACGGGCATGACGCTTGGTTTTCACAATCATTTTGATGGTGATAGTGACGCAGTTGTAAGGCATTTGATCGAGCAAAACAATCTGGATGCAGAGGAGGGAACTCTATCGTATAAAACTCTGCAAAAGGGCGCAGACAGAACCATTAAAGAGCTTGTGAGACTCAGGAATAGGCAAATTGATCTTGAAGGCGATTTGGATATTCAGGACGATTGGTTCAAAGACACAGCGCCATTACCACCAACATCATTAGGAATTGTGCAGGATGTCTCGGATGCGCCGTTGATCTCCGAGGTATTCAAGGGGTTTATGGATGAACACAGTGGAGAAAAACTCAATACATTGGCGCAAAAACAATCAGCAATTAATCTTTGGATTGAAATACATGGCGATACGTTAATTACCGATGTTACAGCGCCAAGAGCACGGGAGTTTAAAAAGACTCTCTCACAACTCCCCAAAAATAGAGATAAAGCCAAGGTGTACAGAGATAAAACTCTGGCGGAGCTTTTGAAAATGAAAATTCCGATAGCAGATAAAATGTCCGTTGGCACGAAAAATGGTTATATCGGCACGCTTTCAACCTTCATGATCTGGACGCAGGAGCAATATACAGAATATACGCTTGAAAATCATTTTATAGGAAAACGTTTTGAAGACAAAGAACGCAAGAAAGACAAGCGTGATCCGTTTTCTGAGCATCAGCTTAAGGCTTTATTCCAAACGCCAATATATAAAGGTTGTGCAGGGGTTAATCAGGTAAAGCGTTATCAAAAAGGTGGGCTAATCATAAGGGACTCGCTCTATTGGATTCCCGTAATTGCGTTATATACAGGCGCGAGAATGGAAGAAATTCTCCGGTTACGTCCTTGCGATATTTATGAGTTTGATGGTGTCTGGGTATTCGACATTAATGAGGATGATGGAGAATCACGTAAGACTGCTAAAAGCATCAGAAAAGTGCCTATTCACTCTGATTTGATTGAATTCGGGGTCTTAAAGAGGTTGCAGGAGATGCAAAAAGTCGGAAAAACTCTGGTGTTTTGTGATACACCGAAATCAAAGAATGGAAAATACTCCAAAGAGTATTCAAAGAAATTTTCTAGGATGTTGGTTAAGTACAAAATAAAAACGGTGAAAACTTGTTTCCACAGCACCAGACATAATTTCAAAGATAGGTTGGTCAAAGCGGGTGTTGCCAAGGAGCTAAGAACAGCCATCATGGGGCAAGAATATGAAGACACGCATGATTCTGTTTATGGCGGTGAGGATGTGCCAATCGAAATTCTTAGTGAAGCCATTAATAAAATCGAATATCCGTTCCTAAAAATCTCCAAGGGTAAAATCGCTATAGCGTCATAACGCTTGCCGCCAGAATCCCATTCCTATAACGTCTTCTTATGAACGGCGTGTTGCTGTTCTGGGGGCTAGTTACCTCCTCCGAAGCGGCCTTAGACAACATCGGGCCGTTATCAATGATGTTGCTTTCTCGATCTATGGTCGGGGAGCAGCGGAATACAATAGCGCTTGCGTGAATACGCTGGCCGCTCTTCGGACGGTAACTACTCCCCGGTCACCAGAAAGATAACTGGTGGCCGTTTCCGTTAAAACTAACCGGGAGTGAAAGCCATGAAACACCACGTAACCACTATCATTGCTATTGCATCGGTATTTATTTTATCGGGCTGCGGTTACAATCAAGCACAGGGACAACAAGCCTCTAATGCTTTTATTCAAATGTTGCAGCAACAGCAGCAAATGCAACAGCAACAAGCTCAAAACGCTCAAGCAGCACGTAGCCAAATGCCCCAAATGCAGATGCCGCAAACGATGACTTGTCATCAAGGGCCAATATTGAATGGAGCAATACGTTGCACTTCTTGGTAATGGCACAACGTGGTAAAAGGAAAAAGAAATGGAAATCATAGCAGGAATAATCATAATATTTACTGGGTGGAAAATGCTTAAGTATTTTGGTGGATTAGGCTCTATAAGTCAGAGGTTTAAATCCGGCGACTTCAACGCACCGTCAGAAATGCCTCATGTTCCAAATTTTCTTTTGAAAAGGCCAGAGTTGGTTGCTGTTTTGGGAAACATCGCCCCTTTTGTAATACTGTTTGGTATTTTTGTTTTGCTGGATGGGTTAACTTAGAAATGTTCTCTTCTTTCAAAAAACTAAGCTCAAAAGTCGCTTTAGGTGGCGCAGAAGATGCCATTGATGAGGCAAAAGCTTATATTGGCAGCAATCCTCATGAAAAAGTTATGATGTGCGAAATGTCAAAACAGCTCTTTGAGCAAGCCATAATGAGTTTAGGCATGTCATTGGATGATGATTTTTTTGCCGAAGAGCTTTACACTCCTGAGTTCCACAGAATTGCACACCAAATAAAACAAAGATGCGGCAGGAACTATAACAAAAATACTGCTGAATGGATTGCAAGCAATCTGGCTATGGCTGGATGCTCAATTTTGGGGGCATCACCAGAATTACCCAAAAGAGAGCGGGTTTGGAAACAACTAATTGAAGTTTGGGACAGTTAAATGAACCTCGAAAAGCTGAACACAAAACTATTAATGATCACTATCATTGCTACATGCGCCTTGATAGCGCCCTTTAACGCCTACGCCCAATCCTTAGAAATAACGGGCTTAACTTACCACAAAGCCAGAGCGATCATTATAGAAGCTGGGTGGACGCCTTTAAAGACACAAGCAGATAAGCAGCATAGATTTGGTAATGGGCCAGACTTTTGGGCTTTGGGATATTTTGAATTGGAAAGTTGCTCAGGTACAGGGTTAGCTTATTGTAGTTTTCAATTCGAGAACACCAAAGGTGAAAGCTTACGGATTACCACTAAAGGCGAAGAATACCACGAAGAAGAATTCTTGCGCCACGCGACCGTAGAACACTTTGAAATTGGAGCACCTTAGGGGTCACCTCAAAAGTAATGCTTATATAGTTATAATGTCGCCATAGGCTACACCTTTAAATTACTGTTTATTAAAATAAAAATAAATAACAATAACGAAACGATAAGTATCGAAATGTAGTGCTGGAGACATGGTTGTTCATGGCATTTGGGGGGTGATACAATAACCTCTATGAGCACACCTTTGAGTGACCCTTTGGGGGTCAATGAAGATATCTTTGAAGAACAAAACGAAGCCTACGAATATGCGGGGCGCTTAAACCCCTACCTATATTCTAACGATCCAAGACTGGATGAAGCAGCGCAGAAGATTTGCAGCGATATAGGCTTTGAAGGGCAAAAGAAGCTGATCTTAAACCAGCTCAAACTGTTGCTCCTAAACATTATTGAGCTGAAACGCTCTAATCCCAAAGGTGTATTGCGTTATGGACGCAGCAATGCGTATTGGAAGGAATTCACGAAGGACATGCCTAACCCTTGGGGTATCAGCTCTAAGATCGATCATGTTATTGACAGGATGAAAGAGGCAGAGCTATTGCACGTAAGGCTTGGTTTTGTTGGTGAAAAAATAAAACGCCAAACACGAATTCAACCAAGCGCAAAGCTCATGGAGAATTACATCAAGCCCTTCAAGCTTTTAGAGTTGCCTGTGGAGCTACACAAAGAGTTTCCTTTAGTGCATGTCCACCTCAAACACAAATCCAAGTATATCAAAGGTAAGATCTACCATGTTCGCAGAGAGGCTAAGGGAAGCACCGCTATTCCAAATCAACTTAAACAGATGAAAGAGCAGCTCAGAAGCTACAATACGCTGATTAAAAATAGTGATATCAGATTGGGTGATATTCCAGAGACTAAAGAGTTGCTTCAGCGTGTGAACTTCAACGCCAAAAACCGTTCATACAGAGTATTTAGTGATAGTGATATTACTGCAGGAGGGCGAATATATGGCGGATGGTGGCAGGATATTTCAAGTGATCTGCGTAAACACATCCTCATTAATGGTAGTTCCACAATAGAGCTGGATTATAAATCACAACATGCCTGTATGCTTTACGGGTATTGCTTAGGGCAACATATGGAAAATATTTTAGGTGCGGATAAGGATGCATACACCTTTGGCAATTATCCAAGGGCATTGGGTAAAGCCATATTCACTATTGCTTTGAATGTCAGGAATAGAAGGAATTTACGCCAAGCTCTTCTCAATAAATTCACTAAGGAGTTCTCAAGCGACGATGAGGGCAAAAAAAACACAGCCAAACAATGCTTAGCATTCATAGAACAGGACTTTGAAGGTGTTATGGATGCTTTTGAGGATCTCCATGAGCCTGTCCTTAAACCCACCCGTTACTTATATTCCAAATCAATGGAAGAGAAATGGTGGAGAAGGTTTCAGTTCTACGATTCACAGATATGTACTTATGTATTGGAGAAGATGACTCTTTCGAAAACACCATGCCTTAGTGTTCATGACAGCTTTATTGTTGAAAAAGATAAGGAAGGAGCGCTTAGAAATTTGATGGTAGAGGCATACACCAAAGCAAAGCATATCCCTGATCTCTCTAAGTGTATCCCTGAGATAAAAAGTAAAAAAAAGATAATAAAGAGAACACTAAGAGGGCTAGAGTGTATACTAGGATAAAACCCAATAGAGAAACGCCTTAATTTATTATTTATCAATCTATTAACCATTACATTAGATACAGTTAATACACACCCCTTGAGTTACCCCATAAAGAAGCGTGTGTGCCATTCCTGAGTCATAGAGACTCACTGAGAGTCTTTAGGGGTTTTGACCTAGCCCCACAAGCTTGTTCTGTTTTCGGCCAAAAGCGGACGTTTGAGATAATAGCCAAATATTTTATTCCCACACACTAATTTGGTCAGTCTTCTTGACGAAGGAAGAGGATAGCGACCTTGTTCTAGCTTTCAGAAGGATAGAACGCCCCTCAACGCTTCTGGAGTATATGAGCTTTGTATTACCGACATACCGATCCCATTTTTTGTGAAAGAAAGCAGCATACTTTTTATTTGTAGCTATAACTTTTGGTACAGGATGGTAATCAACACGGAGCAAAGCACCTAAATAAGAATGTCTCACTAAAACATATCGTGGATTTATCACTGGCCCCAAAACTTCTTTCATGGCCTCAAGGAAGTGACGCTTCTCAATGTTGGTAGCTCCATCTATCCGGCAATACACAATGCCTATCTTGTCTTTTACCGTTTCAATTCTAAGGCTCTTTGGATTGGTTTTAATCAATTCCATGTGTTGAAGCGTTTCAAGGACAGCCCAGCCCACTTGCTTTAGGCTGCTTTCTATAGAGCCGTTTCGTATCAAGAGGTAAAGAGCTTTGAGCAATTTGGGGAAGGCGTAAATAAGTGCTATTCCCGCCCCAACCAGAAGCAGAAGAACGAAGTTTTTACCTGAGTGATGACCGCCGAAAACCTGACTACCCCATACAGCACCTCCTATAAGGGCATTCATCGCCATATATTTAAGCGTATCGGCAAAGGCTAAGCCTCTCGGCACATAATTACTTTCTACTTTTTCTCTCATTTCAGGTTTAGGACTTTGGCCTTCTAGAGCTTCACTCCACAACTGTGGCAAACGCTCTCTGTCTGTAGCCCGCACAAGCGTATTCTGATTTGTTTGCTTCACACCCGCCTCATCCCATTTTGCTGTAGACAGCCCGAGCCTCTTAAAACCATTCTCGATGACTATCGGTTCGTTATAGGACAAACCTTCAAACGCACGGAAGCGTCTTCGTAGCATCCTCAGATCGTTGCCAAGGTCTTCTTTAATTTCATCAAACGGATCAAAATATTTGCGCCGACTTGTTTTACCAGTAAATGCATATTCCAGCTTTTCCTGCATGGTCTCAATGTCCAGAGCCACCAAATGCCAAACATTCGCAGCCTTATTTGGCGTATGCGGATCTATGCGGATCGCTCGCCCTCTCATCTGGTTTGAAAGCATGAAAGATCCTACGTGACTGGCTAAGACAAGAGTATTTATGGAGGGTGCATCCCACCCCTCACCCAAGAGGGCTTGTGTTCCGACAAGGGTGGTTATGTGTCCTGCATTAAATATTTCCGTGATGAGGTGAACTATTCTTTGACGGTTCTGGCCTTTTATATCAATACGCAAGTAATTCTCGTCATGCATAAGTGGTGTAAGCTTCAGATGTTTCTGATCTATTCCCATTTGCGTAGAGATCTCTTCCAGCACCGCTTGTGCACTACGAGGAATAACAACGATAGAGCCTGTTAATATGCCCAGCTTTAACCCTTGAATTTGAGCCAGCCTTAGATATTCAAAAATTGGAATAACCCCAATTTTATCTATGGGGCGATCATCGTTTCTTTTAGAAGGCAACTCTGACATTCGAATATAATCTGCGAGTACAACCATTCTCAAATTATCTTGAAGATGTGCAGACTCTTGCCGTGCAATATCTACAATGCTGTCGAGCTTGGCTAAACTACTCGCTAATAGCTTTTTGATTTCTTTCGTGTTGTCGATAACGACTCTGCGCCTTTCTATCGCGCCTATCTTTTTGAGATGTTTCCTTATCGCGGTTAATGTCTCTTCATGTTCCACAAGAAGCTCTACGTGTTTGTACAAAACTCCTGTGAGAAGAGTTTCCAGCCATTCTGCATTGATCGTAGGGATGTCATCCTTGCGCACACCAAGGATATTCAAAACATGTCTGGGAGGGGTAAATCCAGCAGAGTGCAGATAGATGATAAAGGACGAAAAGAACTCAGGCTCACCAAGAATGTCTTCTATATGGTTCTCCGTGTCTTTAATCCACGGATGAGATGATAGAGCCGCTAAGAATTGTTCATTGCTCTTTAAATCGGTGAGAAAGCCTTGAATATCGCCTTTAAACTGCCGGAGCTTTTCAGCCTCATTCTCTGTGGGCAGTGAAAAATAAACATAGTCCTGATGGGGGCATAGATCACCACGCTTTACCAATTCCGGCACTGAAATTTCAACATCTATCGGGCCACAAAGCTCTTCATATTTCTGCCATTCCGCATATTCAACGTCATAAGGCGGCGTAGCGGTAAGAGAAACCACCGTTGGTTTGTCCAGTTCGGCTTTTAATTTTGTAAGGGCGTTCCACCACTCTTTCCGGAGATGATGAGCCTCATCAAGAACAATAGTTTGAACTTTGGCTTTCTTTAGCAAGCGGATGACTTCAACGGTTTCCGATTTTTCTGCGCCGCTGCCTTTTTCGTCTTCCTCCTCTTCCGGCTCTAATCCGTCCCCTTCTTCAATTTTCTCTCCGGAAAACACAGCATGGAGTGCTTGATAGGTGATGAAGGTAAGCGTTTTCGGATTGCGAATGTCCTTTGTTACCCAGTCATCAACATTACGCGGACTGTCCATGAACATTGAGGTCAGGCGGTCAATCCACTGGTTCCTGATGGTGATGGTCGGGGCGAGTATGATTGCTGGTTTATCCAGTTTGCGCATCACTTCTAGGCCAAGAATTGTCTTTCCTGAACCGGGTGCTGCGACAACATGAAGATGGTCATCGTCTAAATGACCGTCCAGTTCTGCTAATACGCGCGCTTGATATTCACGCCATTGCCCTTGAAATTTAAGAGTGTTAAGAGCCATTGTTTCCGTGTGCTTAATAATTAGTAGAATTATATATCGTTCCCAACGAGATGGTAGCATTAACTAACGATTATTGGATGTTATTTAGGAATGAGTAATGTCCGCTTTGGGTCGGTAACGGACAATATTAATGATATCTATACACCTTAAAGTCGCATATAGAAAATAGCTCTGGGTTTGTTTCCAATAAGAGGGAATTATCAAGAATCTATTTCATCAACTATGCGCTGGAAAATGGTACCCGAAACCTGATGATTACAAATCAACTGCTCTATACCTATTAACCCCATAAAATAAACTATTACTATAAGGGAAAAACACAAAAGGAGAGTTCCGCATGCCCTTTCCTGAGTCATAGGGACTCACTGAGAGTCTTTGGGTGTTTCATGTGGGATGACACCAGAAAATCATTAAACCAGACTCACGAGTCTTCTATGGAGTCTTATGAGTCCTACTAATCCACCCCATCAATAAACGTCTCAACAAAGCCCTTAATCTTGTCAATAACACGTTCAGCAATAGTGCTACGCTCCTTCAAAGATGGACGAGCTTCCATGATCTCAATGATTTCATCGCGCATAGGTGTTTTCTCTGTGAACAGATAATTACCCAGCACTTTCTCCAGCCCCTCTGGATCAAGCCCCTCCTCTTCACTCAGAGCGATAAGAGCTTTACGCTTTTCTTCCGTCCAATAAGCATCAAACTCTTCACCAACATTGGCACTCGCTGGCATATCTGCAAAGTGCTCAGAGATAAACCGCTCAATAAGCTCTTTCTTGCTTCTGAGCTGTGTCTCAGTATCCAGAATGTCCATGATGCTTTTACGAGCCTTCGCCTGCTCTTCTTGGCTCTTGCCCTTCATGTTGCGCAACAATGTAATGATGTAGCTCACATTGATCTTGTCACGACTGATCAGCTCCACCTCAAAATCAATGTCATCGAGGATAGAGACTTTTTCCTTCTGCTTCTCGCTGCGCACTTTGTCGTAAAGATCGAGGTACTTGCTTCGGAAGTCAGCAAAGAGCTGTTCGCCCATAGGAAGGTCGTCGAAATCAAACTGTGTAAAGCAATCGAGGACATTCTTAATTCTGATTACTTCGCGGAAGGCTTGAATAAACTTAGCCTCATCTTCTTCTGTGAGAAGCCCATCAACGCTTTCAACATCGGGAGTAATTGCTAATAGGTTCGCAACAGCACCCTCAAATTTTTCAACATAATCCTCGTATGGTGCGAGAATGATTTCTTCCTGTGCATCCTTATTGGCAAAAAGCTCAATAGCCTTGTCTGTGGCGGGTTTTAGATTACGGAAGCACACGATATTGCCTTGTGACTTCTTCTGCCCCTGTATGCGATTGGTGCGGGAATAGGCTTGTATAAGCCCGTGGTATTTTAAATTTTTATCGACATAGATCGTATTAAGGGGTTTGCTGTCAAAGCCCGTCAGGAACATGTTCACAACGAGCAATATATCAATTTCTTTACGCTTAACGCGCTTCCCGATATCCTTGTAATAGCTATAGAATGACTTGCTGTCTTTGGTAGTGTAGTTCGTGCCAAACATCGCGTTGTAATCATCAATATACTCATCCAGCTTTTCACGGCTGTGTTTATTCACGGGCGCATCATCATCGGGCATGTCATCGCCTGTCCCCATACCGTCCGCATCTGCGTCCTCTTCATTGGCCTGATAAGAGAAGATCGTAGCAACCTTTAAGTTATGCTCCCCTTTATCTTTCTTATCCTTAAACAGCTCATAATACTTTGTTAGGGTCTTGATGTTCGAAACACAGAACATCGCCGTAAACTCGCGGCTATGCGTCTTGCGATCATGGTTTTCGATGATGTAATCCGTAATCTTCTCTAACCGCTCATCGGCTTCCATGACTTCGGATGTATCAATCGCCTCGACTTCAATATCGACAACCTCATCCTTCTTCTTAAAGGTGCGGATATATTCAACGGAGAACTTCAATACATTCTCGTCTCGAATAGCATCCGTAATCACATAGCTATGAAGCTGCTGCTCAAACAAATCTTTGGTTGTGCGCTTGCCTAAAGCGTTTTTCGAGGCGTTATCAACAAAGATAGGCGTGCCCGTAAAGCCAAACATCTGCACATTCTCGAAATACTCTTTAATCCGCTTATGCGTATCCCCGAACTGGCTGCGATGACATTCATCAAAGATAAAGACCATCTTCTTGTCTTTAAGGTCTTCCATCGTCTTGAGATGACGGTCTTTACTAATCGCCGTGTTTAGCTTCTGCAAGGTTGTAACGATCAACGGCGTATCGTTTCCAAATTGCTCCACGAGTTTGCCCGTGTTATTCGTGGCATCAACGCTGCCTTCTTGGAAGCTGTTGAACTCAGATATAGTCTGATAGTCGAGGTCTTTACGATCCACTACAAACACAACCTTGTGCACGTGGGGGCTCTGCGTGAGTATCTGCGCGGCCTTAAAGGATGTCAGGGTCTTGCCTGATCCTGTGGTGTGCCAGATATAACCGTTCTTATTGGTAGTCAGCACTTGCGCGACAATCGCCTCCACCGCATAGAACTGATAGGGGCGTAACGCCATAAGCATCTTGTTGCTTTCATTTAGCACAACATACTTCGTAATCATCTTGGAAAGCTGGCACTTTTCAAGGAACACTTCTACAAACTCGCTAAGCTGCGTAATGCGTTTGTTCTTCTTATCCGCCCAAAAGAATGTCTGTTTAAAGTCACGGTCTTTAATCGGGTTATTGGCGTAGTATTTGGTGTTCACCCCGTTACTAATCACAAACATCTGGATATAGCCGAACAGCCCATACCCCGCTGCAAAGCTGTGCCTGTGGTAACGGTTAGTCTGGTTAAACGCCTCTTTCATCTCAAGGCCACGGCGCTTGAGCTCAATCTGACATAGCGGCAAGCCATTCACCAGTAACGTCACATCATAACGGTTGGTGTATTTGCCCGTCATTGTGATCTGGTGCGTAACTTGATATTCGTTCTTGCACCAATGAATCTGATTGATCAGCTCGATATAGCCTGTTGTTCCGTCATCACGGGCGTAATCGACCTTATCGCGCAGGATTTTGGCCTTCTCGAAGATATTCCCGCGAGCGATCTTGTTCAGGACTTGCTTAAACTCCGCATCAGATAGGCTCACCTTGTTGTTTTTTTCGAGCTGTGTTTTCAGATTGGCAATCAACGCCTCCTCATCGGGAATCGTCACCTTTTCCCAGCCCAGCGTTTCAAGCTGAGCGATCAAGGCATTTTCAAGTTGTTGTTCTGTTTGTGTGTTCATGATCGTCCTTATACAAACATCTGCTGCAATAAGCCCTTCTTGAAAATTTTGGATTTATTCAGCTCCTCCGTCACCAAGGCGATCTTGTCATCAATCGCGGAGAGAAAATTGGCGATCTTCTTTTGTTCATCTGGGTGAGGAAGATTAACTGGAAACTTATCGAAAGCGTTCATTCTCAGCGAAGGCATTGTTGAGCCAACGGCATATTTCAGAAAGTGCTGCCTGTGCTTGTGTATCCAGTAATACAGGAATTTACCTACATTATTGCCAAAGCTTGTGATGGCGTAAGCTCTTTGATGTAAATCAAACTTTCCAAAAAAGTATTTTGGTGGAAAATCCTTACCTTCTCCCGCCACAATAATTGCTTCACAATCAAACAAATATTTTGAACTTGCTCTTACATCATTCGATCTATCAAAAAATACGTATTCTCCTTCTTCCGTGGAATCCTCACGATTTGAATCACCTGTTTTAGTGGTGACATTCTTCCCTAATGTTGTTTCCCCCCAATCAAGAAAAGCGTTGCCGTTATCGTCTTTAAAGCGGAGGTCTTGCGAAAAGAGCTTTTGCATACAGCCCTTTTTGTAGTCTTCCAGCAGGTCTTTCTTTTTCTGGAGCTGCGCAATCTTCTCATCCACCGCCCCCAAAAACGCCGCAATCTTTTGTTGTTCTTCGTAGGTTGTGGTTGTAATTTTATAAGAAGATATTTGGGGGCCTGTAAGTTGCGGAACACCCGTTGATTCAACAAAGAAATTGATACGCGATATTCCTGCCTCATAGAAAGAAATATCACTTTCATGTTTAGGCCTTAGCACCAAAAGTCTTACAATAGGAACAAACCGTTCGTGTCTAGCTACCGGAACTCCTAAATGTCCCCTCCCAGATACCGTCACACAGTGTGCTTCTTCTTTATAATAGCTAGTGTAGCCGTACAGTCCTTTATTTTCATTAGAGTTTGCAAATACAGGGTAAGGATATTCAGGGCTTTTGTGTGGTGAATATCTAGTTTTATCAATATCTCCTCCAGCGCCAATCGAAAATAGATCATCTATTCTATGATGTTCCCATTCACAATTAAACTCAGAAAACCTCAACGTTGGAACGGTTTGTTCTTGCTGCGGCATCACTTACCCTTTCGATCCAAAGGGGGAGGCAATGCCAAGCTCTTCACAAAAGCCTGTAATAATTTGATCGGTCTCCGCCATTTTATCCTCTAGCGCGGCAAGCTCTTGCGTCACGGCCTCCAGATCAACAGGCTCTTCTTCCTCAAACGTATCAACATAGCGGGGAATGTTGAGGTTATAATCGTTCTCTGCGATCTGGCTGATCGGCGCAACGTATGAATACTTATCTATGGTCTTGCGCTCTTTATAGGCGCGAACGATCTTGGCGACATGCTCATCGGTCAGAGCGTTTTGATTGCCGACCTTCTCGAACTCTCCGCTCGCATCAATGAACAGAATATCCTCATCATGCACACGGCATTTTTTAAACACCAGAATACAGGCGGGGATGGATGTACCGTAAAAAATATTCGGCGGCAGGCCAATCACGGCATCCAGATAGTTTTGCTCCCGGATGATGTATTCGCGGATGATGCCCTCTGCTGCGCCTCGGAACAGCACACCATGCGGCAGGACAATCGCCGCCGTGGCATTATCCGCCATGTGGTGGATGATATGCTGCACGAAGGCAAAATCGGCCTTGGTTTTTGGCGCTATGCGTCCGTATTGACTAAAACGGTCATCGGTTTCATTCAGCGGGTTTTCGTCCCCCTTCCACTTTGCGGAGAATGGCGGGTTAGCCACAACAGCCTCAAAGCGTTGATCAACATGCTCAGGCGTTTCAAGCGTGTCTTCTTGCCGGATATCAAAGCGGGAGAAATGCACGTCATGCAGGATCATGTTCATACGCGCAAGGTTGTATGTTGTGCGGTTAAGTTCCTGCCCATAGAACTCCCCAACCTCCGCTTCCTTGGCAATACGTAGGAGCAATGAGCCTGAGCCGCAAGTGGGGTCATAGGCGTTTTTGATCTGACCTTTGCCTAGCGTTACGATCTTCGCAAGGATGCGAGAAACTTGTTGAGGCGTGTAGAATTCTCCCGCTTTCTTTCCTGCACCAGATGCAAACTGCCCAATCAAATATTCATACGCATCGCCCAAAACATCGGATTCAATTTTATCAAGTTGGAAGTCAATTTGATCTAGGTGTGCGAGGACTTTAGCGATAAGTAAGTTACGGGCGGCAGGGGTGCGCCCTAGCTTTGTGCTGGCAAGGTCGATGTCTTCAAAAAGCTTGTTAAAATCATCTTCGCTCTCATTGCCCATAGTGCTTTGTTCAATGGCGTTCAGGATGGATTGCAGGTCTTCGAGGATGAAGTTGCCTGTGGCCTCTTCGTCATCAGCATCAATCTTGATATTACCCTTCTTGCTAATCGCGCTGAATAGCTCATCAGGGTGAAGGAAGTAACCGAGCTTCTCTAAGGACTCCTCTTTGATCGCGGCAAGGTCAGCAGCATCCTTAACAAGGGCATAGTCTTTAACGGCTTCGGTCTCTAAGAGCTTATTAGCAAAGATGTATTGCTTCTCGGACAGGTATTTGTAGAAGATGAAACCAAGGATGTAATCACGGAACTCATCTGCATCCATTTTGCCGCGTAACTCATTCGCAATCTTCCATAGCTGTGCTTCCAGCCTTTGTTTTTGTTCTTCTGTCACGCTATCCCCTCAGACAATTCATTCTGTGTTTGAGGATAATGCCATATTCGATCTGAAGCGGAAAGGTTCTTTAAGTATTGGTGTGCCCCTAACTCTACACCTGTGAAGTCACCAAAATTTTCGCGTAACTCAGGGACGCCTTATATAGTATTTAGGGGGTGGCCTGTTTTTTGGGGTGGGGCGTCCATATCGGCGCGTATATATAGCGGCGTTTTAACCTCAAAAATCGTTCACAAGCACCCAAATTTGTCACAATTTGTTACAGAATTATGTTACAGTTTTGATCTGGTCTGAGTGGTTTGTGGCTCTGACTTTGAGATATATAGCGGTGTTCGAGTTTTGGGTTCTTTTCCCTCAGCGATCACCATATTTTCCGCCATTTTCTGTTTTCCAAAAATCTCAAAAATCTCTCTGGCTACCTAGAAAATTTAGCTTTTTAATGGCAATCCCGAGCCAAGCCTTTTGGAAACGAAAGGAAGGTGTAGAGACTAGACGGGCAGCACCTAAAGCTTTTAGCAATGGTGAAGGGATAGTCCAGACCACAAACCTCTCTTAGAGAGCAGTGAAAACTGTAGCGGGTAAGAAAATCTGTTGTCCGTATGGACGTGCCGGTTCAAGTCCGGCCAAGCCCACCACCTTTTACAAATATTCACAAAAAATGTCATCAACCTCATGCTCCAATAGAATAATTGGACTACTGATCAACGGTTTTTTGACTCTCATAACAATAAATCTTCTTCAATAGGGTGGTAAATGCTGGCTGAATTAATCAAGGAATTGGCTGTCAGTTCCCTTACGCCATAAACCTCAGCACTGACATCATAATCCGTTATGATTTTTTCCAGCAATAGATCAAAATCCCCATCTCCCGAGAGCAATACGACACTATTGACGTCTCTGGCAGTTTCCATCACGTCAATTGTTATACCAACATCCCAATCCCCTTTGGCTGACCCATCGCTTCGTTGAATATAGGGTTTAAGCTTTATAGTGAATCCTATTTGTTTGAGGGCATTTTGAAATTTGAGTTGTTTGTCATCACCGCGATGAATTGCATAGGCCGTTGCCGAAACAATTTCACCCTCGGACTCTATGCGCTGCCAAAACTTTTTATAATTAAACTGGCGGCCATAAATTTCCCGCGTGGTGTAATAAATGTTTTGTACATCGACAAAAATAGCAATTCTTTTAGTACTCATTATAAATCCAATGTCTGTTTTCGGCGGTGATCTCAACCGGTCGCTGCAACACATTGGTTAAATCGTTCTGCTGGTGTTTCAAAGTCCAGCGTCTTTCTTGGTCGTTCATTTAACAGGCGAGCTACTTTGTTGAGCTGCGCTTGTGAGTATACCGATAAATCCGTTC
>JAJFGR010000008.1 GCA_021776025.1 Alphaproteobacteria bacterium
CCTCCAAGCAATGAGATGACAAGACGATAATCAAATACTTAGGCCGCAAAAATCCACTTTAATTCCATATTACGTCAAAAAATAGAGTGTATCGCCATGTTTTTTAAAGTTTATTCGTGGGGATACCTCAGAGTCTGACCCTGAGGCACCCCTGAGGCACCCAAGATAGATGACCCCTTGATATTCCGAGTAGGGCGACAGCGCATCTCTTGTAATGGTCAAATAAAGGGGTCGTTGATTAAAATCATTTATTTTTTGGATGGTTATAGAAAATAAAGGGTAGCGTACCCTTTGTTTATACCGCGCTGGCGGCCGAAGCATTGCCTTGTACGAAGAACTCCATCCTGGTCGTAAATTGGGTAACCGGCGTGCCCAACAAAAAAACAAGCTAGCTGACCCTTTATCACCTTTGTATGTTTGGAATAAATTGATAGTTAGCTCTTAATTAACACTAAAACTCAAGTTGCATTTTTATGTGGGGAATGTTGGCATCCATAAATATTTTTTCGGTGACCTGAAAGCCAAATTTCTCATAGAATTTAATCGCTGTTATTTGCGCATTTAGCTCGATTGTTTTTATCCCCTGATTTTTTGCATGGTTAAGCAGTTGTTGCAAGATGGCACGACCAAACCCTTTGCCACGCCATTGTTTCAATACCGCCATGCGTCCTATGTGACCATCTGGCAATAACCTTCCTGTGCCAACCGAATTGCCATCCGCATCATACGCAAGCGCATGGGCACTAATGCAGTCAAATTCGTCCCATTCTAAATCAGTCGGAACTTGTTGTTCACGAATAAACACGATTTCTCGTATGGTGCTTATTTGTTTAATTTGATCTTGCCATTTAACAATAAGCACATGATGGGCATGCAATATTTAGTTTTCCTTTAATTTTAATAATGATTTTTTAAATTTCTTTCTGGGTGGTTATTCTACCTTTTTTAGCAGAATCAGTGTGTTCGTTAACACCATTGGTATGAAACGATTGCGGGGTCACTCGTCTGTTTTTCCACCATCTGCACAACAGAGTAAACAGGTCTAAATACGCGCACTTATTTGCTAGGCCTACCCCCGTGTTTGTGAAGCATCTAATCTAGACCTGACTCTATGATGCTTATACCTGACCCTATAGTGCTGGAAATTGCTCGAATGATTTGGCAGTTCAAGGCAATTCAAGGGGCCAGTCGGCTTGTTTTGTTATCATTTTTCTATTTCAATCTAGGTTACCCCTTGATATATGAAGGATGCCTAAATATTATTCTCTAAAGTGTACGTGCTATTGCCCAGAGTTCATCTTGTGCTGTCAACAAATCTTGTTCCGAGCATTCATTCCACCTGTCCATATGATCACGAAAAGTTTCTACTTCGCGCGTAAGATCAAGTCGGGTGTAGTCTGGTGAAGTGAATACTCTAGACACTAGCGCCCGATCAGCTTTTAAACGTGGGTATTGCGCATAAACCAAACCAGCCGGAATTGGTAGACGATCATCTTTCACCCGACCAATACCGCCAAAACCAAAGGGAAGATTCACGCTATTCACTACACTAGAAAGCGTATCTATAAATTTATAACGCAGCAATTCGAAGTGACTTCTTAAACCTAAATCAAGATGTAAATCATTTAATCCAACATGAATTTCATCAATTCCATTTAATTGCACAATTTCATCAATACGCACAGCTGCTGCAGCAGTTTCGACTAACAAGGAGACTTCTACCCTACCATTGATATGATGAATAAAATCTGCAGCCTCATCAACGGTTTTAAACATAGGCAACATAAGAACTTCAACACCAGCTTCAATTAATCGGTCAATTTCTTCATGTAGCTGCGGGTTAGGTGGATTAGTACGCGTAAAAAGTTTGGCCTTCTTAAGTGTTTGTCGTAAGGCAATCAATTGCTCTTCTTTATGATCAGAAATCCAAGTATTCAAATGCTGCTGCCGCTCTGCTTTACCCAAAGTATCAAGATCAAGACCAATACGATTGATACCAGCATCATCTGCACGTTTAGCCAGTTCGGTGTCATTGGTAAAAAGTGTCAACACAAAGTCTTGCCCGTAGCTCATTCTAAATCTCCTTACGCTAGATTATTTATTGTTATTATATCCAGCAATGTTTCACTGTTTAGATAACGCTCAACTTGATTTTCTATGAATAACTCAAGTTTCTTGCGATATTCTGGATGAAATGCAGCAATCTTAGGTGTAATCAGCAAACGTGGTGTATTCCAAATCAAGTCATTTGGCAATGGCACAGGATCAACAACATCGAGTGCGGCTCCACCTAAATGCCCTTTTCGCAATAACTTAATCAATGCACCGGTATCAACCACGCCACCACGACCAACATTAATGACTACTGCGTGTTGCGGCAATGTCTGCAAAACAGTCTCATCAAAAAGGTGAGTCGTAGTTTTAGTTAGTGGTAATGTAATAAAGCAAAGGTCAACACGCTGCAGATGATCACGCCAATCAATATCACCACAAAGTAATTCATCGCAAGCAGATTCCGCTGCCAAAGAATATTTCTGAGTCACTCCAAGAACCGTTATTTTATTGCTACGCAGAATCCTAGCCAATTCTTTTCCAATACAACCAACGCCAAGAATCATAGCTGTTTGAGGAAAAGGAAGTAAATCAAAACAAGAGGGATGTGCCCATATGCCCTGTTGTTGCATTTGATTTGCTTCAGGAATACGCCTGATAACAGCAAGTGCTAAGGTAAAGGCGTGCCATGCAACTATATCTGAAAATACTGTGCAACGTGTCAATACTGGATTAATTCGGCATAATTCTGGTGATAACAGGTGATGTGGACCAGCTGCCGTGCTTTGTACCCATTTAAGTCGCTGCGTATGCGGAAGTGTTTGACGTAAATAACGATGGCCAATGATGATATCAGTATCCTCCGCATGTTGAATAGCTACATCTTCTGAATCAGCGACAACCACGCAGACATCTTTTCCCAACCCTTTGAGCCGTTCAACATGTGGCAGCGAAGGAGATTCGTCACCATACATCAGTAGCAATTTAATCATTTTTTCCTCAAAGATTTTCCAAGCAAATGCCAATATTCTGCTAATTTTCGTGGGAATTTATAAGTTCTTTTAAGTAAACGCCAGTTTTCTACTGATTTTCGCAGCGTTTGGTAACAGAAATGCTGAACTATTCCCATTGCCCTGACTTTAGGTGCTATATCTGCCAGAGGTACCTCAGAAGAAGCCTCCCACACATCATGAAAAGACTGCTCAATTTCTTTTCGTTTCGATAGATATTTGACTCCCCACCTTTTTTCAATATCAATACGTAGTAAACCTGTACTAAGCTCAGCATAACGCATAATAAGATAGTCAAGCCCAAGGTATTTATAGTGGAGTAATTTAAGATCTCTTCTTTGGGGGTACACCACCCGACCAACC
>JAJFGR010000009.1 GCA_021776025.1 Alphaproteobacteria bacterium
TCCATCGTGCTTTTGACTATCACGGTATAGAAAACCGGTTGCGGGCTATGATCCGCGAACAACTTGCAAAAGCAATCATGGAGACTAAGGGCGGTTATTACGAAAGATAATCACCGCTCATGGTCGTCATCATCACGTTCCTTATCATGTTCATTATCTTTGGCTCGCCGCCGCGCGGCTTTTTTTTCTTCATCCGTGCTGTGGCGGGCCTTATTTTCATCAAAAGCATCCTCTTGCCATTTGTCTTTTTCAATATTCGGCGCGGGCTGCGGTTGCTGCGGTTCTTCCTTGGCTCGGTCATATTGGGCCGTATAGGATTGCACACGATCCTTAATAATTACTTGCTCCCGCTCTGAAAACGCGCCGCGCTCATCCTGCTGCTGCGCGACAAGCTGCTTACGGGCTTGACGCTGTTCTATGATAAATTCCTGACGTGTTTCTTTTACTGCCTCTACAAATTCACGGCGGGCAAGAGCGGCATCGTCACGCCGCTCTTTACGGCGTGACCGGCGCGCCTCCATAAATCGATCATAGCGAAATGTCGCTTTAAGAAAAAAGCTGTGAACACGATTAGGGGCTTTATCGGCCGCTTGGGCGGCTTTGAGCATATCGGCCGTTTCTTTATCATAGAGCTTTTGAGCGTCGAGCTGCGCACGGCGATGATGTAAAAAATCACGTTGTTGATCTTGTCGCATCTGCAAACGCTGTCCAGCCTGACGGCGCGCGCATCGATCTGCATCTTGAGAAATCCGGCTGTTATCATGCTTTTTATGTTGCAGCTCGCGGGCATCTTCTACCGACGGTAAAAGATGCTGGTCAATATCGGAAAGGCGGGCTTTGACTTCTTTGCTTTTGGCTTCCTTGCTCAATAACCGATAAAGACTATACGGCTCACCGGCGGCATCGACGACGACAAAAGCGCGCGCACTTCCGCGTTTTCTTTCCCTCCCCCGCGCAAGGACAAGATCATAATCAGCTAAAGCGGCATTAAAAGCTTGGCCGGAATCCGATTTATGCCATGCCTCTGTAACTTCCTGCACAAGTTCGGCGCGGCTTTTACTGCTGCGGTCGGCCTGTAAGGCATCGGCATGGTCATAGGATTGATCGGAACGGTCGGCACCATCTGAATGCGGCCCTGCGGTACGGTCATGTCCGAGCTGGTCTTCCAGCTCGCGGCTGGCTTCTTCATGAAGGCGATAATTCCAGCTATCGGAAAGAAGATGACCTTGCTCGAAATCGAAACGCTGCCAAACGACATGCATATGTATGCGGCCCTCGCTCTCATGCAAAACCATGGCGCGGGGCTGGCCGTCAAAACCTAATTTCTGTTCAAGAATGTCAGCTGCTAAAATCCAGTCGGCGCGGGTCATGTTTCGGTCTTCGCCGATGCTTGGATTGATCTGTGCATGATATAACCCCTTGCTGCCACGCTGTCCGGAGCGCGTCATTTGCTGCATATGGGGCAAGGCTTCTTTTAAATCTGGATGACCGGCGCGGGTCATGTCGAAAACTTCGATATGATCGTTTTTACTGCTGGCGGTTTGACCGAGAAGATAAGCCGCAAGCTGAACGCCGTCACTACGGGATCGCCCTTTAATTATCATAGCCAAGCCCCTTTCGGATAAGGTGACGTACTTCTTGAATGGGTGTTGAGCTGGCATCGATTTGCTTTTGTAAATCATCAAGCACGGCGCGCACATCGCCATAATCTTTTAAATCTTCGGGATGCGGAAAACTGCCCTCTGCATTCAGGTGGTGGGCGATCTGGTTGACGTTATTTCCGATCCGGTTGAGTTCGGCACTATGCGCATGAATAACGCCCATGAGTTTTTCAAGCATTCGGCCGTCAAGAGTTGGGTTGCGTTTTGTGCGCGGGCCAGCCTTGCGGAGAACACACCGGCGAAGATAACCGGCAAGGCTGATATTGGCAGAAGCGGCGCGCGTTTCGGCCAAGGCTTTTTCGGCAGGGGTGACACGCGCGCGAATGTATTCGGTACGTTGGCGCGTTTCGCTTTTGGGTCGGGTGTCATCTCCTGTCATAATCAGCCTCTTAATTATAACGCATACAAGGACGCTCCTTGTTGGTCTGGTAGTGCCAAAACTGCCGCCGCATCCAATCGAAGGGGTTGGCGCTTACCCGATTGCGGAATCGGGTCTATGGGGTGTCCAGAGGGGAGAGAGAAAGTCTCCCGCTTTGGTCGTGGTGCAGGTCGAAAAAATCCTGCTCTGGTTTGCAAAGGGCGATGCGCCTTTGCTCGTGTTCCATCGTCGAAACGGTGGCGGGTTTGGGCTGGCCCATGCGGTTTGAAATGTCTCGATGACATGAGAACCGCGCAAGCTGGGGATGCAAGGGGGTGGGGTTTGAACCCCCTGCCAAGACTGTGACGGTGCTTCCGTCACATGGCTTGCAGCACTACAGCCTTTGCCTACCATTCCATTATAGCAAAAGCGGCTTAAAAATGCTAGTATTGCGGTTAGTGTATTCTAGGCGCAGATTTTGAAAGCGGCGAGCCTCAATACGCACCGGAGAAACCTTATGCGCAACATTTTTAATGTCATCGGCAATATCATCTTCTGGCTCATTGTCATTGCCACTTGCCTGTATTTTCTCCCCTGGGCACTTGCTATTTTGCCGGTCGCAATTCCGATTGTAATTTTCATCGCAATCGCAGTGCCGGTTCTTTGGCTTATTGGCCAAATGATACCAGTGCAATTACCGGCCGATTATGTGCCGCCTGAAGAAAAAGCCAAAGCTGAAGCCCTCTATGGTAATGCCCATTTTCGCGATTTACGCGAAGGAATCGCTGGCGGATTCCTTCCGCATAGTTTGGACTATGAGAAAGAGGGCATCGTTCTTGGTCTTTACGATTATGGAGCTTTTTACGGCACCCCTAATAAAAACTTCGTGCGCGCCCGCTATAGCGGCGAAGAACATATATTAACTTTTGCCGGAGCACGATCCGGTAAAGGGGTTAATTCTATTATTCCTACCCTTCTGGATTTTAAAGGGCCGGTTGTCTGCATCGATCCCAAAGGCCAGAATGCCGCCGTCACAGCTCGCGCGCGGCGTGAATTAGGGCAAAAAGTTTATTTACTGAACCCCTTTAACGAACTGAATTTAGGCACTCATGCCTATAACCCATTCGAGGAATTGCGAAAATCCAAAGATGTTTATTCTTTTGCTACAGACATAGCAGAGGCTTTGATAAGTATCGCAGGAGCAAAAGATATGCATTGGCCGGAAAAAGCGCGTGAATTTCTGACGCTCTATGTTTTATATGTGGCTCTGCATGAGCAACCTGACCGGCGCGATTTTTTACGCCTGCGCGATATTCTTTCCTTTGATGAAACCACCATGGAGAAGTTTTTCGAACATATTAGAAAAAGCGACAAAATGCATCCATCTATCAAAAGACTATTAGGGAGAATGTCACGCACACCGGATAGAGAAACCGGTTCGGTTTTTTCGACGATTTCCAAAAATCTCAATTTTCTCGAACTCGAAGGCATTGCCGACTACATGAAAAAACCGTCCGATTTTTCGCTATCCGATTTTAAAAAGGGCAAGGGCACCACCATTTATATCATCGTACCGGATCGGCAAATGCATAAAATGAGCGGCTGGATGCGATTGCAATTAAGTCTTTTAAGCGTATTTCTCAAAGAAAACCGTATCGAGACGAAAAACAGCCCTGATGTGCTTTTCCTGATTGATGAAGCGGCCGTTGTCGGCCCGATGCTGGAGATTAAAAAAAACATGGGGATTGCAGCAGGGTTAGGCATAAAATACTGGCTGATTTATCAAAGTCTGGCGCAGCTCACTACAGATTATGATAAAGAAACGGCTGATATATTTTTTAGTGGTGCCTGTGTTCAGAGTTTCGGCATTGGTGACGAAACCACAGCAAAGAAATGCTGTTTTTTAGGGGGAAAACGTGGTGTAGCAGTAAAAAAACAAGCGTCTCATGCGCCGCACGGCTTAATGTTTGTTCATAAAGACGACCCGCGCTTGCGCGAGCCTGAAATTCGCTATGACTATATTCAGAAAGATTTGATTTCGCCAAGTGAGGCCAAACAATTTGAAAATGATACGATCCTGTTTTTCCCGCGTGGTGGATTCCCTTTAAAATTAAAACGCATGATGTATTTCAAAGAACCGTATTTTAAAAAAATGTGTGATCCTGACCCTTATCATTGATTACTGTTCACGTTCATAATCGCGCGACGATCGGGCCTGTTCCTCATCGAGGATTTCAGTCTCATCAAAGGCACAGGATTCATGCTGGCATTCCTCCGGCGTGTCTTCTGCTTCATCTTCCTTTTTTGAGCTGAAAATATATTTAAGCATGGCGAATAACATGATTTAGAGCCTTATTTTTAGCTTGCCGGATTATGAATAAATTATCATTCAATATTGAAAGGGGACAAGAGCTAAGGGCTACGCGCCCCCGCGCCCACAATAGGGGTAAAGTGAGCGTAGCTGTCATATGAGGCCACAAAAATAATTACCATTTGTTTTCAATTGGTTAGGTGGGTTATAATTTTGAAAAACAGGGATCGTTTTGTAAGGCGCACACTCTGTAACATATTGAAAAACAATAATGCTCAAAACAAATGAGCTGATATGACACGTATGCTTACTTTAAGCCATAAAAGTCTGGATTCTGCGACCATTTAAACAATTTTTGTAAGTAAGAATTTATTGTCGGGTTCGTTTTTTTGTACATTCTTTCTCATAAATTCCATAAACGCTTTGATCCGGGCGGTGTTTTTAAGATCCGGATGCGTCAAAATCCATATCTTGTTGGTTTGAATGCTACTCGGCAGCTCGCCTACACATTTTAGGTTTGGATCTGGATCACCGACATAGGTAGGTAGGGCAGCAATACCAAGGCCATTTCTACAAAAATGATAAAGCCCTGTGAGCTTATCTGCTGTTGTTACAATTTGCTGATCGTCTATGTGTTTTCTTATAAAAATATTTGTTGGCAAGCCAGCCAGCTGATCATTTGGTAGCAAGAATTCATGCTGTCTATAATCTTCTGGCTGAATGTCGGACGCTTCATATCCTAAATGCGCATAGAGTTTAAAAGTTAATGGCTCTAATTCACGCCCGATCATATAATCGGGCTGGCGATTAATAGCAGGTATGGCGATATCCGCTTCTCTTTTTGTCAAGTTTGTATGGCGCGTGGTGATATCTATATCCAGAGTAATGTCCGGATATTGCTCTTTGAATGCTGTAACCTTCTTAGGTAGCCAGAAGTAACCAATCGTATCTGTTGTTGAAATTTTGATCGTACCACTGAGTTTAACGTCTTCTCCCAGCACAACCCGTTCTGCATGATAGATTTCATCTTTGAGGTGTTGAACAGTTTCTAGCATTTTTTCACCAGATACGGTCAAGACGTAGCCAGTTTTTAGTCGTTCAAACAATCTTACAGATAGTCGCTCTTCCAAGGCGTTAATGCGGCGTAAGACTGTGGAGTGCTGTATTCCGAGATTTTTTCCAGCTTGCAGAAGAGACCCTGCTTCAGCCAAGGCAATAAAGACTCTGTAATCATCCCAATTTTCATTCATAACCTTAGCTTACACCATATTGTGCAAAAATGCACATCAAAAGTGCAAAGTAAAACATTTATTGTGCGCATAAAGTTGTTATATCCTTAAAATATAAGTTAGCCAAAGAAAGGAAAGTAAAATGAACATCTCAATATTAGGAACTGGGAATGTCGGAAGCGGCCTCGCCAAAACATTCTCTAAAACAGATCATGTGATCTATCTCGGATCTCGTGATCAGGCTACAGCGCAAGCGAAAGCTAAAGAAATGAATACAGAAACAACAAGACCCATCACAGGCGTTACAACTGCGGAGGCGATTGATAAGTCTAAAGTGATTTTTCTTGCTGTGCCTTTTGATGGCGCTATTGAGCTTTTGAAAAGTGCGAATGTTGATTTGACAGACAAAATTATTGTTGATGTAACCAATCCGCTTACTGAAGACTTTATGAACTTAACCGTTGGTCACGATACGTCAGCTGCGGAAGAAATTCAGAGTGCATTTCCAGGCGCGCATGTTGTGAAGGCTTTTAATACCGTCTTTGCACAAATTTTACACGAAGGGCCAGATTTTGGATCACAAAACGTACCTGTTTATGTCGCTAGCGATAAAGAATGCGCACAATCTGCCGTGATGAAGCTCGTTGAAGCCACAGGCTTTGAAGCCATAAATTCAGGCATTCTCAAAAATGCACGCTATCTTGAGCCAATGGCCGCAATGAATATCCAGTTTGGCTATGTATTGGGTCTTGGTACTCAGATCGCACCAGCCTGGATTTCACGTTAACCCCCCTCAAACCATCATTCAAAAATAAGGAGAAAGACCATGAAAAACAAACTTTTAGCAACGGCTGCGATTGCAGCATTAACATTCAGTGTGTTCAGTCCAGCTTATGCAGGCGGAACGGATTACAAGGAAATGCCTGCAGGCGTTTAGTCGGAGGTAATCATGTCAGATAAGAAGATATTATACCCCCATACAAAACCTGTATTTGTCGAGCGCTTCAATTTGATCGTGCGTGATCTGGATCTTGTCTCCTCATATTACCAGCACGCAATCGGTCTGGAGAAAATTGAAGGTGGACAGCGCGGTCATGTTTTGGGTGCTGGCAGAAAGCCGCTGTTAACACTGGAATATGATCCGGGTGCGCATCCTTCTCCACGCCGCGCAGCAGGGTTATTTCACACGGCTTTTCTTTTACCGACCAGAAAAGATCTTGGACACTTTCTCAGGCACGTTGCTGAAGATCAAATACCGCTCATTGGTGTGGCAGACCATCTGGTCAGCGAAGCTATTTATCTACAAGACCCTGAGGGCAACGGAATAGAGGTTTATGCGGATCGTCCACACCAAGAATGGCAGTTTGATGAAGAGGGCGTCGTGATGGATACGGTTGGACTTAATACGGATGCGCTTCTGAATATCGCACCTCATGAATCTTGGTACGGGCTGCCTAGTGATACTGCTATCGGTCATATTCATCTGCAAGTTGGCGACCTCCCCAAGGCCGAGAATTTCTACCGCGATGTGATGGGGCTGGATGTGATGGAGCGTTTCCCCGGCGGTACGTTTTTCGCTAGCGGTGATTATCATCACCATCTCGCGGCCAATGTCTGGGTGTCTCCCGGGGCACAAGGACGTGAAGAGCGCATGGCTGGCTTGAAAGGCTACACACTGAAATTTAATGACAATGCTGCTCTGCTTAGAGTGCAACAAACCATTGAAGATCAAGAATTAGAAGTCAAAAACACACTCACAGGTAAGGCTGTGCGTGATCCATGGAATATCGAACTCACTTTAACCACTTAATTATAATATGGAAGGAACTAAAAATGTTAGTAAATGGTAAATGGACAAAAGAATGGGACCCTGTTCAGGCTAAAGATGAAAAGGGTGGATTTCAAAGGCAACAATCCGGTTTTCGTGACTGGATTGGTGACGAAAAATTTCCGGCAGAAGCAGGGGTAATGTGAGTGTACGTGTCATATGAGGCCACAAAAATAATTACCATTTGTTTTCAATTGGTTAGTGTGGGTTATAATTTTGAAAAACAGGGATCGTTTTGTAAGGCGCACACTCTGTAACATATTGAAAAACAATAATGCTCAAAACAAATGAGCTGATATGACACGTATGCTTACTTTAAGCCTATAACGAAAGGATATGGACATGATTACAAAGAGATACAGAGATGAGCGTGGGCCAACAGACGCTGGATGGCTTAAGAGTATGCACAGCTTCTCTTTTGGTCACTATCAGGACCCAGATCACATGGGGTTTGGACCTCTTCGGGTTATAAACGAAGACCGTGTTGTTCCCGGAGCGGGCTTTGGTGAGCATGGACACAGCAACATGGAGATTATCTCCTACGTTCTGAAAGGTGAGCTTGCGCATAAAGATAGCATGGGTAACGGTTCTTCTATTAAACCGGGCGATGTGCAGATCATGAGTGCAGGGTCAGGGGTCCGGCATAGCGAGTTTAATGGTTCCGATGAGCAGGAGGTTCATTTTCTGCAAATTTGGATCATGCCGAATGTCGAAAATCAGGCGCCTGATTATCAGGAAAAGTCGTTTAGCGATGATGAACTTCAAAGCAACTTCCGTGTTGTGGTTTCGCCGGATGGTGAAAACGGCTCGCTGATCATCAAGCAAGATGCGCGCATGCTTGCGGGAAAGTTTGCAGAAGGCGAAAGCGGCGAATTTCAAATGCAAAAGGGGCGCAAATATTGGCTGCAAGTTGCACAAGGTATTGCCGAGTTGAATGGTGAGAAGGCTGCTGCCGGAGATGGTTTTGCGATTGAAGACGAAGATTCAATTGAGGTCAAGGCTATCACTGACGCTGAAGTTTTACTTTTCGATTTACCGTAGTTTTTTTATGAAGAGCCTTTTCACGAAGGCTCTTTTTTATAGTTTCAAAAGAAAGGACATAGAACAATGAAAACATTACTTTTAACATCTGCGTTGGCTTTTACTCTGGGATTTGCCACCCCGGCACATGCTGAAACCAAGCATCTGGATACCTATATTTTCGATGCCGCCCATACCAATATATTGTTGCGGGTCTCGCATCTCGGGTTTTCCGATATGGTTTTGGAGGCTTTAAAGCCTGAAGGTACATTGATGTTTCATCCTGATCACCCGGGTGCGAGTAGCGTTGATATCGTTTTGAAAGCAGCGCATATTGATGGTGATGATGAGAAATTCAATGCGCATTTACAATCTGCGGATTTCTTTAACGTTTCAGAATTTCCAGTGGTGACGTTTAAAAGTCATAATATTGAGGTGACGGGCGAAAAAACAGGTGTCGTGACGGGCGATTTAACATTGCTCGGCGTGACCAAACCTGTGTCTCTTGATGTAACGTTTAATCAGGCTGGCAAAAACCCATTTACCCAAGCGGAAACCGTTGGCTTCACAGCTACGGGCAGCTTGAAGCGTTCAGATTTTGGAATGGGTTACGGTTTGCCGGGCATCGGTGATGAGGTTAAGCTCGATATCAACTTCGAAGCCATCAAACAGCAATAAAACCATAGAGAAAACCCGATTCTCAACTCTTTAGCTCGATATAGAAATTATAGGCGAGGATTTTTCGATATAATTTTGACGTATAATGCCAAATATCATGCGCCTTTATTTTTGTGAGAGCAAAAGTTTCTGTTAAAACACTCAAAGCCGTCTCTACCTTTTTTCTTATGCGCATCAAAGCCTTAACCGTTTTTTTCGGGCGTGCATCAGGCATGTTTTTGCGCAAGGGTGTTTGTAAATTTATGTCATGATCTGCCATGGCATCAATCCATTTCTGGCCGATAAAGCCTTTGTCGCCAATCAGTGTGCCTTTGATTCTACCCACAATGTCCCATAGAGATTGTCGTTCGTCAATATTGGCCGGTGTGACGATAAAAGCCGAGATGAAACCATTTATCCCGATAACAACATGGCCGCGCAGCCCATAATAATGCTCATCTTTTGCGGCGCAAAAGCCCCATTCAGCAATGGTTTCAAGGGTTTTTGAGCGATAGGCGCGTGCATTATGACAGACAGGCATGGGTACACCATCTATGATGTGCACCCTGTCAGTGGCTGGAAATAATTCCGGCAAAAGCGCTTGCTTGATCCAGCAGAGATTAGCGCAATGTTTGGCAAAAGTCTTATACGCACTCAATTCAGGAAACCAGTGCCGCCAATGTTGGTCAAAATAGCGCCAAATCGCCCGATCTCCATTTCGGCCCTGCATTTCGCCAATGATTTCCATAGTCAAAACCTCAACATCGCTCAAGTGTGGTGAAAAACCGCCTCTTCTCAATGGGGTATTGGCAGTCAGTTTATTATAAATTTCCTCTATACGCAAGTAAATTATGATGATATGATCTTCGAGTTCCATGGGGGCAGCTCCTTTTTTAGGTGTTGGTACACCCTCATGGAATCATATCTTTTGCCTTTTGGGAATCCCTGTGGTAAAAAAGAGTTGAGAATTGAGTATAGAGAAAGGATTTAAAACGATGTCAACTATTCTACATATTACAGCCAGTATTCGTGGCGATGAGTCTGTTTCACGCACTTTAAGCACAAAGCTTGCAGAAAAATTAGCTGCTGAGCAAAGCGCGGAAGTGGTTGAGCGTGATTTAAGCAAAAATGATATTCCTTATGTCAGTGCGGAGCGTTTCGAAGCCAATGGCAAAGCAAAAGAGGAACGCACAGCTGAGCAACAAGAGTTAGCGGCGATTGCCGATACGTTGATTGAGGAGTTGCAATCCGCCGATACGATTGTGCTTGGTGTTCCAGTTTATAATTTCGGTGTTCCGGCGACGTTTAAGGCTTGGGCTGATTTGGTTGCGCGCGCGGGTACAACATTTAAATACGGTGAGAATGGTCCTGAAGGATTGCTGAGCGGTAAGAAAGCGTATTTGGTGGCTGTGTCCGGTGGAACGCCAATGGGCAGCGATTTTGACTTCATGTCACCATGGGTGAAATTCTTCTTAGGCTTCCTTGGTATACAGAATGTGGAAGTGATTGCCGCGGATGGTATTATGGGACAGGATGGCGAGGAGAAAATCAATGCCGCCAAGCAAACCATCGAAGCAATGGCCGCTTAAGAAAAAAGGGGCTTAAGATCATGGAGCTTAAGAATACAAAAGAACGCTTCGGAATTATTGCCATGACCCTTCACTTTTAAAGAAATTCACTGGTTCTGAGTTAGAATAAATTCATGTGGAAGTCATAGGAAGGAGGCTTAAAGTAAGCATACGTGGCGGTGTTTCGAATACGGAAGACTTTTCCTCTTATGCTTTTTCTCTCGAAGGGGAAAATGCAGGTGGCATTGAAAACCTGTATTATCAATTGGCCTATCGCGATCAGGACGAAGGGAATGCCGATACAGGCGGCGAACGTGAGCGCGGCTATCAGGCATATCTTTTCGTTTTAAAGAGTTGGAAGTTATTTTTTTAAATAATTGCCGACCGTTCGGATGGTGACGTTAAGAGCTTGTGCGATTTCTGCATGAGTGAGCCCTTGCTCTTTCAAGATTTTAGCACGCTCGGGCTTGGCTTTGGTCGTGCCTTTCTTCCGTCCAGTGTAAATGCCTTTTTCTTTGGCCAAAGCAATTCCGGCCGCTTGTCGCTCTTTGATATGTTGATGCTCGATCTGGGCAATACCGAAGAGAACACCGGCCACCATCTGGCCAACTGTGCCGGAAAGATCAATTTGCTGTGTGACAGAAACAACGCGCACACCGGATTCACATAAGGAAGACAGGACATTGATCCCTTCTTTCATGGATCGGGCTAGTCGATCCAGCTTCCAGACCACAATCGTTTTGACCGTTCCAGCAAACACGGCTTCCGTCAGTAAATTGAATTCCCTGCGGTTCATGGTGGTGCCGGTTTCGTGATCTTCGTACCACATGACCTCACTCAAATTATGGCCATGCGCTTTCAGCCAACGGGATATTTCAGCCTTTTGACTATCTGATTTTTGTGAGTGGGTCGAAACCCGGATGTAAACGGCGATGCTCATAGCAAATTAGGGTACACCCTATTTTGCGCTATGTCACGCCTGTTTAAAACCACCAGAATCCAATGCCTAAAATCTGTGATTTTTGGATGGACCCTATTTTTCCTATTTGAAGGTTAAAATTCTACAAAATGGGATATAAGGTCTCTCTTAAAACCATAATTTTGAATTTTTGGGTTTTAAGAGCACGGAGTTTTTAATTTTCGGGACTTAAGCGGCCATGAGCAAATTGTCGTTTTCTGGAAATAATCTTCGATTCATATCCAGATCGAATGATCCATAGGGTGTAATATGTCCATAGATCAGAGGGGTGAGCGCACGAAAATCCTCTTCGCGCATTTTGTTCATCATTTTTGGTTCTGCCAACACTTGCTGGATCATGATTGTATTCACGTAAACCAGACAGACTTGTAGGAGGTGCAAAGACAAGATCGAAAGCTCCTGCGCTTCAAGCTGGTTCGATGAAATCTCATTGCCTCGTGCAAAGAAAATAAAGTCCACGGTACTGTTGCAGTTCTCTACAACATTCAGAGCTTCATGGATTTCATGTCGTATTTCTTCTGAGTGTAGATATTCGCATAGGAATATGGTTTTCACAGCGCGGCCTAATTCTGCCAGAGCCTGATAAGTCGGATGTTGACGGTTATTACGGGTAAAGCGGTTTAAAATAGATTCTGCGCTTGCCGTTCCTTTTTGCAAAGCCGTCGCAAATTTCGCCATCTGGTCGTATTGCTGTGAAATCAATTCCCAGTTAATAGGATGTTTCTTCAAAACAGGCGTGAGATTATGAAGCTCAGAGCACATATCATTATCCGGCAGGTACAGCTTTTGCTGTGCTATCGCCTTTAGTCTTGGCATGAGCGAAAATCCAAGCAATTCGCAGAACGCAAAGGCCACTTCGCTTTGGCCGTGGCTATCAACATACTGTTTATCAATCTCAATGTCCGTGCAGTGTCTCAGAACACCTTCGATCATAGAGCTGACCTCGGACGAAGAGCAGCGTTTGAGCTGAGAATGAACACAGAGCGAGCTTTTCTCGACATGCCAGTACACCATAACACCGCGCCCTTTATAGCGCACAACCCTCTACCCTTTTCCAGCAAGCAAGGTTTGGGAATATGCCCTTATTGCTTATTTTCAGAATATTGACTGCCAAAAAAACCCAATGCAGCACCGCGAATTATGGGATAAAAAGTTTCGCCGCCTCATCGGAGAGCAAAACTGGTTAGATACTATCCGTGAATATTGTTTTCAGGGAATGCGCTTAAAAAAGAGGGCAGCTAGTGACCATATTCGGGCCTATGAAGCTTTTAATTCCCCTGATTTTGATGTTGAGTTAGCGCGGGTCTTCGATCCTTTAGCCTAAACTGAATCCCGCCGGAAGATTTGAAAGAGTTTTCCGGCGGGATTCTTTTTCAAGAAACACTCAAATTTTTATAGGCTCTAGGAAGCCCAAATTTGATCATACAGCGCATTTAAAGTTTTTTTGCTGTCCAGCAGGTAAAATTTTGAAAACCCCCTATCAGCATCCCCTGCCCCCTCCTGTGAAGCCCTGACCTAGACACTTGCACTCCTTGCCAAGCAATCTTGCTATCTATCAGTTTGTTTTGATGTTTAAAATTTAAGCTCTGTCTTGCCACGTTCTTTTTAAAAAACTTGTGAGCGATTAGCGAACTCCTTTTTCTAGGCCATGCATAGCATGGGGCGACTGAGCGTAGCGAAGGAAGGGTTAGGCGCGCCCGTTAGGGCGCTTGTTGGTATATTTTTCTTGAAATAATGGAAAAGAGAGTTATTTCCGTAACAATTTTTGAGTTATCCACAGCCTGTAGGTGTTTAAATATGTGTTTATATGTGTTTAGGGATTTTTGGGATTTTACAAGGTATTGAAATAATAGGGTTATTTAACGGTTTTTTTTATCAAGGTGAATCCAGAATGACGAAAGAGCGAATCCAGAGTGACGTTAAAGTGAATCCGAAATGACGATAGCGCACCAAGTGTAAATGAAATGACGATAAGGCTTGAACTGTAAATGAAATGACGATAACATACCCCGTGTAAACAAAATGACGATAATAGATTCGGATCAATAAAACAATGAGCAAACGCCCTGCCCTACTTCCAGACAGACACCCGACCGCCGATTTCTTTGTATGTGATGTGCTCGATGCCATTCCTAAAGATGATATGGCATCGATGGAGCACCCGATTTTTTCCCTCTCTACAAAGCCGGATACGCGCATAAGGCATTATGAACGCAAAGGCCATACCGTAGAGATTACCCCTTCTGTCAAGGGGCTTGCGACCATCCATGATAAAGATATTTTGATCTACTGCATTTCGCAAATCGTCGCAAAAATGAATCAAGGCGGTGAACCAAGCCAGATGGTGCATTTGAAAGCTTATGATTTACTGGTTGCAACGAACAGACAAACCAGTGGTGAGGGTTACAAGGGTCTTGTGGCGGCTTTTGATAGATTATCTGGCACAAGAATCACAACAAATGTTAAAACAGGCGGGGAAGAAACAACAAGCGGCTTCGGCTTGATTGAATCCTGGGAAATTGTACGAGCAACTAAAGACGGTCGGATGGTTAGTGTCTCGGTCAAGCTGTCTGACTGGATGTTTCGCTCGATTAAAAACAAACAGGTTTTAACCTTGCACCGTGATTACTTCCGTCTTAGAAGCCCCTTGGAACGCCGTTTGTATGAATTGGCACGAAAGCATTGTGGTCAAAATACAGAATGGGTTTTTAAGCTGCAAACCTTGCAAGATAAATGCGGGTCAAATAGCCCTGCGCGTGTTTTTAGAGCTATGGTTAAAAAAGTTGCAGAAAAGAATCTTTTGCCTGATTACGAAATTTCTATGGATGGCGACGATATAAAATTTAGCAATCGCGGCACCATGGCCACAATCAAACAAACTTTGGACACCTGCCCGCCTCTTGATCCAGAAACTTATAACGATGCGCGCATTGTCGCCCCGACTTGGGATATTCATTATTTAGAACAAGAATGGCGCATGTGGATGACCGAACCGCCGAAACACCCCGATAAAGCTTTTATCGGGTTTTGTCGAAAATGGTATGAGCGCAAGGGCCGCGCATAATCTTATCTACCCCTGCCCCTACCCCTGCCCCCGTTGGGGCCTTTGGGGCCACGATCTGCGTTTTCGTCAAACGCATCAACTTCATATTGATACTCGGATTCTCCAGCCGGTTCCAGCTCCGCGCTGTATTGCTTGTTTTCCAGCTCGATACCGGTGAATGGTTCATTCGGCCCGCGCCGGTCTTGGGTCAGCTCTTTAAGCCGGTCTAAATCTTGAGCGGCTTCTTTGTCCCGCTTGGCATCCAACTCCGCAGCAAGGCCGGTCGTTCCCTGAATAAATTCTTTCATATCAATCGTCGGTGCCTGATCCCCCCGCCCTTCCAGCTCTTTCTGCTCTCTCTCCTTTCGGATATGATCGAATAGCCTTCGCACCTCTGGGTCTAATCGGTCTCGATATGATTGCATGAGAGTATCGACAAATTCCGTATGATTAAGCGCAAAATCCTGTTTAATGGCTTTATCCAGCTCGGCTTCGTGCTGTTCTACAGATTGTCCTTTAAGAGCGGCATAAAAAGCCCGCAAGTTGTTAATTATCCATGCCCCCCATTTCCGGCGGTGCTTTTCTTCATCATCTTCGATATGGTCAGGATGCGGCGGCTTTTGGGGCATTATTTATAACTTTCTCCTTTTAAAACTATAAAACTTGATACTATCAAATTCTATAGTTTGGTTGTATTTTCTCCGTAATGGTCGAGAAGCATTTTTATAGCTTCCTCGGCCAAATCCGGCGCTTTTTTACCTTTGGCTTTTTTCTGCTTAAAAGCTAAATCTTCAAAAGCTTCGGCGTATTTCGGTTGAATATAAAATGCTTTTTGTTGACGCTCCGGCGCTCGATCTACACGCTTTAATTTTGGCGCGGCATCATTGGCCGTCTTGTCTGTTTTGGCCAATTTTTCGGCGCGACTGTCTTCTTCATTCATCCAATCAGGCTGCATTCTTCAATTTCCTTTTTTTCTTATCTGTTTTTTCTCCGGCATTGAGCAAAATCGCACCTAGAATTTTATTGATTTCCTTGCGGCGCTCTCCGATCTTATAAGCCTTGTTTAAGCTTGGATCGAAGATGCTGCGATATTCTTCGGCAGCGCGGCTAAACACCCCGCTAGAGGGGATAACATGCGCCCCCTGCCCTTTTAAATGCTGGGTTGTGGTTTTTTCACTTTGTCTGTGCATTTGTCCATCTGTGACGATTGTAATGATTTCCTTGCTTTTGGCTTCGGCACGTTTTTTGGCATCAATATAAGTCGCGTATTGGTCGCGAGCTGGTTTTAATGGCATGAGCAAGAGCTTTGTTTGCGGCACTTCCCAATCACTCGCTTGATGATCGAAAATAATAATATCCGCGTCCGGCTGCTCTTTCGGCAAAGTCGCCAAAACTTCAAAATTAAGATTACCATTCTTATAATAATTTATGGATGTGCCTTGTTGATCTTGGCAGATAACAAGAGGCTTTAAGCCCATTTCAACGGATGCGGCAGCTAAATTGATAGCCAACATAGATTTACCCTGCCCCCCTTTTGGGTTCCAGATGCTTATAAGCTTGGGTTTAGTGTTCTTTTTCATGATGTTCACCTATAGAATTTTATAGTTTTATAGTATCAAACTCCATACTATCAATTTCTATACTTTGATACTATCAAGCTCCATACTATATATTTTTATACTATAGAATTTGATACAAGGAAAGTCCTAACCTGTAAAATTTTATACTATAAAACTCCATAGTAACAAATTTGATACTATATAATTTTATACTATAAAACTCCATAGTATCAAATTATCATGATTGGTTTTCACCCCAATTTCGGGCGGCGAGGGCGCGCTCTTCCTTGCCGATAGCTTGGGTATAAATCGCGGTCGTTTCCAGCTTTTCATGACCAAGCCATTTTTGCAGGGTCGGCAAAGGCACATTATTCAGGATCGAGGCTATGCCAAAACCATGCCGCAAGCCCTTGGGGCTGGCGTGGGGGCCGCTCTCGATACCGGCGGCGGCAATCACTTGCTTTATCCAGCTCCAAGCCGTCACACGCGTCACAGGCCATAAAAGCCGGTCTTTGGGGCCGTCTTTAAGATTATGCACAAGATTTAGTTCATCGATAAAGTGAGAGGGCAGGGGGATCGTGCGCCATTGCGGATCATCTGAACGCTTTTTAAGGGTGCGCAGGGTAATCTGGCCGGTCGATTTTTCTATATGGCCTACTTGTGCAAGTATGGCCTCGGCAGGGCGGCATCCTGTATAATAGAGGGTGCGGCAAAGGGTGCGGGCTTCATTGGATGCGGCATTCTTCGCCGCTTCTGCAAAGGCTTCGCGTTCTTCCGGCGTAAAATAAAGCCTCCGGCCGTCACGATCCTGAATACGCATTTCACCCATGTCACAAACCCCTGATTTAACACTATCCTATCAATAGTGTTAAATACTTTTAAAATCAAGGGGGTTATATCGTGCCGGAGCGCGGCTGAAGGCAGAGCCAGGAAGGCCGGTCGCTTAACACTATCGGGCATAGTGTTAAATACACTCTGTTCTTGCTGTTCTGGCTTGGTCATATACAATGTTCTATTGGAGCAGGGGTATGACACGAATTACATTTTTGCACAGTGATATAGAAAAAATAAAAGACCTTGCGAATGAGATTATCGATGTAATCAATCATTCAGGCGAGGCTTTTTCTTTGCCTGAACCTTTGGAAATCGATGATGATGCTGTCTGGGAATTGACATCAACGACAACCGATTTGGCTATGGGCTTACACCATACAGAATTAGATTTTTTAAAGATGCACCGCGATCTGGCGATAATGGCCGTCACGAGCAGGGTGCGTATGCATGGATTTGAACCTAAGAAAATGGCCCGATACCGTGCTTTTATAGATGATATTGGCAATGCCTTGTTTCAAGATCATTATGACGTTCCAGAACTCGATCTAAGGCGCTTCCACCACGATTATTTAGAGCAGCACATGACCGTCTTTGAACAAATGGGGGAGTCAGTTTCTCGGCTTATGGTCGCGGGTTTTAAAGAACGCGGCGTAATGCCTTACACGATTAAAGAGCTTTATTTAACACAAGATGATATTCGTGAAAGCTTCTATGGTGAAGCAGCTTATCTACAATACGAAACCGGAGAAATCGGCCCCGATTCCGAAAATCTTTTATGGGCGGTGCCAGTGTTGATTGATGCTTATAAAATCAAATTTAATCCTGAATATATGATGATGCGACAAGTCATGAAGGAAGAGGCGCAAAGCTTATGCCGCGAACCCACTGAAAAGGCCGTCACAGATTGGCAATTTTGCTATCAAAAATTATTAGAAGAAAAAAACGAGACGGTGAAAATAATGACCTATATGAATACATGCGCCGGTTGTCTTCGGGAACACTTGGAAAACCCGCCTCATCACTGAAAATCTTTGTCTGATTTAATGGCATCTATCAACTCGATTTTACCGATAAGAACACAAAGGCTTTTACCGATACGCCCCCCAAGACCCCGCCGAAAAATACGAGGGATAATATTGACCTCAATGATTTTAAGCTGATTAGGGGCTTCCAGTTCTTCGGCTCGGCGGCGTGTTTCCGCATCAAAGACAAGCAACATTGTCATTGTATGATCCGAAATACTGACCCCGTAATCACGTTCGAGGTCATCAAAATATTTAGCTATAAATTTCATGGACGCATAGTCGCAATATAATCCAGAACAAGACCGCAATCTGGTGGTTCGAGAGTGTCATCACATTCAGCAAGCAGAATTTCTGCCTTATCCATGATGCCTTTTTTCATTTCATCTGGAATATCAGGAAAGTGGATAATTTGATCCGAACGGCGGGTTAAAACAAGCGTCTGGCCGTCAAAGTAAAACTGCGGCGATTCCGGCTGACCGGTTTGAAGATCAAATTCCAATAAAAATTCGCCCTCATCATTCGTCAAAAGATCGTATTGCTTGATTTTCTTGATAGTCATTTTTCATGCCCTCCGTCATCGTCTCGATCACGCCCCTTATCGTTTTGCCTCGTATTTGACGGTATGGTTGGTAAATCAAACTCGCCGGATTGCACTTTATCAATATAAAAAGCTATCTCGTTCTTGATCTCGGCCGCGCGATCATTGACGATTTTTTTCACATTCCATGAACCATTAAGAATATTCAGGATAATGACCGCATCAATGCTTTTTTCATACTGATAGATAATAACGTGATTGCGTACAGAGAGCGCCGGATAGTCTTCTGAATACTGTTCTTTAATTCGCCCCGCTTCGGGGTCAAAGCCTAACTTGTTTAAGGCGGCTTCAAGATCAGATTTATATTTATCGGCAACTTCTTCGCGCCAATTATCTTTTGAAAATTCGTCATTCTCGTCAAAATCTTCAAGGGCGGTAGGTGTAAGATAAACTTGGGGCATAAACGGAAAACCTAATCTTTCTGCGCGCGCGCGGTCTTAACATCCTGCCGCAAATCACCAGAAAAAGCCACAAGACGGCCGTTTTTAATATCATTGAGAGATTTATCAAGGCGAGAATTGATATAGCCTTCATGAGATTGGGCATCATGCCGAATAAGATCACGGATATAATCGCTTGCATCGGCAAATTGACCTTCACTGCCGGTCTGTTGTTCAATATGCCCCATCAATGCTTCCGGTAAACGGACTTGAACAGTACGTTTTTTGCGGGTTTCTGTCTGTGTAAGACTCATAATAAAGCTCCTTTCTATACTTTCCTAATTATGAGGCAAAACCGGCAAAAAGTCAACATTGTAATACAATGTCTGATAAAAAGGCCGAAATCTCGCTTTTGAGAGATTCCGGCCTGTGATTTTATTCTGTATCTGGCTGCACTTGATCTTGTGCTTCTTCGCCTTCACCTTCAAGTTTTTCGGTAATTTTGAAGAGACAAAATTCACCGCCGAGGGGAAAACTGTTAAGCTTGATTGTGGTGCATTTTTCGCCTTCCCAAGCTGACCCGACACGATGCCAGTATGTTTTACCGCTTTTTTGTTCAATCGGTGTAACGGCTTTATGAGTTGGTTTGTTTGACATGATCTTTCTCCTTTTAATTCTAGGCCGCATCATCGCTGCCTTTCTGTGATCTGCTCAAAACCGGCGGCTAGGGCAGGGGGCAAGGGGGCTTTTTGGAGTGGAGCGCTCGCGCTGAATTTCCGGCTATGATAGCAGGAAAGAGGAAAAAAACCCTTGCGCACAACCGGACGGTTTAAAATTACAGAAATAAAGGCGGCATGAGCTGCGGCCCTTGTGTAAAAGGGGGCCATGTCGAATAATCACAATTCAGAATGCTTGGCTTGTCGTTGTTCAACGATTCCGCACAGCGTTTTAAACATATTTTCTTCGGCCTCGGTCGCTTCGGACATGCGATATAAGACAAACGGCAGCGGCTTCGCCTCTGTTTGTACTGGTGTGGCCTCCTCCAAGCTCTTAGGAGGTAATATATCACTATCATACCTAAAATTACTTGATGTGATTATCATTATTGCGAATAGAAAGGGAAAGAGCTACCATAACAGCAGCTACCCTGCCGCAGACTTTTTTATCAGCCTAGGGCGTGTTCCCGCGCAGCATCAATGGGAAAAGGAATAAAAATGACAAAAAATTACGGATCATTATATGGCTTGGTAAATACCAGCAGAAAAGGTAAAGACCTATGGGGCAAAAACCAATTCAATAGTGCTTTTCCTGCGGCATTAGCATGTTACATGCGGGATCATAACCATGGTGCAGTGTATGTAAATTTGACTGACAATCTCAAGACTCAATGCTCTGTTATTCCTATAGATGATATATTCAACACAGACCTACCAAACGATAAACTATATTTTGATTTTGAATCACGATTTGAACCTTATGATAAATTTGTAGATCATACGCCTGAACGGGTCGATTTGGTGGTACGAAAAGCAAATGAAGTAGGGGACAAGGTCGAAGCAGGGGATTATTTACAGGCACTTGAGGTCAAATTGACAGTGACCCCCGATAGCACAACATGCAAAGCCGCACCTGACGAATGGTTTCCTGAAATCGTGATACGGCCTGCCACAACAATGTATTGCGCTATGAGTATCGCGTCACGGGTTACACAAGAGGAAGTAAAAGAGATATTCGACCCAGTGGGGCGCGATGTTATGCAATGGGGTAATCTTACGGAATCTGTGCAACTGCTTCCCAAGGTGATCGAGGCATTAGATACGTTTCAGGATAAATTTAAAGATCGTCAAAATCCCTTAATATTGCAACCAATTTGGAGAACTCAAGGAAAGCAACCTATTCTCGATGATAATGCTTTCGATATTTTTGTCTGGAGTGATTACGCATTGTTGCGCGTTATCACTGACCTAGTGAAACGCAGCCCTAAAAAAATGACACGATATGCCCGCAGCGCATTAAGAATGACCCGTTATTTGCATGAGTATGGCAGAAGTGGTGTCGCACATATCAACAATATTTATTCGGGGATGACCTATAACCAGCAGTCAGATAAAGAATTTGCCCTAAATGGAAAAATTACGCAGTTATATATGAATCATCCAAGAATGGCGGCGCCTATCTTGGGCAAAGAAGTAGTTAGAAAAATTATTTTGCACGGAGGTGAAGAACATTTGTCACCAGAACGACGACTGGATCAGACAATATACTTTGCTTATAAAGCCGAAGACTAAGGGGTTTTTCAGCGGCCCGTCTTATGTTCGTGATATAATCTGTAAGCACGTTTCAACTGTGATTTGACCGACGAACTTAAATTGTCAAAACCCTTATCCTTACTAAGTTTAAACAAGAAGTCATCAGCCTCGACGTTCGTTTGCAAGGGTATGATTTTTTCAACTCTGCATAACCGGCTAGACGTGTCCCTGATAACCTTATCGCTCAACTTGGTATGCTTTTTCAGCCAAGTACGAAAGGCGACCTTATCATTCTCATTCATTGTCATGCCACTTTATCCTTTTGGACTCGCATATTCTCAAACTCTGTAATGCAGCTTGCAACGAATTTTCCTAGATTAACAGGAACAGCGTTACCAATCATTTGTTCTGCATCAGTTTTAGAGCCGAGCCATTTAAAATTCTTTGGAAAAGTTTGTATCTGCGACCGCTCTTGAGTAGTAAGCGGACGCAAATTCTCATCAATAGGGGCCGTATCTCCATGATGCCCCTTGTAACCCCCTGGCACTGGACGGTTGACACCACGAATGGTCATGGACGGCTCATCAACAGAAAAAACGCCCCTACGATTATAATTCCGAGGATGGCGATAATAGTGATCTACACCAAGTTTTTTGCCAAAATAATCCCGTACCGTCATGCGCTTGTCGCCCATGGCATCGAGTAAAATATCTTTCATGAAGTTATCTTTTTCATCGAGAGCTCCTATGCAGAAAAACCTTTTCCGAATTTGTGGAACACCACAAAAACTTGAGTCCAGAACCATTTCCGTCAAACCATAACCAGCATCAACAAACATTTGCCGTGCGACATGGTATGCCTTGCTGTTTCTAGTCCGTGCAACATTTTCCATTACAAAATAAAGCGGCTTAGTGCTGGAAATAATTTCAGCATAAGAGCGGGTAAGGTTTGCCCGATCTCGTTCTTTACGATGACCGGCAGAAGAAAAATCTTGGCATGGAGGGCCACCAATTATCATATCAAAATGCTGATCTTTGATAGCTTGTAAAAAGCCGTCAACGTCAGAAAGGTCAAAAAGGCTTGCCTCATGACTCATATTGGCATTGTAGGTATCAATAGCAGGCTGCCAAGCATCGTAAGCACCTGTGATTTCATATCCAGCTTTTTGGAAGCCTAATGACAGTCCACCACAACCGCAAAAGAGGTCTAATATTTTCATGGTCGTTTCCCTTCCTTCGACGTCAATATATTGACGTCTTTTAACGAGTCTGTCAAGGGTGTTATTTACTCGTTTAAAAACAATATGTTAAATTGATTAAAGATCAAATCGCCGTTTTTTGCCGGATACGGTAGAAAACGGCGATTCTTGCGCAAGCAACAATCCCTAGTCATGGTGTCAAAAAAGTGAAAGCTGCGGCGTTTTTGCTGCATCCAGCTCTGTAATCATTTGCCGCGAATACCGGCGTTCACTTTCAGATACGCAAGAATTCATAGTCGTAATATTGCTTTCAAAACGGTTTTTCAAATAAGCAATAGCATCCAGCCGTGCCGCGTCATAACTTTCAAAATCTTTATTCCAGATAGAGAGAGGCCCGCCGCCGCCGCCGGTGGGGGTGGTATAAGAGGTATTATATAACCATTGGCCATTAGGCGTTTGAGCAAATTTAGCTTCGGCTTTACATGAACCGGCTTTGGCGGTGAAGGCTTCACAATGATCCAGAATAACGCCATGCGCGTTGATCTGGTCGGTGCTTGCCTTGATGCCCCAAAGCGCGGCGATTTCGCGCATAGCTTCGGGGTTACGGTGATAATCTTGCCCGTATTTTTGTTTTATGGCCGTGCGCCGGTCGGCCAGAGTAGCAGGGCCGGATTGCATATTATTATATGCATTCTGTTCACAAACAGGCGCAGAATCCGCTTTCATTTTTGCGCCGGTGTCGGGATCGTCGCCTTTATGATCTGGCTGCAATCCATGCAGATATTCAGCCGCTTTCTGCGCCTTGCTGGCAGCGCGAAAAATCGCTTTTTTATCTTCTTTGAGAATCTTCAACCAGCCGTCAATATACCGCGCATGATCGCCGCGAATATCTGACATAACGCCATTATCAGCGCAAAGAAAGGCCGCGCCAAGTTCGGCAATCAATTCTTCAAACGCATAGTCTTCGCTATATTTTCCATCGGCGGCAAAACCACGATCAAGGCGGCTTTTATGGCCTGTCCAGTGGGTAATTTCATGCAGTAAAACGGCATAATAGGCCGATGCGCTTTTAAAATCTTCCAGCACAGGCATGGAAACGCTGTCACTGTTAGGATCATAATAAGCACTATCTCCACCGAAACAAATATTTGCGCCGGTCTTCGTGATAAAGTTTTCAACTTCGGCCATGCGCTCAAGGTCTGGATTTTCAGGCCAAGGGGCGGGGCGATAATAGTATTTTTCTGGCAAGTCCTCGATTTGCTCCACGTTAAAAACGCGATAAGATTTCATATAATGAATAAATTTTTCTTCTTCCTCCGCACTGGCGGCGGCATCATCTTCAATTTTCAGCTTACCTGCATAAAAAACAGGTGTGGATTTTTCCCCTTTTTTCACTTGGCCGCCTAATTCCTTGGCCTGTTTGTAAGTCATCCAATGCGGTGACACATAATTTTTTTTCGTAGCCATTGACCACAAAATAACAATATTGATTCCTTTGTAAGCTTCGCCATTATGCCGCAATGGCATAGAAAGGCGCGGCGCGTCTGCCCCTTTCCACATCGGTTCTGACCACGGTCTAACACCGTTTTCCAAGGCTTCAATAATAATGTTTGTAACTTCGCTATACATATCTTCTCTGCTCATTGCTCTTGCTTTCTTTTTTAATCGTTTCAGTTTTCTGAAACGCCTGAAGGGCGCGTCATGAAAACCTGCCACGCGGTCGAGCGGGGGGTGAGCAACTGCAATAAAAATCTTCGGGGGCTTGGTGCGGGCCGGAGCGCAGCGACAACACGGCCCCGATTATTTTTGTAGCGGGCGCGAGGGGGAACACCCTAAAGCAAAATGCTGCCGATTTATCGGCGGCCAGAAGATAACCCAGCCCCAAAAATGGGGCTGTCTGTGCTTTTGATCTATGCGTTAGGGATAGTCACCCGACAGGGCCAAGACTTTAGGCTTGGTGACGCCAGGGGCAACGTATGCCCCTAGCAGGAATAGAGCCTGACCCCGCCTTTTCGCGGGGAAACGCCCGAATAACGGCAATTCTCGCCGTCCTCATAATTAAAAACTGCACCAACCTACAGCCAGAGCCACGAGAGAAATCAAAAAAATCCTTGAATCAACGGAATCTAAAACAAAAGAATGTACGCTGATAAATACTCGTGTGAAACGAGTAAGCAAAAACAACCCCAAACAGAAAGGTTTTAGCTATGGAAGATAGCGTTCTATCCTATATGCATTTTCTGGCGGCATTCCCCAAGGAAAACGTCATTTCAATGTTATTAGGAATGGTTTTAACGCCTGTCATTTGGTGGACTGTGGCGCATAGCGGCTCGGCCCATCTGCATAAATGAGAGGTGCGGAATGAAAAACCATGAATTGACAGAAAAGCCAATCGGGGAAGGCACAACGGAAATTCCCCAAACACAGCGACTACCGCCGCCTGTCCATGAGCTACTAAAATTTGCAGCTCAAGGATGGAAAAGCGGTAAAACCAGACAGCCAATGAAAGGGAGATCCCCCTCGCACTGGCTGCTGGCCTTTGACGAGCTATTACAAAAACCTGATGGCATTACCTTACTACGGGAATACGCCAAAAAGGCCGGTTCGCTCGACAAAACAAT
>JAJFGR010000010.1 GCA_021776025.1 Alphaproteobacteria bacterium
CACGGCGACAACAGATGCGCATGGTAATAATGTGTTTAGCTTTACTCTTGATGCCACGGCGATTACCGAGCATATGCCGCTGCATGGTACGGAAGAAGCATGGAACGGCCTCTCATTTGCCGACAAGCTGGGAATGTGGCTCCACCCGCAGACCAACCTTGATACTGAATATGGCGAAGACGGATTTTTGACCCAGTGGGATTACGCTTCTCAGGGCTGGTTTGACTCGGTAAACAGCAGGACAGAAACTACCACAACGGGCAGCAATAATGATGAGCTGTCCGGCGGCAAAGGCGACGATCAACTCTTCGGTGGTGTCGGTGATGACGAGCTGGAAGGCGGCAAAGGTGATGACTTGCTTGATGGCGGAACCGGTGATGATGAATTAGAAGGTGGCCGGGGCGACGACCAACTCTTTGGTGGTGACGGTAACGACGAACTCGAAGGTGATAAAGGCGATGATTTACTTTATGGTGGTGCCGGTGATGATAGTCTGGAAGGCGGAAAAGGCGCGGATACATTTAAGTTCCAGAGCGCAGATGAGGGCCTCGATGTCATTGATGATTTCAGCGCCCGGCAGGGTGACAAAATTGATATAGAAGATGTTCTGTCCGTAAATTTTGACCCCGTACAAGATATGCTCTCGCATTTCGTAGAAATAGACGATGACGGGCATGATGCCGTTCTTAAAGTCGATGCCGACGGTCAGGGCACCGCATCAGAAATGACCGCCATCGCCATCATCGAAGGCGGCGCCGGCCTTGATGTGCAAGAGCTGCTGGATAATGGTGGGTTTATTATATAGCTGTCCCGTCAACCTTGGTGCCAGGAGTTGAATTTGGCCGGTAGCGGGCTGATATAGCGGTGAAGCTTCTGGGACATTTTGAATTGCACCACCTTATGTCCAATTTGTGCTGGCGTTAAATAGTTCGGTAATAATCGGTATGGAAAATGTGTTATAACCTTCTTAAGACGAATCAGCCTATAAATTATGAGTGAATGATTCAAAACTCCTGTGCTTTGGAGGATTAGTTCTAATATGATGGATAAATCAACCTGCCAAGAAAATTCAGCCTTGTACAATTTTAAAAAGAGGTTGCATAGACTCTTGCCACAAATCACTTTTGGTGTATTTGTCGTGATGATCGTGGGTCTTATCCTAGGCAAGATAGCCCTAGATAAACAGGTGGAGAGTCAGCGCAAAACTAGCCAAGTGCTAGATAATAATTCTCAGGAGATTGCAGCACTTCAACAGCATCTTGACGAACAAGTAGCAACAAACGAAGCACAAAAACAACTGTTGGTTCAGCATGAGGAAAACGTCGGGGATTTAGAAGATTATTTAGTTAAACACCTTGAAAAAAATGAAGCTAGCAACGTTTCAAAAAAAGACACAGTGCAGGGGCGTAACCAACCGTTACCTTTTTCTTATTTTAATGGAGCAGAATGGAGAGTGCATAAAAAGTTCTTAAAATCATCAATAGGTAAGGTTACAAATGATGTGACATACCATAACGGTGGAGGAGGACACAAAGCTTACAAAGAAAGGATGCCAGGCTATGTTTTTATTGATGGGTTTTTTATAGAAAATTTTGAAATATTAGACTCTTTTAATGGTGAAATGAACGATATCTATGTGATGGCTCCAGGGATCTCGAATGTTCATAAAAATGCGATTAAGATCGTTTCTGATAAGGATGAGGACAAAGTCATCCTAGATGGTTGTTTAGGATGGAAAAAAATAGATGCTTCTGAAAATGTTAAAGAAGATTTGTGGATAGCAACAGATTCAAGGGGGTATGAACGTAAAGTTCAGATGACCAAGGATGTAAACGTTAGTATCGAGGAACAATGCGACACAAAATATCTTGAGAAAAGTAAACGGTACTTTTTAAAGTCTATAGGCAGAGTTAAAAATTTGAATGCTCTGGCAGCCGTGTCCAAAGAAAAGACGGCACCATTAAAGCTAGCTGAGATACCTTACGATAAGAGTTTTTCTCAGACCAACCTCCTAAAGTATGAGGCTTGGGCAAAAGATATTCAATCTAAGCAGGAAAAACCTGATATTGATTTTATGATTGATCTCATGAAAAGAGGTGTAATTCCTACAGAGTTTCCTAGATATAGAAACACGGACTATAAATTTTATCTTGAACCTCTCTATTTTAATCCAGAAAACACTGTTCTTTATAACAATCCTAGGAACTCTAGACACAATAATGACAACAAGTTTTGTGAAAATGAATCATGGGGGGTGTGGTCCGGGATTCAAGCCGTTACACTAACGAATAGCAGTGAAGATAGCAGAATTACATGTAGCGATGGAGACCAACTTTATTTTCTAGGTTCTGGTGAAGATCACATAATAGATAGAAGAGGAAGTGACGTAATTTCAATAGGAAGGGGTGGTGGTTCGATACAGGCTGGTGAAGGCCAGGACCTTGTCCTCATCGAAAAAGACTGGGGTAATATAAAAGTAAGTAAGAGTTGCCACAGTTCTGAATTTAAAGGCGGCAAGATATATATGAAGACGTCGTTCACAGAGGAGTTCGGGGGTATAGGCATAAACTCTTCATACAAAGACAATAATTTGTTCATTAATTCTGTAGTTCCGGGAAAACCGGCTTATAGCGCCAGCCTAGTTAAGGGTGACAGGATATACGAGATTGATGGACAAAGTGTAAGTACTATGAATCAGGTAGATACAATAAATGCCTTGCGCGGAGATGCGGGAACTCCTGTAAATATCAAATACAGAAGTTATAAAACAGATGAAATCAATACTGTTTCACTCACTAGAGAATTAATGTCTGTAAGTGGTGGTTCATATACATATGCGCAGCTCACAAACTTTGAGTGGCCTTATAAATTCATCAACTTTATAATTTTTGGACCCGGTATTCATCCGGAGAACATGGTGTGGCTTTCAGAAAACACAATATTGGCCGAAAAACACACCAATAATATTTTAACAATCCCAAAATGTTTTAATCTAGTGTTTTCTGAATCAGGAAGCATTCCCCCTGTAGATGATAAGGAACTACCAGCACCTTCAGAGCGCAACGTAGAAAAATCAATATATAAAGCCAAACCATATAGTAGCTACGATGAAATTCCTGGATTGTTTATCTATCGACTACGTACGGGCACTACCTTTTCCGAGTATATAAAGGGAGTTGAGAGTGAATTCTTGAAGGTCAATGATGGTAGACCCTCCTTTAGTAAACAGTCTTATCAGGAACAGCAGACTCGAGATCTTAATAAAAAGAAGAATAAGCAGATATTGGAAGCTTTAAAATACGACCTGAATATTGATGGAGTAGTAACAGAAGAAGAGGCAACAAATTACTTTATAGAGAATAATAAAAATCTGAATGCTACGTATCGCGCACAAGCGGTAGAAAAAGTAATGAGAAATGATATGGACAGAAATAAAATTTTAACTCGTGAGGAGATGGGTGCACTACCCGCAAGGTATTATGAGTTGAACAAAGGTAGTGCTGATAACAAGGTAGCAGTGTATCTTGCTATTGATCCAAATAATGACGGCATACTCACTCTCGAAGAAGTTAAAGAGCTAGCGGAAAAAAGTTTTGCGACTGTCGATTACGATGAAAATCATTTATTATCAGATAAGGAATTCAAAGCGTCCAAAGCACAACGTAGAAAATGATAATATCAAGTATGAAAAACGGGGGCTTAATCCTGGACGGTATAACGCTTATGCAGCAGCGGTCATGGATTTTGACCATACGAAGTCGTAAAGGGTCTTGCGGTTTAGTGCTTTTGTCATTGATCTTTTCCCTGAAAATTCCCTGTTAATTTATGCGGAAATATTCTGACAAGCTACATAAAATTAGTGTTTCTGGAGGTTTGCACGCTAACGGGTCATATTATTGTCGGGAAAACCAGTCAAATTCCCTGTATTTCGTTTGTTTAACAAGGAATACAGGCCTGAGAATAGTTATCGGCTGACTACACACACAGCCATCTAGTCTGCATTTCAGCACATCCAGAGAACTTTGCACGCGAAGCCGCGCTGTTTGCGGGCTTTGCCGTCATGCGCAAATCCGACACGCGCAGAGAATATCGTTTTCACACCAAATATAGCCTGTTTTCTCTACTGCCCATTTTGACGCGTGTCGGATGGCCAAATTCCCTGTTAAACAGGGAATTAACAGGGGATATTTTTATTTTTGAGTGGCTGAAATTAAGAAAAGCTAGAGAAACACTGGCCTACGCTATAACCAACGTTCAAAATAACAGGGAATGAGCAGGGAAATTTACACTGACTGCAAGATATCAAAGCTTTTGAATATGGCTGTGCCAACATAGGCTTGAGAACAATTCTCACGCGTTGCAATATCTTTGAGTGCCATGCCATCAAAGTGTTCGTCGCGCCAGATTATACCCTGGACCAGCTTCTTCAAATCGGCCGCGGGCAAATCAAAAATATATTTCTGCCCTTCTGGCTTGATCACTATGGCTCCGCGTTTTGCGCGTCAGGCCTGTAGATTAAAGGCGCTAATTTAAACGTTTGTAGCACAAGCCCTTCTCAATGGTGCTTTTCTTGCGTCTAATATCATCGCCTTCTTTAACTTTCAGTGGTGCCTCGCCAGTAGACAGTTTTTTGACGCTCAGAACTTTAAGTTCCAGAAGTTCTTCCATAACCATTAATTGGGCCGTAATCTGCTGCTCACCTATTTTATCCGGTTTTCCGCGCGGCTTGTTCGGCACAGCCCACAAAGGCTCATTCCATCTTAGAGTGTCGCCTGTCGCTGGTTTTTGGCACGGGGCCCATTCTTGTTTTTCAGGCATAGTGATAGCTTTCCAGAATAAATTTTAATAGAAGGTTGAATCATTTACCTTTGTTTTTTTTCTTTTCTGCTTTTAACGCCTTTTTTTCAGCAGGCGTCCGCGTGGGTTGTTTTTTGTTATTCTTTTTTGCGTCTTGCGATTTAGCCATAGGGGTTATCTCCTGATAAAGTGTTTTATAGAAGGCGATGATACAACAAATACCAACTTACCACCAATACAACTTGATAGTCGATGTTACTGCATCGTTAGCAATGAATATACAGAGAAAGTTAGCGCCAGACTACACCTCCAGCCATCTAGTCTGCATTTTCCCGAACAGAGAGAGTTTTCTGCGCAGAAGGCCGCGTACAGCGGCGTTTTGGCATGCATACATTTCCGTCGAACAGCAGAGAATGCTGTTTTCGTCAAATTTTGCCGTGAATTGTCTGGAAGTGTGCCACCAGTGTGCCACGAAGAGAAAAGAACCTATTTCCTAATTCCCTAAACCAGCTAAGACATTGATATCAAAGGGAAATTGCTTGCGGGGGGAGTGGTATTTGAACTGATGCTGTAGTGCATTGTAATTAAACAATATTTGTAAGAAGAGAAGCCTCTTGTACCCCCATATGTACCCCCAGGTTCTGCGATTGCAGACGAACGTTGGTGAACGGAAGTTAACGTGACAGTACCGCCTAAGCCTCAATGACCCCTCTCAGCGTTATTATAGTCTTATTATTTTATCATTAGAGTGCTTATTAATTTAGTAAAATAGCTGTTATATTAATCTAACGTTTTTATTTAGGATTTATACAGTTGTGAAACTAAATTTTGTTACAGTTTTCGTTCTTGTTGTACCGCTGCTGATTCTTTCGGCCTGCAGCACGTCTCACCCACTTGTTGATACGCCCAATCTTTATACAACTACATCTGGTTATCCATCAGAAAATATTCCCTCGGATCTGCAAATCACAACACCGGAGGTTTTCTTTGTAACGGACAGGCAGCAGGAAACTTCTCCTGACGGCAGTCTGTCTTACGGTACAGAAAGATCATCTTCTATGGCATTTGGCGTGGCCAGAATTGCATTTGGCAACGATTTAACGTGGGAAGACTTAAACAGCGCAAGTAGTACAGCAACACGTAATAAGGATATTCTTCTGAATCTGAAAAACGTGGAAGAAATTGTGCGCTTTCCCGAAACACCCTTACCTTTTTTTGTTCAAGACGGCATGGTTAGACCTCTGCCAGAGGTACAGGATGCATATCAAAACGCTAGCCAGAGCATGAAAGGAGCTATACAGAATCGCCTTGCTAAAACCAAGGACAAAGATGTCATTCTTTTTGTTCATGGTTTTAACAATGATTTTCAAGTAGCTGCGCTTTCCATGGCCGATATATGGCACTTTACCGGGCGTATAGGCGTGCCTGTCTTCTACACATGGCCAGCGGCCAGCGGCGGCGTGTTTGGTTATTTTAAAGATCGCGAAGCTGGCGAGTTTAGTATTTTTCACCTCAAGGAAACCCTGCGCATTTTGGCAAGTACACCGAATGTGGAACGTATTCATATTATAGCGCACAGCAGAGGCACAGACATTACGACGACAGCCTTGCGTGAACTTGTTATCGAAGCCAGAGCATCCGGGAAAAACCCACGTCAGGTTCTCAAAATAGAAAATCTTATTCTCGCCGCACCTGATCTCGATTTCGGAGTTGTCCAGCAGCGTTTGATAGCAGAAAAGTTTGGTCCTGCCATAGGGCAGATAACTGTTTATATGAATCAGGGAGATGAAGCTCTTGGCCTTTCACAATATTTAATGGCCGGTTTGCGATTTGGAAAGCTGGCTAAAAACGATCTGGGAGAAAACGATAAAAAGATTTTCAAGCGGATAAAGAATGTGAATTTTATTAATGTTGAGGGTGTAAGCAGCTTTGTAGGACACAGCTACTACCGCGAGCATCCCGGCGTTCTCTCGGATATTGCTATCGTTATCCGTAACCGTTTAAAGCCAGGAGATCCGGGACGCCCCCTCATACACGATCAGATCAATTTCTGGACGTTACCAGCAGACTATCCTAATCATTAGTTACTGGTCAGTTTTTTATAGACTGTTCCCAGAACAACACCGAAAACAATGTGCAGCATAAATGTCATCATAGGTGCCATTGGGCCCAGAGCCATGCCAAACAGGCCGTTTCCAGACATCGGCATCGGACCAATCATCATCATCAACCAGGCTCCCATTCCAAGAACAATACCCTTTTTGATCTGACTTTGAGTTGGCAAAATATCATTCAATACGGCGAATGCGCTACCCCAAGCGACGGAACCAACCATAAAGTGCATGGCCCAGCCGATCATGATGTTTGGCTCCATGCCTGTTTTCTGCGCGGCTATATCAGCCATCATATGGACAGGGTCAAGTTCGGGCATTACACCCATCATTTTTTTCATCATCATGAGCATTGTCAGCACAATTGTTGCTACAAACCCGGCGATTATCCCTTTAATTATTTTAGAAGTATCAAAACTCATAGTTTTTTCCTTTGGTTAAATATTAAATCTTATTTTCTTTTTGTGAATCCTTGGTTCCAACCTCAATATGGCGCAGTGAAAGCGTTGCTTCTCTGATTAAAATAGCCGATGCAAGAACAATACAAACAACACCAATAAGAACAAAGCTGTCGGAAATCACAATGCAGATTGAACTGTCTGAGTTAATCCAGTTTTGATGGATGTTACCGGTTAGGGCAGACAGGGAAAAACTCCCAATGGCCACGTAAAGTACGACAAGGGCGTAATAAAAAAGCTTTGCTCGCTCCATAAGATCTTCAAAAGACCATAGCTTCTTCTTGTGTTCTTCCAGCATAATTTCGCGGATCAGTTCTTTAACGTGGAAATAACGGTTGGACGTGGACAAAACAAGCATGGCTGCGCCCGGAATGAACGTAAAAGGCAGGATCCAAGTATTTAAAGTGTCCATTATTTTATCCTTAAAGCTTAATCACAGCCATCTTATCCTGCGTCATGTCGTGCATAGTGTAACCGATACCGCCGGTGTTATAACCGGACTGGCGGCGTCCCGCGAAGGGCATCCAGTCAACACGGAAAGCTGTGTGGTCATTGACCATCACAGCCGTAGCATCTAGCTCCTGTACACACTTCATCGCCGTATCGAGATTTTTGGTAAAGACAGAGGCCTGGAACGCGAAGGGCAGCGCGTTCGATTGTTCGATGGCTTTGTCCATATCTTCATAAGAGTAAACACACACGGCAGGTCCAAAGATTTCCATGTTGGAGACTCTGGCATCATCCGGCGGGTTCAGTAAAACAGTGGGGGCATATGTTGTGTCGCCTAACTTCTTTCCACCTGTAAGTATTTTAGCGCCTTCGGATTTAGCTTCCTCAATCCATTCTGACACACGGTCCACTTCGCGCGGACGGATCAGCGGGCCGCATTCTGTTTTTTCGTCCGTAGCATTACCAACGACAAGCTTTGATGCACCGTCGGCCAGCATTTGTGCAATATCTTCAGCCTGTTTCTTTGGCGCAAAGACGCGTTGCACAGACACACAAACTTGTCCTGAATGGTAAAAACCACCTTTGAGCAAGCTGGGGATCATGGTGTCTATATCAGCGCTGCCATCAACAATTACAGGAGCCGCGCCTCCATGCTCCAACGCACAGCGCGTCCCCGGCGCAAGCTTGGATCGCAGCATCCAGCCAACTTTAGCTGAACCAATGAACGAGAAGAACGCAACGCGCGGATCAGTCACTAATTTCTCTGCCGTGGGAATATCGCACGCGACAAAGCGACACCATTCTTCCGGCAGGCCTGCTTCGTACAAAATATCGACAAACGCCTTGCAAGACAGCGGTGTGTCATCCGCCGGCTTAACCAGCACAGGGCAGCCAACAGCTACAGCCGGAGCAACCTGATGCACGATCAAATTGAGCGGGTGGTTAAAGGCAGATACAGCCACAACAATGCCGATCGGTTCGCGGCTTGTGAAAGCCATACGTCCGGCCCCGGCTTCGGTGAGATCCATCGGAATTTCTTTACCGGCCATGTGGGACAGCTCTTTGATACATAAACCAACGCCGTCAATCGCGCGCGTCACTTCCACCCGCGCATCGATCAGTGGCTTGCCACCTTCATTGGCAATTTGAAAAGCCAGTTCCTCAAACCGTTCCTCCATGATTTTGGCCGCTTTTTTGAGGATGTCGATGCGCTTGTAGGAGGGCAGCCAGTTGTTCCGGTTACGGAACAAGCCATGAGCTACTTCCAGGTACTTATCGACATCATCCCAGCCAACCATTGGTACGGAACCGATGGCTTTTAGGTCAAAAGGATTAACGATTTCCAATTCATCGGACTTTTTTGCTTTAGCAAGAGCACTCATATCAAACACACTTTTTCTGCAAGTTCATCGATCAGGACTCTCTGATTTTCGGAGTAATCGACAGGCAAGTCCACCAGATGCACACCACCCGCCTCGAACGCTTTTTCAAAAGTAGGGACGAGGTTTTCAGCGCTATCAACCCGGTGGCCGGTTGCGCCGTAGCTCGCAGCGTATTTCACAAAGTCCGGGTTGCCGAATTCCAGCCCCCAATCTTCAAACCCCGCATGAGATTGTTTCCAGCGGATCATGCCGTAAGAGCTATCATTCAGAACGGTAACAACCATATTAAGCCCGAGACGTACAGCCGTTTCCATCTCCTGCGAATTCATCCTGAATCCACCATCGCCGCAAATCGCCATCACGCGACGGTCCGGATGCAACATCGCCGCCATCATAGCTGACGGCAGGCCAGCGCCCATTGTTGCCAAGGCATTATCCAGCAGCACTGTGTTTGGTTCATAGGCTTTGTAATTACGCGCATACCATATTTTATAAATACCGTTGTCCAGCGCGATAATATCTTTATCACCCATGACTTTACGGGTATCAGCAACAAAGCGCTGCGGAATGATGGGGAAGCGCGAATCGTCTGCGCCTTCTATGATATGTGCCTCCACTTCGTTACGTATTTTTTCAAAATAAGATGTGTTGCACTTTACCTCACCATCAAGTTTGTCTTTCAGTTTCTCTATAGAAGCTGCCAGATCCCCCACGACTTCGACCTGCGGGAAATAAACCTGATCGACCTGTGCAGATTTATAATTGACGTGAATAACTTTCTTGCCACCCTCTTCCATGAAAAAGGGCGGTTTTTCCACCACGTCATGACCGACATTGATAATCAGATCAGCACGATTGATCGCGCAGTGTAGATAATCTCCGTCTGATAACGCTGCTGTGCCCAGACAAAGCTCTGAACGTTCGTCAACGACGCCCTTGCCCATCTGGGTGACGAAGAACGGAATGCGCGTTGTTTGAATAAAACCACTGAGAGCGCCGCGTGCATCTTTGCGATTTGCCCCTGCACCGATCAGCACCAACGGCATTTTAGCTTCTTTAATCAGCTTCACAGCTTCATCTAACACCGCATCACCAGCCACCGCATAATGGCGCGGGTGCGGTGGTAGAACATGTTCATTCGTATCTTCCGCCGCAATATCTTCGGGGAGTTCCAGCAGCACCGCGCCGGGGCGCTCCTCTTCGGCCACGCGGAAAGCTTCCCGCACAAGCGCCGGGATCGTATTGCCGTGAACAATCTGTTTGGACATTTTGCAAATCGGGTCAAACAGCCCGACAATATCAATAATTTGAAACTGGCCCTGTTTGGATTTCTTGATCGGCTTTTGTCCGGTGAGCATAATTAGCGGCATACCGCCCAGATGCGCGTAAGCCGCCGGTGTCGCAAAATTCGTCGCGCCGGGGCCGAGCGTAGCCATACAAACTCCGGCTTTACCGGTGAGGCGGCCATAAGTCGCAGCCATAAAAGCGGCGCCTTGTTCATGGCGGGTAAGAACCAGCTTGATTTTAGACGTACGCAACGACTCCACCATATCGAGGTTTTCTTCCCCTGGCACGGCGAAGATATGCTCCACCCCTTCGGCTTCGAGGGCCTGAACGAACAAATCTGAGGCCTTGGTTGTTTGTGTTGCTATGTTTTCAATTTTTTGTGGCGCTGTGCTCATGAATTTTTCCTTTTCTGTTTTAAACTTGCCGCACAAGAGATTCGTTTGTTCTAGTAATAATTGTTGAAACTATATTCTCTATATTAACCACAATAACTCCCATGCTTCTTGTCAGGTTCAGATGCTAAGGAGGTCGCAATATCTTTATATTTAGGCAAAATATTCGGACGGGGATACAACTCATCCATGGGAATGGATCTACCATTATTCTGTACAATACGGATATGTTTACGCCCCATCAAACGCGGCCTGCTGACTCCGCAAGAGTGAGAAATCACCTGCACTTCATGAACCATATTGCGACAATAATTGGCAACTTTCGTCGCCTTGTCTTCAGGGTTCAAGCCCTTTTGTAGCCGCTTGTTATGCGTTGTAATGCCTGTTGGGCAGGTGTTCTTATTACATTTAAGCGCCTGAATACAGCCCAACGAGAACATAAACCCACGCGCCGAATTTACAAAATCTGCGCCAGAGGCAATCGCCCAGCTCACCTCAGAAGGCGTAACCAGCTTCCCGGAAGCGATAAGCCTGATTCGATCCCGCAGCCCGTATTTGTACAGGATGTCAGAGACAAGCGGCAGAGACTCTTTCACTACCAACCCAACATTATCCATCAGCGGCATCGGCGCCGCGCCCGTTCCACCATCACCGCTATCAACAGTAATAAAATCAGGTGCGCTTTCAATGCCGCGCTCATGTATCAACTCGCATAGCTTCTCAAGCCAGCCAAAAGACCCAATAACCGCTTTAAAACCAACCGGCTTGCCCGTCACATCGCGAATACGGTTAATCACGTCCAGCATTTCACCGGGACTGTTAATTTCAGGATGGCGGTTAGGGGAAATAGAATCCACCCCTGCCGGAATGCCACGGATTGTCGCAATTTCTGGCGTAACTTTTACGCCGGGTAAAATGCCGCCCTTACCGGGTTTTGCGCCCTGGCTCATTTTTAGCTCGAACATTCGTACTTGCTCATGGGCCGCAATTTCTTTGAGCTTATGATCGCAAAGGTCTCCTTTTTCATTGCGCACGCCGTATTTGGCTGTACCAATCTGCATGACAATATCTGCACCGCCAGCAAGGTGATGCGGAGATAGGCCGCCCTCACCGGTATTCATCCAGCAGTCGGCCATCCGCGCACCATTTGATAGAGCGAGCACCGCGGGCGTGGACAGCGCACCGTAGCTCATCGCTGAAATATTAAAAAATGACGGCGCGTTATAGGGCTGCTTACAATAAGGCCCAATCTCCACGGGCTGCATTTCCACTGCATCCTCATTCAAAGTCGGGAAGGGGCAATTGACAAAAATCGCCGTCCCTGCAGGCGTCAGATTTTTGGTGGAGCCAAAGGCCACCGTGTTGTCGTGATTCTTTGCCGCCCGGCTCACCCATTCACGTTCGGCACGGTTAAAAGGCATTTCCTCCCGGTCCATGGCAAAGAAATACTGCCGGAAAAATTCTCCCAACATTGAAAATAAATAACGGAACCGTCCCAGAACTGGATAGTTTTTACGAACAGCATCTTTGGTCTGGCTAATATCAAGGATAAACAAAATGATGACAGCCAAAACAGCCAACCCGACAGCAGAGACAAATAATGTTGATAATATCTGCAGGCCCGTCATTACAAAATCGTGAGAAGGTGTATTCATAGTTTAATTCCTTAATTTTTAAAGCCAGTTAATACGTTTTCTATTTTGTCACAGCGTACAGAAACAAGGCGTAACAATTAATTGTTTTTATAGATCTTTATAAGAGTATTGTTGTACAAGCACACTAGCTCCATTATTTAGATGTAATTAGACAAAAAAGGTTACATTAACCATAAGTTTGGGTTTATGCTGGAAAAAGAAAATCAGGAGTTTCAACGATCGCAAGATGAGCGGATGCTTGTTGCCAAACTCCGTGATGGCAATAATGCGGCCTATGAAGAGCTGATCAGAGCTTATGGGCCGCGCCTTCTTATACTCGCGCAGAACATGTTAAACGATCAAGATTCTGCGAAGGACTGTCTGCAGGAAGCCTATATCCAGGCATTTAAGAATATTGATAAATTTGAAGAACGATCCACCCTTTCAACCTGGCTTTATCGAATTACTGTAAATTGTGCGCTGATGCATTTGCGTAGCCAGAAGCAGAAAAATGAAACCTCTTTTGACGCTCTGATGCCAAAATTTGACGGCGATGGTTGCCGGATAGAACCTCTTTGGGCGGAATTCCAGTCTGTAGAGACCATGATGGAATCTGCTGAAACAAAGAAGGTCGTGTATAAAGCCATTCAGCAACTACCGGAAGATTACCGGATTGTATTGATTTTACGCGACATTGAAGAACTATCAACTAATGATGCGGCAGAAATTCTGGAAGTTAGTAAAGCCGTAGTGAAAACCCGACTGCATCGAGCACGGTCTGCTCTGAAAAAGCTATTGGAACCCTTACTCAAGGAGGGACAATCATGTTGAAGAGAGTAATTAGTAAATTCCCTTTGATGATTAACTGCAATGAAGCGGAAAGCTTTATGTTGAATTATCTGGAAGATGATTTAACCAGGAAGCAAAAGTTTGTTTTCGAGATGCATCTAAAAATGTGTAAGGAGTGCCGTGCTTATCTAAAAGCCTACAAACAAACAATTGCTCTGGGCAAAGCAGCGTTTGATGACCCGAATGCCCCTGTGCCGCATGACTTTCCCGAAGATTTAATCACAGCAATTCTTGAAGCAAGGGTTGCTGATAATACAGAGCATTAAAGAGTTTCTATCATCTCTCAATTTGGGAGTAGCAACCGAGCTTAACGGTTAACTTATTGATATGTTTAAGATTAAATTGGTGGCGCGCGCCTCTGTGCCGTGTCCTATATCGTAAAAAGCTATCCACTAGAAACTACTCCCGTCAATCATCAGGATAGACTCTTACTGGCTACTATTGAGCATCCATTTATTTTTACTATGTACGCTCATACGATCAACCAACACGCCTATAACCACTTCATTATCAACGTTCTGCGCTGCTTTAAGTGCTTGTTGCAATGTGTTTTGAATAGAGCTTTGAGCCTCTGCTAAATCTTTGACCATGTTTACTGCCGTTGCCTCTTCATCACCATCTTCAATGGTTCGGATCGTATCATAAGCTTTCCAGCTGCCTGGTGCCTTTTCACCAAGAGCGCGGATCAACTCTGCAATTTCATCAACCGCTTCGGCTAAATCTGTATATTGCTCTTCAAATAATTGGTGTAAAGATTTGAAATGCGGCCCCTCAACATTCCAGTGATAATTCTGTGTTTTTAAATAAAGTGCCTGACTATCTGCCAGTACTTTTTTTAAAGCTTCTACAACAAGTTTATTGCTCATTTTCTTCTCCTTCTTTTACTGTGTTTTTCTTGGTCGTAATACTGGTTCACCCTTTCAATTCTTTCCGCGCCTTTCTAACACCGTCACCATATGACGAATCTGCCTTATCAAAATATACCATCTGTTTTTCAATGATATTTTCAGGTACGCTCTGCATCGTTTCAGCGATATTCATGCACAAACGTTCTTTCTGACCATCATCGAACAGACGGAACAAATCTCCAGCTTGCGTGTAATCATCATTGCCTTCGCGATGATTGTAACGATCTGCATCACCGGAAATTTTCAACGGCGGCTCTGCTAGTTCAGAATTTTGTTCTGCTCCACCAAAGCTGTTTGGCTCGTAATAAGCTTCCTGATTACCAGATTTGTTGCCCATAAAATTCATAGACCCAGCCTGATGATAATGATGCACAGGGCATTTTGGTGAGTTCACAGGCAGAGATTCATAATGTGTACCAAGACGATAACGGTGCGCATCAGCATAAGAAAAAATTCGTGCCTGTAGCACTTTATCAGGAGAGAAACCAATTCCAGGTACGATGTTAGATGGCGACATTGCGACTTGCTCTATTTCATTAAAATAATTTTCTGGGTTACGATTTAACTCCATCACGCCTATATCAATTAACGGATAGTCGCTGTGTGGCCAAACTTTGGTTAAATCAAACGGATTATACGGTGTGTTTTCGGCGTCTGGCTCTGGCATAATCTGCACCTTCATGTCCCATTTTGGATTATTACCTTCTTCAATCGCACCAAACAATGCCTCTTGATACCCTTCACGGCTTTGACCAATCATTTTTGCGGCTTCGGCATTTGTGTAGTGTGCATGTCCTTGCTGCGTTTTGAAGTGAAATTTAACCCAGAAACGCTCCCCTGCTTGATTGGTCAGGCTGTAAGTATGTGAGCCGTACCCATTCATCTGCATCGGTGTTTTCGGGCAGCCACGATCAGAGAACAAAATTGTTATCTGATGTAAAGCTTCAGGGCTCTGCGACCAATAATCCCACATTGCTGTGGTGCTACGTAAGTTCGTTTTTGGGTGGCGTTTCTGAGTATGAACAAAATCTGGGAACTTATTAGGATCACGAATAAAGAAAACAGGTGTATTATTCCCAACCAGATCCCAGTTACCCTCTTCTGTGTAGAATTTTACAGCAAAACCACGTACATCGCGTTCATTGTCAGCCGCACCCATTTCACCAGCAACAGTAGAAAAACGAGTTATCAACTCTGTTTCAGCACCGGGCTTAAAGATAGCTGCTTTTGAGTATTTCTCGTAAATTTCAGAATTAGTGATTTTTAATGTCCCATAAGCACCCCAGCCTTTAGCGTGAACGACTCGTTCAGGAATACGCTCACGGTTTTGATGTGCCAGTTTTTCAATCAATTGGTAATCTTGTAACAAAATCGGACCGCGCTCTCCTGCCGTTAAAGAATTTTGGTTATCAGTAATCGGGTTACCAGAGCTTGTAGTCATGACGGGACATTTTTTATCGGACATTCTTTTTCTCCTGAATTTCGAGGTTATATATCTAGCTTATAAATATCTTAATGATATAGCTATTATAAATTGTATATATGTGATATAGCTTTTATCTATAATGAATTTACGGGACATTAAATACATATTGACCGCAGTGGAAACAGGCAGCTTTGTTCAAGCAGCAGAGGTGTGCCACATCAGCCAGCCTTCTTTAAGCATCCAAATTAAAAAGGTAGAGGAGCGACTTGGGCACGCTCTTTTTATACGTCACAAAAAAGGTGTACGGCTGTCTGAATTTGGTGAATCTGTTTTACCCTATTTTGAAACCGTTCAGAACAATGTACTCAAAATCAATAACCTTGCCGAGAAACAAAAGGGGAAACCTGCTCCTACTATGCGGCTCGGGGCTATTGCAACCGTTGCTCCTTACATATTTCCTTATCTAAAAAATACCGAAGATGTTGCTTTTGAAGAATCCACTACAGCAAAACTGATAAAAAAACTTTTGGACGATCAGATTGAAGCCGCATTGATGGCCTTGCCGATGAAAATTCCACAGCTGTCAACCATGACTCTATACAAAGAGCCTTTTTATCTTGCTGCCGCGCAGAATAATTCATATGCAGAAAAGATGGATTTTGAAACGATGGAGCCTCCACCAGAATGCCGATTTCTTATTTTATCAGAAGAGCATTGCATGGGTGAACAAACTATAAATTTATGTCGGTTACATCCAGGTAACAACAAGAAGGTTTTCAAAGCCAATAGCTTGGAAACAGTGCGCCACATGGTTGCTACCAGTAACGACATGACATTAATACCAGCCTTGGCTATAAGGGCACATGATGGCTTAGCTTATTACTCTCTTCCATCTAAGTACCATAGAAACATTGGCCTAGTTTACAAAAAAAGTAGCAAACATATTGATCAAATCCATGCTTTGCATCATGACATTAAAAAATCAAGCTCTATTGATGAACTGAAACTTTTAAAATAAGTTGCGATGCTAGGAGTTGAATTTGGCCGGTAACGGGCTGATATGTCAGTGAACTATTTGAGGAAGCATGGATTGCACTCCCATACGTACCCCCAAATGCACCTCCAGACTTCACGATTGTACGCGAACCTTGGCGAACGAAACCCTGCATAATAATACCTACGTTCGACCTTCGGCTTATGAATTAAAATATGGAAAAAATTATGTATGTGGCAAGACCGAAAAGCATCCAGCAGGACAATCTGCTTAAATTTACGTTACAAACAGTCTCAATATAGATACAATTTTACTCTTATTTAATAAATTTAAAGTAACAATTTATTGTCCTTAAATAGAATGCGGTTTTTAAATTATACATTTAAGCAGGGAGCATGAAGACTGGACCAGTTTATCTTAACTATTGAGGTAAGTGTTGCCGTATCGGGGGGCGCGAGTCCGCTGCTGGATATTCTTATCGACGGCGTGCCTGTTACCTCCTCTACTGCGATTACCGCCGTGAACGGTGTGGGGACGGATGTTTTTGTATTCACTCTGGATTTTACCGGTAATTTTCCCACTTCCCTTGGTTTTCTTTTTAACGGCGGCTCCGGTGATGCCGGTGATATTGTCACGCTCGACAGCGTTCGTATTAACGGGCAAGAACTTGCCGCGGCCGATCTAACCAGCACTACTCTCGCTCAGGGACAACAATCAGATGTTGTCAGTACTCTGGCTCATGACTATCTCTTTGGCCGGGTTGAGCCGATTCCCGCTGATCTCGGCACAGTCACCGTGAACGGCACCGGCGGTAATGATACAGACTTGAAGGGCACAAGCGGCAGCGATGTCATTGACGGCGGCGCTGGCGATGACCGTATTCGCGGCCTGCAAAGTGACGATGCCATCAATGGCGGACTGGGCAATGACAAGATATTCGGCGAAGGCGGCAATGACATCGTTATCGGCGACGCAGGTAATGACATTCTCTGGGGCAATGCCGGAGATGATCTGTTATACGGTCAGGCTGATAATGATCGCATGTTCGGTGGAGAGGGTAATGATGTTTTAAGCGGCGGGCTGGGCAACGATGTTCTTATAGGGGAAGCCGGAAACGATATTCTGTTCGGGGAAGCCGGTATCGACACAATAATCGGGGTATCCGGTACCAATACCATGTACGGCGATGATGGCAATGACAGACTACTGGGCGGCACAGGCAACGACACTATGTATGGCGGTAATAATGACGACCGCATGCATGGTCGGGGCGGCGGCGATACGATCTTTGGCGATGCCGGAATTGATTTTATAACCGGCGGCGCAGGAAATGATACGATTGACGGCGGTGCCGGAAGTGATACTGCCTGGGGCGGCGCAGGCAATGACTTCATCAGCGGCGGCACGGAAAACGATCTCCTCTTTGGCGATGCCGGAACGGATACCCTCAATGGCGATGCCGGTGATGATACCCTCAATGGCGGCGATGGTGCCGATACCTTAAACGGCGGCGCTGGTGACGACTATATGCAAGGAAGCTCTCTGGACGCATTTGAAGTTTCCACCATTCTTGCTGCCAATGCCGGGGTCGTATTTAACGAATCAACAAACAGCTTCTACCAACTCATTGTTGGCCCGACTGACTACTTTGCAGCACTTCGCGCTGCTGATGCCATTCTACTGAGCGGTGAAAAAGGCCACCTGGTAACAATTGAGTCCGGCGCAGAAAACCTGATAGTACAGGGTGTCGCCGCCGGAAATGAAATCTGGCTTGGTGCAGTGGATAGCGGTGTTGGCGGTGAAGGAGCATGGAACTGGCAGGGCGGCATTGAAGATGGTTACCAGTTTTGGTCCGGCGCAGCAGGCGGCAACGCCAGCAACGGCATGTACACAAACTGGACGGGAGGCGAACCGAATGACTTCGGTGCCGGCGAAGATCATGCTGTTATGCAAGCCGCAGGAACGTGGAACGACCTGAACGGAGAAACCAACACCAGAGCTTACATCATTGAATGGGACGGTCTGAACATGAATGATGACGGCGCAATAGATACCTTAAACGGTGGCGCCAATGATGATACTCTCTATGGCGGTGACGGTGCCGACATTATAAACGGCGATGCGGGTATAGACCATCTTTATGGTGGCGACGGTAATGATACGCTGGATGGCGGCACCGAAGACGATTACGTGTTTGATGCGTTCGGTGCCAATGTCATGAGTGGTGGTGACGGTAACGATATTGTGGATGCGCGGATAAAAAGCGGTATTTCTACGACACAGGATCAAATCACGGCTATTCTTAATAACAATTCGGAACTTTCCTACAATGCGACGACAGGAAATTTTTATCAGTTTGTTTCAACTCAGGAAACGTGGAATGCGGCAAATACAGCAGCAACGACTTCTCTCATTAACGGTGTAGGCGGACACTTATCTACAGTTACATCATCCGCAGAGAATAATTTCCTTGTTGCTTTAGGTGGCGGCGCGGGTGACCAATGGCTAGGCGCTGACGACGCTGGTGCAGATGGTCAATGGTTCTGGAATTCAGGCCCTGAAACGGCGCAGCAATTCTGGTCAGGGTTTTCAGGAGGATCGCCGGTTGGCGGTATGTATAACAACTGGGATATTGCCGGCGGTGAGCCGGGCAGTGATAACGTTGACAATTTTCTTCTTATGGCGAAAGACGGCCTCTGGGAAATTGATGATCCCACAAATCAAAATGAATACAGCATTGAGTGGGAGGGCATAGATGTCCTTCTAACAGTGCCTGCCCTTCCTGCACAAGGTAACAATACCCTGAATGGCGGTAACGGCGACGATATGCTCTATGGCGGCGCGCTCAATGACACGCTGAATGGTGATGCTGATAATGACACGCTTTACGGCGGCGACGGCGTTGATACTCTCAATGGCGGCACGGGCATTGATTCACTCTTTGGTGAAGACGGCAACGATACGCTGAACGGCGATGCGGGCAACGATACGCTGAACGGCGGCCTTGGTAATGACACCCTCAACGGCGGGACCGGAATCGATATTCTAACCGGTAACGAGGGTGGTGACACCCTCAACGGCGATGACGGCAATGACACGTTAAGCGGCGATGTCGGCAGCGACACTATCAATGGCGGCAACGGAAACGATACGCTTTATGCCATTGATCAAAGTGCTGGTAATCCTCCTCTGAATATCGGGCAGATACTGACCGACAACCCCGGAACATTTTACAGCTATGACACGGAAAGCTTCTATCAGTTTGTGGGTGCCACTACGGACTGGACGAATGCCAGCAACACAGCCCAAGCCTCAACCCTCACAGGCTTAGGCGGCATCAACGGTCATCTGGCCACCATAGGCTCTGATCTTGAAAACACATTTGTCAGTGATATGGCCAAAGATACCGATGTCTGGATAGGCGCAACTGATTCTGTAACAGAAACAGAGTGGTTTTGGTTTGCCGGCGGCGGCGCTGAACCACAGGACGGCCAGCAATTCTGGTCAGGCGGTGGCAATGACGGCGGTAGCCCGGTCGGTGGGTTTTATAATAATTGGGACGGCGGTGAGCCAACGAATGATAACGGAAAGAATCATGTTCTTTTGCAAGGTGACAGTCTCTGGCAGGAAGATGACGGAACCAATAACGAAGCCTATGTCATCGAATGGGACACAGAAACCATCACAGCCGGCGGGACGTCACCGTTTCTCGACGATCTGAATAGTAATACCCTGAGCGGCGGCGCCGGGAATGATACGATTTATGGTAGCACGGGAACGGATACGCTCAATGGCGATGCCGGGAATGACATCATATACTCCAACTCGGTCACAAACACCGCCGCCGACATTGAAAAATTTAACCCCGGCGTAACTTATGATGCCGGAACCGGAAATTTCTATAAATTTGTCAGTGCCGACTTCACCTGGGACGGTGCAGAAGCCAATGCTCAGGCATCATTGCTGAACGGCGCGGGTGGGCATCTTGCCACCATCACATCAGCCGCGGAAAACACAGTCGTTGCCAACGTAGCCGCAGGCGGAAAGGTCTGGCTAGGTGCAGGGGATCCTGTGACAGAAGGAAAATGGGACTGGCTAACCGGCCCGGAAAGCGGCGGACAATTCTGGTCAGGGAATTCCGGCGGTGCACCAGTCGGCGGATTTTATAATAACTGGGATCTTGGCGGCGGAGATCCGTCAACAGATAATACCAAGAACTATGTCAGAATGAACGGCGACGGAACCTGGCGGGACGACGATGGCTTGAATCAGTCCATGATTGAATGGGAAGGCTCTTTGGTTTTGACACCAGGAAATACGACCATTCTGAACGGCGGTGACGGGTTGGATACGCTGTATGGCGGTGACGGGCTGGATGTCTTTCTATTTGAAAATGCCAGCGCGTTTAATAATATAGATGTAGTTAATAATTTTGATAGCGTTGTTGGCGATGCGCTAGATATAAGTGATATTCTTACCACTGCTGGCTACAATCCTGTTGCTGACGCCATAACGGACTATGTCGAAGTCACCGATAGCGGCGCTAACTCAGTCGTTAAAGTAGACACGACAGGCAGTGCTAGTTTTGGTGCAGGCACACAGATTGCTACAATTACTGGTGTCACGGGTTTAACTGATGAAGCGCAATTGGAAACCGATGGCAACTTGATTACATCTTAAAATATTTCGTATAAACCGACAAACACCCACTTAGTTCGTAGGTCGTACCTTTTCGTACGTCTTTGTACTATCAGAGTTTTTCCTGGTTCAAATGTTGAAACCGGGAATTGAACCACATAAATTCACTTAAGCCATTGATTTAACTTATTTTTTTCGATGGGGAGTAGTGTGAGAATCCTGAGCCCAAGCCCTTGATACGGAAGGGTTAACCGTTACTGAGATTGGTTGCGGGAGCTGGATTTGGCCATTGTCATCGTTTCTACACCGGATGGGGCTACTTCGTGGCAAGGGTTTGATTTGGAAGGGATAGCGTGTTTAGGCCGCCGAAACTTTCTGCATACATTTGATAGCTTTTACATCTACGTCTTTACTAAACATAAGATCATTAGCCGCCTTCATCATCAAATTGAAACACACGTTTGCGAAAAGCTCTGCCTCGAATTTAAAATCCTGTTGATTAGCCGGATGCCACCCTTTCTTGTGCTTTTTGCTTTGATGATGGATTTTCCCGCGTAAATCCACGAAGAAATCTGATATTTCCTCTGCGGTTTTGCCATTTACGATTTCGTCGTATTTTTTCTGTGAAATGGTTTGCAAATACTGCGTTATACTTTTGTCATTCAATACCTGCTTAATCGCAGCTTGCAACTCCGGTGCCGCCTTGAAATTCTTTTTCACTTCATTTGTTTTAAATTTTCCATCAGCAAAAAGATATTCAAGTAAGAAAAAATAATCGTAACACGCCTCCAAGAACCAACCGTTTTTATAATCAACCCTTGCTTTGCGGTAAAAGGTAAAGGGTATTTGCCAGTCAAAGCTATCATAAGACGCCATTATCGCACGCGCCATAAGGTCCGGTGGAAGGAGTTCGGAAAGGGGTTTATCCTGATTAATTCCAGCTTTGAATTTTGGCATATGGATTTTGGCTTTTTCCTCTTCATTCTCTGGAATCCATGAAATCTCGGGATATGTGAGATCAACTTCATCCAGGCCAAAAAGACTCAGTATGCCTTCAAGGTTTCGGGTTTCCTCCTTGATAAAAACAGACGTAGGTTCATCTTTTATATGAATGTGGTACTTCGCAACATCGTCAGTGAGTGGCATAATCTGAGGTGCATACTTATCTGCCTCCGCCTTAACTGAAACGACTATCTCGGTTAAAAAATCCTGTTCATCCGTTTTAAATTCATAGCTGCGTCCTTTAAATTCGAACATAAGATCATTTTGAAATCTAAGGTCACCATCTACAGAATATTTATATTTCACAATCATAAAACCTCGCTTGTGTTTTCTGGATATAATAAACACCATTGCCTTGGTCAAAAGACGATAATGTTAATCGGAAAATTAGCACTTTCTGCGAAAAAATAGAGCGATAATATACCTATACCACGAAATAAAAATTAAAGAGCAAGTGCTTTTCTATAATGAATGAAAAAACCATAAAACTTTTTACCATCGGCTTTACCGGCTCCAGCGCGGAGCATTTCTTTGAACGCCTGAAACAAGCGGGCGTAAAGAAAGTCATTGATACACGCCTATAGAGATTGTTCACCTATGATGAATTTACTTTTTGCTACCATTAATCAATAAAATAATCACACAAAAAAGGAATATTTGATGGATACCGATAAACTTAAAGACGCCCTGCTATTTTTTTCCAAGTTTGAATATGCGCTGACACGAGCTGGATATACAAAATTAGGAAGAAAGATAAATAATAATTCTTCAGAAAAAACGGTTGAAGCGGATTGGGATACGTTTATTAAGAAACTGCCCGAAGACTTTTTCAAACAAATTTCAAAAACCCCTGATTATCATGAGCTTTACAAAGATGATGGCCCTAAAGTATGGGGAAAAAATAAAGACAATAATACTCCACAATTTTTAAAAGATACTCCTATTACCGATAACTCGACATTAATATACGCATGCAAACACGTCAGAAATAATCTGATACATGGCGAGAAACTTCAATCAGATCAAAAAAATGTTGGGCGCAATCACAAGCTTTTACAACAAACCCGGGATGTACTTCTTAAGGCTTTAGAGGAGATTCCAGCTATTGATAGTAAAGAAAAAGCAATTGCTATATTTGACGATATTCCCTTTTGATCCAACACGCTATCCCTGCCTGTAAATCCCATCTGGTGGGCAGCTTCAAAACCGAACGGGGCCGCGAAGATTATCTCTTACCTTCCGTACCGTTATCCTTGCTCCATAAATTCGTGCTTTTTGTTCTTTAATTTTTTACCTGAATTCCTAATCATACTACGGATATGACATCGTTTTTAATGTGATAGCAAAGTCATCACGCCAACTCTTTCGGCACGGTTATCCGGTGTTTTGAAACATAAACACCGTTCTTGACCAGACTGCGCTTTCCGCTGCCAAAATAGACCTTATCCAAGTCCAGATAGCGAAGCCATGCATGCCCGGCTTTTTCGGCCATATACAGGAAAAGCCGTTTGACTTTTACTGAAGTGCATTTCTCAAGCAACGCCTGAATATGTTTGGGCCTGAGATTAACCAAGCCTTCCATTAGCTCATAACATTCAAACAGTTCCTGTTTTTTCGGTGCCAAATACAGGCACTCCATGAGCGCCCGCTCAGCGTTTGAAATTTTGATTGAAAAAGTCCTTAGTTCAACTTCGGTAAGACCAAGATCGGGCGGTAAAAAAGAGGACTTGTAATAATCAAATTCTAAACCCCAGTCATGGTTTTGAAACCAAACCGGCAGTTTTTCATTATGGCCTCCGAACAGCACAACTTTTTTCTGTGCCAGTTCCAGATAATGTGCCTTGCCAAGCATGGCAAGTGCGCTCCTGCCACCAGGATGAACACTCATCTCCAGTTGCTTTTGAAGCGCATAGATCGCCCCTTCATAACAAACCTGATCGCCCGCACGAATCATCGCGCCGGTGTCTATGGATTCCAGCCACCCGCTTTTCCTGTACCTTTTTTGAAGATCGGGACTATAACCCTGCTCCTTTAGCCATGATGAAAGCATCACGGTTCCTTGCGGCTGCAAGCTTAAAAGCTTGTTTATTTTTGATACTTTTATAGTACTCATAGTACCACTATATGATAAATTATAAACCATGCCAACAGAACAGCGTTCTTGAATAATATATCTTTACTACAATAATTCACAAAAAATGTGAATTATTGTAGATGCGCTGTACCATTTTTCGTGCAATCTTAACTGTTTTGGTATATTATCGATCTATAAATTCACGTTTTTTGTGAAAAAATGGAGTTATAATATACCAATGGAACAGAAATCCTCTATAGGCCAGAACCGTTCGCGGCTTTCTGCTGTTTTACAAGCGGCGGGGAAACTGGTGTCTATTGATGACGCCGTGGAGGCGCTTGACCTTGAAAGGCAGGACGCCGCTAAAATGCTATCCCGCTGGACACATCAAGGGTGGCTGACCAGGGTCGGCCCCGGCCTTTACGCTCCTGTACCGATGGACGCCCTTACATCACAGCAGGTTATAGAAGACCCGTGGATTCTGGCTCCATCGCTCTTCAATCCCTGTTATATCGGCGGATGGACGGCGGCAGGCCATTGGGATTTCACGGAACAGATATTCCGCAGCATCTTTGTTTTTACGGCCCGCCCTGTGCGCCGTAAAGCGCAGATATACCATGGAACGGAGTTTGCACTGAAACACACAAAAGAAGAAAATTTATTCGGGCTGAAAACGCTATGGCGCGCCGGAACGAAGGTATCCATATCCGATAAGCACCGCACGATCATCGACATGCTCGATACGCCGGAAACCGGCGGGGGCATTACGCATGTTTTCGATTGCCTTAAAGCCTACCTGAAAGACCAAGAATCGGATATAAATCAATTGATCGACTATGCCGCGCAACTTGGAAACGGTGCCGTGTTCAAGCGACTTGGTTTTCTGGCGGAACAAGCAGGCGTCGAAGCATTACTCCAGCCTTGCCGTGAACGCATGACAACGGGGAACGCCAAGCTTGATCCCGCAATTTCCAGTCCGCGTCTGGTCAAAAAATGGAATCTCTGGATTCCTAAAACTTGGACTTAACGTAGGGACTCGATGATTGACCGCCGTGAAATTCTGGCTATGGCCGCCACCGTAAGCCTGCGTCCGGACGTTATCGAAAAGGATTACGTTCTGGGATGGCTGCTGGCCGGTATCTATAATCATCCGGCGATAAATAAAGACTGGATTTTCAAGGGCGGGACCTGTCTCAAAAAGTGCTATTTCGAAACCTACCGGTTTTCAGAGGATCTCGACTTTACGCTAACCGATGAAAGCCAGATCAAAGAAGATTTTCTACGCAACACATTCGAAACCATAGCCGAATGGGTATATGAACAGACAGGGATAGAGGTTCCAAAAGACGGCCTGTCCTTTGACATTTACACCAATCCGCGCGGCAAAACTTCATGCCAGGGAAAGGTTTCTTACCGCGGGCCTGTTTCGCCAACATCCGGCGGCTATCCAAAAGTCAAACTTGATCTGACGGCTGATGAAAAGCTGGTATTGGCTCCTGCCCTACAGCCCGTCTACCATCCGTATTCGGATGAGCCGAATGGCGGTATTCAAGCACTTTGCTACGTCTATGAAGAAGTGTTCGGCGAAAAATTCAGGGCGCTGGCGGAAAGAACCCGTCCCCGCGATTTATACGATGTTGTCAATCTTTTCAGGAACTCTACCATCAAACCGGCAGCAGGTGTTCTTCTCGATATTCTGCGACAAAAATGTGAGTTTAAGGGCATTGCCGTACCGGTACTGGCCGATCTTGAATCTCACAAAGAAAGCCTGGAAGGCTCATGGGCAAATATGCTGGGCCACCAGTTGCCAAATCTTCCGCCCGTTGAAAGTTACTGGAGCGAATTGCCCGCTATTTTTGAATGGATTGAACATGGACACGAACCGGTCATTCCGACAGCCTATCCTTTAAGGCCCGGAGAAACAATTATCCGCGAGCGTTCTGGCCGCAGCCTGACCGTACGGCACGGAGCACAATATCTCGAAATAATACGCTTTGCCGCCGCCAACAGATTGTGCGTTGAACTGGACTATGGCCATAAAACGCGGGTTATAGAACCCTATTCTTTGCGTCAAACACAGGACGGTAATGTCATTCTTCACGCTATCCGCGCCGATGATGGTCAGCACAGAAGTTACCGCGTTGACCGCATTCAGGGCGCGCGCGTGACTAACAGGGTCTTTACACCGAAATACGAGGTCGAACTAACTTCAGGCGGACCGGTTGTCCTGGCCCCGACCGTAGCGGAATCCAGAAAAATAAAATCTTTCGGAACGTCACGCCCCAGAGCAACCCGGCCCTTTTCCCGGAGATCACACTCTTCCTCTTTCGGACCTAAATATATTTTCCAATGCCCTTACTGCCAGAAGAAATTTACGCGCAGCAAAAACGATTCAAAACTCAACAAACATAAGGATAAAAACGGCTGGCCCTGCTCTGGCCGTACTGGATATTTGACCGATGTCAGATAGGAAATCAGGCTGCTTGTTATATCCTTCACCCAACAAATTATAAGAATCCACAAAGAGCAGCTTTTCCATTACCATAGATGACATGACCAAGGCTGTATTTATATCAAAGATAAACTCCATCTATGATGATTTACCGGAGGAGCGCTATCACTTCCCACGGCAATATCTCAAACGCATAGAGGCCACAGTCGGCGATTGGATTATATATTACGAGCCACGCCGCAATGGAGGCCGTCAGATTTATTACGCCACAGCCCAAATCAAAAACGTGCGCCAAGACCCCGCCAAATCAGACCACTATTACGCTGAAATCGATCATTATCTGGAATTTGAAAACCCTGTGCCTTTTAAGGAAGGCGGTACTTATTACGAAACCTCTTTGCTCAATCTTGACGGCACGTTAAACCCTGGCCTTTCTCAAAGCGCCGTCCATCAAATCACAGATGCTGAATATCAATTGATCCTGCAAACAGGCTTTGCCCACGTTCTAGAACTAGAAACACAAGCACCCGGTCCTGGCCTATCAGATAACCCGCAAGAGACATTTGAGCGCCCCATGGTGCAAACCATCCTAAACCGCCCTTTCCGCGATCAAGCCTTCGCTGAAGCGGTGAAAACGGCATACGATAAAACCTGCGCTATGACCGGCTTGCGTATTATTAACGGTGGCGGACGGCCAGAGGTTCAAGCGGCACATATTCGCCCTGTGGCCCACCAAGGCCCGGACTCTGTCCGTAATGGCGTTGCTTTATGCGGCACCGTGCATTGGATGTTCGACCGGGGTTTGATTTCCTTAAATGATGATTACAAAATTCTGAAAGTAAAAAGCGGTATCCCGGAGGCTATGAACCGCATGCTCACGCCCAGCGGACAGCTCATGCTGCCGGACCGGCAGGACTTACATCCTCACCCTCACTTTTTGCAATATCATAGGGAACAGATTTTTAAGGGGTAGTGGTGAGCTTATATGTTCGTAAGCTCGGAAACCTTGCATTTCAGATGTTTTGAGATTTTTACAATCGTCAAAAACGGCGGGTTTCTTTTCCCTCTTTCCAGCAGGCTGATATAGGTGGGGTCGTAGTCACATAGCTCCGCAAGAGCCTCCTGTGTTAAGCCCTGCCGCTTCCGTACTGCCCGCAAGTTCTTTCCCAATGATTTTAAAGCTTTATCATCACTTGACATACCTCTTATATGAGAGGTAATCATGACTGATAGTCCACGGACTGACAGTCATATTAGAAGTAATCATATGTCAAAAAAGCCTAAACCAAACAAGAAAACTAAACGCGGGCCGGACCCGGTTGATATCAACGCCGGGGCTTTCTTACGAGCTTTCCGCGCCTGGCGCGGTATGTCGCAGGAAGAACTCGGCAAGGCGGTGGGCGTGACATTTCAGCAAATCCAGAAATACGAGCGAGGCGCTAACCGCATGGCGGCCTCGACCCTTTATTACATTTCCCGCGCGCTGGATGTATCAATCATCGAGTTTTTCGCCGGTCTGGACGGCGTTCTACCAAATACCAAGCATTTGTGGTTATCCAAAGATGAGATCAGGCTCCTGAAAACATACCGCAGCATCCGCGAGCCAGACGCTCAAAAGCATGTGATAAAACTGGTTGAAACCGTGGCATCTTATAAGTTGGACGGTGATTGATTTCTTCTGACTGTACGAAATCGATACTCTTTGCCTTACAAGGAAAAGAGCAACATGGTCAGAAAATTAGGAGATCGTAACGGATTGAAAATAAAGAAAAAACCATACGATTTAGTCTCTGTAATAAGAGAAGAAACCGTGTTAGAATAGATTCCGTAAATTTGTGTTCCTTGCTGTGGACACAAGAATTTTCGGTATTGTGCAAAACCCGCTCCATTAATATCATCCAAATAAAAATTGTTTATAAAATGGCTCGAAAAAAGAAAATTAAGATTCCTAAAATCGCGGCGGTCGATCTTTTTTGCGGCGCCGGCGGACTTACACACGGATTGCTGGATGAATCTATCGTCGTGAAAGCGGGGTTTGATGTAGACCCCGTTTGCGAGTACGCATACGAATATAACAATGACGTGCCCTATATCATCAAAGACGTATCAAAGCTGACAGGCAAAGAAATCAAAGATTATTTTGATGATAGCGAAATTACCGTCATTGCAGGATGTGCGCCTTGCCAGCCTTTTTCCAAATATACTCAGGGCAAGGACAACACCGAAGACAGCAAGTGGGGTATGTTATATGAATTTGCCCGGCTGGTGAAACAGGTAAAACCGGACATCGTTACGATGGAAAATGTTCCGCAGCTGAAACGGCATGAAGTTTACACGGATTTCGAGAAAGCCCTTAAAAAACTGGGCTACAATATCAATTCTACGATTGCATACTGTCCAGACTATGGCATACCGCAAACACGCCATCGTTTGGTTTTGCTTGCATCAAGGCATGGAGAAATCAAACTTCTCGATCCGATCATTACCGACCCGAAAAAATACAAAACCGTAAAAGAAACAATTGAACATCTACCGACAATTCGACATGGCAGAAAGTCGGAAGACGATCCCTTGCACATGGCCAGCAGCTTGTCAGAACTCAATATGAAACGGATGAAAGCTTCACGGCCCAACGGGTCTTGGCTCGACTGGGATAAAAAACTTGTAACACCCTGTCACAGGAAGCCCGAGCGAAAAACATATCGAAGCGTTTATGGCAGAATGTCGTGGGAAGAACCTTCTCCCACGATCACAACCCAATTTACCGGTTTCGGCAACGGACGCTTCGGACATCCGGAGCAACATAGGGCTTTATCTCTCAGAGAGGGGGCCTTATTGCAAACTTTTCCGGCCGACTATCAATTCGTCGCTCCGGATCAGCCTATATATACCAAGCATGTAGCCAAAATGATCGGAAACGCCGTTCCGGTCAAGCTAGGACAGATAATCGGTGCCAGCATTAGAAAACATATAGAGTATTTGTATAGCCAAGCCGCTTCGGCTTAAGCGCTTCTTATTTTCTTAGAAAGACGTTTCATCAATGCGGCGGTATCGGCCAGTTCGCACTGCCTAAACCGTCAAGACTTTCCATCCCATATTTCCGAGTTCTTGTTCTGTTCTTTTGTCTCTTTGGATATTTTCAGCGAATTTTTTCTTCCAATAGACTTTGTTGGATTTAGGTGTAGTCGTCTTTTTGCATCCTTTGTGGCGATGCCAAAAGCACCCATGAACGAATATAACGGTTTGATATTTCGGCATACAAATATCTGGGCTGCCCGGCAGATGCTTGGTGTGCAAGCGGAACCGATACCCTGCCTTATGCAATAAGGAACGCACGGCTTTTTCCGGTTTCGTGTCCTTTCCCCGGACTTTCCCCATAATCTGACTGCGTTTCGATTTCGATACCGTATCCATGATATTTCTCTTGAAATTTTATTTTATGTCCAAATTTCAATGTTTTCGCTATAAATACAATACTTGATTGAAATCCGAGGCATGATAAAAATATGGAAAAATTTAATTTCGGGGATTTATGAACGAAAGAGCAGAAAAGCTCGTTAGTGACCTCATTGATGAGTGGCATCGATGTGATGAAGTGCTTAGCCGGCCAACAGTGGACCGGCTAATGCTTAAACGCGACCTGAACCCTGATGAGTGTCTATACGTTGAAAGCCAGCTCAAAGAGAACGGGATAGAAATAGAGGAGCCACAAGACTTAGCTTTAGAAAAAATATCTGACGAAGAATTATCTTCTCAAGCTCAGTTTTCCTCTAATCTCACCGCCCTTGACTTATTCATGAAAGATCTCAAAAAGTATCCTCTTCTCACCAAAGAAGATGAAGTAAAGCTCGGCCGTCAAATTGGGCTAGGGCGTCAGGTACAAGAAAAGATAGATTCTGGAGAAGTCTCAGATATAAAAGAGTTCAAGGATATTCTAGTTAGGGCAAAACATGCTCGTGATAAAATGACTGTCTCAAACCTAAGGCTTGTAATCTGGGTAGCAACCAAATTTAAAAACCGAACAAATATGGATTTTTCAGACGTAATAAACGAGGGTACGTTTGGTTTAATGAAGGCAACAGAACGCTTTGATGTGAGTTATGATGTTAAGTTTTCTACCTATGCAACTTGGTGGATTAGACAGGCTATTTTACGAGGTATTGATGATAAAGAAGGACTTATACGAATACCGGTACATGCGAAAGAAAAAGTACGAAAAGTTAAAAGAGCAGTACAGTTTTTGAAAATGCGGAATGGATCAGAGCCTACAGTAACTCAAATAGCTGATTTGCTTACTTGGGATAAAGATCAAGTCGCTTTTCTTTATGACTTAGCAAAGTCCCGTGTGGTCTCTATAGATCAACCAACAAGTGAAGAAAATGACCTGACTATAGGGGACTTACTTCCTTCGAATGACCCCGGTCCCTACAAACTGCATGAACAAACTGAACTCAGAGAAAAAATCGGTGAGCTTCTCTCATACCTGGATGACACACGCCTTCAAGACGTAATGGATAGAAGATTTGGAGTTTCTTCGGGAACGGATGAAACGTTGGAAAGCATAGGTCAAGATTACAATATAACGAGAGAGCGGATACGTCAGCTCGAAAACAAAGGGTTGAGTAGGGTAAGAAAAAAAGCAAAACGTAATAAATTAAAAATTTACCTTGAAGGGGACAACTAAAAATGAGCTCGGTCACCGATAACGATGAAGCATATGAAGCCGCTGAAAAATTCGTAACATGGCTCCAGAATCGGCTGATCGAGTCGGCCAGAGGTGACCATATTCACAATCTTTCTGTAGAACCATCAGGTCGATTTTGGCTGGGGAGAGTTGCGCCGGAAGAGATGGTCGCACAAAGTCCTTACGGTGATAAAGCAGACAGACTTGAGCCTTGTGCCATAGGGATGAAAGTGCTCCCAAAAGAAGCACCTCCCTGGAATTTTAATGTCACTGTCAAAGCAGCTATTTGGGTTCGACTTGACAAAGAACAATGGGAGAAGCGCCCTGCTTTGAATGAAACACTGCACATCTCCGTTTCTAAAGTATCAAATGTACAAATATTCGGTACCGACATTTTTACAAAAAAACTTGAGGATGCGTCTGGTGTAACAGGACTTTCTGCTGAACTATCCGTAGAGTGGGGCTTAAACCTCAAAGGCCAAGAAGAGGTCTTTATCTCTTTCGTGAATAAATCTCCAGAAAAAATGAAAGAGATGAAAGATACTCGGTTTTATGAGACGAGTATGGAAATCAGCGGAATAAAAACAAGTCCCTATCAACTGGAAACACTTCACGATTCATTCAGGTATGATAGAGATATTCATGCATACGGTCACAACTGCGGTATTCATGTAGATGGAAACGGTAATATTAGCGCCATAGACACCCCGGTTTCATCTAAATTCAGACCTAAATATTGGAACATTAATGATGACCCTCCAGATATGAGGTTTTCGACATTAGCAGAAAACCCTTTGGCCTCATCTAAATCTCTGTACGCTCTTGCGAAAGAATGGGGCGAAGAACATTGGAACAAGAAGACTCTAGAGAAAAGGGCTCATAAAGAAGCCTGGTCGGATGAAATGTTATCCGAATCCCATAAATCAGCCGAAGCATTTGCCGTTGAATTGGATCGGATTAATAAAGGCATAAATATTCTCGAAACGAACGAGCTATTGAGAAAATCCTTTGTATATATGAACAAAGCCATGCTCATCGCAGCAGCAGGTAAATACGATGGCTGGCGTCCTTTTCAATTCGGGTTTCTTCTAGCAAATCTAGCGTGTATCGCCGAACCAGAAAATGAAAGCGATATAGTCGATATTGTTTGGTTTGCTACTGGTGGTGGGAAAACTGAAACATATTTAGGGTTATTATTAACGGCAGCATTTTATGATAGGCTACGAGGAAAAAAATCCGGCATTACGGCATGGAGTCGCTTTCCGCTACGAATGCTCTCGTTGCAACAAACACAAAGGTTTGCGGATGCACTTGCTGCTGCCGAACAGATTCGTAGCAAAGAAAAAATAGAAGGAGATCAATTTTCTCTTGGTTTCTTCGTAGGAGCAAACTCCACACCCAACAAAGTAGAAGCAGATCACAAAACTTGGGATTCTGACGACCCAAATATGCCCAAAAAAGCCAAGGTATTAAGTTACTGCCCTTTTTGTAAAGCAGATTCGATTTCAATGGATTTCAATCTACGACATTGGCAGTTGGTTCATAAATGTACAAATTCTGAGTGCTCTTGGAACGACAAAGCTCTCCCCATTTTCGTAGTGGACGATGAGATTTATCGTTTTCTTCCCACCGTCATCGTTGGCACGCTAGATAAGGCGGCACTTATAGCCATGCAGGCTTCCATGAGGGGCTTCGTAGGAGCGCCTTGGGGAAAATGCAGCAAAGACGGACATGGGTTCACCTACGCAATCCGATCGAAGAAACCGAATGGATGCTTGGTCCCGGATTGCAATGGTACCGTTGAGGCGCTACCTAATGATCCGGAGCTTTTTGGTCCCTCCTTTCGATTGCAAGACGAGCTGCACCTCTTGAGGGATAGCCTCGGTGCCGTCGATGCTTTCTATGAATCCTTGTTCGATAATCTTGAGCAAGAGCTATGCGGTTACAAACCTAAAATCCTAGCTTCTTCCGCCACTTTATCCGGTTACGAGAAGCAATCGCAAGTCTTATATTCAAGACAAGCAAGGGTGTTTCCTGAGCCGGGACCAGCTTATGGACAGGGGTTTTGGACGGCAGATTCAGAGGAACTAATGAGAAAGTTCATAGCAATTTCCCCCAAGGGCGTAACCTTGGAGTTTGCCGTCGATAGATTGCTCACAGAATTACAAAAATACGTTAGGCAGCTTCTCATTGAGCCTGAAAAGACATGTTCAGAAATCGGTGTTGACCCTAAACTCGCTCCTTTTTTACTTGATTTATATGGCACGAATGTTGTCTACGGAAATACGCTCCGAGATTTAGATGCCGTTATGCGTTCCACAGAAACACAATTGGGAGATATCGAAGGAACCGTCAATGTTGCTCAACTAACAGGAAAAACAGATTTCGAGGAAATCCGTAGAACTCTCGATAGACTCGAACACCCGGAAGAAGATTTTTTCGAACGGTTGCATGTGATTCCAGCCTCATCAATGATGTCTCATGGTGTGGATATAGATCGGCTCAATACTATGATTATGATCGGTTTACCTCTAGGGACTGCTGAGTTTATTCAATCTACAGCGCGGGTCGGAAGGAAGTGGCCTGCACTGGTTTTGGTCGTTCATAAAATTTCTAGGGAAAGAGATGCCAGCATATACAGGTCTTTCGATAAATTTATCGAACATGGCGATAGGTTTGTAGAACCTATACCGATTACGCGCAACAGTAGAAGAGTGTTGGAACGAACGATCGCCGGTTTGGAATTCGCTCGACTTCTTATGATTCACGAACCTCAAGCTGATACGCCGTTGACAATGATTCCAAAGTTGAGGGAATACATTAACAAAACCGATGGTTTTTTCGCCGATGAAATAGATGTTATTTGCGACATGCTGAAAACGAACGGCGAACTCAATACACTTATGAAGGACGATATAGAGAAGTGGTTCCGGTTGCTGGAAAGAAATGTAGATGATCCTCCGACCGATAGTCGATTTGCTTCGGATTTATCTCCACATAAAGCTATGCGCTCGCTAAGAGATGTCGAAGAACAAGCGAAAATAGTCGGGAGTGAGCTGAAATGAAGGCATATAGAAGCGCATCTCAAGTTTTATTTGGTTATCTGCCCGACCAAACAGTTGATTTGGAAGGCGGTGTATGGAAAGTAAAAAAATGGCTGGATTCCAAAACTGAACGTAATGTAGAAGCCGACGTTTTAAGAAAAGAGTTGATCCGACTGGCTATGCCCTGGGCTACAGACAATAAAGATGGCGGTTTTGTAGAAGATTTACGCAAGAAAGTCGGAATAAAAGTTCTCTCCTTAAATCTAGACCAAGGCGTTTATGTAGAGCCCTTTCCCAAAATATGGATATGCAGAGGCTGTAATAGGATTTATCAAGCACCCGATGGTTCTTGTAAGTGCGGTTTCAAGGGAAAAAAGGGACAATTCCATTTCGTAGCATAT